>CAMYJH010000001.1 GCA_947258715.1 uncultured Gammaproteobacteria bacterium
ACACGTAGACAGGCTCGCCGGAACCGGCGGGGAAGTTGAACGAATAAATGAATTTGGCGCGCCCGGAGAGATTCGAACTCCCGACCCCCTGGTTCGTAGCCAGGTACTCTATCCAACTGAGCTACGGGCGCGTGACGATCGGATCTTACGATACATCGTTCCCTGATGCGTGCTGGAGGCGCTGAAAAGGCCCCTATCCCTGCTTTAGCGGGGCGGCGATTATCCAAGCCGTTGATTTTGCTGTCAAGGAAACGGGAGGCGCGCCTTCGTCTCCGTTGGCGCGGAGACTACGGCGACACATCCTTTTGCTTGAATCTACGGCTTGAGCCCTGCCGAGACCCAATCCCCCGCTATCTAACTACTTCTCTGGAAAATTACGCACTCGTCCCGCCGTAGCTTTAGCGCAGGCGGATGGCGGAGAGAGATTGATTCGGGCTCACCCCTGTTCCCGTGCAACATCGGCGTTCTAAAGCTCGGCATCCCCGCTCGCTAAGAACCCGGCCATCGCTATCGCCATCCCTGGCGATGGCGCTCCACCGGGCAACTGGTTCACCGGACCAATTCCATTTCCGGTCTCGCCCTGCCGATTTTTCGAACCTGGAACCGCATCCAAAGCCCTCCCTCCACATAAAAAAAACCGGCATCTGAGCCGGCCTTTTTCATATGGCGGAGAGAGAGGGATTCGAACCCTCGATGGGCTATTAACCCATACTCCCTTAGCAGGGGAGCGCCTTCAGCCACTCGGCCATCTCTCCGGATCGGGAGGGAGAGGATACAGAAGGCTCACAGTGGTGGCCAGCGATGCGTTAAGGGCCGGCCTCCGCGGGCGTTAAGGGGATGCAACCGGAAATCTGGCGTCACTCCTTCTCGTTGGGCGTCTGTTCGCTCGGAGGCTCGCCCGATTTTTCCGCCTGGATGCGCTCGTAAATCTCTTCTCGGTGCACGGAGACTTCTTTAGGCGCATTGACGCCGACGCGTACTTGGTTTCCTTTGACTCCCAATACCGTCACGGTGACCTCGTCACCAATCATGAGCGATTCGCCGACTCTCCTGGTCAAAATTAGCATGCCCTTTCTCCTCGGCCTCTTCGGCATTGCGCTGCGTTCCCGATGCCGGGGAACGGCTTC
Source organism: uncultured Gammaproteobacteria bacterium (assembly GCA_947258715.1). Taxonomy (GTDB): domain Bacteria; phylum Pseudomonadota; class Gammaproteobacteria; order HK1; family HK1; genus CAMYJH01. Next base: position 1,128 of record CAMYJH010000001.1, read on the forward strand.
GACGCGCATATCCCTGTTTCCTTTACCCGGCGCGAATCGTCGTCCTGGGACCATCCGGCGCCACGTTTTTCAAGCATAGTCAATCGCCGCAACCGACGATACACCCGCTTCCCGGTATCCGGTCAAGCCTGAGCGGCGGACTCGTTGAGTCCAAAGGCCGCGTGCAGCGCACGCACGCCCAGCTCCATGTACTTCTCGTCCACCACCACCGAAATCTTGATTTCCGAGGTGGAGATCATCTGAATGTTTATGGATTCGGCGGCCAGAGTCTCGAACATCTTGCTGGCGATACCCGCGTGAGAACGCATACCCACGCCGACCAGAGAAATTTTGGCGATGCGATTATCCCCGGTCACTTCTTCAGCGTCCATATCGCGGGCGGTCTTTTCCAGCAGCGTCATCGCGGTGTCGAAATCGTTTCGATGCACGGTGAAGGTCATGTCCGTCTTGTCATCGGCGGAGACGTTCTGCACGATCATGTCCACTTCGATGTTGGCCTCGGCGATGGGACCGAGCACGCTAAAGGCGATACCGGGCTTATCTGGAACACCGCAAATGGTGATCTTCGCCTCGTCGCGATTGAATGCGACACCGGAAATGAGCGGTTGTTCCATGAGCTGTTCCTCGGGAATGATGTGTGTGCCTTCGCCTTCCACGAAGGTCGAAAGCACTCTCAGGGGCACGTTGTATTTACTGGCAAATTCCACCGCCCGGATCTGCAGAACCTTGGCGCCTAGGCTCGCAAGCTCCAGCATTTCCTCGTGGGTAATCTCATTCAGCAGGCGGGCTTCAGGTACGACGCGGGGATCCGACGTGTACACGCCCTCAACGTCGGTGAAGATTTGACACTCGTCCGCGCCGAGCGCTGAAGCCAGCGCCACCGCGGTGGTGTCGGAGCCGCCCCGGCCGAGCGTGGTGATGTTGCCATCGTCACTGATGCCCTGAAACCCGGCCACCACCACCACCTTGCCCGCGGCCAGATCGGCCATGATGGGATCCTTGTCAATATTGGTAATGCGCGCCTTGGTGTGCGCGTTGTTGGTGGTGATACGAACCTGGGCGCCGGTATACGAACGCGCGGGGCAGCCCAGGGTATCCAGCGCGATGGCCAAGAGCGCGATTGAGACCTGCTCGCCGGTGGCAAGCAGCACGTCCATTTCCCTGGGAAGAGGCTGGGGATTGACGCTGCGGGCGAGGTCCACCAGGCGGTTGGTCTCGCCGCCCATGGCGGAGACCACAACAACGATGCGGTGGCCCTGATCGCGGGCGGCTTTGACCTTGGCGGCGACGTTACGGATGCGATCCAGATCGCCAACGGAAGTGCCACCGAATTTTTGCACCAGAAAAGCCACGAGCTTAGCTGCCTTTAAGGCGTGCTCCCGGATTCAGTCAACGGGAATGTTGGAAACGGCTCTGTCGTTGGCATCAGGCCGAAAGCCGTTCTTTGATCCAGTTGGGCACCGAGCGGATGGCCTGGTCGATCTTGGAAGGATCGTTGCCACCGGCCTGGGCCATATCCGGCCGACCGCCGCCGCGGCCGCCCACCTGCTGGGCGACGAAGTTCGCCAACGGCCCAGCCGCGATGCGGTCCACGTAGTCGGGGGTGACGCCCGCTACCAAGCTCACCTTGTCGCCCTGCACCGTGGCCAGCACGATAGCGGCGGAGCCGAGCTTGTTTTTCAGTCGGTCGACGGTTTCGCGCAGGCGCTTGGGATCGACACCTTCGAGCTTTGCCGCCAGCACCTTGAGCCCGTCCACGTCCTCGGCTTGGGACGCCAGATCGTCGCCGCGGCTTGCAGCCAGGCGCGCCTTTATCTGCTCGAGCTCGCGCTCCAGATCCCGGTTGCGCTGGAGCAGCTGGTTGGTTTTTTCCACCACGCCGTCACGGTCGGATTTGAGCGCATATGCGACGCCGCCGAGCCGGTCTTCCAGATCACGCACCCAATTGAGCGCGCCTTTGCCGGTGACCGCCTCCATCCGGCGCACGCCAGCGGCGACTCCCGTTTCGGAAGTGAGCTTGAACAGCCCGACGTCGCCGGTCTTTGCAACGTGGGTGCCGCCGCAAAGCTCGGTGGAATATTCGCCGAAGCTCAACACCCGCACCGGGTCGTCGTATTTTTCTCCAAAAAGCGCAATGGCGCCGCTCACTTTAGCTTCGTCCAGCGGCATCACCCGGGTGACGGCCTCATCGTTTTGAAGCACCCATTGATTGACCAGGTCCTCGATCTCGCGAAGCTGCTCTTTGCTCACCGGCTCGAAGTGCGAGAAGTCGAAGCGCAGGCGATCCGGCGCCACCAGCGAGCCCTTTTGCGACACGTGCTCGCCCAGCACCTTTCTCAGCGCCGCGTGCAGCAGATGCGTGGCGGAATGATTGCGCGCGGTGGCGCGTCGCCTTTGCATGTCGACCTTGGCCAGCAGCTTGTCGCCAACCCGGATCTGGCCGTCGGTCATGACGCCGTAATGCACCACCGCCTCGCCACGGCGCTGGGTGTCCTCAACCTCAAAACGCGCGCCGTTGGCGGAGAGTTCACCGCGGTCGCCCACCTGGCCGCCGCTTTCGCAATAAAACGGCGTGGATTCCAGCACCACCATGCCGCGGTCTTCGGGCCCCAAGGCCTTCACCGGCGCGCCTTCTCGAAAGAGCGCGGTCACGTTACTTTCCTTTCGTAGATGCTCGTAACCGACGAACTCGCTGCAGCCCTCTACGGTGAGACCCTTGTCGCCGACAGCTTCGAACCGGCTCGCGGCGCGGGCGCGCTGGCGCTGCCCTTCCATGGCCTCCTCGAAGCCCTTCATGTCGACGCTCAAGCCACGTTCGCGGGCGATGTCAGCGGTCAAGTCCACCGGAAAGCCGAAGGTGTCGTAGAGCATGAAAACCGTTTCGCCGGGGATCTCCTTCGCCGTAAGATCTTCGATAGCCTGTTCAAGGATGCGCATGCCTTGATCCAGGGTTTCGGAGAAGCGCTCTTCTTCCTGCTTGAGCATGCGCTCCACCATCGGGCGGCACTTGCCGAGCTCGGGATAGGCTTCGCCCATCTGCGCTTCCAGGGACTCAACGAGGCGGTAGAAAAACGGCTCGCGCACGCCGAGCTTGTGCCCATGCCGGATCGCTCTGCGGATGATCCTTCTGAGCACATAGCCGCGGCCCTCGTTGGAGGGCACCACGCCGTCAACGATGAGAAAGGCGCAGGATCGAATGTGATCGGCAATGACGCTAAGGGACTTATCGCTCAAGTCCTTGGCGCCGGTAATCTTGGCCGCGCGCTTAATCAGCGCTTTGAACAGATCCGTGTCGTAGTTGCTGTGTACGCCCTGGAGTACCGCGGCCAGGCGTTCGAGCCCCATGCCGGTGTCCACCGACGGCTTGGGCAGCGGCGTCATGGTCCCGTCGGCGTCTCGGTTGAACTGCATGAACACCAGGTTCCAGATCTCGATGTAGCGATCGCCCTCCTGGTCCGGACTACCTGGCGGGCCGCCCGGCACTTCGGGCCCGTGGTCGTAGAACACTTCGGAACACGGTCCGCAGGGGCCGGTATCTCCCATGGACCAGAAATTGTCCTTGAGACCGCAGCGAGAAAATCGTTTCGGATCGACGCCGATTTCTTTCAGCCAGATGTCTTCCGCTTCCTGGTCTTGTTCGAAAACGGTCACCCAAAGACGCTTTTCCGGCAGGCCGTAAACTTCGGTGAGCAGCTCCCAGCAATATTTAATGGCGTGTCGCTTGAAATAGTCGCCGAAGCTGAAGTTGCCGAGCATTTCGAAGAAGGTGTGGTGGCGCGCGGTGTAGCCCACGTTTTCCAGATCGTTGTGCTTGCCGCCGGCACGCACGCAGCGCTGCGAGGTGACCGCCCGCTGATAGGGGCGCTTATCCGCGCCCAAGAACACGTCCTTGAACTGCACCATGCCGGCGTTGGTGAACAGCAGCGTGGGGTCGTTTGCCGGCACCAGCGGACTGCTGGGCACGATTTCGTGCCCCCGGTCTTTGAAGTACCAGAGGAAGGTGCTGCGAATTTTGTTGCTACTCAGCTTCTTCATCACTGTCGCCTGCGGCCAGGGCCTTGGCCGTCTGGTCCGCGGTAAAGCCGCGCTGGGCCAGGAATCGTGACTGGCGGGCGCGATCTTTCAAGTTCGCCGGCGGCGCCGGGCCGAAGCGCTTCCTTTTCGCCTTCCGCGCCCGGTTGAACCAGGCCGGGTCCAACAAGTTAACGTACTCGCGCGCGGTGTCTTCGTCTACGCCGCGTTGCGCCAGCTCGCTGAGGATTTTGAGCGGTCCGTGCCCGCGCTCGGCGCGCTGACGGGCAAATTGCTCGCTGAATCGGGTATCGGAGAGAAGCCGTCGGCGCTCGAGGTCGTCGAGAACGTCGGCCACAACGGCCGGGTCGATCCCCCGGGCTTCGAGCTTGCGCGCAAGCTCCCGCCGTGAGTGCTCGCGCCGCGCCAGGAGGTCCTGGGCCTTGGCGCGAGCGTCCTCGCGCGCCTCGCTCAGGCTTCGACTTCCTCCGCTTCCGGCTCTTCGGACTTGGTGCCGATGAGCAGCTCGCGGATCTGGGCGTCGATGCCCTGGGCAACGTCTTTGTGCTGCTTCAGGTACTCGCGCACGTTGTCGCGGCCCTGGCCGATGCGGTCCCCGGCATAGCTGTACCAGGCGCCAGACTTCTCGACGATCTTGTGCTTGACGCCGAGGTCGATGAGCTCACCTTCCCTGGAGATGCCTTCGCCGTAGAGGATATCGAACTCCACCTGCTTGAACGGCGGCGCCACCTTGTTTTTCACCACCTTGACCCGGGTCTCGTTGCCCACCACCTCGTCGCCGCGCTTGATGGAGCCGATGCGGCGGATATCGAGGCGCACCGAGGCGTAAAATTTGAGCGCGTTGCCGCCGGTGGTGGTTTCAGGACTGCCGAACATAACGCCGATTTTCATCCGGATCTGGTTGATGAAAATGACCAGCGTATTGGAGCGCTTGATGTTGGCGGTGAGCTTTCTCAGCGCCTGGGACATGAGCCGCGCCTGCAGGCCCATGTGAGAATCCCCCATATCGCCTTCGAGCTCGGCCTTGGGCGTCAACGCCGCCACCGAGTCGATGACGATGATGTCCACCGCGCCCGAGCGCACGATCATGTCGGCGATCTCCAGCGCCTGCTCGCCGGAATCCGGCTGCGATAGCAAGAGGTCATCCACGTTGACGCCGATTTTTCTGGCATAGCCGGGGTCCAGCGCGTGCTCGGCGTCGATGAAGGCCGCAGCGCCGCCCGCTTTTTGCGCCTGCGCGACCACTTCCAGGCTCAAAGTCGTCTTGCCCGAAGATTCGGGTCCATAGATTTCCACCACCCGGCCGCGGGGCAGACCACCGACGCCAAGCGCTACGTCCAGCTGTAGTGAACCGGTCGAAACCACCTCGATGTCCTTGACGGCGGTGGTGTCGCCCATGCGCATGATCGCGCCTTTGCCGAACTGACGTTCGATCTGACTCAAAGCCGCGCTCAGTGCTTTTTTCCTGTCGTCTTCCATGCCTATTAACCTCCAATCCGGTTCATTGATGTGGCGCGGCGGATTATCACACAGATGCCAAGACCCTCCTAGAGCTTGCGCCTTAGAGCGGCCAGGAGCGCAGTATCTTGTATTGCGCGCCGCTGGAATGGGTTTTCGATTCAAGCAGATGAAAGGCATCCACCGGCCAGTGAATGGGCGCGTGGGGGGCGCCAAAGTCGGGCTCGACGCTGGCTTTGCGGGCCAGCGTCAGATGGGCGCGATATGGGCGCGCCTCCGGGGTTATCCCGCAGCCGCTCAAGCCCCGGCGAAGGGCGTCGACCAGCAATGTCAGCGCCTCCGGGGTGTGGTCGCAGCCGGACCAGACGACCCGCGGCCGCGGGAAGAAACCGAGACGGTTGAACTCCAGCGTGAAGGGCGACGCCGCAACGCCGTCTGCCGCGTCTTCGGCGCAGCGGCGCACTTCGGGTGGGACCGGACCTAAAAACGCGAGGGTCAGATGCAGATTCTCCGGCGGGATCCGGCGCCCGCGGCGCTTGAGCGACTTGGAGGCTACGGCGGCGAAGTGCTGGCGCACATCGTCGCCGGGCCAAAGGGCAAAGAACAGCCGCTGGCGCGGCGCGGACGGGTCCCGTTTCTCCGGCATTCAGGCGTTCTTGCCTTCCCCACCGGCGCCCGCCAAGTCGATGACACCTTCGAGGGCACCGATTACCGCCTGCCTGCGCACCGCGGCGCGGTCGCCCGGGTAGTGCCGGGTGACGGCGTGCGCCTTGCCCCCGCTCTTCAGCCAGGCGAGGCAGACCATGCCCACAGGTTTAGACTCGGTGCCGCCGTCGGGACCGGCCACGCCGCTCACCGCGACGGCGACCGTGGCGGCGCCTTTGAGCGCGCCTTCGACCATCTCCCGCACCACGGCTTCGCTCACGGCACCGTGGGTCTCCAGCGTTTCCGCGGAAACGCCCAGCATCTCGCGCTTGGCGTCATTGGAATAAGTGACATAGGCCCGGTCGAACCAGGCGGAGCTGCCCGCGCGGCGGGTGACGGTCTCGGCAATCCAGCCGCCGGTGCATGATTCCGCCGCCGCCAGCACGTCGCCGGAGGCTTCGAGTGCGTCGCCGACGCGTTCAGCGAGATCGTCGAGATCACTCATTATTTTTCAGTTCTTCCACACGTTCGAACTCGGACGTAGGGCGCAATAGCGAAGCGTATTGCGCCGAATCTTCGCCGGAGTTCAAAGGGTCGGCTTCCTTGAAATTCTCCGAACTCACTCGAAATCCTTCCGGCGTTGCGTCTTGAAAAAATCGCGAAGGAGGTCGGCGCATCGACCCGCGCGCAGGCCGCCAGCGCATTCGGGCCGGTGGTTGAGCACTTGCGATCCCAGCACGTCGAACACGCTGCCCGCCGCGCCCCAGCGCTCGTCGGCGGCGCCGTATATCACGCGGGCAACGCGCGCCTGAACGATGGCGCCGGCGCACATGGGACAGGGCTCCAGGGTGACGTAAAGCGTTGTCCCCGGCAGGCGGTAGTTGCCGAGGGATTTTGCCGCGGCACGAAGTGCCACGATCTCGGCGTGGGCGGTGGGATCCGCAGAGCTGATGGGCCGGTTGAAGCCGGCGCCGATCTCAAGATCGTCTTTGACCACCACCGCGCCCACCGGTACCTCCCCCGCGGCTTTTGCTTCTTCGGCCAAGGAGATCGCGCGGAGCATCCAACGTTCGTCGGCTTCGGCGGTGACGGAGGCTGGTTTGGCGGGATCGGCCTGGGTCATAGTGTGCAATGGTAACGATTACGAGCGAAGCCCGCTGTAGCAGCGGCCTTGGCCACAAATCCGTCACTCCGGCGCAATACGCTTCGCTATTGCGCCCTACACCTCTGCTACCGCGACGGCTTCGAAATGCTCTCTAGATTCATGAGAACGCCACAAAGAAAGACCGAGCGAAGAATACACAAACCAGGAACCATCTTCTGCTGTCCCCGATAGTCCTTTCGCCGACAGGTTTGCAGCAATCTGCTCCGCTGTGAGTTCAAACACCGGCATGCCATAGAGAACGTGTCGGATTCCGTCTACGGGGAACGACTCGATGAACTCTACCGAGTCACTGTCATCGTAATAAACGTGGATGCCCAGACCGTCGTAGACATCCGTAAGACGCGGACTATCTGAAGTCTTTCGGAACCGTCCGGTTGGTTCGCCGACGGCGGAGCGGACTTCGTCAAGGCTCATACCGATTCGAATGGAACCGATTCCGACCTTTGGCTCCACAACGAGATCAGACACTGAATCGGTCGCTCAGCGCTCCGAGAAACGACATAGGGGTTTTACTCCCACTCGATGGTCGCCGGTGGTTTGCCGGAGATGTCGTATACCACGCGGGAGATCCCGGGCACTTCGTTGATGATGCGGTGAGAGACGCGCTCTAGAAACTCGTAGGGCAGCCGCGACCAGCGCGCGGTCATGAAGTCGATGGTTTCCACCGCGCGCAGCGCAATCACGTGCTCGTAGCGTCTTGCGTCGCCCATCACGCCCACTGAGTGCACCGGCAGATACACCGCGAAGGCCTGGCTCACCTTGTCGTAGAGTCCTTCTTCTCGAAGCTCTTCGATATAGATCGCGTCGGCCCGTCTCAATAAGTCGGCGTAGCTTTTCTTCACTTCGCCCAGTATGCGCACGCCTAAGCCCGGTCCCGGAAACGGATGCCGGTAGACCATGTCCGCGGGCAGCCCCAGCTCCACACCGATGTTTCGCACTTCGTCCTTGAACAGCTCGCGCAGCGGCTCGATGAGCCGAAGGTTCATGCGTTCGGGCAGCCCGCCGACGTTGTGATGAGACTTGATCACATGAGCCTTTTTGGTGGACGCGCCCGCGGATTCGATGACGTCCGGATAGATGGTGCCCTGAGCGAGCCAGCGGATGCCCTCGAGTCTCTCCGCCTGCTCTTCGAAGATCTCGATGAAAAGCCGGCCGATATGCTTGCGCTTTTCTTCCGGATCCTCGACGCCTTCGAGCGCGCTTAAGAATCGATCCTCGGCATCGATGCGGATCACGTTCACGCCCAGGTGCTCGGCAAAGGTCGCCATCACCTGATCGCCTTCGTCGAGACGAAGCAAACCGTTATCGACGAAGATGCAGGTGAGTTGTTTGCCGATGGCTTTGTGCAGCATGGCCGCCACCACGGAGGAATCGACGCCGCCCGACAGGCCGAGCAACACGTTTTCGCTCTCCACCTGTTCGCGAATCGTGCGGATGCCGTCGTCGATGATCTGGCTGGGCGTCCAGAGCTCGCCGCAGCCGCAGATCTCGTGCACGAAGCGCGAGAGGATGCGCTGACCCTGCTTGGTGTGGGTGACTTCGGGATGGAACTGCAATCCGTAAAGTCTGCGGGACTCGTCGGCCATTCCCGCGATGGGCGCGTTTTCGGTGGAAGCGATGAGCTTGAAGCCTTCCGGCAGCTCGGTGACCTCGTCGCCGTGGCTCATCCACACGTCCAGGAGCCCATGGCCCTCGGCGCTGGTATGGTCCTCGATGTCTTTGAGCAAACGCGAGTGACCCCTGGCGCGCACCTGGGCGTAACCGAACTCCCGGCGTGAAGACGACGCCACCTTGCCACCGAGCTGCGCCGCCATGGTCTGCATGCCGTAGCAGATACCGAGCACCGGCACGCCGGAGTTGAACAGCGCATCCGGCGCGCGGACCTCGCCAGCTTCCATCACCGATTCCGGACCGCCGGAGAGAACGATGCCCTTTGGCGCGAACTCGCCGATCTCTTTCGCCGTGATATCGAAGGGACGAATCTCGCAGTAGACGCGCGCCTCGCGAATGCGCCGCGCGATGAGCTGGGTGTACTGGGCTCCGAAATCGAGGATGAGGATCCGATCGGAGTGGATGTCCCGGGCGGCTTCGGTAACCGGGGCCGCTTTATTTTTCACAGGAGCATCCATGAAGGGAAATCAGTATGTAGTAAGCAGTATGTGGTATGTGGGGAATTCACTCATAAGTCTCGATGACCGAATCTTGAGAAATCCTCCGTCGTCGCGCGATCAGCAAGCTTAGATACGTAAACTATCTGTCTCCCTACGTACTACGTATCACATACTACATACTTCCCCTCACTCCACACGATAATTCGGCGCCTCTTTGGTAATGCTCACGTCGTGGACGTGGCTCTCGCGCCTGCCGGCGTGGGTGAGGCGCACGAACGTGGCGTTTTCGCGAAGCTCTTCCAGCGTTCGCGATCCGGTGTAGCCCATGCTGGCGCGAAGGCCACCGGTGAGCTGGCCGATCACCGCGCTCAGACTGCCCTTGTAGGGCACGCGGCCTTCGATGCCTTCGGGCACGAGCTTTTCCAGCTCGGTAACGCCTTCCTGGAAATAACGGTCGCTGGATCCCTGGATTTTCGACATGGCGCCCAGCGACCCCATGCCGCGATAGGACTTATATGAGCGTCCCTGATAGAGCTCCACCTCGCCGGGCGATTCCTCGGTGCCGGCGAACAGGCTCCCCACCATCACCGAGTGGGCGCCGGCGGCGATAGCCTTGGCGATGTCGCCAGAATAGCGAATGCCGCCGTCGGCAATCACCGGCACGTCCGTTTTCTTCAGTCCCGAGCGCACGTTCAGGATCGCCGTAAGCTGCGGCACGCCGATGCCGGCGATCACCCGTGTGGTACAGATGGAGCCGGGGCCGATGCCCACCTTGACGGCGTCGGCGCCCGCCTCGGCCAAGGCCTTGGCGCCGTCGGCGGTGGCGACGTTGCCGGCCACCACCTGCAGGTCGGGATAGCGCTGCTTGATGGAGCGCACCCGGTTGATGACCCCCTGGGTATGGCCGTGGGCGGTGTCCACCACCACGAGGTCGATGCCCGCGTCCACCAGTGCTTCCACGCGCTCGTCGGTGCCGATTCCGGTGCTCACCGCCGCGCCCACCCGAAGCTGCTCGTGCTCGTCTTTGCAAGCGTGGGGAAATTCGCTGGATTTCTGTATGTCTTTCACGGTCATCAGGCCGCGGAGCTGAAATCCGCCGTTCACCACCAGCACCTTCTCGATGCGGTGCTTGTGCAACAGGTGAATCACCTCCTCTCGGCTGGCACCCTCCTTGACCGTCACCAGGCGATCCTTTGGCGTCATCACCGAAGACACCGGCTCGTCGAAACGGGTCTCGAAGCGCAGATCCCGGCTGGTGACGATGCCCACTAGATCGCGCCCGTCTACCACCGGCACCCCGGAAATCTCGTGGGTGCGGGTCAGCTCGAGCACTTGGCGAATGGTGGTGTCGGGCGTCACCGTGATGGGGTCCTTGATCACGCCGCTCTCGAACTTTTTCACCATTCGAACCTGTTGCGCCTGGTCCTCGGCGGACATGCTCTTGTGGATGACGCCGATGCCGCCCGCCTGGGCGATAGCAATGGCTAAGCGCGCCTCCGTCACCGTGTCCATTGCGGCGGAAACGATTGGAATGTTGAGGGAGATGCCCCGGGTGAAGCGGGTCTCGAGCTGAGCCTCTCTGGGCAGGATGCTGGAGTAGCTTGGAACCAGTAATACGTCGTCGAAAGTAAGGGCCTGCTCGATGGCTGCCATAAGATTTCCTGTCGAAACGCCGGGTTTTAAAAAATAGCCGATCATTATATCTTTTCGGCCAGATCGGGTAAATGAAAGCGGGTCTTTAAAGGCTGCCTCGGCAGGGCCGGATGCGGCCCCGGGTCCGCCCTGCTCACAGTGATCAACCGAATATAGTCCACGTCAAAGCTGCTTGACGAAGTTGATCGAGGAATCGGAATTGTCCAGCGACGGAAGATCTCAAGCCCCCGTTAGCTTGAAGGACGTTTACACGGTGTCGCGCCTCAATCTCGAGGTACGGTCGTTAATCGAGTCCAGCTACCCGCCTATCTGGGTGGAAGGAGAGGTCTCCAACCTCGCCCGCCCTCGTTCCGGTCACATCTACTTCTCTTTAAAGGACGACAGCTGCCAGGTGCGCTGTGCCATGTTCCGCACGCGAAACCGCCAGCTGGAGTTCGACCCGGAAGACGGGATGCAGGTGCTGGCCAACGCGCGGGTGAGTCTTTACCCCGAGCGCGGGGAGTTCCAGCTCATCGTCCAATACATGGAGGAAGCCGGAGCTGGCGCGCTGCGCCGAGCCTTCGAGGCGCTGAAGCTGCGCCTTGCCGCCGAGGGCCTGTTCGAGGAGGCGAAAAAGCGCCCGCTTCCGGAGTTTCCCGCAGTTATCGGCGTCGTCACCTCACCTACGGGCGCGGCGCTGCGGGACATACTTCACGTGATCCAACGAAGGCACCCCGGCGTGAAGGTGGTCATCTACCCGGTGCCGGTCCAGGGCGCCCAGGCGGCGCCGGAGATCGTGCGCATGATCGGGGTTGTTGGCGCGCGCAACGACTGCGACGTGCTGATTGTCGCCCGCGGCGGCGGCTCTATCGAAGATCTGTGGGCCTTCAACGAAGAACAGCTTGCGCGCGCGATTCGCGCCTGCCCCGTTCCGGTGGTTACCGGCATCGGGCACGAAGTGGATTTCACCATCGCCGACTTCGCCGCCGACCGCCGGGCGCCGACGCCTTCCGCCGCGGCCGAGCTGGTAACCCCGGACGTGCGTCACCTAGTCATCCGCATCGGCAGCTCCCGGCAGCGTCTCACCACGCTGATGGCGGCCTTGATTCGAAACCAGCGTGAAAACCTGGACCGGCTTTCAAAACGGCTGCTGCTGCCTCGAAGGCGTCTTCTGGATCTCACCCAGCGGGTGGACGAGTTGAGCTTGCGGCTTAACCGCTCGGCCCGCGGCGCGCCGGTTTCGCGGCGCGCCGCGCTGGCCGCTCTTAACGCGCGACTCGCCGCCCGCCACCCAGCCTCGCAGGTCGATCTGCATCGCGCCCGCCAGGCGGATTTACGCCGCAGATTAGGGGACCTTGCCCGCCGGCGGCTCAGTGACGCCCGCGCTCGGGTCTCGGAGACTACCCGGGCGCTGAATTCCATCAGCCCCATAGGAACACTGGAGCGCGGCTACAGCATCCTCACCCGCGCCGAAGACGGCGCCCTGGTAAGCGCCGCGGAATCGGTCAAGCGGGGCCAACGGGTCCACGCTCGATTGGCAAAAGGCGAGCTCGATCTCACGGTTGAAGAAAAGAAGAGCGGTTGATGCGTTTACAGGCAACGACTTCGACAAATTCGTCATACGAGGCACGAATTTCCGAGAACAATCAGCCGACGGGATCGACGCTGCTCACGGCGCACCCTACGACCACTGTTGGCGGCAACTGACCGGCGCGACGACGAACCAAGCCCGAGTTTTCTGAGTCGCGTGATGTGTTAAATCGCCGGCACGTCCGCTGTTAATGTGAAGCTCTCACCGTTGCGACCGTGTACCGGCAGGTCCACTGGCCACGGATTCGCGACAACTTGCCGTTCGTCACCGGCCGTCATTGGTATCGCCATTGGTACCAGACAGCGCCCATGTACTCTCGAAAAACGGCGGCCGTTTGTTTCAGCGCCTGGGCGGATGGCACCCACGCCATAATTCCGTTGCGGCCCGCCGCGCTTTTCTGATATCCGGTAGGCGCGGGTATCACCCCTAAGCCGGCGCGCTCGAACGCCCTGACCGCACGGCGAAGGTGCGACGCGTGGGAAACCAGGAACACGCGGTGAACGCCGTGCGACTTCAAGATACTGGCCGCGAAACGCGCGTTCTCCTCGGTGTTGCTCGATTTCGCCTCGACCCATTCCACCGGCAGCTTGAAGTCTTCCACCAGCACCCGCTTCATCAGCGCCGCCTCGTCGATAGTCTCGCCGAAGGGTTGTCCGCCGGTGACCAGGATCGGCAGGCCGGTCTTTCGGTGCAGGCGCGCGGCGTAACGCAGTCGTTCCAGGGTTTCCGACGAAACCGTTTCGCCGCCGTATTCGGGAGCAAAGTCGTTGCGCCCGCCGCCGAGGACGACAATGGCGCGCATGTTCTCGGCGCCGGACGCGCGCAAAGGATAGGGCGAGACCTGCTCCAGCCTTTTGCTCAATGAATTCGCCACCACGTGCATGCTGAAGCCGTAAAGACTCAGCACCGACACCACAATCACGGCCACGCCGGCCCTGCGCCAGCGAGACAGCAACAGCAGCCCGACCAACGCGAGCAGAAGATTGCCTCCCGGCGGGAGCATCAGTGCGGCAATGCTTTTGGTAAGAATCAGCTCCATCAATGCTGCGCGTCCCGCGCGACGGCCCGGCGAGCTTCAGGACGCCGCTCGATCCCCTCGGCTGTCAAGCGACGGCTTCGCCCGCAGCCTGAAGATCGGCGTGGTAGGAGGAGCGAACCAGGGGACCGCTGGCCACGTTCTTGAATCCGAGCTCACGGGCAATGTCGCCCAGAGCCTCAAACTCCCCCGGCGCCCAGAAGCGCTCCACCGGCAGGTGATGACGACTGGGTTGAAGGTACTGGCCGATTGTGAGCATGTCGCAGTCGTGGGCGCGCAGATCTTTTAGCACCTGGATGACTTCGTCCCTTTCCTCGCCCAAACCCAACATCAGTCCTGACTTGGTGGGAAGCTCCGGGTGCGCCGCCTTGAATCGCCGGATCAGATCCAGCGACCAGCCGTAATCCGCCCCGGGTCGCGCCTTGCGGTAAAGACGCGGCACGGTTTCCAGGTTGTGATTGAACACGTCCGGCGGCGCATGGCCCAGATTTTCCAGCGCGACCTCCATGCGGCCGCGGAAATCTGGCACCAGGATCTCGATCCGGGTTTCGGGGCAGCGATTTCTAAGGGTTTCGATACAGGCGGCAAAATGCGATGCTCCGCCGTCTCTCAAATCGTCCCGGTCGACCGAGGTGACCACCACGTAGCGCAAACCCATTCTGGCCACCGCGTCGGCCAGGTGTGCCGGCTCTTCGGGATCCAGCGGCTGCGGGCGACCGTGGGCCACGTCGCAAAAAGGGCAGCGGCGGGTGCACAGATCGCCCATGATCATGAAGGTGGCGGTGCCGTTGGAAAAGCACTCGCCAATGTTAGGGCAGGAGGCCTCTTCACAAACCGTGTGCAGACGCGACTCCCTGAGCAGCCCCTTGAGACGGCTAACCGAAGGTCCCGTGGGTGCCTTGACCCGGATCCAGGCGGGTTTTTTCGGCAGCGGCCCCTCTTGCCGGAGGACCTTCACCGGATTGCGCGCGGTCTTCTCAGCACCCCGCTGGGCGCGGGTGGGCTTGGACAGCTGAACTTCTACCTTGGACATGGTTTCAAGTATCGCACAGGCGGTGCGCGAGGACGCAAGCAGCCGGCGCCGAGATGACCGCCCTTTTGACGACGTGACCAGGGAAGGAGCGCCCTGATAGCGCGATTCCCAAGGGCCGTTAAGCCGCGCCGTGGCTCAAGCCGCGGGCGCTCGGGGCCGATAAGGTGGCGGAGGCGGTCCCGTGTCGAAGGCGGGTTTGCCCTTCTCCGCCGTGACGGCTTGCTCCAACGGCAGGCTTGTGCAATCCGATGTCAGCCGGGGAATCGGGCGTGCGCCCCAGCACCGGCGACGACCACTCCCGCGGAGTCCGGAGCCCTAAACCAGAACCTGGCGCGCTTCTTGTACCCCGTCTCGGCCACAATCTGTGCGCCGGCTTTCGCCTTGCGTTTTTTCGCAAGCCCTCGCTCCAGAGTTTTCGAATCGACTTCGCTCGATTTATTGCCCTTTTCGTCCTCAACGCGATTATCGCGTGTGTCAGCGCTTTCTTCGTCATCGAGCCGCCGCGCAGCTTCAACATTTACGGACTGACGGCTTATGCGACCCATCAACTCGCGTTCATTGTGAGCGTTTTACTCGTCGCCGCGTGGCTGGATCGACAGAATCAGCGAAGCGCGCTGTTCGTTCTTCTATTGTCGGCAACCGCGACCGTTCAAATGATGGTGCTTCCGTTTTCGGCGCTGCTGTATCGCAGACTCGTGTTCGACCACGCACGGTCGGCCACGTGGGGACTCTTTTTCGCAACCGCCGTATGGGGAACATTCATCGCCGGCCGCGCAATGGGGCTGGCAAGCGGTTGGCGAGCGCTCAAGCTGATGCTGCCGGTGTCGGGATACGCCCTCATCATTTACGGCATGTTTTTTTGTCGTTCCGCATTCGCAAATGTGGTACTCAGAGGCGCGTGCCGGGAGCGAATCCAGCAGCTACGCGCCGGAATACGTCGATGCGGAGTCAACCTACTATGACCAGGGGCGCCTGATGCATGCCGCCCTGGAGCGCCTAAAGCCTGAACGCCCGGGGGTCAGCGATCTCTACTGGGTGTGCTGATGCGGTCCAAGCTGGCCGAGGTAAAAGCCCGGCTCAGATAGAACTGAAGCCCGCTGTGGCGAAGTTCACTCCATATCGTCAGTGACCACGTAGCGCTCGTTCCAAAGGTTGACGATTCGGCAAAACAGCTCGGCAGTCTTCTCAGCGTCATAGATGGCCGAGTGGGCGTCGCGCTCGTCCCAGTCGATACCCGCTGCTTTCACCGCCCGCGACAACACCGTCTGCCCGAAGGCGAGCCCGCCAAGAGTGGCGGTGTCGAAGGTGGAAAAGGGATGAAAGGGATTTCGCTTTATCCCGGTGCGTTCCACTGCGGCATTGACGAAACTTAAATCAAAAGACGGGTTATGTCCGACCAGCACTGCGCGTGTGCAACCCTCGGATTTCACCGCCTTTCTTACCGGGGTGAATATCTTGCCAAGCGCCTCACGCTCCGGCACGGCGAGTCGAAGCGGATGGCCGGGATCGATTCGATTGAACTCCAGAGCAGCCGGATCCAGATTCGCGCCCGGAAAGGGTTCTACGTGACAGGAATGCGTTTCCGCACGAGCCCAGCGGCCTTCATCGTCGATGCGAAGCGTCACCGCGGCAATCTCCAGAAGGGCATCGCTGTGCGAATTGAACCCGCCGGTCTCTACATCCACGACCACGGGAAGAAATCCGCGAAAGCGGGACCTTACCGGAATTCGTTCCGCGGTGCCCACGTCACTTCGCCAGTGACCAGGCCACCTGCTCACCCGCGCGGTACGGAACGGTGACTTCCCCGCCGAAGGGTAAAGTCGGCGGAATGTCCTGCCGGGCCCTATGGATCTCGATCTGATCCTTGTTTCGCGGCAAGCCGTAAAAGTCTGGGCCGTTGAAGCTGGCGAAGGCTTCCAGTCGCTCGAGCACGCCCGCGCTTTCGAAAACTTCGGCGTAGAGCTCGAGCCCTGCATAGGCGGTATAGATGCCGGCGCAGCCGCAGGCATTTTCTTTCGCCGATCTCGGGTGCGGCGCCGAGTCGGTACCGAGAAAATATCTGGCGCTTCCTCCGGTGGCCGCCTGAATCAGGGCGGTGCGGTGATCTTCCCGTTTGAGTACGGGAAGGCAATAGTGGTGCGGGCGCACACCGCCCGCGAACATTGCGTTGCGATTGAGCAGCAGGTGATGCGCGGTGATGGTGGCGGCCACGGTGGCCGGTGCGGAATCGACGAAACTCACCGCGTGCGACGTGGTGACGTGCTCGAACACGATCTTTAGCGCCGAGTAGCGCTCGACTAGATTGGAGAGAACCCGCTCGATGAATATCCGCTCTCGATCGAAGACGTCAACGTTGGCGTCCACCACTTCTCCATGCACCAGCAGAGGCAATCCAGCGTCCTCCATGGCGGATAAGGCGTCGCGGACGCGATTCAGATCCGTGACCCCGAGGGCGGAGTTGGTTGTCGCGCCGGCCGGGTAGAGCTTGACCGCGTAGACGTGCTGGCATTGTTTTGCGCGCGCAATTTCTTGGGCCGAAGTGTTGTCGGTGAGATACAGCGTCATCAGCGGGGTGAATTCCACCCCCTCGGGAACCGCGGCCAGAATACGCTCACGGTACGCCAGCGCCTGGGTAACGCTGGTGACCGGAGGGTCCAGGTTCGGCATCACGATGGCGCGGGCGAACCGGCACGCCGTGTCCGGGACGACATCTTTGAGCGCCTCACCGTCGCGAAAGTGGACGTGCCAGTCGTCCGGACGTGTCATTCGTAGCTGCTGCAAGGCGATAGCGCCCGTTGTAAAAAGACTTCGGACGTTATCAAAATCGCGAGCTGGTGTCGTCCAGCGCGGCTTCTGGGTGAAAATACCCTGGGTGCCTGTCCTCAAAGTCCCTTATAATGCGGCCAGTCGCATTATCGGCCGGTCCAGGCCGAGATGACCCGGTCCCGAAACGGTGCGACTCTCGCGCGAACTCGAGAAGCAGCGAAAGGAGTAGCCGTCGCGCGCTGATAACAAGATTCACAGGCGTCGTGTGCGGCTTCGTTGTGTCACGGCGGGCCCGGTTGCGTAAGGGCCGAACCGAAGGAAGGATTTTAAGAGTCGGTGATTGGATTCTTCTGACAAGCGAAGCCAGATCGAGTCTTGCGTCGCTCGCGTTTTTTGCGCCCCGGAGACGCGAAGGAACACGGGGCAATCTGGCGCCGAGGGGTCTATGACTTTCGCGGACTCCGATCGAGAACAAATAGAGCGAGGATGACCATGGCTGCACTACCCCAGATTACCGAAGTCGATCGCGAAGAAACCGATGAGTGGATCGAGTCACTCAACGCGGTCATTCAAAGCGACGGCATCGAGCGAGCGCACTATCTGCTCGAGATGCTTATCGACGAGGCAAGGCGCGCCGGCGCGAATCTGCCCTACTCCGCCAACACCGCGTACCTGAACACGATTCCGGAGTCCCGCGAGGAACACACCCCGGGCGATCCGGCCATTGAGTGGCGCATACGGTCACTCATCCGCTGGAACGCCATCGCCATGGTGGTGCAGGCGAACCGGCAGTCCAGCGAGCTCGGCGGGCATATCGCCAGCTTCGCATCCTCGGCGACTCTCTACGACGTCGGCTTCAATCACTTTTGGCACGCGCCGAGCGAGAAGCACGGCGGCGACATGATCTTCATTCAGGGACACTCAGCGCCGGGAATCTACGCACGGGCGTTTCTGGAGGGGCGTATTACCGAAGACCGGCTGCACAAGTTCCGCCAGGAAGTGGACGGCGGCGGCCTGTCGTCCTACCCGCACCCCTGGCTGATGCCGGATTTCTGGCAGTTTCCCACGGTATCCATGGGGCTTGGCCCGATTATGGCCATCTACCAGGCCCGATTCATGAAATACCTGCACAACCGCGGCTTGGTGGACACCGATGGGCGCAAAGTCTGGGCCTTCATGGGCGACGGCGAGATGGATGAGCCGGAATCCCTGGGCGCCATCACGCTGGCGTCGCGTGAGAACCTCGACAATCTGATTTTCGTCGTGAACTGCAATCTGCAGCGCCTCGACGGACCGGTGCGCGGCAACGGAAAGATCATCCAGGAACTCGAAGCGGCCTTCCGAGGCGCCGGCTGGAACGTGATCAAGGTGGTTTGGGGCTCCTACTGGGATCCGCTGATCCAGCGCGATACCAAAGGGTTGCTGCGCAAACGCATGGAAGAAGCGGTGGACGGCCTGTACCAGGCGTGTAAGGCCAAGGGCGGAGCGTATACGCGCGAGCACTTTTTCGGCGCCTACCCCGAGCTCAAACAGATGGTGTCTAACCTCTCCGACGACGACATCTGGCGTCTGAATCGAGGTGGACACGATCCGCACAAGGTTTACGCCGCTTACGCCGAAGCAGTAAAGCATCAGGGGCAACCCACAGTGATTCTGGCCAAGACGGTCAAAGGCTACGGCATGGGCGAAGCCGGAGAAGGCCAGAACATCACCCACCAGCAGAAAAAGATGGGCGAGGAAGCGCTCAAGGCATTTCGCGACCGCTTCAACATTCCCATATCCGACGACGCCATTGCCGACGCGCCGTTTTATCGACCCGAGGAAGACAGCCCGGAGGTCACATACCTACGAGATCGTCGCAAAGCGCTGGGGGGATTCCTCCCACAGCGGCGCAAAGAGGCGACGCCTGTGGAAGTGCCGGGTCTTGACGCCTTCGAAGGTCAGCTCAAAGGCACCGGCGACCGGGAGATTTCTACCACCATGGCGTTCGTACGCATTCTCACCGCGCTTACCCGCGATAAGAAAATCGGCAAGTACGTGGTGCCCATCGTTCCCGACGAAGCGCGCACCTTCGGCATGGAGGGCCTGTTCCGTCAGCTCGGCATCTACGCGCCCCACGGCCAGCTCTATGAGCCGATGGATGCAGACCAGCTGATGTACTACCGGGAAGACAAGAAAGGACAGGTGCTGGAAGAGGGCATCAACGAGGCGGGCGCGATTTCGTCCTGGATTGCCGCGGGCACCGCATACAGCAATCACGGCCTGGGCATGATTCCCTTCTACATCTTCTACTCCATGTTTGGATTTCAGCGGGTGGGCGATCTCGCCTGGGCCGCGGCGGACATGCAGGCGCGCGGCTTCCTGGTGGGCGGCACCGCTGGACGCACCACGTTGGCTGGCGAAGGGCTGCAGCACGACGACGGACACAGCCATTTGTTCTCGGCCAACATTCCCAACTGCGTTTCCTATGACCCGACCTTCTCTTACGAGCTCGCGGTCATCATTCAGGACGGCTTGAAAAGAATGTTCAAGGATCAAGAGGGCATCTTCTATTACCTGACCGTGATGAACGAGAACTACATCCACCCGGACATGCCCAAGGGCGCGGAAGAAGGCATCCTCAAGGGCATGTACCTGTTGCAGGAGGCCGAAAAAAAGAAGAAGGATCAGCCCGTGGCGCAGCTGATGGGTTGCGGCACCATCCTTCGCGAGGTCATCGAGGCCGCAAAGCTGTTGAAGGAGGACTTCGGCGTAGCGGCGGACGTCTGGAGCGCCACCTCTTTTACCGAGCTCAGGCGAGATGGCGTGGACGCTCAGCGCTGGAACATGCTGCACCCGGACAAGAAACCGAGAATGAGCTACGTGGAGCAGTGCCTGGCCGATCGAAAAGGTCCAGTGGTTGCTGCGTCGGACTATGTGCGGCTGTTCGCGGATCAGATCCGGAGTTTCGTGCCGCGGCGCTATGTCACTCTGGGCACCGACGGCTTTGGACGCAGCGACGTGCGCAAACAGCTGAGGAAATTCTTCGAGGTGGATCGCCATTACGTCGCCGTGGCTGCGCTGAATGCGCTTGCCGATGACGGCGTGATCCCGGCGAAGAAAGTAAGCGATGCCATCAAGAAATACGGTATCGATCCCGAAAAACCCAATCCGATTACCGTCTAGCGGGATGAAAAAGGGAGACTGAGGTCGTGGCATCAACAACAAAGGTCGTCGTACCGGATATCGGGGACTTTGACGACGTTCCCATCATAGAGGTGCTGGTGCATAAGGGTGATCGGGTGAGCGCGGAGGACCCGCTCATTACCTTGGAAAGCGACAAGGCCACCATGGATGTGCCTGCACCGCAGGCGGGCGTAGTCAAAGAGATCAAGGTCTCCGTCGGAGACAAGGTGTCCGAGGGAACGGACATTCTGGTACTGGAAGTCGATGGCGAAGCGTCCCGCCCGGCGGGCGGCAACGGTGCCAGCCAGCAGGCGGCTCCGGCGGAGAGTGACGAACAAGCGCCGCAGGCGGAAAAAGTAGCGGCGCCGGCCAAGGAAGCTACGGGCGGCGACACGCGCACCGAAGAGGTGCGGGTGCCCGACATCGGCGACTTCAGCGACGTGCCGATCATCGAAGTGCTGGTCAAAGCCGGCGATTCGTTGAGGGAAGAGGATGCGCTGGTCACGCTTGAAAGCGACAAGGCCACCATGGACGTGCCATCGCCCCATGCGGGAACGGTGACAGAGCTCAAGGTCGCGGTTGGAGATAAGGTGTCCGAAGGCACGCTCATTCTCACCATGGAGGTGGGCGGAGCGGCAGCGGAAGAAAGCAAGTCCGCAAAGAAAAAAGCGGACGAGGCGCCCGAACATAAAGCGGAAGCGCCGCCGAAAGCGGCCGATCAAGCTGCGCCGGCCACGGCCGCCGAGGCGACGTCACGGCCCTCGCCTACGGCAGCAATCTCCAGCGATGCGCCGGCGCCCAGGTCCACTTTTCACGCTACTCCGGCGGTGCGTCGTTTCGCCCGCGAGCTCGGCGTGGACCTTTCCGGAGTCCGCGGCACCGGTCGAAAAGGTCGAATACTCAAAGAAGACGTCAAGAAATTCGTCAAAGAAGCGCTTGCGAGGCCCGCGGGAGCGCCAGCGGCCGGCGGCGGAATCGAGCCGATCCCGGCGGTGGATTTCTCCAAGTTCGGCGAAGTGGAAACGCGTCCGCTACCCCGAATCAAAAAAATCTCGGGTCCCCATCTTCACCGCGCTTGGCTCAACGTCCCTCACGTTACCCATCACGATGAGGCCGACGTCACCGAACTGGAAGACTTTCGTAAATCGCTCAAGGCCGAAGCCGAGAAGAAAGGCGCGCGAATCACCGCGCTTGCCTTTATCACCAAGGCGGTGGCGGCGGCGCTGGCGGAGTTTCCAAGCTTCAACGTGTCACTCACGCCGAACGGTGAAAGTCTCGTCTACAAGAAATACTTTCACATCGGAATCGCCATGGACACGCCTAACGGACTGGTCGTTCCGGTGCTGCGCGACGTGGAAAAGAAAGGCATCATCGAGCTCGCTCTGGAAATGGGAGAGGTAAGCGGCCGCGCGCGGGAAGGCAAGCTCAAACCCAGCGAAATGCAGGGCGGCTGCATGAGCATCTCCAGTCTCGGCGGCATCGGCGGCACCGCCTTCACGCCCATCGTCAATGCCCCCGAAGTGGCCATCCTAGGAGTCACGCGTTCGCGCATGGCGCCGGTATGGAACGGCAAAGAGTTCGCGCCGCGACTGATGCAGCCTCTGGATCTCTCCTACGACCACCGGGTCATCGACGGCGCTGCAGCCGCGCGCTTCATGGCGTACCTCTGCGGCTTGTTGAGTGATGTGAGGAGGCTACTTCTCTAAGAATATGGTAGATCGCAATTGGGATCGGCATCGCGACCGAGTATTTCCCATCTGCCATCTGCTACCTACCAGCTACGACCCAGCCTATGCCAGTTTGCTTTAACTGAAGGCAGCGACCTTAGTCCCACACTTCCGTCATTAAGGACCAACCATGCCCCAAAACATTGAAATAAAGGTTCCCGACATCGGCGACTTCAAAGATGTCGAGATCATCGAGGTGCTCGTGTCCGGCGGAGATTCAGTGGATATCGAGCAGCCGCTCATCACCCTGGAAAGCGACAAGGCCACCATGGATGTGCCCAGCACTCATGCCGGTACGGTCAAACAAATGCACGTTAACGTCGGCGATCGGGTTTCACAGGGGTCGGTAATCGCGACCCTGGAAGAGGCGGAGGCCAAAGCAGCCGAAGCACGGGAGAAAAAAGACGGAGAAGAAATTGCCAAACGTAACGGTGGCGGCGACAGCAGCGCGCCGGCGCGGGCCGCAGGCCCTGCCGCCGCCGCAGGCGAGATGGCGAAAAGCGGGGACATCCATGCCCAGGTCGTGGTGCTTGGTGCTGGACCGGGCGGTTATACCGCTGCATTTCGCGCCGCGGACCTCGGCCTCAAAACCGTGCTGGTCGAGCGCTATCCGACGCTCGGCGGTGTCTGTCTCAATGTGGGCTGCATTCCGTCTAAAGCGTTGCTGCATACGGCGGAAGTGGTGACCGCAGTTCAGGCCATGGCCGACCACGGGGTCAGCTACGGCGATCCCAAGTTCGACATCAAGAAGCTGGCGGGCTGGAAGGAAAAGGTCGTAGGGCAACTCACCAAGGGTCTTGCCGGGCTTGCCAGGCAGCGCAAGGTGGAGGTGGTTCAGGGGGTGGGTAAGTTTGAATCTCCGAACCTCATGAGCGTGGAGAGCAAAGACGGAACTAAAACAATTTCATTCGACTTCGCTATTGTCGCCGCGGGATCCCAGGCTACGGAAATCCCTTCATTTCCCAACGACGATCCTAGAATGATGGATTCTACCGATGCGCTGGTGCTCGAGGAGATTCCGAAACGTCTGCTTGTAATCGGCGGCGGTATCATCGGGCTGGAAATGGCAACCGTGTACCACGCCCTAGGATCCAAGGTTACGGTGGTGGAGCTACTCGACGGACTCATTCCCGGCTGCGACCGCGATCTGGTCAAACCGCTACAAAAGCGGATCGAGAAACAATACGAAGCCATTTACATCAGCACCAAGGTAACCGGCATCGAAGCAAAGAAGAATGCGCTGGTTGCCAGATTCGAAGGCGACAAAGCGCCCGCGTCGGCAGAATTCGATCGCATACTCGTTGCGGTTGGGCGCCGTCCCAACGGGAACAAGATCGGCGCCGACAAGGCAGGGATCAAAGTCGACGACTTCGGCTTCATTCCCGCCGATCGCCAGCAACGCACCAACGTGCCGCACATCTTCGCCATAGGCGACATCGCCGGCCAGCCCATGCTTGCTCATAAGGCCACCCATGAAGGCAAAGTGGCGGCGGAAGTTGCGGCGGGAGAAAAGTCCAGCTTCGATGCGCTCACTATTCCCTCCGTGGCTTACACCGATCCGGAGGTGGCCTGGACGGGGTTGAGCGAGGACGAGGCCAAAAAACAGAACATCGAATACGACAAGGCCTCGTTTCCCTGGGCCGCCAGCGGGAGATCCTTAGGGATGGGACGAAACGAAGGATTGACCAAGGTGATGTTCGATAAAGAGAGTGGCCGCATTATCGGCGCGGGCATCGTCGGTCCCCACGCCGGGGATTTGATTGCCGAGGCAACGCTGGCAATCGAGATGGGCGCCGATGCGCCGGATATCGGACTCACCATACATCCTCACCCGACGCTTTCTGAAACCTTCAACTTTGCGGCCGAGATGGTCGAGGGAACGATTACGGATTTGTATGTGCCGAAGAAGAAGTAAGAAAGCATGTGGTATGTAGTATGTAGGGAAAATGGTGATTCAGAATTCCGCTCCGGTCGTGGCTTTGAGTAAGTCGGCCAACTGAACGATCGGCACGAAATTACATCCCACACACTACATAACTCATGCCCCTTCCCCTGCACCACCAGATCATCGGCGAGGGTCCGCCGCTGATCGTCCTCCACGGGCTGTTCGGTTCCGGCACCAACTGGCGCTCATTCGCCAGATCGATGGCCGATAGCCGCCAGTTGCACCTGCTCGATCTGCGCAATCACGGCCGCTCGCCTCACGATGATGAGATGAGCTATCCAGGGATGGTGGCAGACATGTTCGCCTACATGGATCAGCGGTCTCTGCGAACGGCCACCCTGCTGGGTCACAGCATGGGCGGAAAGGTCGCCATGCTGGCGGCGCTTCAGGCACCCGAGCGGGTTTCGGCCCTGGTGGTGGTCGATATCGCCCCGGTCGCCACGGGCCAGGACCATGCGCCTTACATCCAGGCGATGCAATCTATTGACCTCGAAGACCTGACCCGGCGGGAGAGCGCTTCGGAAATACTCTCCGATGCCGTTCCGGATGCAGGATTGCGGCAGTTTCTGCTGCAGAACCTTGAACGCGACGTTAGCGGATTTCGCTGGCGGCTCAATCTGCCGGCGCTGGCGGCGAACATGTCGGCGCTTACTGGATTCCCACTGCAACAGGGCAAGGAGCTTTACTGCGGTCCGGCACTGTTCGTTCGCGGGGGAAAATCCGATTATGTCCCTAAGAGCCACTACGACATGATTCGTAAACATTTTCCCGCCGCGGAAATCCGCACCGTCGGCGGTGCCGGTCACTGGCCCCACTCCGAGAAGCCCCAGGATTTCGCCCAAGCGGTGATCCCCTTTTTGGAAGCGACGGGCTGATGGTTGATGGGAGCCGGCGTCCCGAACGGCCGCTGTGGTTGTCTTCCTGCCTTGCCGGTTTCCTGTTGATAGCCGCCTCGGGACCGGCCGCACCGCGTCCGGTTGCCTCTTCCGAGCTCTCCGCGCCTTACGAGCTTTCCGCAACTTACCGCAGCGGCAGCCGTTTCATGGGGATCCGGCTCCTAGGCGCCTTGAGGCTGAAGCCGATACGGGTTGACGGCCAGCCGACGCGGGAGCTTTCGGGGCTGGCCTGGGACGAGGACGAAGAAATTCTTTACGCGCTTTCCGATGGCGGGACGCTGTTTCATTTCCGGCCTGAGTTCGAAGGGGAGCGGCTGACGGGTCTATCGGGGCTGGCCGGCTACGCCCTGAGGGACCCCGAGGGTCGTTCCTTGAGCGAAGCGTGGGCGGACAGCGAGGGCCTCACGATGGAGAACGGCGACAACGGCATCCCCGGGGACAGCCAGCTGGTGATTTCCTTCGAGCGCCGGCCCAGATTGGCGCGGTACTCGACGAAAGGCCGCTTTCTCGAGCCGATAGCCCTGCCGGCGCCCCTTTCCGAGGCGGCCAGCTACGCCTCGGCCAACAAGTCCCTGGAGTCGGTGACCCGGCACCCGGCTTTCGGCTGGCTCACCGCTCCGGAGTGGCCGATGACCGGAAGCGCGCCAGGGATCGTGGGCATTTGGAGTACCAGCGGCATTGGCTGGGCGTATCCGCTGCGAGACGTGCCCAACAACGCTCTGGTGGCCATGGAAGCCCTGCGGGACGGCTCCCTGGTAACGCTGGAGCGGGGGCACGGGCTGTTCTACTCACCCGTGATCATCTCTCTCCGGAGAACCTTCCCCCTTTCTCCCGGGACGCGCCGCCTGGCAGAGGTTTCCACCACTGCGGTTTTCGACTCGTCCGCTGGCTGGCGGATCGACAATTTCGAGGGCCTCGCGCGGCACCACGGACTGCGTTTCTTCCTCGTCAGCGACGACAACGAAAACGCCTTGCAGACGACGATTTTGCTCTATCTGGAGATAACCGATCCGCTGCCGACAGACTATCGACCCCCGGAAACGGGCACGGGTCAAGAAAATCGGCATTGAAGTCGCATAAACTCATGTTAGGTTTTTCATTAAGCGCCCGCCGGATCCAGGAAACACGGATATGAGCCCAGCAGGAAGCTCCGAGGTTACAGAAGCTCTTCTGACCCGCTTCGTTCCGATCAACGGAATCGCGCCCAGGCACCTCAAAGAGCTCAAAAACTACTGCGAAATCATCACTATACGAGACGAACAACCGATCGAGCTGGGGGTCGAGCGAAGCCAGTACAGCTACTATCTGGTGGAAGGCGAGATTCAAATCTTGAGCGGCAGCCGGGTGGCCGACACTATCTTCGCCCGCACCGAGAGAGCACGCTTTTCCCTTTCCCAGATGCGAGAGGAGAAACAGAAGCTGCGGGCGGGCAGCCTGGTCAAGCTGCTGCGAGTGGACCGCAGAAAAATCAGCGCCATGCTGGTTTGGAGCGAATCCGACGGCGACGACAGCGACGCGGGCGCCTCCAGGATTGAATCGAGCATCCTGAATTCGGAAATCCTGTCGCGGGTTCCTCCTGCCAACGTGCAGAAGATCCGCAGCGTGATGCAAGAAGTCGAGTTTAAATCGGGCGACGTCGTGATCCGGCAAGGGGACCGTGGCGATTACTACTACTTCATTCAGGACGGCCGCTGCCTGGTCACTCGCCAGAATGAGGACAGCACCGGTCCAGTCGAGATCGTGGAGCTGCGTTCGGGAGACACCTTCGGCGAAGAGGCGCTAATTTCCAACGCAAAGCGCAACGCGACCGTGTCGATGATTACCGACGGCGTCCTGATTCGGATTACCAAGGACAAGTTCATCGAGCTCATCCACGAACCGCTTGCCAGCGTTCTCGATTTCGCCAGAGCAGTCAAGCAGATCAAAGCGGGCGCGCGATGGCTTGACGTTCGACTGCCGGAAGAGCACGAAAACGACGGGCTCAAGGCAAGCGTCAACATCCCGCTGGCGGCACTCCGGCGGCGGATTATGGAGCTGGATAAGAAAACGACCTACATCGTTTACTGCAACTCCGGTCGAAGGAGCGCGGCCGCGGTATTTCTGCTTAACCAGCGGGGCTTCAAGACATACCTGCTCCAAGGCGGCCTTTCAGCGGCCACGGAATCTCTAGCCGCAACCAGGGTCGGGGTCAGCAAGCCGAACTCGGAAAGAGTCGACCCGGCCGAGCTTCAGGCGGAACTCGCCAAGGTCAACACGGAGCTCGAAGAAGCGATAAGACTCAAAGCGCAAGCTGAAGTCACGCGCCGATCGGTAACGCAAAGCACGCTCATTCGGAGCAATATCGCACAAGAGATGCTCAAAAGGAGCCAGACCCATGCCAGCGACGCATCGCGGCGCGCAAGCGAGGAATTCGAACGTGCTAAAAAGCAGAAGCGAGAACTCGAGACGAGACTGGTAGAAGCCGAAGCCAACGCCGCCGGAGAACGCCAGAAAGCGGAAGCTCTGGTGCAACGACTTCGCCGGGAAGCCGAGAAACGCCTGCGGCTGGAGGACGAGCGGCTACAGCAGGAATACAGTGAGGCGGCGCAGAAGATCGAAAACATGCGCAGAGCGAAGGCGGAGACAGAGGCCCGCTTCGAAGAGGAGCGGAAAAGGCTGGAGGCGGAGCTGGCAGTAGCGCAGGAGGAGATCGCGTCTCAGGCAAGCAGAATCCAGGCCGAGCTTCGAAATGCGCAGGAAGCAGCGGAAAAGCGGGCGGCACAGATAAGAAACAATCACGACGCGGAAGAGCAGCGCCTGCGCGAGGAAATGGAAGAGCGCCTGCGCGCCGAGCGCAAAAGGCTCGAATCGGAGTTTGCAGAAACCATCCAGGCGCAGGAAAAAGCCAAACACGAGCTGGAGAGAGCCGAAGCAGCACGCAAGTTAGCCGAGGAAGAGTCGCAGCGCATCGCCGACGAGCTCAAGGCTGCGCAGGACAAGCGAAGGGCCCAGGAAGACACGCGGGTAAAGCGGGAGAAGGCCCGGCTCGAACGGGAGGCCAAAAGAGCCAAGTCCAAACTCGAAGCTGCGGAAAAAGCCAAGCGCGCACTTCAGAAAGCGAGAAACGAATACGACAAGACCATGGCCGTGATTCGCAAGGAGGAAAAGTCACTGGATCACGAAAAAGGCGAATCAAAGGCCGAGCGCACCCTGCGCGCCGAGCTGGATGCGTACCGGGGAAAGATGGAGGCGGCGGAAAGTCAGATCCACGACGCCATGCGGGCCAAAGAGTCCGCCGATCAGGCCAAGGCCGAGGCAGAACAGAAGGTGGTGACACAGCAGGCCGTGGAAGAAGAGATCAGAGTTCAGCTCTACGATGAAATGGAGCAGTGGCTCAACGAGGAGCGCGAACGCTCGGAGGAAGAATTGTCGCGCACGCAGCAACTCGCGCGCCACCAAATCATGCTGGAGAAGCGTAAAGAAGCTGCGCGGCAGCGACAAAAGGCCGTGGAGGCCGCGCTCTTGTCGGATGTCGGCGCTCAGCTGGGCCATGGCGACAACGCCGATCAGACGCTGGCGCAGCAGGCCTCGGCCGAAAAACGCGCCAGCTTGACCCGTTCCGCCCACGAGGACGCCGCTGCGGCCAAAGACAAAGCGAAAAGCGCGCTGGAGGCAGCAAGGGCGAAAATGAAGTCCTTGTTCAAGCGGGGGGCAGATTAAGCGCGGGTTGTGCCCCGCGTCGCCTCAACCCTCGCCCGCGGCCCGCTCCTGCCTCGACTCCGCATCGTTTAATCGGTTGACGTAACCCAGCACGGTATCCATGGTTCCACCGATGTCCTCGTAGAGGATCCCGTGTCGCCTCGACGGAATAATCTTCGCCTCGACCTCTGCTGCGCTGAGCAGGTCCCGTAGCTTGTCCAGACTTATCGGATCCACGACCGGATCTTTGTCCCCCTGCAGAAGCAAAACCGAGCAACGCACTTCTTTTAACCTACGGCGAAGCTCATCCCGGAGCAGCCTGAGCTCGTTCAGTCCTCGAATCGGCATGTGGTAATAGTTAATATGCGGATGCTCTGACTGATTGGGTCTGAACGGCATGACGCCTTCCACCGGCGAGATCGCGCGCACCAGCCGGTTTGCGCCGTGGACCAGGGGGACGAATCGCATGTTCTTGTTGCCGAAGATGATTGGCACTGAAACGGCGGCCACGCCCACCGGCGCATTCGACTCCGCCGCGTGTAACAGCGCCAAGGCGCCGCCGGTTGAGAAACCGACGATACAGAATCGCTCACTGAACCCCGCCATTACGCGGCAGCCCTCTCGAAGGGACTCCAGCCAGTCGATGAAGCTTCGCTCCCTCAAGTCCCAGGGGGACGTTCCGTGACCCTTTAGCCGCACACCGACCACGGGATACCCGGCCTCCACCAGCTTCTCTCCTATCCCCCTTACTTCCGCGGGTGAGGCGAGGAAACCGTGTACCAACACCACCCCAAGTTTCGACGAGTTCTTGGGCAGCAGCAAAAATGGTTCGGCAGACTCGGTGGCCGTTTCCTGGACGTTAATCGCCAGATACTGGGACGCAGAAAACTCAGCCTTGTCCCACGCGTGGCTAATCTTCAGGTCGTCAAATCGAAGCGATGCTATTTCTTCCTCCTGGATCTTATTCACCTCCCGCATGGCGTCGCGCAACGCAAGGTGCGCACCTTTGAGCGGCGCCACCTCGTTGGCATAAACCTCAACCAGGTTCTCCAGTCGGATCGAATCGAAGGTATGCTCCGTGTCGAGCTTTTCCAGAAACTGGTATTCATCTTTTTCCTCCACGAGCAAACGCATGGAGGTTGCCATTTTTAAGAACTGGTTTAAACCGGCGCATTTTCCGTCGGGAAGACAGGCGTATATATCAGGGTTGCGAATACTCTCATGCAGGTGCAAAGAAGATTCCCACTGCGCCCGTTTGACGCAAAGATAGAGTAGGAGGTGAAACTTTTGCTTCGATATCTTACGCACCTTGCTATCAAGCAGTTTGACCATCAGACTCGACGCCAGGTGACTGAGATTCACCGTCACCCCGGCATACATTCGCCGCATATAATCGTCCCGTATCCGCTCTGCGTGCCGGCGCATTCCTCTCGCCAACATTCTCGCCGCCCACCATCCCGCATCGTGCTTTAGGGCAAAAATCTCGTCGAGAGTGCCGAGAGTACTCACCACCCGCGAGATCAGCGCGCGCTGGACGAAGGACCAAGTGTGATCGATGCGAATGGAGTTACCCAGGCGGACATCCATATCGGTATCTTTCAGCAGAATGTTTCCCTCGATGAGCAGCTCCTCTGAAAGCCGTCGACTGAGTCCCCTGTTGAGCAGCTCCGCCCCCTTCCTCAACAGATTGTCGCTTACACGAATGGGATAGAAGGTGATGTTGGCCGGAACGATACGTGTGGGACGTTTGGCGGCGCGGATCAGGTCTTCGGGGCTGTCGAGTCCCGCGTATTCAGTCCAGGCCTCAATACGACGCATATTTTCGCGTTTGTGCGCATCCTTGACCGCCACCTTCATCGCCTCTACCGCGAGCGCCAGAACCGCGGCACCCGTGTGGTGCTTGCGCCGCTCCTGTGCGGAGCGTGAATAGACGCTGTAGTCACCGTATTCGTTCACCACCCGCCGGTCCTTTACCATGCCTCCTTCGGGAAAAATGATGACTTTGCGACCGCGGAAGATTTCGCGGCTCAGGAAAGCGAAGAGACCCGGGTGTTCGTTGGAAACAGCGCCAACGCTGCGAAGATAATTTGAAAATGGATCGTCTTCGACAAAAAGTTCGCCGGCGGCGATGGAGCGGCAAAATTCCCCGGTCCTCTTGTAGATCAAATACTGTGGGATGAATGTCTCGAATCGCGCGAAGTGATTGAAAACGAAAATTTCGCTTTCTTCGATCTGTCCTTCGTCGTGGTGAAAGTTTACTTTCACCTTGAGAATTTTCCGCAGCAGGTCAAAGATCCTGCTGGTCCACTCATAGGCTGAAGAACTGATTTCGTGTTGTGCTTGTTCGGGATTCATGGCTGCGTGTTTAAAGTATACGCACTCGGCATCGACCGCCGTGATAGATTCCCGAAAATTGACGCATCGAATGCCGACTCATAACTCACGCGGGTTCCTGGCATCCCACGGACCGGTGATTGCGAACGTAAGGCCTAAGAACTGCAGACTGACGAACAGCGTAGTACCGTTCGGTGCAAACGTGGCGCCGGCGAATTCTGAGTTCGCCCGCGGGTTTGCCGCCAGGATGTAAATCGCGCCTTTTCGGGTGATTCCGATGAGACGCTGCACCCTGGTGCTGTCCTCGCCGACGATTAGATCGCCGGTCGGTGCGACGCAGATACTGTCGCCGTGGTTGAGCAACCGATTGTCGTTGGGCTCGACGCTGAGCTCCAGGATGCCGGCTTGGTCCGTTTCCCGCTCGGTGCCCTCGTAGGGACTCGGCCGGTAGCGCCAGAGCTGCCCGCGCTTGTTGCGACCGCCAGCCGTACATACCAGCCAAATGGACGCGGATTTGTCCCCCGCGCGCTGCTCCACGGTGATGCCTTCGCCTCGGGGAAACGCGGCCGCGCCGCGTTCTCGACCCTGGTAGCGCAGCCCGTCGTCGGCTGCCTCCACCGATTCCAGTCTCACCCAGGACACCGGCATGGGGACGCCCAAGGGGGTCTGAGGCCCGAAGCCCCAGTTGCCGGTGAAAAGATGAGGCTGCCCCTTGATCGCCAGCGCCTCGAGTTGACCGCCTTTTGCCAGCTCGCCGCGGGATTGGGGCAGGAAGCGATAAAAGAGCCCGTCGGGGCGGTCCTCGCTTTGGTAAATCACGCCTGAATTCGGATCCACGCCCACAGCCTCATGATTGAAACGCCCCATGGCGGTCAATGGCACGGCCTTTGACAGATTTTCAGACCCCGAGGGAACCTCAAAGTTGAAGCCGTGGTCCTTCTCCGCCCCGTATTCGCCGCGGCGTATGACCGTTTCTTCGCACGAGATCCAGCTCCCCCAGGGGGTGGCGCCGCCGCCGCAGTTGCGCAACGTGCCGGCGAGGCTCAGGAACTTGCGCTCCACCCTCCCCCTACCAGTGTCGTAGACCAGGGTAGTGACGCCCCCTCGGCCCACGGCGCGGTCATACATCCGGGCCTGCACGCCGGCGTCCGGCCCTTCCGGCAGACGCACGAAAGCGGTATCCACAGAGTGGGGAATAAGCTCGTGGTTCCTCAGAAGCCGCACGCGACCGGCCGTTCCTGGGAACGCATGCATCCCGTCCGGCAGCCCAGGCACCCGCAGCCCGTCGTCCATGGGGTCACCGGTGCGGGAAATGATGCGATACTCAAAGCCCGGCGGAAGGTCGAGGATACCGCGGGGGTCGCGTTTCAGGCGGCCGTAACCAAGCGCTCGCGGCGGATCACGCCTGGCGGCGGGGCCACGAGCCTCGCCTCGAAGCGGCTGCGCCGCGAACAGCGCCGCAGCTACTCCTTGCAGCAGAGTCCGTCGCGTAAATCCGGCAGGCCCCATCAAACGTCTCCGCGGACCCTGCGGTGAGGCCCAACCATCCTTGGGCTGAACTCATTCACGGATTCAGGCTACGCGGATATGCCAGGGCTCGAAGCGCACTCCAAAAAGGTTTCGCTGCGGATAGCGCATTTCGACGAACCCCAGGTCTACCAGACGACGGTAGACGTCGGTCCGCGCAAAGGCGTCGGTGAAATTCGCCCCGCCTAAGCCCCGTTTGCCTACGTCGAAATCGCCGATGGCGTGGAACGAGTATCCGGGAGGGGCCAGGGAGCGCGAGGCGAGCGAGAGGTTGCCCTCGGCGCGCTCCGCCTTGCGCATGAACAGGTAGAGCTGCTTGACGATACTGCGCACGCCGGAAGTGAGCACGAGATCCGGCCCGACTGCGCGTTTAATGCGCTCGTAACGTTCAAGCGCCCGTCCACTGAATATCCGCTGACCGGTACCACGCACGCGGGCGGTGATTTTGCGATCGACGTTGTCGGTCAGGTTCCTGAGCACTTTGGTACCGTAGAAACCGTATGTTGACGCATCGACATAAAAGAGCTTCTCCAAAAAGGCGAGTTCCGCCCGGGTAAATCGCTCCACTGAGGTATAGGACCTCGCTACCTTGAGCATATCGTCGAAGTTGAGAAGATTGAAATTACCGTAACCAACAAGCTTCTGGACGCGCTTAATTCTGCGTAGCGTCATGCGCAACAACTGAAAGTCTTCCTTGCGTGCCATCACGTCCATGGGATGCGGGTCGTCGAAGCTCGACATCTTGCGGAAATAACGTTCGCTCGGCTGCACCAGCGCCGAAGCTGGCTCCGGCACGAGCGACGTCGCCAGCGCTCCCGAGACAGTCATCAATCCGGACCTTAAAAAGCTTCTTCTTTTCATCACCGATTTGACCCTACCTGCCGACCCCAAGCTTCAACGCGAGCGTCAATCCGTCACCGATAGGGACCAGGCTAAGTCTGACCCTCGAATCATTTCGCAAGGCCTCGTTGAACGCGCGTACAGCTTTAGTGTCGTTCGACTGATCGGCTGAATCAATGACACGACCGGACCAGAGGGTGTTATCCACCGCAATCAGTCCGCCCGGGCGAAGCAATTCGAGGCAACAGTCGAAATATGTCGCGTAGTTTTCCTTGTCCGCATCGATGAAGGCAAAATCAAACTGCCCTTCTTTTCCATTCTTGATGAGCGAGGCCAAATATTCGGCCGCCGGCGCCAATTTCAGGTCGATTTTTCCGTCGACACCCGCCTTTTTCCAATATCGGCGGGCAATCGAAGTCCACTCTTCGCTGACGTCGCAAGCGATGATGCGCCCGTCGTGGGGCAGCGCCTCTGCTACGCAGAGCGCGCTGTATCCGGTGAATACCCCCACCTCGAGCGTATTGCGGGCACCCATCAGCGACACCAGGAGCGCCATGAATTGACCCTGTTCAGGCGCAATCTGCATCCGCGCCATCTCCAGCTTGGCCGTCTCTTCACGCAGGCGCCGCTGGATCGGCGTTTCGCGCACGGAAACGTCGACCATATACCGGTACAGATCGTCATCCAGCGCCAGGGTGCGGGTCGACATGCAAAAGTTCACGTCTCGTATGTGGTATAGGAATATTAGTTCGAATTTCCACGCGCGCATCCCGGCGGCCTTCGATAACGACGAAACGGCGGCTTAGCCCGGCTCGCGCTCGACGTCGGACTTACTAAATACGATACAGCCTGTTTTTCGGTATCATCCCGCTCTTTCGCAAAAAGAGTTCGGGAGCCTCATGTCTGCAATAAACAAGGTGGTGCTTGCCTACTCCGGTGGCCTCGACACATCCATCATTCTCAAATGGCTCAAGGACAGCTATGGCTGCGAGGTGGTGACGTTCACCGCCGACATCGGCCAGGGCGAGGAGGTGGAGCCGGCCCGGCGCAAGGCGGAAAAAATGGGGGTGAAGGAGATATACGTCGAGGATCTCAAGGAAGAGTTCGCCCGCGACTTCGTCTTTCCCATGTTCCGCGCCAACACCATCTACGAGGGTGAGTACCTGCTGGGTACGGCAATCGCTCGCCCGCTCATCGCCAAGCGCCTGGTGGAAATCGCTGCCGAGACTGGGGCCGATGCCGTGGCCCACGGGGCCACCGGGAAGGGCAACGACCAGGTTCGCTTCGAGCTGGGCGCCTACGCGCTCAACCCCGACATTCGGATCATCGCCCCCTGGCGTGAATGGGACCTCGACTCCCGGGAAAAGCTGCTCGCTTTTGCCGACGAGCACGGCATCCCCATCGAGCGCAAGAAGGGTAACGAGTCGCCCTATTCCCAGGATGCCAATCTGCTGCACATATCCTATGAGGGCAACGAGCTTGAGGATCCCTGGACCGAGCCGGCGGAGGGAATGTGGCTGTGGACGCTTTCCCCCGAGAGCGCGCCGGACCAGCCGCGCTACCTGGTGCTCGACTACGAAAAGGGCGACATAGTCGCCGTGGACGGCAAGCGGATGAAGCCGGGCGAAGTCATGACCACGCTCAACCGCATCGGCGGTGAGCACGGCATTGGACGCGTCGACCTGGTCGAGAATCGCTACGTCGGGATGAAGAACCGCGGATGTTACGAAACACCAGGCGGCACCATTATGCTCAAAGCACACCGAGCAATCGAGTCGATTACGCTGGATCGAGAAGCCGCGCACCTCAAGGATGAACTGATGCCCCGATACGCATCGCTCATCTATAACGGATATTGGTGGTCTCCAGAGCGACGTATGGTGCAGACCCTGATCGACGCCAGTCAGGAGACGGTGAACGGAACCGTGCGTCTCAAGCTCTACAAGGGAAACGTAATTGTCGTCGGCAGAAAGTCGGAAACAGATGATTTATTCGATGCAGACGTGGTCACATTCGGCGACGATCGCGGTGCCTACGATCAGAAAGACGCAACTGGGTTCATCCGGCTCAATTCTCTCAGAATGCGGATCGCCGCGAAGAAGCGAAAACGAAAGAAGTCCTGAAAGCTCCGACCCCTTTACCCGGTCGTTCGGGGCAAGGCTGGTGACGGCCTGACGAGGAATCGGGAAATCTCAATCCTGTCCTGTGCGGCGAAGGTAGTTGCCAGTTTTCCAGGGTGGGTGCGAAAGTGGGGCGTTGGGAAATGAATATTTTCTTCGTCGCGCTCTATTTTCGGACCGTTGCGGCTTTTTCTGACTGCGCTCAGCCACTTGTATGGAGCCGCCGGATCTTCGAAGGATGAGCGCAAAGACACCTTATCTAACTGGTCGTGGCTGGGCTATATCCCGGCTCGGTGTCGGTAGCTTAACAGGCCCGGGAAAGGGGGTTACACTGCTGCGCCGACGAAAAGAAGCAACAAAGCAGAGCCGTGGTGCTCGCACTGCAGGTTTCTGTTGATTTCAATGGAGGAGAGAACAGTGTCAAAAATCCGAGTTCGACAGATTGCCCTGGCGGGCCTCGTAGCAATGGGAGTTGCCAGCGGCGCCCGCGGCGCCGGTGACCCCGCTTCCTGCAAGAGCGTACACTTTTCTGACGTAGGCTGGAGCTGTATCACGGCCACCACCGCCATCGCGTCCAATGTTCTGGAGGGTCTCGGCTACACGCCGAAGGCAAGTGTGCTTTCAGTACCCATCACTTTCGAAAGCCTTTCCAACGGCGACGTCGACGCCTTCCTGGGTCTGTGGCTGCCCACCCAGGAGAGCATGATCAGCCCCTATTTCGAAAAAGGCTCAATCGACAGGGTCACCTCCAATCTCGAGGGCGCCAAGTATACGTTGGCGGTCTCCAAGTCGGCGCACGACTCAGGAGTCAAGTCGTTCGCAGATCTGGACAAGTTTGGCGATAACTTCGGTAAGAAGATTTACGCCATCGAGCCAGGAAACGACGGTAATCAGATTATTATCGACATGATCGAGAAAGACGCCTACGGGCTGGGCGACTGGGAGATCGTGGAATCCAGCGAAGCCGGCATGCTGAGTCAGGTACAGCGTGCGGTCAACCGAAAAAAGTGGGTTGTTTTCCTCGGATGGGAGCCGCACCCCATGAACCGCCGTTTCGACATTGCCTACCTCTCAGGCGGGGACGACTATTTCGGGCCGAACTTCGGCGGCGCCACCGTGTACACCCTCGCGCCCAAAGGTTACACAGAGAGATGCCCGAACGTCGGACAGTTGCTCAAGAATCTCAAGTTTTCGCTCGCCACGGAGAACGAGATCATGGGATACATGCTGGATGACGGCATGGATCCCAATGCGGCCGCAAAAAAGCTCATCAAGCAGAACCCGGAGCTTTTGGAAAAATGGCTTGCTGGAGTAACCACCTTCGATGGCAAGAGCGGCTCCAGCGCAGTGAAGAAGCACCTCGGGATGTAAGTGCGTCGTGGAGACGCCCGCTCATTGCGGGCGTCCGCTTCTCCGTTGCACACTTCTAGCTTGACCGACCACGGCGTTACCCCGCGGCGCGCGCGCTGGCGCGCCTGCGCCGCCCTCCAACAGAGGTAAAGAAAATGGAGTGGCTCACCGATTACAAGATCCCTCTCGGCTCCTGGATCGACCAGTTCGTGAACTTCACAAACGATCACGCAGCCTGGGTCTTCGACATTATCTCGGAGACGCTGAACTTTCTAATTGACGGTCTCGTCGACGCGATGCTGTGGATACATCCTCTGCTGCTGCTTGCCGTATTCGCCGGCATCGCCTGGTGGCTGCATCGCTCCTGGAAGCTGGTCGCGCTGGTCATTCCCTCCCTTCTGCTGGTCATTAACCTCGGGTACTGGGACGAAACCGTGCAGACGCTGGCGCTGGTGGTCTGCGCAACGCTAATTTGCACCGTGGTCGGAATCCCCATTGGTATCGCCGCCGCTCATCGCCCGTGGCTGTATACGGTCATCCGGCCGATTCTCGACCTGATGCAGACGATTCCAACCTTCGTATACCTGATTCCCACGCTCGTCTTGTTCGGTCTCGGGATGGTGCCCGGGCTCATTTCGACCATCATCTTCGCTATTCCTGCGCCCATCCGGCTCACCTATCTCGGGGTTTCGTCGGTTCCCCAGCAGCTTATCGACGCGGGCGAGGCGTTCGGTGCAAGGCCGCACCAGCTGCTTTGGAAAGTGGAGCTTCCCTGCGCCATGCCGACCATTATGGCCGGGCTTACCCAGTGCATCATGCTGTCGTTGTCTATGGTGGTGATCGCAGCGCTGGTTGGGGCCGACTCGCTCGGCACCCCGGTGGTGCGCGCGCTGAGCACCATGAACGTTGCCATGGGCTTCGAGGCGGGCTTCGCCATCGTGATCCTCGCCATCCTGCTGGATCGGATTTGCAAGCAGCCGGGCGCGCGACCTACGCGCTATTAATACGCCACCAAGGTTAGGCCCATGGCCATTGTCGAATTCAAGAACGTCAGCATCGTCTTCGGTGATAACTCCAAGCAGGCACTTGCGCTGCTCGATCAAGGCGAGGAGCGCGATGCAATTCTAGAGAAGACTGGCTGCGTAATCGGTGTGGCAAACGCGTCCATCGCTATCGAGCAGGGCGAGATTTGTGTGCTCATGGGGCTCTCGGGCTCAGGTAAGTCCACGCTGCTACGCAGCGTCAATGGACTCAACCGGGTCAGCCGCGGCGAGGTGCTGGTGGAGGATGAAGGACAGCGAGTCGATGTTACGCGATGCGATCCGGCTACGCTGCGACGCTTGCGCATGAACCGCATTTCCATGGTGTTTCAGCAATTTGCCCTGCTGCCCTGGCGCACGGTGCAGGAGAATGTCGGATTCGGGCTGGAGCTGCGGGGCATGCCCCGAGCCGAGCGCGAGAGCGTGGTAAAGAACAAGCTCGAGCTCGTGGGGCTAGACAAGTGGAGAAACAAGTACGCCAACGAGCTTTCCGGCGGTATGCAGCAGAGGGTGGGTCTGGCGCGGGCGTTTGCTACCGACGCTGATATATTGCTGATGGACGAGCCGTTCTCGGCCCTCGACCCGTTGATACGCACCCACCTGCAGGACGAGCTGCTGGAACTTCAGACCCGACTCAAGAAGACCATCATCTTCGTCAGCCACGACCTCGACGAGGCGCTCAAGCTGGGCACCCATATCGCGATTATGGAAGGCGGACACATCGTTCAGTACGGAGAGCCGGAGAGCATCGTGCTGTCCCCTTCGAGTCAGTATGTGGCCGATTTCGTCGCTCACATGAATCCGCTCAATGTTTTGCGTGGCTCTTCGCTCTTGCGGCCGGTGGACAATATGCGCAGGGAAGGTAACGAGCTGCTCCTCGATTGGTCCGGTCAAAGCCGTATAACTTTGGACCCCTCAGGCCGGCCGCAACGAGTGAGCGTGAACGCAACCGAAGGACGCCTGGTGCCCTACGACGAGGATCTCGACCTTTCGAGTCTCGGCCGGGAAGATATCGTCACCGCAACACCCGAAATTATCATGCGCCGCGCCATCGAAATTCGACAGCAGACCGGCACGCCCATCGTTTTTCTCCAGGACGGCAAGATGATCGGTGTCATCGGAGATGAAGAGATCTACCAGGGCATACTACGCCAGACCAGCATTGCCGAGCGAACCGATGAGAGCGAAAAAGGGAACAGCCAGCGGGATAATCGATAATGAAGCGCTTCACGTCAACACATGAACCCGCGTGAAATCCGACGACTGAGGACTATGAGCACGACTCCAGTCCGACTCATTGCTTGCTTGCTGCTGGTCGTAGCGCTCCCGATCCAGGCGCACTATCTAAAGCTGGAGCGGGAGCTTACGCAGGCTGGCAGTTTCACCGTCGGGATCTCGGCGACCGGACGCCCGTTCGCGTATCAAAACGATGGCGTATGGCGGGGCTTCGAGGTGGCGGTGGCGAAGGCGGTCGCCGAAGCGCACGATCTCACACTGCGCCTCGTGCGCCTGCCTAGAGACGGGCTGGCGGGAGCGCTGGGACGCGGCGAAGTCGATGCCATCAATACCTTGGCGCTGACCGAGGCCGTCGTGGACACGGTGACGATTCCCTACCTGGTGGTCGGAGATCACGTCATGATCTTAAGGGGCAACCCTTTCCGCATCGAAAAGCTCGACGATCTACAAGGACGCACGGTCTCGGCGACATCGGGCTCCACATCGGAGCGCTTCGCGCTGTCGCTCAACGATCAGTTCAAGAATTCGGGCGGTACACCGATGCAAGTCCACTCGTTTCCA
Organism: uncultured Gammaproteobacteria bacterium; assembly: GCA_947258715.1. Taxonomy (GTDB): domain Bacteria; phylum Pseudomonadota; class Gammaproteobacteria; order HK1; family HK1; genus CAMYJH01. Next base: position 41,016 of record CAMYJH010000001.1, read on the forward strand.
TTTCATCGCGCAACCCACTTCCCGGTTTCCATGGGACATGCGGCCGCGTACTTCGTTAACACCGTGAGCGCCGTCGCCATCTCTCAGGATCCGGATGCGCGCACCCGCATGCTGAGAGGCGCTTTTAAACCGGTGCGCGAAGTGGGTTTCGCTGTCAGCACCGGATACAGCGACATCTTCCATGCCATCGAGCATGCCATCGCCGCCATGGTGGCAACAGGAAAGTACGAGCGGTTGCGCGGAACCTATCAACTGCCCGCAGAGCTCTCCCCATTCCAGTGACCGCGACGCACATGCACTGCCGAACTAATTCCCATCCAGCCTAGGTCCGAGACGGCTTCCGTGGTGAGGGCGGAACGCACCGATCTGTTGCCGAGCCTTGCCGTCGTGGTGTCCGGCGTGCTCTGGGGCCTCTTCTGGATTCCGTTTCGTGCCTTAGGCGAGGCAGGTTTCGAAGGGGGCTGGGCGAGCTTGGCTTTCTACCTCGGCTCGTGTGCGTTGTTGTTGCCCGCGGCACTGATTAGATGGCGCCGGCTGCGCTCGGCCGGGTGGAGTCTCGTTTTTACCGGAGCCATCGCCGGCGCCGCCTTCTCACTGTACGCCACCGCGTTGCTCTTGACCGAGGTGGTACGCGTGCTGTTGCTCTTCTACCTCACCCCGGTGTGGGGCACGCTGCTTGGCCGCGCACTTTTGGGTGAGCGCATTACCGCCAACCGGGCCGTCGCCCTCGCGCTGGGACTCGCGGGACTCGTGGTCATCCTCGGCTCTGAGAACCACTTTCCGCTTCCTCGCAATCCCGGCGACTGGATGGCTTTGATTGCGGGAGTTGCGTGGGCATACGGATCCTTGCGCATCTACAGCCGGCCGCAGGTCGAGGTCTACGAGACCCTATTCGCATTTTTTGCCGGCGGCACCTTGGTAACGACCGCGGTCGCGCTCCTGCCCGTGGCTGGCGACGCGGTGATACCCACCTGGAGCGTGCTGGGATCGGGATGGCCGTGGCTGACGCTACTGATCGCGCTTTTCGGCATACCCCCCGTCATCATGGCGCTGTGGGGCGCCTCTTGTCTGAGCCCGGGCCGGGTGGGGATCTTGCTCATGGGAGAGGTGATGGTGGGCGTCGCTTCCGCAGCCGCCTGGTCCGGTGAACCATTCGGCCTGCGCGAGTCCGTCGGAACGGTGCTCATCGTCGGCGCCGCGGTCATCGAAACCGTGCATCGGCCGCCATTGCCTCCGGCTGACAAATCGGAACCGAGATGACCCGCATCGGTACTCAGGTCGTTTCGAGGCGAATCTTGTTTCGAGTGCTGGTACCCGTCTCAGCCAACGAGAGCAATGTTCGCTGGGGAGATCAAGACGTTGAATTGCTCGCACCAGATGACAACGGATTTGAAATTCCGGAGGTCAACGCCCGCGGGAATGGCGTAGTTCTGGCTGCCTGAAAAAGCCTTCAGCCGACCGAGATCTACGAACATGCTTTCCTGCACCAGAGTGTCGGGGGTGACGTTCGCCTCCGGCACCAGGTAAACGTGAAACTTTGGACCCGGTCCCACCTCGAAATCCGATTCCAGGTGCAGCAGGTCCTCGTAGATAGTGACCTTGCCCCGCCCGTAGTGGACCGGATCGGAAGGTTGCGCATGGATAAATTCCCCCCTCGCCACGATTTTGCGTTTGTCTCTATCGACAACGACCTCGTTCACCGGCGGTGGTGGAAACAAATAGGGAAATACGAATATCCCGGCGGCAAAACCGCCGGCACCACCCAGGATGATGCCGAACAGGACGCCTATAAACACATTCTTCATCGGCCGACCTCCCGTAATCTAATCAAAAGAATCGGTCCTTGAAACGCTTGGATCCCAACTTACTCCGCTTCTGGACGCTTCGTCTCCGGCCGCATGTGAGGAAACAGCAGCACGTCGCGAATGGACGATGAATCGGTGAACAGCATGACCAAGCGGTCGATGCCGACGCCCTCTCCGGCGGCGGGAGGCATACCGTATTCCAGCGCGCGGACGTAATCCTCGTCGTAATACATGGCCTCCTCGTCACCGGCGGCGCGACTCTTTGCCTGAACGCGAAAGCGCTCCGCCTGGTCCTCCGGGTCGTTCAATTCGGAAAACCCGTTCGCGAGCTCGGTGGCGCCGACGAAAAATTCGAAGCGGTCAGCGACGAAGGGATCGTCGTCGTTGCGCCGGGACAGCGGCGACACATCAGTCGGATAGGCGGTAATAAAAGTTGGGTTGTTGAGCTCGTCTTCGACCGTCCTCTCGAAGATCTCGACCCAAAGCTTGCCCCGACCCCAGCCGGGCTCTGGCTCGATACCCAGTTTTTTTGCAGCGGCGCGAGTAGTTACTTCGTCGTCGAGATCCGCGGCCTTGATATCCGGATTGTGCTTTAGAATCGCTTCGCGCACCGTGAGACGCTCGAACGGGGGGTCGAAGTCGATACGCTTGCCCTGGTATTCGATCTCGGTGCTTCCAGTGAGCTCCTTGGCAAGGCCCCGCATCATTTCTTCGGTGAGGTTCATGTAGTCGTTGAAATCCTCATAGGCCCCGTAGAACTCCAGCATCGTGAACTCTGGATTATGTTGGGTCGAGACGCCCTCGTTGCGGAAGTTTCTGTTTATCTCGTACACGCGCTCGAAACCGCCCACAACCAGGCGCTTGAGGAACAGCTCAGGCGCGATGCGCAAATACAGGTCCATGTCGAGTGCATTGTGGTGGGTCTTGAACGGTCGCGCCACGGCGCCGCCGGGAATAACCTGCATCATAGGCGTCTCGACTTCGAGATAGTCGCGCTGGTTGAAAAACCTGCGCAGGTAGTCGGTGATCTTGGCCCGCGTTCGGAAGGTCCGCCGCGTGTCCTCATTGACGATCAGGTCCACGTACCGCTGGCGGTAGCGGGTCTCCAGATCGGCGAGACCGTGAAATTTTTCCGGCAGGGGAGTGAGCGACTTGACCAGCAATCGGATGCTCGTTGCGTGCACCGACAGCTCGCCGGTCTTGGTACGAAAGACGAAACCCTCTATACCGAGAATGTCGCCCAGGTTCCACTGCTTGAATTCTGCGTATACTCCCTGCGGCAGATCGTCTCGCCGTACGTATACCTGGATCCTGCCGGAGACATCCTGAAGATGCGCGAACGACGCCTTGCCCATAATCCGCCGGGTCATCATGCGCCCGGCGATGGCGACCTTCGGTTTCTCCTCATCCAGCACGGCAGAATCTTTTCGGTCGTGCTGCGCGTGGATCTCCGCCGCCGCGGCGCCGCGGCGGAAGTCGTTAGGATAAGGGTTTCCGCGCTTGCGCAGCTCTGCTAGCTTCCGGCGCCGTTGGGCGGCTTCGTCGCCGTGGGATGAATCCGTCATCTTTCTGCTTGCGTCCTTGGTTGATCAGAGCCCGCTTTTGAGGCTCGCCTCAATAAACCGATCCAGATCGCCGTCGAGCACCGCCTGGGTGTTGCCGGTTTCGTGTCCCGTGCGCAGATCTTTGATCCGCGATTGATCCAGCACGTAGGAACGGATCTGACTGCCCCAGCCGATATCCGACTTCGAGTCTTCCACGGTCTGCTGCTGCTCGCGCCGCTTTTGCAGCTCGAGCTCATATAGCTTGGCCTTGAGCTGCTTCATCGCCGTGGCCTTGTTCTTATGCTGGGAACGATCGCTCTGGCACTGGACCACGATGTTCGTCGGCAGATGGGTAATGCGCACCGCCGATTCGGTGCGGTTGACGTGCTGGCCGCCGGCACCGCTCGCGCGGTAAACATCGATGCGCAAGTCCGCCGAATTGATTTCGACGTCGATATCCTCGTCCACTTCCGGGGCAACGAATACGGCGGCAAAAGAAGTATGCCGCCGGTTGCCCGAATCGAAGGGAGACTTGCGCACCAGCCTGTGCACGCCGGTTTCGGTTCTGAGCCAGCCGTAGGCGTGGTCGCCCTCGAACTTGACCGTAGCACTCTTGATCCCAGCCACTTCACCCGCCGAGGCCTCGATAAGTTCGGTACGGAATCCGCGCCGCTCACCCCAGCGAAGGTACATGCGCAAAAGCATCTCCGCCCAGTCCTGGGCTTCGGTGCCGCCGGAGCCGGCCTGGATATCGACGAAGGCGTTGGCGGCATCCATCTCGCCGGAGAACATTCTGCGGAACTCGAGCCGTTCGAGCTCGGTTTCCAGCTGGTCAAGGTCTCGCTTCACCGAGTCCGCGGTCTCGGCGTCCTGTTCTTCGTCAGCGAGTGCCAGCAGGCCGCGGGAGTCCTCGAGCTTGGAGGTCAGACTGAGAATGGTTTCGACGATGTTCTCGAGCTCGGCGCGCTCCTTGCCGAGCCGCTGCGCGTGATCGGGATCGTTCCAGAGATCCGGATCTTCGAGCTCGCGATTGACTTCTTCCAGGCGTTCCCTGCGCGTATCGAAGTCAAAGATACCCCCTAAGAGCGCCCACGCGCTCCTGCATGTCCTTGACGCGTTCGAATTCCGGATTCAATTCCAGCATGGCAGTTTATATATGGCGGATCGATGAACTCCGAAAGCGCGGGGATGGTACTACAGCCGCGGCGGGCTTGGCACGCCGCCGGCGCAGCTTTTGTTTGCTCGCTTCCGCCTCAGCAGCATTCCAGGTGCTCGACCACGAGCTGGGGACGCTCGATGCCGCGATAATTGTTGACGTCCAGACGGTAGGCGATGTTCACCCGCCGCGCGTCGTCGGGCCAGTCGCTATCCACGGTATTGAAGGCGATAGCTTCCAGTGGCCGGGCGGTGCCGGGAAAGGCGAGCTTGAGCTTTAGATGCCTTTCACCCACGATGCGGCGATCCAGCACCTCGAATTCACCGTCGAACATCGGCTCTGGAAACCCCTGGCCCCAGGGTCCACCTTCGCGAAGCAGCCAGGCGAGCTTCAGGTCAATGTCCTCGGGGTCCAACGGGCCGTCTGAATACACGGCGCCGTCGGGGGCTTCTCCCCCGAGAACGCTGCGCACCTGCTGATCGAACGCCCGGCGGAAAGAATCGAGAGAACCGCGTTCGAGGCTCAAGCCCGCCGCCATGGCATGACCGCCGAAGCGTTCCACCAGCCCGGGATTTGCCGTAGCCACCGCGTCGAGTGTGTCGCGGATGTGCACGCCATTGATGGACCTCCCCGATCCCTTGATCCTGTCTTCGTCCTCCGGGGCGAAAGCGACCACCGGCCGGTGCAACCGGTCCTTAACCCGCGAGGCGACGATGCCGACGACACCAGGGTGCCAGCGCTCGTCGTAAAGCACCACCCCGAAGGGCGTAACGGAATCCGACGGAATGTTCAGGTTTTCAAGCTGCGCCAGAGCATCCCGCTGCATTCCGCTCTCGATGGCGCGCCGCTCTTTGTTCAATGCGTCGAGCTCCGCCGCGATCTCCATCGCCCGGCCAGGGTCGGCGCACAGAAGGCATTCGATCCCCAGCGACATGTCATCGAGTCGGCCGGCGGCGTTGAGCCTCGGCGCCACAGCGTAGGCGAGATCGCTCGCCGTGACCGTGTCGCGCTCGCGCCCGGCAATTTCAAGCAGCGCCAGAACTCCAGGAGAGGCGTTACGGCTGCGTATGCGCATCAGGCCCTGGTGCACCAGTACGCGATTGTTGCGATCCAAAGGCACCACATCGGCAACGGTACCCAGCGCCACGAGGTCGAGAAGTCGACCGAGGTTGGCGGCATCCCCGCCTACATCACCGGCTTTGCGCAGCCGTGCGCGCAAAGCAATCAGCAGATAGAAAACCACGCCCACGCCGGCCAGGCACTTGCTGGGGAAGGCGTCTCCGGGAAGGTTGGGATTGACGATAGCAGAGGCCTCGGGCAGTACCTTTCCCGGAAGGTGGTGGTCGGTAATGATGACGCGCATGCCGCGAACGGCGGCGGCTGCGGCGCCAGCGACGCTGGCAATACCGTTGTCCACGGTTATCAGCACGTCGGGAGAAGATTGTGCCGCCACCTCTACGATTTCCGGCGTCAGGCCGTAGCCGTACTCGAAGCGGTTCGGAACCAGATAGTCCACGCTCTCGAAGCCGAGCATTTTCAGACCCCGAAGCGCCACCGCGCTGGCGGTAGCGCCGTCGGCGTCGTAGTCGCCGACAATCAGCACGCGCTGCCGATGGGCGAGCGCCGACTGCAAGATTTGCAGTGCGCCTTCGAGTCCCCCGAGCGCATCAAACCGGTGCAGGCTCTCGAGGGTGTAGTCAAGCTCCGAGGCATCGCGCACTGCGCGGGCTCTATATATGCGCGCAAGCACCGGGTGAATTCCCGTGTGCAGCGAGCTGGCGTCAGCTTCGACCGTGCGTCTTATGATTCGCAAAAGCGCTTCTCTTGTTACAACTGCACGAACCGCGAAAACGGGCGCCGCGCCTTCAGCCGCCACCACCAGCGCGCGCGTTCGGCATGGTAACTCAAGTAGCGATCAGTCAAAACGGTCACGCTCTGCAAGCGCCCGTCTTTGAGCGCATGCAGCAGCGGCTCGAACCAGTTTGCGCTCAAGGCAACGATGAATTCGCGCCACCCCTCCACGTTGCTTGAGCGCGCTGAGCTGTGACCCGTTTCGATGAGCGCCAAATGGTGGCCCTCACCGGAGCAGTTAAGCCACCTTGCGGCGCCTTCTGGAAGTGGCCGGCATCTAATCCCCGCGTGACTCGCCAAACCCTGGAGCAAGGCGGAATCACCATACGCCTCGGACCAATCCGCGGCGCGGGCCGGCGGCAATACGCCGCCGCCCCAGAACCAGAGACTGTTCACCGGAACTTCTCCACGGGCTTCCCGGGATCGATTGACAGCGCAGTCGTGAAGCACCATCTGCGTCTCGTTCAAGAGTCTGTGCCAGCTATTTGCTTCCTCGCCGCTGGGCAGATACGCGTCGATGTTGCGCAGCCGCGCCATGGACAGCGGGGTGGTTTGAATCCGCGCCGGCGTTTCGAGCTTTAGATACCAGCGCATCGGGTGGTCCACATCCAGCCGCCAGCCCAGATGCGAAAAATGCTCCGAGACGATATCCGCCAGGGCCCTGGCCTCCACCAAATCCAAGGCGAAATGTTCGCCGTCGATAAGCACCAGGTTGCCCATGTCGACCTTAAGGTGCACCGGATCGGCGCGAAGCCACCATTCGCCTTGGTCGCCAGCGTCAAAGTCGGCCAACCGGGTCACCGCCGCCGCCGGCCAGTCGCCCGCCGACCGCTGGTAGCCGAATGCGGTGAACATGAGGTCCTCGGGACTCTCCCGGCACCCCGTCGCAGGAATGACGCGGGCACGAGAGAGCAGAGTTTCCAGGGCGCTCAAGTCCAGCGCCGAGACTAGCATCTCAATTGCGGCTTTGGCGTCTGTCCCCGCCGGCGGCTCGAGGCCGAAAAGCCCCGGCACAATCAAAGTCAGATCTCGTCCTGCACGTGCCCTCATCAGGAATCAATGCCAGGCACTGGTTTTCGGGACTCCAGGTTGATCGACCCCAGAACCAAAAATAGCGGCTAGCGGCATTCAGATGAGTCTGTCGAGGACGGCGCGACGGACCGCGTCGGCCGTTGCTTCGACGGCCTTCGCTTCGATAGCGATTTGCTGCATAGCGCTGTCTGGGTCTTTAAGGCCATGTCCCGTCACCGTGCAAACGATCCGGCTGCCGGCGCGGATGCGGCCATTTTTGAGATCGCGCAGGGCGCCAGCGACAGAAACGGCCGATGCCGGCTCGCAAAAGATCCCCTCGCGCTCGGCGAGCCTGCGCTGGGCGGCCAGGATCGCCTGGTCGTCGAACTCGTCGAACCATCCTCCAGATTCCCGCACCGCGGCATGGGCCTGCTCCCAGGACTGCGGATTGCCGATGCGAATGGCGGTGGCAACCGTTTCCGGTTTGGCCACCGGGCCGCCACGAAGGAACGGCGCCGCTCCGCTGGCCTGGTAGCCAGCCATCACCGGCCGACTTTTAACCTGATCGTCGGCAACAAAGGGACATTCCCCCTGACAATGAGTGCAGGCGGCGGTCACTTCGTTGCGGCTGCCCACCGAGCACTCGCTGTAGCCGATCCAGTGCGCTGAGATGTTGCCGGCGTTGCCCACCGGCAGACAGTGGTAATCGGGCGCCCGTCCCAGCGCCTCGAGAATCTCGAAGGCGATGGTTTTTTGGCCCTGAATGCGAAATGGATTGATGGAGTTGACCACGGTCACCGGCGTCGTTTTGGCCATCTCACGCACCAGCCGCATACCGGCATCGAAATTGCCCTGGATTTGGATCACCACGGCACCGTGAATGCTTGCCTGCACCAATTTGCCGCGGGCGATTTTTCCCTCGGGAATGAGCACGAAGGCGGCGATGCCGGCCCGCGCCGCATAGGCTGCCGCGGAGGCGGAAGTGTTTCCGGTGGATGCACAGATGATCGCCTTGCTGCCTTCTTCCACCGCCTTGGTCACCGCCAGGGTCATGCCGCGGTCCTTGAATGAGCCGGTGGGGTTCAATCCCTCGTATTTGACGAAGATCTCCGCGTCTACGCCTTCGTCCGCAGGAAGGTTCTGAAGCCGGATCAGCGGCGTATTGCCTTCGCATAGACTCACCGCCGGCGTGTCGGGATCCAACGGCAGGCGATGTCGGTAGCGTTCGATGAGACCGCGGTAGCGAGAATCTTGATTCATAGCCAAAGCATCCAGACGTACCTCTTTAATCGCCGTTCAAATGCTCGACACGAATACGCGTCACCGGGCCTAACACGGCCTCCAAGGTGGAAAGCTTGGAGAGCGCGGCATTCATCTGCCGTTCGTGCACCCGGTGGGTGAGCAGGATAAGCCGCGCGCGGGCGGCCCCCCGGGGCGGCTCCGGCTGAACGACCGCCTCGATGCTGATACCGGCATCGCCCAACACGGTGGCAATTTCCCCCAGCACACCGGGCCGATCGGCCGCGTCCATGTTGAGATAGTAAGCGGTCTTCGCCTCTTCCATGGCAAGCACCGGCACGCTGGAGATGGCGTCGGGCTGAAACGCCAGATGCGGCACGCGATTGTTGGGATCCGTGGTCAGCGCCCGCACCACGTCAACCAGATCGGCGACTACGGCCGAGGCGGTCGGCTCGGCGCCGGCGCCGGCGCCATAGTAGAGCGAAGGTCCCATGGCGTCGGCCCGCACCAGTACCGCGTTCATGACGCCGTCGACGCTGGCGATGAGCTGGCGCCGCGGAATCAGCGTGGGATGAACGCGCATTTCGATGCCCTCAGCGGTGCGTCTGGCAATGCCCAGATGTTTGATCCGGTAGCCGAGGCGATCGGCGTAACCGATGTCTTCGGGGGTTATTTTCGAGATCCCTTCCGTGTACACCTTGTCGAATTGAAGCGGAATGCCGAAGGCAATGGACGCCAGAATGGTGAGCTTGTGCGCGGCGTCGATGCCCTCCACGTCGAAGCCGGGATCCGCTTCCGCGTAACCCAGCCGCTGCGCGTCCGCCAGCACCTCGGCGAAAGGGCGGCCCTCGTCGCTCATTGCGGTAAGAATGAAGTTTCCGGTGCCGTTGATGATGCCCGCGAGCCACTCGATGCGATTTCCGGCGAGCCCTTCACGAATTGCCTTGATGATGGGAATGCCGCCAGCCACCGCTGCTTCGAAGGCCACCATCACTCCCTGCTTGTGCGCCGCTTCGAAAATCTCGTTGCCATTGAGCGCAATGAGCGCTTTGTTGGCGGTCACCACGTGCTTGTCGTTGGCGATCGCTTTCAGCACCAGATCACGCGCCACGCTGTTGCCGCCGATGAGCTCGACGACGATATCGATTTCGGGGTTGTTCACCACTTCCATGGAATCGGTGGTAAGCCTTATGCGCTCGGTCGGACAGATGCGCTGCTTGTTGAGATCCCGGGCGCTCGCTTGAACAACCTGTATCGCGCGGCCGGCGCGGCGGGCGATTTCTTCGCCGTTTCGCGCCAGCACGTTCACGGTACCGCCTCCGACCGTGCCGAGTCCGAGCAAGCCGACCTTGACCGGTTTCATGCAGAACGCTCCACCGCAGGCGACATCCCGCAATCGCGCAGCATCCTGCGAATACCGCGCAGCGCCTGACGAGTGCGATGCTCGTTTTCGATCAACGCGAAGCGCACGTGATCGTCACCGTATTCCCCGAAGCCTATTCCCGGGGACACGGCCACCTTGGCTTCGGCAAGCAGACGCTTGGAGAACTCGAGCGATCCGTTCGCTTTAAAAAACTCGGGAATCTCGGCCCAAACGAACATCGTGGCGCGTGGTTTGTCCACCGGCCAGCCCGCACTCGTCAATCCGTGACAGAGCAGGTCCCGGCGGCGGCCGTAGGTATCGCGGATCTCCTTAACGCATTCCTGAGGACCCTCCAGCGCCAGAATCGCGGCCACCTGGACCGGCGTGAACATACCGTAGTCGAGATAGGACTTGATTCGAGCCAGCGCCGCCACGAGCTCTCGATTACCGACCATGAAGCCAACACGCCAGCCCGGCATGTTGTAGCTCTTGGAAAGCGAAAAGAATTCCACCGCGATATCTTTCGCTCCTTCCACCTGCATGATGGATGGCGCCACGTAGCCATCGAAGCAGAGATCGGCGTAGGCGAAATCATGCACCACCCAGATACCGTGTTTGAGCGCGAGTGAAACCACTTTCTCGAAAAAACCAAGATTCACACATTCGGTGGTCGGGTTGGCGGGAAAATTAAGAATCAGCATTTTCGGGCGCGGCCACGACTCGTAAATGGCGCGTTCGAGATTCTCGAAATGATCCGTGCCCGGAATCCACTTGATGTGACGAATGTCGGCACCGGCAATGACCGCGCCGTAGGGGTGCACCGGATAAGACGGATTGGGCACAAGCACCACGTCGCCCGGTCCGAGCGTCGCCAGAGCGAGATGCGCGAGTCCCTCCTTGGAGCCTATGGTTACGATGGCCTCGGAGTCCGGATCCAGGGTGACCCCGTGACGATTTTGGTACCAGCTACAAATTGCGCGCCGGAGGCGAGGAATTCCCTTGGAGCTCGAGTAGCGGTGGGTGTCGCTGCGCTGCGCTACTTCTACCAGCTTGGCGACGATATGGGACGGCGTCGGGCGCTCGGGATTGCCCATTCCGAAGTCAATGATGTCCTCGCCGCGCGAACGGGCCTTGGCCTTCAGATCGTTGACGATGTTGAAGACGTAGGGGGGGAGCCGCTCGATTCTGGGAAATTCCGCTTTCAAGTCCGCATATGCTCTTCAGGAAAATGGCGCGTGACAGTAACCAATGGGACAGATCCGGTCAATGAACACGGACCTGCGGCCAGGGTCATATGTTATGTTTAACAGCATAGTCCGGGTGGTGCAGGAGACTGGCGCCGACGCTGGCACAATCTTACCCACAATCAGGAATTTTGCCCTTGAAAGCCATGAGCAACCCGCTCGATATCACGCGCAAGAACATTCTGGAACCCTCTGCTATCGGTGACGCAGATCTCGAGCGCACGTTGGGTCAGCTGCTGCGACATTCGGTGGACACCGCCGATCTCTATTTCCAGTCCAATCGCTTCGAGTCCTGGGTGCTGGAGGACGGTATCGTCAAGGAGGGCAGCCACAACATCGAGCAGGGTGTCGGGGTACGCGCGATCGCAGGGGAGAAGACCGGCTTCGCCTACTCCGACGAGATCATGCTCCCGGCGCTGACCCAGGCGGCCACCGCCGCCCGCGCCATCGCCCACAGCGGCGGTGAAGGGAAAGTCCAGGCCTGGCGGGGGCAGAGCACGCCCGCGCTCTACCGGCCCGAAGATCCCCTGACGACCCTATCCGAGAACGAACGGGTGAAACTGCTGGAAGCGGTGGATGCGGAGGCCCGCCGCCAGGACCCCCGGGTCAAACAGGTCATCGTGAGCCTCGCGGGGGAATTCAGCCAGGTGCTGATCGCCGCCAGCGACGGGACGTTGAGCGGCGACGTCCGCCCGCTGGTTCGCCTCAATGTGAGCGTGATCGTCGAGCAGGACGGGCGCCGCGAGCAGGCCAGCGCCGGCGGCGGCGGCCGTTTCGGCTACGGCTACTTCCTGGAAGATCAGCGGGCCTTCAGCTATGCCCGCGAGGCCGTACGCCAGGCGCTGCTTTGCCTGGAGGCAAGCGACGCTCCGGCCGGAACAATGACCGTAGTCCTAGGGCCCGGCTGGCCCGGGGTGCTGCTGCACGAAGCCATCGGCCACGGGCTGGAAGGCGACTTCAACCGCAAGGGCAGCTCGGCCTTTTCCGGGCGCATGGGCGAGCGCGTGGCTACCGATCAGTGCACCGTGGTGGACGACGGCACCATTCCCAACCGGCGCGGATCCTTGAATGTCGACGACGAGGGCACCCCGTCCCAGAATACCGTGCTGATCGAAGACGGCGTGCTGGCGGGCTACATGCAGGACAAGATGAACGCCAAGCTCATGGGGATGAAGCCGACCGGCAACGGACGGCGAGAGTCCTACGCTCATCTGCCCATGCCGCGCATGACCAACACCTACATGCTGCCGGGAAAGTACGCCCCGGAAGAAATCATCGCCTCGGTGGAAAAAGGTCTTTATGCGGTCAACTTCGGCGGCGGCCAGGTGGACATCACCTCGGGCAAGTTCGTCTTCTCCGCCAACGAGGCCTATCTCATCGAGAACGGCAAAGTCACCCGCCCGGTGAAAGGCGCAACCCTGATCGGCAACGGCCCCGACGTGCTCACCCGGGTGAGCATGGTGGGCAACGACCTGGAGCTCGACTGGGGTATCGGCGTCTGCGGCAAGGAAGGCCAGAGCGTCCCGGTCGGCGTCGGCCAGCCGACGCTCAAAATCGACAGTCTCACCGTGGGCGGCACCAGCACGGACTGACGCTCGAGCTAAAAATTTATCTAGCGATTCTCTGCGGCCGAATGTGTGCGAAACGTTTCGGCATCTTCCGTATTTTCCCTTGACCCAAAAACGGCGATTCGTCGATGTCCGGAAACGGCCCGGAGGGGTCGTTCATGATTGTTGACGCGAATGTCGGCTTGCGAATCGCAAAGCGGCCGTCCAACAGCGGCGATCGGTTAGGCAGCTGATAGCCAAGACGAGACTCACGCCGCTCCACCACAGCAACCGCACTTTGGCACATCGCGATGCCGGTGGTGGGAACCGTCCACTGCATCAGAAGCGGACATGAGGAGTGGGTGGTGTCACATAGCCAAGGTGTCGGATTACCCCCCGGTTTGATCTATGGCATGCATTGGAATTCGCATCGTTGCAAATAATTTCGGATGGTTAAGAATGTGGGGCGGGGCTCATGAAAACGCACTTCCAATCCGCCTACAGACCGATTCTGGTCCTGGCGGCTTGTATGCTCGCCGTGGCTTGCCAGACAGTTGAAGGCGGCAAGACCCTAACCTTCGACAACCTCGTTAAGAAGCCAAGGACCCTGGATGGTATTCTGGTGCTGCCGCAGGGACGGACGGGGTTGTTGCCGGCTGTGATCCTCGTCCACGGTACGGCCGGTCCTGATGACCGGTACAGCTTCCACCGCCCGGCTCTGCTTAAGGCGGGAATCGCCACCTTTCAAGTGGATTTCAAATCGGGAGTGTTCACGGGACCGAAGGATCGGCCGAGAAGTTTTACGTTCGACCCTTTCGCCTTCGCGGCGCTTCGCGAACTGCGAAAGCACCCGGCCATCGATCCCGACCGCATCGCGATCATGGGGTTTTCCCTCGGCGGATTCTTGAGCCTTCGCCTAGCTAACGAAATACCGGGCCGTGGCTGGCTTGATCAGGGAGAGAGCGGATTTGCGGCGCATGTCGGATTCTACCCCAGTTGCAGATGGGTGAGAGAACCGTTCGAGCCGACCGGAGCGCCAATCCTAATTCTAACCGGCGAGCTCGACTCCTATGGCGACGGCAAGGCCTGCGGACCACTTGTCGACAAACTCAATAAAACCACGCCGGGAGTCGCGACCTTGAAGATATATCCGGGAGTTCATCATGGATTTGATAGGGGCGGGTCCTGGTCGGGCTACGATCCAGCGGCTATCAATGGACGAGCCGTATTGCGGTACGACGGAGCCGCCGCCGAAGATTCGCGTCGCCGCGCCGTGGAATTTCTCAGCAAGGTCTTCGGACTACCGGCCACCGGATCGTAGGGGGAAGCTTACTCCAGATTTTCGTCCATCCTGTCCTTCTTGGCCTCGATAACGCGCTGCCTTCGAATGTCCGAGTCGGGTCACTTTTCACCGTCCACGCCGTGGTCCTCGAACGTCCGCTTTCTGATCCGAAACCGGCCCCTCCCAGGCAGCCGACCCGATCGGCTCTTCCTGGCCGCACTGAGCCTCCCGCACTGCAGTATCGCGATGCGGCGCGGCAATGGGGTGCTCTACCACCGCCGTCGAGCCGTTGCAGTGATTCCGGTCCGTACTGCGGGTGAATGCTCGCTTTGGACGATGGGAATGGGTGTAGCCACCCCAAATTTGCCCCGGGACGGTGGCTAGTGGTCGCCGCGTTGTCGCTTGAGAAAGTCGCGAACGACTTCGAACCGCCGCCTGGTCTGCCCATCGACGAACGGATGACCGAAGGTGGGATCACTCACCACTTGGGCACCAGCCTGCCTTGCCCGTTCGACAAGGGCATGCGACATCGCCGGGCTCACGACGTTGTCGCGCTGGCCAACGATGACCAGGGCGTTGGCGCCGTGCGACGGAAAATTCTGAACCGGGTCATGTTCTGGCGGGCACCCGTGGTCCGACAGTCGGCTCGGGCTTGAATCTATAATCAGCAACGTCGCACCGTTGTCGTCGCGGAGCGCATCGAGAAGCAGAACGCCCCCGAACGACATTCCGTAGAAAGACCGCGACGCGTAACCCCGTGCGTCGAGCGAGGTAATGATCTCGCGATAGTCACTGAGCATAGCCCGAAGGCGGCGGCGTCCCTCAGAGCGGCCATAGCCGCGATAGTCGAAGACGAACACGTCATAGCCAATGTCGGCAAATGTCTGGAAGTCGGTGATGATCTGGTCGGCTAGCATCGCGTTTCCTTGTACGACGAGCAGGTAGCCGTGTTGCGGCGCGAGAGCCGTCGACTCCAGCTTGTAGCCACGCAGGGTTCGACCGTCGCGAGTAACGATTGAGATGTCCTGGACATTTCGCATGCCGCGGACTCGAGCGGGGTCGGCGTCACCGGCGGCGCGGCTCCAGAACCAGAAAATGAAGGGCTCCTTGAAGCCACAGATCGATTGCTCCAGATCCTGCCCCATCGTTTCAGCGCTGACGGCTAATCCGACGGCGCCGAACGCTGCTGCGATCACGCGTCGGTATGTGAGACGTCGGCGCGTCACCGATGGTGGGCCGCACCCGGTATCGGGTCGCTACAGTCAGGAGTGACACACCAGACGGTTAGTGCAGCCATCGCGTTGAGCTACGTTGGGCCGGTGTCCAGTTGGTCGACGATACCACTCTCCCATTACCCCGCTCGAATCGTCCTGATTACGGCAATCCCAATGCGGTTCTGGACCGGCGGCTGACGTGGGCTTTTGGCTGTGGCTTCAATCGGTGGTTGCAACACCTAGACTCTACCACCGTAGAGGAGGATGTTGCAGATGGGATACCCGAGGCGGAAATTGGCCGATTAGGCGGCAGTGCTCGCTCCTTCCGCAAGGATACAGCTGCAATTGCTTAATGGGACCAGACTTGCTCAATCTATGGCATGAATTCAGAGCTTTGCCGCGGGATTGCGCCGCGGCCACAGCATCCAGATTAAACACAACACCTGCGTCGTCATCGCGACCGCGAAGGCGACCTGGTATCCGACGGGCGCGTAGCTACCTTCGGTTTCCCCGGGCCACAGTCCGATCATGCCACCGAGGCCCCACTGGGCGGCGAAGGCCGCGCTGAAGGCGAGCACGTTGAGGCCGGTGTTGACCCGGCCGGCAAGCGTTTTGGGAAAGGTCTGGGACAGCACCGCATAGTTAAGAATTCCACTGGTGCCGAAAAATCCGAAGGCGCACCAAAGCAACGCCGGCGGCACGGGCGGCGCGAAGATGATGGCGAGCTGGGCGAGCACGAACAGGATCATGCCGGCGGCAGCCACCGCGACGGTGGGAATTCCAAGGCGCCGCAGGCGATCCGAGATCACGCCCATGAGCAGAAAACCGAAGATCATGGATACGGGGATGAACGCCAGCTGATCGGCCACTGCCTGGCGCGACAGTCCGGCGACGTCTTTCAGCCACGGTCCGGCCCATAAACCCTGGATGGACAGAAACGCGGCCTGGGAGGCGGTGGCGATGGGCGCGATGCGCCAGAAGACGGGATTGCGGAACACGCTTACCAGACCCCGCACCTGCGCCGAGGTGGATTCGGTGGCGGCATGGTGTTCCTCCGGTCGCCGCGGAACGACAAAAAATATCGCCGCCGAAAAGGCGAGCGCAGCGGCCGTCAAGATAAAGAACACGCCGCGCCAGTCGATGACGTGCAGCAGCGCCTCCACCGGCGCCGTCGCCAACAGCGCGCCGAATCCGCCGACGGCCATGACGCAGCCGTTGACCAGCGGCAGGCGCTCCGAGGGAAACCACATGACGAAGGCTTTGAACGACGCCATCAGGCAGGCGGAGACGCCGAGCCCGATGAACGCCCGCGCCAGTACCAGCTCCGACACCGACTGACCGCGTGCGAACAAAAACGCGCCAAGGGCGGCGAACAACAGCAGCACCGATTCGACCCGCCGGGGACCGAAACGATCCAGCAGGATCCCCAGCGGCAGCTGGAAGGCGGCGAACGTTAAGAAATAAGTGCTGGTCAGCAGGCCCAACCCCGCCGCGGTGAGTCCCAGGGACTCAGTTAGATCCGGCGCGATAACGGCGTTGACGTTTCTGACCGCGTAAGAAAGGCAGTAGCCCGCGGCGAAGGGTAGAAAAATGCGCGCCGCGAGGCGGGTCGGGGAAACGATGGAGTGATTTTTGGAAGTCAGCGCTTAACCGTCGGACTGGGAATAACGACGAGCGGTGATCGATAGATGGTGAATGGAAGATGGTACGTGGTAGACGGGGGCGAGCGTGACAAACTCTGTCGACCTCTTACCCCGTCTACCGCCTACCATCCACCATCTACGAATTTTCGTCACGCAACCCCTTACGCTTCGCCCATTTCCCTCACGTCGACAAAGTGTCCGGCGATTGCGGCGCCGGCGGCCATCGCGGGACTTACCAGATGGGTTCTACCGCCCTGCCCCTGTCGCCCCTCGAAGTTCCGGTTCGAGGTCGAGGCGCAGCGCTCCCCTGGACTGAGGCGATCGGCATTCATACCCAGGCACATGGAACATCCCGGTTCGCGCCACTCGAACCCTGCGTCGAGGAACACTTTGTCCAGCCCCTCCTCTTCGGCCTGTCGTTTGACCAGTCCCGACCCGGGAACTACCAGCGCGAGCTTGACGTTCTTTGCCACCTTGCGACCCTTGGCGATGTTCGCTGCCGCACGTAGGTCTTCGATCCGGCTGTTGGTGCACGAGCCGATGAACACCTTGTCGATGGCAATGTCGCCGATGGCCGTTCCGGGCCTGAGGTCCATGTACCTGAGCGCGCGCTGGAGCCATTCACGACGGATGCCATCGCTCTCATCGGTCGGGTCGGGAACCCGACCGGACACCGGCGCCACCAGCTCGGGGGACGTGCCCCAGGTCACTTGGGGCTCGATGGCGGCGGCATCCATTTCCAGCACCGTGTCGAACACGGCGGTGGCGTCGCTTTTTAAGTCGCGCCAGCTTTCCACCGCGCGCTCCCAAACCTCGCCTCTGGGCGACATCGGCCGACGGCGCACGTAATCGATGGTGGTGTCGTCCACTGCCACCATTCCGTTACGCGCGCCGAACTCTATAGACATGTTGCACAGGGTCATGCGGCCTTCCATAGAGAGCCCACGCACCGCCTCGCCGGTGAACTCGATGGCGTAACCGCTCCCTGCCGCGGTACCGAACTTTCCGATCACCGCAAGAACCATGTCTTTTCCAGTAATTTCGCGCCCGAGTGTTCCTTTGAAATCGACTTTCATGTTCTTCATTTTTTTGGTCATCAGGCACTGGGTGGCGAGCACGTGCTCCACTTCGCTGGTGCCGATGCCCATGGCGAGACAGGCGAAGGCGCCATGGGTAGAGGTGTGCGAATCTCCGCACACCACGGTCATTCCCGGCAGCGTCGCGCCTTGCTCCGGCCCGATCACGTGCACGATTCCCTGACGGTGGTCGTTCATTTTGAACTGGACGATACCGTAAGCGTCGCAGTTGCTATCCAGCGTATCCACCTGCAGCTTGGATAGCGGATCGGTGATGCCGTGACTGCGATCGGTCGTGGGCACGTTGTGATCGGAAACCGCGAGGTTTGAGTCGATGCGCCAGGGCTTACGTCTCGCGAGCCGGAGGCCAGCGAAAGGTTGCGGCGAGGTCACCTCGTGGAGCAGGTGCCGATCGATATAGAGCAAGGTGGTGCCGTCTTCGTTGGTGCGCACCGCGTGGGATTCCCAGAGTTTGTCGTAGAGGGTCTTGCCAGACATGTTCTTGACCATCCGAGGTCGAATTCAATGAGGCGCGGTATTCTAACGCAACGTCGCGGCGCCGCGGGAGACAGGACGTGACCGCTCACTCGTGCGGCGGATTCTGAAGCCAGCGCCACACAATGGCGGCGGCGAGCGCACCCGCCGCCGAGGCACAAAGCCAGGTTGCTTGTGGGCCAATGCTTTCCCAGGCGTAGCCGCTCAGGAGGCTTCCAGCGGCGCCTCCTGCGCCGAAGCTCAGGCTGCTGTAGATCGCCTGGCCGCGGCCCTGGTGGCGGGAGACGAAAAAGCGATGGATGAGCTGGATGGCCACCGCGTGGTAAACGCCAAAGGTTGCCGCGTGCAGCAGCTGTGATCCCAGTACCACCAGCAGCACGTCGGCGAAAAAAGCCAGCAGCAGCCAGCGCATGGCGGTGGCGATGAAGCTGACCAGAAACAGCGCCCGTAAGCCGAACCGCGGCGCCAGCCGGTGCATCACCAGGAACAGGGCCACTTCCGCTACCACACCTAGAGCCCACAGAGCGCCGATGAGCTGACGCGAATGCCCCACTTCCTCCATTTGAATGGTGAAGAACACATAGTAGGGACCATGGCTTGCCTGCATCAGAAAACAGGCAGCAAGCAGAGCCGCCACTGACGGTCGCCTGAGCACGGCCCAAAGAGATACCGTCTGGCCGTCAACTCGGTCTTGCCGCTCGGATTCCTTCACGCTCAATGTGGCAATGGCGATGGCTGCCATCAGCACCAGCACAAGCCACGGCAGGTTTGCAATAACCGTCACGTCCAGAGCCCCACCGACGACGAACACGCTGGTAATAAACCCAACCGATCCCCACAGACGGACGCGGGTATAGCGGAAGCTGTGCTTGCCGAGGTGATTCAGGGTCACCGCCTCGAACTGAGGCAGGGTTGCGTTCCAGAAGAAGCTGAATACGGCGATGGCAAGCGCAATCCACCAGAAGCCTTGGTCTAACAGCACCGTACCGTAGGCGATGGCCGCGGCCACCGCGGCAAAGCGGACGATTCCCATGCGGCGGCCCGATCGATCGCCGATCCAACCCCATACGTTGGGAGCGACGATCTTGGTTGCCATCATCACCGCAAACAGGGCGCCCACCTCGGCGGGCCGGAAGCCTAGGGATCTGAGATACAGCGACCAGTAAGGCAGCAGCGCGCCCAGGGTGGCGAAGAAAAAGAAGTAGAACGATGACAGCCGCCAGTAGGGAAGCTCCTGGCGTACTGCGGCGTCTTGTTGCAATCGACTGGTTTAGGTACGCGACGCGCTACTTGCCCGGCGCCCTTGGCGGGATGACCGGAGTCTCGGAGCGCACATCGAGGTTCTGGGCCCTGTGTCGAAGCAGGTGATCCATCAATACCAACGCCAGCATGGCCTCGGCGATGGGCGTTGCGCGAATGCCGACACAAGGATCATGGCGACCGGTCGTAACAACCTCCACCGACTCGCCGCGGACGTTTACGCTGCGCCCAGGAAGCCTGAGGCTCGAGGTGGGTTTCAGCGCCATGCGCGCGACGATGTCCTGGCCGGAAGAGATCCCGCCGAGAATACCGCCGGCGTTATTGCTCAAGAAGCCTTCCGGAGTCATCTCGTCGCGATGCTCGCTGCCTTTTTGCTCCACGCTTGCGAATCCCGCGCCGATCTCCACTCCCTTGACGGCGTTAATGCTCATCAACGCTTTGGCAATCTCGGCGTCCAGCTTGTCGAATACGGGGTCGCCGAGTCCGGGTGGCACGCCGGTGGCCGTGACCGCCACCATAGCGCCGGCAGAATCGCCCTCTTTTCTCAGCGCGTCCATGAAGGCTTCGAGCGCGGCAACCTTGCCGGCATCGGGAAAGAAAAACGGGTTTTGCTCAACCGCGTCCCAGTCGAAGCTCTCCGCCCGAATCGGTCCCAGCTGCTGCAGGTAACCACGAACCAGAATACCAGCGTGCTGACGCAGGTATTTCTTGGCCACCGCGGCCGCCGCCACCCGAGCCGCGGTTTCCCGCGCCGACGCCCGGCCTCCGCCGCGGTAGTCCCGATGCCCGTATTTTTGCTGATAGGTGTAGTCCGCGTGGGCGGGACGGAAGATGTCCTTGATGCGCGAGTAGTCCTTGGGCTTCTGATCCACGTTTTCGATCAGCAGAAGAATAGGCGTGCCGGTAGTACGTCCCTCGAAAACACCCGAGAGAATCCGTACCTGATCCGTTTCGCGGCGCTGGGTGGTGTGGCGCGACTGACCCGGCCGGCGTCGGTCCAGATCGCCCTGAATGTCGGCCGCCGCGAGCTCGAGATCCGGAGGGCAGCCGTCGACCACGCAGCCGAGCGCCGGTCCATGACTTTCGCCGAAGGTGGTGACGCAGAACAATTTGCCGAAGCTGCTTCCGGACATGGCGCGCCATTCTAGCGTGGATAACGAGATGAAGGCAGCGAAGTCAAAACGACTAGGAGAGCTCCTCTTTACTCAGCGCGAACACGTTCTCTCCGCCGCGGATCATTTCCAACCACAAGAACGGCAGCGCCGGATAGCGCGATTCCAGCGCCTCTCGCGCTTCGCCCACTTCGACCACCAGCAGCCCTTTGGGGCAGAGAAAGCGTGGCGCATCGCGGATGATCTTCGCAATCACGTCGACGCCTTCGGATCCCGCCACCAGCCCGAGTTCGGGTTCGTGACGATATTCGTGCGCCAATTCCCGAAACGACGGCTCCGGAACGTAGGGCGGATTGGACACGATGAGATCGTATTTTTCCCCGAGGCTGTCGAATGCGTCCGACTGAATCAGCCTTATGCGATCAGTTAACCCGTAAGCCTCGACGTTCACGCGTGCCACTTCCAGTGCTGCCGGGGATACATCCGAGGCGTCTACCTCCGCCTGGGGAAAAGCGAAGGCCAGGGCAACCGCGATACAGCCGCTGCCGGTGCCGAGATCCAGAATTCGCGACACTCTCACCGGGTCCACGAAGGGCTCGAAGGCGCGCTCTACCCACTCGGCGACGGGGGACCGAGGCACCAGGACGCGCTCGTCCAGGTAGAACTTGAGCCCGGCGAACCATGCCTCGCCGGTGAGATAGGCTGCCGGCTTTCGGCTGGAGATCCGCCGCTCGATGATTTCCGCAACCGCTTCCCTTTGAGCCCGGCTGAGATCGAGATCGGGCAGTTCCCCGGACGACTGCGGATCCAGACCCAGAGCGTGGAGCACCAGCCACCGGGCCTCGTCCAGGGCGTTGTCAGTGCCATGTCCAAAGTGCAGGCCGTGCTCCAAAAAGCGTCGCGCGCCCCAATGGACGAAATCTTGGAGCGAACTGAGCTCCTCCTTCACCCTGGCCACGTTCTCGTCTGGCGTCTCGCTCGCATTCATTGACAGAATTTCTCTGGCTTGCCCACGCTCGGGAAATGATGCGAGCCGCGGCCCCGATGACTCAAGAGGCAAATTTATTCGGCGCCGGTCCGAATCCGGGGATCTGACTGTGATTGACCTCGTCGATCTGCTCCGGCTCGAGGAAACGCCTGGCGAAATCTAAGTACACCTTCTCCCGAATAAACACATCGAACAGGTCCGGATCCACGTGGTTCTTCATTTTCATGTGGCCCAAGATCCTCAACGCTTCCGAAAGCTTCATCGCCTTCTTGTAGGGCCTGTCTCCCGCGGTAAGCGCCTCAAATACGTCCGCGATCCCCATGACCCGCGCCTGAATCGACATTTCCTCACGCTTGAGGCCCCGAGGGTATCCCTTGCCATCCATGCGCTCGTGGTGACCGCCGGCGAACTCCGGAACCCGCTTCAGGTACTTTGGATAGGGTAGGGATTCCAGCATCTTGATGGTCGCGACGATGTGGGAATTGATGATTTCGCGTTCTTCTTCGGTCAGCGTGCCGTTACGCACGGTGAGATTGTTGATTTCGTCGTCGCTGAGGAACGCAACAGCCTCGCCGTCCTCGTTGATCCATTGGTAGCGGCCAATCCGGCGAACACGCTCCATATCTTGTTCGGACATGGACTCTGCACCCACGTTGGCGTAGCGCAGAAACTCGAGGTCATCTTCTAGCTTCCGGATCTGGCCTTCGCACTCCCGAACCGTCTTGTCTTCGTTCGAGATTGACACACCATGCTCTGAGAGCGTCTGCTCCAGCATGCGTATCTGAGCATCGCGTTTCAATACCTCGAAGCGCGTGCTTACCAGATTGATGCGGTCGAATATGGTTTCCAGCTTGGTGGACTTGTCCACCACGTATTCGGGCGTCGTGACCTTGCCGCAGTCGTGCAACCATCCGGCGATCTTGAGCTCGTAACGATCCTCTTCGCTCATAGTGAAATTCTTGAGTGGACCCTCGGTGGTTCCGGCGGCAGCGTCAGCCAGCATCAGGGTGAGCTCGGGGACCCGCCGGCAATGGTTTCCTGTATATGGCGACTTGTCGTCAATGGCGGCGGCAATCAGCTCGATAAACGCTTCGAACAAATTTCTCTGTTCGTCCAGCAAACGCTTGTTCGTCATCGCGATGGCCGCCTGAGAAGCCAATGATTCGACGAACTCCTGCTGCTCGAGACTGAACTCGATAACTTTTCCGCCATCTTCCTTGGCGTTGATCAGCTGAAGCACGCCGATGATTTCATCCTCGTGGTTTCGCATCGGAACAGAGAGAAAGGACTTGGATCGGTAGCCGGTCTTCTGGTCGAAGATTCGGGTACCGGAAAAGTCGTAACCGATAGCGTCATAGGCGTCGGGAACGTTGACCGTCTCTCCGGTCACCGCCGCCCGGGCGGCCACAGTTTTCTCGCTCGGAGCGCCCTGTGAGTCGTATAGAGGAATATTCGGAAGCCCGACTTCCGATCCGCTGGCCCCGCCGAGATAGGTGCCGAGTGAATCGGTAAGCATGATCTCGAAGACCAGTTCGTTCTCGTTGCAGGTATAGAGGGTTCCCGCGTCGGCGTTGGTCAATTCCTTGGCGCTGCGCAGTATCAGCTCCATCAGCCTGGTGCTGTCTCGCTCGGCGGAAAGCGCGATGCCCACCTCGGAGAGTTTCCGAACGACGTGAAGCTGTTTCTGAAGGTGATCGAGCATGCCCCGGGCCGCCAGGCGGGAAGAAAACTCGTACGTCTTGCAGTACGCTCAACCTGAGTTTAGCGGGCCATATGGGTGTTTGCAGGAAATCGCAGGTTTCGGACAATCCCGATTCGAGCACGTCGAGACGGGGTCAAAGTTGGGGCTCAATGCAAAGCGCTATTTCTCTGCAGCTTTCTTGGAGGAGGCCCGCTTTTTGGTCGTTTTTTTCGCCGCAGATTTTTTTCTCCTCGCGTCGGAATGTTTCCCAGAAGCCTCTTTGGACCGGTCAAGCATTTCCGAGTACACGAGCTCGTTGAGGCGTTTTACAAAGCCACCGGGATCGTCCAGCTGCCCGCCCTCGCTCAAAAGCGCTTGGTCAAGAATGATACTCGCCCATTCTTTGCGTTTTGTGGCGTCCGCCTCCTCCGATACGTGCCGGACCATGAAGTGATCGGGATTGATTTCCAGTATCGGACTCGATTTCTGAATCTCCTGCCCCGCCGCTTTGAGAATGCGCTCCAGATGCGCACCCATCTCGTGCTCGTCAGCCACCAGGCAAGCGGGCGACGCCGTCAGACGGCCGGTGATGCGCACATCCTTAACCCTGCTACCCAGCGCCTCTTTAAATCGTTCCACCATTCCCGTATGGGTTTTTTCGTCTTCGCTTTGCTTTTGCTCCTTCTTCTTGGTCGCCAATTCGTCGAGGTCAATCTCTCCCTTAGTGACCGACTGAAGTTCCCTGCCTTCGTAGTCGTGCAGGTTATGAACCAGCCACTCGTCAATTTCCTCTGTAAGCAGGAGCACTTCGACTTCATGCTCTTTGAACACCTCCAGATGCGGACTGTTTCTCGCCGTGGGGTCGTTATCCGCAGTGA
The DNA here is from genome assembly GCA_947258715.1 of uncultured Gammaproteobacteria bacterium. Classification (GTDB taxonomy): domain Bacteria; phylum Pseudomonadota; class Gammaproteobacteria; order HK1; family HK1; genus CAMYJH01. Next base: position 65,405 of record CAMYJH010000001.1, read on the forward strand.
TGTAATAGATTTTCTTCTGGCCCTCACGCATCCTCGAGATGTAATCATCAAGGGAGACGGTATGCTCTCCAGGCTCTGAGCGCGTGGATGAGAAACGCAACAGCTTGGCGATACTTTCACGGTTCTTGGCATCCTCGATAATGCCTTCCTTCAAAACCCTGCCGAACTCTTTCCAGAACTTGGCGTATTTGTCCGCTTCGTTCTCGGCAATATTCGCAAGCAAGTCTAGAATCTTTTTTACCGAGCCCGAACGTATGCCATCAATTTGCCTGTTCTGCTGAAGGATCTCGCGGGAAATATTGAGCGGCAGATCCGAAGAATCGATGACGCCTCGGACAAAACGCAAATAAGCCGGCATCAACTGTTCGGCGTCGTCCATGATGAAGATGCGACGCACATAGAGATTCACGCCGCGCCTGACGTTGCGATCCCAGAGATCGAATGGCGCCCGCGACGGGATGAATAACAGGGAAGTGTACTCCAGCTTGCCTTCCACTTTGCTGTGCACGTAGGCGAGTGGGTCTTCGAAATCGTGGGCTACGTGCTTGTAAAACTCGTGGTACTCGGTCTCCTTGATTTCGTTCTTGGATCGTATCCAGAGCGCGGTTGCCGTGTTGACGCTTTCTTCGCCCTCCTCGTCGCCCTCTTTCTGCATCAGGATTGGAAGCGAAATATGATCCGAGAAACGCTTGATGGTTGATCGAAGCCGGAAACCGTCGAGGAACTCATCCATGCCGTCGCGCAGATGCAGAACCACTTCGGTGCCGCGTCGGGGCACTTCCACGTGCTCTACGCTGAACTCCCCTTCACCGTCGGATTCCCAGCGCACTCCGCCATCGGAACCGACGCCGGCGCGGCGAGAAGTTACCGTCACCCGGTCGGCAACAATGAAGCTTGAATAGAAACCCACGCCGAACTGCCCGATGAGCTGGGCGTCCTTGGCCTGATCCCCGGTCAGCGCCTCGAAGAACTGGCGCGTCCCGGACTTAGCGATGGTTCCCAGGTGGTCGATGGTCTCCTGGTAACTCATGCCGATGCCGTTGTCGCTCACACTGATAGTGCGCGCGTCCTTGTCAAAGCTGACCCGGATCTTGAGCTCGCCGTCGCCCTCGTACAGAGCATCGTTTGAAAGCGCTTCGAAGCGAAGCTTGTCCGCGGCGTCGGAAGCGTTGGATATGAGCTCTCGAAGAAAAATCTCTTTGTTGCTGTAAAGCGAGTGGATCATCAGATCCAGGAGCTGACGGACCTCGGTCTGAAATCCGTGGGTTTCCTTGGCAGGCGATTCGGCCATGACTGTGTGCTACTCCTTAAGGGTTTCCAGTATTTCGCATCACTGGGCAAGTAGCCCGCGCACGCCCCCGAGGCGGGCGCGGCAACGCAAATGCTGTCAAATATGGGTGCGGCGCCGCAGGATTCAAGTAATCACCCGCTGCCGTTGTTCGAAGCGGCTGTATTTGACCAGGCCCTTGGTTACACTGCTGCCACGAATCAGGGACGACCGCCCTCGTCAGCTCGTGTCCCGGTGCGGAAAATCTCGACCATGATCTTAAGCGCCGAAGCCCGACACACGCCCGTCATCCGGCAATACCTCCGTATCAAGGCGGAACACCCCAACATCCTCCTTTTCTACCGCATGGGGGACTTCTACGAGCTGTTTTTCGATGACGCCCGGCGGGCCGCCTCGCTTCTCGACATTGCCCTGACCCGCCGCGGCCAATCCGGGGGCGAGCCAATTCCCATGGCGGGGGTCCCGGTGCACGCGGTGGAGTCCTATTTGGCCAAGCTGGTCCGGCAGGGCGAATCGGTGGCCATATGCGAGCAGATCGGAGACCCGGCGGAGAGCCGAGGACCGGTTGAGCGGCGGGTCACCCGAATCGTCACCCCAGGCACTCTGACTGAGGAGGCCCTGTTAGAGGAGCGGCAGCAGAATCTACTCTGCGCCGTGCACGCGGCCGACGGCGGCTTTGGCCTTGCGGCGCTGGAGATCTCCAGCGGGGCGTACACCTGCATGGAGCTTGAAGGCCCAGAGGCGGTGACCTCGGAGCTGGAACGGCTTCAGCCGGCGGAGGTGCTTTTGAGCGAAGACACCCCCGCACTGGAGGAACTCGAGCGCCGCCCCGACGTGCGGCGCATGCCGCCATGGCACTTCGACACCGACACTGCGAGGCGAGCATTATGCGCGCAGTTCGGCAGCCGTGATCTCGCCGCATTTGGACTTCAATCCGCGGGTCTCGCCCTCGGTGCCGCAGGCTGCCTGTTGCAATACGCCAAAGATACCCAGCGGGCCACCCTACCCCACATCCGCAGCCTCAGACTCGAGCGCCGGGAGGAATGCATCGTTCTGGATGCCCACACGCGCCGGAATCTTGAAGTCGTGCGCACCTTGAGCGGTGAGCCCGGAACGACCTTGTTCGACATTCTCGACCACACCACCACCACCATGGGCAGCCGTCTGCTGCGGCGCTGGCTCGGCGCGCCCCTTCGCGATCATGAAATTTTGCGCCTTCGGCATCATTGCGTCGGGGCGCTGCTTCAATCGCCGCTGCGTAGCGATCTAAGTGGTGCGCTGCGGGAGATCGGGGACATGGAGCGCATTCTTTCGCGTCTGGCGCTTCGCTCGGCAAGGCCACGGGATCTGGCCCAGCTTCGCACAGCCCTAAGCGTGTTACCGGAGATCCGCCACCTCGCCGGCAAAGTAGACACCCCACTGATGGCCGACATTCTCGAGCGGGCGCCGGAGTTTCCTTCCATCCGATCGCTGCTGGAGAAGGCGATCGTCGAGACCCCGCCGGTGCTGATACGCGACGGCGGTGTGATTGCCGACGGCTACGACGCGGAGCTCGATGAACTCAGGGACTTGAGTACCGATGCCGACGCCTTCCTTAGCGATTTGGAGAAACGCGAACGCGAGCGAACCGGGATCAGCGCGCTTAAGGTGGGGTACAACCGGGTGCACGGCTATTACATCGAGTTCGGCCGCAGTCACGCCGAGCGGGCACCGGCGGATTACGTTCGCCGTCAAACCCTCAAGGGGGCCGAACGCTATGTGACACAAGAGCTAAAAGCGTTCGAGGACAAGATCTTGAGCGCCCGCGAGCGCGCCCTCTCGAGAGAGAAAGCGCTCTACGAAGGGCTTCTGGATTCGCTGTGCGAGGCGCTCGCTGAGTTGCAGGGCGCAGCCGGCGCGCTGGCCGAGCTCGACGTGCTGGCGAACTTTGCCGGGCGTGCCGAGGCGCTGGATTACGGCCAGCCGGAGCTCGACGACGCGCCCGGCATCCATATTGTCGCCGGTCGCCATCCGGTGGTGGAGCAAACCCTGGATCAGCCCTTTATTCCCAATGATCTGAATCTCGACCACGCCCGGCGCATGCTCATTGTCACGGGACCGAACATGGGCGGCAAATCCACCTTCATGCGCCAGACCGCCCTCATCGTTTTACTCGCCCACGTGGGTAGCTACGTGCCCGCGGAACATGCCCGCATCGGTCCAGTGGATCGCATCTTTACCCGCATCGGTGCCGGTGACGACCTGGCTGGCGGACGCTCCACCTTCATGCTGGAGATGAGCGAGACCGCCCATATCCTTCATAACGCCACCCCGCAGAGTCTCGTCCTCTTAGACGAGATCGGCCGCGGCACCAGTACCTACGACGGGCTTTCGCTGGCCTGGGCCTGCGCCGCCCACCTGGCGCAAAAGGTGCGCGCCTTCACCCTGTTCGCCACCCACTACTTCGAGCTCACCGAGCTGCCGTCGCAGTTCGACGCCATGCAAAACGTGCATCTGGAAGTACGCGAACACGGTCACCGCATCGTCTTCCTGCACCAGGTTCTGCCCGGGCCCGCCAATCGCAGTTACGGACTTCAGGTGGCGGCCCTGGCGGGCGTCCCTCAGGAGGTAGTGGCGCGCGCCAAAGAGATACTCGAGCAGCTTGAGCTCAAGCCCCGTGCAACAGGTCTAAAAGCTGACGACGATCAGATTGATCTGTTTGCCGAAAGAATGGGGGGCGAACGCTTTGCGTCCCTGCTCGAAGACGTGGACCCGGACGCGCTCACCCCCCGCGACGCGCTGGATCTGGTTTATCGTCTCAAGTCGGCGCTGAAGCAAGAGAAGACCTGACTGCCTCAGGCGCCCGTTTTGGGGATCAGCCGCTCGAGGCTCGCCCGAATGCGATCCGGGATCGGTCGCGGTCGCCGCGTGTGCCGGTCCACGAACACGTGAACGAAGTGTCCTACCCCGGCGGCGTCATCGCGCTTCTTGTGAAACAGCCCGATTTCGTACCGCACGCTGGATGTTCCCAGCGCCCCAACCCGCATTCCCGCGTCGATAATTTCGGGGAAAGTGAAGGAACGGTGAAAGCGACACATGGTTTCAACCACTACGCCGATGACGTTACCACGATGAATGTCGAGACCGCCTTCACGGATCAGGTATTCATTGACCACGGTGTCGAAGTAGGCGTAGTAGACGACGTTGTTTACGTGTCCGTAATTGTCATTGTCCAACCAGCGCGTCGGAACCTCCAGGAAATGGACGTAATCCATCCGCGTCTGCGGGCGATGGTCGAGGTGGCGTTCACTCATTGCCGATTAATCTCGCGCTGCGAGCCCCGCGTACTCGCCGCGCAGAAGGTGTTTTTGGATCTTTCCCACCGAGGTGCGAGGCAGAGCATCCTTGAACACGACATGACCGGGCACGCGGAATCGAGCCAGCCTGTCTCGGCACCACTCAATGACCTCGGCGTCGCTCAATCTCTCGCCTTCCCGCAGGACCACTACGGCCACAATGGACTCGTCGCGAACCGGATCCGGAACGCCAATTACGGCGCAGTCGAATACGGACTTGTGCTCGAGAATCACGGCTTCTACTTCACTGGCCGCGATGTTCTCTCCCGAGCGCTTAATCATGTCTTTAGCGCGATCGACGAAATGAAAATAACCTTTCGCGTCCTGACGCGCATTGTCCCCACTCATGAGCCAACCGTTCCGGATCGTTTGCGCGGTGGCTTCCGGATTGTCGAAATAGCCCTTCATCAGCGTCCAGCCGGGTTCGCCCCGAACTGCGATCTCGCCTACCTGCCCTTGCTTCACTGGTCTGCCGTCGTCATCCACGAGCGCGACCTCATAACCCATCACCGGAAATCCGATGCTCAAGTTGTTGCGCGCGAAGTCCATGGGATTCATCAGCGGTGGACCCATTGTTTCAGTCATGCCCCAAAGCTGCAGCAGCGGAGCACCGAAGCGTTGTTCCCACTCCGTAAGCTGGGACTCGGTGACGTTCTGGGCAAAGATCACCACTCTGAACGCGTTGCGCCGATGGGCTTCCGTGCGCGGCTGGGCCAGAATCATGCGGATGGGCGCAGCGAACAGGCTGGCCACGGTGCAGCCGTGGGTGACGGCTTGATCGAAGAAGCGGCTGGCGCTAAAACGCGCCATCAGCGCGATGCTCGCCCCGCTAACAAGCGCACTCATGGTGGAATAGTACTGTGCGTTGCCGTGAAACAGCGGCAACACCGTCAGATGCCGGTCCCGGGGCGAAAGGCGAATCGCCTTGGCCACGGTTTCCCCGGCGTAGATATAGTTGGCGTTGGTCACCAGCACCCCCTTCGGCTTGGCGGTGGTACCCGAGGTATACATAATCGCTACCACGTCTTCGCTCCGCGGCTCAGCCTTTGGCGCCGTATCCGGCTGTTCCAACACGCGAGCGTGAAACTGCGCATCCCGCTCTCCGACACCGCACAGCAGCACGTCTTCAACGCTGGCGCAGCGTTCCCGCGCCGTTCGGGCGATGGATTCGAACTCGGACTGAGTGAATATCAGCCGGCTGCCGGAGTGATCGAGCAGATACTGAAGCTCTTCCACGCTCGCCTGGGTGTTGGTGGGCATGATCACAATCCCGGCCTTGGCGGCTCCGAACCAAAGGTAAAGAAACTCGAGGCAATTGGTGAGGTGAAGATTGATCCGGTCGCCCGGCTGCATTCCAAGATCCAGAAGCAGGTGGGCGGTCCGGTTGGCCGCCACATCTAACTCGCGAAAGGTTACCGGAGTATTCCCGCCGTCCAGATCGTCGAAGACGACAAAGACGTCGTCGGCGACGGATTCGGCGCGATACTCGAGCATGGAACGCAAGGTTCGATTGCCTGTGGAAAACGCCATGGATTGGCCCTGACACAGAGGCGAGAGCTACCGCGCCGAGCGTAACAGGAAGGAAAGGCCATGACCACGAGCGAACCCGTTTCACCGCACCACCCCGTTTATAGTTGACGGGTACATGCTCCTGTCCGAGGGTTAAGCGGATGCGCGATCGCGCGGCGCGATCTGCTAATCTTTGCCGTCATGGCGCAGGAGGAGAGCGATGAGGCCCTCATGCTCCGTTACCGAAACGGCGAGATTCGCGCGTTCGAACTGCTATATGAACGCCACAAAGGACCGCTTTTCAGATTTATGCTGCGCCAGTGCAGGCAGCACGCAGTGGCGGAAGAGTTATTCCAGGACGTTTGGACAAATCTCATCCGCAGTCGAGAGCGCTACCGCGTACGCGCCAAGTTCACCACCCTGCTCTACCGAATGGCGCGCAACCGACTCATCGACTATCGCCGATCCGCGAGCGCGAATCCCGGCCATGACTCTGCTTTTGCCGAACAGTCCGCGGAAACGTCGGGCGCCGATCCCGGACCGCAAAACCGCCTGGAGGCGGAGCGGGCGGGCGTACGCCTTCGCGCCCTCATTGCATCGCTGCCGGCGGATCAGCGGGACGCATTTTTGCTTCGTGAAGAAGGTGGTCTGCGCCTGGAACAGATCGCCGAAGTCACCGGAGTCGGAGCTGAAACTGTCAAAAGCCGGCTGCGTTACGCCGTGGTCAAGCTGAAGCAGGCGCTGTCGGAAGATCCGTGAGCGGGCCGTCGGAAAAAGACCGAGAGTTCGACGCTTATCTTCGCGGCGACTCTCCCTTATCCAAGGCCTATAAGGAGGACGCGCGCGAGCTACCCCCGGCCCACGTGGACGCCCAAGTTCTAGCAGAAGCGCATCGCGCCGATGCCGGCCGCAGAAAGCAGCTGACGAGGAACCCATTCTCCGGCAGCTGGATGGTAGCGGCATCGGTGACTGCCGTGGTGATACTGGCGGTGAGCGTGGCGGTGCTGCTTCCGGAGGGCCGGCCGGGTTATGAGCCCCAGAGAGAACGCTTCGAGGACACCACGCCGCCTGACGCCGAGTCGACGCTAACGGGAAAGAGCCGACAACGCGCGTCCACGCCGGCACCGGAGACGGTATACGCCCCGAGTCCGGGAGTCATGGAGTCCGACGAAACGCCATCCGGAGCGGCGTCGACAGAGGCCTCCCCGGTTGTGCCGGCGCCGCGGGCCGCGCCCGCGCTGGAACAGACATATGTTTTGCCGAAGGAGGCTCAGCCATCGGTGCCGGCGGCCGCTTCCCGGCCCGATGCAGATGCAGTCTCAGACTCACTTCGTAAACGCTCCCGCGCGCAAAGCAGGATCGAGGCGGCAGGAGAGGAAGGACTGGAGAGCCGCGCCAAACCAGCAGCTGTTTCCGATTCCGATGCCTGGCTCGAGCGGATCAAGATCTTGATTGACCGGGACCAACTCGAGGCCGCGCGGGAATCCCTGGCTGAGTTCCGGCGGGTCTATCCTGGGACCAGGGTGCCGCAAGGGATCATTGAAGCGTTGGAGAGCGACTGAAACTTGAGCGCTTCAGTTCCCGCGGACTCGAAAGGCAGAGCCAACCCGTTTAACATACAGGGTTCTTTTCGGAGCTGGGAAGTTCACCAATGACCTTTGTCGTTACCGAGAGCTGCATAAAGTGCAAATATACCGACTGTGTTGAAGTCTGTCCCGTTGACTGCTTTCACGAGGGTCCGAACTTTCTAGTTATCGATCCCGACGAGTGCATCGACTGCACTTTGTGCGAGCCCGAATGCCCGGTGGAGGCCATCGTCTCCGAAGACGACCTGCCGGAAGACCAGCAGGAGTTTCTGGCCCTAAACGCGGAGCTCTCGCGCGAATGGCCGGTGTTGTCGGAGAAAAAAGATGCCCCCCCCGACGCCGACGACTGGCAGGACGTTAAAGAGAAGCTCAAGTATCTGGAGCGTTAACAGCTCTCAGACGGCGGCTTCGGACTCCAGAGCGCGCCGCGGATCAGTCTGGCGGCCAGTACCCGCGAACCGCGGCAACACCCTGGGCGCCGTGAGCCCAAGCGGTTTCCAGATCCTGCGGCCCGAGCCCCCCTAAGGCGTAGACGGGGAAACGCGCCATTTCGGCCAGTGCGCGAAGACCCTCCCATCCAAGTAGCGGCGCTTTCCCGTGTCCGGGCGTCCTATTCACCGGCGAGAGCAGCGCAAAGTCAGCGCCGATACGCGCCGCGTGACCGAGTTCAAGGGCGTCGTGGCATGACGCGCCTACCCAGAAAGAATGGTTCAGCGGTCGCGATGACAGCGACTTAAGCCTCGCGCTGGTGAGGTGCACACCATCGGCACCAACCGCCACGGCCAGCCGTGGGTCGCCATTCAGGATCAGCTGCGCGTCGTTTTTCTGGCAGATCCGTGCCGCCGCGCGGGCGAGCGCGGCAAGAGTGTGTTCATCAAGCTCATGCGCCCTAAGCTGCACCAGGTGGACATTCCCTTGGGTTAATTTGTCCAGTTTTTCCAGGAACGGCTCCAACGCCCCCGAAGGGGCTGGGGTGATTGCGTAACACTCCGGCAAACGCACCGCCGCGACAATGGGCACGTCGGCGGCGGGAAAATCGCGCCCGGGCAGCACCTCCGGCGACACCCAGTCGATTTCCTGGTTCTCGAGGCCCCGCGGGTCTCCCCGCCAGGAGGTCACCTTCCACACGTCCAGCAACACGTTTCGATCGGGGTACTCGTAGGGCACACGTATCAGCGGTCGGGCACTTTGCACCAGAACGCCAAGTTCTTCATCGATTTCCCGGCGCAGCGCGGACTGCACATCTTCCCCTGAATCGACTTTACCTCCGGGAAATTCCCATAGGCCTCCCTGGTGCGCGTCGTTGGCACGCCGCGACACCAGAACCCGGCCGTTGGCATCCGTCAGCACCGCGGCGGCAACGTGGACGGGATCGGCAATGTGTTTGGGAGAGGTTTGCATCACGACTTGGCGCTGAAATCAATTGTAGCCTTTCGTATGTCGTTTATCGTATATCACGGTCCAAAATCAGACGGCGGGGGTTAGTTCCCGACATACGACATTCGACATACGTGGTTCCCCCCCTTACGACCGATACTCTGCGTTAATACGAACGTAATCATAGGACAAATCACAGGTCCAAACCGTTGCACACGCGCTGCCGCGGCCGAGGCGGATGCGCACCTCGATCTCCGGTGTCGACATGGCATGCTTGCCGTCGTCCTCACGGTACTCCTGCGCAAGGGTGCCACCTTCGGCTACTTTGACGCTGCCGATCTCGATGCTCACAGCGTTTAGGTTCAAAGCATCGATATCGGCACGGCCGACGGCGGCGAGGATACGCCCCCAGTTGGGGTCGCTGGCGAACATCGCTGTTTTGACTAAGGGTGAATGCGCCACGGTGTAGGCGACACGCGCGCATTCCGCTTCACTTTTACCTTCCGTTACGCTGAGAGTGATGAACTTGGTGGCACCCTCGCCGTCGCGCACGATCGCCTGCGCAAGATAAGTGCAAACCTCGTTTACCGCATCCGCAAAAGCGGCGCCTTCGGCATCTTCCAATGACTTTATCGGCGGTGCGTCGCTCCTGCCGGTGGCGATGAGTACACATGCGTCGTTAGTAGATGTATCGCCGTCCACGGTAATACGATTGAAAGATCGATCGACGGCGCTGTGCAGACATTCGTTCAACAGCGGGCCGGCAACTTTCGCGTCTGTGGCGACGAAAGCCAGCATGGTCGCCATGTTTGGCCGGATCATGCCGGATCCCTTCGCAATTCCGGTGACCGTGCAGCGATGACCGCCGCACGAGAACTTGGCCGATCGTCCTTTTTCAACCGTGTCGGTAGTAACGATGGCGCGCGCTGCATCGAGCCAGCCGTCAGCCTGCAAATCAGCGAGCGCCCGCTGAATAGCCGGAGGAAACCGCGGTGTGTCCAGTCGCTCTCCTACCACGCCGGTGGAAAACGGCAGCACCTCGGTGGGCTTGCATCTGCTGAACTCGGCCACTGCCGCACAGCAGGCCTTGGCGTCGTCGAGACCTCGTGCACCGGTGCCAGCGTTGGCGTTACCGGCGTTAATCAGCAGATAGGAAGTGCGGCCGGTGCGCAAATGTGCTTCCGCCACCGTAACCGGAGCCGCTCGCAAGGCGTTACGAGTGAAGGTCGCCGCCACCTCAGCGCCCTCTGAAAGCTCGATCAGGGTTAGGTCGTTTCTCGGTCGGGCGCGATTTCCCAGCGCCGCACAGCCAAGACGAATGCCGGCAATGGGCTCGAGGCTCTCCGGGGCCTTGAGTCCGACCGCCATCGAGTTTCAGATCGCGTGGGCTTCTAAAAACGCCGGCTGCTGGCGCGAACCGGGGTCTGGTCTGAAGAGAATCATGACGCCAGCTTGCCGTGACATTGTTTGTACTTCTTTCCCGATCCACACGGGCAGGGCTCGTTGCGCCCCACTTTTCTTCCCTGGCGCACGAAGGGAGTCCTCTGCGCTACTTCCGCTGAGGAGGGGGAAGCTTCAAGCGGCCGAGGAGCAGCGACAGGCCCGGGGGGGCGTTCGACCACTTCGGGCTCCGGGGGCTCGTCTTTTGCAGATGGAGCGTCCTCGTGGACAAACTTGATCGGCGCCGTGCGGCGACGTTGTTCTTCTACCGCTTCCACGTCGCGGCCACCACGCACCTGGATCTTCGACAACAGCCCGACCAGATCGTATTTGACCCGCTCGGTCATTGACTGGAACATCTCGAAGGCCTCGCGCTTGTATTCCTGTTTCGGATTTTTCTGCGCGTATCCCCGCAGGTGAATACCCTGCCGCAGATGGTCCATGGCGGCGAGGTGCTCTTTCCACGCGCTGTCGAGAATGTTCAGCATCATCGCCTTTTCGAAATGTCGCATCGTCTCTGAACTGGCCTGCTGTTCCTTTAGCTTGTACGCGGCGGTTAGCTCTTGAAGAATGCGTTCGCGCAGCGGCTCTTCGTGCAGGTCGTCCTCCTCCTCGAGCCATTTTGCAATCGAGAGACGAAGACCGAACTCTCTTTCTACCGCCTCCTCGAGGCCGGGGATATCCCACTGCTCGTCGAGACTCTGAGGCGGGATGTAAGTATCAATGACTTCGTTCACCACATCCTCGCGGATGGCTTCGACGCGGTCCGATACATCTTCTGTAGCCATCAGCTCGTTACGAAGTGAATACACCTCCTTGCGCTGATCGTTGGCAACGTCGTCGTATTCCAGCAGGTTCTTACGAATGTCGAAGTTTCGACTTTCAACTTTTCGCTGCGCGTTCTCGATCGCTTTTGTGACCCAGCGATGCTCGATGGCCTCGCCGCGCTGCATCCCCAGCTTCTGCATGATGGCGGACACACGCTCGGAGGCGAAAATCCGCATCAGGTCGTCTTCCAGGGATAAATAGAAACGGCTCGAGCCTATATCGCCCTGGCGCCCGGAGCGCCCACGGAGCTGATTATCGATTCGCCTCGATTCGTGCCTCTCGGTGCCGATTATGTGCAAACCGCTGGCGGCGAGTACAGCTTGGTGGCGCTTTTCCCAGTCCGCGCGCACCTGAGCCTTTTCTTCTTCGCGGTCCTCCAGCGCATCCAGCTCCGCAACCAGGTTGCCGCCAAGAACGATGTCCGTTCCCCGGCCGGCCATATTCGTGGCGATGGTCACTGTACCCGGACGGCCGGCGTGCATGACGATCTCGGCTTCTCGCGCATGCTGCTTGGCATTGAGGACCTGGTGCGGTATGTCCAGCTTATTGAGCAATCCGGAGAGGTACTCCGAGGTTTCGATGGAGGTAGTGCCCACCAGCACCGGCTGACCTCGCTTGCGGCAGTCGCGAATGTCCTCAATGATGGCCTCGAATTTCTCGTCCCGGGTTAGATAAACGAGATCAGGGCGATCCTCACGGATCATGGGCATGTGGGTCGGTATGATCACGACCTCGAGCCCATAGATCTGCTGGAACTCCGCGGCCTCGGTGTCTGCCGTGCCGGTCATGCCGGCGAGCTTGTCGTATAGCCGGAAGTAATTCTGAAAGGTGATCGACGCGAGCGTCTGGTTCTCGTTCTGGATCGGCACCCCTTCCTTGGCCTCCATGGCCTGGTGCAGCCCTTCCGACCAGCGCCGCCCCGGCATGGTTCGCCCGGTGAATTCGTCGACGATGATTACCTCGCCGTCTCGGACGATGTAGTCGACGTCCTTGGTGAACAGCGCGTGGGCGCGAAGCCCCGCATTGAGGTGATGCATCAGCACGATGTTGCCCGCGTCGTAGAGGCTCTCTCCAGCTTTAAGCATGCCGGCGTCCTCCAGCAACTTCTCCACGCGCTGATGGCCCTCTTCGGTGAGATAAACCTGCCGCGCTTTCTCGTCGACCGAATAATCGCCGGGTCCGTCCTCTACTTTCTGCCGCTTGAGCCTGGGGATCAGGCGGTTGATGCGGACGTACAGTTCGGAGTTCTCATCCGTCGGTCCAGAGATAATCAGCGGCGTTCGCGCCTCGTCGATAAGGATCGAATCCACCTCGTCGACGATCCCGAAGTGCAGGTCGCCCTGCATCCGATCCTCGGCGCTGAAGGCCATGTTGTCGCGCAGATAATCGAAACCGAACTCGTTGTTGGTTCCGTAAACCACATCGGCGCGATAGGCGGCCTGTTTGTCCTGGGGCGACATGTTCGGCACCACCACGCCGGTGGTCATGCCGAGAAACGAATAGATGTGGCCCATCCACTCGGCATCGCGGCGGGCGAGGTAATCGTTGACGGTGACGATATGAACGCCGCGCCCGGTCAAAGCGTTGAGATAAGCGGCAAGCGTGGCCACGAGTGTTTTGCCCTCGCCGGTGCGCATCTCGGCGATATGGCCTTCGTGCAGGGCGATGCCGCCGATGAGCTGGACGTCGAAATGGCGCATCTCCAGCGTTCGCCGTCCCGCCTCGCGCACCAGGGCGAAAGCCTCCGGGATCAGCGCTTCCAGGGACTCACCATTGGCATGACGTCCCCGCAGCTCCTCGGTCTTCTTCTTGAACGCTTCGTCAGCTAGGGCCTTGGTATCGGCCTCGAGGGCATTGATACGCTCGACGAATCGCCCCATACGCCGGATCTGGCGGTCATTTCGAGTGCCGATTATCTTCCTTAATACCTGTGCAACCATTCAGAAATACCCAAAACGCCCGACGGCCCGCGGCTGATAATCTCAACTCGCTCGGTTTTGTCAAGAAAGCAGGCTGGATCGTTCTCCACACCCGGTGGCGTCCATCGGGAAAAGCGCGCGCACGGTTTTAGATTGGGCCATTCTCAACCGATTACAAGCTGATACTTAGGCGGGAGTGGGTGCGGGCACCGTCGGCTGCACCGACGCATCAGGATCAAGAGACTAAGGGGTTTCGCCCTTAACGAATTTCATCGGGTTGACGGGTCTGCCGTCTTTGAGAATTTCCAGATGGACGTGGTAGCCGGTGGACCGTCCGGTCGAGCCCATCAAAGCGATGGTCTGACCCTTTTTCACCTTGTCCCCGAGCTTCACCAGAAGCTTGTTGTTGTGCGCATACAGGGTGGTGTAGCCGTTGCCATGGCTTAGCTCCACCACGTTACCCAGTCCGTAGCGCTTGCCGGAGTAAATCACCACTCCGGCCGCCACCGCGATGACTTCGGAATCACGCCGACCTGCGAAGTCGACTCCCTGGTGAAGGGTGCGCTGGCCGCTGAAGGGATCCGCGCGGTGGCCGAAGTAGGATGAAATCCACCCCCGTTTCACCGGCCGGCCCGCGGGCTTCACCTCGGCCTGGAGCCGGCGATGTACGAAGGTGCCTTCCACGGCCTGAAGCTTATCGCTGCGGTCCCGGAGCTCCTGGGACAGGGTTTCCAAGTCGGCCACGAAGTCCGGCACGCTGTAGCTGCTGCCCTCCGCCAAATTACCTGCGCCGCCCACTGCCGGGGGCCGGCCGAAACCGAACTCTTCGGCGTCCAGCTTTGCCACGTCCACCAAACGCTCGCCCAAGGCATCCAGCCGGATGAGCTGGGACTGGAGCTGACCCAGCCTCAGAGCGAGGGCGTCGAGATTCTCTTCTGAGTGCTTGATCGCGGTTTTCACTTCGGCGCGTTGCTCGGCGACCATTTTCTCCCACGCCGCGGCGTAGAGATCGGGCCGGGGATCGGCAGGCGGCGGCACACTGGCCACCCCCACGTGGTAGGCTGCGAGAATCGCCGCGACCAGGCCCGCGACCGCCGACCACGTGGCTAAGACGCCCAAGTGGAGCCGGCGGTGGCCGTGACGCGTGCGTTTTACGAGTATCAGTTCCATCTAGTTTTATTAATCATTCGCACCCTATTAAGGATAGCCGTATCTGAGATGAAGGATAGCCACGCAGTTCCCGTCCAGGACCTTATTTCCGACGTCAATCCGACCCTTGCCGGGCTAATTACGGCGTCTAAGGAAATAAAAGTCTTAAATTGTCTGCTCGATTCCGTCCTCAGTCAGCCTCTCCGTAGTCACGTCAAGGTCGCCTACGTTCAAAGCGACCGTCTAGTAATTCAATGCGACTCCCCTGTCTGGAACGCCCGGACGAGATTGCTCGTTCCGAGCCTTCTCGAATCCATCAATCGCGAGTCGACGCGAGCACCGATCCGATGTATCCAAATCATTACCCGGCCGGAGCCATCGCGAGAGAAATCCCTTCCGGTCCACCGGACGGAAATCTCCGAACAGACCCGCCGGCTCCTCGAAACCGTCGCCGCTGACATCGACAACCCGCGGCTCCGACGCGTTCTGCTCCGGCTCGCTAAGCGAGGCCCGTAAAAGGTCACGGGCACAGGTTATGGTCGTCAGGCCATCCCGACGCCCTTACTTTTGCTCAGCCTCGAAGTTTTATCCCGCGCAGGTGTCACAGTTCCCACCATGCGCTACCCCCGTGCAGCATGCTGCTGCGCCCTAGCCCGGCTCCGAGGCCGGTGTTCTCATTTTTCTCTCAGTTCGCGGAGGCCGGCTGCATAAAGATGATTGGAACTTCGACGGGATCGTCGAAGGTAACCATCTCCCACGCCGACTCGTTCGCCAGTAACGCGCGCAAAAGCCTGTTATTCAAACCGTGTCCCGACTTGTATCCGCTAAATGCACCGATGAGGCTGTGGCCGAGCAGGTAAAGATCTCCAATTGCATCTAGCACTTTGTGCTTAACGAATTCGTCTTCGTAACGCAGTCCGTCTTCGTTGAGGATTCGGTAATCGTCAACAACAATTGCATTATCCAGGTTACCGCCCAGCGCAAGATTGTTCTCTCTCAGCCGCTCTAGGTCACGCATGAATCCGAAGGTGCGCGCGCGACTCACTTCCTTTACGAAAGAGGTGGTGGAAAAATCCACCGCGGCGCTTCCGCGGGACTCGCGAAACACCGGATGATCGAATTCAATGGTAAAGGAAACTTTGAAACCATCGAAGGGCTTGAACTTCGCCCACTTTTCTCCGTCATTAACTTTGACGGATCGCTTAATGCGAATGAATTGTTTTGGGGCGTTCTGTTCCTCAACGCCGGCTGACTGAATTAAGAACACGAAAGGTCCGGCGCTTCCGTCCATGATCGGAACTTCGGACGCGCTCAAGTCCACGTACGCGTTGTCAATGCCGAGGCCGGCCATTGCCGAAAGCAGGTGCTCAACTGTGGACACGCGCACGTCTCCATTGACGAGCGTCGTTGATAAGGTCGTGTCGCCGACGTTTTCGGGACAGGCGCGGATCTCAACCGGTTCCGGAAGATCGATGCGTCTGAATATGATGCCGCTGTTCGCCGGGGCGGGGCGTAGCGTCAGATAAACCTTTTGTCCTGTATGTAATCCGACACCAGTGGCGCGAATGACATTTTTCAGCGTGCGCTGCTTTATCATTCCTGGATTTGCCCCCCCCGGGCGAAGCAATGAAAACGGCCCAGCGGACCGCGCGGATTCCGTATCAAAGACGGCCGCGTCGGCGCATGCTATCACAGTTCCCGGGAACGTGCGAACGAGATTCTCTACCCGAAAACTTCCTAAAACACAGACACCTAGAGCATCAATCTAGCGTGCCCTATAACGCGAACCCGCGTGCTTCATAAATCGTAGACCACACCAACTCCGGTTGCACGCGGCAACCTCTCCCAACGTGAACCCCTTCGCAATTTTGCTTCAGTCCGCCTGACGGCGAAGGAACGCCGGTATATCGAGATAGTCGTCGTCATCTTCAAGGGCGGCTACCGCGGTCTGGGCCTTCGGCGGCTGCTTGCGCATCACCGTGGGGGTGTCAAAGCGCTTGTAGTCCACTTCGCCAGAGGGGTTCGGAACCACCAGCTTGACCTCGCGCTCGGCCCGAGCCGCCTTCTCCCCCAAGCCGGTGGCCACCACAGTGACCCGGAGCTCGTCTTTCAAGTTCTCGTCCAGCGCCGTCCCAATCACCACCAGGGCGTTGTCCGAGGCAAACTCGCCGACGGCCTCACCCACCGCCGCAAACTCGTCCATGCCCAGGTCAGGTCCGGCGGAAACGTTGACCAGTATGCCCCTGGCCCCTTTGAGATTGACGTCCTCGAGCAGCGGGCAGGCAATGGCCGTATCCGCCGCGCGGCCCGCGCGATCATCACCCGTGGCTTTGCCGGAACCCATCATCGCCCTGCCCTTCTCGGACATGACCGTGCGCACATCCGCGAAGTCCACATTGATCATTCCCGGCCGGGTTATCAACTCGGCGATGCCCTGCACCGCACCGAGCAGCACGTCGTTTGCGGCCTTGAAGGCGTCTTTCAGGGAAATGCTTCTTCCGAGCACGCTCAGCAGCTTCTCGTTGGGCACGGTTATCAATGAATCCACGTGCTCGCTCAGCTCGGCGATTCCGTCTTCGGCGATCTTCATCCGCCGCTTGAGCTCGAACGGGAACGGTTTCGTGACCACCGCAACGGTGAGTATGCCCATCTCTTTTGCCAGCTGCGCCACGATTGGAGAGGCACCGGTGCCGGTGCCACCTCCCATGCCGGCGGTGATAAAGATCATATCCGCTCCGTCGAGAAGATCGACGATGCGGTCGCGGTCTTCCAGCGCCGATTGGCGTCCTATCTCCGGATTGGCGCCCGCGCCGAGACCTTTAGTTACGTTGCTGCCGAGCTGCAGCACGGTGCGCACTGAAGAGTTCTTCAACGCCTGCGCGTCCGTGTTGGCGCAAACGAACTCGACGCCCTCAACGTTTGTCGCAAGCATGTGCTCAACGGCATTACCACCGCCGCCACCTATACCGATTACCCGTATAACTGCGCTGTTCTGACTGTATGCATCAACCAACTCAAACATTGTTTCTCCTCCTGCACTTGATCTCGTTAAGCGTCAAAAATTCCCCTGGAACCAACCTTTCATGCGTTCCCAAACTGCTTTGAATCCTGTGCCCGATAGTGCCTCGCTATGACGGTCCACACCGTTACGATGTCCGAACATCAGCAACCCCACTCCGGTTGAATAAATTGGATTCCTTACTACATCCACCAGCCCCGTAACCGTTTGCGGCACACCGAGACGAACCGGCATGTGAAGGATCTCTTCAGCGAGATCGATCAAGCCCTCCATCTTCGAGCTGCCGCCGGTGAGCACGACGCCGGCGGCGATGAGGTCCTCGAACCCGCTTCTGCGCAGCTCCGCCTGCACCAGCGTGAGCAGCTCCTCGTATCGCGGCTCCACCACTTCTGCCAGGGTTTGTCGCGCGAGCCGCCTGGGTGGCCTGTCTCCCACGCTCGGAACCTCGATGCTTTCGTCCGCGGTCGCGAGCTGCGCCAGCGCGCAGGCGTATTTGATCTTGATTTCCTCGGCGTTTTGCGTCGGCGTGCGCAGAGCCACCGCGATATCGTTGGTAACTTGATTTCCGGCGATGGGAATAACCGATGTGTGGCGTATAGCGCCCTCAGTAAACACGGCAATGTCGGTAGTGCCGCCGCCGATGTCCACCAGGCATACCCCCAGCTCCTTCTCATCTTCGATCAGAACTGACTCGCTGGAGGCAAGCTGTTCGAGAATGATGTCGTCTACCTCCAGGCCGCAACGTCGCACGCATTTGACGATGTTTTGGGCCGCGCTGACGGCGCCGGTGACCATATGCACGCGTGCTTCCAGCCTCACCCCCGACATGCCGATGGGTTCGCGAATCCCTTCCTGGTTGTCGATGATGAACTCCTGCGGAAGGATGTGAAGAATCTTTTGATCCGCGGGGATGGCTACGGCGCGGGCCGCGTCGATGACACGTTCGACGTCGCTGGACGTCACCTCCTTGTCCCGAATGGCGACAATGCCGTGCGAGTTCAGGCTACGTATGTGGTTGCCCGCAATACCGGTGAATACGGAGTGGATCTGGCAACCCGCCATCAGTTCCGCTTCCTCGACTGCGCGCTGGATGGACTGCACCGTCGATTCGATGTTGACCACCACGCCTTTTTTCAGGCCCCGCGAAGGATTGAAGCCGATGCCGATAATCTCGATGCCGCCTTCCGGCACAACCTCGCCGACGATGGCCGAGACCTTAGAGGTTCCGATATCCAGCCCGACGATCAGGTTTTTGTCAGTTTTTTTCACGATGCCTGTCCTTCCTCCGGCGTAGCGTCCTGCCGCCACTTGACGGCGAATCCGTTGCTGTAGCGCAAATCGATTCTGGCGGCAGCGCTGAATCGATCGCCGAGAATCTGCGGAAGCGCCGCGATATACGGCGCAACTCGATCCAGGCGATCTCCCTGTCCGAGTTTCAAAATCAATCCGCTTGCAAGGTCCAAGCGCCAAGCGCCGCGCTGGTCGAGTGCCACCGTTGTAATCGTCGTACCCAAGGCTTTGGCCAAGGGCGTCATCCGCTCGTACCATTTCAGCGCGATCTTTTCGCTGCCGTCCGGTCCAAATAGGTTTACGTAACCTCCGCGCGTTGTTGCTTCATCCGCTACGAATCGGGTGCCGTCGGCTTCGAGCAACGCTTCGCCGTTCCAGCGGGCCACCGCCACCCGTTCCACCACGGCGACGTGGAGGCTGTCCGGCCAGATCCGGCGCACGGAAATTCGCCTCACCCACGGGATTCCCTGCGCCTCGCGCCGCACCGCGGCTACGTCGAGCTCAAAAAAACCACTGGGAAGAAATTTATCCATCAGCTGCTGCATTTCTGCCCGCGACACGTTGACGAACTCTCCGGCAATGCGAACTGAGGTAATCGAGCGCGCGTTGAGATGAAGCAGAAGGGAAGCCACGGCCACCGCCAGGGCGGCAAGGAAAGCGACCGCAGCCACCCTGCGAGCTCTGGGCGCTGCGGCCGCGGATTGTGCTTCGTTTGATGACCGGCTGTGCATGGCTGGGTTCCGTTAAAGCGTTTGCTCCAGAATTCGCCACACCAGCTGGTCGAAGCCGATGCCGGCTTGCATCGCGGCCATGGGCACGAGGCTGTGACTGGTCATGCCCGGTGCGGTGTTGACGTCGATGAACCAGGGATCACCGGACGCGTCGCAGAGCAGATCCACCCGGCCCCAGCCCCCCGCACCCAGCGCCTCGAAAGCGCGCAGCGACAGCTCGCGCACCCGCTGCTCGCGTTCCTCAGGCAGGCCACAGGGGCAGATATATCTCGTGCCGGCATCGTCCGCGTACTTGGCCTCGTAGTCGTAAAATTCCCGCGCCGGCTCGAGTTTGATTAGAGGCAGGGCCTCATTTCCCAATATGGTTGCCGTGTATTCCGGCCCCTCGACGAGCTTCTCCACCATCACCTCACGGTCGTGTCGCGCGGCCTCGAACCAGGCAGATTGCAACCCTTCTTCGTCGGTTACCGGAGTCGCGCCGATGCTCGACCCTTCGTGCACCGGCTTGATGAACAGCGGAAGCTCTAGCTCCTCCGCCGCGGCGAACAGATCCTCTTCGGCACGGACCACCCGGTAGTCCGGCGTCGGAATTTCCAGCGCGCGCCAAACCAGCTTCGCCATGTTTTTGTCCATCGCCAGCGCCGAGCCGAGCACGCCGCTGCCGGTGTAGGGCAAACCGATGGTTTCTAGAGCGCCCTGAATGGTTCCGTCTTCACCGCCACGGCCATGCAGGATAAGAAAAGCCCGTTCGAACTTTCCCCTCGCGAGCACGTCGATAACGTCACAATTCTTGTCCACGCCGTAAGCATCCACGCCTTTGTTCTTGAGTCCTTCGAGCACGGCGCGACCGCTCAGCAGAGAAATTTCGCGTTCGGCCGAATCTCCGCCGTAAACAACGGCGACCTTGCCAAAATCCGACGGCTTCGAGGCGCGCTGATGTTCTGCGCTCATGTCGGCGCGCCACCCCGCTCGTCCTCTGCTTTGTCCTGCGTCGGCTTTCCGACGATATGCACTTCGCGCTGAAGCTCCACCCCGAGGTCTTTGCGCACGCGCTCGGCAACGAGCTGGATAAGACTTTCCACATCGGCGGCCGTGGCATGGCCCAGATTGAGAATGAAGTTGGCGTGTTTTTCCGATACCACAGCATCTCCGACCCGTGTTCCCTTGAGCCCGCTCACTTCAATCAGTCGTGCGGCGTAGTCGCCCGCCGGATTACGGAATACGGAACCGCAGCTGCGATAACCCATGGGTTGTGAATCGCTGCGCCGCTTGAGCAATGCCTTAACCCGTTCGTTGACCGCTTCCGGCGCGTCGCGGTTCAGCTTGAGCTCGGCGGCGACAAACCACTCGTTCTTCGGGCCTTCGACCTTGCGGTAGCCAACGCTGTACTCGGACGACGAGCGGTGATGAATTCGCCCCTTGCGATCAACGCTCTCGACGCGATTCACCACCTTCCAAGTCTCACCGCCGAAAGCACCAGCGTTCATGGCCAGGGCGCCGCCCAAGGTGCCGGGAATGCCGGCAAAGAATTCCGCCCCGGCGAGCCCTAGCTGGGCGCAGCGTTTGGCCACCTTGGGACAGGCGGCGCCCGCCTCGGCGCGAATTTTGTTATCGCCCACGGGCTCGACGCCTCCGAGTCCGCTCCCGATATAGATCACGGTGCCGTCGATGCCCCCGTCGCGAACCAGCAGGTTGCTGCCCAGGCCAAGCCAGAAAAGCGGCTCATGCTCCTGCAGCGTAGATAGAAACAGCGCAAGGTCTTCAACGTCTGCGGGCTCATAGAACCGGTCTGCCGGTCCGCCGATACCCCACACCGTGTGCCGGGCAAGCCGCTCGTTGGTGCGCATCACACCGCGCAGCAGTGGTTGTTTGTCTTTCGCCGCGGCGTTCACGCCTTTGCGCCCTGCCCTGCTGCCTGCGCACGGGGTGGCCACAGCGCGCTGAGCTGCGCCGGTACCGCGCCCACGTCGCCGGCCCCAAGCACCAGCATCACGTCCCCGGCTTCGAGCACCGCCGGAAGCACCGAGGGCAGCGCCGCGGGCCCATCCACGAAAACAGGGTCCACCTGTCCTCGGGCACGGATGGCGCGGGCCAGGCTGCGCCCGTCGGCGCCTTTAATGGGCGCCTCCCCCGCTGGATAGACCTCCAGCAGCACCAGAACATCCAGCTTTGCCAATACGTTGGCGAAGTCCTCGAACAAGTCGCGGGTGCGGGTGAAACGGTGCGGCTGAAACACCGCCACCAGCCTGCGCTCTGGCCACGACGCTCGGGCTGCCTGCAAGGTGGCGGCGATTTCCGTCGGATGGTGAGCGTAATCGTCCACCAGGGTGACCGCGCCCGCCGGTGTTTCCAGATCGCCGAAACTCTGAAAGCGCCGCGCGATTCCTTGAAATCCGGAGAGACCGGCGCACACCGCCGCTTCTGACACGCCGAGCTCTCGAGCCACGGCGATTGCGGCGAGCGCGTTGAGCACGTTATGGCGGCCAGGAAGATTGAGGATCACGTCGAGGCTGCCCCCGGACTCTTGGTGCCGAGCGCGAAAAAGTGTCCTCACACCCTTTTGGCGAATGTCCTCAGCTCTCCAGTCGGCCTCGGATTCGATGCCGTAGGTCACCACCGGTTTTGCCACCGAAGGAATGAGCTCGCACACCGTCACGTTGTCGATGCAAAGCACCGCGTGTCCGAAAAACGGAAGGCGGTGGAGAAATTCGAGAAAAGCGTGGCGTAAACGCTGGTAATCACCTTCATAGGTATCCATGTGATCGGCGTCGATGTTGGTGACCACCGCGATGAGTGGCTGCAAAAGCAAGAACGAGGCGTCGCTTTCGTCGGCTTCGGCCACCAGATAGTCGCCATCACCGAGGCGCGCGTGGGCGCCGATGCTGTTGAGACGCCCGCCGATAACGAAGGTCGGGTCCAGCCCCCCCTCCGCGAGCAGATTGGCCACCAGGCTTGTGGTCGTGGTCTTGCCGTGGGTCCCGGCCACCGCAATGCCGTGTTTCAAACGCATCAATTCAGCCAGCATCTGCGCCCGCGGAACCGTCGGGATCAGTCGCTTACGGGCTTCCACCAATTCCACGTTGTCTCCCACGATAGCGGTGGATACCACCACCAGCTCGGCGGCCTCCACGTGGGCCGCGTCATGACCGATCTGCACCCGAACCCCGAGGTTGCGGAGGCGCTGGGTCATGGCGCTTTCCTTGATGTCGGAACCGGAGATGGAGTAGCCGAGGTTATGCAGCAGCTCCGCGATGCCGCCCATACCGGCGCCGCCTATTCCCACGAAATGCACCCGCTGGATCCGCTTGCGCCAGGATCGGTACACGGATCGAAACGCGCCGGTGGAGGCACCGTTGCGCTCTGCCGGGTTGCGCAGTGCGGCTTTCATTCCCCTACGCATGGACCGCTTCCATACACCAGGCGGTGACCCGTTCTGCCGCGTCCGGGACCGACAAGCGGCGCGCACTGATCGCCATGGTCAGCAGGCGTTCACGCGCAGAGGTAAATTCCAGCAGCAATTCGCAAAGCAGCGCCGGCGTCAGATCCGACTCGCGCACCAGCACGGCAGCGCCGGCATCACTCAGAAATCGAGCGTTACAGGTTTGGTGATCGTCGACCGCGAAGGGAAACGGCACCAGCAGGGCGGCAATGCCTGCGGCCGCCACTTCGCACACGGTCATGGCGCCGGCGCGACAAATCACCAGGTCAGCCCAGGCGTAAGCTGCGGCCATGTCGTCAATAAATGCCACCGGCTCGACGTCGACCCCGGCCGCGGCGTAAGCCGCGCGCGTATCCTCGAGATGCAGCGGCCCGGCCTGATGCCGAACCTCAACACGCCCTCGAGACGGAAGCGCCGCCAGCGCATCGGGCAACACCCGGTTGATCGCTCGCGCCCCCTGGCTGCCGCCAAGCACCAGCACACGGATCGGGCCGGCTCTGTCGGCGAGCCGCGTTTCCGGTTCCTCAAGCGCGCAGATATCTGCGCGCACCGGGTTTCCCGCGTGCAGCGCGCCGAGGCTGGGATCGAAGCTACCGGGAAACGCCTCTATCACCTTGGTGGCGAGACGCGACAGAATTCGGTTGGTAAAACCGGGCACCGCGTTTTGCTCGTGTATGAAAAGCGGAACGCGCATCAGCCACGCTGCGACGCCACCGGGGCCGGCAGCATATCCACCCATGCCCAGCACCAGTCTTGCGCGCACGCTGCGCAGCACTTTCAGCGATCGCCCCAACGCCGCGATCAGCATCAGCGGCGCCAGCAGCCAGCGAAGCGCGCCTTTGCCGCGAAGTCCGCCCATCGAGAGCGGGTGCAGTTTGAAGCCTTCGCCGGGCACCAGCTTCGCCTCAAGCCCTTTGTGTGTGCCCAACCACTCCACGTGGATACCGCGCGCGCGTAGACGTTTCGCGATTTCCAGCGCCGGGTATACGTGTCCTCCGGTTCCGCCCGCCGCGATCAGAATAGTGACCCTGTTTCCAGCGCGGCTCATGGACCGGCCCTCAACTCGTGATCGATGCGCAGCAGAATCGCGATGCATAAGCAACTCACCACCAGGCTCGAACCCCCGTAGCTCATCAGCGGAAGGGTCAACCCCTTGGTAGGCAACATGCCCATGTTGACGCCAATGTTGATTACCGACTGCAGAGCGACGAGCAGACCGATGCCATAGGCAAGATACGCGCAAAAGGGGGCGCCGAGTTTTTCCGCACGGGCGCCGATTTGCATTGCGCGGATGACGATGAAGGCGAAGAGGCTGATGACAGACACCACGCCGACGAGTCCAAGCTCTTCCGCCAGCACCGCAAATAGAAAATCCGTGTGCGCTTCCGGCAGATAAAAGAGCTTTTGCACGCTCGCGCCGAGGCCGACGCCAAACCACTCTCCGCGACCGATAGCAATCAGGGCCTGGGTGAGCTGGAAGCCGCTGCCATACGGGTCCGACCACGGATTCATGAAAATCATAAGTCGCTCGAGACGATAGGGCGCGGCCAGCATCAGGCAGGCGAAAAAGGAGACCGTCACCAGCACCCAGACGAGAAAGATCATCAGCGGCACGCCGGCGAGAAACATCATCCCCAGCGCGGTCGCGAACAGGACCACGGTTGCGCCATAGTCGGGTTCCAGCAGCAACAATGCCGCGATGATTGAAAGCAGCACCACCGGTTTCAAGAATCCGCCAAGCCGCGAGCGGACTTCCTCGGTGCGGCGGACCAAATAGCCTGCGAGATAAATGACCAAGAACACCTTCATCACTTCCGAAGGCTGCAGGTTCAGGGTGCCGAACTTCATCCAGCGGGTGCTGCCGTTCACTTCCCGTCCGACGCCCGGCAGCAGCACCAGCGCGAGAAGCACGATCCCCAGCACCAGCAGAACAGGACCGAGCCGCTGCCATATCCGGGTGGGGACTCCCAGGGTGATCGCGCCTATGGCGAGCGAAAAACCGAGATAAGCTGCCTGGCGCCAGAAGAAATAAAGCGGATCGGAAACTTCCCTAGCGGCAATGGAAATCGACGCTGATGCAACCATCACCAGCCCAAGTCCGGCGAGGAACAGGGCGCTCGCGAGCAAGCCATAGTCCCAGCGGTCGATCCACGTGGGCTCCGTCGCCAGCGCTCGCGGCAGGGCTTGCGGCAAGGTAAGCACCTTCATGAGCCGGTGAACTCTTTCGCCGCGGCCGCGAACGCGCGGCCGCGAGCGGCATAGTTCTCGAACATGTCGAAACTGGCGCAGGCCGGCGAGAACAGCACTGCGCTTCCCGGCTCCGCGGCCTCCCCCGCCGCCCGCACGGCGGACTTGAGATCCGCTACCCGGGTGCAGGTCACCGTTCCGGCGAGGACACGTTCGATGAGTTCGGCATCGTGGCCCAAGAGCACCACGTGGCGC
Organism: uncultured Gammaproteobacteria bacterium; assembly: GCA_947258715.1. Classification (GTDB taxonomy): domain Bacteria; phylum Pseudomonadota; class Gammaproteobacteria; order HK1; family HK1; genus CAMYJH01. Next base: position 90,757 of record CAMYJH010000001.1, read on the forward strand.
ACATGGCGCGCCACCGGACCCTTGAGCGAGGTGAAATCCGCTCCTTTGCCCAGACCACCGGCAATGAGCACCAGATCGCGCTCCGCGCCCAAGCCGCGAATCGCCGCCACCGTGGCGCCCACGTTGGTGCCCTTGGAATCGTCATACCAGCGCACGTCGTTGCGCTCCGTTACCAGCTGACAACGGTGTGGCAGACCCTTGAAGGTCGCGAGGGCCTTGAGTCTCGCCGGCATGGAAACGCCGAGAGCGTCGCCCATGGCGAGAGCAGCCAAGCAGTTGGCGGCGTTGTGCAGTCCCGGTAAGGGCAGCGCCGCGAGAGGAACCAGTGGTTCGCGCCCCCGCGCAAGCCAAGCCTCGCCATCTTGATTCAAGAGGCCGAAATCTTTTGCCCGAGGCGATTCGAGGGTAAATCCGACGCAGCCCCGACCGGGTTCGTACATGGCCGCGACCACCGGATCGTCGAGATTGATCACCATGATGCCGTCACCCCGGAAAATTCGGCGCTTGGCTTCGACGTAGTCGCTGAAATCCGGGTGCCGATCCCTGTGGTCTGGGCTGACGTTGAGCACGGTTGCCGCAACCGGGCGCAGCGACCGCGTGGCTTCCAGCTGAAAGCTCGAAAGCTCGAGGACGAATAGATCCGGCTCCTCCCCCCGCAGCAGGGATAACGAGGGCGGGCCGAGGTTGCCCCCGACTTTCACACTTCGCCCGTCGAGCGCCGCCATCTCCGCCACCAGCGTCGTCACCGTGCTCTTGCCGTTGGACCCGGTAATGGCCGCCACAGGCGCCTTTGCCTCCAGGGCAAAAAGCTCGATATCGCCAATCACCGGCACGCCGCGATTCGCCGCCGCGCGTACCGCGGGCTCGGCTGGAGAGACCCCGGGGCTTAGAACAACTTCCGCCGCCTGTTCGAACAGCCGGGCGTCGAAACCGCCGAGGGCCGTTTCGATTCCGGAAAACTCGGCGCGTATCGCGTCCAATCCCGGCGGTGCGGCACGGCTGTCCGTCACTACCAGGTACCGACCCCGCGAGGAAAGATAACGAACGCAGGAGAGTCCTGTTTCGCCCAAACCCACGATCAGCGTGTATCCCTTATCAGCGGCCAAGCTCTTTCTCCGTAACCGCAACGTCGTATCGATTGATCCGCGGAGGTGATTTCCTTCGGCAAGATTCGAGCGCATCGCGTCCTCATCGAATCTTCAACGTGGCGAGCCCGACCAGAACCAGGATCACGGTGATCACCCAGAAGCGCACAATCACCCTCGGCTCCGGCCAGCCCTTGAGTTCGAAATGATGGTGCAAAGGCGCCATGCGAAAGAGCCGTTTACCTGTAAGCTTGTAAGAGGCCACCTGAAGCATGACTGAGACCGTTTCCACCACAAATACGCCGCCCATGATGAAGAGCACCAGTTCCTGCCTGACGAGAATAGCGATCACACCGAGTGCCGCGCCCAGGGCCAGCGCTCCGATGTCGCCCATGAAAACCTGGGCGGGATAGGTGTTGAACCACAGAAAGCCGAGCCCAGCGCCGACGATCGCACCACATATGACCACGATTTCGCCAACACCTTGGATAAAAGGGAAACCAAGATAAGCGGAGAACCTGAGGTGGCCGGTGACATAGGCGAAGATGCCGAGCGCGCCGGCAACCATGACCGTCGGCAGAATTGCGAGGCCGTCGAGACCGTCAGTCAGGTTTACCGCGTTACTGCTGCCGACGATCACAAAATAAGCGACCACCACGTACATCCAGCCGAGGTCGACGGAAACCTCTTTGAACACGGGGACGATGAGCCGCGTTTCTGCGGGGTCGGTGGCGGAGAAATAAACGAACAAGGCACAGCTGATTGCGATCAGCGACTGCCAAAGATACTTGTAACGGGGGCGAAGACCGCGCGGGTCCCCCTTGACCAACTTCCTGTAATCATCCACCCAGCCGACGGCGCCAAAGAGCATGGTTACCAGCAGCACCACCCAGACGAAGCGGTTGCTAAGGTCCGCCCAAAATATCGTGGTAATAGCGATAGCAACGAGGATCAGCGCGCCGCCCATGGTTGGCGTGCCGGTTTTGATAACGTGTGATTCCGGCCCGTCGTCGCGCACGGTCTGGCCGATGCGATACTCGCTCAAGCGCCGTATCAGTGGGGGCCCGACGATGAACGAGATGGTGAGCGCCGTGAGCACGCCGAGAATGGCTCTCAGCGTCAGGTACTGAAACACGCCGAAGCCGCTGTGAAAGCGGGTAAGGAAATCTGTCAGCTCAAGCAGCATGCTCACTCCTTTCCAGTCAGTGCCGACACCACCCGCTCCATGGCCATGGATCGAGAACCCTTGACTAGAACCGTCGCATCCACGGGGAGTGCGGACCGCAGTGCTTCGATAAGTGCCTCCTGGGAGTCGAAGTGAAGCGCATCTGCGCCGAAACGCTCCGCGGCTAACCGGCTCAGCTTGCCTAGCGTATACAGTCGGTCAACTCCTAGTTCGCGAGCCATTCGCCCCGCTTGTTGGTGGTAACGGACGGCGTCCGAACCCAGCTCCGCCATGTCTCCCAGTACCAACCAACGCTGCCCAGCCTGGACTGTGAGCACTTCCAATCCCGCTTTCAGCGACTGCGGGTTGGCGTTGTAGCTGTCGTCAATGATCGCTGCGCCACCGGTACCGCGCTTCATCTCGAGCCGTCCGGACACGGGCCTCGCGGATTCAAGACCGAGGCGAATGTCCTCCGTCGACGCGCCCACGGCGATCGCTGCTGCCGCGGCGCCGAGCGCATTGGCGCCGTTGTGCCTGCCGGCAAAAGCGATGCGCACCTCGAAGCTGCCGACAGGCGATCGAATGCGCAAGCTGCTGCCGCTCTCGGCCGGCTGCCATTGGCCGCAAACGTCGGCGTCCGTATCCAGCCCGTAGCGTACCTTGCGGCGCTCGGCAGCCAGCTCGGTCCACAGCGGCGCAAACGCATCATCTGCGTTTATTACCGCGCAGGCGTCTGCGGGCATCTCAGAAAAAAGCTCGCCCTTGGCCCGGGCGACGCCCTCCACCGATCCGAATCCTTCCAGGTGGGCAGGCGCACAAACTGTGATCAGGCCCACGGAAGGCGACGACATTTGGGTCAAACGCGCAATCTCGCCGGGATGGTTGGCGCCCAACTCAACGATGATCTGCTCATGGGTCTGATCAAGCTCGGCCAACGTCAGCGGAGCCCCGATCTCGTTGTTGAGATTGCCTTTGGTGGCAAGCACCTTGTTGGAGCGCTTGAGAATGGACGCCAGCATCTCCTTCACCGTGGTCTTACCATTGCTTCCGGTGATTGCAATCAATGGCGCTTTGAATCGACCGCGCCAGTGGCCGGCGAGCTTCCCTAGGGCAACAATGGTGTCGTCCACCTTTATGGTCGGCAGGGAAAACCGCCTCGCCTTGGAAATGAGCGCCGCCAGGGCACCGTGTCCCGCCGCCGCGTCGACGAAGTCGTGACCGTCAAAATGCTCTCCCTCAATGGCAACGAATAGGCTGCCCGGGAGAACGTTTCTGGAATCGGTGCTCACACCCATGTAACGCAGGTCATCGCCGTCGAGTTTGGCACCAAGCACGCCGGCAGTTTCCAAAAGACCGAGACTGATCATGACGGCCTCGCTTCGAGCGCAGCTCTGACGGCGGCCGCGTCGCTGAAAGGCCTGCGCACCCCAAGAACTTCCTGATAGGTCTCGTGACCTTTACCCGCGACCAGCACGACGTCGTCCAACTCGGCGCCGTGCACCGCCTGTTGGATCGCCGCGGCTCGATCGCGCTTGATGAACAGACGCCCGCTTTCTTGTTTCGCTGCGTTCAGCCCTTCGAGTATTCCCCTGACAATGGCGTCGCCGTCCTCGTTTCGCGGATTGTCATCGGTGAGCACGATGACATCGGCTAGGGACTCCGCCACCGCGCCCATCTGCGCGCGTTTGCCCTCGTCGCGGTCTCCGCCGCAACCGAATACGCACCAAAGGCGACCACTGCAGTGCTCCCGCAGCGCCCGCAGCGCGGCATCCAGCGCCCCTGGCGTATGGGCATAATCGACAACGATGAGCGGCTGACCGGGGCCTTGACCGAAACGATGCATGCGCCCCGGAACCGAAGGCAGGTCGCGTAACGATTCAAGGGCGCGCTGGAAGTCAATCCCCTCATCCAGAAGTACGCCCAAAGCGGCAAGCAGGTTGTGGGCGTTGAAACGGCCGAGTAGTGGGGCCGACAACTCGCCATCTCCCCGGTCCGATTGGATCGCCAGCTGGATACCCGCCGTATCCACACGCCCGAGCTTTCCCCGCAGCACGCTGTCCGCATTTCGCCCCAGCGCGAGCTTGTTGGCGGACTGCAGCGTATACGCGGTAACCCGCACGCCGGTCGGAACCGCGTTCAAGATTTCTGCCCCGAACGCATCGTCCACGTTCACTACCGCGCTTTGCAGTTCCCGGGTCATGAATAATCGGGCCTTTGCCGCGCCGTAGGTTTCCATGTCTCGGTGAAAGTCCAGGTGGTCACGGCTTAGGTTGGTAAACACAGCGGTGTCGAAGCGCACGCCTTCTACCCGCCTCTGGGAGAGCGCATGGGAAGACACCTCCATCACAGCGTGGTCAGCACCTCGAGCGCGCAGTTCCGCCAGCAAGCGGTGAAGGTGAACCAAGTCGGGGGTGGTAAGCATCCCCGGATCCAGCCTGCCCGGCATTCCGTATCCAAGCGTGCCGATGAGGCCCACCGGGGCGCGGTCCGACGACCGACCATAGCTCAGTCCGTGGGCGACGAAGTGACTGACTGACGTCTTGCCGTTGGTGCCGGTAACACCAACGACTCGCATCGCTTCCGAGGGCCGCCCATAGAATCGGTGAGCGGCCTCGCCGGCGCAGGCCACCAGGTCGGGCACCAAGATCTCCAACACCCCCGAGTCGCCTACGTCGACTCGGATACCGCCCTCGCGCACGGTCGCGACGGCGCCGGCGCGAACGGCTTCAGCGACGAATCTCCCCGCGTCGTGCGTCAGGCCGCGGCGAGCAAAGAAGACCGCGCCGGGCTCAACCTCGCGGCTGTCCATACACAAGGCGGTGATCTCCCGGTCCGTGGCGTCGTCCAGGGCGACGATCGGAGCGAGTAATTCACCCAACCGCGGCGCGGGACGTCTTTCGTTCGACGTCATCATCGCGTTGCCTCCGGCGCGTGCCGTTCCGGCGGTAACTTCAGCTGCGCAAGCGCCGACTGGATTCTCTCCATGACGGACCTGGAAGGAACAGTGGCGGACGCCTGGCGCAGCGGCAGGCTTCGATCGTCCGGGGCGACCCCCAGTAGTCGCAGCACGCCTTGGGTGATTTCGGCGAACGCCGGGGCCGCCACCTGGCCACCGTAATAATCCCCCGCGTTAGGCTCGTCGATAACAACCACGGTTACGATTCGCGGCGACGACATCGGCGCCATGCCCGCAAACAGCGCCACATAGCGATCTTCGCTATAGCCACTGGGCGTGACCTTGCGGACGGTTCCGGTCTTTCCAGCGACGCGGTAGCCCTCGAGCTGAGCCCGCGTGCCTGTGCCGCCGGACGTCACCACCGTTTCGAGCATTCGCCGGAGCTTCAACGCCACTTCCTCGGAAATAACCCGGGCTGCTTTCACTTTTCCATTGGCCGCCTCGAAGGTCACCGGCGAAAGCCGGCCGTCATTGGCAATAGCGGCATAAGCCCGAGCGAGCTGCAGCGCGGTGACGGAGATCCCGTAACCGTAGGAAAGAGTCGCCTTGTGCACGTCACCCCACTCGAAATAGTGGTTGAGCACGCCCGCGGCCTCGCCAGGGAACCCAGCGCCGCTCACCTGACCAAACCCGAATCGCGAGAACGTCTGCCATAGCTCCTCGGGCGGTAACGCCAGTGCAATCTTGCTCGCACCGACGTTGCTCGACTTTTGCACGATTGTGCCCAGATCGATCTTTCCGTGATTTCGAATGTCCTTGACCAGGTACTTTCCGACCTCGAGATAGCCCGGGGATGTGTCCACCAGTGAATCGGTGCCGAAGCGTCCGGACCCGAGCGCGGCGGCGATGGTGAACGGTTTTGCGGTGGAGCCGGGCTCGAAGACGTCGGTGATCGCTCGGTTCCTGAACCTGCTGCCGACGAGGTCGGAGCGATTGTTGGGGTTGTAAGACGGCTGATTCACCATCGCCAGCACTTCCCCGCTTCGCGTATCCAGCACTACCGCGGAGCCGGCCCGCGCACGGTTGCGCTTAACCGCGGCGAGCAACGTGCGGTAGGCGAGATACTGGATCCGCTTGTCGATGCTCAGCACTAGATCCTGCCCGGCCTTTGGCGCGCGGATCGGCTCCACATCTGCTACCGACTGTCCGGTTCGATCACGCAGCACGCGCTTGCTTCCGCTGGTGCCCTTGAGGCGATCCTCGAATGCCAGCTCGATACCCTCCTGGCCGGTGTCGTCAACGTTGGTGAAGCCGACCACGTGGGCCGCCACTTCCCCCATGGGGTAATAACGCCGATATTCGCGTTGCAGGTATACGCCATCGATACCGAGCGCCATCACACGCTCGGCCAAGCCGGGGTCCAGCTGACGCTTAAGAAACACGAACTCTCGGTCTTTGCGGGCCTCGAGCTCGCGCCGCAGCTGACGTCCGTCAAGCCCGAGCAGCGTGACCAGACGATTGAACCGCGCACCTTTGGGGTGAAGCTCGTGGGGATTCGCCCACACCGAATCCACGGGAGTGCTGATTGCCAGCGGATAGCCGTTGCGATCGAGAATCTTTCCACGGTGTGCGGGCACCTTCATTACACGCAGAAAGCGTGCGTTGCCCTCCATCTGAAGAAACTCGCCGCGATTGAGCTGCAGGTCGATGGCGCGCCAGACCAAACCGGAAAACGCCAGCAGCAATATGGCCACCACGCTCAGGCGGCGCCAGATAACAGGATTCTCAATCCGAGTTTCCACGCCTCTTCTCAAGGTGTAACCAGCACCGTCTCACTCATCGGAGGTAAGCGAAGCCCTAGGCGCTTGCGCGCCAGGGATTCGATGCGTTCGTGAGTTGCCCAAGTGCTCTGCTCCAGCTGAAGCTTGCCCCACTCCACGTCGAGCGAATCGCGCTCACGCTCCAGCGACTGCAGTTCCACGTACAGCGCGCGGTGACGGTGCTTGGCGTGGACCAGAGCCACACCGGATAACACCAACAAACACGCCAGCAGCGCATGAAAAATCATCGACTGTTTCAAAACCGTTTCTCCGCGACGCGCATGATCGCGCTGCGCGCCCGAGGATTTCCGCGGATTTCATCCTCCCCCGGACGCGTAGGCTTAGCGATGATCTCGAGTAACGGCCCAGGGCCGCCGGGAATCTGCTCGTCCGCCAACGAGGGTTTGGAATGCGCGCGCATGAATCGTTTCACTATCCGGTCCTCCAGCGAGTGAAAGCAGATGGTAATCAGCTTTCCTCGCGGCATAAGGACTTTGAGCGACTGTTCGAGCCCGGCTTCGAGCTCTTCCAGCTCTCGATTGACAAAAATACGAATCGCCTGGAATACGCGCGTTGCGGGGTGCTTTTCTGAGGAACTCTTTCTATGGCGCTGCCGCGGCGCCCGCGGCACCGCGCGTTCGACAAGCTCCGCCAATTGGCGCGTCGTTCGCAGCGGTGATTTGCGGCGCGCTTCACAGATTGCGCGCGCGATGCGCCGCGAGTGTCTCTCTTCGCCGAAACGAAACAACACCGATGCGATCTCCTCCGAGCCAGCGCGGCTGAGCCACTCTGCGGCACTAATACCGCTGTCCGGATCCATGCGCATGTCCAGCGGGCCATCCTGCTGAAAGCTGAACCCTCGCGACGCAGCTTCGAGCTGCGGTGAAGAAACGCCGAGATCAAACAGTACTCCGTTCACTTTTCCACACACCGCGCGACTCGAGGCCACCGCCTCGAGGCTGCTGAATTGCGCCTGCACCACTTCAAGCCGCGCATCTTCCGCGGCCAGCTTGCGGCCGGCGGCAATGGCCGCCGGATCCCGGTCAAGCGCAATGACCCGTCCAGAAGGCCCAATTACCGACAGAAGCGCGCGCGCGTGGCCGCCTCGCCCGAAGGTGCAATCGATGAATACGCCGTCTGCCGCAGGCCGCAGCGCATCCACAACCGCTTGGATCATTACCGGCCGGTGGGAGCCCGCCTGCACCCTTATCCTGCTTACAGCACCAGACCACGAAGGGCATCCGACGGCTCAGCCTGGAGCGAGTCCACCTGGCTCAAAAGCTCTTCTCTCCGTGCGGCCCAGGTGTCGTCGTCCCAAAGCTCGAACTTGCTCACCTGTCCGATCATCTTGACCCGCTTGTTCAGAGCGGCGAATTCACGCAGAGTCGGCGGCACCAGCAGGCGGCCGTGAGCGTCCATATCGCAATCGTTTGCATGACCGATAAGCAGATGGCTCAAGGCCTGGGCTTTAGTGTCCAGGGCCGGGAGGCCATTGAGCGCATCCTCAATACGCTGCCAGTCGGGGAAGGGGTAGGCGACAAGACAGCGCTCCAGCAGACTGATGGTGATTACCAGCTTGCCGCCGCAGCTTTCGGACAGCCGCTCGCGATAGCGGCTCGGCACGGCGAGCCGCCCCTTGGAATCCAGGCTGAGCGGATATTCTCCGCGAAACACCCCATCCCCCCCATGGACCTTATTGATCCATTTTTTACCACTTTATCCCACCAAAGTGATTATGGTGAGCGCTGTTTGCCCATGTCAAGAAAATGCACCGGAAAAATGGCGAATTGTTGCTTTTGAGACAGGCACTTAGAGGCAAAATGGGGACCAAATACGTAAGGCGGGAAAGAAGCGAATCAGGAGAACATTCTCCTAATCATTCGGTTAACAGTTGGAGTTAAGGTAAGTTATCAACTTTAGCGCAATTTCGACCCCAATCGGGTGCTGGCGCTCACTTTCGGCCAAGGCGGAACGTGTAGCCCCAAGACTGAAGACTCGAGGCCGGAAGCTTTAAACCTTTGCCCGTAGACCGCCGGCTGGACGCTGGAGGCTTCGCGGGGGAGCGGTGGACTTCCGCCCACGTGCCTGCTCCGAATTTCAGACATGGTCCCCTCCCCCTAGATGGGGGAGGGACAGGGAGGGGGTGAGAGCTTAAGGAGCGTGGAAACGGAATCGTAACGCTGAGGGCTCGACCAGCTGTCCGACGGAATCGCCTTGCGTCGCAAAGCGACGCAAGGCGGGAGTCGACCGGTAAGCCGGGTTCTGTCGGGGACAGCCATTCATCTTGGGCGCACGTCACCGCACGCCTCCAGCGACCTACCCGGGGGCCGGCGCGGGCCGCGCCGCGCCGCGCTTTCGCACGGCTCACCCCCCTATTTGGTCTTGCTCCGGGTGGGGTTTACCCTGCCACCCCGCTTACGCGGGGCGCGGTGCGCTCTTACCGCACCTTTTCACCCTTACCTCACGCCGCCGCGAGTGCGGCGCGTGGCGGTATATTTTCTGTGGCACTTTCCGTGGACTCGCGTCCCCCAGGCGTTACCTGGCACCCTGCCCTGCGGAGCCCGGACTTTCCTCCACCCGGCTTGAGCCCTGGGGCTCTACCGGCGCGGCGACTGTCTGGTCGACTCCCGCGGTTTCAGTGTGCGCAGGCTGATGGCGGGTTGCAAGCGGTGATGGCAAGAGATTCGGAACAACTGCTTGGATAAGCAACTTGCGAGGCGCTCAAGCGCCGCGCTCGCCCGCGCCGCCCAGTTCCAGCGCCAGCGCATACAGACGATTGCGGCTGGCCCCGGAAATCCTGGCGGCGAGTCGCACCGCCGTTTTCAGCGGCAGCTCGCTGAGTAACGCCTGAAGCAATTCGCGATGTGCTTCCATTTCGGAATCCGCTTCAGCGTCTTCTGCCCCCGAGACGACGATGACGAACTCCCCTCTTTGCCGTTCTTCACGCTCGCCAAGCCACGCGAGCAAATTGGACATCGCGTCCATACGCACGTTCTCGAAAACCTTGGTCAGCTCTTTGGCAATGGCGCCCATTCGCGTTGCACCAAAAATCTCCACCATATCCTCGAGCGTAGCCAGGACGCGGTGAGGACTTTCCAGAATCACCAGCGTTTCTGTGCCGCGTGAGAGCGCATGCAGACGCCGCCGGCGTGCCTCGCGCCGGCTCGGCAGAAAGCCCTCGAAAAGAAAGCGGTCCGTCGGCAGGCCGGAGGCGCTCAAGGCCGCGAGCACAGCGCTGGGGCCCGGAATCGGGATCACCTGAATGGCGTGCAGGTGGGCGGACCGCACCAGCTGGAATCCCGGATCGCTGATCAGGGGCGTACCCGCGTCGCTGATGATTGCCGCATCCAGCCCAGTCCCGAGCTTGGCGATAATCGCGTCATTTATCTTCGCCTCATTGTGTTCGTGAAAAGCATTTACCTTGGTCTTGATTCCAAAACGACTCAGGAGGCTGGCGCTATGACGGGTATCCTCAGCCAGAATGATGTCGACGGATCGGAGCACCTGGATGGCCCGGCTCGAAATGTCGTCCAGGTTACCGATGGGAGTGGCAACGACGAAAAGACGACCGGGTGAATTCGACATACCGGACTGCTTCAAAGGGAAATAAACTTGCTTCACATGCGTGCAGCGGCAAGTCTGGCATTCTAACTTTAATCGAGCGCTCACCGCTTTGATTGCTATGCGCTGCGGGTGGAACGCGACATCGCTTTGCCTCAGAATCTGGTTTCCATGTCCTCGACCAACACCGGTGTGCGATGCCGCGGTGCAGTTCGCGTCGGCCACGATTAAGCCAGCTAATGAGACTCAGAAACTCAGTTGTTCTCGTTTTAGGCTTGGTGATCCTTGTTACCGGCTGCGAAATGGTTCCTCGCGCGCTCGAGCCCGAAGAGCGCGCTGCGGTGGAACAACGTGCTGCGGCCTTGCGCTCGGAAGGGCGATTCCGCGAGGCGGCGGTTGAGTTTTTGCGCCTGGCCAGAGCATCGGCCCCGCCCGTACGCCATCAATTCGTGCTCGAAGCGGCCAGCGCATACCTGGAAGAAGGGGACGTTGGCGCAGCGAAGGACCTGATAGCCGAGGAGCTGCCGGAAAAGCTGACGCCGGAGATCGAACATCGGCTGACCCTAATGCGCGCCGAGATAGCTCTGGTAGAACAGCGCCCATTCGATGCCCTCAGCCTGCTCCCGCCGGAACTCAAGACGGCGCAGCCATCAGATATCGGCCTGCTCGTGGCGGAGCTTCGGGCCAGGGCCCTTCACCAGAGCGAACAGTATCTCGCGGCGGTGAGCGAACGCATTCAGCTGGAGGCCTCGCTGACTAATCCGGGGGCGGTGACGGACAATCGGCGCAGGCTGTGGAGCGCCGTTTCGCGCATGTTCCCGGCGGAACTTCGGGCCGCCATGCCGAGCGTGCCGGATGTCATGAGCGGTTGGCTCGAACTCGGCGTGATCGCGTCGGAGCTGCTCATGCAGCCCGACGCGTTGGTGCTCGAGATCGGTCGCTGGCGCGGGTTGTATCCGGGGCATCCGGCCAACCCCGAGATCGTACCTTCGCTGATCGAGCTCGCCCGCTCGGGCGCGGCGCCGCCTTCGAAGGTCGTGCTGCTGCTGCCCCTGGATGGGCCCTTCGCGGCGGCGGCAGCGGCTGTTCGCGACGGATTCCTCGCCGCCTGGTACGACGACGCGGATAACCCGCGCCGGCCTGAAGTTGCCGTACAAACCATGCGCAGCGAAGACGTTTGGTCGCCTTACCAGGCGGCGGTAGGTTCGGGGGCCGAGTTCATTGTCGGTCCTCTGGAGCGCTCGGCGGTCGACGCTATCGCCTCCGCCGATGCTCTGCCGGTACCAACGCTGGCCCTCAACTACGCCACCGTGGACGCGCGCGCGCCAAGAGAAGCTGACGATCCTTTTGCCACTGGGGGCGTCGTCACCCACAGCGTGCCACCACCTGCCCGCGACCGCCCGGAGCTGCTCTACCAGTTCGCACTGTCGCCGGAGGACGAATCCCGAATGGTGGCCAAACGCGCCTGGTTCGACGGCCATTCCAAAGCTGCCGTAATTGCACCCGAGGGAGACTGGGGCAATCGCGTTGCCGACGCCTTCGTTAGCGAATGGGAGCGAATTGGGGGAGTGGTGCTGGATGTGCGCCGTTTCACGGGCGATGCAGCCGATATTTCCGCGCCCATCACGGCGCTACTGAAAATTGACGCCAGCGAGGCGCGCAGGCGCTCGCTCAGCAGAATCATTGGCAAGAAGGTCGAATTCGAGCCCCGCCGCCGCCAGGACCTGGATTTTCTGTTCATGGCCGCCTTCCCGGTGCAGGCCCGCCAGATCCGGCCCCTCCTCAAGTTTTACCACGCCGAGGACGTTCCGGTTTACGCCACTTCCCACGTCTACGTCGGGATGCCGGACGTGGACCGCGACACGGATCAGGACGGGGTGATGTTTCCCGACATGCCGTGGACCGTCGCTCCTGACCACGCCTCGCCGATCCGGGAGCAGGTGGTCAGCGCCTGGCCAAAGTCGCTGCCTGCGTACCTGCGTCTTTTCGCTTTTGGCGCAGACGCTTATGGATTGGTGCCGCGCCTGAAGACCCTCAAGGAACGTCGCTATATCGAGTACGCCGGGGCCACTGGCGCGCTTTCGGTTGACGGCCAGAACCGCATCGAGCGTCGCCTGCTTTGGGCGAAGTTCGAGAGCGGCGTGCCACGACTGCTGAGTCAGCCGCCGCCGTCGCAATGAAAGCGGAGACCAAAGAGAACCCCCGTTCCCGGGGCCGCTGGGCGGAGAACGTGGCCCGGGATTTCTTGAGAGCCCGCGGTCTCGAGCCCGTGTGCGAGAATTACTATTTTCGAGGCGGAGAAATTGACCTCATCATGCGTGACGGCGACACTATAGTGTTCGTAGAAGTGCGCTATCGCAGCAACCCCAGCTTCGGCGGCGGCGCCGAATCGATAACCGCACCCAAGCAGAAACGGGTGGTTGCGACCGCAATGCATTATTTACAACGTACGGCGAACCATGCGCATTTGCCGTGTCGATTCGACGTGGTTGCGATAGGCAAAGATAAGCACAGACACGACGTCGAGTGGATACCGGACGCCTTCGATGCGGGATGACGCGAGCGAAACGTCGCTCGCGGGCGGCGCCGGTTCAACTGGCTTGTCGCAAGCGGTTGCGCAAATCGCGGCCATATTCGACGATTCCGTGGAGACCAAGCGACGTGCTTGTTCCAAGCTCGCCCCCGCCGTGGCCAGCGCGGCGGCCCTAATGGCCGACGCGCTCGGGAGCGGTCATAAGATCTTGAGTTGCGGCAACGGCGGCTCCGCCGCGGATTCACAACACTTCGCCGCAGAACTTATCAATCGTTTCGAATCCGAAAGAAAAGCCCTCGCCGCAGTCGCGTTGACTACTGATTCCTCGACGCTAACATCCATCGCCAATGACTATAGCTACGATAGGATTTTTTCTAGGCAGGTCGAGGCGCTGGGGGCGCCCGGAGATGTTCTTCTCGCCATAACCACCAGTGGAACGTCTCCAAACGTCACCGCGGCAATTCGCGCGGCACATGAAAAAAGCATGCGAGTGGTTTTGTTGGACGGCAAGGACGGCGGCGCCGCGGCAGACGCGATTCGCCCGGCCGACATCGAGCTACGGGTTCCGTCCGAATCCACCGCCCGAATCCAGGAAGTTCATTTGTTGATCATCCATTGCCTTTGCGATTTCATCGACAAGGTTTTTGATACGGAGGCTGACTGAATGTCGAGCACTAGAAAACTGCTTCTTAGCATTATCATCGCTACACAAGCGGGCCTGCTGGGAGGATGCGTGGCGGCCGTGGGTGCCGGCGTGGTGACTGGCGCAGCCGTCGCCCATGATCGCCGCACCAGCGGCACTTTCATTGATGATAATGTCATCGAGCTCAAGGCCCGTGGGGAACTGCAAAATGACAAGGAGCTGTGGAATTACTCTCACCTCAGCGTAACCTGCTTCAACAATATCTTGCTCCTGACGGGAGAGTCGCCGAGCGAGGCGTTGCGTCAAAGGGCGGCCCAAATCGTGGCCAATGTGCAGAAGGTTCGCAAGGTCCACAACGAGGTCGTCGTGGCGGCCCCTAGCTCCATGCTCTCGCGATCGGGGGATACCCTGACTACGGGTAAAGTGAAGACCGCGCTCGTCAACAATGACGACATCGATGCCACGCGAATCAAGGTCGTCACCGAGAACGGAGTGGTTTTTCTCATGGGCCTGGTGACCCAAAAGGAGGCCGACACCGCCACCGAGGTCGCGCGCCGGGTCGGCGGGGTGCAGCGGGTAGTGAGAATCTTCGAATACATTGACGCCTGACCCGCAGCAGCGTGCGGCGGGCGAATTAACTCAATTGCCCACGACCTCGTCGCGGGCGCGACGGTAAATTTCTGCGTCTTCTTCACTGAAACAACATGCGATAATTTCCGTGAACGACGATTCATAGGCACGCATAGTTGTAAGCGCAATGCGCGCCGCCTCCGACTTGGGAAATCCGTAGGCGCCGGTGCTTATGGCGGGGAAAGCGATTGTGCGCACGCCCTTCTCCAGCGCGAGTTCTAGGCAGTGCCGGTAACAGCTTTCCAGGAGCCCGCTTTCTCCACGGCTTCCCCCGGACCAGACAGGCCCCACGGCGTGGATGACAATCTTCGCTGTCAGCCCGTGCCCTCCGGTCGCCCTCGCCTCTCCGGTGGGACAGCCGCCCACATTCTCGCACTCTTCGCGCAGTCCAGGTCCCGCCGCACGGTGGATTGCGCCATCCACGCCGCCCCCGCCAAGAAGACTGTTGTTGGCGGCATTAACGATCGCATCCACCTCGAGACGCGTAATATCTCCTACTTGTACGCTGATCATGCGGACCTCCTTGCAAAAAGTGTTTGTCTGCCAATTGGCCTAGGCCTGGATTTCGAGATGCGATGGAACTGAACGGTGTCCTGCTCGGCCTGCTTCTCGTCGGAGCAGTTTATCTAGCGTGGCGCGACAGCATGCGGGCGCGCGAGCGCGCGGTCTCGTTCTGCCGCAAACTTTGTTCGCGACACGAGGTGCAATTTCTCGACGACACAGTGGCGCTGACGCGTCTGGGCATAAGGCGGGATCCGACCCGCGGGCTGAAGCTCCATCGCGTTTACGAGTTTGAATTCAGCACCGAGGGGCAAAGTCGTTCGCTCGGCAGCGTGATTCTCACCGGTGACCGCATCGATGCCGTCCAGTTACCAGGCGTTACGAATTACATTGAACACTAAACAGTTTTACCAAGCGATGCTAGACCAGCATTTCGACTCAATGCTCGGATAAGGTGTTATCACGGCGCTTCGAGTTCGCAGATCTCGCTCTACGTTCTTTGTCTATGCCCTTTGCCGCGCTTCCTGGCCCGGCAGTCAAGATTAAGGCGCGTTTCAGTTTACGATTTCACTCGCGCCCTTCCAATTTTCACCCCCTCCGCAATCAGGGGGCAGGGATCTTGACCATTGGGGTGAGTTGAAACGCAGTCGAGCGAAAAATCGAACCAACCACGTTTCGCGGGGTTGAAAGAGTCGCCGAACGGGCCTGTGATCCAAAGTCCAGTCGGCTATGGACGCCCGCCGGACCCCCGGGAGCAGCGAGACTCGATGCTATTCTGGCGAGTTTCCGCCCTTCGCTCGAACAGCGACTATTTGACAATACGCAGAGCGGGACGCCCCGCTGACTTGGATTCGATGGACTCCCCGTCCGGCGGATCGGGTTCGGGCGAATCCTCGGGGAACGACATCCCAGCGCCATTTTCCCGCGCGATGACCGCCTGCACCGCAGCCACGGGAACAGAGACCTGAAAGACCACGCCGCCAAAACGCGCGCCGAATTCAATTCCCTCGTTACCGATAACCAAGCTGCGCACCGCGCGTTCAGAGATATTCAGCACGATTCGGCCATCGGAAACGTACTGTCGCGGAACTTGTACGCCTTCGAACTCCGCATCGACGACGATCTGAGGTGTCAGTGAGTTGTCGACGATCCATTCGTGCACGGCACGTATAAGATACGGCCGGCTCGAGCTCATCGTGATTTCGGATGACGATGGCAAGGCAAAGCTCAGAAGTATTACTTCGCTATTTCCTCTTAGCTCAGCTACGCAGCTTTTTTGGTGACCACGAATGGTCTGTCAAGGCTCGCGCATTTCGCGCTCCGCCTCCGAAAGGCTCGCTTCGAAGGCTTCCCGCTCGAATATGCGATCGGCAAATCTATACAGCGGCTTTGCCTGGCTCGGCAGTTTGATTCGATAGTACGACAAGCGCCACAGCACCGGCGCCAGATAACAGTCGACGAGAGAGTAATCGTCAGACATGAAAAACTTCTTCTGTCCGAACATCGGCGCTATCGAGGTCAAGTGATCCCGCAAGCTTCTCCGTGCGGTATCGGCTTGTCTGCCATCGGTCTCGATTTGGGAAACCAGCTCGTAAATATCTCGCTGGATACGATAACGGAAAAGGCGATTGTTCGCTCTCGCCACCGGGTCGACCGGCATCAGCGGCGGATGGGGAAAGCGCTCATCAAGGTACTCCATGATGATCTGTGGCTCGTAGAGCACCAACTCACGATCTACGAGTGTGAGGATCGACCCGTAAGGGTTCAAGTCCTTGAGGTCCTCAACCGAATCTTCGGCCGAAACGCTCTGTATCTCGACGTTTATGGCCTTTTCGGCCAGAACGAACCGAACCGCATGACTCGCTGGGTCCAGCGGATCGGAATACAGGGACATGACGGACCTGCGGTTCGCCAGCAACGCCATTAGCTTAACTCCGGATTGTTCCCGCGGGGTGATAACACGAATACCTCCAGCCTCCACGCCGCGGTTATTTAAACGCGGCAACCACCACAGTTCATACGTGGAACCGGAGCGATGTCAGTGAACGTCCTTCCAGTACTCCCTGTACAGGCTGTAACTCAGAACGGACAGCACCGCCAAAAAAACCAGCACCCAGATTCCGATCTTATACCGAACCAGCTGGGCGGGTTCACCAAGATAGACCAGGAAATTCACCAGATCCCTCACTGCCTTTCGGAACTGCCCCGGCTCCATGATGCCTGCCTGAACCACCTTGAGCCGGTCGATGGCTTCGACCGCCGAGCCATCCGACAATACCAGGTGCCTATGTAGCAGAATATCTTCACCCGAGGCTTCCAGCGCGTGAAGTTGATCGGACTCGACGTTTTCAGGCCGGTCCCCGGTGACGTATTCCGGAATTCCCTGCTGGGACCAAAGCACGTGAGGCATTGCGACTTCCGGGAAAACAACATTGTTTACGCCGAAGGGTCTGGCAGGATTATCGTCCTTGTAAAAGGTAACCAGATACGAATACAGCCAGTCTGCGCCACGGGCGCGGGCAATGACCGAGAGATCCGGCGGCGGCACCCCGAACCACGTGTTGGCGGTACCCGTCGGTATGGCGACGTCCATTTTGTCGACAACTTTGTCTCCGGCGAACAAAAGGTTTTCCCGCACATGATTGTCGCTCAAGCCCAGATCGCGACCTATGCGGTTGTAGCGCATATAGCTTGCGGAATGACAGCTGACGCAAAAGTTCACGAATAGCCTTGCGCCGCGCTGAAGCGATGCCTTGTCGTTCAGGTCGGGTTTGGCTTCAAGCAGCTCGAGTTCCGCCACCGCCATGCTCACCACGGGCAGCGTGGCAAGGAGCGCGGCAAGCATGATGTTCCTCAACCTCACGTCACCCGCTCCGGAACCGGTTTTGACGCGTTCAACCCGGGCCTGAATACCGGGAGGAGATAAAACACCAGGAAATAGCCGACGGGGAGAAGCGCGCTCACCGCCATCAGGGCGCCTTGACTAGGGTCAAATCGTCTCCAGTCGCCAATCAGCATCAGCACCAGCAGGACGACGACCAATCTGCCATAGTACTTGGCGGACCTGTCCTTACTGTAGACCCAGAGCGTCAGGAACCACAGAAAATAGAGCTCGCCCAGGCGCAGCCCGAGCTCGGACATTCCAGGCGTCGGCGGCTGGGTGCCGAGATAACCCAAAGTTACGAAGCCGACGGCAAACACGGCCAACGCTAGTCTGTACAAGGTGCTGCGGTAGCGAATGGATTTCACCGGGTGGCGATCAAGCCACGGCAAAAAGAAGAAGATCAGCACCGCGACACCCATGGCGAGGACGCCGGTGAGCTTGTCGGGTATGGCCCGGAGGATCGCGTAGTAGGGAGTAAAATACCAAAGCGGAACGATGTGCTCCGGCGTCTTCAGGGGATCCGCAGGGGTGAAATTTGCCCTTTCGAGGAACCAGCCGAAGAAGTCCGGCGCGAAGAACATCACCAGAGCAAACAGAAACAGGAATACCATCATGCCCGCGATGTCTTTCACGGTGTAGTAGGGATGAAAGGGAATTCCGTCCTGCGGGACGCCTTCGGCGTTCTTGTTCTTTTTGATCTCGATCCCATCCGGATTATTTGAGCCCACTTCGTGCAGCGCCATGATGTGCGCGGCAACCAGCCCCAGCAGCACCAGCGGCACCGCGACTATGTGGAACGAATAAAAGCGATTGAGGGTCGCGTCGGAGACCACATAATCACCGCGCATCCAAAGGGCCAGAGTCTCACCTACCCAGGGCACCGCGCCAAACAGCGAGACGATGACCTGCGCGCCCCAGAACGACATCTGGCCCCAAGGCAGCAGGTAGCCGAAGAAAGCTTCCGCCATAAGGGCCAAGAAAATCATCATGCCGAGGATCCAGATGAGCTCGCGTGGGTGCTTATAGGAGCCGTACATAAGACCCCGGAACATGTGCAGGTAGACGATGACGAAGAAAAACGACGACCCCGTCGAGTGCATGTAGCGGATGGTCCATCCCCAAGGCACTTCACGCATGATGTACTCCACCGAGGCGAATGCGTGTTCGGCCGAAGGCTTGTAGTGCATCGCGAGCCAGATGCCAGTGAGAATCTGCATCACCAATGCGAGTATCGCGAGGGATCCAAAAAAATACCAGAAGTTGAAATTTTTGGGCGCGTAGTACTTCGCCAGGTGTTCGTTCCACATCTTGGTGAGCGGAAAGCGCGCGTCGGTCCATTCCAGCAGTCCAGTGAGCAGGGCTTTCATCAGGCGGCGTCCTGATCCACGCCGATGATGATGCGGCTGTCGCTTAAGTACTTATAAGGTGGAACTTCGAGGTTGGTGGGCGCCGGCACACGGGCGTAGACCCTTCCGGCCATGTCGAAGCGGGAGCCGTGACAGGGACAGAAGAACCCGCCCTTCCACTGGGGGCCCAAGTCGTCGGGGGCAACGTCGGGACGATAAGTAGGCGCGCAGCCCAGGTGGGTGCAAATTCCCACCAAGATGAGGTATTCGGGCTTGATGGAGCGGTGCGGGTTCTGTGCGTAGGCCGGCTGTTGGGCCACCTCGGAGTCGGGATCCCGCAGCTTGTCTTCCACCGCCACCAGGGAGGCGAGCTGCTCTTCGGTCCTGCGTACGATCCACACCGGCTTGCCCCGCCACTTGACTGTGGTCATTTGCCCCGGCTCGAGCTTGCTGATGTCCTCTTCCACGGGCGCGCCGATGGCCTTGGCGCGTTCACTGGGCTGAAACGAGGCGACGAAAGGGACGGCCGCAAAGGCCACGCCAACCGCTCCAACCACGGTGGTCGCGCCCGTGAGGAACCGGCGCCGCCCAATATCTACGCCATCACTGCTCATGACTTGAGAAAACTCCTAGGCTGGGAATGCCGGATGAATTGTTATTTTCAATCGGCCCGGGAACCTAAAACGGCGCAAATGAAAGCACGCGCTAAGCGTTTTATCGTCCTATAAGCGCCGGGAGAGGTCAAGGCCACGAGGGTGTCAGCCTCGGCCGAACGCCTCAACGCCCTTATCCGCAAGGGTCTGCTCCAGCGCGGCGAGAAAAGCCGCGTTCTCATCGGCCGTGCCGACCGTCACTCTTAGGCAGTGCGCGAGCGCCGGCGCCGTGCCATCCAGGTTCTTGATCAGAACATTTCGCTGCTTGAGTCCCTCGAATATCGAGTCTGCGGCGACGCCAAATGACCGGAAGAGCAGGAAATTGGCACGGCTCGGCCATACCTTGAGTCCTTCGATTGCCGAGAGCGCAGCGAAAAGCGCCTCGCGCTGGCGGCAGATCTCATTGGCTTGTCGGCGGAACACGTCACGGTGTCGCAGCGCGAAAGCCGCCGAGCGCTGGGTAAGCACGTTGATGTTGTACGGCAAACGGAGCTTGTCCAACTGTTTCGTCCAGGCGCTTGCGCCCAACAGATAGCCCAGTCGGAGGCCGGCAAGACCCAGTTTGGAAAGCGTGCGCATCACCAGAACGTTGTCAAACTCGCGCCAGCGCCCGATCCAGGTATCACCAGCGAAGGGTGAATAGGCCTCGTCGATGACCACCAGACCGTGGGCCCCGCGCGTCACCGCCATGATCCCCTCAGGGTCGAAAAGGTTTCCGGTGGGATTATTGGGATAGGCAAGAAAAATCAGCGACGGCTGATGTTGTATCACCGCGGCGAGCACCGCGTCGGTGTCGAGAGCGAAGCTTTCGCGCTCTAGGGGCACCTCGACGAATTCCATCCCGGAGGCAATAGCGCAGCGCCGGTACATGACGAAGCTTGGGGCCACCGAAAGCACCGCGGCGCCGGGGCGGGCGAAGAGGGTGGAGAGCAGCTGAATGAGTTCGTCGGATCCATTACCGAGCACCAGCGGCTGATCTCGCTCCAGTCCTTCTGACCTCCGGATCTGAACTTTGAGCTCAGCGGCTTGAGGATCTGGATAGCGGTTGACCGGCGTGTCGCGCAACCACGCGAGCCACTCCGCGCGCATTTTCTCGGACCAGGAATGGGGATTCTCCATCGCGTCCAGCTTCACCATTCCACTGGCGTCTGCGACGCTGTAAGGCGCGAGATCCCGAACCTCGGGCCTCACCAGCTTCTCCACCCGCCGGGCCGCGCTCGCTCGCGCAGCGGGCGGGGTCTTGACCCGGTCACTCACCGCGACTTCGAATCTCGGCGGATCGCGCGTGCGCGGTGAGCGTCTCGCCGCGTGCAAGATGCGCGGCCACGTCACCCAGCACGCGAGCGCCTTCGGGCGTGCAGTGGATGACGCTGGACCGCTTCTGAAAGTCGTAGACGCCCAGAGGCGAGCTGAATCTCGCCGTACCCCCTGTGGGCAGCACGTGATTGGGACCGGCGCAGTAGTCGCCCAGGGCCTCGGCGGTGAAGCGCCCCATGAAAATGGCGCCGGCGTTGCGCACCGCGGGCAGCAGCGCATCCGGATCGGCCACCGAAAGCTCCAGGTGCTCCGGCGCGATCCGGTTGGCCACGGCGATAGCCTGGTCAAGATTTTCGACCCGGATGAAGACACCCCGGCGCGTAAGCGAGCGGCGAATGATGTCGGCGCGCTCCATCGTCGGCAACAGGCGCATCACCGCATCGAACACCTGATCGAGATAGGCCCCGTCGGTGCAGACCAGAACGGCGCGGGCGTCCTCGTCGTGCTCCGCCTGAGAAAACAGATCCAAGGCGGTCCAGTCCGCAGGCGCGCTGCCATCGCTGACGATGAGAATCTCAGATGGTCCGGCGATCATGTCGATACCCACCTGTCCGAACACCAGCCGCTTGGCCGTAGCCACGTAAGCGTTTCCCGGGCCAACGATCTTATCCACGCGCTCGATGCTCTCGGTGCCGTAGGCGAGCGCCGCCACCGCCTGCGCGCCGCCCACGGTGAGAACCTCGGTGACCCCGGCGACGTGCGCCGCCGCCAGCACCAGCTCGCTCAGTATCCCGCCCGGCGCCGGCACCGCTAGAACCACCTTGCCGACACCGGCCACGCTGGCGGGGATGGCGTTCATCAGCACCGAGGAGGGATAGGCGGCTTTGCCGCCGGGCACGTAGAGCCCGACCCGTTCCAACGGCGTCACTTGCTGGCCCAGGCGGGTGCCGTGCTCGTCGCTAAAGGACCACGACTCGAGTCGCTGCTTGGTGTGGTAGTCGCGAATTCGTTCGGCGGAAGTCTCGAGCGCACATCGCGTTTGTCCGTCGGTGGCGGCCCAGGCCTTTCTAATCCGCGATTCGGAGACGAACAGCGCACGCACGCTGGTAGCATCAAGTCGATCAAAACGGCGGGTATAGTCCAGCACCGCCGCATCTCCTCGCTGGCGCACGTCGTCGATGATCTCACGCACCTTAGCTTCCACCTCGCCATCTGACTCAGGCGGCGAGGAAACGAGCGCATCGAGCCCGGAACCAAACCCTGGATCCGAAGCCTCCAGGCGGGCAATTGCGATCCGTTCTGTCAATTAATCACCCGCGAGCGGCCGCCTGAACCGCGGCCGCGGAAGCCGCAGCCGCAAGTCGGTCGATGACGGCCCCGATAGCGGAGTGCTTCATCTTCATCGATCCTTTGTTGACCACCAGCCGCGAACTGATGTCGGCGATGTGGTCCAGGACCACCAGCCCGTTGGCCCTGAGCGTGTTGCCGGTATCCACCAGGTCCACTATCCAGTCAGTCAGACCCACCTGCGGGGCAAGCTCCATGGATCCACTCAGGGGAATTATTTCCACCTGAGTACCGCGCTTCGCAAAAAAACGCCGTGTGGTTTCCGCATACTTGGTCCCTACCCGGGGCCGTTTGCCATGGCTGCTTCGATCCTGCCGCCCGGCGACCACCATTCGGCAGCGGGCGATGCCAAGATCGAGGGGCTCGTAAAGGTTGAGGCTACCCTGCTCCAGCAATACGTCCTTGCCGGCGATTCCCAGATCCGCAGCCCCGTGCTCCACATAAATGGGCACGTCCTGGGCGCGAATCACAAGCAGGCGGAACTCGCGGTCGTCGACCGGTATCACCAGCTTACGACTGGACCGAGGGTCCTCTTCCGGTTCAATCCCGGCGCGCGACAGCAGCGGCAGCGCCTCCTCGAGGATCCGCCCCTTGGATATGGCCAGGGTGATCATCTGTACCAAGCCTTCATCCCGGCACCCGGCGAATGCGCGCGCCGAGCTTGGCCAGCTTCTCCTCGATGCTCTCGTAGCCGCGGTCGATATGATAAATGCGATCGACCGCAGTATCCCCTGCGGCCACCAGTCCGGCCAGCACCAGGCTCGCGGACGCGCGCAGATCCGTGGCCATGACCGGTGCCGCCGTGAGCCGCTGCACCCCGCGGGTGACCGCGGTATTCCCCTGCAGGCGAATGTCTGCCCCCATGCGCTGCAGCTCGTGTACGTGCATGAAGCGGTTCTCGAACACGGTCTCCGAGATCACCCCGGTGCCATCGGCGACAACGTTCACCGCTGTAAACTGCGCTTGCATGTCGGTCGGAAAGGCGGGATAGGGCGAAGTGCGCACGTTCACCGCCTGCGGGCGATCGCCGTGCATGTTTATCTCGATCCAGGTATCTCCGAGGGTGATGTCAGCGCCCGCTTCCTTTAGCTTTTCGACCACCGCTTTGAGCATTTCAGGGCGCGTGTCTTTGAGACGCACGTGTCCGCCGGTAATGGCGGCAGCAGCGAGGTAGGTTCCGGTCTCGATGCGGTCGGGAAGAACATCGTATTTGGTGCCATTGAGCGAATCCACCCCCTCGATGAGGATGGTGTCGGTGCCCGCGCCGTCGATATGTGCCCCCATGGCGGTCAGGCAGTTGGCAAGGTCCACTACTTCAGGCTCACGCGCCGCGTTTTCGATCGTGGTCGTGCCTTTTGCCAAGGTCGCGGCCATCATCAGGTTTTCGGTGCCGGTCACGGTAACCAGGTCCATGATCAAACGCGTTCCCTTTAGTTTCTTGGCTTTGGCGCGAATAAAACCTTTCTCGACTTTGATATCCGCGCCCATCTTGGAGAGCCCCTGAATGTGGAGGTTCACCGGGCGCGAGCCAATGGCGCATCCGCCCGGCAGCGACACCAGGGCCTCACCGAATCGGGAAACGAGCGGACCTAGCACCAATATTGACGCACGCATGGTCTTGACCAGCTCGTAGGGAGCGTAAAAATCTTTGATCGACGAAGAGTCCACCTCGATGTTCATGCGCTCGTCCACAACCAGCTCCACGCCCATGCGGCCGAGAAGCTCCATGGTGGTGGTGATATCGTGCAGATGCGGGATATTGCCTACGGTGACCACGCCGTCCGACAAAAGGGTGGCGGCGAGTATCGGCAGCGCTGCATTCTTGGCGCCCGAAACCCGGATCTCCCCTTTGAGGGGAACCCCGCCGGTAATGATTAGCTTGTCCAAGATCCGGTTTTTGCCTCGAGCGAGTCTTAAGTCTTCAAACTTTCCCAGTCTTTACGAGTGTAGGTCTTAATCGACAATGCGTGGACTGAGTCGGTATCGAAGCGGTCGCCGAGAGCGGCATAGACCATGCGGTGTTGCTCGAGCATCGACTTTCCCGAAAAAGAATCGCTGATGACCACGGCGTCGAAATGGCGGCCGTCACCGCTTACCCGGACTTCGGCGCCGGCGAGCCCTTCTTCGATGAGCCGTTTCAGTTCGTCTGTCCGCATTTATGCGATTCTCGAGTGTCGCAACATGGCGCGACGTCACCCTGGGCCGAAAAGCGGAGCATTGTACCGTTACAGGCGAGGGCGGTGAAATTAGGCGCAAAGGCGGGAAACGATGCCGGACCGGAGTTTATCGGCTGCCAGACCTCAATTGCCGGCCAGCAGGATGCTGTCCAGCTTGCTCATACGGGCGATTGCCAGCATCTGATTCGGCATGTTGACCACCTGAAGCCTCGCCTGCATGCGTTTTGCCTGCCGCAGCCACTCCACCATCAAAGCCAGCCCGGCGCTGTCGGCCCGGGTCACTGCGTTGAGATCCAGGGTTATGTCACCGTTTCCCCGGAACAGCTCGGAGCCGCGCTCTCGCAGGCCCCTTACGGTTTCAAAAGTCAGATCACCCGCGATCTCCACCCGGCCCTCTTTAGCGGAGACAATCTGCGGTTCACGACGATCACGCAGTTCCCGCGCGCTCATGAGGCTAAGCGTCTGTCCTGATTGTGTTCGACCAAACGCTCGATGAGGCCGTCCAGGCCGTTGCTGCGGATTTCGGAAGCGAAAGTGGACCGATAATTGATCACCAAACTCACCCCGTCGATGGAAATATCATAGACCTTCCACCCATCGGCGCGTTGGTACATCTCGTATTGAATTGGAATGGGCGGGCTACCGCTATGGACAATCTGTGTTCGAACCGACACTTCTCCCCCTTGACGCCGCCGCGAGGGCAGATACTCCACTTTCTGGTTCGTATATTCCCGCAGCGCGGCGGCATAGGTGTGTACCAGCAGAGTCTGAAACTGCGTTGAGAACTTGGTCCGCTGCTCTTTGGTGGCGCGGTGCCAAAATTTACCCAGCACACGCTGGGACATCCGCTCGAAATCGAAATGCGGAACGATCCATTGGTCGACGATGCCGTAGATACGGGAGGGATCCTTATTTATAACTTCGCGGTTTTCGCTCAGAACTTGAAAAACCCGCTCAGTCGTGACCCTGACCACAACTTCCGCCGAGTTATCTGTTCCGGCTGCGACGGCAAAAGAAAATATGGCTAGCACAAGCGCCACTCCAGGCCGCCGAATTTTCGAACTCGCTGTTGGCGTTGTCATAGCTCCGGTTCCGGTCGCAAGGCGGACTTGCGATTCAGTGCAGGTCGTCGGCGGGGATTCAGCTTCCGCCACCTTGAGCCGCACGATTGTACAGAAACTGCCCGATAATCTGCTCCAACACCACCGCGGACTGAGTCAGCTTGATCTCATCCTTGTCGCCGAGAAATTGCAGCGAGCCGCCCGCCTCGAGACCGACATACTGTTCTCCGAGAAGCCCGGCGGTAAAAATACTGGCGGAAGTGTCGTCTGGAAGCTGATCGTATTTAGAATCGATCGTCAGGTTGACGACCGCTTCGTAGGTCTGGCTGTCAAAGCCGATCTCGGACACTCGACCGATTCGCACACCCGCCATGGTCACCGGGGAGCGCACCTTCAGTCCTCCGATGTTATCGAATCTCGCGGTCAGCTCGTATCCGTCATTTACCGACGACTCCGAGAGATTGCTCACCTTCATCGCGAGCATCAACAAGGCGGCAAGCCCCAGAGCAACGAATAAGCCCACACCGATTTCCACGCCCTTTGAAGTCATGTTAATGCTTCCCAGTTGTTCCGAAACGGTGACTCGAAATTAATTCATGGCGGCCAGAGGCTGGTTAATCGCACATAATACTACCCGCATACCACTTACGACACGCGACTTAGATTCCGGTCTATGGCCGGCCTTTTAGCCAATATGGCGCGTCGCATCCGCTACTGGTTAAACATCAGCGCGGTGAGCACGAAATCGAGACCGAGCACCGCCAGTGACGAGTTGACCACGGTGCGCGTCGTCGCCGCGCTGACACCCTCGGAGGTCGGCACCGCGTCGTAGCCTTCAAAAACCGCAATCCAGGTCACCACGATACCGAAGACGAAGCTCTTGACCAGGACACCGTTAATGATGTCGTCGCGCAGCTCCACCTTGGACTGCATTTGCGACCAGAACGCTCCGTCATCGACACCCAGCAATCCGACGCCGACGAAATACCCGCCGACGACGCCGATGGCCGTAAACATCGTCGCCAGCAGCGGCATTGAGAGCACACCGGCAAGAAATCTTGGGGCGACCACGCGTCGAAGCGGATCGACCGCCATCATTTCCATCCCGTCCAGCTGCTCGGTAGCCTTCATCAGGCCTATTTCAGCGGTGAGCGCGGAGCCGGCCCGGCCGGCAAAAAGGAGCGCCGAAATGACCGGCCCGAGCTCGCGGGTAAGCGCTTTAGCGACGGCAACGCCCAGGGATTCCTCGGCGCCAAAGTCAACCAGCGTATTGTAGCCCTGCAGCCCAAGGACCATGCCTACGAAGACCCCGGAGACCACGATGATGAGCAGGGACAGCACGCCCACGGCCCACATCTGAGCCACCACCAGGCGGAAGCGAAAAAGCAGCCCGGGGATTCCGGCCAGCACGTAAAGAACAAATATGTGCCCGCGACCCAAGCGTTGGAACACGCCAAGACCCCAGCGACCGAGATAGCGAAGCAGCTCGATCATGGTTCTTCGCTAGCAAGCAGGTCGTCAATGTAGCCGGCGCCCGGGTAATGAAACGGAACCGGACCATCGGGCAGTCCTTGCATGAACTGACGCACCCATTTGGATTCAGCACGTCCCATCTCATCCGGCGTACCGTGGCCGACGATTTTGCCGTCAGAGATTACGTACATGTAGTCAGCGATCGAGGCCGTTTCCGCTACGTCGTGGGAAACTACGATGCTGGTGAGGCCGAGGGCGTCGTTGAGCTGCCGGATGAGCTGCACGAGAATCCCCATGGATATCGGGTCCTGACCGGAGAAGGGCTCGTCATACATGATCATCATCGGATCGAGGGCGATGGCCCGCGCCAGCGCGACCCGCCTCGCCATACCCCCGGAAAGCTCTCGAGGCATCAGTTTTCTCGCGCCGCGCAGCCCCACCGCTTCGAGCTTCATCAGCACCAGGGTGCGGATCATGGAGCCGGGAAGCCGGGTATGCTCGCGCAAGGGAAACGCGACGTTTTCGAACACGTCGAGGTCGGTCAGCAATGCGCCGCTCTGGAAAAGCATCCCCATGCGTTTCCGCATCTCGAACACTTCGTCCCTGGGCAGTCGATGAACGTCAACCCCGTCGACGCTAACACGGCCAGCGTCGGGTTTGAGCTGCGCGCCGATGAGTTTAAGCAGGGTTGTTTTTCCACTGCCGCTGGGGCCCATAATGGCGGTGACCTTGCCGCGCGGGATATCAATGTCGACGTGGTTGAAGATGATTCGAGAGCCACGTGCGAAGGAAAGCCCCCTGACCTCCACGATCGGTCCCTCGCCGGCGGCGGCCCTGCTGTGGTTACCGTTTTGGTCCAACATCGCTCGACTGGAAATCGAAACTCCCCCCGCAATTCCCGTGCACCTTGTTTCCGGGCACGCGCCGGGCGAATTGTTTTCGGTCCGCGTGCGCCCCTAGTTTTGACCCCTGTTCCGACTGCCTCAGGGTTGAGCGTCCGCTTCCGCTCCTTCTTTGGGTACAGTCATGAAGTCCGCCTTGCTCACGCCAAGGTGCAACGCCGCGTTGCTGGCGACATAAATAGACGAATAGGTGCCGATGATGACTCCGACGATCAGCGCGGT
Source organism: uncultured Gammaproteobacteria bacterium (assembly GCA_947258715.1). Lineage (GTDB taxonomy): Bacteria > Pseudomonadota > Gammaproteobacteria > HK1 > HK1 > CAMYJH01. The sequence goes on from CAMYJH010000001.1 coordinate 118,913, forward strand.
AGCAAAACCATGGATCAGCTCGCCGCCGAATGTGAACAGAGCAACGAGCACCAGAAGCGTTGTAAAAGACGTCATCAGGGTTCGCGAAAGGGTCTGGTTCAACGACACATCGATAATCTCCATCGGCTCGCCTTTTCGCATTTTTCTGAAATTCTCCCGGATGCGATCGAATACCACGATGGTGTCGTTGAGCGAGTAGCCGATCACGGCAAGCGCCGCGGCGAGAACGGTGAGGTCGAATTCGAGCCCAAGAATCGAAAAGAAGCCGATGGTGATTAGCACGTCGTGGAAAAGCGCGCCTACGGCACCGAGCGCGTACTTCCACTGGAAACGGATGGAGACGTAGATCAGAATCCCCCCGAGCGCGATAATCATCGCCAGTCCACCTTGTTCCGTGAGCTCCTCGCCGATTTGGGGGCCTACGAATTCAACCCGGCGCATATTCAGCTCTGTTCCAGCCGCCCGGTTCAGCGTCCGCAGGACGCTTGAGCTCAGCTCCGCCTTCTCGATGTCTGCCCGGGGAGCAATGCGCACCAGCACTTCGCGACTGGTGCCGAAATGTTGGACCACCGCGCTCTCGAATCCCGCCTGCTCCAGAGCGGCGCGTACTTCCTCCAGATCCGCCGCTTCGGCGTAACCCACTTCGATCAGAGTTCCGCCGGTGAAATCGATGCCGAACTCGAGCCCGCGCACCGCCAGCGAGCCCAGGGACAACAGCAGAAGTACCCCGGAACAAGCGGCGGCCAGCTTGCGGTGGGCCATGAAGCGGAATTTGGTTTCTCTGCTCAGTATCTGCATCTTTATTATCAGCTCGGGACTAATCCGACCGCGGGGTCAAATCGGCAAGGACTTCACCCGCCGACCGCCAAATATGAGGTTGATTACGGCTCGAGTGCCCATGATTGCGGTGAACATCGAGGTGATGATTCCGATGGACAGGGTGATGGCGAAACCTTTGATTGGTCCGGTTCCAAAGCCGAAGAGGACCACGGCCGCGATCAATGTGGTGATATTTGCGTCGGCGATAGTGGAGAAGGCTTTTTCGTATCCGGCGTGGATGCTCGCCTGCGGCGAGTTGCCGTTCCTCAACTCTTCCCTGATGCGCTCGAATATGAGCACGTTGGCGTCCACGGCCATGCCCACCGTGAGCACGATGCCGGCGATGCCCGGCAGCGTGAGCGTCGCCTGTAGCATCGACAGCACGGCGACGATGAGTACCAGATTGAAGGTGAGCGCCAGATTCGCCACCAGGCCGAAGACCTTGTAATAAAGCGCCATGAACACGAGCACCGCGATGAACCCGATAATGACGGACATCTGGCCCTGCTCGATGTTTTCTCGCCCGAGGCTCGGTCCCACCGTGCGCTCCTCGACGATCTCAACCGGCGCCGCCAGTGCACCGGCGCGCATGAGCAGCGCCAGGTTTCGCGCCTCCTCGGTGGTATCGAGTCCGGTGATTTGAAACCGCTTGCCCAGCTGGTCACGAATGGTGGCTACGTTGATGACTTCTTCCACCGTCCAGCGTTCTTTCACCTCTTTGTCATCGACCAGCCTGGTCTCCGACTTGTTCTCGATGAACACCGTCGCCATGGGACGCCCAATCTGATCGCGGGTGCGCTTGGAAAATAGCCGCGCGCCTTTTCCGTCGAGGGTGATGAAAACCGCTGGGGAACCGGTTTGCTGGTCGAGGCCCGAGGCGGCGTCAGTAATATAGTCACCGGTGAGCATTACGTTCCGTTTCAATAGAATCGGCGCGCCGTTGCGTTCCTGGTAAAGCTTGGCCCCGGGCGGAACCCGACCCGCCAGCGCGTCCTGCACCGAGTGATCCTGATCCACCATGCGGAACTCCAACGTCGCAGTGGCTCCGAGGATTTCCTTGGCGCGGGCGGTGTCCTGCACGCCGGGCAGCTGTACCACGATCCGCTCCTGGCCCTGCTGCTGAATAACCGGCTCGGCAACGCCGAGCTCGTTGACCCGGTTCCTTAGGGTGGTGATATTTTGCTGCAGGGCGAATTCCCGTACTTCCCGGGCCGCCTGCTCAGTGATTGAGAGCGATAACACCGGGGTGCCGTCAGAATCCCGTTCCTCCAGGTCCAGATCGGAGAATTCGCGGCGAATGAGACTGCTGCCCCTGTCCCGATCCGTGAGGTCGCGGAACGTAACCACCACGCCCCGCTGCGGGCGGCGGGTGATCGACTTGTATCGAACCCGCTCCTCTCTCAGCAGTGTTCGAATATCACTCGCGTACCGCTCTTCGGCCTTACTCAGCGCGCCCAGCATGTCCACTTCCATTAAAAAGTGGACGCCGCCACGGAGATCCAAACCCAGATACATGGGCAAAGCACCCAGGGTCTCGAGCCAACCGGGCGTAGACGGCGCGAGGTTAAGGGCAACCACGAACTGGCGACCGAGCTCGTTTCTCAGCTCATCCTGGGCTTCGAGCTGTTTCTCGGGATCAGTGAAGCGAACCAACAACGAACGCTGGCTGATTTCGATCCGCTTTGGTTCTAGACCCGCCCGGGTCAGTCGCTCGCTTACCCGCGTTTGCAAACGGGCGTCGATTTCGGCGCCCCGCGGCGCCGAAATCTGCACCGCCGGGTCTTCGCCGTAGACGTTTGGGAGCGCGAAAACCACGCCGACGGCCAGCACCACCCCAATGAGCAGGTGCTTCCAGAACGGATATCTGTTGATCATGGACTAGACGCGCGTTCCTTGACGCCTCGGGTTCTCGGTCCTTTCGCCCCGGGACCCGTCAATCGGACTTCATCGTGCCTTTGGGCATCAGTGAGGCAACGGCCATACGCTGAACCTGCACCTTCAACCCCTCGGCGACTTCGAGGGTAACGAAGTTATCGCCCACCTTGGTGATCTTGCCCAGCAGGCCGCCGTTGGTGACCACCTCGTCTCCCTTCGAAAGCGCCGCCACCATGCTCTTATGCTCCTTGGAGCGCTTTTGCTGTGGCCGGATGAGAAGGAACCAGAAGACCGCGAAGATAATGATTATAAAGGCAAAATCACCGATGCCCGGGCCAGCGCCGCCGCCGCCTTGCGCGTATGCATCCGATATGAAGAATCCCATCAGCAACCCCACTTCGATTCAGCGCGGAACAAGCGGCGGATTATAGTCACTTGCCGCCCGCCGTTGCGAGTCGGTTCGTTCATCGTTGCTCCTCTCCCCCAACGTCCCGGGCGGCATTAAAGTTCCCCGCGAACTGTTCTATGACACCCGCTCGAATCGCCTCGCGAAGCCCGCGCATAAGCTCCAAGTAGTAGTGAAGGTTGTGCCAGGTGTTGAGCCGCGCGCCCAGGATCTCGCCGCAGCGATCCAGGTGATGCAGATAGGCGCGGCTGTAGTGCCTACAGGTGTAACAGCTGCAGCTCTCGTCTAGCGGCCTTGGATCGTTGCGATATCGACTGTTGCGTATACGCAAGACACCGCTTCGAACGAACAAATGGCCGTTGCGGGCGTTTCGGGTTGGCAGCACGCAGTCGAACATGTCGATTCCCCGTAACACCGCCTCCACGATGTCCTCGGGCAGTCCGACGCCCATGAGATAGCGTGGTTTTTCAACCGGCATTTTGGAAACGTTTCGGTCCAGCACCTCGAGCCGCGCTGCCCGAGGTTCGCCTACCGAAAGTCCGCCGAGCGCGTAGCCATCGAAACCGATATCGAGCAACGCCTGAAGCGATTGTTCGCGCAGGTCCGGGAAGACGCCGCCCTGAACGATGCCGAACAAGCTTCCCGGACCGTCTTCGTGGGCTTTCCTGGAACGCGCGGCCCAGCGGCTGGTGCGCTCGGCGGCGGCGGCAACCTCGGACTTCTCGGCCGGGTACTGGATACATTCGTCGAAGGCCATGAAGATGTCGGCGCCCAACGCCCGCTGCACCTCTATCGAGCGCTCCGGACCCAGGAACACCCTATCGCCGTTGAGCGGCGAGCTGAACTCCACGCCGTCTTCGAAGATGGTGCGCCGCTCGCCGAGACTGAATACCTGGAAGCCCCCGGAATCGGTGAGTATGGGCATCGGCCAGTTCATGAATCGGTGTAGCCCCCCGAGGGCGGCCACCTCCGACGGCCCGGGCCTGAGCATCAAATGAAAGGTGTTGGTGACAATGAGCTTGGCGCCAAGGGCGGCAACCTCTTCGGCCGTCATGGCCTTCACGCTGCCGTAGGTTCCGACCGGCATGAACACAGGAGTGTCCACCACGCCGCGGTCTAATCGCATTCGGCCTGCTCGTGCCTGCCCGTCGGTGGCGTCGAGTAAGAATTCCATCAGCGAACACCCTCCGCGGGGGTCACGAACATGGCGTCGCCGTAGCTGAAAAATCGGTACCGCTGGCTAACGGCGTGACGATAAGCAAGAAGCACCTGCTCGCGGCCGGCGAAAGCGCACACCAGCATCAGTAGCGTCGTAGCGGGCAGATGGAAGTTGGTGAGCAAGGCATCGACGCAACGGAAAACGCAGCCAGGGTAGAGGAAAAGATCGGTTTCCCCGCGAAATGGAGTCGTATCTCCACCCAAGGATGCGGTTTCCAAAGCGCGTACGGCGGTCGTGCCCACGGCGACGACACGACCGCCTCCGATTCTCGTCCGCGCGATCTGCTGGCACAGTGCGTCAGAGACAACGACGCGCTCTTTGTACATGACGTGTTCCTCGACCCGCTGGCAGCGAATGGGCTGGAAAGTGCCGGCACCTACGTGCAGGGTGAGAAATCCGATATCGACGCCCGCGGCGCGGATTTCCGCGAGAAGCGCGCGGTCAAAATGAAGCCCGGCCGTGGGTGCCGCCACCGCGCCCAGGTGCCTGGAATAGACTGTCTGGTAACGCTCGCTGTCGGAATTGCGTGCCGGCCGTCGGATATAGGGCGGCAACGGCACCGTCCCGTAATCACGCATCAGGGCGTTCGGGCTATGTCCTTTATCCAGCTCGATCTCGAACAGATCCCCGTGCCGGGCCCGCACCGTAGCCTCAACCTCACCGATTCGAATCACGGTTCCGGGCTTGGGGGACTTGCTAGCGCGCACCTGGGCGAGAAATCGTCGCCGGTCAAGGGGGCGCTCCAGCAGAATCTGCACGGCGCCGCCGCTGGCCTTTTTTCCCTCCAGCCGAGCCGGAACCACCCGAGTGTCGTTGAGAACCAGCAGATCGCCCGGGTGAAGAAGGCCGCTGAATTCGCTGAAGCGGCAATCCTCAAACGCCCCGCTGCGACCGTCGAGGATCAGCAGCCGGCTGTCGCGGCGCCGATCCGCCGGCTCCTGAGCGATCAGGCCTTCGGGAAGGCTGTACTGAAACTCGTCCACGTGCATGGCGCGCGATGGTAGCAGACAAGAAACGCGCCACGGGGCCACACAGCCGGTCCATCGCCGTACAACGGGTTGCTATACTACGCGCCCCGCAATGCCGGGATGGCGGAACTGGTAGACGCGCCAGACTCAAAATCTGGTGGGGGCAACCTCGTGAGAGTTCGAGTCTCTCTCCCGGCACCACGCATCAGAAACTGCCGTCCCTGTCCCAAACCCGCGGGCGGGCGTGAACAAAACTGACCCAATGAGCAGAAAATTTCTGGAGACGCTTTTCGACGGCTACGGCCAGCAGTTCGATGTTGACCAGGTGCTTTTCGAGAGCGAGACAGAACATCAGCACCTCGTTATTTTCGAGAACCGCGCTTTCGGCAGGGTGATGGCGCTAGACGGGATCGTCCAGACCACCGAGCGCGACGAGTTCATTTACCACGAGATGATGATCCACGTCCCGCTGATGGCCCACGGCGCCACGCGGCGCGTGCTCATTATCGGTGGCGGCGACGGCGGCTCGCTGCGAGAAGCGCTCAAGTATCCGCAGATGCAGTCCATCACCCAGGTGGAGATTGATGCTTCCGTCATCGACATCTGCAAATCCTATCTGCCTGCCCACTCCTGCGGCGCCTTCGATCACCCGAAGGCAAAGGTCGTCATCGATGATGGATTTCGCTACGTCAAGGAGAGCAAGGAAAGTTTTGACGTCATTGTCTGCGATTCCACCGATCCGGTCGGTCCCGGGGAAGTACTGTACAGCGAGGAATTTTTCGCCGCCTGCCGCCGCTGCCTGGTCGAGGGTGGAATCATGGTGGGCCACACGGGCGTCGGCTGGTTTCAAACTACCGAAGCAATCCAGGTGAATCAGCGACTGCGCAGTTCTTTTGCATCGGTCAACTTTTACTGCGCCGCCGTACCCACCTACGTGGGTGGTGCGATGATGTTCTATTTCGCCAGCGACGATTCAAGCCTGGCGAAGCAGCCGACCGAAGTCATTGCGCAACGTTTTTCCGCGGAGAAGATACCGACGCGGTTCTACAATCCCGAAGTGCACGTCGGCGCTTTCGGTGTGCCACAGTACTTTCGTAACGCGTTGGAGAAGGGCGCGGCGCCGCCCGGCCCTCAGTGGAGCGCGGAGATGCACGAGAAGCTGATGGCTAAAAACAGCTGAGGAACCTTTAGTAGGCTGGTGAAAAAACCAGTTTTTCCCCAGCCTGTGTGCGGCACATGAACGTGCCGTAATTTTCGACGACTACAAGTCGTTGAAAATGAAGCAAGCCGGAAATCGCATTTTCAGCGCAGCGCGGTAAAAAAGCATGGATGCGCTTTTTCATCATCCTGCTAGCCGACGAACCGCATAACGCCTGTCCAATCGCGATCAGTCCATTGCCAAAAGGACCTTGCCCTGTACGCGCCCGGCCTTGATCGCCTCGAGCGCCGCCTGAAAATCCTCTAGCTTATGCACGCCCATGATTTGGGGACAGATCTTTTTCTGCCGGTAAAGCGAGTACAGATCGTTCTGAACCCGGCGCACACTCTGGGGCTCGCGACGCGGGTAATCGGCCCAGTGTAGACCAATGATGCTCAGATTTTTGAGCAGCAGGTAGTTGACCTTGACGCTGGGGATCTCACCGCAAGCGAAGCCGACCACCACCATTCGGCCTTCCCAGGCGAGCGCTCTCAAACAAGCGTCGAAAACGCTCCCGCCGACGGTATCGATGACCACGTCCACGCCGTGCCCGTTTGTAATCCGGTGCACCTGGTCTTTTAGCCCATGGTAAAGGTCCTCCCCCTCGAGCAGTACCACGTGGTCGGCGCCGGCCGCGCGCACGCTGGCTTCCTGCTCCGAACGCCTCACTCCGGCGAAAGCCATTCCACCGTAAGCCTTCACTAGCTGGATGGCAGCAATGCCGACCCCCCCCGCAGCACCGGTAACCAGCACCCTTTCGCCAGCGCTGAGATGAATGCGTTCGCCCAGCGCGAAGTGGGCTGTCTGATAGACCAGCCCCAGCGCCGCAGCGTGCTCGAAGGAAATGTCTTCGGGGATCGGGTAGCAGCTCGCCTCCGGCGCCAGCACCTGCTGAGCGTAAGCGCCCTGTCCCACGAGAGCCGCGACCCGTTGGCCCTTTGAGATATTTTCCACTTCTTCGCCCACTGAGGCGACGACGCCCGAAACTTCCATTCCCGGGCAAAAAGGTAGCTCCGGTCTGACCTGATAGGCGCCGGTGATCATGAGCAGGTCCGGAAAGTTGACGCCCACGTTGCGAGCCTCGATCAGCACCTGCTTGGGTCCGGGCGTTGGCGCCTCGACTTCCTTGACCACGGCCTCTTCGAGCGGGCCGAAACGTTCGACAATCACGGCACGCATCAGCGCTCCTCCGTAAGTGGAGTCAAATACTCTTCGTTGGCTTCACCCAACGCCGGCGCGGACAGAATACCCGGCGCCGAGCGAAAGCACGGCGACAACGGCACCGCCGCGGCCGTGAGACCGGTATCTTCGTCGCCCGCGCGATGGGAGAACAGACCTCGAGCCACAAACTGCAGGTCGCGCATGGCCTCGCCGATGTCAGCCACGACGCAAACGCAGGCGTCGGCGTTCGCGAACACCTGCATCCATTCCGATGCCGTGCGCGAGGCGATAATGGCGGCCACCGCCTTCTTGGTGGCTTCGGGATCGTCCCGATCCCGCCTCAGCGGCGCATCGAGATCGATGATTTCACAAAAGTTATCCCAGAAGCGCTGCTCCAACGGCGCCGCCGCCAGGTATCTTTGGTCGCTGGTGCGGTAAACCTGATAACGGGGTGAACCTCCCGTCAGCAGTTCGGCTCCCGGTTGAGGCACTCGTCCCGTCGCCTGATGCATTCCCTGGGCCCAGTACTGAAACGGGAACAAATGGTCGGTCATGGCGATGTCCAGAAAACAGCCGCCGCCGTCGAGCTCCCGCTGGCGCAGCGCCAGCAGCACGTTGATGATAACGGGGTAAGCTCCGCCGCCGATGTCAGCGATCAGTGCCGGCGGAATGACAGGATCGCCCTTGGCATCGGCGCCCGTTCGCAAAAGCCCCGTTTCAGCCAGATAGTTGAGATCATGGCCCGCGACGTTGGACTTGGGTCCCGACTGACCGTAGCCGGTGAGCGCGCAGTAAATCAGCTTTGGATTCGATTCCTTAAGCGCACCGTATCCGAGTCCGAGCCGATCCATGACCCCCGGTCGAAATTGCTCGATAAGCACGTCGGCTCGGGCGATCAGCGGCGCCAGCCGTTGCCTACCGCGGGGAGATTTAAGGTCCAGCTCGACGCTGCGCTTTCCGCGGTTGAGGAGCACGAACTCGACGCTGGTTTCGCCCCACGGGGTGCCAAACCCACGCATGGGCTCACCGCCAGGACGCTCCACCTTGATCACCTCGGCGCCGGCCTCGGCAAGCACGAGACTCGCCATGGGTCCGGGTAGCAGGGTAGAGAAATCGATGACCGTAACGCCTTTGAGCGGCTGCATGTGTGATTCCTCTTCAGCCGGATAATTTGCCGATACTCTGCCGCCAACCGCCCAGGTAGGCCCGCCAAGGGCCTCATTTCAACAACCCGAGATGTTCGACTGGTATAGAGACGGGTCCATGGCCCCCTTGCGCGATAAGGCCCCCAGATTTTCGAGGGCAATCATAGCAAGGCCGCCGAACGGCGGCGCCCGCGGCCGGTTTGACCAGGCCACGGCAACGAGAAGAAGCCGCCGCGTCCTCAGCGGATGGGCGTCACCGGAACGCGAGCGCGCGGGTCTGCGAAGTCAGCGCACCTTCCTTCTTCGCATCGACGCCAGCTCGGCGCGCCGCTCTCAGAGCATCTGATTGAGATAAAGGATCACTACCCTGGGGCTGGAGTCGTCGCACGGGGAGACTCGAGATATCCGTTCACCTAAGCGCTCGATTTCCCCATGGAGCGCATCCTTCGTCCAGCGTGGTTTGATAGGTGACCAAGGTGTTTCCCCCTTACTTGCATATTTCTTCCCGTTCAGTTGCTGCCCCAGGGATATGAGACCGCGTTTCGGACCCGGGGGGCCGAAGGTGTTAACAACGGAACCCAACAAACCGCCCCGGGATCGGGCTCAGCTACCGGGCCTTACGCGCATTGGTCATAATCGGGCCTTGCCCACGCGCGATGCCTTTTACGGACCCCAGGTTGAATTTGATGACCCCGGTACGCCCCCAGCAGAACACGCGAGGCGATACTGAGTTACCCGCGGCGCTCCGCGACGCTTTGGCCCGAATGGGGCTTGTTGCTCCGGACGAGTCGGTGCGTGGAACCGCCCTGGAGGGCGGCGTGTCCTCGGACATCTGGCGGGTGGATCTGTGCTCGGGACCGGTTTGCGTCAAACGCGCCCTACCCAAGCTCAAAGTGGATGCGGAATGGCGCGCGCCGGTGGAGCGGAACAGGTATGAGGTGGCATGGCTGCGGGCGGCGGAGGCGATCGTTCCCGGCGCCGCACCGACGGTGCTCGGCGAAGACCCCGCGTCTTACGCGTTCGTCATGGCTTGCCTCGAGCCGGGTCTTTATCCGCTGTGGAAGACCCAGCTGCTCGGCGGCAAGGTCAGCGCCGATTTTGCCCGCCAGGTTGGTGACGTTGTTGGGCGTATCCATGCTGCCAGTGCCGATCGCGACGACTTTGCCGCGGCGTTCCGCAGTGACGAAAATTTCTATGCCATTCGACTCGAACCGTATCTTATCGCCGCAGCGAGGAATCAGCCGGACGTAGGCGATGTTCTCGAGGCATTGGCAAAAACGACTGCGAGCGTTCGCAGGGTGCTGGTGCACGGAGACGTCAGCCCGAAGAACATTCTTGCCGGACCTTGCGGTCCCGTTTTCCTGGATGCGGAATGCGCCTGGTTCGGAGACCCGGCTTTCGACCTGGCGTTTTGTCTCAACCACCTGCTGTTGAAGGGAATCGTCGTGCCTCTCGCCCGCGATGACTTGAAGCGCGCCTTTGAAGCGCTTCGCGCCGCCTATCTTTCCGTCGTCGACTGGGAGCCGGCAGACGAGCTGGAAGCGCGCACCGCGAGGCTGCTGCCAGGGCTTACCCTGGCCCGGGTCGACGGTAAGTCGCCGGTGGAATATCTGCAGTCAGAATCCGATCGGAGCCTGGTTCGCGCCGTCGCCAAGGCGCTGCTGGCCCGGCCGAAGGAAACGCTGACCCAAGTCAGCGAGTTTTGGTGGACGGCGCTGGCCTCGTGACCGCTGCTCGAATATCGGCGGTGCGCGGGCGTCGCGTCTGGGACTCCCGCGGTAATCCCACGGTGGAGGCCGAGATAAGGCTCGCAAGCGGTGTCACCGGCCGGGCCATCGCGCCGGCCGGTGCCTCCCGGGGCAGCCGCGAGGCCCACGAGCGCCGCGATGGCGGTATGCGGCTCCAGGGGCTCGACGTTAAGCACGCACTCGCCGGAATCCGTGACACAGTTGATCCCGCGCTCAAGGGTTTGGATGCGCGCGATCAAGAAGGCGTTGACGCTGCGCTGATTGAGGCTGACGGCACCGAGCTTCGGCATCGTCTCGGCACCAACGCGCTGGTGGCGGTTTCCATGGCGGTGGCCCACGCGGCCGCGGCGGCGGACGGAATGCCTCTTTGGCGCCACCTGCTGGGAGAAACCGAGGCCGTGTTGCCGCTGCCCGAAGTACAGATATTCGGCGGCGGCGCCCACGCCGGGCGCAGGATCGACATTCAGGATTTCATGGTCATGGCGCCGAAGGCGCAGCGCTTCGCCCAGGCGCTGGAATGGAGCGCCGAGGTTTATCACGCCGCCGGCAAGCTGCTGGACGCGCGCGGACTTCGCGCCGGCGTGGCCGACGAAGGCGGCTACTGGCCCGCCTTCAGAGAGAACTGCGAGGCGCTGGACGTGCTGATTCAGGCCATCGAGACTGCCGGCTTCACTCCCGGCGAAGAAATCGTGATCAGTTTGGACGTGGCCGCCTCGGAGCTGAGAAGAAACGGGCGCTACCGGCTAGAGCTGGAGGGTCGTGAGCTGGACTCCGACGCCCTGGCCGAGCTCATCGGCCGCTGGATCGAAACATATCCCATCGCCTCGGTGGAGGATCCCCTGGCGGAGGACGACGATGCCGGCTTAAAGCGCTTCACCGAAGCCTACGGCGAACAAGTGCAGATCGTCGGCGACGACTATCTGGTCACCGATGCCGCGCGCGTGAGCGCGGCGGCGGCCAGGGGCGTCTGCAACGCGGTGCTGCTCAAACCCAACCAGCGCGGCACGCTCACGGAAACCCGCGCGGCCTGGGAGACGGCAAAAGAAAATCGCTTCGGCGCCATCGTCTCGGCCCGTTCCGGCGAGACCGAGGACGTGAGCATCGTGCACTTGGCACTGGGCTGGGGAGTGCCCCAGCTCAAAGTCGGCTCTTTCTCCCGTTCCGAGCGCATGGCCAAATGGAACGAGGGTATACGAATCGAGGAAACGATTGGCGACGACGCGCGGTTCGCCGGTGCCAGGCCGCTTAGGGGGAAGTACGGGTCGGCATGAGGTCGGGGACCGAATTTCGTATCTCGCATGTGATGTGTGAGGAGTACGCGCTGGTCACGCCTCCAAGCCCGGACTGCGACATATTCTGTAACTCTCAATTATTTGCCATCTCCGATTGGCGTTATGGATCACGCGTCACGCATCACCAGCTTTCTGAGCCGCATAATTTAATGAATCGCGGCCAAGGCCGCTCCTACAGCGGGCTTCAATTAAACTCGAATTACGTATTACGCATCACCCGTTACCCCATCACGCCGCCAGGTTGTCAATTAGCCGCGCCTTTCCCAGCCACGCTGCGGCGAGAATGCGAAGTTCGTCGTCAATCGATGTTGGAATGTTAAGGTCCTGCGCCCGGCGCACCTCGAAATAATCCGGCTTGAACCCCGCCGCTTCAAGGGCGTCGGTGGCGCGCTTGCACACGGCTTTGAAATCTCCCTCACCCGCACGCAGTTCTGCGCGCACTTTTTGCAGCTGCTTAAAGATCATCGGCGCCAGTTCGCGTTCCGCCGGCGTGAGGTAGTTGTTTCTCGAGCTCATGGCCAGGCCGTCGCGCTCTCGCACCGTTTCTCCCACCAGGATTTCGATAGTCATATGAAGATCATCGACCATGCGGCGGATGACCAGAAGCTGCTGGTAATCCTTTTCGCCGAAGACTGCCGCGTCCGGCCGAACCATGTTGAAGAGAATGTTCACTACCGTGGCCACGCCGCGGAAGAAACCTGGGCGTTGCTGGCCGCAGAGTATGGAACTCAGATCCGGCACCTCGATTTGTGTCGCATGCTCTGGTCCTCGCGGATAAACGTCTTTGATCTTCGGAACGAAAACAAGATCACAGCCCATGGCCTCGAGTCGCTGTAGATCCGTTTTCAGGGTCCGCGGATAGCTGTCGAAGTCCTCGTTCTCACCAAACTGGAAGGGGTTTACAAAAATGGTGGCGACGACGTAGTCGCCGTAATCGCGGGCCTTTCGCAGCAGGGACAGATGACCGTGGTGAAGATTTCCCATGGTGGGGACAAGCACGATACGGTCACCGGCCGCGCGCCTGCCGGTCAGCGCGCTGTTCATTTGCGCCAGCTCAGCGGCGGTTTCCATCAGTCGAATGTGTGTTCAGTACTCGGAAAGGTTCCCGACTTCACCGCCTCCACATAGGCCTCGAGTGCAGCAGGAACACTCCCGGCGCCGGCAAGGAAATCCTTGGAGAAACTCGGACGCCGGCCGGGCGTGATCCCCAGCATGTCGTAGAGCACGAGAATCTGTCCGTCGCAGTGAACGCCTGCCCCAATCCCGACCACGGGCACCTGCGCGTGTTCGGTGATCTTCTTTGCCAGGGACGCGGGAACGCATTCCAGCAACAGCATATCGGCGCCGGCTTGCTCCAGGGATGCGGCGTCATCCATCAACACCTTTGCGGCTTCTGGCTCACGCCCCTGAATCTTGTAGGCGCCGACTTTGTGCACCGCCTGCGGGCGCAAGCCCAGGTGAGCACATACGGGTATCCCCTGAGCCGAGAGCGCTTCCACTGTTTCCCCCTGAGCGCCGGTGCCTTCCAGCTTGACGATTTCCGCACCACCTTCCTGCATCAACCGCGCCGCGTTGCGCCGCGCGTCGTCAATAGTGGCAAAACTCATGAACGGCATGTCACCCATGACCAAAGCACTGCCGGCTCCGCGTGCCACCAGTCGGGTGTGATATACGACGTGGTCCATGGTGACCGGAATGGTAGAACGATGGCCCTGAACCACCATTCCGAGGGAATCCCCGACCAGGATTAGCTCGACTCCGGCAGCATCCTCCAGCGCCGCAAAGCTCGCGTCATAAGCGGTGAGCGCAGCAAATCGACGTCCTTCGTGCTTTCCCTTGCGTAAAGACGCAACGGTGATGCGGCGACTGGTAACCAGCGGACTTGTTTTCGACGTGCCCATGACGAATTCTCGAATACCAACGTTAGAATGGCGTGCTTACGATCACACGACGGCGTTCTGTACAAATGAACACGGCTACTGCGTAAGTTTCAAAATGGCAGCGGATTTAGGTAATGCCGTCCTTTCTTGATGCTTTTGAGCTGATTGAAGAGTTCCTCGTAGTCTTCATCGTTATTCGCGATGTCAATTTCCGCGGCATTGACGATGACCAGCGGCGCTTGTTCAAAATTATAAAAGAAATGGGTGTAGGCGCTCACGAGCCTGGAGAGATACTCCTCGTCAATGGCGCTTTCGTAGGGCACGCCCCGAGTGGCGATTCTATCCATGAGCACGTTAACCGGCGCCTGCAGATAAATAACCAGGTCCGGAACTATCGTTTCGCCTACAATCTGCGTGTATACCTGCTCGTAAAGCTTGAGCTCGTCAGCATCCAAATTGAGCTGCGCGAATAAGTAGTCCTTTTCGATCATGTAGTCGCTGACTCGGACTTGGGCGAACATGTCAGCCTGGCGAAGATCGCGTAGCTGCTGGGTGCGCTGAAGAAGAAAGTAAAGCTGCGTCGACAGCGCGTTAGCGCGCGGGTTGTCGTAGAAACGGGGCAGAAAAGGATTCTGATCCGATGCTTCCAGCAACAGCTCTCCGCCATAACTTTTCGCCAGGCGACGGGCGAGGGTTGTCTTGCCTACGCCAATCGGGCCTTCGACAACGATATAATCGAGGTCTGTTTCGATCATGTTGCGCACCCGTTATCCGGACTCGAGTGCCGCCTCGGTCGAAGCGACTTCAATCAACTCTTGCGCCGGCGCCTGCTGCAGCAGATCTTGCAACGGACCGAGTCCTGGGATCGTGAGCTCAGGCGCAATATCGCTGAGCGGCTGCAGCACGAACCTTCTTCGATGCATCTCCGGGTGCGGCAGCGTCAATCGACTGTCACGCATCTGGCGGTCATCGTACAACAGTATGTCCAGGTCGATGACCCGCGGCGCCCAGCGTTTCGCTCGGCGTTCCCGCCCCTGGGCCGTCTCGATATCCCGAACCGCCCGCAACAAAGCGTAGGGACCGAGGCCGGTGTCCAGCTCGGCAACTGCATTAATGAAGTCGGGCTGCGGTCCGGGGCCGACGGCGCGGTTGCGATAGCTAGGCGAGCGTTTCGAGAGCCGTGTTGCGGGAAGCTTGGCGAGCGCGCGAAAGGCGGCATCGATCCGCACCAGTGGATCGTCAAGGTTGCTGCCCAGCGCAATGAAGGCGCGGGCCTTCACTGGGTGACGCGCCGCTTGCTGCGCCGACGGCGTCTCCTTCGCCCCCGCTTGGGCTTTTCCAGCATGCTGTTCTGCTCGACTTCATCACCCTCCTGAAAGCGGGTCCACCACTCCGCGGCTTCGGCTACCGGCTCCCCGGCCTCCGCGCGCAGCAGGAGAAAATCGTACGCCGCCCGGAACCGCGCTCGGCTCAAGATCTGCTTCGCCCGCGCCCCGCGCTGACGCTCGAGCCTGGGTTGCATCTCCCAAATTTCGCGGGTAATGACCGAAAAACGCTTCGGCAACGCCACGTGCTCCACCTGTCGCGCGATGACATCGAGGCCCGCGAGATCGTAGGCCTGGAACGCCGGCATGCCGCGGGCGATCATGGCTTCGACATCTTGTCGCAGCGGTTCCCACAGCAGCGCAGCAAAAAGAAAAGCCGGGGTGACCGGCTTGCCCTGCGCAATGCGTGAATCGGTGTTCTCGAGCGCGCGTTCCACCATTCGCCTGGCAACGTCGGCCTCGTCGTCATCCAGGCACGCACCGGTCTCGGGAAACAGATGTCCGAACACGCCGTAACGCCTGAGCAGTTCAAATGTTTTCCACGAGCAGCCCTCCATGAAGAGTTTCAGTACTTCCTCGAACAGCCGCGCCGGTGGAATATTCTCGAGGTCCGCCGCGGCCCGTGCCAGCGGACCCTCGCTCGCCGGGTCGATACGGAACCCGAGCTTGGCAGCGAAACGCAGTGCGCGCAGCGTACGCACAGGATCCTCCCGGTAGCGGGTTTCGGGATCACCGATGAGACGCAGCGTTCGACTCTTGAGATCGTCCATGCCGCCGGTGAAATCCACCACGGAGAAGTTGGCAATGTTGTAGTAGAGGCAGTTGATGGAAAAGTCGCGCCGCACGGCGTCTTCTTCTAAAGTGCCGTAAACATTGTCGCGAACAATACGGCCGTTGATTTTCAAATGATCTTCGTCTCCGACGTCGGCCGCCGCCCCTCTGAAGGTAGCGACTTCGACCACTTCCCTGCCGAATCGTACGTGCGCCAGACGAAATCGTCGGCCTATGAGCCGGCAATTTCTGAACAGCTTTCTGATTTCCTCGGGGTGCGCGTTGGTGGCAACATCGAAGTCTTTGGGTATCGCCTCGAGCAGCAGATCGCGGACACCTCCGCCGACCAAATAAGCCTCATAGCCCGCCTTGTTCAACGTATAGAGGACCTTCAGCGCGCCGCTGCTGATGTTGGACCGCGAAATGTTATGCGCGGACCTGGGAATTATATGAGGTTCGCCGATGGTACAGTCCCTGTCTTGCGAACAAAGCTTTTTGGAATTGTGGGCATCGAAAAGGGCGGCGTATAATACCATCGCCCTTTTGGGGGTACAGATTCTTAATCTTTTTCCCGCGCTCCCTTCGTCTAGTGGCCTAGGATACCGCCCTCTCACGGCGGGGACAGGGGTTCGAGTCCCCTAGGGAGCGCCAATTCTTACCCGCCTTTCTGGACAGGCGTCATTTTACTTCACCCCCTCGCTCTTCGCGCAACCACCGCGCCCAGCGCGGGCCCGGGAATCGAGATTGCCTGTCGTCAGTTGAAAACGACCCCTCCGCCAGCAACTACTTATCATTAACCATTAAGCATCACTTCGAGCTGATCGGTGGCGTTGCTGAGTCTCTACCGCTGAGAAATCGGCACCACCGTGAGGGCTGAAATGACCACGTGCGCCGGCTGCTGCAGCGCGAAGACTACGCTCCGCGCAACGTCGTCCGGATCGAGACTGGTACCGAAATCGCTATAAAACTGTGCAGCTTGCGCCGCGTCGCCGCTGCGATTGAATGCGAAATCCGTCTTTACCATGCCCGGCATGATCTCGGTCACGCGAATACCCGTGTCTACGTAGTCCAACCTCAGGGCTTCGGTGAACCCGTGCACCGCGTGCTTGCTAGCAGAATAAAGTGTGCCTGTAGCGTACGGCCGGGTGCCGGCGATCGAGCCGATGTTGACGATGTGACCTCGGTTGCGATCGCGCATGCCGCCGATCAGGGCACGGGTCACCCTCACCAAGCCCACGACGTTGGTATCGATGATGTCGGCCCACTGCTCGGCCGTGCCTTCATGGAAGGGCCGCCTGCCGCCGGAGTCATGACCCGCATTGTTGACCAGAATTTCCACCTGCCTCCAGTCGGCGGGCAGTCGGCTGCCGAGGCTTGCCACCGAATTCTGATCGGTGACGTCCAAATACAGGCCCAATCCGCGCCCGTCCAGGCTCGCCGCCACGGCCTCCACCCGCTCGACCCGCCGGCCCGCGCAGATCACCCGGCAGCCTATTTCCGCAATCCGCGCCGCCACGCGTGCGCCGATACCGCCACCCGCTCCGGTCACCAGAGCCACCGCCCCGGGGGAGGGTCGGGTTTCTATTTCCATACCTCACCGTCCTCCGCCTCGGTGGCCTGCCGGTTTATCCGCCCGCGCCCGGGGCACGATATCGGGAGTGCATAAAGAGATCCCAGATCAGCCTCTTCGTTCATAAGAAACGGGGATCCTTACCCATTGCAACGGCCCTCGAAGGGCGGGCGAGTGGGCGTCGGTTCCGGAACCCTCTAAAGTTCGGACCATGAACCCGCTTACGATAACACTCAACGTGCGCGGCCAGCGCGCCGTGGAAACGGGCGGCGAGCAAGTCGCAGCGCACAAGGCCAGCTGGCTCACCGGGGCGGAGGCTAAGATAAAGGTGGTGGCGCCCACGATTTATTCCGCCCTCGGGTCCTCACCGATACGCTTTTAACCCCGACCGCCGAGGGTGCGCGGGGGCCAGGTGCCGTCGCAACGCGTAGACTAAGATACTCAAAGGCATCGCCGCTCAACAACGCCTGTTGCTTGCTGATTCGTGACCAGTGGCAGCTACCCGGCGTACTCGCAGTCACCGACCCACGCGCCGCCGATCACGAACTAAATCTTTGGTTACACGCATCCGGTCGGCTTGGGAAGACCCGCGTAGCGGCAGGCCTGCTTTGCAGGCCCCTCGGGAAACAGCTTGTAGAGGTATCGCGTGTTTCCCTTTTCCCGGCCGAGTTTCTTTGCCATCGCCTTGGTGAGAATCCGGATCGCGGGGGCTATCTTGTATTCGTCGTAATACTGGCGCAGAAAATTGATTACTTCCCAGTGATTATCCGTGAGTTCTATACCGTCTTCAGTCGCCATTTGAGCTGCCACGTCGGTGCTCCAGTCGGACAGATTCTGCAGGTAGCCTTCCTCGTCGGTTTCCAGAACCCTGTGATCGATTTCTATGCTCATAATGCGCGCTGTCTTCAGGTTAGAGTTTCAGTTCAAGCCGCGACTGGATAATGTCGTCCGCGTGCTTGCTGTTGCGGCGACGCGCGGCGGCCAAGTTGATCACCAGATCGAGCCCGGATTGGGCGGAGAGTTCCGTCCCTGTGCTGGGAACACCTCCATTCGCCTTTGGGGGGCGCCTCCAGACGCGTGGCCGCGTCCACTCGGTCGCGATAAAAGAAACACGTAATCCATCTTTCGCTCTACTCCAGTGCAGTGCGACCGAAGTCGAACACCGTATACCCTCCCTGTGCTGACAAGGTCCTTGGTTGATGATGGTAATCTTCAGTCTGGGCCTTCTTTCCTTCTCCTGTGCGATCAGATCCCGGTTCGCAGCCGTCGCTGAGATCATGGTAACGTCAATTACCGATTGCTTCTAAAAGCGTAAACGCCGACTTATGTCCATACGGGCCATTTTGATCAACACCTACGAACTCGGCCGTCAGCCTTTCGGAATTGCGCAGGCGGCGGCATGGTTGCGTAACGCCGGCCACGACGTTGTTTGCCTGGACCTCGCGGTACAGTCATTGGAAGCGGAATCTCTGTCGAGAGCGGATCTGGTGGCCCTCCACGTCCCGATGCATACCGCCACCCGCATTGCGGTGGAAGCCCTGCCCCGAATCCGAGCGCTTGCGCCCGGAGCCAGACTTTGCGCTTTCGGTCTGTACGCCCCTGTAAACGAATTCTTGTTCAGGGGGCTCGGCGCAGACACGGTGCTCGGCGGAGAGTTCGAACCCGGGCTCGCCTCTCTGGCACGGCGTATCGCCAACGGCAATGACTCGCCCCAATCGGAGCCTGTGATCAATCTGAACAAAATTCCTTTCGTCGCGCCGGATCGTACCGGATTGCCTCCGCTTTCCGCTTACGCCTCGCTCATACTCGCGGACGGCGGCGAACGAACCCTCGGTTTCACCGAGGCGAGTCGCGGCTGCAAGCATCTTTGCAGGCACTGCCCCGTTGTACCGGTGTATGAGGGGCGATTCCGCATCGTGCCGGTGAACGTGATTATGCAAGACGTCCGCGCCCAGGTGGCCGCAGGTGCGCAGCATATTTCTTTCGGCGATCCTGACTTTCTCAACGGGCCGAGCCATGCGATCAGGGTGATCCGCGCGCTACACCGAGAGTTCCCCGAGCTTAGCTATGATGTCACGATCAAGGTGGAGCACATCGTGAACTCGGGCTCAGTGCTTTCCGAGTTGTCCCGGACCGGTTGCCTTTTCATCACTACGGCGGTGGAATCAGTGGACGATGAAATTCTCGCCCGACTCGACAAAGGCCATACCAGGGCGGATTTCGAAAAGGCGACCGCCATGCTTCGCGATGCGGGCATCAGCATGGCACCCACTTTTGTTCCGTTTACACCTTGGACTACGGTGGAAGGGTACGTGGACCTGCTCAATGCGCTGATAAAGCTGCGCCTGGTGGAAAATGTTCCGCCGGTGCAGCTCACCATCCGTCTGCTGGTGCCGAATGGTTCTTACTTATTCCACATCCCCGGCTTCGATGATTTGGTTAAAGAGTTCGATCCCTCAACTTTAGGCCACCCCTGGAACAACCGGGACCAGCGGGTAGACATGCTGCAGCAGGAATGTCACGCCCTGGTGCAAGATGCCGAAGCGGAAGACATCCCGCGACGAGAAACGTTCAAACAGATCTACCGTCGCGCCTATGCCCGGCTCGGAGAAAATCCTCCTGCTCTGCCCGAGGACCTGGGATCGCCTATCCCGCGCCACTCCGAACCGTGGTACTGCTGTGCTGAACCGACGGATCACCAGTTGGTCAGTTTTTAAGCCGTTCGGCCCCGCCCACACTCTGCTTGTCGCTTCGCCAACTGGCGTAATTTTGCATCGCGAAAAAGGCACCGCGACTTTGTTGGCACACGCCTAAGTCTTAACTCCCCACCCCGTCGCCCCTGACCAGGGGTAAGGAGGACGAATCCAAAACGTTTTGGCAAAAGCTCGTGCTAGAGCGTTTATGGCTCACCGAGTCGTGCGGCGTGAGGTCAAGCTGGTGCCGATCAGAGTTTACGCAGGAGGTTTTCGTAGATGGCCGTGGTATCCGGCGAAGGGTCCACCTCGAGTTCGGCGCGGAAAGTGCGCTTGCAGGCGTCGTAAACTTCGACCGCTTCAGTCTGCCGTCCCAGCTCGCGGTAACAAATCATCAGCCGCCGGTAGAGACTCTCGGCAAGCTGATCGGCTTCCAGGCTCCGCTGATAGAGATCCAGCGCCTGGTCCCATGCCTCTGCCGTCTCCAGCGCGCGACCCAGGTCGCCAATGGCACGCAAAAACCGGTTGCGCAGGCGCTCGCGCAGGCTCACGTAGATCGGCTTTTCGGCCTCGCTGTGCATGAAAGGTCCGCGGTAAAGCTCGAGTAACGCATCCGCCTGGGCGTAAATCTCGTCCAAGTCCACCGGATCGAGGGGGCGCCGAGTGAAGCTTTCAATGCGCTTTCCGACGGCGTCAAAAGCGCGTAGATCGAGCCAGCAAAGCTCGGGATTGAGACTCAAGCGCCCGTGCTTGAGCATTACAGCACGGTCCTCGCCCAGCAGCTTTCGAAGTCGGTGCAGGTTGGTGGTCAGTGAGCGATGCGCATAGTCGGCATCGATACGAGGCCACAACGCTTCGGCAAGCGCGCTCTCGCGAACGTTTTCACCGCCCATACCCACCAGTCCCTTGAGCAACTCGAGTGGCTTCTGCTGCACCCGTGCGACAACGCCTAACGGCTTGTCGTCTCTGAGTATCTGGAAATCGCCGAAACTGGTGATGCGATATCGCCACGGCCAGTCGTGAACCAGAACTGGAGGATCCTCCATAACCAGTCCGCGCTCGCGTATCAGCTCCCGCACGTACTCAGTTTCAATGCCGTGCTCAAGAGCGTACTCGCAGAGCTTCGCCATCACTTTGGGTAGCCACCATAGGAAATGCTTGAAGCCGTACTCCCGACCGAGGCTCATGGCATGTCTCAGGGCGCGGAGCCCTGATCGCTCGCGGCCGTGCTCAAGAGCCAGGTAGGCAAAGGTCGTGAAGCCCATAAACTCCAACAGCCGGTTTTCTATGTAGCGTGCCGAGGCGCGCACCTTTAGCAGCTGAGAGGCCGCGCGGCGCTCGTCACCGTTCTCGGCCAAAACCAGCGCCAGAGCCAGTCGGCAAAGCACTTCGTAGAACGGACACCCCGCTTCGATCGCGAGCCTTAACGCAATTTTTTGCTCGCGATATGCTTTGAGGCTATCGTCACACAGCATGGCGTGCCAGGCGGAATTGTAGTGGTAGGTGCACCTATCCAGGCGGCGAGCGTTTTCCGCGTAGGTCTGCATCTCGCCTAACAGTGTCTCCGCCGTCTCGAGGTCACCGGCGCCGAGGGCGCTGGCGGCGCCGTTGCTCAGGAGGTGATAGCTCCAGTAGTGCACGCCGCCCTGGCGACCGATCTCGATACCGTCGTAAACCGCCTTGAGACAGTTTTCGTGGTCGGCCGTCTGCATGTAATACATGGACTCCACGTCTTTGAGCACGGTCAGGGTGATTGTCGGGACCCGGGGCGAATCGCAGAGCCTGCGAAGGTGTTCCATGAAGTCCCTGGCTCTAGAAAACTGGCCTGTATAACTGAGATTGATAGCCACCAACAGCATCGCCGACAGGCGGGCAAAAGTATCGGAGATGTTCTCTACCTCTACGGCCGCCTGCTCGGCCCAGTGGGCAATATCTTCCCTATGGGGCTGGCGAAATACCAATGCCATGAACATGTTGACGTAGAGTTGCGCTCGCACGTCCGGCCATGGAATATCCTTTGTTTGCGCGAGAATGCCGTCCACGGTGGTAATCCAGCGGTCCAGAATCGATAGATCGTCGAGCTCGTGAAGCACCGCTTCGATCACGCCCGAACAGGTGAGCAGCCGGCCTTTGAGATCGTCCACTTCGGGGGAATCGAACAGACTGAAAGCACGCTCGTAGGCAATTCGACTTTCCCGCGGCGTCGACTGGAACAGGCACGCCGCACGCCAGTAATGGAACCAGGGGTCACGGTCGCTAAGAGTCTCAGGAACCTCCTCGAGCCAGCGTTCCAGTGTCTCGCCGCGTCCTAGCCTCAGCATTTCAGCGGCATGGCTCAACACCAACGGTAGAAACGCTTCGTAGTCCTCACCGTCCCTCAGCACCGTGGCTGCCAGGTCAAAGGCATTCTCTGCCTCCAGCAGCTGCGCCGCCTGGCGCCTTAGCTCGCGACATTCCTCTTTGCTCATGCGCTTTTCGGCGCGCGCGACCAAGAATTCCCGCATCAGGGGGTGATACATGTACACCGGTCCAGCTGCTCCCGCCTTCAGGGCAACGAAATAATGTTCCCTGTGGAGGCGTTCGAGAATGCTTCCGGCCTCCGTGGACTGGGTGAGTTTTTCCGTCGTCGAGACATGCATCTCCGGCAACACCGCGGTGCGTAGCAGGATTCTCTGGGTCTCATCGTCGAAATTTGAGAACACCTCGCCGGCGAGATAGTCGAACACGAGTTTCGGCGCAGAAAGAGAAGGCATGCGTTCCAAAAAGCCCTCGTTTTGCGCCTGGTCGAGCATCAGCACCAAGCCGGCGGCCCAGCCTTCGGTCTTTTCATAAAGCTGCTTCGATACCGACTTAGGGAGCTCCGGATGCCAGCGGGCGATGATGGCGTCGGATTCCCGCCGCTTGAGCTGCAGGTCACTCCCGCCGATGAGCTCCACCTGCCTTTCCGCTCGCAGCTTGACCATGGACGCAGGCGGGTCGCTGCGGCTTATAACGACGATGGAGCTTTCAGCAGGAATTTCCGCCACCGCGTAAACCAGGACTTCATGGAACTGGGACTCAGGTAAGACCTCGTGGTAGTTGTCGAGCACCAGTACGAAAGGTGGGCTGAGCTTGGTATAAAGCGCGCTGAAGAATCTGCGGCAAAAAGCTGCGAGGTCGCCGTGATATTCGCGAGTAAACAACGGTAGCGCTGCGTTTTCTTCCGTGCCCCGCCCGGAAGCGATCGCCATGTGATAGAAGAAGGTGGCGGAATCCGAATCTTCCTTGTCCAACTGGTACCAGCAGGAGGCAATTTTTTTCGCCTCCAGATAACTGGAAACCAGAGTGGTCTTGCCGCTTCCCGGGGGACCGCTGACCCAAACCACCGGCGAGCGACGGCGTCGATCCAGCAACGTGAAAAGTCGGTCCCGCGCGATCACGCCGGGCGGCGTGGGTCGCGTAGTCTTGGAAAGGGATACGGGACGTTTCACGGTGGTCCCTCCAAGGTTGTTCTTGTGAGTTACATGATATTCCTTTGTTGGGGCAAAAATAGGCTTTTCGCTTGACTGTAAGGCATGTGTAACTGTCGTCGGCAAACCCCGCGTCAGACCGAAAAATTGTCTTTTTTTCATGTGGTTAGATTGTTGGCACCGGCAGCCATAGGGCCCGATCGGCGCTTTTCTCGAAGCGCCGCGTTTGTTCGCCCAAGACGCCGGGACTGAAGAATCAAAAGTGGTAGGATTCGATCAACATCTTTTCTCACATTTTGTGGTGAGGACGACGCTGCGGAATCGTTGCGGCGTAGGAAAGCAAGGCGCAATTGATTTTGCGATGCTTCTTCGCGGGAGTCGAAAACCACGCTCGGGCCGCACCCTGACGCGAATTGAAATCGAGTCCCAATACTCGCTAAAGAAAAACCGAACGTTGCCAAAAATCGAGATCTACAATTCCGAATCATGTCCCTTCTGCCGGGGTACAATTCGCTTGCTCAAGGACGAGGGCGTGGAGTTCGCCCTTTATTCCATCGATGGAGACCTACGCAAACGAAGAGAGATAACGGCACGCGGCAGTGACCACTCGGTGCCGCAGATTTTCATGGGCCAACGTCCGATTGGCGGATTCGACGAACTCACGGCCCTGATCTTTAACGGCGAGCTGGACTCGCTGCTTGGGCTCGGGCGCCGGCACTCCGGTTGAATCCGCCACCCGCCCGCAGATGTCAGCAGAGTTCGAGACCTCACAGCGCCTGGACAAATGGCTCTGGGCGGCGCGGTTTTTCAAAACCCGAAATACGGCCGCGGCGGCAATTTCCGGCGGCAAAGTACAGTGCGACCACGAGCGGGTGAAGCCAGCCCGGCGCATTCGCCCGGGAACCCGGCTTAGAATCCGCCGCGGCCCGATGTTGTGGGAGGTAGTGGTGGTCGCGCTTGCGAATCAAAGGCGACCGGCGAAAGAGGCGGCGCTGCTTTATACCGAAACCGAAGCCAGTATCGCGCTGCGAAAAGCTGAAGCCGAACGCCGCAAGCAGCGCTCCGAGCAGCGCCAGCGCGGTCTCGGTCGGCCGACCAAACGAGAACGGCGGCAGCTCCAGCGTCTGAAGGAGAACCCTTGAACCCTCGGCAATAAGAGGCGCGAAGTCATGGATCGTGAATCAGGGATAGGGACAGCAGAGTAGAAGTCGCCCGCCTCAATTTACGGCACACCATCTGCCGCCGTTCAGCTAAGCGTATCGTTTGTGGTCCCGGCGCCGCCTGCCGGCGCGCTGCACGACGACACCCCGAATCGCGGACAGCCCGTTTTGCGGTCGGATCACCTCATAGCCAACCCCCAGCGCCTCGAGGCAGATGTCGTCACCGTGCAAGCGCAAGCGCCGAAACACCAATGCGCCGTCGTGCTCGGCCAACACGAATGCGCCGTCGCCGGCGACACCCGTGGGATCGACGATGATGACACAGCCGAGCGGAAACTCGGGCGCCATGCTCTCGTCCCCAACGTGCAGGGCGTAGGGCTCGGCTTCTATACAGGTGCGCGGTTCCATGGAATGGAGACCATAAACTCGGGCCAGGCGCGAGTATAGCGCCGGACCCGGATCATTGACGGGACTTGATCCCACTGCTTGTGAAGGATATAAAACTAACGGTCGTTTGTTTTTTATCAATCATCGATAAATTGACTCAGGCCCGCGCGCCGCGCCAGGACAATCGGTGCCAGAACATACTCGAGGCCGCTGCCCGTCTGTTTGCCCGGCAGGGCTACCACGCGACTTCCATCCGCGATATCGCCGCCGCGGCGGAGATGCTGCCGGGGTCGGTCTATTACCATTTCGCCTCCAAGGAAGCGCTGCTGCTCGCTGTTTACGCCGAGGGAGTCGCCCGCATTGCCGCTCATGTGGACGCCGCGGTGGCAAAGAAACGCACGCCCGGCGCGCGGCTGGAAGCGGCCTGCGCAGCGCATCTGGAAATGCTTCTGGATCGAAGCGACTACGCCCAGGTAGTGGTCAGGGTGTTGCCCCAGGACGCAGAGGCAATCGCCGCCGACCTCATTGCGCTGAGGGATGATTACGAGCACCGCTTCCGCGATCTGATTGCCGCCCTGCCGCTTTCCCGCCGCGCCGACCGGAGGCTGCTGCGTCTCGGTCTGCTCGGCGCGCTCAATGGGGCCAAGGTTTGGTACCGGTGCGGGAAACAAGCGCCGGCCTCCATAGCCCGCAGTTTGCTGCAAGCAATAGTCCCCGCTGCCTAAGGATGAGCACGTCGGCACAACGGCCGTACCGCGTGCTGGTAAGCAAGATTGGACTCGACGGCCACGACCGCGGCAGCCGTATCGTCGCCGCTTATCTGCGCGACGCCGGCATGGAGGTGATCTACACCGCCCCATGGCAGGAAGTCCAGGCGCTGGTGAGGATGGCCAGCGACGAAGACGTGGACCTAATCGGCATCAGCTCACTGGCGACCGATCACCTGCTGCTTCCGAAACTGCTCGAAGCCCTGCGCGCCGCCGATCTCGGCGACCTTCCGGTCGTAGTTGGCGGCATCGTCCCCGACGAGGATGAACAGGCGCTGATCGAGGCTGGGGTACGGCGGGTCTTTCACCCGGGATCTTCGCGAGACGAGATCGTCAGCACGGTCGCCGCCCTCGCAGCAGAGGCGCGAATCCAGCGCAAGACAGAGAGCTTTTAGCCGATTTCGGAGGGAGATTCCATCCATGCGTCGTCAGCCTTCACAGTTGCCTTTGCCTGGATTCGACCAGGCCCGCGCCGAGTGGCGCCGCGCCTATGGCGAGCAGTTGCCCGAGGAGCGACCCATTTTCAACCGCTCCGGCATCGAAATAGCGCCCCTGTACACGCCGGAACATTTCAGCGACGAGCGATATATGGACGCCCTCGGTTTCCCGGGACACGGCCCCATGACCCGCGGGATTTATCCCAGCATGCACCGCGGCCGCGCATGGAGCCAGCGCCAGCTCATCGGCCTCGGCGTACCCGAAGACTACAACCGAAGGCTGAAACGCATTCTTGCCTCCGGCGGGACCGCCGTGAGCCTTATCCCCTGCAACTCCGTTTACCGCGGACTCGACGCCGATCAGGTGGACCCGCTGTTGCTCGGCACCTGTGGCGCGGTGGTCAACACGGTGGACGACATGGATGCGTGCTTCGCCGACGTGGCTGTGGACGAACTTTCCACCGCCATGAACGATCCCCTGCCCTTTACTCTGCTGGCGCTGTTGCTGGCGGTGTCGGATCGACGGGGAATACCGTGGACAAAGCTGACCGGAACCTCTAACCAGAGCGATTACATCTCCCACTTCGTCGCCAACCACATGTTCTTCCGCATCGCCCTCCCTGGCTCGCGGCGGATCCTCATCGACCACATCGAGTTCACCAATAGACACGTGCCCGGCTGGAATCCGGTGTCGGTCGTCGGTCAACACATGCAGCAGGCCGGCGCGACCCCGGCGGAGGCCATGGCGTTCACCCTCTGCACCGCGGTCCAGTATGCCGAGGACTGCATCGCCCGGGGCATGGACCCGGACACATTCCTGCCTCGATTTACCTTTTTCTTCGACATCTCCATCAGCTTTTTCGAAGAGATCGCCAAGTTCCGCGCCGGTCGCCGGATCTGGGCGCGCATCGTGCGCCAGCGGTTCGGCGCCAGGAACCCGCGCGCCGCGCGGTTCAAGTTTCATGCTCAGACTTCCGGCGTCGACCTCACGCGGCAGCAGCCGTACAACAACATCGCCCGGGTGACGGCCCAGGCCATGGCCGGCATTTTTGGCGGGCTGCAGTCGCTTCACACCGATGCTTATGACGAGGTGCTCAGCGTGCCCACCGAACACGCGGCGCGCATCGCGGTGTGCACCCAGAACATACTTCGCGAAGAAGCCCAATTGGGCGACGTGATCGATCCTCTGGGCGGCTCGTATTACCTTGAACACCTGACCAACGAAACAGAGGCTTTGATCGAGTCTCTCATCGCCAAGGTCGATGACGCCGGGGGAATGTACCGCGCAGTGGAAACGGGCTTGGTGCAGACCATGATTGGAGAATCTGCGATGCGCTTCCAGGCCAGAGTGGACAACGGAGAACAAACCGTGGTCGGCGTCAACAAGTACCGGCTCGAGGAGGACTCCGACGCCCGCGCTTCGCTCAAACGGCCATCGCCGGAAAAGATTGAGGCCCAGCTGGAATCACTAAGACAATACAAGAAAGGCCGCGACAGCGCCGCTGTCCAGCGGGCGCTGGAGACGCTCACCAGAGTTGCCGACAGCGAAAACGAAAACGTGTACGCGGCCTTGGTCGAGGCCACCATCGCCGGCGCCACCCATGGCGAAGTTGTGGCCGTCCTGCGCCGGGAAATGGGCGACGGCGAGCCGCTCATCGTCCCGTGAGCGTCCGGCCCGCGGTCGAGTCATGGGGCGCAAGCGATCTCGCTGCGCGGGTGCGCGCCGGGAACCGCGCCTCAATCGCAAGGGCGATCTCCACTGTCGAGGCGGGTGGTAAAGCCAGCGCGGAACTGCTCAAGGCGCTGCACGAAGCCACCGGCCGGGCGCGCCTGTTCGGAATCACCGGCGCCCCCGGCGTGGGCAAGTCCACCCTCGTCGGTGCCCTCATCGCCGAGCTTCGGAATGGTTATCAAAGTGTGGCCGTGATTGCCGTCGATCCCTCGAGCCCCGTAACCGGCGGCGCCATCCTCGGCGATCGTGTTCGTATGACGCAGCACGTCGAAGATGACGGCGTTTTCATCCGTTCCCTGGCCTCCCGTGGCAGCGGTGGGGGCCTCTCCCTGGCAACATCCCGCGTCGCGGAGGTGCTGGACGCAGCCGGGTTGGAAAACGTAATCATCGAGACCGTGGGCGCCGGACAATCCGAAATCGACGTCATCGACGTCGCCGACATCACCACTGTGGTCTGCGCCCCCGGGCTCGGCGACGACATTCAGGCGATGAAAGCCGGGCTGCTGGAGGTGGCCGACGTACTGGTGGTGAACAAGGCCGACGACCCCATGGCCACGCTTACGGTGAATCAGCTCGAATCCATGCTGGCGTTGCGCAGCGACGCAGGCCGAAAGGTGCCGCTGCTGAAAACGGCGGCCAGAGACGCCGTCGGAATCCCGGAGCTCGCCGACGCGCTGAATCAAGCGTTTGAAAAACTGGATCAGCAAGGCCGCGCCGAGCGCAGACTCCAGCGTATGCAGCGGCTGCTCGCCACCGTAGCCGGTGGCATCGTCGCGCGGCGGCTGAAGGCCACTCGAGGGAGAAGATTGGATCAATTGTTGACCCGAATGGCCGCCGGCGAGCTGGACGTGGAGACCGCCGCCGTGGCGCTGTTGAAAAGCGATGTCTGGCGGCAAGATTGAAAAGCGGGTTACCGCAAATCTCGCCGCCCTGGCCCACAGGGACCGATTCATGGCGCTTCTGGGCGCCGAGCTGGTCGAAGCCGACAAGGGTTTCGCCCTCGTGCGGGCGGAAGTCCGGCCCGATCACATCAACTTCAACGGCAGCTGTCACGGCGGATTCACTTTTGCTCTGGCGGACATGGCCTTCGGCATTGCCTCGAATTCCCATGGTGTGCCGGCTGCCGGCATAGACGCCCACGTCACCTATCTCACCGCGGCTTATCAAGGCGACGTACTGATGGCGACCGCGCGCGAGATTTCCCGCAGTCGAAGGATCGGCAGCTACAGCATCGACGTGGCGCGGGCAGACGGGCGCCTGGTGGCGCGTTTCACCGGTACGGTTTTCGTGAGTGACGAAGGTCGCGAACCGTAGGGGGGAGTTGCGAGGGATGGCATGTCCTAAATCGCCGTCCCGGTATCCGTCTCACACGCCGCGAATCGCGATTCACCGATCACGAATCTCTGAGGCCCCGAACCGCCCAATCTAATCCACCGCACGAAAGCTCGCTGCGACAGCGAGCTTCGGCCAACGCGTATCCTGAGCTCAGCCCACCATGTAGGTACACGTTCCCGAGGCGATCATTTCGCTGTTCTCGTCATGCATTTCCGTGTGTATCACGGCGACACGGCTTCCCTTGCGCAAGGTACGGGCGCTGGCGGTGAAGTGAAGACCCCGGCCAGGACGCAGGAAATCCACCCGCATGTCGATGGTGCCGACGCGGGAAAAGCGGGCGAACCGTTCCTCCCGACTCATGCCCGACGCGTCCTCCGCCAGCGAGGAATAGGCAACCAGCCCAGCGGTTGCATCCAGCGTCGCCGAGATGACGCCTCCATGGAGAATACCGCGGGAGTAATTACCCACGAACTCGTCGCGCATGGTAAGCCGAACCGAGGCCTCGTCACTGCCAACCGAGAGGATCTTCAGGCCGAGCATGCGATTGAACGCAATCCGGCTCTCGAACATGTGGCGCACGACGGACATGAGATCGCCCGTTTGCGCCAAGGAGTCTCCCTTGATTTCACTCATCTTCGCTCTTCCCGGAGCTTATCCAATCGCTGTATACGCCAGCAGCCACGGTCGATAGTCTCGACGGAGGTCGCCCCCGGGGGCCTCGCCTGCCGGTGCAGTCAACCGCCTGCGGAAAAATGGAGTTTATCAGCAGCCCGTCATGCGCCAAGCATGAGGGATTTCAGGTTGGAGGCGGCCAGCAGTCCAACCAGCACAATCAGTGAGGCGAAAAATAAAACGCAGGCGCCGTGAACGACGACCGCAGGCGTTCCTCGTTGCATCACCGCCGCCAGGTCTTTGGTCGCCCAAGTGACATAAGCGACCAGCAGGGGAATCGAAAGAAAAAACATTCCCGACAGGACGAAATGCGCGCCCATGGTGGCCTCCAGCGCGACTAGGACCAGGCACAGCGCCCAGAACACCGCAGCCACGATCAACATCTGACGCCAAACGCGGATCAGCGCAAGTTGAGATTGCAGCCGCATATCCATAGTCGGATTTTCGCCTTCCGCTCTAAGCTTGCTTAAAATTACTCTAGTTCATGCTTCCGCCAGCGGCAACGCGAACGCCGGATGGAACCGGGTTGAAAGTTCTCAGCATAGATTTATAGTGGACTTCGTCCAGGAAAGCGTTGTGTAAAAGGACTCGAAATATGGCGGAGAAGCATGCAAAATCCTTGAGTCCCAAGCAGGCGTACGATCTGCTGAGGGAGGATCCGAGAGCCGTGCTGGTCGACATTCGCTCCACCATGGAGTATCTGTTTGTCGGCCACCCCGCGGGCTCCATTCACGTTGCCTGGATTGACGAACCCGAGTGGATTATCAACCCGCACTTCGTTACCGACGTTCGTAAGATACTCCTGGGCGGCGCCACTTCTCACGACGATATCAGCGGCGCGCCTGTGGTTCTCATCTGCCGCAGCGGCAAGCGTTCTATCGATGCCGGCAAGGCGTTGCTCAACGCGGGATTCAGCGAGGTCTATTTTGTCGTCGAAGGATTCGAGGGGGATCTGGACGAGAACCGGCACCGGGGAACCGTGGGCGGCTGGCGCTACCATGGACTACCATGGGAGCAATGTTGACACGTTAGCAGAAACTGAACGAAGCGGGCTTGCCCACGTCAACGACCAGGTTTATCGACGCCAGGAAGAACCACCCGGCCAGCGCGCGGCAACACCTTCGCCTGAACCAGGGATCCAAGCCACTGGTCTCCGCCTCGGCCAGCGGAACGGTGTGAACACGCGTAGAAACGCGCTTAGCTACCAACACTGTTCTAGAAGTCTCAGAGTCAGCAGCGCGCTCTTTCGCTATCGAATCCGTAATGAGATTGATACGTTCAGTGACGGAGACGTGTTCGGTATTCAATCGCCTAACGAGGTATCTGGTGAAGATAGCTGGCCGTCAGTTTTGCCGCGAACACGGCCGTTTCGGCCGACCGCTGCGATGCCTTGCCTGCCGGAGTGCCGTTTCCGGTGGTCTAAGTTCGTCAGGTTGGAAGGTCTGAAGCGTGCTTTTTTTTAATCCCGATCAACGCTCCGGCGGCCACAGCCACGCGGCACCGCGCACGCCGCTGGAGTCACCGTGAACGGGAGGAAGCAAAGGCGTGTCGACTTCATCGGAGAACACCCAGCGGCTCCAAAGACCGGGCACATGGCGGTAAAGTCGCTCCATCTTCGAAAGTCCGCCACCGAGAACAATGACATCCGGATCGAGCACGTTGATAACATGCGCGAGCGAGCGAGCCATGCGATTTTCGTAGCGCTGCATGCATGCTTCCGCCTCCTTGTCGCCCTTTGCGGCAAGATCGGCAATCGCCGCCGGTTCTAGATTCCGTCCGCAGACGGCTTCAAAATCCCGTGTCAGCGCTGGACCCGACAAAAAAGTCTCGATGCAGCCGCGGGCGCCGCAATAACAATTGGAACCCGGAAGTTCGTCGCTGAACGGCCAGGGAATCGGGTTGTGACCCCATTCCCCGGCGATGGCGTTACGACCCGGAAGGGATTCTCCGTCAACGACGATACCTCCGCCCACGCCGGTTCCCACAATGACGCCGAATACCACCCCGGCGCCGGCTCCCGCTCCGTCCACGGCCTCGGAGAGGGCGAAACAGTTGGCGTCGTTGCTTACCCTCACTTTTCTCGCCAAGATTCGCTCCAAATCCTGGTCCAGTCGATGCCCGATGAGGCACGTGGAGTTGGCGTTCTTGATTAGACCGCTTGCCGGCGACAAAGCCCCCGGCGCTCCAACACCAACACTCCCCGTCGAACCGGTTTGCGACTCCATTTCCGTCACCAGAGACGCGATAGCCTGAAGCGTGCCTGGATAATCATCTTGCGGCGTCGGCACCCGCAGCCGCGCAAGCTCCCGGCCGTCGTCGGAGAAGGCGGCCGCCTCAATTTTGCTGCCGCCGAGGTCAATCCCGATTCTCATCAGATCCCAATATCCGATTCATGTCAGGGCGAGACGCCGCGGCATCGAAATCCACTCCCGTTAGCGAATCAGAACGCGCCATCGGGCGCAATTTTAATGCATCAAACCAGGCGACTTGTTCGGAAAGCTTCCCGCCTTCGCGCTATGATTCAGACTAACAACGTCACCTGCTCTTCCATGGCCTCCCGCACAGTATCCGAAATTCAGGCGATCGTCAGACCCTTCGTGGAGATCTGCCTACTCAAGCGCGCTCCTCAGGATCTGCCGGACTCTACTTTTCTGCTTGCGATCATGCTGGTGGCCCATACGATAACCAGCATACTCCTCAACGCGGTGGTACTGGACGGATGGAATGCGATGCTGGCCGGAGTCACCGATACTCTGCTCGTATCCATTCTCACCGCGTCCGTTCTCTATTTACACAGTTTTAGCGCGCGTTTTGTGCAAACGCTCAGCGCCATGACCGGAACCGGCGCCATCATCTCTTTGGTCGCAATTCCGCTGTTCAGCTGGGACGTTGGCGCACAGCAAAGCGAATCCGCAAATCCCGTTGCCGCCCTTTTGGTGTTTGGCATCGTGGCCTGGAGTCTGGCTGTATCCGGCCACATTCTGCGACACGCGCTTTCGATTCCGTACCTCCTCGGGATTCTGGTTGCCGTCGCCTTTTACGGAATTTCTTACACCGTATTCGGCAGCCTATTTTGGGTGGAAAGCTAGCCCGGTCGATCACTTAAAAAGGGTAGATATCGTGCACGTTCATCTTCTTGGCATCTGCGGTACGTTCATGGGGGGTCTTGCGCTTCTAGCGCGAGGTCTCGGCCACCGCGTCACCGGTTCGGATGCAAAAGCCTACCCGCCCATGAGCGACCTGCTCGAGGAACAAGGCATAGAGGTTATTCAAGGCTACGACCCGGATCAGCTCGAGCCGGCGCCGGATTGTGTCGTAGTCGGCAACGCGCTGACGCGGGGCAATCCCGCGGTGGAATTTCTGCTCGAGCACGACATACGGTATACGTCGGGGCCGGCTTTTCTCTATCAGCACGTGCTTCGCGGACGACACGTGGCGGCCGTAGCCGGCACTCACGGCAAGACCACCACCAGCAGCATGCTCGCCTGGATTCTGGATTGCGCCGGAATGTCGCCCGGTTTCCTGGTGGGCGGCGTACCGGGAAATTTCGGTGTATCGGCCCGCCTCGGCGGCGATGCCAAGGGCCCCTTCGTGCTCGAGGCCGATGAATACGACAGCGCTTTTTTCGACAAGCGCTCCAAATTCGTCCACTACCATCCGCGCACGCTGATCATCAACAACGTCGAATTCGATCACGCCGACATATTCGACGACCTTGACGACATCAAGCGTCAGTTTCATCACCTGGTGCGAACCCTTCCGGCCTCCGGTCGCATCATCGCCGCGAGTCCGGATTCGAACATCGATGACGTATTGATAAAAGGCTGCTGGACGGCGGTGGAACGCTTCGGCACGGAGTCAGGGGACTGGAAGGGCGTGCTCATCGATTCTGACGGCGGACGTTTCGAGGTCCGGCATGCCGGCTCAACGGTAGGCGAGACTCGCTGGCAGCTCATCGGCCGGCACAACGTGAGTAACGCGGTCGCCTCGGTCGCGGCGGCCCATCACCTGGGCGTTGCCGCCGACGCCGCCTGTAGCGCGCTGGAATTCTTCCGCAACGTCAAGCGGCGCCTGGAAATACGGGGGCTTGCCGCCAATGTGACCGTGTACGACGACTTCGCGCACCATCCCAGTGCCATTCAAGCCACTATCGAGGCGCTGCGAGCGCGCGTGGGCGACGCCCGCATCCTCGCGGTGCTCGATCCCGCATCCAACAGCATGCGTCTAGGCGTTTATCGGGACACCCTCGGACCATCCCTTCGCGGCGCCGACAAGATCTGGCTGTTCAGGCCCCCGCACACGCGATGGAACCTCGCCGATGCGGTGGATGGGCTCGACGCGCGCATCAGCGACGATATCGGCGATATCGTCGCCGAAGTCGCCGCCGCGGCGGATGCGGGCGATCACGTACTGGTGATGAGCAACAGCGGCTTCGGTGGCATTCATCGCCTGCTGCTGGATGCCCTGAATCGGCGCGCAGCCGTCGGGAGCGCCGGCGCGTGAGCGAGTGCACAGAGGTCCCTCTGTTTCCCTTGAACACCGTCCTTTTCCCCGGTGGTCCGCTTTCGCTTCGAATTTTCGAGCCGCGCTACGTTGACATGGTGGCGGAACGCATGCGCAATGAGCAGCCCTTCGGCGTCTGCCTCATCCAGGACGGCGAGGAAGCCGGCGGCGCCGCCACGCCACACGAGGTGGGTACGCTGGCCCGCATTATCGACTTCCAGGAATACGACGACGGCATTCTCGGAATTAACGCCGTCGGCGAAGACCGCTTCCGGGTGCTCTCGACCCGGGTACGATCCAACCAGCTCGTTCTTGGCCGGGTCGCGGTGCTGCCAAAAGAGCCGGAGGAAAAGCTCAGCAAAGAATACGCCGCAATTTCCGAGCTGGTGCGCACACTGATCGATCGCACCGGACCCCTTTATGAGGGTCTGCCCAAACGCTATGACGATCCGACCTGGCTCGGATACCGGCTGGCGGAAGTGCTTCCCATTCCGCTAACGCGCAAGCAGCAGTTTCTGGAGCTGGATAATGCGCTCCTGCGCCTTGACCAGATCGGAGACGTGTTGCGCGCAATCGCCGAGACGCAGGATCGCTGAGTTCAGTAAGGCGTTTGGCGCAAGCGCCCTTGTTTCACCATTCCTCCGGCTCAAGATCATAGATCTCGCGCGCGGCCTGCGGCGAAACCAGTCCGCTCGCGATGTCGGCGCGTAGCTTTTCCCGATCGCGGGCGCGAGGATCGCCTAGACCCCCGCCTCCGGGCGTATGTACGACGAGTCTTGCCCCGGCAGGGATCGTCTGCGTGCCCTTGCCGCGGAGCCGTTCCCCGCTGGCCAGGAGCACCGACCCGGGGCTCCCGCGCTCGCCGCCACGTCGCCCCCGGGCCGGGTGGTCGATTCGATCGAATGCCGCCAGCAGCTCGAAGTCAGCGTCGATGGCGCTTTCGATTTCCAGCACCTGGCCAAGACCGCCGCGGTGCTCGCCCGCGCCCCCGGAATCCGTTCGCAACTCCTTGCGCCGGAATACCAGCGGCGCTACCGACTCGTTGATCTCCACCGGGGTTCCGCGTACGCCGCTGGGATAAGCGGTGCCGGACAGCCCATCTTTGACCGGCCGCGCGCCGGTACCACCGTTGGTGACCGCGGTTATGGTAAACAGGGACCCCTGATTCTGGTTGCGTTGGCGCCCTCCCTCACCGCGGAAGGTCAGGTTCCAGAGACAGGACGCGCCTTCCGCAGGCACCCGTTCCGGAACTGCCTGCTCGAGACAGCCGAACACCACGTCCGGAAGCATCTGACCGATGATGTGACGCGCGCATACGGCCGCCGGATAGGGTGCGTTCAATATCGAACCATCTGGCGCCCTCACGCGGAACAGTGACAGCGATCCGGCGTTGTTGGGGACTTCCGGCGAGACGACGCAGCTCAATCCGAAACAGGTGTAGGCCGTGGTGTAGGCGCTCGGCACGTTGACGCCGAAACGCGACATGGGAGAGGTGCCGTCGTAGTCCACCGAGATCCCGTGGTCGTCGATGGTGAGGCGGGCCACCAGCTCAAGCGGATGGTCGTAGCCGTCGATGGTCATGGTGTTGCGGTACACGCCCCTGGGCAGTTTTTGAATTTCGGCCATGACGGCATGTTTCGAGTTTGCAAAGATGAACCCTGCCAGCTCGTCCAGATGATCAAGCTCGAACTCGTCCATCATCTCCACCAGTCGCGCGCAACCGATGTCGTTGCACGCCGCGAGCGAATAAACGTCGCCCTCGGACTCGACGGGCTGACGCGTGTTGGCACGCACCATCGCCATCAGGGTCTGATCCAGCTTTCCCCGATCGGCGAGCTTCAGCATCGGGATGTATATCCCTTCCATGTGCACATCGGTTCCGTCCGGCCCGGTGCCGATACCGCCGATGTCGGTGAGATGGGAGGTGCACGCGAACAGCGCCACCAGATTGCCGCTGCGAAAGCACGGCGTGGTGAGCACAAAGTCATTGAGATGGCCGGTGCCCATCCACGGATCGTTGGTTATGTAAATATCGCCGTCATTCATCTTTTCGATGGGAAAGTGACGCAGGAAATGCTTCACCGATTCCGCCATCGAGTTGACATGACCGGGCGTTCCGGTCACCGCCTGCGCCAACATCCTGCCCTGGGTGTCGAACACCCCCGCCGATAGATCGCCGCACTCGCGCACGATGGGACTGAAGGCCGTGCGCATCAGCGTCTGGGCCTGTTCCTCGACCACCGAAATAAGCCGGTTCCACATGATCTGCATGCGGATGGTTTCAAGCCCACTGGAAGCGTTCATGTTCTGGTTTCCCGTCTGCTTTCGATGACGATGTGCCCGTTAGCACCAATACGTGCGGTGAAACGCCGGCCGACGAAGGTCGAAGTCTCATCCTCGGCAATTACCGCCGGTCCCTCCAGCGTCGCACCCAATTCAAGGTCCGGACGCCAGTAAAGCGGAACCTTGATCCGCCGCGACGTCTGAGGATCGACGAGATCCCGCACTCCGATCGGCTCCGGGAGCGGAGCTGCCGGCGGCTCCGCCACCCGCGAGGGTCGATCATGGGAGGCGGATATCGTCACCGACCAAGTGAGCACCTCCACTTCCGCGTCCGGAATCGTTCTTCGATAGAGGGCCTCGTATTCGCGATTGTAGGCCGCCTGCAGGGTTTGGTGGTCGTCGACGTCAAGCTCGCGCAAAGGCAAGAGAACGAAGATCTCGTGACCCTGACCGAGATAACGCATGTAAGCCCCCCGAGTTTCGCTGACCTCCGCGCCCGGCGCTCCCGCGCGCACCACGTCGAGCGCCTCCTTGCGCATTTCAAAGATCAGCCCGTTGGCAGCACCCGGATCAAAGTCCCGAAGACGCATGTTGCGGCTGCGAACCACTTCGTACGCCACCGGCGCGCGGAGAAAGCCGACGGCGGAGCCAACCCCCGCGTTGGCGGGCACGACGATGCGACGGATGCCGAGTTTTTCCGCCAACCTAACCGCGTGCAGCGGCGCGGCGCCGCCAAATGCCACCAGGGCATGCTCTGCCGCAGCCTCGCCCTGCTCCACCGCGTGCACCCGGGCGGCATTGGCCATGGTCTCATCCACCATCTCGGTTACGCCGTAGGCGGCCATAAGTGGATCGAGGTCCAGGGGATCTCCGATTTCGACGGCCATCGCCTGGCTTGCGCGCTCGGGAACCAGAGCTACTTTGCCGCCGGCAAAATGCGATGGCTCGATACGCCCCAGCAGAATATCGGCGTCAGTGACGGTGGGTTGTCGGCCACCGCGGTCGTAGGCGGCCGGGCCCGGCTCCGCCCCGGCGCTGTCGGGTCCTACTGCAATCCGCTTCATGGAATCCACCCGGGCGATAGAGCCGCCACCGGCGCCGATCTCAATCATCTCGATGACGGGGATCCGGAGCGGAAGCCCGCTGCCCTTTATAAAGCGGGCCGCCCGATCGACCTCGAACTCCCGCGCGCTCTTTGGCAGATAGTCCTCGATCAGGCAAATCTTGGCCGTGGTGCCGCCCATATCGAAGGAGATAACCTTACTAAGACCCATTTCGGCGGCGATATGGCTGGCCAGTATCGCACCCCCGGCCGGG
The DNA here is from genome assembly GCA_947258715.1 of uncultured Gammaproteobacteria bacterium. Taxonomy (GTDB): domain Bacteria; phylum Pseudomonadota; class Gammaproteobacteria; order HK1; family HK1; genus CAMYJH01. The sequence continues at coordinate 157,025 of CAMYJH010000001.1, forward strand.
CCCGACTCCACCAGCCGGATGGGAAAGCGCATCGCGGTCTGAAGCGTCGTCAGCCCCCCTCCGGAGGTCATCATCAACAGCGGGCAGCCCAACCCCAAGGAATCGAGCCGCCCCTTGAGCCTTCCGAGGTAGCTTTCCATCAGCGGGCGCACGTAGGCGTTGGCGACCGCGGTGGAAAAACGCTCGTATTCGCGCACCTCGGGACAGGCCTCGCAGGACAGCGTCACCGACAGACCCGGCATCGCCTCGGCGAGCAGATCGCGCACCCGCACCTCATGGGCCGGATTGGCGTAAGAGTGCAGGAAACCCACCGCGAGACTCTGTGTCCCGAGCCGCTTCAAGTCTGGTACCAGGGCTGCGACACCTTTCTCGTCGAGGGGCTCTAGCACCCGGCCGTGGACGTCCATGCGTTCGTGCACCGTCAACCGGCGATCCCGCGGCACCAGCGGTCGCGGTTTCTCGATCATGATGTCGTATTGGTTATAGCGACTCTCGTAGCCGATCTCGATCACGTCGCGAAAGCCGTGGGTCGTAATCAGCGTTGTGAGCGCGCCTTTGCGCTCCAGGATGGCGTTGGTGGCAAGCGTGGTGCCGTGAATGATCAAGCTTACGGAAGACGGCTGCACCCGGGATCGATCCAGCACATCGCACACCGCACCGACGACGCCTTCGTCCGGCGCTTGGGACGTGGTCAAAACCTTTACGCTGAAACGTGAATTGCCGCGCTCCAGTACGACGTCGGTGAAGGTGCCGCCGATGTCGACGGCGATACGGGCTTCAGCGCGGCGGACGGTCAAAGCATTCCTCGGGGAGGTATCGACTAACCCCTGAGCTGGATCTGGTCGGGCAACCAGGTGGCCACTCCAGGGAACACCGCGATCATGATAGTGAAAAGGATCATGATGATGAAAAATGGCAGAGCCGCCTTCGCGATAGCTCCGATGCGTTCGCCCGTGAGTGACTGAATCACGAACAAGTTGAACCCCACCGGCGGCGTAATCTGAGCCATTTCGACCACCAGCACCAGAAACACGCCGAACCAGATTTTGTCGTATCCTGCGGCCACGATCAGCGGCAGCGTGATAGGCAAGGTCATGACGATGGCGGACATGCCTTCCAGCACGCACCCCAGCAGCATATAGAAGGCCAGCAGCAGAAGAACCAAACCAAAGGCAGACAGATCCAGCGCCGCGATTTGTTCCGCCACTGCGCGCGGCACGCCGAGAAACGCCATCGCCTGGGAAAGGAAAACCGCGGCGGTCACAATCATTCCCACCATCGAGCTGGTGCGGACCGCGCTCATGCAGGCTTGCCCGAACGCATGCCGGGTGAGCGAACGCTGAAGCGCTCCAATGAGGAACGCGCCAAGCACGCCTACGGCAGCTGCCTCGGTGGGACTGGCGTAACCGGCGTACATTGAGCCCAGCACCAGCAGGATCAGGAACACCACCGGTCCTAGACTGACCACGCTGCGAAGGAGCTGGCCAAGTGTTGCCGGAGGGCCGGCTTTGGGCGTGAGCCCGGGCGAGATTGCGGCGCGCGCGGCGATATAGATCATGTATGTTGCGGCGAGCAACAGACCCGGGATGATGCCGGCAATGAACAGCTTCAGCACCGAGGTCTCCGAAAGCACGCCGTAGATGATCAGAATCACGCTTGGCGGAATTAAGAACCCGAGTGTGCCGGCGCCGGCCAGAGAGCCCATGGCGAGGTTGCGGTTGTAGCCGCGGGAGAACAGCTCAGTTAAGGTGATGCGTCCCACTGTCGCCGCGGTGGCGGCGGACGATCCCGAGATGGCGGCGAACATGGTGCAGCCGAGAACGTTGACGTGCATCAGCCGTCCCGGCAGATAGGCCGCCCAGGGCGCAAGACCACTGAATAAAGACGCCGAAAGCCGCGTTCGAAATAGAATCTCGGCCATGAGAATGAACAGCGGTAAGGCGATTAGAGATTCGCTGGTCATGGTGTTCCAAATACTGATCGCCAGCTGGCGTTCGATGGGCATATTGCGGAAGATTTCGAGGCCCGCGATTCCGACAGAGAACAGCGCCAGAGAGACCCATACGCCGGCTCCGAGGAACACGACCAACAGCAAGATGGTAACCGAAACGGTGGCGGTCACGGCTCAGCGTCGAGGGACTGGCCGTCGTGTTTCAAATCCGGCTCTTCGGCACGCACGAGCCTGATCAATCGCGCGACCATCTGCAGGAAAAGCAGCAGCGCGCCGACGGCGAGTACACCTTGCGGAATGATCAGCGGCGTTTGGGTCGGTGTGAAAGAGACGATATCGCGCTTGAAAGACGAATAGGTAAGATCGCACAGCGCGTACAGAATGTAAGCGGTCACCACGATGCCCACCAGGGTAGAAAAATAATCGAGCCCGCGCGCCACTCCTCGAGGCACGTGCTCCGCCAGCAGAGAGACGCGCACGTGACCGTCCGAGCGAAGCGTGTAGGCGGCGCCGAACAAGAACGTGGCGCCCATCAGGTAGCCGCTGAATTCCCAGCTGAAGACAAGGCTCCGAGTGAATGCCGAGCGGGCGACGACCTCGCACATCATCAAGATCGCCATCGACAATAAACAGGCGGCGGCAAGCGCCGCCGCCCAGATTGCAAGCCGATCGATGTGGCGCAGGAACGCGGCGATCATCGCGGGCAGCCGTTCGGCGCGCAGCCTGCCGCCGGCAGGCGGCTACTTACCAACCATCTTGCGATACGCCTTGATGACCGGTCCCGCCTCGGGAACGTTGGCGATAAACTCTGCCCACATTTTCTCAGCCACGCCAACGAGGTGGCCGCGAAGCTCAGGCGTTGGTCTGCTGACCGTAACCCCGTTCTTCGCCAGAACGGCCATCTTGGTCTCGTCCTCGTCTATGGACGCTTCCCAGAATTGCGATTCGAGCTGGCTGGCCAGCGCCTCGATGGCGTCCTGGTGCTTGGGACTGAGCCGGTTCCAGGCGTCCAGGTTCACGTTCACCATGTTCGACGCAGACTGCCAGTGAAAGGTGTTGACGTGATTCAAGAACTCCCAGAATTTGCCGTCCACGCCTGACGAGCTCGAGGTGGTCACGCCGTTGATGGCTCCAGAGGCCAGCGACGGCACCACCTCGCCCCAGGGAAGCTGCGTCGGGCTCGCGCCGAGCTTGCCGAAGAAGTCGGTGCCGTTTTTGTCTACGGTACGGATCTTCAGCCCTTTGAGGTTGTCGAGCTTCGCGATCTGCCACTTCGAATAAACGTTCTGACCGGGCCAGGGCACCATGTACAGAATCTTCTGGTTGTGCTTCTTCGCCAAACGCTCGTAGACCGGACGCGAGAAGGTCTGCAGTGCCCGGACCTCGACGTAGCCTGAAGCGAGATAGGGCACCGACTCGATACCCAAAAACGGCTCTTCACCCACCTGCTGGTTGAGCAGAATATCGCCGATGGGGACCAGGCCGTCGCGGACCGCGCCGAGCATTTCCGGCCCTTTGTAACCGAGCGAACCGCCCGGATGAATCGTGATCTGTACCTCGCCGTTGGTCACCTCCTTGACCTTATCGGCAAAGATTTGTGCGTTGGTGACGTGGAAATTACCCAGCGGCCAGGCCAGCGGCAGATCCCACTTCTCGGCCGCAATAACCTGGGTCGAGAGGGCTGTCGCCAGTACTGCGCCGGCGGCGGTGACGACGGAACGGGAGCGGATTGATTTGGCCATGACTCCTCCTTTTTGTTATCGGTGGCAGTGAGAACGGATCGACACTCGAACGCGGACCGCGGGGCGGTCAGAGCGGGGTGCCCCTGCTGCGTGGGGATGGCTATCTTAAACCGCTGTTCGCCGGGGTTAAAGGCAGGTTGAATCGGGGAAAACCAAGGCGGGCTCCGGCACACCGGGAAAAGCTGCTGGTAAGCGCCCGCGGGAAACGGGTCATCAGTCATGAATGCTCAATGACGCACCTCGGCGCCCGAGGCGGCAATGAGCAGGCGGTCGAGGAGTCGCGTCGGCAGCAGCCTTTTCAGCACCCCGAACCCATAGGTGGGCACGGTGACATAGTAGCGTGGTCGCGGTCGGCTGCTCTCGATAGCGTGAACCACCTTTTTCAGAACCGCGCTTGCGGGCAGAGTAAAGGGCGGCTCATTTTCGTTGTCGGCGAGCCTTCGCTCCAGCAACACATACGCCATTTGGTGCGGACTGCTCTCCACGTCAATGTTCGACTTGAAAGCACGGTAAGCGTTCTCGCGAAAACGACTGATAACGGGCCCCGGCTCAATCAGAGAAACATGAATGTTGGTTCCCCGAAGCTCCAGGCGCAGGGTGTCGCTCAATCCTTCGAGGGCAAACTTGCTGGCGTTGTAGGCGCCGCGGAACTTGAGCGTGATAAAGCCGAGCACCGAGCTGTTCTGAATGATGCGGCCCTCACCCTGGGCGCGCATCACCGGCAGAACACGCCGGGTAAGCTCGTGCCAGCCGAAGAAGTTGACTTCGAACTGGGCGCGCAGCACCCGAGTGCTCACATCTTCCACCGCCCCGGGTTGGCCGAAACCACCGTTGTTGAACAGCGCATACAAGCGGTTTCCAGTGCGTTCGAGAATTTCTTCCAGTGTATCGGCGATAGAGTCCGGGTCGCTTAGATCCAGCTTGAGCGATTCGAAACCGTCAGCATTCAATCTTTGCACGTCCGCTTCCTTCCGCGCGGTGGCAAACACGCGATAGCCGCGGGACCTGAGTCCCTCGGCCACACACAGTCCGATTCCGCTGGAGCAGCCGGTGATTAGCACCGCCCGGGCCTGCGGGCTCGTCATTCGCCGTGCACCGTCAGAGTGAGCCGTCGCTGGTGCGGCGCGTGCCGGTGCTCCCAAACGAAAACGCCCTGCCATGTGCCCAGATCTAGGCGCCCACGGTCCACCGGTAGATCGAGACCGGTCTGCGTGAGCACGCTGCGGACGTGGGCCGGCATGTCGTCGGGGCCCTCAGCGGAATGCCGAAACATAGCGTCTCCGTCGGGAACGAGCGTGGACATGAAAGTCTCCAGGTCGTTTAGCACCGACGGATCGGCATTCTCGCACAGCATCAGCGAGGCGCTCGTGTGGTGAATAAAGAGGTGACAAAGGCCACTGGTCACGCCCGATTCTTCGACCACCCGCCGCACCTCGCCGGTGATTTCATAGGTCCCGCGACCTTTGGTGCGCACCTTGATCGAAGTACGTTTTATCATCGCGACGTGGCTCGTTGAGTTCAAACACACTCGACGCAAAGCATTTTTCTGGAATTCATGGATTGAGCAGGTTCACTTTCCAGCTGTCAGCCTGCCTCTGGTAGCAGATTCGCTCGTGGATCCGGTGGTGGTACTCACCACCCTGCCAGAATTCAATCATGTCCGGTACGACACGGTATCCGGACCAGTAAGACGGTCGCGGAATCTTCTGTCCATGATACGTCTGCGCGATTTCCGCCATGCGCCGCTCGAGCTCGGCGCTGGAATCCAGCGGCTCGGACTGCTGCGACGCCCAGGCGCTGATCTGACTGTTGCGCGGCCGCGTCGTCCAGTACGCGTCGGCTTCCTCTTCTGAGACGGTTTCGACCGAACCCTCAATCCGCACCTGCTCTAACAACGGCTCCCAATAGAAACAAAGGGCGGCGCGGGGGACAACGTCAAGGTCCTTACCTTTTCGGCTGTTATGGTTGGTATAGAAGACGAAACCACGCTCATCGTACTCTTTTAGAAGAACCACCCTGGAGGACGGCCGGCCCCGCGCATCCACGGTGGCGAGATTCATGGCGTTGGGCTCGGTGATTCCGCATTCGCCTGCACGTGCGTAAACCTCGCCGAATCGATCGAGCGCTTCCCGATAGAGTTTGTCCAAACCAGGCGTCATTTTTTCCCCACCTGTGTGAAAGATGTCAGAACTATCTCGAAATTAGCGAGCTTGGATAAGACAAGGCAGAAATAGCTTTATAAGCGCAGTCTATACGCCAGAAAATGAGCATGTTGAGCCTGTTTTCAACTCCCTTAGGCTAAGCACGGCAACTTTGAGACAGGTTCTAGTTCAAATTGAGGGCTTCCTAGAAGCGTTCAGAGAATCGATTAGCTGCGCGTAACCCTCGCGAAAAGTAGGATAAAGAAAACGATAGCCGCTATCGAGCAACAAATCGTTGCGGCATCGTTTGCCCTGGCCACCGGTGCCTTGAGCCGCCTCCCGGCGAGGCTTGGGAGCGTTCAGTCGCTTTGCCAGCCAGTCCATTACCGTACATTGCGCCGCGGGATCGCAGTCGACGCCGTTGTATACCGAAGCTGGCGCGTCGAGCCGTAACAAGTGGCGGAGTACTCCTGCGCAATCATCTCGGTGAACCCGATTGGTGTAACGCGGCGGCTGCTCGACGCAGGTGGCCCCGTCACGCACCTGACGTACGAAACGGTTTCGGCCCGGCCCGTAGATGCCCCCAAAACGAACCGCGGTTGCTGGATACATGCCCTGCAGGCAAAGCCGCTCACCGTCGAGCAGTGCTCTGCCGGTAAAGCGAGACGGTTCGGTGGGCGACGATTCGTCCACCCACTCGCCGGCGTCCTGGCCGTAGACGCCCGTGCTGGATACAAACACAAACCTTTTAACGTTTTGGCCGTGCTTAGCGAGCGATTGCAAAAGGTTGCGCACGCCGGATACATAAGCGCGCTCGTAGGCAGTCTCGTCGCGCCCGTCAGCTGCAGCGGTGTAATAGACGTAATCCACTACCGGCAGTACGCGCAGCGAATCGGCATCCGCCAGATCTGCAGCTACAGGCTCGAGGGAAGACGGCAGCGCGCCGACGTTGCGGCGAAGCGCATAGACTTGGTGCCCATCCTCGACCAGCCTAAGCCCGAGGGCGATGCCTACGTCGCCGCAGCCTGCAATCAGTACTTTTGACATTTCGGGGCTGCACCTCGCGCCGGATTTGGGAGGGCATTCAAGTAATCGCTTGAGTTGCCGCCCAAGAGCCCGGCTACAATAGCGGTATGCAGCGCGGCGCTCAACTTTAACCCTCTCTTCGGAACATCACTATTACCGGGCTCGCGATGCTGAACTCATGACACCGAAACGATACGCCAAGCTGCGGAGCGTGCTCGACCGTCGCCAACCCGATCTCACGGTGCTTCTGGACAACGTGCATAAAACGCACAATTTTTCGGCCATCGTTCGAAGCTGCGATGCGGTTGGCGCATTCGAGGCGCACGCGGTATGGCCGGATCCAAGACTGAAACCCAATCATATGAGCTCGGGAGGCGCGGGTAAGTGGGTCCGCGTTTGTGTTCACCCGGATCTGGATACTGCCGCTTCGGCGCTGCGGGAAAGAGGGATGCGGATTGTCGCCGCCCACCCGGATGAAATCGCATGCGATTATCGCCAGATCGACTTTAGCCAACCGACTGCGATCCTGCTTGGCGCTGAGCTCGACGGCATCAGTAGGGTAGGTTTGAACCTTTCCGACGTTTGCGTTGCTGTTCCCATGGCCGGTATGGTCGAATCGCTCAACGTTTCCGTAGCCGCTGCGGTACTACTATTCGAGGCGCAGCGGCAACGCGATGCGGCCGGCATGTATAATTGCTCGCGGCTCGATCCGGAAGTCTACACGCGCACGCTGTTCGAGTGGTGCCACCCCGAAGTTGCCGCCTACTGCCGAAAATACGACCAGCCCTATCCGACGCTGGATGATAACGGAGACATTTCAGGCCCGATTAATTGATTGCCTTGGAGCCAGACGCTCCAGCGCGCGCCTGCGGTCCTCGGCCGGCATCCTCGCAAGTACTTCGCAGGCCGCGTTGAATGCCGCCAGATCACCACCTTTTTGGCGCAACAGACTCTCCAGCGCGGGCACGTACGCGTTATAGGTGGCGATCAACGCCAGCTTGGCGTTATTCAGATCCGACTCGAACCAGCGGTCGTATCCGGCATAGCCGTTCCAGCGCCGCCGCAGCTCACGGTAATCAGAGCGCAAGCGCTCGAAAATCAACGCCTTTTTGGCGCGCTTCTGTTCGTCGCCAAGCTCCGACGCGTATAGTTCCTCCAGCGAGCTGCGGGTTTGGCCGACTAACTCAAGAAACGCCCCGCGCCTCTCCTGGTCGGTGCCATAACGGGCCTTCAGTTCGGGGTCTTCAGCCTGCTCTAACCAGCGCTGTACGCCCACTCGTTCCACCACCACGGCGTAGGCCTCGTTGAAATGCCTGCACGCCCGATACATGGACGTCGTAGCTTTCGGCCGCGAGATCGGAGGCGAATTGCTCTGCGTCCGCCTGCTCAAAATAACCACGGTAAGCCACGCAGCCGATGATCGGGAAACACCAGGTTTTAGGCTCCAGTGACAGCTCCGGCGCGGCAATCACCGTCCAGGACACATAAGACCGGTCCAGGTCCACGTAACTTCGGTAGCTGCCGTTGTTCGGCAGGTCCAGCTCACGCTGGGCAAATTCCCGAATCGCGACGGCTTTGCGCAGTCTCTCGCGAAGCTTCTCACCGGTTTGCCCGTCGGTTATCAGCTGATCTACGGGTTTGCGCATGGACATCAGCTGCAGATGCCCGTTGATGGACTGGGCGTAGTATTCGAGCGTGGCGCAACCACCGACCAGCGCTGCTGAAATGATTGCGGCGCCCGCCACGATGAACGTTCTGAGGCGACGCTCAAGCACGCGAATCTGCCTCTGCGATCACTGCGTCGACGGCCTGGTAGAGATCGAGCACGTGGCGCGCATTCGCGCCCAGATCACCGCGGCCGATTCGAGAGCTCGAGCGCACGTACAGCTTGGCGGATGTCGGCCCCGCTGCCTCCACGCGCGCTTCCAGATCGTCGACGAAGCGAAGCAGTGGCGTACGCACCTGCGCCCGCAGCCGGCTTTGCTGCGGATCCACGCCAATATCTTCCCAGCCCAGCCGTTCGCAGGCGCGCCGCGTGTACTCCAACAGCTTGTCGGCACTGACTTCGAAGACG
>CAMYJH010000002.1:0-33592 GCA_947258715.1 uncultured Gammaproteobacteria bacterium
AAAGTCGACCATGAGTCGCGCTAGCGAAGCGCAGCATAGCCAGCACCGCCTTTACGAATTTGTTAGACACCATTCGGCCTTGGCTCGACCACCTCGCCCAAAAGGCGGCGACGCCATCTAGAAACATTGGCCATGGTCAGCGGATAATTGGCTAGCGGTGTCGCCCAATCAATTGTTGTGTCCGCTACCCGGGCTCCGTCCACTGTGTCAACGTCGTACGTAAATGCGTCCGACCCAACAATGCAGTTTCCGATGAGTTCGAGATCGCCTGGCTCGATATGGCCTTTTAGCACTGCATCGCAGATGGCAACGAGGTGCCCACAATTTACGGCAAATTCATTTTCCATGGGCTCGATATGATGGTGCGTTGTGTTTTCTGCGGTCGCCATTGATCGATGCATATCGCGCGCGAGGTCCTGCGCAGTGCAGGTACCCTCGAAGAAATCGCGCAGTATCTTCTCTTTCATAGCGGCTCGATCCTTGTGCCTAACGTTTGTGGTGAGCGGCCTTCAAAACAACCTCGCTGTTTTGAAGCTTAGGGGGCGCGAAGCGCTCGACTCGAGTGCCATGCTGGGTTGTGCTTCTTTCGGTGCTTCCATTTAGAAGTTCCCTTGCCAGGCGATGGTGACGCGATCGGCGCCGTCCGAATACGAGTGCTCCACATAGAGCTGTACGTAGTTCGGGTCGCGAACGCTGTATGTAGTGGCGCCGTCCCAGCGCTCGATTTCAAACCGTTCTGCCGAGAGTCCAGATAGCAGCGTTTCGGTGGCCAGACGTGCGGCAACGTGCTTGTTACTCCAAAACCGTTCGGCAAGGTCTTTTGCAAGTGCAAACACTTGTTCTTGGGTTCGGGGCGTTTTCATCGGGGTAGTGCGCGAGACTGTAGAACCTAGGTCCGCGCAGCCGCCATACCCGAATACCGTCAAGTCAGTCCCCACAGCGCCCCAGGACACCTCGCGTCTTTCAAGATTGAGTGAGGCACCGGGTTCTGATTGCGCGACGGCGGTGAGGACCTTCACCTGGTTGTCTTGGTCGAATGTACAGTCGTCGGCAGCCCAGAGCGTGGGCGACAAAAGAGTTGCAAGTGCAAAGACGATAGGTTTCATGGCAGATAACGACTAAGGTCAGCTGCGCCGAAGCGGCCGAAGGCCGTGGAGGAAACCGGGCCCGCGTAGCGGGCTCGACGTCGACTGCCTTGTTAGGCGCTTGACGCTGGGGACTGGAGAGGAAAACGCTCTGGATGCTCAATGGACTCAATACCAAGATCGACATCAAGCTCCGGCCAGTAGAAGTGGCCCGGGGACGGCTCCTCAACAGAGAGTATCCGGCGGAGCGGCTGGTCCTTAAACCACGGGAAGTCCTCGTAAGATAGGAATAGCTCCTTATCTCCGGCCAGCAGCCAGATTCCGTGACTCGAGACGTTAGTTACCTCAACGCCCGAAATGCCTAGTCCACGCGGCTCTGAACTCATCTTGGTTTCTCGAAACGATTTCTTCCACTTCTCGTAATTGTACTCCGGACAGGCGAAAATTCCTGGCCAATTCCACCTTCGGTTCCAGCCAGAACTTGGCCTCTCCGTCCTTGCTCCCAACGTGGACGTGCATTCTCGGCTCCTCTCTCGAAAAGAAGAAGAACCTATATCCCTTCTCTCGGTGGATAGTAGGTGCCACGAAAGATCCTCTGTGCGCCTAACGCCGCCCATGAGCGGCCGAGCAAGCGGGCGAAGTCCGCTTGCGAAGGTCCGTCTCGATGGGCCGGTTATAGGTCTTTGAATGCGGCATGGAACTGAACCGTTCCGGTGACGTCGGCCAGGTAGCCGGGCTGTAGTTCGACCAGCATAAAGGCTTCCTCGGGTGCTTCGAATTCAGAACCGATACCGAAGCGCGCAGCCGGCAGGAACCCGAAGCGAGGATAGTAGGACGGATGGCCGAGGACCACGACCGCACCGAAGCCCAGCTGTCTGCACTGCTCCAGGCCGGCACGCACAAGCGCGGAACCAATGCCCTTTCGCTGATGCGCCGGCGCGACCGCCATCGGTGCGAGACCCATGACTCGCAGCTCGGGGTGTCCGCCCAGCGATACGGGCGAGAGCATGATGTGGCCAACCACTTCGCCGGCCGCCTCGGCGACCAGCGAGACAACCGGATGCGCCTGCTCACGCAGTGCATCAACGAGATTGGCCTCAGACATAGTATCGAAGGCCGATGCGTTTACCGCACGAACGGAAGATCGGTCTTGCTGTTGTTCGGCTCGAACGATCACGCGCTCACCCGAGACGTATAACGTTGCCGGTAACCGGCGCGCGCGTCCGCGTCGACCGGGGGGTTAGGCCGCTGACGTTTGAGCATTGAAATAACGGCGCACTCTGGAGCCAATAAGCGCTCCAACAAGAAACAGCAAGGAGTACCCGAGAAGAAAGCCAGCACCCAAGATCAACAATGGGCCCAGCGGTAGGAAGATGAGCTGGTAGGCCAATTGGCCGACCACGCTCCCCAAATAGTGCGCCCAGAGCGGTTTCGGGATCGGGAAACCCGAGATCACACCGGCCGCGAACAATGACCCGATGTAGAAGAAACCTTCTGCATCCCAGGGTTCCTCTTGCCCGGTAACCAAGGGGGACGACGCCCAAATGGCGGCGCTCACAATCGCGGCCAGAATGAATGCCAGCGCGGCGCGGCGTTTCACAGCGACCTAACCAAGCTCAGCTGCGGACAAGCCGCGTAGCGGGTTGGCCGCCAACTGCAACGCCTTGTTAGGGCGCATTCGGAGTTCCATTACGCCTCTACCTAAGAACAGCTGCTGGTTAACACCCTGGGTCCCCGCGCCTCGCCGGAGGGAATTTAGAGTAGCGAGGCAGGCCGTCATTGATGCGTAGCCACGGAATTTGTTCCTCCACGAATATGTGAAGCTCGGGAGTCACCGATTCCGGATGATCAAGTGTGCCAATAAACGGCCACGTAGTGCGTATGTCGAGCCAATGATGTGCGATTGAGCTGCCACAGGCCGGGCAGAATGACCGTGCACAGTTTTCCGAGGACTGATAAAGGGCCGGTTCCTCATTCAGCCATTCGATGTCGTCCGCCGGAAATCCGACACCGCTCGCAAACACGGCTCCCGAATGCCGACGGCACTTGTTGCAGTGACAATGGGCAGTACCGATGGGTACCCCCGAAGCGCGGTATCGAATTTTTCCGCACAAGCATCCACCTTCGTAGATATGCTCTGCGCCCATGATTGTCTCCTCCCGCCGAGGATGCTCCTAGCGCCCTAACAGGCAATTAGACGGACATATGGCGTGTTGTAACACGGGCAGTTTCTGTCTACCACACATCCAAAAAGGCACACATTCCCCCGAAATCCAGTAGCAAGGCGTTGATAATAAGAATGTTTGTAGTGATAGGCGCTCGGATTGATGCTGTGGAAATACGGCAGTGAGCCGCCTATCACCGTCGAGTGTCTGCTTTCTGGGCTACGAATCACAGTAGTACATGTCCGAAAGTGGCCGAAATCCGCCATACGTGAAATTCCCTTTTCGACCCGAAGTAGACATTCGCGGTGAATGACCAGATCGGAAGCCAATGAGCCTTTGCTGATAGACTCCTCGACTCCACAATTCGAGAGTGAATCGGAGTTATCCAAAGGAGGTTAGCCGAAATGAATCAAACGATGAGGATGGATCATATGATGGGATGGATGGCGGACAATTGGCTGGCCTTTACCGGAGGCGGGATTCTCATTTTGGCTTTGTTGATTATTTACTATGTACTGCTGGTGCGGGTGGTGTTAGACATGCTGCGACAAAAAACAAACACGGCGTTATTGGTCTTTGCGATGTTGGGGCTGATACCCGTGCCGCCTTTGATTATCCTCGGAGTCCTAATGATCATTATTTGGACCTTGCATAGACGACCTGGAGCCAATGCGTCCTAAGGTCGATCAAGTGAAGGGGGCGAACGGGGACATTCAGAGTTCGTAAGCTATTGATTTTTTTCTCGCCAGAAGTCGGACACACGTTGCCACGGTAAATCTGAAAATCAATAGCTTACGAACTCTGAATGTCCCCTCTCCACGCAAGCTCGCGCCAAGCGCTTAGAAGCACACGCAAAGCGGAGCGCAGAAACATAATCAGCAAAGCAAGTGCAATCACCAAGTCAGGCCACCCCGAGTCGAGTAGCCAAACAAAAAGTGCCGCCGCAATTACCGCGAATCCCTCGAATACATCGTTTCGTGAACACTCCCACACCGACGACATGTTTACATCGTCGTGCCGATAGGGGTGCAGCAAGGCCAGGCAGCCGGCATTCGCCGCGAGGTTTGCGATTGCGGCGATACCCATCATCTCGAAGATCGGCGTTTCCATGTGGAACAGCCGCCAACCAATCTGAATTGCCACCGCGACGGCGGCACCCATAATCAGCGTGCCTTTGAATAAGGCAACCTTGGCTTTTGCCGCAATGGTCGACCCAACGACCGCAAAACTCAAGGCATAGGTCAGTGCATCGCCGAGGTTGTCCAAAGCGCCCGAGAGCAGGGAAGATGATCCACTCATCGTTGCCGCAACAATCATCATGATAAACGTCGCCGCATTGATCGCTAGTACCGCGGCCAAAACACGGCGCTGCCGCGCCTGCAACGCTGACGCATCAACCGAACCTTGGCAGCAGCTATCACTCATATTTGCATTATCGCACTCAGTTCAGCGGGGGTCTGCTGGGGCCGTGTAACGCGAAGTTTCTATCTTACTAGACGTCCTGACACGGGACATCGTCCGGATTAAAATGACTTGGAAACATTGGGGTGCTCTTATGTGGCCAAATACACGTTTAACCGATTTACTCGGCAACAAGCATCCGATAATCCAGGCGCCAATGGCGGGTTCTACAACAGTAGAACTGGTAACCGCCGTCAGTAATGCGGGCGGCATTGGGTCGATGGGCTATTCAGAAACTCCGACAGAGCAAATAAGGGAAGATGCAGCGAAGATTCGAAAGTTGACGGACAAACCCTTCAACTTGAATTTTTTTGCCCATGATGTGCCCAGCAACAGATCGGATGTAGTGGCATCAACCAGGGAAAGGCTCGAGCCGTTCTATGCAGAGGTTGGATTGAGTGAAATTCCACAGGACGTCAGCAAGCCACTGCTAACCTTCACTGAAGAAAGACTGGAATTGCTTCTCGAGATAAAACCTCCGATCGTCAGTTTTCATTTCGGATTACCCGAGGCCGGGGCGGTGAAGATGTTGAAAGACGCGGGTAGTCGAATACTGTGTTCAGCAACTACCGTGGCCGAAGCCGAATCTCTGGAGGAATCGGGGGTGGATATCGTTATCGCCCAGGGCTGGGAGGCAGGAGGTCATCGGGGGAGCTTCGATGTAAATCACGATGATCACGGAGTTGGCACTATGGCGCTGGTCCCGCAAATCGTCGATGCGGTGGATATACCGGTGGTTGCTGCCGGCGGAATCGCGGACGGAAGAGGAATTGCGGCAGCTTTCATGCTGGGCGCATGCGGCGTACAAATGGGGACCGCATTCCTCTCGTGCCCGGAGGCCAATCTCAGTGAAGAGCATCTTGAAGCGATACGAAATGCCAAAGATGACGATACCCGTTTGACCAAAGCCTTTTCGGGCAGGCCTGCTCGGGCCAAGAGAAATCCGTATATTGAGTCCATGGCCGAACATCGTCATCCACTGCCGGATTTCCCGACCATGTACGCCTTGAGTGAGCCTTTGAGAACGTCTTCAAACGACACGCTGGATTTTAGGTTTCTTCTTTACGGGCAGGCTGCGGCGCTCAATCGGGAAATGCCGGCAGCGAAACTGATGCAGACGCTTGTTGAAGAAGCACAAAGTCTTCTCTGACTGAGCGTTCGTTATTGGCCGGTTGCTGCCTGTCACGATCAGGATTCCATCAACGCTCGACCGGCCGATCCTTAGGCTAAGAGCGGTCGGTCAGCTGATAGATTTCCGACAGGCGGAAACCGACCCGTATGAGAAGTTCCAGTGTGGTTTTGGGAATGTCCGCTTACGCATCACACACCGGACACGAGCTTGGCCGCGTGGGCTTAACAAATACTACTCTGGTAGACCCGCTTTGCGCAGTGCATCGAGCAGGCGCTCGACATACGCCGCATCCTTGTACTTCAAACCCTTTTTGTACGAATCCAACGAAAAATTCGGCTTTATCTCCATCAGCTTTTCTGCGTACCTATGTGCCTCGTCCTCCCGACCGAGCCACATGGAGCTCACGATTGTACCCGCGTACCCCCATCCTGATTCGGGCCTGCGCATGAGGAATTGCTTGTAGGCTTCCACTGCCTCTTCGTATTTGCCCGCCGAGGTGTACGCATCGCCCAGCGACCCCAGATACCAGGGCGGATATGTCGGTTCGAGACGCGTGGCTTTCTTTAGCAGCGCAATGGCCTCGTTTGATCTCCCCGCCAGGTTGAGGTTTTCAGCCAGGATGGCGTGGTAAACGGAGATATTGGGGCCGAGCGATACCGCCTTCTCGTCATAGGCGATGGCCTGATCGAGATCGCCTTTGATTCCCTCGACGGCACCCAGCGCCGCATACACGCCGGGATAGGTGTCATCCAAGACCAAGGCTTTCTGCGCGTACTCCTCGGCTTGCTTCAAGGAATCGTCGCGGGCGTCGCTCCAGCCGTTAAAAATATCTTTCCAATGGGTCCAAGTTACCGTGGTGTACGGCATCGCCCAGTCCGGGTCCATATCGATGGCTTTGAGAATCAGCTGCCGGGCGATTACGTTGTCGTCTTTGGTGCTCTGCCGGAAATGTTTCCAGCCTTGCAACCAGGTGAGATACGCCTCGAAGTTGTCGGTGCCCTGCTGCCACACGCGCCCATGCTCGCCCGCGACGAGCTTGACCTGCAGCGCGGTGAAAATCTCTCGCGTGATTTCGTCCTGGACAGCGAACATGGCATTGACGTTGCGATCATACTTATCGGCCCACAGGTGATGTCCCTTGACGGCATCGATCAACTGCGCCGTGATCCGTAAGGTGTCGCCCTCTCTCTGAACACTCCCTTCCAGCACGTAGCGCACCCCCAGTTCCTCGGCCACCTGCTTCACCTTCACCGGCTGGCCTTTGTAGGTGAAGGTGGAGTTGCGGGCGATGACGAATAGCTCAGGCATCTGGGCCAGGGTGGTGATGAGGCTCTCGGTGAAGCCGTCAGCAATCGCTTCCTGCGCGGGATCGCCACTCAGATTGTCGAACGGCAGCACCGCAATGGAGGGTTGTTCCGGCAGCGGGAAGGCCATCTGTTCGACAGATGCCGCTTCGATCGTCGGTGCCCACGGGGCGAGCCAGGTGATCACCCCTGCGCCGATGACAAGCACCACGGCCACGGCGGTGGCGGCCATGACGGGATGCATCGGGCGTCGAGGCTTCGGACGCGCACTGGGTTCCGGTAGCACAGCACCGGGCTTCAAGCGGGCATGGTATGCCTTCACCGGCTTAGCGATGTTCTTGACCTGCTGCTCGCCCAGGAACTCATAGTCAAATGGAAGCTTGGTGCCAACCGCCGTGTGCACCGATTCGGAGATACAAATGCCCCCAGGCTGAGCGAGGATCTCCAGGCGCGCCGCCACATTGACGCCGTCACCGTAGATGTCGCCGCGGTCCTCGATGACATCACCGAGATTCACGCCGATGCGAAACTCGACCTTGCGCTCAACGGGCAAATCTTCGTTACGCGCCTTAAGGTCAAGCTGAAGCTGTGCCGCACAGGAGAGCGCGTCGACCACGGCCTCGAACATCGCGAGCACCGCATCGCCGGCGTAGTGCATGACGCGGCCGCCGTGGCGGTCAATGGTGACGGCTATTTGGTCCAGGTATTCGGTGAGCCGACGGTGGGTGGCGTCCTCGTCCTCACCGGTCAGGCGCGAATAGCCAGCGACATCCGCGTACAGGATCGCGGCGAGCTTGCGGGGCAGTGGCTCTGATTCCATCGGAACACCCTCCTTCCGGGCCTCGGAGGCTAGTGTCGAAGGGAACTGCCCGAATTAAAACCCTATTATGCTCCATTACTTCGCTCACATTACGCCTTGATTGAGATCAACCAATTAACACTTTCAAGAGGACAGCAATCAGGACCTGACCGGACCTTGTACGCGGCCGCAGCCGATAGCGGTAATTCGATAGTTTTACGGCCAGATGTCCTCCCCGCTTCTGTTCTAGTCGATTCAAGGGAAGTCTTTTACCGGATCCCCGCTCCCCGCTTTCGCGGGGACGAGCTTTTTTGGGGATGGCGGCGTCTTTAGGTCGCGAGCGAGCTCGCTCCCCCCGTTTCAGGCGGGCGGGTCAGTTCCTCGAGCGTGAGGCGATAGCGGGTCTCGACCGCGTCGCGCGCCACATGGCGGCCATCCTGGACACAGTGGCGGCCCGCCGACCAGAGATCGCGCACCACGCGTTCGTCGGCGGCAAAGATCCAGCCGTCGAGAAACTGCTCCGGCTTTAGCCCCGAGAATGCGAGATGTTCCCCGTCGAGGGCGACCAGATCGGCCAGCTTGCCTTGGCGGATCTCGCCGCAGTTCCGGCCCAGCGCCCGCGCCCCCCCTGAGAGCGACCCCCGATAGAGCGCTTCGCCGACCGATCCGTCTCCGGCCAGCATCACGTTGCGGGCGGTGTCGCGCAGGCGCTGGCTGTACTCCAGCATCCGGAGCTCCTCGGCAACGGAGATGCGGACGTTTGCATCGGAGCCGATCCCAAACGCGCCGCCGGCGGCAATGTAGGCAGGGCCGTTGAACGGCCCGTCGCCGAGATTGGCCTCGGTGATCGGGCAAAGGCCGGCGACGGCGCCCGAGCCCGCCATCGCCTCGGTTTCGGCTTCGCTCATATGCGTCGCGTGGACCAGGCACCAGCGCGGGCCGACATCAAGCGCACCGAGCAGCCACTCCACCGGCCGCGCGCCGAGCCAGGCGGAAATATCGGCGACCTCCTCCGGTTGCTCGGCGATATGGATGTGGATCGGCCCGTCGGCGAATCGTTCCGTGACGGCCGCCAGCTGGCCGGGGGCCGTGGCGCGCAGCGAATGCGGGGCTATTCCGACCCGGGCGTCGCCGGGCAAGGAACGGGCTGCGGCGGCGCGAGCTGTCTCGACCAGCCGCGAAAAGCGGTCGACGTCGTTTCCGAAGCGCAACTGACCGCCGGCGAGCGGCGCTTCACCCGCGCCGCCATAGCTATAGAGGACGGGAAGGTGGGTGAGGCCGATCCCGGTCTTCGACGCGGCGGCGAAAATCCGTTCCGAGGTTTCGATCGGGTTGTCATAGAGCCCGCCGCCCGGGCGGTGGTGGACGTAGTGGAATTCACCGACGCTTGCGAAACCCGCCTCCTGCATCTCCACGAAGGCTAAAGCCGCAATGGCTTCGATATGCCCGGGGGTCAGATGTTCGAGGAAACCGTACATCAGCTTCCGCCAGCTCCAGAAGCTGTCGCGACCGGCCGCGCGTCGCTCGGTCATCCCCGCCATGGCGCGTTGAAAGGTATGGCTGTGGAGGTTCGGCTGCGCTGCAAGCAGAATGCGCTCCGAACTCCCGGCGGCCGCCACGTCCGTTCGGACCGCACCGATGGTGCCGTCCGCGTTTATCTCCACCTCGACATTCTCGGCCCAGCCGCCGGGCAGCAGCGCGTGTCGTGCGAGAATACTGGTCAATTGCATGACCTTATATTATGCGAGCACTCGATATTACGGATAGGTATATTCTGTGATCTGCCAGGCAAGGATTCTCCCTTGGCACATAAGCCGCTATGGCGACTTGGTTTGGCAACGGTCACTAAAAGCGCTTCGTTTTCGCGTTTTCTCGAATACACCCGCATCCTAACGATCGTCTCAGGCGAAGGACTGCGCCCGAGCGGTACTCACGGCTTCAACCAAACCGTGCGCTTCGGTGAATCATTTCGTTTGCCGCGGGCGCATGGGCAAAAGCTTTTCATTTTCTGCCCGTCCGTTCACGCGCGGTATAACGCTGCCGCACCGGCAGAGAGAACCGCAGGCGAGACTCTTTGCCTTGGACCCAGCGATGATAACGGGCAATTTGAATCGGTGAAGGTAGGTGCTAACCTGCGGATCCCAATCTCGGTGCAATGTTGAATGTGGATAAATATCATTTCTTGACATAATAATTACAATTCAACACTTAATAATTTTCGCACACGCTGCTCGGCCGATAAGGCGCAGGGATGTCCAGCAACCTACTGCTCACCAACGCTAGCTTGGCATCCTTGGCTCCGGGCGCCCCGCCCTACGGGCTGGTCGAAGGCGGCTCCGTTGCCGTGCGCGATGGGCGGATCGAGTGGGTCGGGCGCAGTTCTGAGATCCCACCGGCCTTTAAAGATCTACCCCGGCG
Source organism: uncultured Gammaproteobacteria bacterium (assembly GCA_947258715.1). Lineage (GTDB taxonomy): Bacteria > Pseudomonadota > Gammaproteobacteria > HK1 > HK1 > CAMYJH01. Next base: position 10,365 of record CAMYJH010000002.1, read on the forward strand.
CGATCTCGAGGGGCGGGTCGTCACCCCGGGCCTTATCGACTGCCATACGCATATCGTTCACGGGGGCGATCGGGCCCGCGAGTTCGAGATGCGCCTTGAGGGCGCCAGCTACGAAGCCATCGCGCGCGCCGGCGGCGGCGTCGTCTCCACGGTGCAGGCGACCCGCGGCGCGGACGAGGCGACGTTGTTTCGTGATTCGCTCAAACGCCTCGATGCCTTGATTGCCGAAGGCACCTCGGTGGTCGAGATCAAGTCGGGCTATGGCCTCGACATCGACACCGAGCTTCGCATGCTCCGCGTTGCCCGCCGCCTCGCCACGGCGCGGCCGGTCCGGGTCCGGACCAGCTTTCTCGGCGCCCACGCGGTGCCGCCTGAGTATTCCGGTCGAGCCGACGCTTACATCGACCAGGTCTGCCTTGCGGCACTGGATGCGGCGCATGCGGCGGGCCTGGTCGATGCGGTGGACGCTTTCTGCGAGAGCATCGCCTTTGATACTTCTCAGATCGCGCGCGTGTTCGACCGCGCCCGGTCGCTGGGCCTGCCGGTCAAGATTCATGCCGAGCAGCTTTCGAACCTGGGCGCCACCGTGCTGGCAACGTCCTACGGTGCTTTGTCGGCCGACCATCTCGAGTATCTCGATGAGACGGGGGTCGCCGCCATGGCCGAGGCGGGAACCGTGGCGGTGGTCCTTCCGGGCGCCTTCTACGCGTTACGCGAAACCCGGCTCCCGCCCATCGACGTGCTGCGCCGGGCCGGGGTTCCGATCGCTGTTGCAACCGACTGCAACCCGGGCTCCTCGCCGCTCAGCTCACTGCTGCTGGCGATGAACATGGCGTGCACCCTGTTCCGGATGACTCCCGAAGAAGCGCTGGCCGGCGCTACCCGGGAAGCGGCACGGGCGCTCGGCCTCGCCGACGCCGGCGTGATCGCCCCTGGACTGCGGGCCGATCTCGCAATCTGGGATATCGAGCACCCGGCCGAGCTCGCCTACCGGATCGGTTTCAACCCTTTGCATGACCGCATCTTCGCGGGGCCGGAGCGCGAGCATTCGAAGGGGCACTCATCGTCGACCACCTTCGAGCCCGGGCGCTGACGGAAGAACGTGGCGATGGCAGATCCGGTGGGAATTGTCGAAGGCACGGGCCCGATGATTCTTGCGATGCCCCATACCGGCCTCCTGACCGATTTCGACGATCGGCGGATCTGGTGCGATGGCCGGGAGCCGAACGCGGATGAGATCGAGGCTCGGCGACGGCCCCTTCCCCGCGGTCGTCCTGCTGCGCGGCTGCTCCGGTTTGGCGCGAGACAAGACCGGTGTCTACCATGGATACGACTTAACGATAAAAGGAACGGTGTTATCACCGGTCGGCACAGAAAAGGCTGACCGAAAGGTGCTTCAGGACACAAGAAGACGCATGATCGCCTTCTTCAAGAAACACTTTGGCAATTGGATCTAACCTGGCACTTGTACCAGTGGCGTCGACAATGTCCGATTGAATCCGCAACCCAAAGCAGACCTTAGGCAATTCCGGTTTCGACAAGGACAGAGCAGTTGAATCGCAAGCGCGGCACGGTTGTTCTCGGCCAGGAGTTGGCAGACGCAAGAAAGGCGGAAGCGGCACGGACTGCCGCGGGCCTCAGGGGGCGATCTCCGATGCCCCAACTTCGATACGACGAAGATTCCGGCGATTTCAATCTGGAGTCGGTCGTCCGTCGGCCAATCGATGAGGAACTTCGAGCCCTTATGAACGACTTTCGGCAGTGGGATCCCGGCAAGCGGGACGATGCTCGACAAAACATAAGCATGGATGAGTTCTACACGCTCATCCACTTTGCGAAGAGATCAGCTGTTCTGGCGATGAACGAAGGATCACCCGAGCGATGCGAGGATGGACTTGCCGCGCTTGCACTGATCGATGAAAGCCGTATCGATCCACGGGACGCGGCATGGGCAGCGGGACTTTTGAGCTACGCTGCCAGGGCCACGGCAGGTGACCGAAAACAGCTGTTTGATCGAGCAATCGGCATGTCGACGGTGGGAATGGGGGAAATTCTGCGCGGCTCCGGGCGGTCGACCGAGTTGTCGGACTGGGGCTATGCGGAAGTACGCACCAAGAACGGCTTGGGTCTGATCAGGTCGGATTGGGCTCCATACGAGCCAAGCGTGGAGCTGAGCGCAATTGCCTTAGTCGTTGCTGACTGGCTGAGCAAGGGTCGGTACAAAGCGCACGCCACGATTGCGGTAGAGGTCCCCGAGATCTGGTTTTCCGAGAAGTTTCGAGGCGCGGCGCAAGCCGCCCTGAGGCGAGCGAGAGGTGCAGTGTCGATAAGCGGCAAGCTGCGTGAACGCTTCTCCGATGAAGCAAGCTCACAGATGTTTATCCACTGGCTCGTCGAGTTACCGTCGGAACGCGAGTCGGAACAGCTCGTCACCTACTCCGGATGCGGATTAAGCGGCCGATTCTCGGTCGGGTATTCATACCGATGTTTATTCGGTCTTTTGGTGGCAGGATCCGTCGTGTCCGGCGTGGCGCCGTACGAATCACAAGATTCCTTGGCGAGCCTCGTGCAGCCGCTGAAAGCACTGATTGGGGAGGCGTGGTCGCAGCGTCAAGTATAGAGCCGGCAATCCGTGCGCCCGGCCTTTCTTTAAACGGCGGCTTTTAGCTGCGGATTCAATCGGTGGTTGCAACCACCGATTGAATCCGCAGCCGAAAACAGACGTTCGTTAATGTCCCGAAACGACCCTAAGCGGTCCTGAGGTCGGCTCGCAACGTCATGCCCTGCCCGGGATCGCAGGAATGTCTTTGCACTTGCCGCGCGGGATCTCGCCGGCACGGTCATACATCGGCAGGTCGCAGACTTCACCGTAGCGAGTATGTCCGTCAACGCATTCGACTCGCAGCTCAGTCCCCGGCCCAAGCATCGGATCCTTCAGGCGCGCAATGGCGACACCGCGTTGAAGGTAGGGAGACCAGCCGCTGCTGCAGACACGACCAGCTGACTCGCCATTGAGGAAAAGGGTATCACCGTGACGGGCGACGCCACGTGAACATTGCAGCCCCCAGGTGCGCCGGCTCTTGTCCGCACGTGCGAGTGCGGCCATACCGATAAAGTCGGCCTTTTTCAGGTCCACGAACGCGCCGAGCCCCGCAGCGAACGGAGTCACGCTGTCATCAAAATCAGCTCCTGAAAAAAGCAGTCCAGCTTCGATGCGCCGGACGTTGGTCGCTGCGGCCGGTATCGTGTGAATCCCATGGGGTTCGCCTGCCGTCAAGAGCCGTTCCCCGATGACATCGGCATCGGCATTGGATCCGAAGTAAAACTCCCAGCCCAGCTCGTTGGTGAATCCCGTACGGCTGATCACCACGGGCTGGCCGCCGATCCTTATCTGGGCCAGGTCGAAGTAGCGAAAGTGCTTCGGCATACCTTCGTCGGAGGCTTGCGCGAGCACGTCCATTGAACGCGGGCCCTGGACCTGGCTGATCCAAACATCGGCATCGAACACCTCGACGTCGAAGCCCTCCGAGTGGGCACGCAGCCAGACAGGGAACTCACCATCACCCTGGGCATACCAAAAGCGGTCGGGCGCGAGCCGAAGAAGCACTCCATCCATGATCATTCCGCCATCGGCAAAGCAAGCGAGCTGATAGCTGCAACGCCCCACACGCACGCGCGACACATCACGTGTGAACACGCGGTTGAGCATAGCCTCGGCATCCGGCCCGTGGATCTCGGTTGCCAGTTCGCCGGTATGCGCAAGACCGACCTGTCGCCGCAAACGCCAGTAGAGGTCTTCCGTGCGCATGTTGCCGTATTCGAGCGAGCGCAGCCGCCGATTGTAGATGCCGAAATGCGGGTCATAGGGGAGTTCCTGGTGCACCAGGGGGTGGGGCGCCATAGACTGCCGAAACTCACTCGGTCCACCGCCAGAGGCCACCGGCTTGACCACGAACTCAGTATTGCTCTTCGAATGTGTCACGTTGGCTCCCGGCTTTGACGGCGTGTACAGAAAGGGGGTAGAAAGGGGGACATTCGGAGTTCGTAAGCTATTGATTTTCAGCTCGCTGGAAGTGGGACACAAATCGCAACGGCAAAATTAAAAATCAATAGCTTACGAACTCCGAATGTCCCCCTTCTCTCCCCTTCTCCTTGGACAGCCATTGGAACACAAGTGCTTCAAGCGACGAAGTGAGCCTTCAGGTTCGAACTCGAGCGCTGCCTGCACTGTGGCGAGCCGGTGATGGTCGTTGCCAGTATTTCAGGCCGGGTGGTAATCAAGCGGATCCTCAATTATTTAGACCGACGCGCCCGGCAACAGCCGCTACAACCCGACCGTGTCGGCGTAGAACATGGGTAGGGGTCGCCGTGCTGATGTGCAATGGAAAGGGATTAGTGCTAGGTTTTTCTCGACCAGACCTGCCCATTTGAATGCAATGAGGGGTCGGCCCGCCACGAACTCTTACCATCCAGGGGTAGACGTTTGAGCACCAACTCGGCAAAGCAGTTCCATCTAATTCTGGTCAAACCATCCCATTACGATGATGATGGCTACGTGATCCAATGGGCCCGTTCCGCGGTGCCATCCAACACCATGGCCGCCATTTATGGGTTAGCAGTGGACAGTATGGAGCGTCGCGCGCTGGGGGATAACGTCACTATCGAGGTGACGGCATTGGATGAGACCAATACGCGCATCCGGGTCGACAAACTCGCGCGAATGGTGAAGCGCTCCGGTGGCCACGGCATGGTGGCGCTTGTGGGGGTACAAACCAATCAATTCCCCCGGGCCGTGGATCTGGCCAAAAAGTTCATGGCCAAGGGCGTGCAAGCTTGTATCGGCGGATTTCATGTCAGTGGCTGCCTGGCCATGTTGCCCGAAACGCCCCCCGACATTAAGGCCGCTATTGACGACGGCATCTCATTGTTCGCCGGCGAGGTGGAGGGGCGTTTGGATCAAATCCTTAAGGATGCCTACGCCGGCCGGCTCATGCCGCTCTACAACTTCATGAATGATTTGCCGGAGCTTGAAAACCAGCCGGTGCCCTATCTGCCCGCCGACGTGATTCACCGCATGTCTTCATCGCGCACCAGTTTTGATGCCGGGCGCGGTTGCCCGTTTCTCTGCAGTTTCTGCACCATCATTAACGTACAGGGGCGCAAATCACGCTATCGCACTGCCGATGATGTGGAGCGGATCGTTCACTCCAACGTGGAGCAGGGTATCCACAAGTTCTTCATCACCGATGACAACTTCGCTAGAAACAAGGTCTGGGAGGTGATGTTTGATCGGTTAATCAAGCTTCGCGAAGAAGACGGAATCGACCTGAAACTCACCATCCAGGTGGACACGTTGTGTCACAAAATCCCGAACTTTATCGAGAAAGCGGGCAGAGCTGGTGTGGAGAAGGTATTTATTGGTCTGGAAAGCATCAACCCGGAATCCCTGAACGGCTCCCGTAAAACCCAAAACAACATCACCGAGTATCGAAAGATGCTGCAGGCCTGGCACGATGTCGGTGCTGTGACCTGTGCCGGTTACATCCTTGGCTTTCCCGCCGACACTCGCGAGAGCATTTTGCGGGATATCAAGATCATCCAACGGGAGCTACCGGTAGATTGCCTGGAGTTTTTCATATTGATACCGCTGCCCGGATCCCAAGATCACAAGGAACTCTGGCAACAAGGTGTGACCATGGACGCGGATATGAATAACTACGATTCCGTTCACGTCACCACGGCACATGCGCGGATGTCCGATGAGGAATGGACGGGCATTTACCACGAAGCTTGGGAGGCCTATTACTCCCCCGAGCATGTTGAAACGGTCATGCGCCGGGCTAGACAGTGGGGCAATTTGGTAGACAAGGTGAAATGGGTAATGTTGTCTTTCCATAGTACGGCCCGGATTGAGCGTTTGCACCCGTTGGACGGTGGACTGTTGCGGCGCAAAGTGCGAACAGACCGCCGGAGTGGCCTGCCGTTAGAAAATCCCATTGTCTTCCATGCCCGCTACACTTGGGAGGTTCTGTCCAAAAGCGTGCGGCTCGCGGCGATGTATCTCTCCTATCAACGCCGTTATAGACGGGTGATGGCGGGCCGTTCCGTGGGTCAAGAGCCCGATGTGGCCATGCAGCCCGCTGCGGAACGCGAATTGGATTCGCTGGAGCTGTTCAATGTGACGCAAGCGGCCCGCTCCGTTGCGGTGAAGATGAAGAAGAAAGCCGAGCGAAAAAAAGAACGTCGGCCTCCCGGGGCAAAGCCCGAGCAAGTTACCGCGACGCTCGCCGACTGACGCGCGATCGAAGCTCGATCAAGTCGCTGTCGCGAGGCGGTGTTACAGATCTCGGAAAAGAAAGGGGACATTCAGAGTTCGTAAGCTATTGATTTTCAATTTTGCGTTTGCGATTGCTGTCCTACGTCCAGCGAGCAGAAAATCAATAGCTTACGAACTCTGAATGTCCCCCTTCTCCCTTGGAAACGACTGTTCACGACCCAATGCAGCCTTTCGGGACTCGTTATCCCCAACATCCGGTGTGGGATACGAATCGGAATGACGAATTTAAAGCGCGTCAAGTTAAACTAATGGACTGGCCGGGATGGAGCAGTACAAATGTCCGACCGCGTCAATCGATGGTTAGAGGGGATTGGTCTCGGCGAATACACGGCCACGTTCGCGGAAAATGCAATCGATGAGGATGTGTTGCCCGACCTCACCGAGGCTGACTTGGAGAAGGTCGGAGTCAAGCTCGGTCATCGAAAGAAGCTCCTCAAAGCGATAGCAGCGCTGGCGGGCGAGAATCCGCCAGCTTCAGTTCGGGCTTCCAGCGAGCCCACTTCAAAAGCCCATGAGCCAGACGAGAGCCTGGCGGCATGGGAGCGACACCCCGGTGAGCGAAAGCCGGTCACCATGCTCTTTGCCGACGTCACCGGCTCCACGGCGCTGACTGAGAAGCTCGATGCGGAGGAAACCCACGACCTGCTCTATGGCGCGGCACAGCGCATGTGTGAAGCAGTGGAGAGCAACCGGGGGACGATTTGCCGCTTCATGGGCGATGGAGTGATGGCGATGTTTGGCGCTCCGGTGGCGAGCGAGCAGCATGCGGTTGATGCCTGTGAAGCAGCCCTCGAGATGCAGCACGCGATCCGTGATTATGCGGGCGACGTCAAGGCAGGTCACGGGAGCCGATTACAGATCCGCGTCGGGCTTCATTCCGGCGAAGTCGTCGTCCTCACTGTGGGCGAAGGCGACAAGGCCGAGTATGACGCTTCAGGTCCGACGGTGCCCATTGCGGCACGCATGGAACAAGTGGCACAACCCGGGGAAGTTTATCTCACTGCCGCTACCCACTCGCTCGCTGCGCACAGAATCGAGACCGACGCGCTCGAGCCCGTGTCGGTCAAGGGTATCTCCGAGCCTGTCCCGGTCTTCGCGCTTCGCCGGGTAAGGTCTGCCGAGGAGGCGCGACGCGACAAAGCACGGACACCGTTCGTAGGCCGGCGTGCGGACCTCAACCAGTTCCGAGGCGTGCTGGAGGCGTGTATCGAGGAAGGCCATGGACAAACCTTTTACGTTCGCGGTGAGCCCGGCATCGGCAAAACACGACTGGTCGAGGAATTCGCGGTCATCGCTGCGGCGAAAGGCGTTTCAAGTCACCGTGGCCTGGTGCTGCCTTTCGGTGTCCGGAAAGGCCAGGATGCCATCCGTTCTCTGGTCAGGAGTCTGCTCGGCATCGCGGTGGAAAGCAGCAAGGCTGAGCGAGAACGGACAGCGGGCATAGCACTCGACGATGGCCGCCTCGGGCCCGACCAGGCGGTCTTCCTCAACGACCTGCTGGACCTCCCCCAGCCCACAGAGCTACGGGCACTTTACGACGCCATGGATAACACCACGCGCAATGAGGGCAAGCGAGCGGTGGTGTCGACCCTGGTGACCGTAACCAGCAGCCGCCGGCCGGCGCTCGTCATCGTTGAGGACGTCCACTGGGCCGACGCCATCACCCTGGCGCACCTGACCGCTCTGACGAGGACGGTGGCCGAGTGTCCGGCGCTGCTGGTGATGACTTCACGCATCGAGGGTGACCCGCTTGACCGGAATTGGCGGAGCCGCAGCGAGGGCAGCCCATTCATCACCATCGACCTGGGCCCACTGAGAAAGCAAGACTCCATTGCGCTCATCTCCGAGTTTATCGATGCCTCCGATCCTTTGGCCGAGAGTTGTCTTGAACGGGCAGCCGGCAATCCGTTGTTTTTGGAGCAGCTCCTGCGCACCGCGCAAGAGGGATCGGCCGCGACTCTGCCGGATTCGATCCAGAGTCTGGTGCTGGCACGGATGGATCGACTCCAACCCGACGACAAGAAAGCGCTGCAGGCGGCCGCTGTCATCGGGCAGCGTTTTAACGCCGACGCGCTCGGTCATCTCATTGGGACAAGCAACTACGACTGCGGTGAATTGGCTAACCACAACCTGATACGGCCTGAAGGGGACGGTTATCTGTTTGCCCACGCCCTCATTCAAGAGGGCATATATGGCTCACTTCTCAAGCATCAACGTCACGAGCTACACCGGAGGGCGGCCGACTGGTATGCAGGCGATGATGCCGTACTGCACGCCGAACATCTGGCGAGCGCCGATGATACCAATGCACCACGAGCTTTTCTCGGGGCCGCTCGCGAACAGAGCAAGCAGTACCGCTTTGAGCGGGCACTCGAGTTGACGGCACGCGGTCTGGCGCTTGCAACAGAGCAATCAGACCAACACAGCCTGCGCTGCCTGAAGGGTGAGCTGCTACGCGACCTCGCGGACATTCAATCTTCGATATCCGCTTATCAGGCGGCTCTCGAGAACGCGGCTGACGATGTGCAGCGCTGTGAGGCGTGGATGGGAATTGCCGCCGGCATGCGGGTGACGACCGATTACGAGGCAGCTCTGGCGCTGCTTGAAAAGGCCGAGATCGCGGCGACGAATCATCACCTCACACCCAACTTGGCGCGACTCCACCATTTACGGGGCAACTTATGCTTTCCCCTGGGACGAGCAGAAGATTGCCGTAGCGAACATCTCCTTGCGCTTAAGTTTGCCGAGCAATGCCACTCTGCCGAGGATCAGGCACAAGCGCTCGGTGGGCTGGGGGATGCAGAGTATGCCCGGGGTCGGATGATAACAGCGCACGGCTATTACAGTCGCTGCATCGAGCTCTCGCGTAAACACGGGTTCGGCCGCATCGAAGTGGCCCATATTGGCCAACGCGGCTTCACTCGCCTGTACTCGGGCGATTGGCGCGGCGCAAAGGCTGAAGGCGTTGCGGCGGTTGAAGCGGCCACCAGGGTCGGTGACCGCCGCGTTGAAATGAACGCTAGGGGGTGTGTACTCCACTCAGCCTTTGACTTGGGTGAGTACGACCTGCTTGAAGCATATGCAGAGCGGCAACTGGCCCTGGCCCAAACGCTTGGCGCCCGCACGTGGGAACCCTTTGCGCTCGTGTGGAAGTCCATAGTTCTGGGAGCCAAGGGGCGTCAGTCCGAGGCTCGAGAACTGTTGATGCAGGCGGCCTCCATGACTCGCGAGGTAGGCCGTGCCTTTAATGCGGGTCGGGTATTCGGTGCTTTGGCTTGGGTGATGGCCAGCGACGCTGAGATTCGGGAAGCTGCGTTAGACGAAGGAGAAGCGGCTCTCCGAAAAGGCTCCATCAGTCATAACCATTTCTGGTTCTATCGCTTCGCAATGGATGCACTACTCACCGCTAAGGACTGGGCTCGGGTCGAGAGATACGCTGCCGCGCTCGAAGACTTCACCCGCGATGAACCATTAGGGTGGACTGACTTCTACATCGCACGCGGTCGGGCGCTCGCTGCCTTTGGCCGAGGCGGGCGTGACCAAAGCACTATGGACGAACTGCGGCGATTGCGCGATGAAGCTGAACGTCTGGGGCTGAAGGTCGCCATTCAGGCGCTGGAGAAAGCGCTCGCCTCGACGTGAGTGGTATTCTTCGGTTTCCTGTCTGGAAGCGGACGTCGAAACATCCGGTTTTCCCACGCAACGACTGGCTGCTCATGGTCGTTTCCCGCCTCATACGCTGCAGCATCACGGCGTGCAGCCGCAAGGCGCGGTGAACGGCAAAAACCGACCCAAACCGGTCAAAACCTCTCTCTGAGCGACGTTGGCTGTTCAACGGCCAACGCGGTCACTATCTGGGGATTTAACCCAGTAGCGCAAAAGTTCAGGAAGGCAGTCTCCTGGTAGCCATTTGCAGTCATGGTGGGCTAGCGGAAACTGCTACAGAAACGGCTGCTCACCTGCCGCAAGGCGCCTTTAGCTCGCCGCCAGTCAGGTCCTTCCGTAACATCTGCTAAAGCGCCCCAGCTCGTGTGAGGTCGTCTTTGCGCGGGTCAGCGCTTCTTTTCCGCAGTCACTTGGCTCATCGTCAGCTAGGCTGCAAGTTGGAGCGCTGAGGACGCACCGGCATGACAGCACTCGAGGTCATTGTCGGGGTAGCTGTTATCCAGGCCGAACTTTTGTTGTTCGGAGAAATGCACTAGGCTCTCTCGTCGGTTGGTCAACCGCCGAATGTAAAACCAAACTGCGGGGACAGGAATGGCACAAATACCATTCTCGGACTATTTGAGCGCGCGCCGCGCCCTGAAAAACGAGGTCAGCGTCAATCTTCTCACGAAGTTGCCGGACTTCGATGCCGACGGCAAACCGATCCCGGTGGAGTGGGCGCCGATGCGGTTTACGACCACCGAGGTGCTGCGGCTGATCCAGCCTTATGTCTCCACCCGCTTCATGGATCAGGTCCGGGCGGTCGTGCCGCTGGCCCTGTACCTGGCCCTTTTCCAGCTGCTGATCCTGAACCAGGTCGTGAAGGATTCGTTGCTGATCACGGGCGGCCTGTTCGCCGTGATCATAGGTCTCATGATCTTCATGGAGGGGCTCGCCCGCGGCCTGATGCCCTTCGGCGAGATCATCGGCAGTACGCTGCCGCGCAAGTCGCCGTTGCCCGTGGTCCTGTTCATCACGCTGCTCCTCGGTATCGGCGTCACCTTCGCCGAGCCGGCAATCGGAGCCCTGCAGGCAGCGGGACAGAACATCTCGGTAGAGCGTGCGCCGTATCTGTATGCCCTGCTCAACGACTGGGCCGGTACGCTGGTGCTGGTGGTGGGCGCGAGTGTAGGTCTGGCCGCGGTACTCGGCACCGTGCGCTTCCTTTACGGCTGGAGTCTGAAGCCACTCATCTATCTCGCGTTAGCACCCGTATTGGCGTTGACGGTCTACTGCGCTAACGACCCGGATCTTCGCAATACTCTGGGGCTGGCCTGGGACGCAGGCGCCGTGACGACGGGACCTGTGACGGTTCCGTTGGTTTTGTCTCTCGGCATCGGCATCGCTGCGGCCGCCGGCAAGAGCGACTCGGGGCTGTCCGGCTTCGGCATCGTCACGCTTGCCTCTTTGTTCCCCATCCTCGGCGTGATGTTGCTGACGGTCTATGTGGCGAGCACCGTGACGCCGGCCGAGATTATCGAAGCCGCGCGGCTCGCGGCCAGTACCGCTCAGGACGTGCAGCTGCCCTGGTACGAGCGCAGCCCCGGTGCGGAGATCGTCCTGGGAATTCGGGCCATCCTGCCACTCGTAATCTTCCTGTTTCTCGTGCTCAAAGTGGTACTCCGTGATCGTCTGCCCAACACGGGCGAGATCCTCTACGGCATCGGGCTCACGATCATCGGCATGTGCATTTTCAATGTCGGTCTCACCTATGGGCTGTCGAAGCTCGGCGGGAATGCAGGCGGCATGGTACCGGCGGCCTTCATGGAGATCGGTGGCATCGCAAATTCACCCATGTACGTCTATGGGGTCGGCCTGGTCATTGCGCTGGCCTTCGCCTGGTTTCTGGGTTTCGGCGCAACCGTCGCAGAACCTGCACTGAACGCACTGGGCGTCACTGCAGAGGAGCTGACCGAGGGCGTGTTCAAGAAGAAAACCTTGATTAACGCCGTGTCTGTCGGCGTCGCATGCGGTATCGCCCTCGGGCTTGCCAAGCTGATCTTCGACCTGCCCCTGGTGTGGCTGATCATTCCCGGCTACCTCGCCGCCATCGTGCTGACGATGTTTTCCAGCGAGACCTTCGTCAACGTCGCCTGGGACTCGGCGGGCGTCACGACGGGGCCGATCACGGTTCCCCTGGTGCTCGCGATGGGGATCGGGTTCGGCAACGCGACGAATGCCGTAGAGGGTTTCGGTATTCTGTGCATGGCGTCGATCGGGCCTATCATCACCGTGATGATCACCGGTCTGTGGGCACGATTCCAAGCGAATCGCCAGGTGCGAGCTGCGAAGCATGAGACAGTGATTTCGAAAGAACGAGAGGTGCAGGCAATCCTATGAGCGAGATCATCTACCTGACCGATGTAGCCGTCATCACCTGCATCGTCGACAAAGAACGGACGGACGCCGTGCTGCTCGCGGCGCGCGACGTGGGCGCACGCGGCGCCATCGTACACACCGCCAAGAGCTGGGGCACTCGCGAGCGACTGGGAGTCTGGGGCGTCGCGGTAGAAACCGAGAAAGACGTTATCAACTTCATGGTGTCTTCCGACCAGCAGGACCTGATTTTCGACGCCATTTACCTGGCAGCCGATCTCAATGCCCCCGGCCGTGGCGTCATGTTCATTAGCCCCGTGGACAGGGCAGCGACGTACGTCCCCGAGGCGCTTCGCAAACGGTTGCACGTGGATCCGGAATGAGCACCGCGCCCTATTCGGCTCGCCGAAGGTCGGACTTCCCGGCTTGCAAAGCCATCTACTGTATCCTGCCCGACGATGGCACAGCCAAGCGCGTGCTTGTCGAGCTGCGGAAAAGAAAAGGTATCGTCAGGGCCGGTAGCTCGCCCTGTAGAGGTATCGGGGTTCTTGCCGCGGTCAAGACGAAACGCGGCAAGCTGCCGGCGTCGGACCTGGTCAAGCAGGTTTATGTGCTCTGTGCCGAAGAGCAGGCGGACGAGATCTTCGATTTCATATTCTGGTCGGCACAGGTCGACAAGCCGGGCCGGGGCGTGATGTGGCAGCAGGCGGTAACCGGCTGCACACCCTATGAACTGCCGGCGGATATCCCCGATGAGGACATTGCTTAGAGTCTCGTAGTCTCGCTCTAACCCTGATGGCAAAAACGTATCTAAGGAAACTCTGAATAATTCCATCCGGGGAATTTTCAGAGTCGGCGAGTGAAAACGACGATCGCGCCGGTGCTAACTTCGTTGTAGAGTGCGGCCCACCCCCCGGAAACGACGACAGTTGAAGAGTGAGTATTCTGACTCTCCGCGTCCCGGGAAGGTCTGCGACTGGCCGACCTCGGCCCTTCGTTTTCCGAATATGCTGGCGTCGAACCAGTTGGTCGGGGCTTTCGACAGCCGTGGATTGAGATGGTCAGGCCCGGTTGAAAGCGTCGATCATCTCGTCCCACACCGCCACCAGGTCCATCAGCCGGTCCCAGTAGGACTGGTCGCGGCGGGCGTCGAAGTCGACCAGGGAGATCCCCTGTTGCTCGACCCAGGTGTAGTAGCCGAGGTTGAAGATCCGCTCCCGGTCCCGGCGATTCAGCTCGATCATGTGGTCGGTTGCGGCGCCGCGCAGGTAACGGCCGAAGACCTCCGCCGCCTTCAGCTCGTCGAAGTGACCATCGTACAGGCGCTTCTCCGCCAGTCCGAGCTCCGTCTCATACAGCTCAGCGCCGTCGGTGGCCACGGTGAGAATCGCATCGTTTGGCCCCAGCCCCATGTACTTGGCGTATTTGACGGCGGCCAGGATGTTGGCGATGGAGGAAAGCCCCAGGTCGCCGAGCGACGCCGTGCGCTGCTGGTCGATGTGGCTGCGCCGGCTCAGATAGGCACGCCCGACGGTGGTATTGAACAGCAGGTTCAGGCTGTCGGTGGCGTGATCCGAGACCCCGATCACGAAGTCGGTGTTCATCACATTGTGGATCAGCGGCACGTGCTTGTCGCCGATGCCTTGAATGTTGTGCTCGCCGTAGCCGTTGTAAAGCAGCGTCGGGCATTCCACCGCCTCCACCACGCAGATGTCCACGCCGAGGACCTCTTTGAGGTGGTCGCCGGCCGCGAGCGTGCCGGCGGAGCCGGAGGCAGAGACGTAGGCGCGAGCACGAAGTCCGCCGTCGGCGTTCACGGCCTCGAACACGCGCTCGAGGGCCGGGCCGGTCACGGCGCGGTGGATGATGTAGTTCCCGAACTCGGAAAACTGGTTGAGGATGACGTTGGCCGGGTCACGCGCGAGCTGGTGACAGGCGTCGTAGATCTCCTTCACGTTGCTCTCGGTCCCCGGGGTGCGAACGATATCCGCGGGGTCCGTGGTCCATTGCTCGAGCCAGCGAAACCGCTCGGCACTCATGCCCTCCGGCAACACCGCGACGCTGCGGCACCCGAGAATGCGCGAGATGGCGACGCCGCCCCGGCAGTAGTTTCCGGTCGACGGCCATACCGCCCGGTGACGATCGGCGTCGAACATGCCCGACAGCAGGCGCGGCACCAGACAGCCGTAGGCGGCCAGCACCTTGTGCGCGCGGATCATCGGGAATCGGTTGCCGAGGACGACAATGATCCGGGCCTCGACGCCGGTCAGCTCGGGCTCGAGGATCAGGTGCGCCGGCACCGGCGTGAGCCCCCGGCGCTCCTCGTCGTTGTGCCAGTGAACACGAAACAGGTTGCCGATCTCCGGCGCGTCCGGATCGACTCCGGCGAGTGACGCCGCCTGCTCGGAAAGTCGGGACACGGGATCGGCCAGATCACCGATTCTGGGCAGCGTGATTCCGGCGGCGCGAAAGCGCGCCACGTTCCGTTGGTACGCGCGCGCGTCGATGATCTCCCGTTCCAGACCCAGGCTCATGCTTCTCCTCCGTAACCCGGCCGGCCCTATCCTCGCCGCTGAGCGCGAGCCGGCATAGGTCGAGTGTACAGCTCGTGGGAATTCGGCCCTCGACCTGCGGCGCTCGAAACAGAGCGCGGTTGACGGAGCTCGGCCGCAGTCGACGATTACGCGGAAGCGCCCATTGTCGACTTTGTCCTACATCGCGTCTACCGAAAGTCGACATGGGCCGGCTGCCGGCTAGCCGCCGGCGATCTTCGGGATGAAGGGACGACAAACGCCGGTACGGGGACGCAAGGAAAAAGCCCTGCTGGTTTGTTACGCTGGCGCGGCTTTTTCAATTTCGCCCCTGGAGGACTCGGGCGGTGGATGGCGGGAGGATGAGAAATGAGAGCCACGGTACTCGCTCTGCTGCTGCTCTGCTTGGCGCCGTCGGCTGCGGAGGCCGACCTTAACCAAGCCTCGGAAGTCTCCTTCGAGGAATTCACTTCCAAGGGACAAAAAATTGAAGCCGCGTTCGAGTGCGCCGCGCTTGCGCAGCCCTTCGATAGTGAAGAACACGAACGACTTCTCAAGATTGGCTACGACGAAGGTCAGGCTTGGTACCGCGCCCTTTTAAAACGGTTGGAGGAGGCTATCGATGGAGACCTCGAGTCAGCGCCTTGGGGCGAGACAACGCCTTTCAGAAACGAGAGAGAGCTTGCAGCCTTCCACTTAGGAAAGCTGTACGAAGCGCTAGAGGATGAGGTGCACGACTATATTGTGGACGAGCACTATGATCGCCTTGGATGGGGCGGTGCGCACAAGCAGGAGTACGTTGAGCGGAATTGCGCGCTGATCGAAAACTGAGGGGGACGTTACCGCCGAATGCGCCCGGGGCGGCCCGCGCAGAATCGCCGTAGAGACGTTAAGGCGTTAAATGATTTCATCCAGGTATCGCATTGTCATCTTGTTCGCACTTGGCCTTGTTTCAGGGTCGGCAGGAAGCGCGGAGATTTACAAGTGGGTGGATGAGAAAGGCAATGTTCACTTCGGGGACACTCCGCCCCCTGATTCGCAGCTGGAAACAATAGAGGTTGAGCCAGTGCCTTCCGAGCAAGCTGTTCAGGAGGCCAAGGACCGGGTTCAGCGACTCAGGGAGTACGAGAAGGAATCACGAGAGAACAGCCAGGAAGGCGGACAGCGGGAGGATCGCGATCCGACCAAACAACCAGCGGTCGGTTTAACGACAGGCGCTGGATGCTTTGCATTCCTCGAAGATTCATGGGGAGGCAGGATCGCCGATACTCGAGAACAGGTTTCACGCAAGCCGTTGAGCGACAACGAGCTTCGGCGAATCAGAAGCCTGTTCCGCGCGCTGGAAGGTCGCCCAGGCGGAACAATGGAAGAGATAACGTGCGTCGGACCGGATGCTGAGCCCTCGATAATAAGCCACCACTTCAAGATCGATTTGCATGCGCAGTGGTCGTCAGACGAAATATTTCAGATAGAAGCGAGCCTGTCAGGGAGGCGAGAGACGAGAGCTTTTCCGCGGGAGTTTTATTATTTTCTTGTCAGTGGTGACGGGCTTCGTTTCAGAAAACGCGGGGATGATCATTGGTTCAATCTGGACCAGCCGGGAAACGACGTTGAAACCCTTAGCGTGAGGAACGATTTGTTAACCTTTTTCTGGCGGCAAGGTGGCCGTGTGCGCCGGGCAAACGTTTTTTCGCTGCAAAAAACCGGACGGGGATTCACCATAAGCGAGTTTTTCTACGTGCAGGGAATATTGTCAGGCACGCGTGTTTGGGAAATCGGGAGATAGTTTTGTCGTGATCACTGGTACGGAAGGGACATTCAGAGTTTGTAAGCTATTGATTTTTTCCGTTCGTTAAAGATTGAAAACTCATCGGATCCGAAAATTCCAAAATCAATGGCTTACGAACTCTGAATGTCCCTACTTCGTCGTCGATGTGATGCGCTTCCCTCGACTCGACTGGACCAATCCGGGGAAAAGATCTGGCACAAAACGGAAATGCTTGAAGGCGTTCGGATGATTATGCAGGATCGCGTTCGCCTCACCGATTGGGTACACGCCTTGATAAACGAAACCTGAAAAATAATGAAGGGGATTTGCAGTGAAGACAGAAACAAAAAGATTAACCCTCGTGCTTTGTTTGACGCTGGCGGTGGCGGCACCGGCTCTGGGTCAAGACATCGGCAGTCCCAGTACCGAAGTCATCGAGGGCTTGTACCCGGGCACGGCCTATTCTCCCTACGCCCAGCGCTCCTTCCCGAGCAAGGTCTACTGGGGCGAGACGCACCTGCATACCGGGCTGTCGCTCGATGCCGGCTTGTTCGGAAATACCCTTGGCCACGAAGAGGCCTACCGCTTCGCGCGCGGCGAAGAGGTGAAGTCGGCCACCGGGCTGCCGGTCAAGCTGGGACGGCCGCTCGACTGGCTGGTGATCACGGACCATTCCGACATGATGGGATTGGCGACCGGCATCCAGCGTGGGGATCCCAATGTTCTGGCGATTCCGAAGGGCAAAGAATGGCATGAAGGTTTCAAGAAAGGCGGCAAGGCCGCGGGCGAGGCCGCTTTCGACCTGATCCGGCTCTCGGATCTACAACAACCTCTGGGACACGATCGCTGAAACCGCTGACCGCTATAACGAGCCGGGCAAATTCACCGCCCTGATCGGCTTCGAGTGGACGTCGGTCCCCAAGGGCAACAATCTGCACCGTAACGTGATCCTGCGCGACGATGGGACCCGGGCGCGTATGGTGGTGCCGTTGACCACCCAGCCGCCCCTGGGCACTACGGACCCTCTCGACTTGTACAAATGGCTCGAGGATTACGAAAAAAAGACACGCGGCCAGGCGCTGGCGCTGGCGCATAACGGCAACCTCTCCAATGGCTGGATGTTCCCCACCGACCGGACCTATGCCGGCGGCAGGGTGGATAAAAACTACGTGGAGCTTCGCGCCAAGTGGGAACCGCTCTACGAAGTGACCCAGATCAAAGGTGACGGCGAGGCGCACCCGCTGCTTTCTCCCAACGATGAGTTCGCCGACTACGAAACGTGGGACAAAGGCAACCTCGATCTCACGGCCCTCAAGAAGCCCGACATGCTGCAGCGCGAATACGCGCGCGAGGCGCTTAAGCTGGGCCTTGCGCTGGAAAACAAGCTTGGGACCAATCCCTACAAGTTCGGCATGGTCGGTGCGACCGACAGCCATACCTCTCTGTCCACGGCCGAGGAGGAGAACTTCTTCGGAAAGTCCGCCAGCGTCGAGCCTTCCGCGACGCGGATTGATCATCCCTTCGTCAAATCCGAGCTCGCCGCCATTGAAGGTTATGAGCTGGTTGCTTCCGGCTACCAGGGGGTGTGGGCATCCGAGAACACCCGCAAAGCGATCTTCGACGCCATGATGCGCAAAGAGACCTACGCCACCACCGGCCCGCGGATCCCGGTGCGTTTCTTCGGCGGCTGGGATTTTGACGACAACGATCTGCGCAGCCGCGCGCCGGCTTTTCGCGGTTACGAGAAGGGCGTGCCCATGGGCGGCGAGCTGAGCAAGGCGCCCGAAGGCAAGTCACCGACCTTCATGGTCTATGCGCTGCGCGATCCAATCGGCGCCAATCTCGATCGGATCCAGATCATCAAGGGATGGCTCGACAAGGACGGCAAGACTCAGGAAAAAGTCTATGACGTCGTCTGGTCGGGCGATCGCAAACCTGATGCCAAAGGTAAGCTGCCGCCGGTGGGCAACACCGTCGATCTGGAAGCGGCGAACTGGACCAACACCATCGGCGCCTCCGAGCTCGCCACCGTCTGGATCGACCCGGATTTCGATGCGAAAGAAAAAGCCTTCTACTACGCCCGTGTGATCGAGATCCCGACGCCGCGCTGGGTGGTCTACGACAGGGTCCGCCTCGGCGCCAAGATCCCGAAGGAGGCGAAACTGATCCACCAGGAACGTGCCTATACCTCGCCGATTTGGTATACGCCCTGATGGCGTAAACGTCTTAATGAATTAGGGAAACTCTGAATAATTCCATCCCTGGAATTTTCAGAGTCGGCAAGTGAAAACGCGGTTTCCACTTGCCTCACGAATGCAATGACTTACAGTCGTCGGATTCGGCGGCGCATCCCTGTGCCGCGCGGAAGGTCTGATAAATCAGACCTTCCTTAGTTGGAAAATGCAAACGAGGAAACTTGGCATGAAACGAACTGGGGTATTAAAAACTGCTCTTGCGGCTGTTTTTATGGTAGCGGCAGCCGCGACACACGCAGACTATGTCGGCAGCATTCTTGGTAGCAAAGAAGATGTCAAATCAGGGATGGAGGTAAAAGGTAAAAAGCCACTGAAAGAGGCCGGATACTCGCCTTACGCTGGGAAAAACTATCCCACCAAGGTTCTATGGGGCGATACCCATTTACATACCAATCTTTCGCTTGATGCACGCGCCTTTGGTGTCACCTTGGGCCCGGAAGAAGCCTATCGCTTTGCGCGCGGCGATGAAATTACCACATCACATGGCGAACGAATTAAGTTGTCGCGTCCACTGGACTGGCTAGTGGTCGCCGATCACTCCGATGCTATGGGCGCCATGGATGAAGTTGTCAAAGGCAACCCAGGTTTATTAACGGATCCCAAAGTAAAGGACTGGCATGACCGGATCAGAAAAGGTGGTGATACTGCCCTGGCGGCGACCATGGAAGTCATCGAAACCTTTGCCGGTGTAACGGGCGAGAAAATTCCGGCTGTCCTGGCAGAAAAACAGTTTGTTCGTTCAGTGTGGGAACGTTTTTTGGTAATAGCGGATAAATATAATGATCCAGGCCGATTTACCGCCTTTATTGGCTATGAATGGACGTCCACTGAGGGAGGTAATAACTTACATCGTAATGTGATCTATCGTGACGGCGCCAATCTGGCAATACAGATGTTGCCTTACACCGCGGCCGAAAGTTTTAATCCTGAAGATTTATGGAAGTGGATGGCTGAATATGAGAAAAAATCCGAAGGTAAAGTCCTTGCCCTGGCGCACAATGGTAATGTCAGTAATGGCATCATGTTCCCTGAAATCAATCCAGCTACTGGAAATCCTCTGACAAAAGACTATGCCGAGACGCGTATACGCTGGGAGCCCATATATGAAGTAACCCAGATCAAAGGTGACGGTGAGTCACACCCTTATTTGTCGCCCAATGATGAATTCGCCGGTTTCGATGTATTGTGGGATAAGGGCAATCTCGGACCGGTGCCAAAGACGAAAGAAATGCTGCAATATGAATATGCCCGAGCAGCATTAAAGAATGGACTTAAGCTGGAGAAAACACTGGGCACCAATCCATTCAAGTTTGGCATGGTCGGTTCCACTGATAGTCATACCGGATTGGCTACTGCAGAAGAAGAAAATTTCTTCGGTAAACACACTGGTAAAGAACCGCATAAGGGTCGTTGGAATACGCTGGTAGGTAGCTTCGGCGATATCAAATACTACGGCTGGGAGCAAGTGTCGTCCGGTTATGCAGCCGTGTGGGCTACGGAAAACACCCGCGAGGCAGTCTGGGATGCGATGAAACGTAAGGAAGTCTATGCCACCACCGGCCCACGCATAATGGTACGCTTTTTTGGCGGTTACGACTTTAAAGAACAGGATAATTTATATCGAGACCCAGGTTTGATTGGTTACTCTAAAGGCGTACCCATGGGCGGTGATTTAAAAAGAGCACCTGACGGTAAGTCACCGACCTTTCTGGTCGCGGCACTCAAAGATCCTTATAGCGGTAACCTGGACCGCATTCAGATCGTTAAGGGCTGGTTAGATAAGAACGGCAAGACGCTTGAAAAAGTCTACGATATCGTCTGGTCGGGCGATCGCAAACCCGATAATAAAGGTAAGCTACCAGCGGTGGGTAATACCGTAGATGTCAAAACTGCCACCTGGACTAATACGATTGGCGCCTCTGAATTAATAACTGTCTGGAACGACCCGGATTTTAATAGCAAACAACGCGCTTTTTATTATGCGCGCGTCATCGAAATTCCAACTCCACGTTGGACCGCCTACGACGCCAAGCGTTTCAATGAAAAAATAGACAAGAATGTTCCAATGATTACCCAGGAACGTGCTTATACCTCGCCGATCTGGTACACGCCGTAACAAGAAATGCGGTGAAAGGAGTGCGGGAAATATAAAGATGAATATTAAACATCTATGGCGAGAACCGCTGGTGCATTTCCTGTTTATCGGTGCCGCCCTGTTCCTGCTCTATGGCCTTGGGAGCAAGCCGGGCAGCGAGGCACCGAACCGTATCGTGGTGACTAATGGCCAGGTGGAGCGGCTGGCGGCCAACTTCAAGCGCACCTGGATGCGCCCGCCCAGCGAACAGGAACTCTCTGGACTGGTCGAGAATCACGTGCGCGAAGAAGTCTTCTATCGTGAGGCCCTGGCCATGGGCCTGGATCAGAACGATCCATTGGTGCGCCGGCGCATGCGCATGAAGCTGGAGTTTATCCTTGAAGATCTGACGGCTGGAGTAGTGACCGATGAGTTGTTGACCACCTTTTTACAACAGCATCCGGACAAGTTCCGGACCGAAGCGCAGGTCTCGTTCCAGCAGGTGTATCTCAATCCCGATAAACGAAGGGATCTGGCCAGCGATGCGAAGCAATTACTGGCCAGATTGAACGCCGGCGCAGCGCCTGAATCGGCAGGTGACTCGACGCTGTTGGCCTTTGACTACGGTCTGACGACTCAGAGCGAGATCGCGCGCGCCTTTGGCGAGCGCTTTGCCGAGGATGTGGTCAAGCTTCCGCCGGGGGACTGGACGGGACCGGTTTATTCACCCTATGGGGGTCATTTGCTCAAAGTCAGCGAGCGCGTGGAGGCGCGCCAGCCGGCGCTGGCGGAAATCCGTAAGCTGGTGGAACGCGAGTACCTGGCGCAGCGGCGCAAGGAGCAGAAGAACCTGGCTTACCAGAAGCTGCGCCAAGGCTATCAGGTGATCATCGAATCCTCATCGATTGCACAAGTTTTGATCGACGAGACCTTGGCCGCGGTGCGAGCGGACGAGGCCAATTGATGAAACGCGGCGCTACATTCTCGATTGGTCTTTTGCTGCTGCTTTGCGCCGGCTTTTTTGGCCGGGCGTTTGCCCATGAATTACAGCCCGGCTCGCTGGAGCTGCGGCAGCTGACGTCCGAGCGTTATGAGGTGATCTGGCGGGCGCCGATTTATTTCGGCAAGCCGCATCCGGCCACGCTACAGCTGCCCGAGCAATGGCGGACGGTGGGTGAGCCGACTGTTAAGCAGTTGTCGGACTCGGCGCTGCACCGGCGCGTGGTGAGCGTGCCGGACGGCGGCATCGACGGCGGCGTGATCCGCTTTCTCGGTCTGGAGGCCACCATTACCGATGTGTTTGCCCGCTTCGTCTGGCTGAATGGCAGCCAGACCACGGCCATCGCGCGTCCGAGTCAACCCTGGGTGGAGATTGTCGCCCAGCGTTCCGCCTGGCAGGTGGCCGGCGATTATGCCGTGCTGGGTGTGGATCATATTTTGTCCGGATTCGATCACCTGACCTTCGTGCTGGCGCTGCTGCTGATTGTCAGCGGCGCGCGGCGGCTTCTGATCACGGTCACCTCTTTTACCCTGGCCCACAGCATCACCCTGGCCGCCGCGACCCTGGGCGTGGTGTGGGTGCCGGGTCCGCCGGTGGAGGCCACCATTGCGCTGTCGATCTTGTTTCTCGCCAGCGAGCTGGTGAAGGTCAATCGCGGCGACGCCAGCTTGACCGCGCGTTATCCGTGGATAGTGGCCTTCGTCTTCGGCTTGCTGCACGGCTTCGGTTTTGCCGGCGCTCTCGGCGATGTGGGCCTGCCTCAAAACGAAGTTCCGCTGGCGCTGCTGATGTTCAATGTCGGCGTGGAGCTGGGGCAGCTGCTGTTTATTGCCGTCGTCCTGGTGTTGGTGACGGCGTTGCGCAGGGTGCGCAGCGAGTGGCCGGCCTGGACGCAACAGGTACCGGCCTACGGCGTCGGCGGCATGGCCGCGTTCTGGCTCATCGAGCGAGTGGCGGGGTTTTAAGTTCGCGAGCAAGCTGGCTGCTACCAATGACCGATCAGATTCCGGGTGCGCGCGGCGCTGCCTGCGTGGGGGTGAACTGTCTGCTTCCCACCCTTAAGAGACTTTTGATGCATCGGCTTCAACGGTCAGCTTTCTTGTCACGGTCCGATAATTAGGAAGCAAAGACACGCCACCTAGCTGATAGCACTTTCTAGACGGGAACAGCATCGCCCTAGCCGTTATACTGAAGTCCAATCCACCGCGGTCGGGGGCCTCACATGGAATGGACTGGAGGGTG
>CAMYJH010000002.1:33653-306270 GCA_947258715.1 uncultured Gammaproteobacteria bacterium
GTGCGCGCATTCTGTCGGGACTGCGGTAGTCCGGTCGTATCGTGGCGTAATAGCGAGCGTGATAAGTGGATCATCGCTTGGGCCGGCGCGCTCGACCAAGCAGACAAGTTGAAGCCGCGTCACCACATCTTTGCCAAGGACGAGCTACCGTGGCTTCATCTAGACGACGGTCTGCCGCGTTACGAGGTTTTTCCCGAGGACGTACTCAAGTCGCTCGGATTAGACAGCACGACGCGCAACGAACAGCTTAAGTAAGATTGGGAACATCTAAGAGGGTCGCTCCGGATCACACGCAGCAGCCCAATCTATCTGAAGCGTACGGTCTCAGAAATCAAATTCGCGCAACGTGGCGAGTACAAACTGCGCGGTGTTCCCGACTCGTGGCGCCTATACGTAGCCGTGTCATAATCGCCGCAGATCCCGGCAGCCAAGGCCCGTTCCTGGCTATTCCTTGCCGTCCAGATCACGCCCACAGCAGGTCCGGTTCACGCCCAGCTTCAGACATTAGGGCCTGGGAGGTCTGCTTTACCTCTGGCTCCGGACATGCGTGACGGCAGCCGGTGAAGGGGAGTTTTGACCCACATCAGAAGTGAAGGTGATCGTAACAATTGTTAGACTCGGTCGGCATGAGCAGCTGCCTGACACAGGCGAAAAGCCATGACAGAGCGCAGGCGAATTGCTGATCCACATCACCACATCTGGGATTTGGAAGCAGTCTACTATCCTTGGCTGGTAGACAAGCCGCCGAGTGACTTCATGGCGGCCAATCCTCAGCTGGCAAAGAACTATCTCGTCCCGGACTATCTGGCCGACAGCCGGGACTTCGGCCTTGCGAGGTCGGTACACGTAGAAGCGCTTCCCGATCTGGCAGACCCTGTTGCCGAGACACGATGGGTGCAGCAACAAGCTGACGATCCAGCGAATGACGGCTTCCCCCACGGTATCGTGGCTTCTGCCGACCTCATGGCCGACAACTTCGCCGAGGTTGTTGCCGCTCACATGTGCTATCCGAATCTTCGCGGCATCCGCCAAGTTCTCAGTTGGGAGACCCAGCCGGATATGCGCGACGGGATATGGCGTGAGAACTTCAAACGCCTAGGTCAGCTCGGGTTGATATTCGATTTGCAGATCGAACCGTCTCAAATGGAAGACGCGGCGAAGTTGGCCCGTGACTTCCCGGAAGTTCGCATCGCACTGAACCATACCGGTCTGCCCGACACGACCAACGACCAGGGTGACGACGTTTGGAAACGGGGTATCCGTGAGCTGGCGCACTGCGACAACATCGTGGTTAAGATTTCAGGCCCGGGAATAATGGACCCTAACTGGACGGCCCAAAGCATCAGGCCGTTCGTGCTGGAAACAATTGAGCGGTTCGGTGCAGCTCGCTGCATGTTCGCGAGCGACTTCCCGGTCGATCGCTTGTGGAGAAGCTTCACTGATCTTTGGACAGCGTATATCGAGACTACGCTTGATTTTTCTGAACAGGAGCAGTCACAGCTGTTTCATGACAATGCGGTCTCGATCTACCGCCTGTGATCCCCGCAAAATCGAGCTGCAGAACGAAAGTGATCACCAGATGGGGCACATTGCCCCCATTCAGCATTGTCGGGGTTTGGCTACTTTTCCCCGTACTCATGCCCAGATGTCTTCCTCGTTTCTGTTAAAGTCGATTCAACGGAAGATTGTTTTTACTGGATCTCCGCTTTCGCGGGAATGACATTGGGGATGATTTTCTCTCTCGCGGAACAAGCTTCGCGGAGATGGCGGCACCTTCAGTTCGCGAGCAAGCTCGCTCCTACGAGGCGCCGTTCAGATTGCGGATGCGCGCGGCGCTGCCTGCGTGGGGGTGCGGTGTCTGCTTAGGACCCGAAGCGGTCCTTCGCCGTGCTCTGCGATTCTGTGGCCGGAGCCCGCATAGCGGTCGTTACCTGCCGGGGCAGCGAGGTCAGCAGGTAACCAACGGTCTTCCTCATTGGGAGTGGGGCGGTCTCGCGGCCTTGACTTCGGTCAGTGCTTCCGGCGCTGACATTGGTCCGATAGCATGGGGTTGGAACGCGTCTTGGCCACCGGAGCAAAGTAGCCAGTAGGGCGAGTGTGTGTAGGTACTATTCTGCCGACGTTCGTCAACGGTCGGGCGCTCTCACTGTGGGAAGGTGGGATCGAGCTCGGTGCAGGCGACGGTCATGAAACGCTTGAGATGAGATGAACATGATCTTATCTGTCCGATCAGTGGTCTTAACCGGAATGATCATCGCCCCGCTGACGGGTCCCTCCGTGTACGCGCAAACCGGCGCAGATGAGCCCAGCTCGACCGAAATCTGGCGGATGTATTGCGATGATTATTGGGTCTACGACGGCGAAGTACGGCAGGGCCACGAAGCCACAAGATGCTCGCTCATAAGTGCACCTTTCTGCGCAGATGGCTATTGCGCGCATGGTCAAGGCGACCTTGGCACCGACGGTAGTTGGTCCTACGTGGGAGACTTCGCCGACGGTTATTTTCACGGTCATGGCAGTCTCGAGAATGACTACTATGAGTACATCGGGGGCTTCAGCCGAGGAAAGTTTCATGGTCGGGGAATACTGACGTGCCTGCAAGGCAACCGATTCGAAGGTGATTTCGTTGAAGGAAGAATGAGCGGGCAATTCGAGATCACCACTCCGAATCGAACCGTGCAGCGCGTCGAGTACAACGGTGGAGAGGTTGATTGGGTAGGGCCATGTGAGAGGTGATGACGCGATCTAGCCGGCTGTCGGAGAATCGGCACGGGCGGCTCCTTCGGGGCGGAGGACAAATCCTGCCCATCACACGGGGAACGCAAACGTCCGCTTTCTCCATTTCGCGGAGGTTGTAGGCATGTCAGGCCAATGACGGGGCATGGCCGTTTTCCGCCGTTAATGCGATGAAACCCATTGGTGACCACCCGGCGGCGGCTTTCGATCCGAAGCGGGCACTCGAGTGGTGCCTTCTCGACTTCGTCGATCGGCCTTTGCCCGAGTCAGCTTGCCGCACGCCGTTTTCAACCGGGGCGCGGGGTAATCGGACCGGAGCACCGGCAGCGCTTTCGGCTAACCTAGCTCAGGGCTGCGGCTGACGATGCTTGAACGACGTTTGCGACTTTGGACCGGACTGATCCTCGCGGGCTGGGTGATTCTGCATTTCACCAATCACGCGCTGGGACTGCTGTCGATCGGCGCCATGGAGGCGTACCGCGGCTACAACGCCGCGATCTGGCAGAGCCCGCCGGGGACAGTGGCGCTTTACGGCGCATTGGCGCTGCACTTTCTGCTCGCGCTGCGGGCGCTTTACCGCCGGCGCACGCTGCGGATGCCGGCGTGGGAAAGCACGCGACTGGCATTGGGTTTGCTCATTCCTTTTCTGCTCGCGGGTCACGTGATCGGCACGCGCGTTAACCAGGCGCTTATCGGTTTCGATGTAGGCTATCCCATTGTCCTAACCAGCTTGTGGGGCGATTCATGGCTGCGCATCAAGCAGCCGATCCTCGTCCTCATTGTCTGGATCCACCTGACAATGGGTCTGCACTACTGGCTTCGTCTGCGACCCTGGTACGCCAGGTCTTTGACCTACCTTTATCCCGTCGCGGTGTTGCTTCCCTTGCTGGCCATTGTGGCCTACGTGCGCGCCGCGCTCGACATGCAGGCACTGACCGCGGACCCGGCAATCAAGGCAAAATTCTTCGAGCACCTCGAGGCCGCGGCGCCAGAGCTGCGCGAGTTCAAGGACGGACTGGAACCGCAGGTGATCTCGGTTCTCTTGATCATGCTGCTGGCGGTGCTCGTTGCGCGCTGGATCCGCGATCGGCGGGAGCGGCGACGCGGGGTTTACCGCATTCATCATTCCGAAGGCAAAGTCGTTCTCGCACCCATCGGATTCAGCGTGCTGGAGGCGCTGCGCAAAGCCCGCGTCCCCCACGCGTCGGTGTGCGGTGGCCGTGCCCGCTGTACCACCTGCCGCATAAGGGTGGGTTCGGGGGCGGAGCGATTGCCGCCCGTGCCTCGGCTTGAAGCCGTCGCCTTGCAGCGAATAAAGGCCGCGCCGAACGTCCGCCTGGCCTGCCAGCTGCGTCCCGTGCACGACCTCGACATCAAACCGCTGCTCCCTGCGGGGGTGAGCGCTGATGCTGCGTTTCGGCCGGGGGGTGTCGGTGGCTATGAGCGGGAGGTGGTCGCTGTATTCGTCGATCTTCGCGATTCTTCCCGATTTTGTGAACAACGACTCCCCTACGACGCCGTATTCGTGCTTAACGAGTTCTTCGCAGAGATGTCGGCGGCGATTGCCGCGACCGCCGGACACTACGCGCAGTTCTCCGGCGACGGTTTACTCGCACTTTACGGCTTGAAGACGAACATCGAGTCAGGCTGTCGAGACGCGTTCCGGGGTGCCGCCGAAATGAGCCGCCGACTGTCGCTGCTGAACGAACGGCTGCGCCCGGAACTCGATGAGCCGCTGCGTATCGGAATCGGGATTCACAGGGGCGATGCTATCGTCGGCACCATGGGACCGCCGTCCACGCCCATGCTCTCGGCGGTCGGCGACAATATCAATGTTGCAGCGCGCTTAGAGCAGCTAACGAAGAGCTACGACTGCACGCTGGTCGTCTCTGAAACGACGGCCGAGTGCGCCGGCATTGATCTGTCGACGTTTCTGCGCCACGAGGCTGATATCCGCGGTCGTAAGAAGCCTGTCGCGGTTTACGCGATCCCGGATCCAGCGAACATCGGCCACGGATAAAGAATCTCAAAACATACAGGCGCAACCCGCGCAGCGGAGATTGTCTGCCAGAACCGCGGGGTCGCTAAGCAGCTCTTGGTCTGATCGGCATAAGCTCAATCGTCGCTTGGCGGGGCAAGCCTTACGCAAGCGACGATTAACTTTGACACATAGTCAGAGGGATCACGCGGCTCCAGCTTGTCACCCGCTTTTAAAACAGCTGCAATTCTAGCTTGCAGGTTCGCTAGATGGGTTTCTGCGGGATACTCCTCCAAACCTGTCAGCTGGTGAATATCAGGGGAGACATTTGCGTCTGGGGGAAAGTCCAGCTCACTTTCATCCACCTGCTTCAAGAGATCGAGAGCTCTCTCTAGATCAGCCAATAGGCGAGTATTTGCCATTTTTTCCCCTAAAACCCCTGAATATCTAGGGCGTCAGAAATGAAAGAAAGCATGCGGGGCGAACGGGGACATTCAGAGTTCCTATCCTACTGATTTTCCGGGTTTCTGCGGCGATGCACACGTAACTTCAATTACTTACGAACTCTGAATGTCCCCTCTGCATTCACCATACCGGCGACTTTCCTGTTCTTATCGAGTACCAACCCATCTTCGGTAGATGTAGTCATGATGGATCACCCTTTCAACAGCTGCAAAAGTCATGGGTCTGCAACCCATGTTTTCGAGCACGAGTACCCTATCATGGCTTTTGGCCTTCGTCCGCCTCCGGTCGATAGCGGTAATTCGGATAGTTTTATGACCAGATGTCCTGCTCGTTTCTGTCCAACTCGATTTTAGGGAAGATTTTTCTATTGGATCCCCGCTTCCGCGGGGACGACGGTGGGGCGCAAATGGGGACATTCAGAGTTCCCGACCTACTGATCTTTCGAGTTCCCGCAGTGGTGTAAACGTGGCTTCAATCACTTACGAATTCTGAATGTCCCCGTTCGTCAAGAACGTCGGCCGGCGGACTGGCTGTTCCCGACCCCGACCGGACGGTTCTAAGAATGTATGCAGAATCAGGGCAAACACCGCTAAGCTAACCGCTTCAAACTCGAGGGGACCTGGAATCGATGCGAGCATTTCTTGGCGCCGCACTGCTAGCGGCCACGATCAGTGACTCTGCTATTGGTGCGCAAAGTCGGTTGAACTGTGTTTCAACTGATCCGCCCTCAAGTAAACACGTTGCGCTGAAAGTCGATATTGAAAACCGCTGGCTTACGTTTGGCGACTCGTTTTATGACATCGTGCGCATGGACAACCGCTACATTACCGCAATCGATCGGCGCACAAGTGAATCTCAGGCAGGTGCTGGGGTCCTTGTTCTGAACAGACTAACGGGGAACCTAAAACTAGCCTCCGTTTACGTGCCGTTAGTCTGGCATACGTCCGGAGAATCGGTAGCCGAGACGTTCGTGGCGCAGTGCTCCGAATAGTCTAGTGGCTGCGTTGGAGCGTAGGTAATGACCGAACGCAGAAGAAGTCGCTGCGGGCGGCGTGCCCTGCATCTATTCGCGAGCAAGCTCGCTGCTACGAATGCCCGTTCAGATTCCGGGTGCGCGCGGCGTACATTTGAGACTATCCCGTCATTCCCGCGGACGCGGGAATCCAGTGGCAAATCGTAGGGCGCGTGAAACGCGCCGTACGCGTTGGCCTGCCGCTCATGCCGAGGCTTGATAGTTGCTAAGCCACGGCTCACCGTTCGGGCTCTCGAACGGGCCCGTCGCCCGTTCAGAAAAAGTCAGAACCAGGAGAGCGAAGTGAAACGATTCATGTTGCTGCATTTCGGATTCGAAAAGCCCACCCCGGAGATCATGGCGGCCTGGGGCAAATGGTTTGAATCGGTCGCGGACAAGACCGTGGACCAGGGGGGTTTCAGCGGTGGGCGAGAAATCTCGCACAGCGGAACCAAGGAACTGCTCTGGGGCATGGAATCCATCACCGGCTACTCGATCATCAATGCCGAGAGCCTCGATGAGGCCGAAAAGATCGCCAAGGAGAATCCATTCATTGCCAGCATCAGGGTCTACGAAATCAGAGAAAAGTAAATCGGGGACATTCAGAGTTCGTAAGCTATTGATTTTAAGATTTGCCGCAGCAGCATGTATCCGACGTCTGGCGAGAAAAAAATCAATAGCTTACGAACTCTGAATGTCCCCCTACTCCCCTACGCCAGCTCTTGAAGGCCGCGGCGGGATAATTTCAATAGCGCTTCGCGCAGTTGGCGATGGCGATCGAACAGATTTACGTAACGGGATTCTTCCGGCCCGCCTTTGGCCAACAGAACCGCCCGCAGCGCTGCCTTGTTTTCCTCGGACCAACTGGGGACGGATCCTAAGCTCACGATTATTGGACTCCATCTTCGTAACCACAGGCGTTGAGCGCCGGTCAATTTGCGCTGCTCGATATCCAGCCAAGCGCACACGGTCTTTGCGCATTCGGCTTCGGCTCCTGCACGCCCCGATCCGTACCGCCGGCTCAGATAATCCGTGACCGCAAGACTACAGGCCTCTAGCTCGATTTGCCCCAGGACGTCTTTTCGACGACGCCCGAGATTGAGAAACATCGGCGCCTGGGCGAGTCGTCTCAGCGTCGAGGCTGAAGATCGGTAGTGTTTGCGCGCTCGCCGCTTTTCGTTCTCCGATCTGGCCAGGCGGCTTGTTTCTGAATCGTAGGGCTTGTAACCCAGCTTGTTGTAGAACCACCAGGCGCCGGACTGGATTGCCTCTTCGTTTTCGTCACCCAATTGATAGGGCTCCGCGACGAAGGTATCGGCGTTGAAGAGCTGCTGATACACGGCGAAGGTCTTGGCGTAAAGCATCACAGCCTGAGCGCCTCGGAAGGTCGGGAATATGTTGAAGTTCATCTGACATGTCCCGTAAAGCGACCAGGCCGATCCATAACCCACCGGAACGCCGTTTTTGAGCAGCAGGTGACCGTATTCGGATTCGAATAAGAAACGGCGCTCGGGAGCAACGCCAAAGAGCACGATCTGAATACCCGATCCACAGTCGACCACTCTGACGTCATGCGGATCGGCGTAGGCGATTGGATCGAGATCCCGGAAGCGGGAAACCATGGCCCCGCGCGCAAGCTCGATCAGACGCCGTGCCTGCGTGCCGGTGACCTTATTAAAGATGAGCGGTTGTTTGACCGCCTGCTTGAGATCGACCGCGGCGGATCGCGAAGGTTGGTCTTGATATTGGATCTTGCTTCCGCGGAGCTCGCCCTTGGTTCGTGAAGGCGTCTTCGCTCCGGGACGCAAGATAAAAGTCAGGGACAAGTTGTCGTAGAAGTGTTCTTTGACCCGCTCGGTCATCGGCAACAGCTCGAGCAGCGAGATGAAAAACGTTCCGTCAGCGTCGTTATTATCGCCGCGCATCTTTTGAATGCGCTCCATACCCTTGAAGCCATAGCTGTTCAGACCCTGTTGCTCAGCGAAAACCGCCATATGCTTGAGCAATTCGTCCAGGCGTTCGTGCTCTTCGAAACTGTCCCAATCGACGTCGAGATGTTGCGGCCACTGCTTGGCGAGCCATTTTGCTGTCGGCAGATAAAAACTGTACGCAATGTCGGTTCCGGCAATACCCGTCGCTTCGAGTCGGGTGCGGAATCTCCGCAGATCCCGGCGATGATCGAAATTCTTTATTATTTTTCGACTCAGGCGAAGAACACGCGGGCTATCGGGCCAGGCGCGTGCGAAACACACGAGCTCGTGATACCGCTGGAGCTGTGATGGCGTCCGGAAGGTTCCGGCTTCCATTCTCTTTAAAAGCTCGAACCGCTGGCGCTCGAATTCGGCGCCGAATTCGAGACGGATCGATTCTGCCTGCTCGAGATCACTTTTCATGCTGGCCATGATGGGGTACCGGCTGATTTTGGTTTGTGGATAGGGGGTTTTTTGTCAAAAGCCGCGCCGCCGGGTTACTGCGGATGCCCTTACGCGCGGACGTGCCCTTTTTCTTGAGTGCTGCGGTGCGGAAATACTAGCGTGGGCGGGTTTGGGTTGCGAGCAAACTGCGGCAGTCCGGAGTGGTTGCGCAGCTTCGGAATTAGCGGGCGGAGCTGCTCTTGAAGGCCCTTTGCCCTCTTGGGTTGTCGCGACGCCTTTTTTTTGGTTGTTCGCTCTGGCCGAGCGCTTTTCTAAGGGAGACTTTGTTACTGGGTCCCCGCTTTCGCGGGGATGACGGCGGGGGTAGGTTTCCGCTTTCGCGGGAACACGCTTCGCGGGGATGGCGTTGGGGGCCGATTTCCGCTTTCGCGGGGATGACGGCGCGGGTAGGTTTCCGCTTTCGCGGGAACACGCTTCGCGGGGATGGCGTTGGGGGCGGGTTTTCGCTTTCGCGGGGATGACGGCGGGGGCGGGTTTCCGCTTGCCCAGGGACAAGCTTTTCGGGGACGGCGATGTAATCAGTTCGCGAGCAAGCTCGCTCCTACGAGGCGCCGTGCAGATTCTGGATGTGCGCGGCGCAGCCTACGGGGCTATCCCCTCATAGGGCAAATGGGGACATTCAGAGTTCATAAACTACTGATCTTCCGGGTTCCCGCAGTGATGTACACCTAACTTCAATTACTTACGAACTCTGAATGTCCCTCTGCGCCGCTTCTGCGCCGTCACTACTGGATGCGTTGGTAGAGCTGGCGGAACTGGTTTTGCACTACCGCGCCGAATACGGGGTCGGCGAGATGCTTTATCCCCTTTGCGATTTCATGCCAGTCTTGATTTGTCAGGGTTCTTTCGGCGAGCGGAAACAGCCGCTCATCCTCTTTCTCCATGTGAGAGCGAAGAAATGCGGCATAGTCCCGGCCCGTGGCCTCGATTTCCTCGCGGGGCACCATCTCGCCGTCGGTAACCTGTAAAAGCATCTCCAGCAATGCGGCGCTCTTTCTAGCCAGGTCCTTATGCTCGCGCAAAATGTCTTCACCCAGCTGCTGCGCCGACGGATCGTGCTCAATCAGCTTCTGGATGACGAGATCCTCGAGCGGATGATGCACGCGATCAGGATAGTGCGTCATGTAGTGCATGACGTCACGCATCAAACCAAAATCGGCGGACTCGATCTGCTGCATGCGGGCGAGCTGGGTCTCGAGAAATTCGAGCAGCTGCGTAACGTTGCGGTGGTCGGTATCGAGCCGCTTCAGGATGTCCATGTTTTGCTCGCCTTGAGGCCCCGCGCCGTGGCCAACTTCACTCTAACCCAACATATTGTGCGCCGGAACACGATCCTTTGACTTCGGTCAAGAATCTCCGGATTGCTCCTCGGGCTCCCCGCGACGGCTCCATTTAGAGCCTGAACCTCATCGTCGCGGGACGCGAACGGGGACATTCATAGTTCCCAACCTGCTGATGCTCCGAGTTCGCGCAGTGATGCACACCTAACTTCAATTACTTACGAACTCTGAATGTCCCCACTGCACCCACTACACAAGGGCGGTGCGAACACCTCCATACCGTCGCCGACGCCCCTTAGCCGGTGGACTCCCAGGTTTCGCCATGGCAGTTCGAGCGCCTGCTTGAAGGCTCGCGATACCAGCACAGGCTCGTCGACTTCTTTGGTCAGGCTTTCCAGACGGCTCACCTCATTGGCCGCAGGACCAATGACGGAGAACTCGATCCGGGTAGGTACGCCGATGTTGCCGTAGAGTAGTTCCCCCACGTGTAACCCGAGGCCGAAGGCCAGCTGCTCTTCGGACTGCGCAGAACGGCGCTCGTTCAGTGCTGCCAGACGTTGCCCGGCCTCGCGGGAGGCAGCCAGGGCCTGATGCGCTGCCTTTGTGGGTGACTCGTTTGCCGCCACGGGAAACACGGCCAGCACTGCGTCGCCGATGAAACGCAGCACCTCGCCGCCATGTTCCAGCACTGCGCCCGCGGTGCAGCCAAAGTAGGCGTTGACCGCTTGCAGGAATGTTTCCACCGGCATGCGTTCCGCCATGGCCGTGGAGTCGCGTAGATCGCTGAACCAGATGACCGCGGGAATGCGCTCCACGTCGCCGAGGCGGATCTGGCCCTCCAGCACGCGGCGACCCGCGTCCTTGCCGAGATAGGCGGAGAGCACGTTGCGCGCGGTGTAGTCGTGCTTCGAAAGCTTTGATACCAGCCCTACAAAAGGCTGCAGCTGCCCGATCGCTTCGATGTGATGTTGGCTGAAACCTTCCGCGGCATCGCTTAGCCACGAGGTCAAGATTCCGTCACGACGTTCAAAGGCGGTCTCGGGATCACCGAAGGGCGTCATGAGTGCCAGATAGTCCGTCGCCCCCAGGTCGCGGAACTCTGCAAACACCGGGAAATCTCGCACCACGCGTTTGTCGCGCAAATTCCGGCGCAGCTCCCACTGTTGGTTGGACAACATCCAAAACAGGGGGCTGCGCAGCCACTCGTCCGCCGGCGCCGGCGTGTACACACGAGTATTGACCTCCAGGCCCTGGCCTCGATACCAGGTCAGGTCCACCGACGAAACCAATGGATGAAGCGCATGCATGGTGAGATGGGCCCGCAGCAGCGGGACGCCAGCGTTCCCCAGTTCTTCGCAGAACGCCTCGAAGACGCCTACGTAGTGCTCGTCAGCCAGCGCCTTGGCGACAATCCGCTGGAGGGCAGGTTCGAGGTTTAGCGCTTCGCCATTGCTCATTGCAACTTGAGCCCGGTGGTACCGGCCTGCCTTGCTTTCGTCAGACTATTATTTCCACGCCGACGAAATCCATTGAATTCGGAGTGACGCATTTTGGCCGTTTACTGCCTGACACGGCGCAAAAGGAAGATTGTTTTTTACTGGATCCCGCTTCCGCGGGGATGACAGCGGGGATGGGTTTCCGCTTTCGCAGGGACAGGCTCGCGGGGATAGCGGTGGGGATGGGTTTCGCTCCGCGCTGTGGTGGAGACAGGTTTGGCGGGAATGACCGTCGAGCTACAGAACTATCCGTCATTCGCGCGCAAGCGGGAATCCAGTGGCAAATCTTAGGCCGCGTGAAACGCGCCGTACACATTCGAAACGGGATAGTGGTAACCGCTTACGGGGAGTGGGTTCGGCATGATGGGACGTCAAGATGACCACCAAGTTCAGTTTCTCTACGATTTCAATCTCGACGACCTCGTTCCCAAAGACCACTTGCTACGCCACATTGACCAGTTTGTTGACTTCGATGAGTTGCACGAGCATCTGAAGCCGTTTTACAGCCATACCGGTCGGCCATCGATTGACCCAGAGCTGATGCTGCGGATGCTGGTCATTGGATACTGTTACGGTATTCGCTCGGAACGACGCCTGTGCGAAGAGGTGCAACTGAATCTCGCGTATCGCTGGTTTTGCCGTTTGAGCATTGAAGATAAGGTCCCAGATCACTCGACGTTGTCGAAGACCCGCCACGGTCGGTTCCGCGATAGTGAGGCGTTGCGGTTCGTGTTCGAGCAGGTTGTCGAGCGCTGTATTAACGAAGGTCTGGTCGGTGGAGAAGGGTTCGCGATTGATGCCAGTGTGGTGAAAGCGGATGCGAGTCGGCAACGGGCGCGCGAGCGTGGCGATGATGATGATTGGCCGAAGCCCGGCGGCACGACTCGGGCGGTGCGGGAGTATCTGGAGGCCTTGGATGATACGGTCAAGGCCGCGCGGCGCCTCTCGATGACCGACCCGGCCGCTCAGTGGACAGCCGCGCCTGGTGGGCCGGCGTTCTTTGCGTATTCGACCAACTACCTCGTGGATACGGACGCCGGGATTATTGTCGATGTCGAGGCAACGACGGCGAATCGTAAGGCTGAGGTGGAATCGACCAAGGTCATGGTCGAGCGGGTCGAAAAGCGCTTCGAGATGAAGCCGAAACGGCTGATTGGAGACACCGCATACGGCACGGCCGAGATTCTGGGATGGATGGTCGATGAGAAGGCCATCGAGCCGCATGTGCCGCTGTGGGAGAAGGGTGAACGGCATGACGGTACATTCAGCCGCTCGGACTTTGTCTTCGACCCGGCATCGAACACCTACACCTGTCCGGGTGGCAAGCGGCTCAAGCAGTACCGGCGCAACTTCACGAACGCACGTACGGGAATCACGAAAGCCAACACGATGATCTATCGCGCCAGCCAGCTCGACTGCGCGGCATGTGCGCTGAAGGCGCGATGTTGTCCCAACATGCTGTTTCGCAAGATAGCCAGAAGCGTGCATGAGCCGGCCCGCGATGTGGCCCGACGTCTCAGGGACACTGCTGAGTATCGACAATCGAGGCGCGCGCGCAAGAAGGTCGAGATGCTGTTCGGTCATCTGAAACGCATTCTGAAGCTGGATCGGCTACGGCTTCGCGGCATGACGGGAGCAAGCGATGAGTTCTTGCTCGCCGCGACCGCACAGAATCTACGAAGACTGGCGCTCTGGCTCAGTACCGGACCACCGGAAAATAGGGTCATTGCCTCTGTTGCATGAGAAAACCGGAAAAGGCGACGAGAAAACGAACGAACCAGATGCAAACCCAAGCCGAAAGGCGGAAATCGGACCGCCCTTCAAATCGACGCCACGGCAACAACCCCTCGCAAACCGCGTTTTTCAACAAAATAGACCCGACGCAGTCATCCGTGTGCAGCTTCGGTTCGTGACGCAGTTCGACTACGCCGGCGCCAGAAAGCGCGAGGCATACCCGCAAGACCGGGGTATGCCACCCGTCGCGTGTAGAAAGGGCTTAAGGCTTTCCTTTCCCGGAGATCGTGAACTCCAGCGTCTGTGGATTGAGGCCGTCCAACCGAATCGCACCAGCACGAGCCTTGTCGCTCAACCCGAACACTTCGAGGCCCTTCGTGATGTCGCTGTCGTAGATGAAGTTGTTGTACCAGTAGGTCGACCACGATCCGCCGATCTGACAGAAGCCACCGCAGAAAGGACCAGGGCCCAGCGACTCCGGATCAACCCAGCCGATGGTCGTAGCATCAGCCGGATCTGTGAAGTCCACGACCCACACGCCACCCTGGTAATTACCCATGACGACTACGTCGTTGCCGTTGCGCAGCGGGATTACGTTGTAGTTGTGGATAGTGCAGTTCTCGTCCGCCCCCTGAGCCCGGTCGAGCACCCACGTCCCTAGCTTCTCACCGGTAGTCGCATCATAGAAGAACAGGGACTTGTCTAGGTCCGGGTCGGTGATTTCGCACTCGCCGGCCCCGCCACCACCAGGCTCCCAACCGGCAACGATGATCTCGCCGTCATAGGAGAACCCAGCCGAATGCCACCGTCCGTTCGATGCGGAATCGCCCACGCCCGGTTCGGTGATCGTTAACTTCAAACTCGGGTCTCTCGGATTGGTGATATCCCAAACGTTGATGGTATCGGCGCTGGCACAGACGGCCTTGTTGACATCACCGAGGATGACGCCGGCGTCATGACATCCAGTGCGAACAGCCGGGTCGTTCGGCCCCTCCAATGGTTCGCGATGGATGAGCGAGACGCCGGCTGGATTGTCCAGTGGTACAGCGATGACTTCCATGAAGTCGCCGAGGAGATCCTGCCCAGCCCGATCCAGACCGACGCCGCATCCGCCGCTGCTGGAGTTGTTGCTGTAGATGATCAGGTCACCGCCATCGACTCCAGCCATGGTCGCGGTGTGCGACCCGCAGGGCAATTCCAACGTCCCGACGAGCACCGGATCGGCCGGGTCGCTGATGTCCCAGACATGGACGCCTTCGAACCCGGCCGGAACGATCTGACCGCCGCAGGCTCGGTCCTCGCTTCGCTTCGTGTTCCACGTTCGGACAAGGATATTCTCCCAAACGACGAGGTCGCCCTGGTCGCCGTTACATTCCGTCTCGGCGACGAGCTTCGGATTACCGGGTGCCGAGATGTCGATCACTCGGAAGCCGTTGTAATTGCCCTGATAGGCATACTTGCCCTGGAACGCAATGTCGCTACTGATCTCCCGCTGGCCGTCGGGCACGCTGAACGTCGCCTCCTTCAAGTCATGGCCCATTTCATGGGTGTTCTGCGTGTGCGGATCCGCATCCTGGGGTGAGGGCGGATTCGACCAGGCTGCATTGTGAAATCCGGAAAGCAATAGCGTTACAAAAAGTGCGGATGCGACGTGGCGCATTTTGTTGTCCTCCCTATCTTGGTGCGTATTACTCCTCCGCGCTAGAAGGTATCACAATAACCGAGTCGATGTGAATTCGCTTCTCGACGTTCTCCCCGAGATTCCGTTCGTTTCGATATCCGATGCCGAGAACTGCACACAGACCGCTCCTCCGGTCACAGTGGGTCCGAGTAGGTGGCTATCCTGACATCTCCTTCTGGCCGGGAAGCGACCATCGCCAATGGTCGCCTCCCAGCAGTTGGGCTCCAGATTTCCGTCTGCTCTGCCGTTTCACGCGTGTCGTCGACCTCGATTCCGAGATACCGGACTGTACTCTCTAGTTTGGTGTGTTCCAACAGCCGCTGCATTGCCCGCAGATTTTTCGTCCTGCGGTAGACTAACGTGGCTTTTGTACGCAGCAGCGAGTGCGTCCCATAATCAGCGGGCTCGAGGCCGATTAAGGTGACCCACGCCTTCACGATTCTCGCGTACTGTCGCGTCGACAGATGTGGCGAGCCAGTCATGCGGCTCGGAAACAGGTACCCGCCCAGGCTCAAGCGTGCTCGTGCGATCCACGCTTCCAGTGCGTCGCGAGTCTGCTCAGGGAGCTCGAACCGGATCGGCTTCTTGGTTTTGCGTTGCACTACGGTTGCGCGGGCGACGACGCGTCCACCGTGGGCGATGTCGCACACGCGGAGCCGGACGAGATCGCAACCTCTCACTTTGCTGTCGATCGCCAGATTGAACAGCGCTAAATCCCGAGTGCGCTTGGCCAGCTGGAGACGGACGCGAATCGCCCAGATTTCCTTCAATTTAAGCGGGGGTTTCGGGCCAACGAGCCTCCGCTTGTTCCATGGTACCGTGTTACGTTGAATGTCAATCGAATTTCATATGTCTGACTCCTTACGTTGTTGGAAAAAGCCAGACTGGAGAATTTTGGGGGGGCGGCAAAAACCGACCCTTAGCAGACGTGTAACCTGGATCTGACCGGCGCCCCGCTCAGGGGGTGACCAGATGAGCGGAGTGTTAGCTGTTAGTGCGGACCGCGGGAAAGCAAAAGCTGTTCATTTCATTTCTCGAACAAAATGGCGCATCCTCTTCCCGCCTGCTTGGCGCGATACATGGCTGCATCAGCCTCGCCGAGTGCAGTTTTCGAATCCAACTCGTCGAATCCGAGAAGGCGTATTCCTATACTGGCTTCAACATGTAACGTTCGGCCATCGGAAACAATGGGACTGTCGAGCAGCTTGATCAGTTTTTCGGCTGTTCGCACCGCGTCTTCGGCCGCCAATCGTTTGTCGGAATCGATGCGGTTAAGAATCAAAACGAATTCATCACCACCCAAGCGGCTCGCAACGTCCTCCGTTCGGGTCACAGATCGTATTCGTTTGGCGGTCTCAACAAGTACTGCATCGCCGATGTCGTGCCCGTAGATGTCGTTTATCCGCTTGAACCCGTCTAGATCTATTACCAGCACTGCTGCCGGAATTTTGTGCTTTACGCTTCCGGCTATAACCTTTTGAAGATGTTCGAATAAGACACGCCTATTCGCCAGCTGCGTCAACGGGTCGGTAGATGCCAACTCATTCAGTTCAGCAAGCGCCGCGTCCCTGGCTTCAACAAAGGGCTTAATCACCCACAGGTAAAGCGGGGGTGTGGTCATCGCGGCCAACAGCGCGACATCGATGGCAGCTAAGGAATAACTGCTCGCTTGAGTGGGAATGGCCTGCAAAACGAGCATAATGAAACCTTCCGCCAACGCAACGATTACGGCGACCCTGAGGAGAACCTTTCTGGTCGTCAGAAGCTCCATGGGTTTCATTGGGCGCTAGCGTAAAGTGACCTTCCTGATTCTCGGCTAATTAAATCACCCCGCCATTGCGGTTGTCATCTCCGCTGGCAATCCCGCGATTATCGCTCTGTGTGATGAATCATAGACCAGGAGAAGCTGTTACGTACGCCACAATATCGGAATAGGCTGCTATGTATTGAGAAGGCGATCGGAGAGAAGCCGATCGAACGTGCTCTTCTGACCTAAAAGCGGACATTTTCCACGCCGCAATCGCTGACACACCGGTCTCTAGCCGCACGACAGTGTCTCTCTGCGCGCATGATCCACGTCAAGAGGCGAGGCGAAACGGCTGGACCGTTCGAGGGGTTTGGCGCACTCTGTATCGGATGACGGCTGCAGCTCTATGGAGCCACCGTGACCAGAGAGCTATCCATTGGATGGGGTATCGCGATCAGTGTCCTGTTCGTCGCCGTCATTCTCGCGTTGCTGGTTTATTTCGACGCGCAGGAGCAGGTGTTGCGGCTGCTGGAGTGGCTCGATGCACAAGGTGCGTGGGCGCCCCTCCTGTTCGCGCTCACAATG
Organism: uncultured Gammaproteobacteria bacterium; assembly: GCA_947258715.1. Taxonomy (GTDB): domain Bacteria; phylum Pseudomonadota; class Gammaproteobacteria; order HK1; family HK1; genus CAMYJH01. The sequence continues at coordinate 50,803 of CAMYJH010000002.1, forward strand.
GCGCTGGTGGTCGTGCTCCTGCTGCCGGGAGTTATGTTCACCACCGGCGCAGGGTTCGTGTTCGGAGTGGTCGAGGGCACGATATGCGTGGTTCTTGGCACGACCATGGGCGCGGTGCTCGCTTTTTTGATCTCGCGTCATCTATTCGGCGCCAGGGCCGAGCGCTGGGTGCTGGCGCATTCGAAGCTGAAGTTCGTCACCGAGGAACTCGTGCCCCAGGGATGGAAGATCGTGATGCTCACCCGTCTCGTACCCTTCTTTCCGTTCAAGCTCTCCAACTATTTTTTCGGGCTCACGCCATTGTCGCTACGCGCATTTACCGCTGGCACGTCTGTCGGAATCGTCCCCTTATCGCTGCACAATGTGTATCTCGGCTCAATCGCCGCCGACATCGCTACGCTGGGGGCGCAACAGGCGGAGCGAACCCAACTCGGATGGGCTCTCTATGCTGCCGGTTTCGTCTCGATCATCGTGTTGGTGATATACCTCAATCGTCTCGCGCGCCGAGCGCTCGCAAAACACACGCAAGCGCGCGACCAGGGAGATGGCCGATGCCGTGGATGAAGTGGTTGCCCTGGCGGTTCGTCGTTCGTCACGTGGCGCGCGCCCACGGTTTCATCGATCCCATCGCGCTGCTGGCTCGCCTGCATCGTTTTACCCAACCCTCCGAGGTGGGCGAGCCCGTCGAGCTGCTGCGCGCCGGCGTGGTCTTCCACGCGCGCGGACTCATCAACAGCCGGGTAATTCAGCACAACCTGGATTGGATCTGGCCTTACTGGATCGAGCGCCAGTTCGATCCACGATCGGACGCGTTCATCCCGCGGGCGTTTTCAATCACGCACGTCAATTTCACCCATCGCAACTGGACGGCCATCGGCTGGCCGGACGACTCAGAGCTGCCCATCGTGGATCCTCGAGGATTGCTCACTCCGTTCTTCGACGGCTGGTCGCTGGACGCCTGGGTGGTGGCGGAAGACGGGCGCCGATTGTTTCCGTCTCGAGTCCCGTCAGCCACCCAGCGCCTCGAGACCGAAGGCGTCCCGGCGGTGATCACCGAGACGGCGCACGACGGCTTGTTCCTGCGAAACCGGGCCACGGTACAACTCGAATCGGGTCGGCCGGTGTGTCGCCTGGAGCTTCAGGCGCGCAGCGACGCCTGCGCAAGCATGGTCGTCGCGCTGTGCCCCTTTAACCCCGAAGGGATCAGCTTCATCCACACCGTGGCCCTTTCCCCAGAGCGAAACGCGTGGACCATCGATGGTCTGCGGAGCGTCGAGTTCAGCGCGCCGGCCGAGCACCACCACACGTCGGATTACCGCACCGGCGCCGTATCTCTGCGCTTGCACGACCGGAAAGACCAGATTCGTGGCGAGTGTGACGTCGGCATGGCGACGGCGGCGGCGCACTTTGACCTCGACACGCAGCGGCTACGCGAGATCGTTGTCCGTATTCCGCTCGCGGATGCCAGACGCACACGCCAGCGCTCGAGCGCGTCCTGGGAGAACGCCCTGGCGGGCCACTGCAAACTGGCGCTGCCGAACGTACAGCTGCAGTCGCTCTATGAAGCCGCGTTGCGCGCGCTGGTCCTCCACTCCCCGGATGAAGTCTATCCCGGTCCCTATACCTATAAACGTTTCTGGTTTCGCGATGCCGCCTTCATCATTCACGGCCTGCTGTGCGCCGGCTTGACGGAACGCGCCGAACGCGCGCTCGATCATTTCCCCGGCCGTCAGACCCGTCGCGGCTATTTCCACTCTCAGGCGGGCGAATGGGATTCCAACGGCGAAGCCCTGTGGATCATGAACCGGTTCTGCGAGCTGAGCGGGCGTTCGCCGAAGCCCGGCTGGCGCCAAGCCATCATGCGGGGGGCCCGCTGGATTGCACGCAAGCGCCTCGCCGAGAGTATCGATGCACCGCACGCCGGGTTGTTGCCGGCGGGCTTCAGTGCCGAGCACCTCGGTCCCAACGATTACTACTATTGGGACGACTTCTGGGGCATCGCCGGCCTCGAGGCGGCGGCATCCCTGTGCGCGAAGCTGGGCGATGGCGCTTCGGTAGCGGAATTCCAGCGTGAGGCAGATGCGTTTCGACGTGCCGTGGATCTCAGTCTGGCTCAGGCGGCGGAGCGGCTGGGCCGACCCGCCATGCCCGCTACGCCGTATCGACGACTGGACGCCGGCGCCATCGGCTCGCTAGCGGTGGGCTATCCATTGAGGATGTGCGAGCCCGGCGATCCGCGCCTGCTCGACACGGTAGCGTTTCTGCTGGAGAACTGCTTCGTCAACGGCGGGTTCTTCCAGGACATGATCCACTCGGGTATCAATCCCTATCTGACCCTGCACGTGGCCCAGGTGCTGCTGCGAGCCGGCGACAATCATTGTCTCGAGCTCATGGACACCGTGTCGAGCCTCGCCTCGTCCACCGGGCAGTGGCCCGAGGCCATTCATCCGCGCACCCGGGGCGGCTGCATGGGCGACGGCCAACATATCTGGGCAGCCGCGGAATGGGTGTTGATGGTCCGAAACTGTCTCTTGCGCGAGGAAGGCGACCGGTTGATCGTGGGATCGGGCATCGCGCCGCATTGGCTCGGGGACGAAGCGGTGATTTCATTCGGCCCCGCGCCGAGCGCCTTCGGGACGGTTTCGCTGAAAATTGCGGCGAAAGCCGGTGCCGCAGGCCGCCGGGCGTGCGTGTCCTGGAGCGGTGACTGGTATGCCCGAGCGCCGAGTGTCGAGGTGCGTTTGCCCGGATTGAAACCGATCATGACCGCGCCGGGAGATAGCTCCATCGAGTTGTCATTGCCGGAAGTCACATGAATATCGTGATGCTGAGCAATACCTTCACACCACACGTCGGTGGGGTGGCGCGTTCGTTGGAGGCCTTCACTGCGGAGTACCGGCGCCGGGGCCACCGCGTTATGGTCGTGGCGCCGGAGTTTTCCCACACGCCGACGGAGGAGACGGATGTTATCCGAATACCGGCGGTGCAGAATTTCAACGGCAGCGACTTCTCCGTCGTGTTACCGATCTCCGGGCTCCTGAGTAGAACCCTCGACCAGTTTCAGCCCGAAATCGTGCACGCCCACCATCCTTACCTATTGGGTATGACGGCATTGCGGATCGCCCGTTACCGCGAGCTGCCGCTGGTTTTCACACATCACACGCTCTACGAGCAATACACGCATTACGTGCCGGGCGATTCGCCGACGCTGAGGCATTTCGTCGTCGAGCTGGCGACCCAATACGCCAACCTTTGCGACCAGGTATTCGCCCCCAGCGAGAGCATCGCCTCGCTGCTGCACGAGCGCGGCGTGATTGCTCCCGTCGCCGTCGTGCCCACCGGGGTGAGGATGGAGCGCTTCGCGCAGGGAGACGGCGCCGGCTTTCGTGCGGCCATGGGCATCCCCGATGATGCCTTCGTCGTCGGACACTTGGGGCGTCTCGCCCCGGAGAAAAACCTCGTCTTCCTCGCCGAGGCGGTGGCGGCCTTCCTGGAGTCCGACGCCGCTGCTCATTTTCTAGTTGTGGGCAAGGGACCATCGGAAGCCGACATCCGTCGGATATTCGAGCGCCGCGGCCTGAGCAGTCGCCTGTGGCTCTCCGGTGTTCTCAAGCACCCGCGGCTCGCGGATGCCTACCATGCCATGGACGCATTCGCTTTCGCCTCCAAGACCGAGACCCAGGGCATGGTCCTCACCGAGGCCATGGCTGCGGGTGTGCCGGTGATAGCCCTGGACGCATCCGGGGTTCGCGAGATCGTGCAAGACGGGTGCAATGGCCGGCTGCTGGGCGAGGAGACCCGCGATGCATTTCGTGACGCGCTGCGGTGGATCGCGCGCATGGAGTCAGCGCAACGCGGCGCTCTCACTCGGGCGGCACTGGAGACAGCAGATGCATTCTCCCTGCCGCGCACGGCGGACAAGGCGCTCGCGTGCTACGAGGTGCTGAACTCCAAGACACTGCTCAGCGCCCGAGCCGATGGGCACGAGCGCTGGGAGAATCTCCTCCACCTCATCAAGGCGGAGTGGGACATCGTCAAAAGTGTGACGGCCGCTGCCGGCTCAGCATTCGAGACGGCGGAAGCGCCAAGGCGGAGTCGGCCAACGTGATCGGCCGCATCGAGGTATTCGTGCGCCGCGTGCGCCGCTGGTTCAGTCGCAGCGAATGGCTGGCACGTCTGCTGGTATTGCCGGTGTCCACCGGGACCGAGACGGCCCCGGGCTTGGTGATGATACAGGTCGACGGGCTTTCCCAGGTTGAGCTTGAGCGAGCACTCGATACGGGCGAAGTGCCGTTCCTGCGCCGGCTAATTGATCGGGAGCAGTACCGGCTGCACCGACATTACGCCGGTCTGCCCTCGACGACAGCCGCCTTTCAAGGCGAGCTGTTTTATGGCGTCAAAGCAATCGTCCCCGGGTTTAACTTCATGGAACGTGCCACGGGACGCCTGGTGCGTATGTTCGAGCCGGCGATTGCCGCCCGGGTCGAACGCAAGCTCGAAGACCAGGGCGGGGAGCCATTGCTTCGGGACGGCAGCTTGTTCGTCGGTCATTACACCGGGGGTGCGGCCGAGCCGCACTTTTGCTCATCGTCCCAGGGCTGGGGACCGACCTTGCGGGAGGCTCACCCGGCGGCCGTTGCCGTTCTGATTCTCAGCAATGCGTTCAGTTTTGTTCGAACGGCCGTGCTCCTGGTGGTGGAACTTCTGCTCGCAGTCGCCGACTGCGTGCGCGGAATGATCGAGGGCCAGAACATCGTCGAGGAATTGAAGCTGGTGCCGAGCCGCGTGGTCATCGGCATCCTGCTGCGCGAGCTCGCTACCATCGGGGCAAAGATTGACGTGGCTCGCGGTGTGCCCGTCATACAGATCAACTTTCTCGGCTACGACGAGCAGGCCCATCGGCGGGGACCATCGTCGCTCTTTGCGCACTGGACGCTGCGAGGTATCGACGACGCCATCGCGCGTGTTTGGCGTTCGGCACATCGTTCGGATCGCCGTCACTACGACGTCTGGATCTACTCTGACCACGGACAAATCGAGACGCAACCCTACGACAAGATCCAAGGCCGCAGCTTCGCTCGGACCGTGGCCGACGTGTTGACCCATTTCGAAGGCCGTGCCATCGAAGTCCGATCCAGCGGGTCGAGGGGTGTTCAGCTGCAACGAGTGCGGCTCCTGGGTGGTAAAAGAATTCAGCGCTTGTTGTCGGCGGGCGAATTCGATCATGACGAATCGGATGATTCACGGCTCGCCGTGGCACCGCTGGGGCCGCTGGCGATGGTTTACTACGACCGAGCGCTCGACAGGACCGAACGCGCGGCTTTCGCCCGGTTACTTCAGGATCGAGCAGGGATTCCTTTGGTGCTGACAAAGGAGGGCACCGATGGCGCCCGTGCGTGGACCGAGGCGTGCGAGTACGTGCTACCGAAAGACGGCGCCCGGTTGCTGGGTGCCGACCACCCTTTCCTCGAGGAAGTCACACTCGATTTGATCGCGCTGTGTCACCACCCCGACGCCGGCGAGTTCATCGCCTGCGGTTGGCGCGCAGCCACCTCTGCGATGAGCTTCGCCATCGAGAACGGTGCCCACGGCGGCCCGGCACCCGAAGAGACCAACGCCTTCGCGTTGCTGCCGGCGGACGTGCGCTTACCATCCAACGATCGCGACTACATCCGGCCCTCCGATCTGCGCCATGCCGCGTTTCATTTTCTCGAGCGCTCCGAGACAAAGTCGTCCAGAGCGCCGAGGAGATATGCGGCGAGCCGCGACACGTTACGCATCATGACGTACAACGTGCACAGTTGTGTCGGCATGGACGGCAAGATCCTGCCGGAGCGAATTGCCCGCATCATCGACCGCTATGCTCCGGACATTGCCGCCCTGCAGGAGCTCGATGTAGGGCGGGAACGCACGGAGGGTATGGACCAGGCTCACATCATCGCGCGACATCTGGAGATGGATTTCTACTTCCACCCGGCCATGCACGTGGAGGAAGAACGCTACGGCGACGCGATCCTCACCCACCTGCCCATGCGTCTGGTCAATGCCGGGGCGCTACCAACCCTGCCGGGCAAGCCGTATCTGGAGCCTCGCGGCGCGCTATGGGTAGCGGTTGATGTATACGGTAGGGAATTTCAGGTGATAAACACCCACCTGGGGTTAATGCCCGGAGAACGCAAAGTGCAAATAGAGGCGTTGCTCGGCCCGGAGTGGCTCGCGCATCCGGACTGCCGGGGGCCGGTCATTCTCTGTGGGGATCTCAACGCGGGACCCGCCTCGCCGGTGTGCCGCCGCCTGCGCCAGCGCCTCAACGACGCCCAGACCGAGCTGCGTCGGCATCGACCCCGAGGCACCTTTTTCCCGCGTTTTCTCTCCGCCAGGATCGACTACGTGTTCGTCGAGCCCGGTCTCGAGGTGACTGATGTCGAGGTCCCCGAGACGCAGCTCGCGCGCACCGCCTCCGATCACCTGCCCCTGGTGGTCGAAGTTCGGACACCGGCATCCATGAGAGCTGCGCCGCCGACCAAAGCGCCAGAGCAGAGAACAGACGCTACCATCAGCAGCTGAGAGCTCCGTAAGCCAACTTGTCCGGAGTCGGCTCCCGGACATCATTCAATTGCCGGGTCACTTTCTCAATCAGGTTGGCAACACCCCTCACCGCGCCGATTTCGGAGCCGGCCATCGTTGCAACAAAATTCCGATTCTGAGGGCTGCGATCGCCGCTAACCGCATGGGTCCTAAGCGCATCGATGGATGCTCGGTTACGCGAAAACAGGCGAATATTGTTCCCCTACCCGACAGCCGCAAGCGCGCCTCAGGAACTGAGGTCGCCAGAAGCTGAGCGCGTTGACGGGCGAATTCGGAACGCCCTATCATCCGGGGTAGTTTTTGGAAGTACTCGTGAAGAGGGAATCGGCGGTGAGCATTAACAGCATGATACGAAGTGTCGGCGCAGCCGCAATTGTCATCGCCATCAGTGTTGGCTGCGAGTCGCTTATTGTGCGGGAATCTCCCAAGGATCGCGGCGAGCTGCTCAGCGGCAGCGAGATCCAGGCGATGTTGGTCGGAAACAGCGTCGTGGGCGATGTCAGAATGACACCGTTTACGGTGTATTTTCCCAGCTACGGCGAAATGCGCGGCCAGCGCTCGTTTCATTATCGGGATGACGGCACTTGGCGTGTGACCGAGGAAGGCTTTTGCGGCAAGTGGAACAACTGGCTGGGCACCATGGCCCAGTGCTGGCGCGCCTATCGCTCCGGCGATGCCGTGACTCTTGAAAAAGGTGACGGCTCCCAGCAGGAGAGGTTCAAACTGGTACCCGGAAATCCGGCGAATTTGCAGAATCGAAACGGCAATTAGTTAACGCTCGGGGTCGACATAGAGACCTGCCGGCACTGTGGCGGGGCGGTGCCACAGATACTTCGGGAAAACGGCTGGGCTGAGAGCTCGGCTTTCTGGCGCCAGCGAAAAAGCTGATGCTGGTCGAAGGTGTTGTTCGATCTCGGCTAGACCCCGGGTTGTTTTCCCTTTAAGTGCTCAACATGATCGATCAGCATGTCAACTGTTTCCTTCAATAGATCGAGTTCCTCGAGCGTCAAATCGTTTAACTGCTCGAGGTTGTATTCTATTGTTTCGATTATCTTTTTATGAGGGCGCAGCATTGGTCGCATAAAATAACTGGTGACAGTCGCTACGATGGTTCCGAAGAACAAGACTGAACCAAGAACTATCCAGATGCCCCCAACCAGCTGAGCAGCGCCAGATATCGGCGCATCAGCGATTCCCGCTGTAGAAAATGCGGCTATCCCCCAGTACAACGCCCCTCCATAAGAATTGATAGACGTTCCCTCGATGCCCTGCTCGGCGAAATAAACGCCGGCGGAAAACACGAGCCATAACGCTGTCAATAGAAGCACCATTTTGGTGAATGGTGTGTGGATAGAGATATCCTCAATGAATCTCTTAAACCGAGCATGTGGCCGTGCTTTTCTCATTTTGGTCGGACTCGTCTTTCTGCGATGGACATCTATCGAACTCAAAGGGTGATTCTACACCCGCACTGTCCGCCTTCGAGAAGATTCAAGTCAGTCGTGAATGTCCCAGGGTGGCCGTAAACGCATTGGTCCGCTTCCGATCGCCGCGAGGTCTTCGGTTACACGGCCGCTTTTATGCCAGGGTTAGGCGCGTTGTGTATTACCCGCGGACCGCATGCTAACGACGGCCCTCACCATCAGGCCGGGGATCGGCACATCCTAGGCAAAAACCTCGCAGGTGTGGATCAGGCCCAGCTCGACCGGCAAGAGTTCGATGTTCGACACGCCATGGAGGAAGCGAAGGGGACGTTCTTCTTGGGCAGGATCAAATCTATCCGCAGCTCGAAGAGACTTCGTAGCCTACACGTGGAAAATGCACGACCACGTCACCAACTCGATCGTGACTACGACGAACGGCAATCTCCTCCGCGCTTACGCTGACGATCTCTCCCGTCACGGGCGGATCACCGCCCATCCCTGATGGCACCACCGCCACCTGTAGACCCGGGGCCAAACCCTCAGGGTCACCGGGGTCCGCGCGCGTTCTGGTTTCTGAGGTCGCGGCTTTGGCGATGGCCAGCGCCTGTTCGGCGGTCATGTCGCTCGCCTGTCCGTGACCAAGTTCCGCGACACGTTTTTCCCATGCCACCAGATTGGGAAACTGACTCAGAAACTCAGAACCGCCGGCATAGCGCCCGCGGATAAACCAAACGAGGTAGTAACAGAGCGCATCGGGAAGACCGGGTTCGCTGCCGAGAATAAAGGTGCGGCCAGTAGCGAGACGCGCCTCTATCCACCCGAGCTGCGCGCGGAGTTGCGCCAATATCCGCGGCAGTTGCCGCTTCATGGCCTGCAGGTCGTAATCAGGGCCGAAATAAAGTCGGCCTCTGTCATCGGCGAAGTCTTTAGGCAGTTCATCTGCCTGCGCACCGAAGACTAACGAAACCGCCAGCGTAAACAATGGTCCGTCGGTCCAGCGACTCACTCCCCATACCATGCCGGCACCGCCACCCGGATACAGCGTCGGCTCAGGGAACCGCCGCTCGATCTCGCGAATAATACACTGGCTGTCGCAATAGACATCCGCGCCGATCTGCATCACCGGCGTGCGACGATAGCCGCCGGTCAGCGGCATCAGATCGGGCTTGGGCAACAGACGCGGGATCTCGACCGAACGCCAATTCAGTTGTTTGATCCCCAACACCACGCGCACCTTTTCCGACACGGGCGACTGCGGATAGTGATGTAGGATGATGGACGGCATAAGAATAGCTTGACGTGGAAAACGTGCCCGCATCTAACACCGGGAGACCAGCCAAGTAAAGCAGACGTCTTATGCGGGCGTAGGGGACATTCAGAGTTCGTAAGCTGTTGATTTTTCCGTTCGTTGAAGGCCGAAAACGCATCCGCCCCGAGAATTCAAAAATCAACAGCTTACGAACTCTGAATGTCCCCTCTTACCCCGAGGGAGCCGGCGCCGTTATATCGGCGGCCTATGCGCCGACCTCCCCTCCGCCAGCGCCTTCTCGATGGCGGGGAGCGCCAGGGCAAGGCCGTGCTCCTTGGCCGCCCCGGCCAGGCGGTTGAGCTCGGCAGTCAACGCATTGTTTCGCTCGCCCTTGCCAAAGGCGATAAGCGCCCGCCCGCGGGCCACGATAAAGTCTGTCAGCGCCAGCGGTTCAGGATCGACGTAGTCTTCGAGTAGACGGGCATAGCGCTCGGCTTCGTCCCAATCTCTCGATTCGAGGCAGGCTTCAATGGCGTCCTCGTAGAACTCGAGGAAGTTATGGCCGACGGCGCCGCTTTCGAGCATCGACTCGCCTTCCGAGAGAGCCGCATGTCGTCGCTTCGATTCGTCGGTGGCCCGCGCCAATGTTCCCAGGATGGCGGCCCCGCAGTAGCCCGGGCCGGTGTTCCGACTGACCTTCAGGCCCTCTTCCAGGACCTCGCAGGCCTTGCGCCGTTCCCCCTCGGCCAGATTTATCCTTCCCAGATAGCAAAGATACCGCGCTATTGTGCGCTTTGCGCCCAATCGCTCCGCAAGCCGCTTTGCCTGTTCGGCATACGTTCTTGCCTCGCTGAGCTTGCCAAGAAATATCGCGGCGTTGGTGGCGGAAATGTAGCTCTGTAGCTCGCTTCGAAGCGAACCGACCTCGGCCGAGGTTTCGGCTGTCTCGAGGCACAGTGCCAGAGACCTGCGCAGATCCAATGAGTATTGCAACGTGCCGCCACCGATCATCTGGTTGTGTGCAACTTCAACCCGCCCGAGGCCGTTACGTCTGGCAGCCTCGACACATTGCGCCAGGTAATCATGGGCGGAACGCATCCGGCCGCCGGCGTAATAGGCGTCACCAAGACCGCCCAGCGCGTGCACCTCGAGCTCGATTGATTTGGCTTTGCGCGCGTAGTCCAACGCGCGCTGGTTAAAAGGCAAACAGTTTCCGGTTTGCCCCTTCCAGAACGCGAGATTAGCGCGCGTGATATAAATTTTCGCGAGGTCTTCCCACAACTCGTGTGCCTCGGCGATGGGCTCTGCCTCGTCCAGTATGCCAACCGCCTCATCGTGCTTATCGAGCACACGCAGACCCATGGCGATACCCACCAGGGCGCGGCACCGATCAGTTTCCTCCGTCGTCGACCCAAGGGCGGATTGATAGGCCCGCAACGACTCTTCAATCGGACCCACGTGGTGCAGGAATTCGCCTCGCAGGCAGTACAGGTGAAACCGATCGGTATCCACCGCAATCTCGAGCCCACGCTCGACGAGTTGCAGGGCGCGTTCAACCCGGTACGCGCGGAACTCGGCGCGAGCCGCATCCGCATAAGCCACAGGCGCAGAGGCGTGCCCCGCGGCTTCCAGGTGATTGGCGCGCAAGACGAGATCGGTTTGCGCGAACCAGTCGGCCGCCCGCATGTGGAGGGCCTGGCGCGAATCCGAAAGCAAGGAAGCGTGGATGCCGTCTCGAATGAGGGCATGCGCAAACAGGTAATAGCCCCTATGGGGGCGCACCAAGTCGTGGGCCACCAGCTCCGTACATTCGTAGTGCGGGTCTTGCACGAGATAACGAAGCGCTTCGATATCAAATCGCTGACCGAGGACGGAGGCTGCACGGACAGCGCTTCGATCCTTCGAATCGAGCCGGTCGCACCTTGAAAGAGTGAGCTCCTGTACGCTGGATGGAATCGCTTCGCCGGTCTCGTCCTCCTCGCCAACCCGAAGCAGTTGCTCGAGAAACAGAGGGTTCCCCTGGGCCCGTTCGACGCAACGTTTACGGAAGTCGTCGGATCCGGTGCAGATATCTTCCGCCAGGGATACAGCGTCCGCGTCGCGAAGCGGACGCAAGTCAATAGTCAACAGGGGCACCTCGCGGGTTGCCGTTCGCCATTTAGAGTCTAGCGGGTCGCCTTCGATGCGAGACGTCATCAAAACAACGAGCCTTTGAGCACCCAGCGAGTTCGATAAGTCGGCGAGCTGTTCGACCACAAAGGGATCCGCCCAGTGCAGATCCTCGATCATGAGAAGGACGGGAACCCGCGCGCAGCGGCTGGAGATCAGATCGGTCAGCACTTCAGTCTTGCCCTGGTTGCGGATCCGCTCATCCATGGCGTCGAAACGGGACCGAAGCTCCAGAGGCTGCGGAAGGTCGAGGAGGTCATTGAGAAAAACTCTCATCTCGACGCGCGTGCGACCTTCTTTGACCGCTTGCTCAGCCGCTTCCTGCCGACGCTCTTCTTCCGCACCCGACGAAAGCTGCAGCAGGCCGCGGGCGAGGGCGCGCGGAACCTCCTCACCCTTGCGAGTGCCGAAGTCCAGCACCAGCACCCGGTAACAGGCAAAGCCTCTCTGCTCCGCGAGCTTGCCGGTCTCTTCCAGCAGGCGGGTCTTCCCGATGCCGGGCTCGCCGCGCACGAATACGATATGAGCGTGCCCCGCATCCCGGCAGGAACCGAGGACGCTCTGCATTTGCTCCAGTTCAAACTGACGACCGACGAAGCGCGTCGGGTGCAGCCAGCGCGGCGTTTCGCGAAGCATGCTTACGCGGTAGACAGGCAACGCCCGGCCGCGGGACCGCACATTGATCTCTGGCGCGGCCTGGAAGTCAAAGAAGCGCTCCGCGTCGGCCACCACCGCTTGGGTGGCAAGCACCTCTCCCGGCCACGACAGCACTTCCAACTGCCGCGCGACGTCCACGCTGTCGCCGGTTATGTTATAGCTGCCTTGCCCGGCATCGCCTGCGCTCACCACGACCTGTCCGCTCGCCACGCCCACCTGCGCGGCGACCGGTTGCGCGGCTTCTTCACCGAGCGACGGCGTCAGCGCGCGAATCTCCACGGCGGCGCGCAGCGCGCGCTCGGCGTCGTTGCCGTGGGCCACCGGGGTTCCATATATCGCCACGACGGTATCGCCGATACGGTTCTCGACATGGCCTCCATAACGAATAACGGATTCCTCTGTCGATTCCTGGAATGCCTGCGCGAGCCGATGATGTTGTTCGGCATCGGGTGGATCAACGTCGTCGACGCCGAGGGTGAAACGGGCAAACAGCACGGTCACCGGGCGTATCTCACCGGGGAACGTGGCCGATTTATAGGTGCTCGATGCTTTGGTTGCCACCTCCGAAGGAGTGGTCACGTCCGAGTCCGGCGCGTCGGCGGCCGCTGACGATGAAAGCGGATCCTGCTGCGTCTCGGAGACGTGCGCCTGGCGCCGGATGGTGTCTGCAAGCTTCACGGTGTCGGATTCAGGTTCTACACCGAGCTCGCGCTTCAACAAATCGCGGCAGGTCTCGAACTGACGTAACGCGAGCCCCCTGTGGCCTTCCCGGGCGTGTATATCCATGAGCCCGCGGTGAACGTCCTCCTGGAGTGGGTCCATCGCCAACAGGCGGGTTCCGCAATCCATTGCCCGCGCGTAGTCGCCAGCCTCGAGACAGCGAGTGAACAGCCGGCTCAAGGCGCGCCTCGCCAACTCCTGAAAGCGCCGTCGTTCAACTACGAGCCACTGTTCGAACGATGCTTCCCTAAGGTTCAAGCCCGCCAGGAAATCGCCCGAATAGAGACGGCACATACCCTCCGCGGTATCAGGACCGTCTTGCTCTAATAAAGCTTCGAACTTTGCCGCATCGATTTCACAGCGTTCGGCGTGCAACCAGACTGACTCGGAGTCGGCTTCGAGAACGCCGTCGGCATTGGCTTCGGCCAGAACCTTGCGCACGCTTGCCAGGGTCTGGCGCAGGCTCGCGCGGGCCTGCTCCTCGGCGCTTCGCTCCCATAGCATGGCCGAGATGCGTTCGCGGGGCTGCCGGCGGTCGGGGGAGATGGCGAGTATGGCAAGCAGAGCCCGGGCCTTTCGTGTCGGCAGGTCATCCAGTGGACGGCCGTCGATATCGGCCTTGAAGCCGCCGAAAAGGGCGAGGTGCAGAGTACCCATGATGAGTGCCTACGTATTCGCTGGCTATTCAGCTCCCGGCTTTTTTTGCGCATTTTTTGCGCTTATTGCGGGCCCTTACCCGGGAAATCTCACGGAGATTTTGCGGCCGGACGCCATGCTTTCTCCCCAAGGCCAGGCCGAATCTGGCCGCAAGCCAGCAAAGGAGACATGACCATGTGGAATATCGACATCGAAACCCGGATCCGTGATTTGAACGCTGAGGCAGAGGATCACCGCGCCAGACTGCTCGACACTATGACGGAGACCGATGGCAGTGCCAAGGGTCGCCCCTTTGGTGACTCGCCCATCGTGCAGCGAATCAAGCAGGCGCTCGGCGCTCTGCGCCACCGCTCCCGTGCCCTCCTTTCGCGGCCGGTCTCGACGATATCCGAGTCGCAGTGAAATCAAACGAAAAGGAGGCGTACTTATTCTTTCGGAACCGCTGACAGAAAGATGAGTGCGCCTCCTTTTCCGCGAACCGCTGTACGCTACCCGTGGCGCAGCAGCGACCCCAGTCACCATCAGAGGGCGGTGGCGACGTAGCCCCGAATCAGCACGCCCTCGGAGCGCTCCTGGAAACAGCGCAATGCCTTCGCGGGGATGACGAAGTCTTCAGTTCGCGGGCAAGCTCGCTCCTACGAGGGGCCGTGTCTGCACAGACGTCGGGTCGGCAATGGGGCAGCGGAGATTTTTCCTGCCTCTTATTTCCACGACGAACGCATCTATTTAGACTTGCGGGCTGAAATCACGCGAAGCAGCTCATGACGTTTCGCGTCGACACTTTTTAAGGAACAGAGTACCGTGTCCGGGCAACTGAAATATCTCCTCGACGAAGAACACATCCCCACTGCCTGGTACAACATCCAGGCGGATCTGCCCGAACCGTTGCCGGCGATATTGCACCCGGGCACGGGCCAGCCGATTGCGCCTTCGGATCTGGCGCCGCTTTTTCCCGTAGCCCTGATCGAGCAGGAGGTGAGTCAGGAGCGCTACATCGACATCCCCGATCCGGTCAGGGACATCTATCGCCAGTGGCGGCCATCGCCGCTTTATCGCGCGCGGCGATTAGAGGGTGCTTTGGAGACCCCCGCACGCATTTATTACAAGTACGAGGGCGTGAGCCCGGTGGGGAGCCACAAGCCGAACACGGCGGTGGCTCAAGCCTTCTACAACCGCGAAGCAGGCTTGAAGCGCCTCTCCACCGAGACCGGCGCCGGGCAGTGGGGCTCGGCGCTGGCCTACGCGGGGAACTTGTTCGGGCTCGAGATCGAGGTCTACATGGTCAAGGTGAGCTTTGAGCAAAAGCCTTACCGCAAAGCCATGATGGAAGCCTTCGGCGCCCGCTGCGTGGCGAGCCCCAGCGAGGAAACCCAGGCCGGGCGCGCGGTGCTTGAAGAGCATCCCGACAGCACCGGCAGTCTCGGCATCGCCATCGGCGAAGCGGTGGAGCGGGCCGCGCAGCGCGACGACACCAACTACGCGCTCGGCAGCGTGCTCAACCACGTGCTCATGCACCAGACCGTGATCGGACTGGAAGCGGAGCGGCAGATGGAGATGGCGGACGATTATCCCGACGTGATCGTCGGCTGCACCGGGGGCGGAAGTAACTTCGCCGGAATTGCCGCGCCGTTTCTCGGCCACCGGCTTCGCGACGGCCGCGGGGTGCGGGTCATCGCGGTGGAGCCGGCGGCCTGTCCGACGCTGACGCGCGGCGCGTACGCTTATGACTTCGGCGACACGGCGCACCTGACGCCCCTGGTAAAAATGCACACCCTGGGTTCAACATTTGTGCCGCCGGGATTCCACGCCGGCGGCCTTCGCTACCACGGCATGGGGCCGCTGGTAAGCCACCTGCAGCAACTGCAGCTGATTGAATCGCGCGCTTACCACCAGCTTGAGTGCTTCGAGGCCGGCGTCACCTTCGCCCGCGCCGAAGGGATCGTGCCGGCGCCGGAGGCGAATCACGCGGTCCGGGGCGCCATCCACGAAGCGCTGCGCTGCAAGCAAGAGGGCGAATCCCGCAGCATCCTGTTCAATCTCTGCGGCCACGGCCACCTCGACATGCAGGCGTACATCGACTACTTCGACGGCAAGCTCAGCGACCAGGAATACGATGCATCGGAGCTTGCCATGGCGCTGGCGGGTTTGCCTTCGGTGGGCTAAGCGGTGGCATTGTTGAGGGAAGGGTTGGATTGCGGATTCCGGGGAAAAGGCGTCTGACCCTGACGAATCCCCACAAAAAGTTGATCTAATTCAATGGTTTAAGTTTTGAATTGAACGGAACCTGCATGGCGTTAGGCGATCTGATCGATTGTCGAAGTCGGTTAGCTCGCCAGGGGGACGCCATGCAGGTTGTCAGATTTTTGCACAAGTTGAGTGGGAAGTGTCTAGGGGGCGTGCATTCGCGCCGCCACGAGGCGGTGTGGGTAGGAGTAAGCGCCCTGTTGCGGGGGAAGCGATTGTGGTTGACGGCGATGGGGCGGCACGTTGGTGGTGGCGTAGACGAGAAGCACTCGATCAAGCGCATGGACCGTTTGTTGGGGAATCGGCGTTTGAGCGGAGAGCGTTTGGCCTGGTATCGGTGGTTGGCGCGCCTCGCGGTGGGTGGCTGCCGTCATCCGGTGATATTGGTGGATTGGTCGGATTTGGATGACCAGAAGTGTTTGTTCGTGTTGCGGGCCTCGGTGGCGGTGGGGGGCCGTGCGCTGCCGATATACGAGGAGGTGCATGAGGGTGTCGGCGACCGGCGGCTGCATGGCCGGTTTTTGAGGCGTTTGGCGCGGGTATTGGGTGCTGGGTGTGTGCCGATATTGGTGACGGATGCGGGGTTTCGGGTGTGGTGGTATGAGCTGGTGGAATCTTTAGGCTTTGGGTATGTGGGCCGGGTGAGGAATCGGGAGATGCTGCGTTGGCCTAAAGGTGGCAAGTGGTTTTCGAACAAGCGGTTACACACTCGGGCGAGTGGTCGGCCGCGGGCCTTGGGCGAGATGTGGCTGTCGAAGACGCGGCCGATGTTGACCCGGGTTTATCTCTACAAGGGACAAGCGAGGGGTCGGGTGAAGCGCACACGTTTTGGTGAGAGAAGCCGGTCGGCGCAAAGCAATAAGCACGCGGTGAGAGAGCGCGAACCGTGGTTGTTGGTGAGCAATGTACCGGACGGTTCTTGTGCAGCGAAGCGGGTGGTGAGCCTGTTTCGCACGCGGATGCAGATTGAGGAGGGATTCAGGGACTTGAAGTCACCGCGTCACGGGTTTGCTTTGCGGGAGAATCTGGGCCGAGGGCTTGAGCGGACTGCCAATCTGTTGTTGATTGCCGCTTTGGGTGTACTGGCGACCTGGCTGATGGGATTACATGGCTATCAACGGGATCTGCATCGGGGATTACAGGCCAACACCGAGAGGCGACGCCGCGTGTTATCGGTATTTTTTGTCGGTCGGCGGCTGTTGGCTCGGATGCTCAAGGTGACAGTTGGCGATTTGCGCGGCGCTGTACGAATACTCAACCAGGATGTGATCTCACAGGTGCCGGCATGAGGCCATATTTTGTGGGGATCCCTCAGCGTCTGACCCCTTCGATGCCGGACCCCTTTTATGCCGGGATGTAGTCGTAGGTTCCGACGCCCTGAACGATGACGAAGCTGCATCGCCCGTCTCCCGGGGTGAACACCGTGTGGGGCTGGTTAGGCGGCACGCTCAAGCGTTCGCCAGGCTGCAATTCGTGCGCTGCGTCCGGACGCCGGGTCTGGACCACCATCGGCCCCCGCAGACAAAAGAAGGTATCTGTGATCGCCGTGTGATGGTGCCAGGGAACGCATTGCCCGGGGCCGATGGTCAGTACCTGGACGCGGAGCCCATTGCTCTCCGCGATCAGCTCACGGTTTTCGATCTCGTACTTTTCTCCGGTCTCGGTGACCATGGTCTATTCCTCCTCAATGATTGCGGGAGAGCGACCCGCGCTCCGTTTCGCTTCGGGGCTGAAAAAAGTGGCCGACGTCTTTTTGACTCGCCAGTATTTTTTTAATGACTCGAGATATCAAGGGGAAAGTGCTGTGATCGCTCTTTTGGGGTTAGCAGGGACCAAAGACGTATGTTGGTTTAAGGATAATTTTTTACAGAATACCCGCTTTCGCGGCGATGACCTTGGAGGGGACTTTCGCTTCCGCGGGGATAACGGCTGATTGGCATTGCCGCTTTTGGCGCGGACAAGCTCCGCGGGGATGACGAAGTCTTCAGTTCGCGAGCAAGCTCCTACGAGGCGCCCTGCAGAACCCTGGTGGGCGCGGCTCACCTTGTAACACTGTGCCGTCATTCCCGCGGAAGCGGGAGTCCAGTGACCAATCGTAGGGCGCGTCCAGCGCGCCGTACACATTGCGCGTTTTTTTGATACCGTCAGCGATCCGGAGCTGGGGCCGGAGTCAGGAGGTGACGCATGAAAGTGGCCACCGGCCGCGCCGTTTTCGAGCACTTTGGCGCGGCGGCGCAGGAGATCGTTCCCAATCTGGAGTGGGCGCTCATCGACGAGGACGGAAGCTGGTCGGGCTCTCCGGGGGACTGCGACCTCATCGTGTGGGCGGCGGACGCCTATCAGGACGCCTTCGTCGACGCGGTGATCGACATCCCGGCGCCCCGCTGGGCGCACACCGAGGACGCGGGAATCGATGGACGCTTCTACGACGCGATGCGCGAAAAGGGCGCCATCGTCACCCACAGCCCAGGCGCCAACGCGCCCGAGGTTGCCGAGTTCGCCTTGAGCTTCGTCCTCTGGTCGGCCAAGCGTCTGGGCAGTTTTCGCGACGCTCAGCGCGCGCACCAGTGGAAACGGTCCGAGCTCGAAAGCCTGAGCGACAAGACGCTGCTGGTGCTCGGCCTGGGCGCCATCGGGCGTCGCATTGCGCGTTATGCCAAAGGGTTCGAGATGCAGGTGCTGGGCATCCGGCGCTCGACGGATCCGGCGGAGAACGTCGATCGCCAGGGCACGCTCGACGATCTGGACGAGTTTCTTCCCCAGGCGGACTTCGTCGTCATCGCGCTTCCTTTTGCGTCGCAGCTCAAAGGACTGATCGGCGAAGCGGCGCTGGCGCGGATGAAGGCAACGGCAACGCTGATCAACGTCGGCCGCGGCGCGATCGTTGACGTGCCGGCGCTGAAACAAGCGCTCTTGGGCGGGGAGATCGAAAGCGCCTGTCTCGACGTACTGCCCACAGAGCCCTGGCCGGCGGACGACGATCTGTGGGATATCCCGAACCTCTTCATCACCCCGCACAATGCCGCGTCGTCGGGCCTTTACCTGCAGCGGGTCGGCAAGCTCTGGGTCGAGAACCTGGGGCGCTATATAAAAGGTGAGGCGTTACTCAACCGCGCGTTTTAGTCACGCGACGTGTCTTGTGCCGGCGGGGGCTTGCGTTTTCTCTATCAGCTCAAGCTGAATCGAAGCGACATGCAGGACAGGCCGCCGTCGATCAGCGCGGCCTCGTCGGTCGCCAAGGTCGTAACGGAAAAACCGGCATCCCGCAGCAGCGCCTTGGTGCGGGGAAAGCCTTTGCGCAGCAGCACCGCATCGTTGACGCGGACGAGGTTGGCGGCGGCTTCCTCGCCTGAAGGCGCTTCGATCACCCGGTAATCGGAAAAACACCCGGTGGCCGCCAGTCTTTGGGTGGCAAAGATCGTGTCCGAATCCAGCAGGCCGCAATCTGATTTGAAATGCAGCACTTCCGGCGGCGACTGCACTATTCGGCTGCGATAACCCAGCTCGGCGAGCAGTGACGACAGCGCCTGGCAGCCCTTTTCGTCGCTGCGCTTGGAAAGTCCGATAAATGCTTCCTCGTCCGTTAACAGCACGTCTCCGCCGTCGACGCTGCCCTCGCCCGGCAGATCGATCACGGTGTCGAACAGAGTTTCGAGCTGCGGGCGAATGGCGGCCGCTTCGCCGCGCCGCGTCGCGGCCCCGGGCCGAAGCGTGATCGCCGCGCCCGGCGCGCACAACGCCGCGTCCTCGACGAACACGGAGTCGGGGAATTGTTCCAGCGCCGGGAGCACGGTCACCTCGACCCCGGCGGCCTCGAGCGCAGCGACATAGCTTTGGTGCTGCTGCAGGAATATTGCAGGATCCGGGGTTCGCGTCCCCGCCATGCGCAAACCGTCGGCGACGCTACCGCCCGGCGAACGAACCAGCGCGTGGCTGAAGTGCCAGCATCGTCCGGCGTTGGCGCTCACGCCGGGTTCCTGAAGTTTAAAAAAAATTCGAACATCAGATGATGGATGGCTTAAATTGAGCGCGACCGCGCCGTGACATCAATTAGTCATTAAATAGCGAGGCTTTGCAATGTCCACCGCAGCTACCCGTATTCACGCCGAGATCGATTTCGATGCCGAGGGCAAACAGAGCGGATACTTACGCATCCCTCACTCGGTGCATCGATCCGCTTACGGCTGGCTGCCCATGCCCGCGGTCTGCGTTCGCAACGGCGAGGGGCCGAAGGTTCTGATCCTCGCCGGCAATCACGGTGACGAGTACGAGGGGCAGGTGGCGCTTTGCAAGCTGGCGCAAAGTCTCGAACCCGAACAGATCCGCGGCCGCGTGGTCATGCTGCCGATGGCGAACTACCCGGCGGCGCTGGCCGGGCTTCGGACTTCGCCCATCGACGAGGGCAATCTCAACCGCAGCTTTCCCGGCGACGCCGACGGCAGCGTGACGCAGATGATTGCGCATTTCATCGAGGAAGTGGCTTTGCCCGGCTGCGATCTGATGCTGGACATCCACTCCGGCGGCTCGTCGCTGGATTACCTGCCTTCGGTGCAGGCTCAGTTCGAGCCCGACGGAACGCTGGCGCCACGGCTGCGGGAACTGGTGGAGGCTTTTGCCGCGCCCCTCACCCAGGTGTACTCACCGGGCGGGGAAGACCGCATGTCCGAGTCGGCGGCGCGGCGCAAGGGGGCGCTGTATTTCACCACCGAGCTGGGCGGCGCCGGCACCGTGGCGCCGGCCGCGCTTCGCGCCGCGGAGCACGGCATCGCGCGAACCCTCCACGCCATCGGCTGCCTGAAAGCGCTGCCGCAAGGCGCGCCGGAAGCGCAACCCACGCGTTACCTCGAGGTGCGCGACGACGAGCACTTCGTTTTTGCCCGCGAGGACGGCGTCTATGAACCGCTGGTGGAGCTGGGGGACGAGGTCACGCCCGGCCAGCCGGCCGCCGCGCTGCATTTTCCCGAAACCCCCTGGCGCGAGCCGATGATCGAGCACTTCGGCGGCAGCGGGGTCGTGATCTGCAAGCGCACGATGGCGCGCAGCCGGCGCGGAGACTGCCTGCTTCACCTGGGCGAGGATTGGCGCGGATGACGAATAAGGGGGACATTCAGAGTTCGTAAGCTATTGATTTTCATTTTACGGCTGCGGTTTGTGTCCTACGTCCAGCGAGCGAAAAATCAATAGCTTACGAACTCTGAATGTCCCCCTTCTCCGAACCTACCCGGCGCGGTTCATAATGACTTCGAGGCTCATGCCAAAATCCCGACAACTCCCTGTTGATGCGGCCACGTTCGAGGAATGGGCGCGCGCGCCGTACCCGCTTCGAGTGCGTGGCCGGGTACAGCATTACCTTTGGGGTAGCACCGATGCGATTCCTGAACTGCTCGGCCAAGCCAATCCCGGGCGCGAGCCGTTCGCCGAGCTTTGGCTGGGGGCGCACCCGGATCTTCCCTCGCATGCGACTATCGGTAGCGGCGAAATCGCCTTGAATCGGCTGGCGGGGGCAGCGGGTCCTGTGTTGCTCGGCGAAAGAGCGTTCGAGCAGTTCGATGGAGCCTTTCCTTTCTTGATGAAGATACTCTCTGCGGAAAAGCCACTGTCGATTCAAGCGCATCCGAACACGGAGCAAGCCGAATCCGGATTCGCGCGCGAGAATCACGCCGGTCTCGATCTAGACGATCCCCGGCGCAGCTACAAGGACGACAAGCACAAGCCAGAGCTGCTTTCGGCGCTCGAAGACTTCTATGCATTGCGAGGATTCAGGCCGCTCGACGAGCTTGCTCGAACAGTACACGACATGCCGGAGCTGAGTGACCTCGTGCCGGACGGAATATTGACCCACGATGGGATGGTCGAGTTGTACGTCGAACTGATGCGGTTACCTCAGCTTGAGGTGAATCGACGGCTAGCCCCGCTTATGCAACGGCTGAGGACTGGCAACGAGAATCGCAAATTCGGAAAATCGGACCCAGAGTATTGGGCAATCCGGGCAGACGATGAGTTCTCGCGCCGCGAGAACAAGGATCGTGGGTTGTTCAGCGTGTTCTTGCTGAATCTCGTGCGCTTGCGGCCGGGTCAAGCAACGTACCTGCCCGCAGGCGAGCCGCATTCCTATCTCGAAGGCACGGGCATCGAAATCATGGCGAACTCGAACAACGTGCTACGCGGGGGTTTGACGCCCAAACGGGTGGACGTCGAGGAATTATTATCGGTGCTGACATTCGAATGCGGCAAACCGACAGTACTCGAGCTCGAACCAGACCGATGGTCGGGTACGCGTGCACGGTATGTCACTCCTGCTTTGGAATTCGAGCTGTCTCGAGTCCAGCTTAATTCCGGTGAGAGCGACGTTGCCGGCAGCACTCACGGTGCCGAGCTTGGGATCGTGCTTGATGGGAAAGTGAAAATTAACTCGCGGGACGGCTCGAATCTCCATCTAGAGCGCGGACAATCGTTTCTGATTCCATATGGAATACCGTATGTGATGTCCGCTCGGGAGATGACTACGGTATTCGTCGGCAGTGTTCCGATCTAGAGTAGATGGTGTACTCGCCCGACTCCTACAGGCGATCAATGCGGCCATTGTGTTGAAACGTTCGCCGGCTCGTTCAGGAGCGGCGATGCCTGCGGGAAACATGGCTTCTTCATTGGGTGACGGAGGATGGCACGGACAGGTGTTGCGGACGACAGCACCAGCCTGTCTATGCATGTTAAGATTGCGACCACTATTTATAGAAGATAAATGGACTATCGGAGCCATCCCGGCGTGCTGCCCTCGTTGAAATCAATCGCTCTTATCGGCTCATACCTTCCAAGACAGTGCGGCATCGCTACTTTTACCGCCGACCTCGCCGCCGCGATTCTTGACAACGACCCGAATATCGACTGTTCGATCGTGGCCATGAATGACCGTCCCGAGGGCTATGAGTATCCATCCACGGTGCGATTCCAGATCCGCCAAGATAGATTGAGCGAGTATGGTCACGCTGCCGGTTTTCTCAATCTAAGGCAGCCGGATGTAGTCTGCCTGCAGCACGAATACGGCATATTTGGTGGTCAACGGGGTGGTTTCATCGTTGAGCTCGTACAAAACCTCAAGATTCCGTTGATTACGACCTTGCACACTGTGCTTAGAGATCCCTCGCCGCAGGAACGGAAAGTTCTATTGCGGCTGTCAGAGCTGTCCCAAAAATTAGTAGTGATGAGTGAGCGCGGCGCTGACTTTCTTCGAGATGTGTATCACGTACCGGAATCCAAAATCGCTTTGATTCATCATGGAACCCTAGATGTCCCATTTCTGGATTCGGACCGGTACAAGAGCAAGATTGTCGCAGATGACAAGCTCATAATCCTCACATTCGGACTGCTCTCGCCGGGCAAGGGTATCGAGTATATGCTCGATGCCTTGCCGGAAATCATCAGATCACATCCGGAAGTAATCTATTTCGTTGTTGGGGCAACGCATCCACACATGGGGGCCGAGAGCGGGGAGGACTATCGCCTCAGCTTGCACCTTCGGGCAAAGGAGCTGGGCGTCGCCGACAATATCGTGTTCCATGGCCGTTTCTTGGAGCGTGATGAATTGCTTGAATTTATTCGGGCCGCGGAGATCTATGTCACCCCGTATCTAAACGAGGCCCAGATTGTCTCTGGCACGCTGGCCTACGCTATGGGAGCGGGCAAGGCAGTCGTATCGACTCCCTATTGGTATGCGCAGGAAATGTTGGCCAATAATCGAGGAAAGTTGGTTCCTTTCAGGGATCCCAGGGCTTTGGCGCAGGAGATCAACTATCTTCTGGACCACCCGGAGGAACGTCTCGCGATGCGGCGAGCGGCCTATCAGTACTGTCGGCCGATGGTGATGAAGGAGATGGGGTGTCGCTATCTGGAACTGTTCTCAGAGGCTAAATCCCAACGCTCGCCTGCAACCGAGCTCGCGGTGCTGGACACGCTAAGTCAGCGCGAACAACGATTGCCGCAGATCAATCTGAAACATCTCTTCTCGATGACAGATGACACCGGCATACTCCAACACGCGAAGTTCACGGTTCCCGACCGCAGTCATGGATACTGTGTCGATGACAACGCGCGGGCGCTGATTGTGGCGATTAGGGCGCACAATTTAAATAGAACGGATACTTCTCTGGCAGACTTGTCTGCTGTCTACCTCAGTTTCCTGGACGACGCATTCAATCCAGATACCGGCAGATTTCGTAATTTCATGAGTTACGGGCGTAAATGGCTTGAGGAGGTTGGTTCGGAGGACTCCCACGGGCGCGCGCTGTGGGCGCTGGGCGTAACGGCAGGTTGGGGCCTCAGTCGTGGTCAGGTTGCTGTCGCGACTAAGCTATTCAACAACGCTCTGCCAGCGCTAGAGGCCTTTGGTGACTCCCGCGCCATCGCATTCCCTATTCTTGGGATTCAAGCATACCTTCGGCGCAACGACGACGATCAGCGCGCTCGGGAGCTCCTGCGAACGCTTGGCGACAGACTTAGCAGCCGGTTCATTCAATACGCCACCAAAGACTGGAAGTGGCACGAAGATCATTTGAACTACGACAACGCCCGTTTGCCGCAGGCACTCATGGCCTGTGGTCGGGCCATCCAGAATGATGACATGGTGGCCCTCGGCATCGATGTCCTCGAATGGCTGAGAGACGTTCAGCTCAACCCCTCGGTCGGATGGTTCGCGCCGGTCGGTAACCAGGGTTGGTTCGCAAAGGCAGGCTCCAAAGCCCAATATGACCAACAGCCCTTAGAGACTGCTGCCATGATCGGTGCCTGCATTGAAGCCTATGAATGCACCCACGGCGAGGAATGGATTCGATTGGCAACCACGTGCTTCGACTGGTACCTGGGCAAAAACGATCGACAGTTAAAGCTCTACGACCACGCCAGCGGTGGATGCCGTGATGGGCTCCAGCCGGACGGTGTCAATGAGAATCAGGGGGCGGAATCGACGCTCTCTTACATTCTCTCACTACTCGCGCTATACAATCTCCGAGGATTGACCGCGGTCCGTAACGATGGAGAGAAGCCAGAGATCGAACCCAATACGGTTGATGGTGCTGGTATGCGAAGCACGTCTGTTAATCCGTCCTGATCCGGGACAAGAGTTCTGAAATCGAGAGCGTGGCGATTCTGCACCTTTGGTCCGCGATGCCATAGGGAATAATCAGCGTGTCCTTGTGGACCATGTTTCCGCAGCTATAGACCACGTTGGGTACGTATCCGTCCCGTTCATGTTCATCGGGCGTCAGTATCGGTTCGTCGAGTCGGCCGATAACTTTTGACGGGTCGTCGATATCCAAAAGCTCGGCCCAGATGCTGTACCTTCGCATGGGTCCCACTCCATGAAAAAGCGCAATCCATCCCTCGGATGTTTCCACCGGTGAACCGCAATTGCCGACTTGAACGTACTCCTGAGGATGAACGGGCTCCTGGAGGAGATCCGGATCGTTCCAAAATCGCAGGCTATCCGAGAACATGATGTAGTTGTTCACGCCGTCCTGGCGTGACAGCATCGCAAATCGCCCATTGATCTTCCGCGGAAACAGCGCCATACCCTTATTCTGCACAGCGTTGCCGCTTAATGTATGAATCCTGAACGTCAAAAAATCATCAGTTTGAAGAAGCTGAGGCAGTATCACAAACCCGTTGTAGGCTGTATAAGTTGCGTAGTAGGTGACTGATCCGTCGTCATCGAGGAAACGCACAAACCGCGCATCCTCGATGCCTGCCGATTCGTTCTCAGACACTGGGAAAAGCACTCTCTCGGATATTGGCTGGTCAGGACGGAAAATCACTTCGTAGTTTGATCGGGCCAACCACAACGCGGTATCAATCGCGCGCTGTTTGTCTATTAGTCGATATTTGGCCGACCGAAGTTTGCTTATCTGGAGTTCCAGCTCATTGACAGTGAATGTTTCTCCTAGACCATCCAAAAGATGATTTATGACTCGGTCGCGCGCTCCAAGTTCTTCGAGCTTGCGCCGAAAGTGAAGCCGTTGATAGACGGGGGTCGTATGCATCTCGGGCGTAGCCACGTAGTGACTTACGGGATCGAAGTAAATATCGTTGTTCTCGTCAACGATCCCGCTGCGGAACTCAATGGAGGATACGTGACCCTCACCTATTCCTCTAAAGCTCATCACGAATCTCAGTGATCCCTTTTTCACGCCTGTCTGGTCAGGCTGGGGCACTATGGAGGGGTTAAAGAGTGCCGCTGCCTCAACCGAGTACTCAGATGTAAAGTAAGCGCCAAGCAGGAGACGTTGCTCGGTGGTCAAAGTGGCGTGTTTTGGGACGTGCTCCGAGATACGTTCAAAGTTCCTCTGCAGAGCCTCCCTGAAGTTTCGGTGGCGCGCTGAAAACTCGTGGATCACATCCTCCAGAAGGTGGTGTACATCATCGTCTCTAAGCTTCAAGATTCGTGTGACTAATTTCTTGGTCCGCGCCCGATCGCCGGGAATATGCGGCCGCGTGATAACGCGTGAACTCTCGGCGTTCAGGAGGGTAGGACGCCGTTTGATCAGGGATCTGGGTTGTTCCTTGGCTTTCACGACCGATTGCGCATCAACGTAATCTGACTAACAATGAGCTTAGCTGATTTATATGAGCCAAAACGGCGCCAATTCTAGCAGAGCATTTTTAAACAGGCTTGCTTTATGAATCGCAGATTCGGAAATACTCGGATCTGAGCATGTCCATTCGAGTCGCTGTTCTCAGCCCCATTTCGTGGCGTACGCCCCCTCGTCATTATGGGCCATGGGAATCCGTGGTTAGCCTTCTCTCAGAGGGGTTGGTGAAAAGGGGCTTGGATGTGACCTTGTTCGCCACCGGGGATTCTCAAACCAGCGGCAAGTTGGTCGCCGTGTGTCCGCATCCTTACTCAGAGGATCCTTCAGTCAACCCAAAGGTCGCGGAGTGCTTGCACATTTCCGAGGTTTTCGAACGTTCCGTGGAGTTTGATCTTATTCATAATCATTTTGACTTTCTGCCGCTGACTTATTCGCGACTGATTGATACTCCGGTGTTGACAACCATCCACGGCTTCTCATCTCCATCGATTATACCTGTGTATAAGAAATACAATGCCCATGGCTATTACGTTGCGATAAGCGAGGCGGATAAATCGCCAGAGCTCGACTACGTAGCCACCATCCACCACGGCATCGATATTTCAAGATTTCACTTTTCCGAAGCCGGGGGAGAGTATCTCCTATTCTTTGGTCGAATCCATCCCGAGAAAGGCGTGCAGGAAGCTATTCAAGTGGCGCGGCGAGCAGGAAAAAAGCTCACCATCGCAGGCATCGTACAAGATCGAGAATACTTTGAAACAAAGGTCGAGCCCTACCTTGACGGCGACAAGGTAGAGTATCTTGGGGCTATAGGGCCGGCTCGAAGGTCGGATGTACTGGGTGGGGCGTTAGCACTGTTACATTTGATCAGCTTCGATGAGCCATTCGGGCTGAGCCTGGTGGAAGCCATGGCGTGCGGAACGCCCGTCGTTGCCTTCGGGCGCGGTTCGATTCCAGAAATCATCATGGACGGCGAAACGGGTTATATCGTCGAAGACATTGAGCAAGCGGTGCAGGCGGTAGCTGCTGTACGAACGCTTGACAGATCCGCCTGTCGGGAGCACGTTGAGCAGCGCTTTTCTCGTACACGCATGGTTAACGACTATGTGCGCGTGTACCACGAGATCTTGGGAATAGAAGCAAGTCATGAGCAATAGACCGTTGGTGACCCGGTATAAGGGTAATCCCATTCTCACCAAACACGACGTGCCGTATCCTGTGGAGACCGTTCACAATGCGGGTGCAACCAAGTTCGAGGGTCGCTACATTCTTCTATTTCGTTCCCACCTACAAAACGGACGATCAATTATAGGTATTGCGCGTAGCGACGATGGTTATAACTTCCAGGTGGATTCCAAGCCGTTCATGGTGCCGTCCACAAAAGGCGTCTTCTCACGATTCGAAGAATATGGCGTCGAGGATCCGAGGATCTGCTTTATAGATGGCGTCTATTACATTACCTATAGCGCTTACTCCAGATTCGGTGTGCGCATCGCTCTTGCGAGAACCGACAATTTCAAGAGCGTTGAGAGATTATCGCTAATCAGTGAACCGGACATGCGCAATGTGGTGATATTCCCAGACATTTTCAACGGCCGTTACGCGCGACTGGACCGGCCGCACTCGGAGATTAACCCTTGGTCGATCTGGTTATCTTGGTCCCTGGATCTGGTGCACTGGGGTGAATCAGAACCGATCATTAACCCTGTGACTTATCATTGGGATCAAATGAAGGTAGGTCCCGGCGCGACACCTGTAAGAACATCGGACGGATGGCTCAATATCTTTCACGGGGTCTTCCCCACAATGGACGGTTCTGTTTATCGGCTCGGTGTGGCGCTTCACGATATCGCTAGCCCAGCGACCGTGTTAGGTGTCGCCGACGATTGGATAGTGGCGCCAGAAGATTCGTTTGAGGTGACAGGCTACGTGCACAACGTTGTCTTCAGCTGTGGGGCCATTGCAGAGGACGACGGTACTCTCAAGATTTATTGGGGCGGCGCAGACACCGTCATGTGTGTCGGCACAGCAAGGACTGCAGACTTGATTCAGCTATGCCTTGACAAGCCGAGAACGGCATTGTGAAGATTGCAGCGGCTGCCAGATCGGGTGATCACTTCGGGGGAGCACCTAGCCGGTTAGCCTCGGATATAGAGATGCTGTCTCGTTGAGAAGTGTGAGTCTACGTGAATTCTGCTGGCAGGATTCTGGAAGGCTCCCATCGCCACATTTTCTACGGATCTATCGATTCCTCAGGGCAGGGGGGAACTCATGTCAGATTTTCGGTTACATAGAGCAAAGCCGCGAAATCGAGAACCATGCCGGACTAGAGTATAAGCAGGATAAACGCCCTTTCCCGAATCCCTCGAGTATCCCCAGGCCATCAGGCAGCAGTCAACTTGCCCTTCGACGCGGTGTCGACCAGGCAAAGGGAAAAGGGGACATTCAGAGTTCGTAAGCTATTGATTTTTTACTTGCTGGACGTAGGATACAAATCGCAACCGCATAATTGAAAATCAATAGCTTACGAACTCTGAATGTCCCTCTTCTCCACACCAGCGGAGCCCGCTCTAGCAGTTGCCTCTTCGGCGCCAGGTGCGCCGGCTGGCGTTGTCCCTGCGGTGCTGGTCGTCGCCGTGCTATTGCTCGGCGGCTGCGCGACGCAGCGCTCACTGATGCCGACGCCGACCCTTTACGCGGCCGGCATCGAGGAGCCCTGGGCCGCGACGCTGCCGGAGGATCTGCGCACGGCGCGGGTGGAGGTGCTTTACGCAACGGACCGGGTACCGGAGCCGCGTCCGGATGGGCGCTTGGATTACGGTATCGGGCGCTCAAGGGCGCTTGCGGTGGGCGAGGCCACGGTCGACATCGGGGGCGGGGCGAGCTGGGAGCAGCTCCTAGAGGACGCGCGCACCGGCATCCGCAACCCGACCCTGTACCTCGACGTCCCGTTGGTCACGGAGGTTGCAAGGACACCGGATTACCCGGTGCCGTACACGGTCGTCGACGGCATGCCTGTGGTCGATGAGAGCGTGAAGCAGGAGTTCGGGCGAGTGGCCGAAGCTGTCGAGCACAGACTGAATATGCGTTTGGCGCAGTCGCCACGCAAGGAGATACTGCTCTACGTCCACGGGGTGGCGAACACCTTCGACGATGCGCTGTTTACCACCGCCGAGCTTTGGCACTACCTGGGCCGCGAGTTCGTGCCCGTGGCCTACACGTGGCCGGCAGGCCAGGGTGGAGTCCGTGGCTATACCTACGACCGTGAGTCCAGCGAGTTCACGGTCTTTCACTTCAAGCGTTTCCTCGACTGGCTGAGCCGGCTGCCGGAAGTGGAGGGCATCCACGTCATCGCCCACAGCCGCGGGACCGACGTGGTCACTACCGGCATCCGTGAACTCTTGATCGAGGTCCTTGCCCGCGGCGAAGTGCCACGCGAGCGCTTGAAGCTACGCAACGTGGTCCTGGCCGCGCCCGACATCAATCTAGAGGTCGCGACTATGCGCACGGCAACCGAGTTCTTCTCTGTCGGCGTGGAACGCGTGACGATGTACACCTCGCCGCACGACAAGGCCATCGGGCTTGCCGAGTTCTTGTTCGGCGGTGGGCTGCGTCTCGGACAGTTCATCTTTCGCACCGCCCAAGACGACATCAAGGAACGTGCAGCGAGAGTTCAGGACGACCAGCAGGCAATCATCGAGTACGTGGGTGAACAAGGTGGCTCCTTTGGCCACAACTATTTCCGCACCAACCCGGCCGTGTCCTCGGACCTCGTTTTGACCGTGCGCTACGGCCGCAAGCCCGGTGCAGAGAACGGCCGCCCCCTGGAGCACCAGAACGGGATCTTCTGGACGATCCACGATGATTACCCGCTCGCCAAACCGCCGCAGTGACGTGACTTGCCCCTCGCCACCCGCGCTGCCGCGCCGGGCCCGACAGGGTGGCAAACGCGGGCCGGAGGCTTAAGCGTCTTTCTCGTCGCGGTGGGTGAAGCTTTTCTGAATCACCACCGAGTATTCAATGCCGGCGATGATCCTGACGGCGCCAGCGCATGCCCGTCGGATCTCAGCGTCGATTTGGAGTCCGCGGTTACTCACGAGTTACCGCATTATCAAATAAGGAGAAAAGTATGAGGTTGATTAGGAGAGTGGCCTTCGGACTGCTGGCAACGACAGCGTTTTGCTTGCCGTTGCTTGCCGCAGCACAAGACGCGGCGCCCGCACAGACGCTATTCACCAACGTCCACGTCTTCGATGGCGTGAGCGAGAAGCGGATCGAGAATGCCAACGTGCTGGTCGAAGGCAACCTGATCAAGACCGTCTCGACCACCCCCATCGCGGCTGAGGACACAACGGTGATCGACGGCGGTGGAAGAACACTGTTGCCGGGTTTCATCGACAATCACGTTCACTTCTCGCTGACCGGCGCCACGCTGTCAGAAATCGAGAATAACATGACTTGGGAGGACATCGCCTACAACGCCGTGCCCACTGCCGAGATGTACTTGATGGAAGGATTCACCACCGTGCGCGATGCGGGCGGTACCAACGCGGGGCTGCGTCGCGCGATCGACGGCGGCCTGTTTGATGGACCGCGTGTATATACCTCCGGCGCTTTTTTGGGCGGGAGGGGCGGCCACGCCGACTTCGCGCCATTCACCGCACCGACCGGCACCGAAACCAACATGTCGCGCCTGAACATCGCACAGGACGCGAACGGTGTTGATGCGACCATACTGCACGCCCGCAACAATTTCCGCATGGGCAACACCCAGTTGAAAGTAATGCAGAGCGGCGGAGTCGTCTCGCTCTTCGATCCCTGGCAGATGGAAGGCAGAACCGTCGAGGAAATCGAGGCGGCGGTTGAGATCGCTGAGCAATACGGTAGTTACGTGATGGCCCATTCATACAAGAAAGAGTCGATCTTGAGGGCGCTGAATGCCGGTGTTAAATCCATTGAGCACGGATTCATGTTCGACGGCGAGATCGCCAAGATGATGGAAGAGAAAGGCGCGTACATTACTACGAACCTGACGGCCTTTGATCCCGGGCTGCTCGACATTCCGGCGGTCAAGAACGACCCGCGAACCCTATCTAAGGCGGTATCGGCCTCAGAGGCGTTCGTCAACTACATCGATAATGTGCGGAAGTACAAACCCAAACGCGGTTTCCACACCGACTGTGTGGGCCGGTTTGACGCCTGCCGAAAACAGGTCGCCTACGAAAAATTCCTGAATGGTGAGTATTTCGGGAACTATCGCGCGCTTGTGGCCTTGACTTCCATTGGCGGTGAGATCGCCGCGCTGTCGGGCGACATTGTGAGCCCTTACACTGAAGGCAAACTAGGTGTGATCGAGGAAGGTGCCTACGCCGACCTGTTGATTGTCGACGGAAACCCACTGCAAGACCTTTCGGTCATCGGCACACAGGACAAATGGTTCGACGGACCGGACCGGCCGGAGGGTGTCGAGACGATTCGCATCATCATGAAGGATGGCAAAATATACAAGAACACGCTGAACTGACCTATATGGGGGTGAACGGGGACATTCAGAGTTCGTAAGCTGTTGATTTTCTGCTCGCTGGACATACGAAAGGAATCGCAACCGCAAAATTGAAAATCAATAGCTTACGAACTCTGAATGTCCCCGTTCACCCCTCTTACATGGAATCGGCGCCCGGGTCGTCGTCTTGCGACCCACCCCCGCCGCCGGCCACAGCACTCGCGGCTACCGCCGCCGCGGCGGCGGCCGCCCCGGCAGCGGCACCCGATCCGTCCGATGTATCGACAATGACGCGCCTCGGCGCGAAGCGGATGCCGTTGGCGGCAAACGCTTCCTGGATGGCGCGGAAGACGACGCGCCTGAGTACGAACTGCTCGCCGGGTCTGGCCATGAACTTGACGCGGATGATGAGCGCCGAGTCGTCCATCCGGTGCACGCCCTGAGACTTGACCGGCTGAAGGAAATTAGGCCCGTGCTCGGGATCTTTCAGCAGGTCCTGGCCCACCTTCTTGATGATCTTGCGCACTTTCTCGGTGTCGGCGTCGAAGGGCACGCGGATCTCGAGTTTCATAATCGCCCAGTCGCGGCTGTAATTCGTCAGATGGCCGATCTCGCCGAAGGGAATGGTGTGCAGCAGCCCCCGATGGTGGCGCAGCCGGAACGAGCGAATGGAAATATGCTCGACCGTACCCCGCACTTCGCCCACGTCAATGTACTCGCCGACGCGGAACGCGTCGTCGATGAGGAAGAAAAAACCGCTGATGATATCTTTCACCAGGGTTTGCGCCCCAAAGCCGACGGCGAGGCCGATGACCCCCGCGCCGGCGATGAGCGGCCCGATATTGACGCCCAGCTCCGATAGCACGATCAGGGTGACGATGACGGCGACGGCGATGAGCGCAAAATTGCCCAGCAGAGGAATGAGCGTCTCGAGCCGCGTTTTGCCCTGGCCGCCCATTTCGCCCTCACCGGGCGCGCCTTCCGCCTCTTCGGGAACGGCATGACGTATCGCGGTCTTGATGATTCCCCATACCGCGGACGCCAGAACCAGAGTAACGACGATATCAAAGAGGCCACCTGCAAGGTCCTGCCCCATTCCTTTGGCCGCCATGTCTTGAATGCTGATTTCCCAGACCCTGGCAACGACCACCACGCAAAAAACGGCGAGGATGAGGCGGATGTTGCGAACCAGAACGTCCCGGTATTCCAGGCGCTTGTCGAATTCCCGCGTTTCCTTTTCGAATGCCCTGTGCGCTTCTTCTTCTGATTCGACGGTTGCGTCCGGTTTCGCCGGCGCCTCGGCCGGCGCCGCTTCAAAGACAGGCGCTTTCGAGACGCGCAACAGGTGCGTCAACGTTGTCGCCAAAATCCAGTCGATTACCGGCAGAATACCGATCACGGCAAGGCTGGTGATGATGGGCACGGCCGCGCCCTCGCCGGTAAGCAGTCGCCGTCCGACGCTCATCAGCCACATTACGGCGATAAAAGAGATCAGCAGAATATGCGCGTTCGACGCCATCAGCTCGCGGACGCGACTGGGTGGCTGGCCGCCGCTTCCGCCCCCTTCCCGGATGAGCCGGCCCAGGGTCTCCCGGCCTTGCCAGACGAGAAAAACAATCAGGGAAAGGAACACGAAGCTTGCCGCGACGCCGTACAGCATCAGAAGGCCCTGGCTCATGCCAAAGGCATCGTAGACACGGTACAAATTGACCAAAGCGGCGAAGAAACCGATGACGAGAACGAATCGACTGCAAACTCCGGCGGCCGTGGAGTCATCCAGCGGCGGAATCCGCAGCCACGGCTGTTTCGGCGCCAGCGCGAAGCGCATGATCGCAGCGGTGAGTCGAACGACGATGACGGTCCAGAAAATTGCGGAGATCGCTTTACGCGTGGGATCGTGGTCCATGTAAAACGCAAAGAACAGCGCCACCGTAACGAGACCGAACACGGCGATGGCTAACACGTCGATAAGCAGACGCAGGAACAGGATACAGAGCTTGTCGATCACCGACTGGGGAGCGCCTTCCGTCGGAGGTTCCGCCACTCGCGTGAACAGCCGGCGAAACGCCCATTCGCCGGCTGCGCCGCCCGCAAAGATCACGATCGTTAAAAAGACGATGGTCCAAAGGTGGCCAGCGTCTCTGTGTTCGGTCAAACCATCGAACAGGATCGTAGCCAGAACGGACAAATTCGATACCGCGTCGCGCATACTGAAATAGTGCCTGGAGACCGCCTCGAATTTTTCGTCCATGCTTTCGACGAAGCCGGCCGCTTCGTCGGCGGTAGCGGTTTCGTCTATAGCGACCTTGTCCAGCTGGCCGATAAGCAGCTCGCGTACCTCACGGTCGGAAAGACGCGACACCAGTTCGCGCACCTCGCCGCGGGTGAACTCGCCGGGCAGCGTGGTCTTTGCGGCCCCTCCAGGCTCGGCGCCCGCGACCTCGGCCGCCTGGAGTTGCGCTCCGGAAAACAAGCCGCATGCAGCCAGCAGGAGCCCGAATATCCGCCCCCGCCCAACGCGCGGTGCAGCTCGCCTAAACTTCGGCGTCCGCATTGAATTTCTATCTAAGTTCACGGTACTTCACCGTCTCCAGGTTATTGGGCCCATCAAACCGTACGGCTCCAGGAAATCGGATGGTATCTTGGAGTCTCCCCGGGCCACCGGGCAACCGTTAATCTCCCCTTCGACGCGGTGTCTGCCGGAATCCCACCGCCCGAGCCGAGGGATCGGCCGCCCGCAGGGCGATTTTCCGACTGCTTCCGACCTATAAGCCCGGCCGCTCTACCCTGCCGCGCCCGTTGATGCCGCAGCCAGGCGTGCATAGGGGGACGAAAATTTCGAAGATCGGAATGCCCTAAGCAGAGAAGGAGACGTAAGCGGGCGCACTTGTTTCTCTGCTGCGCGGCTCGAGAAACAAATGCGCCCGTTCGCGTCGGGTTGTGAGTCTTATTCCGGTGTGGAATTGATCACGTACATGGCCTTAATCGCGCTCGGGATTTCTTTCGAGAACCGTCCGAACCATCGACCATAGATATCCATGACCTGGCCGCTTCGGTAGAGCTGCGATAAGACCTGATCGGCCACCAGCCGGAAGTCCGCATCGTTGCGCCTCACCGCCAAGGCAAACGGCTCAAAGGAGAACAGATCGCGTCCAACAACGAATCGCTTTGGATCGCCGCTCGTCAATACCAGGCCGATGAGCACCACTTGGTCGGACGAATAGGCGTCCACGTTGCCATCTTGCAGTGCTTTCAGGCCATCCGCTGCCGAACTCACCGGCACCACCTCCGCATCGGTCAGGGCCTCTTTGAGGGCGGCCCTCAACACCTCGATGGTCGTCGTATCTTTCACTACCGCCACCTTTTTCCCCTGCAAGGCCGAGATGTTGCCGACCGGGTTCGACTGGAGGCTCAAAAGCGAGGCACCGGTCACGAAGGTGAGCTGAGTGAAGTCGACGAGCTTTGCCCGGGACAGGGTCTTGGTGGTGGAACCACAAAGAATATCTATCTTGTTATCCGCCAGCGCGCTGAAGCGGGTCGAGGAGCTGACCGGCACATACTCCACTGCGATGTCGGTCTTGCCCAGCTTTGCCTTCACGCCGGTAACGATGCGGGCGCATAAATCAATCGAGTAGCCCGCCGGGTTTCCATTCTCGTCCACAAAGGACATGGGGGGCTCGGATTCCCGATACCCCAGCCGGATTTTGCCGGTCTTCTCGATTTGCTTCAGCGTCGACGATTTTTCAGCCGCCAAGACCGATGGCGAAAACACGATCAACGAGACTATGAATGCGGTTAGGATTTTCATATGCGTCCGTCGCGGTTGTTATTGGTCGCGGGAATATATCAGATCAGGTAGGTCTGAGGGGACATTCAGAGTTCGTAAGCTCTTGATTTTCTGATCGCTGGACGTGGGCCGTTCAGCACAAGCGCAATATTGAAAATCAAGAGCTTACGAACTCTGAATGTCCCCCTTCTCCCCCTTTCCGCGGTGAGCAGCTGCCTTGGCGCTCCAGCGGATAACGTAGTCGACTCCACTGACGAGGCTGGTAAACAAAACCGCGGCTCCGATCAACAGCATGCCGGTCTCGGGCGGCCAACCGCTCGCCTGACGCAAGATCACGAAAATGATGTAAAGCAACACGCATACCGTATTGATCTTACTGATGGCAGATGGGTCCGGCGGAACGGGTCCGATCAGATAGTGGTAGAAAATCGCCCCGGTTACGATGACCAGGTCACGGCCGATCACGACGCATGCCAGCCAAATAGGTGTTAAGTTCATGAACGTCAAAGTCAGAATGACTGTAACCACTAAGAGCTTGTCGGCCAATGGATCCAACAGGCCGCCGAGTCGAGTTCGCCAGTCAAACCGTCTTGCCAGATAGCCATCAAGTGCGTCCGACAGTCCGGCAACGATAATGAGGACCAGCGCCAGCAGGAATTCCTCGGATCGAAGGCTAATGGCTATCGGGATAACCAATAAAATCCGCATTACGCAAATGCTGTTGGGAATGTGTGAAGCTCGGAACATTAGAAAACTATACTCGCAGCTCAGCATCCTCGCTTGACCGACTGGATTGGTTTTTCTATTCAACTACCCTCACCCACGCGCGAAGCATCGTGGATAAGCGTTTGCGTTGAACCATAGGCAAAGCGTTGCGACTAAGCATTATTCCGGGCTGCGTGTAGATCTCCGCGGCCAGAAGATTCGTTTTTTTCGATCGTTACGGAAATCCTTGGGTGAAATAAGCTTTTGCCATTGCCCGTAATCGAATTGAAGCTACTGGTCCTGCTGATCATTGCCAACGGAGTTCCGATCCTGGCCCGCGGCCTCCTGGGTGAAAAGTGGAGTTTCCCGCTGGACGCAGGCCTGCTATTCGTGGATGGGCAACCGTTGTTGGGCCACTCCAAGACGGTGCGCGGAGTCCTGTGTGCGATCGTAGTGACCGGAACGGCAGCTCCGTTGTTGGGCCTTGCCGTCGGTCTGGGTTGCCTCCTGGCCGCGCTGTCGACGCTAGGCGATCTGCTTTCCAGTTTCATCAAGCGCAGGCTGAAGCTGCGACCCAGCAGCATGGCGCTGGGGTTGGATCAGGTGCCCGAGTCCCTGCTGCCGTTGCTGTTGATGAAGGAGCCGCTGGATCTGACCTGGCCTGGAATCCTGCGAATCATTGTGCTGTTTTTCGTCCTCGATCTGGCTCTGTCACGATTGCTATTTTGGCTCAGGATCCGTAAGACGCCGTACTGAAGTGCTGCTCAGGGGGTTCTGCCCGGGCGCAGTCGGTGCAGCGTCACCTCGGGCAGGCAGTTCAGGCGAACGTTGACGATGGACGTGCCGGCGCCGACCGAGGTATAGCCGAGCATGTCATGGTAGCGCCATTGCCCGGAGCCGAGGCGGCGCGGACAGCGGGAGTCGAGCGTCACCGGAATCCCGCCCGGCAGACAGATCTGCCCGCCATGGGTGTGGCCGCTCAACATGACATTGAACCGAGTGGAGTGGGCGCGGAGGTAGATCTCGGGCGTGTGCGACAAGAGGATTGAAACCGTGTCATCCGGAATTGCGCCCGCAGTTTTCTCGAGGTCGTTCGCCCGGAAGTAATGCGCATCGTCAACCCCGGCCAGGGCGATTCTGTCGTCGCCGCGTTCAATCAGCACAGACTCGTTCACCAGCATGTTGATGCCCTGGCTTTCCAGCCCTGGCACCATGCGGATGCTGTCGTGGTTGCCAAGCACACCGTAGGTCGGTGCGCGCAGCTGTTCGGTAATGAGGCGCATTGCCTCCAGCGTCTTGTCATAGGGACCAAAGGTCCTTGCCCGGTAGTCACCAGTCAGCACGCAGAGATCGTAGTCGAGGTCGCGGATCGCGGCAGCCATTGCCCGGGTCGCATCCAGGTCCATATCGACATGTAGATCCGATAAATGCAGCAGCCTGAAGTCTTCGAACGACGCCGGCAGCTTTGGTACGAAGAACTCATTGTGCTTCAGTTGGATGTTGCGCGCATTGCTCACGCCGCGCTTATAGAACCCGCTCAACTTCAGACAGTATCTGATCAGCGCATGGGTCGAGTACCAGTTTTCCGGGTGAAAGAAGTTGATGCCGCCGCCGAACACGTGGTGACCGCTTTTGGCTTCGATTTCCAGCCGCAGCCGCGCGTGAACGCGCCCCAGGCGCTGTTCCAGTTGCTGTTCGACATCGTCTGACATCTTTCGTACGGTCCAAGAAAAGGAGAAAAGGGGTCGGAGTCCGGCACTTTTACTCGCCAGGTGTGACCGTTTTTCCACTGGCGGGATGCTCCGCCCGCGAATCCAGTGGGTCACGCGTGACCTGCTCACCGGGGCGAGTTCTGGCGATCACAATCGCGATCACGATAGCTGAAGGGGCATAGGGGACATTCAGAGTTCGTAAGCTGTTGATTTTCTGGTCGCTGGACCCGGGACACAAATCGTAACCGCAAAATTGAAAATCAACAGCTTACGAACTCTGAATGTCCCCCTTCTCCGGAACGCGTGGTCAGCTGCGTTTGCCGAGGATGTAATGATTCATCAGACCCCGGTGCCACTTCCATTTTCGCCCCGATCGCGTCGGGAAGCGCCAATCGAACTTTCACGACCCCGGTTCCGTTATCGTGACCGATATCGAGCTTCACTTTGTGCTTGCCGTGAAATTCGCACCTGTACCATCGAGGCGGGTTGACGTCTGAGTTTGACGCTTGGACCCCAGAACGCATCGCGTCCCATTCGCCGTTAGAGATCTCGTAGCGACAGAGCCAGGCGAGAGCCTCTAGCAATGGTCGTAGGTTCTCCAGCAAGATCCGATTTTCAATTTTCGCCGTGGGCAGGGAACTTGTTGATGGCACGCCCGAAGGGTAAAAAGCGGCCAGCGTGAATAGCATCGTCAGCCGCCTTCGCATTCAGCGCAACGCGCGAGAAATACTGACTTCGGACCCTATTTCTTCTGCTTTTCCTTTTCACCCGGCAGTCCCCTCGTTATGATCCGCGCTCCGTTTATTCCGAGATCCTGAGGGGTTATCCATTGACCAAGGGCAAACGCCGCCGCGGCGGCGGATCGCGATCAAAGCACGTCCACGGGCAGCCGCGGTCTGCCGGCGCCGGCGAGTGTCAATCGTGCGGCGCCGCGCTGGCGCCGAAGGCGAGATTCTGTCACCGCTGCGGCACGCCGCTGGAGTCCGCGCCCGCGAGCGCGCGCAGTCGCCCGAGGCGCACCTCGATCATGGTCTACTCCGTGGCCGTGGTGAGCGTGGTCGGCGCGACGCTGGCCGCGGCGCTCTTCGCCACCCGCTATCAAAGCAAGCCGCCACCGCCCGCGTTGGACGAGCCCGCAGCGAGGGTGCCGTCCACGGTGGATCTGTCGGCGATGACGCCGCGCGAGGCGGCGGACCGGTTGTTCAACCGGGTGATGAGCGCGAGCGAGAGCGGCAACGCGGAAGAGGCGGTGCGCTTCGCGCCGATGGCGGTTGAGGCCTACGCCGAAGTGGCGAACCTGGATGCGGATGCGCGCTATCACCTGGGACGGCTTCACCTGCTGCAAAACAATCTTGACCAGGCACTCGAGCAGATCGAAATCTTGAAGCAGAGCGTGCCGCGGCATCTGCTCGCGCTGGTGCTCGAGCACGAGGTGGCTTCGCGGATGGGCGATGCGGAGACGGCGGCCCGGGCGGCGACCGAATTCGCCGCCGCCTATGAGTCCGAAACGGCGACCGCGCGCCCGGAGTACGAGGCGCATAAATTTTCCATCGACCAATTCCGCGACGGGGCCGGCGCGCCTGAATCCGGGTCCGAGTCCATCGCCGGGACTCAGCCGGCGGCGGCGGACGGCGGGGCGGCGGTGTTCGAGCGTAAATGCGCCGGGTGCCACGGCCGGGAGGCGAAGGGCACCGATAAGGGCCCTCCGCTGGTGCACAAAATCTACGAGCCGAGCCACCACGCCGACGTGGCCTTCTATCTCGCCGTGCGCCAGGGCGTTCGGGCACATCACTGGCCGTTCGGGGACATGCCGGCGGTGGAAGGCGTCAACGAGGAGCAGGTCGCCGGCATCGTCGCCTACGTGCGCGGGCTGCAGAAGGCGGCCGGCATCGAGTGAGCGGATGGGGGCTCCCCGGAGCATCGGCGTACCGGCGCCGATACGTCCGACGGAAACATTCTCCCCTTCCTAAGCATCCACTAAAACCGAACCACCGCAAACTCGATCCTACCCTTCGACCCCCGCAGACCAAAGAGGTGTGCGCATGAAGATTGACGGCGGCTGTCATTGTGGCCACATCACCTACGAGGCGGAGCTCGATCCTCGGAAAGTCGGGATATGTCACTGCACCGACTGCCAGACGTTGTCGGGTTCCGCGTTTCGCACCATCGCGCTGGTTTCCGGAGAGAGCTTCAAGATTTCGGGAGAACCCAAGATATACGTCAAAACCGGAGACAGTGGAAACAAGCGCGCCCAGGCGTTCTGCCCGGAATGCGGATCGCCAATTTATGCGAGCTCAGTCGACGAGCTGCCAAAAATAGTTAACATCCGGCTGGGGACATTCCGACAGCGCGGCGAACTTCGGCCAAAGTTTCAGCTTTGGTGTCGCTCGGCACTGGACTGGCTAAGTGAGCTGGATGCCGTACCGAAAACGGAGAAGCAGTGAGCTGACGTAATCGGTGGCTAGCGTGATCGAATCGCAGCTTGATTAGCGACTGCCGTCACTGCGTTCCGGCTCATTGCGGGGCGTTGATTTCAGCTTTGCTGTTTAGGAGCTTGTCTCAGATCAAGGTACGCGACCCGCTCGGCGTCTAGGCTGGAAATGAACCTCTAGCCGTCCCATCGGAGGGCGAAACCATGACCGTCAACGCGCGGACTGTCCGACTTGTCCGCCAGGGCGCCGGGCTGTTGACGATACTGTGTTTGCTGGCCCCCACCGCAGCCGCCGACTGTGCCAGGGACGCCTATGGTGAGGTCTATTGCGGCGCGGGACGCTGCATGCACGACCGCAACGGCACCGTCTGGTGTTCTCGCTACTACGAAGGCGGAGTCGAGAGAACGCGGGATGGGGCCGCTGTGTGTGGTAAGGGTCAGTGCGCCAAAAACTCCCGCGGCCAGATTTTCTGTTCCTCGGTAGTCGGTGGCGCGGTGGCTATAGACAGCAAGGGACGCGTGCGCTGCTACGGACGCTGCGAGCGACCCATCGTGGCCCAGTGCGAGAATTCCCGTGCGGGCGCTGGGGGCTGAGAGTACCGGGCGCGCGGTTTTTTGCGACGACAAGATACATTGCCGCGAAGGCTACGCCAACGGCGATGGGGCTCTAGCCCACATCAACAACATAGGCGCGCTGCTACACGAGGTGCTGCAATCAGGGATAATGGAGCTCACGGATCTGCAGATCCATGGGCCGGAAGAAGAGCTGGCGAAGCTGCGCCAACCGCTGGCGGATTTGAACCCGAATTACTGGGTGCTGTAGTACGGCTTCCGCAACTGAATCCCCGCCCGTGTCTTGGCCGGTGGGCGATGGAACGAAGAGGCGGAGCGTGGTCCGGCTAATCATGCCGCGGGTTTGATATCGCACACATAGGCCGCGGCCGGCTGGCTGCCGCGATTGAAGAACCAGTGAACGGTATCCTTGTCCTCGACAAAGGTATCGCCCGCCGAGTGCTCGGTCTCGCCGCTGTCGCGCCCTTCGGTCCAGGTGCCGCTTTCCACGTAGACCACGCCGGGCGTCTTCGCGGCGCTGTGCTTTGCGATCTGGCCGCCGGGATTGATCGTGATTCTGCGCAGAAGCAGTATGTGGCCCTTAAGCCCCACCTGCGCGGCCATCGACTCTTCCGGGACATAACCCAGTTTCTCCACCTTGAGACCC
This sequence comes from uncultured Gammaproteobacteria bacterium, assembly GCA_947258715.1. Classification (GTDB taxonomy): domain Bacteria; phylum Pseudomonadota; class Gammaproteobacteria; order HK1; family HK1; genus CAMYJH01. The sequence continues at coordinate 92,448 of CAMYJH010000002.1, forward strand.
TTGTGCTCGGTGGGCGCCACCATCGCCGCCCAGCCGTAGCTGATCAGAAAACCGCATACCAGTCCTGTGCTGACGAGCGCCGCTGATTTTATTTTTGCGTCGCGACGGGATTGAGCAAGCTTGAGTAATTTAGCCATGATTCTCCTCCATAAGCGTGAACGCTTTTGGCAACCAGGATCGATCCCCACTTGATGTCCGGACTTCGAGTTCGATCGAATGATGCCATGTCACGCCGTGGTCGACTACATTTCCGTCGCTTTCGCCACCGCGATTGTGCCGTGCTCGAGGTGCCGGCGCCCCTCGGCCATCTCGATGGCATCATCCATGCTATCGGCTTTGACGATACAAAAACTCGACGCGGATTCGGCCGCGCTGGATCTGCTTAAAATCTTCGGCCAAAGCCAGATCCTCTCTTGATTGTGACAACCGTCACGTTTCAGGCTAGGCGTGCGAGCTCAGCCGACATCCCTTCGGCAGCAGGTGTCCCAAGAGCAAACGAAGCGATGATCATCTCTGCATGAAGAGCACGGCCGACCCTGTACGGATGCACCGGCGCTCATCCGTATCGCATTTCGACGGAAACGAAAGTTCGATTCTCCTAGACGTTCTTTTGCTTTCGATCGGGGCGTTCGTCGTCTTCATCTCTTACGCGGCGAGCTCGTGGAGCGGCGAGCCCACTTGGTTCTCCCGATCCGGATCCCTTCTGGTTCTATGCGCAGCAATTGTGCAGTATCGGTATGCGATCCACCGGCTCGGAATATCTGCAGCATTGCCAACGACCCAGTGCGCGGGAACCACCGGATCGACACGAATGCGGAACTTGTGCGGACGCTTGTCGTTCTGGGCGGTGGTGGCGGGAACGCTGGTTTGGGGCTACGGGGACCTCGTCTTCGCATCAGGCTGATTCCTGCTGGCTCAATTCCATCGGCTCGAATTGGCTATCGACCGAAAGCCGGAAAGCGCGCGCGTTTTGCGAATCGCCCGGTCTCCTCCGAAAGAGTGTAATTACGACCACTTCCAAACGCGCCTGCTTGGTTGCGGAAAGGTTGATTTTGCCTGCGACGGTCTCGGTGGCGCTCGCACCGCATCGATGAATTGCCCCGCCGGGAAGGGAATTTTCTACCTAGACGACCTCGAACCGTCCCCATCGGCGAGGTTTCACGGCTAAATTCGAGTCCGGGACTCGGTCCTCGATCCGTCAAGCCGGCCTCAAGGCTAGCCCATTGTGGTGATGATGGGCGTTGTTCTCCCTATACCTCAAACCCGCCAATGGATCCCGGGAAGCCTTTCAGCTGTCTTGCGTGGTCTGAGCGTTGCGTCAGGCTCGGAAGAAAGCATGCGTCGACCGGTACGCATGATGCATGCCTGCAGATCATGGCTCACGCGATTAAGTAATCAGATTCATGTGCTGAAATTCCGATAGGTGGAAATTGAAAAACACACGGATTCGTTTCCTTCGTCTCAAATTGTTTTACTTTCCCAGAAAACGTTTCAAGTACGGCGTTTTTTTGGAATCTGGGTCTGTTTTAAGCTGTTTTTGTTGAATTCTGCATACTGTTCCTAAAGTATCGAGTTCCTATTTCGGCCCGATTATTTTCCGCGTTTTCAATCGTTTCATTTCCGGGTTGCCAACCAGCCTCTGTTTGCAGGCCGGCGGCACCGCAATCGGGGTACGGGATTCTCCGATCAACAGCTGGATTTTTCGGGCTGCGGAAAATTCACGCTGCTTCTAGGATCATCCGCACCTCAGCGGCAAAATTTTCGGGGGCCTTTACTTTCGACCAATCGAGGCGGTGTTTCAGGCCTTGCGCGCGCTTCGACAACGGGGTCAAAGCGGTGTAAATGCCCTGCTCCTCCCTTGGAGCGCTCAATTTACGTCGTTGCGATGAGAAAAGGGTCGGAGTCGACTTCCGTCTGGCGCGCCCGGCTGTTGTTTTTCTCCTGGGCTTCGAAAATCGACTCCGACCAATTCGCTTTTGGCCTCGAGACAGGCGGCTGATGCGGCTCCCGATCCCCTCTCTGTGCCGCTGGGTGTGAACTTGGGCCACTGGTGGTGATTGCCGTGGCACAGGGTCCGGCTTTGATCTTTTGGTCGGATCCCCCGCTCGGCTGGCCGGGTAGGAGCCGCCGACGAAAGTTAGATTCAACGCTCCATCCGAAGCAATTACAAGCCGGTTCTAAAAATCGAAATGGAGCCTATCGACCATCCGCCGCGGCCGGGTGAAGACTGCTTGCACGCTGGTCCGTGGCGGGGGCCGCGGCGTGGGCCAATAAACAGCGCCCGGCGAAGTTCTTTCAGCGCTTTTCAGCCGCGCGACCGTTTTCGTTTAATTCCTGATGGCGCCGGGAATTCCGGCACCAACGGTGTTGCCCAGCCGCGCGCGTCCATTGGCCTGGCAAAAAACATCGCCGATGCACAGAGCAAAGGTTTTCGAATTGGTATGCTCCGCGTTTAGAGTATGGCGATGAGCGCCATCAAGAGCGCAAGAATCCAGTTGCCCGGATCGGCCCTGCATGTATAAAACCTGCCCCAAATGCGGCTACAAACGTAAGGAGAGCGATACCGCGCCCGAGGACCAGTGTCCCGAGTGCGGGATTGTATTTTCCAAGTGGCTGAAAATGCAGCTTAAACCGCTGCCGCCGGTGGATTCCGCACCGAGCAACACGGCGCGCTTCAACGTGGTGCGCAAAGGCGCCTGGGCCTGGCTCAAAGGCAAGCTGTTCCACGCCGACCCGGATATCGACGCCATCACGGTGTACGGGCGGCTGCTGGTGCTGTGCGCTGCGGTGGTCTGGGGATTGAAATTCATCCTCGCCGATTACGCCACCCTCTCCAACGGCGTGCCCGAAAGCTCGGACATCATCATGAGCCGGGTGAACCTGGTGTTTCACGAGGCCGGGCACCTGATCTTCTCCCTCTTCGGAGAATTCATGGGGGTGCTGGGCGGCTCCATCGGCCAGCTGCTGATGCCGCTGATTGTGTGTCTCGCCTTTTTGCTTCGCTTCAACAATCCCTTCGGCGCCTCTATCGGCCTGTGGTGGCTGGGACAAAGCGCCATCGATCTGGCCCCCTATATCGCCGACGCCAGAGCCAAGCAGCTGATGCTGCTCGGCGGGATCACCGGGCGGGACTCGCCGACCTTCCACGACTGGGCCAACATTCTCGGGCGGGAAGGCTGGTTGCGCTACGACCAGCAGATCGCCAGCGCGGTGGAATTTGCCGGCGAGGCGCTGATGGTGCTTTCGTTCGTGTGGGGGGCCCATCTCGTGTGGACGCAGCTCAAAAGGGTCCGCGGCTGACGCAAAGCGCGTGCTGCGGGAGAAGTGACCGCATACTCGGTGCCGGAGAAACAAAAAACGCCCGGCTCGAGCGGGCGTTTTCTTATGCCTTCCGCGACTTCGGTCTGATTCAGGCCATCGCCGTGACCAGCAGCGCGCCCAAGATGATCACGAGGTAGACGTAGATATCTTTTGATGAGGGGGCGTCTTCGTCGCTTCCGGAAGGGAGTTCCGGTCGCGCCTGCTGTCCTTGCTTTGGTTTCATCTTTTGTCCGCTTCCAGGCGTCGTTGTATTTGGTTGAACAAAACATAGACGTTGCAACCAAACTTTGCTGTGCCCACAGTCACAAATTCGCTTGTGTATCCAATCGAAAGCGTCCTCTGCCGGAGGTCGATGGGATCTTTGAAGCGCACTTGGGTGAGAAGCGAATCGATTGGCTTCGTCTTTGGACTCTTCCACCCGCGTCTGCGCCATGCGCCGTCGCCCGCGGCAATTGCGACCCGGCAATCGTTTGCACCCGTCGCTGAGCGCAGCCGCTTTAGGAACCTCCGGTTGGAGCGCGGGCCAGGCTCGGGCGCGAAGTTTAAACCGCTTAAGAGGCTTCCCCAGAAAGCGGGCTGTTGCTGCGGAAGACGACGCGTCTTGACTTTATGCTCCACGTGCCGTGGCCACAGAACCCATAACCTACGGGACACGTCGGGCGCGCCCCGAGCACCGGATGCCGGGCGAAAAAAGACGCCCGGCGGGGGGAGAACGCCGGGCGAACGAGGTTTAGGGGAGTAGTTACTCTTATTACGTGCGGTCCTGCACGACCACACGCGGCCCAGGTTGCCCCATGGGCCATCGGGCCGCCGTGATGAAAGTCACAGATATGTGTTTAGTTCTGGGACTTTTTCACGCATCGAGGAATTCTCTTCCCCCACAAATACTCCGAAAACCCATATAAGGATCTGATTTTGAGAGATAAAATTGATTTGCCGCGACACCGGCGGGGAAAAATACCGACCGGTGTCTCGGCGCGGACGCCTTCTGCATAAGAATCAGAAGGTTTAACCGAAAAACCTGGATCTCCGCCGGCCGCCGGATCAAGCCCGGGCGATGTCGTCGAGCACCCGGTAGCGGTCCCGGTGGTCGCGATCGAAATTGGGCATGCCTTTTTTGGTGATCAACCGGTCTTCGCCCATGTTCGGGCCCGCGTCTTCGTAGATGGCCTGCTCGGCATCCCCTTCGTACCAGCGAATGTTGAATACGCACTGCCAGGGAAAAAAGGTGACTTCCGCGTAGTCGGGCAGGTGGTCGCGGAACCACCAGGCCAGCGGTTCGCAGTCGCCGGATTTCTGGTAAAGCTCCAGGTAGGCCGGAATCAGCACCGAGGCGGTGGCGCCCATGAGGCCCTTATCGTCTCGCCGGTCCCAGATGTGGCGCGCCGCCGAGTAGACGTTGTCGGAGCAGTAACAGGCGCTCTCCCCCGCCACGAACTTGCGGTGGCAGAAGTCGTTCAGCGTGGGCGAGCGATAGGCGCTTCGCACCACGATGCCGCCGAAGGACTGGTACAGAGGCTCGAGCAGCATTTCGCACAGCATTGATCCGGCCTTGACCGCAAGTGCCGAATCTTCGGGCACGTTGGGCACGCCATAATGATTGCCCACCTCGCTGTAGAGCATCTCGCGCATGAAGAAGTGCTTCGACAGGCGCACCCGCCCGAGCTCGGTGAGGGCGGCGACGGAGGTGGGGCTTTTCATGGCTGGGGCTTCGGAACGATGAGGGGCTGATTTGAAGGGCTGATAGAGGGCGAAGCTTCACCGCTAGTGACAAGAACCATGTAAAAGGTGACATGTAAGATGTGACTGGTGATTAGTGAATAGTGATTAGAAGCGAATACGCCGCATCAGGTGACTCAATGACTCTCACGCTACGAATCACGAATCACTAATCACCAATCACTTTCTAGGACATTCGAAACATGGTTGGCGTTATGCATCACCCATCGAGCGTCACCCTCACAGATACCACTCGTACTCGCGAAGCGAAATGAAGTCGTAGTATTTCGTCAGCTCTTTGAGCTTGGACTCGCAGTAGAGCTGAACGTAGGGCGTGCCCAGATATTCGTTCATGAGCGCCGAATCGTTCAAGCGGATTATGGCATCGCGCCAGGTGAGTGGCAGGCCCGGGTCGGAATACTCGCCGGCGTTTCCTTCCGCCGGCGGACCGGCATCGATCTGGTTCACCAGCCCGTGGTGTATTGCGGCCACGATGGCGGCGAGCACCAGGTAGGGATTGGCGTCTGCGCCCGCCACCCGGTGCTCGAAGCGCCGGTTCTCGGCTTCGCCGGCGGGAATGCGAAATGCCACCGAACGATTGTTGGGCCCCCAGCTCGGCGTCACCGGCACGAAGCGGTTGGGAAGATAGCGGCGGAAGGCGTTGACGTTGGGCGCGTAAATAGCCATGGCGTCGTTCATGCTCCGCATCAGGCCGCCGACGGCGTGGCGCAGCTTTTCCGACCCTAGCTCGCTTTCGCTCTCGAACACGTTGTTGCCCTGCGAGTCGAGCAGGCTCAAGTGCACGTGCATCCCCGACCCGACGCGATCGATATAGGGCTTGGACATGAAAGTCGCTTCCACGCCGTAATCCTGGGCCACGTTCTTGACGATATAGCGCAGCAGCGCGCAATGATCCGCGGCCGTCAGGGGATCGGGTACGTGGCGCAGGTTGATCTCGAACTGCCCCGGGGCGTACTCCTTGGTGGCGACGGAAGCCGGCACCTTCTGGCTGCGGCATTCTTTTTCCACCGCGTGCAGAAACGGGGCGAAAGCGTCCAGCTCGGTCATGCCGTATACCTGGGTCGAGAGATCGCGCCGGCCGGTGGCGGGGGAGATGGGCGGCTGCGGGCGATCTCTGGAGTCGCGCACTTTGTCGATGAGATAAAATTCGAGCTCGAAGGAAATCACCGGCGACAGCTCGAGCTCGTCCAGCCTGGCGAGCGCTTTCGCGGCCACGTTGCGGGGGTCGGTCCAGGCAACGGCACCGGCCTGATCCAGCATCGTCATCAGCACCTGTCCGCCGCGGCCTTGCGACCAGCCCACCGGAACCAGGGTGCCCTCAACGGGCAGCGCAGTGCCGTCGGGATCACCGTCGCTAAAGCCCATGCCGCAGGGATCGAGACAGTCCCCGGTGACGTCCAGAAAATGTACCGAGAGCGGGATCTGCAGCCCGTTTCTGAACAGCTTGTCGATGTCGTCGCGCAAGTAACGCTTGCCGCGGATGACGCCGGACATGTCGACGAACAGGGCGTCGATGTACTCCGTCTGCGGATAGCTTTCAAGGTATGTCTCGAGCTCTTTGAGACGAGCCTTTTGAGTCGTGGGTTTCTTGTTGTGCATGATCTATCCGGGATAGAAGTTACCGAGCCGCCTGATCTGAGGAATCGCGAGCAAGCTCGCTCCTACGGCGGGCTTTGTTCATTTTCCCATTACGCATTACGCGTCACGCGTTACGCGTCACCATAAATTGTTAGCTGTTACCCATGACTGGTTAAGTGTAGAACGCGCGCCCCCGCCGCGGTGATCTAGACGGCGTCCTTGACCCGGTAATAGGCGTAGGCCGCACGCAGCATCCACAGCCGAAGGCCGGGAAACACGAAGCTGGACGAGAGCCCACGCATAACCTTCGGAATGCCCGCCAGGTCGCGGTTCGCGCCGGCGAGATTGGTCGCGATCATCTTACCAGCCCAGGGTGCGTTGCAGACGCCGTTGCCGTGATAGCCGAAGCCGTACCAGACGCTGGGGTCGTCTTCCAGGCGACCGATACGGGGCAAAAGGCTTCGGGTTACGCAGACCAGGCCGCGCCAGAAGTGGGTCACCGGCACCTCCTGCCAGTGAGGAAAGAGCTGTCGGAACCGTGCCTCGAGTTTCGAACGCATGATCTTCCCGCTCTCGTCGCTGCCGCGGTAGTCGCCGCGGCCGCCAATCAGGAAACGTTTGTCTGGCAGCAGGCGAAAGTAGTTGTGCAGCGCCTTGGTGGTGACCGCCGGCGAGGTGTTCTGCCAGGCGTGGGCCTTTAGCTCGTCTTCGCTCAACGCCCTGGTGACGATGATATTGGAAATCGCCGGAAGCGCCGCGGCGTCGAGGGTTGGATTGAGTTGCTCGCGGATGAACCCATTAACCGCGACGATGACGCGATCAGCGCAGAGCGTGCCTTGGGGGGTTATCAGCCGGTGCAGTCCGTTTACTTTCTCCCAGCCGCTGACCGCTGACTTGCCGTGGATGACGGCGCCCCTTCGCGCAGCTGCCTGGGCGAGACCGGCGACGAACTTGATCGGGTTCAGGCCGAAGCCCAGGTGCACCTTGAGCCCGCCTTCGAGCTCGGCGCAATCGAAGTAGCTTGCCTGCAACGCTTTCTTCTCGATCAGATCGCTTTCAATGCCGAAGAGTTTCTTCAATGCGCCCTGATCTTCGCCGAGCGCCCGCATGCGCGAGGCTTTGTGGGCGACCTCCAGGATCCCGTCACCGCACTTCTCGTAGTCGATATCCTCCTCTTCCGACAGGCGCTCAACCAGCTCGATGGCTTCCCGCTGGGCGCGGTAGAAGTGTTGAGTCTCTTCGACACCGTAGCGGCGGATGAGCTCGGCAATGCTCAGCTTGGTGGCCGGCATACAACAAAAACCACCGTTTCGCCCCGATGCCCCCCAGCCGATATGACCCGCTTCCAGAACCCGGGCTTCGATGCCGTAATCCCTGGCAAGATGCAGCGCGGCGGAGAGACCGGTATAGCCGCCGCCAATAATTGCGACTTCGCAGCGCTGCTCGTTTTGAAGCGGCTGGAATCGATGTTGAGGAAGCGGCGCATTCTGCTCCCAATAGCTCGGCACCGGGCGAGACGCGTCGTAGATGTCGGGGTGATAAAGCGCCATGTTGCTAAGCCGTGACGCGGCTCCTGATCCAGGGTACGCGATGCGCAGCGTCAGTCGACCGGTCTGCTTCTAAGGAGGCTGGCACTGAGCGAAACACTGGTAATGAGATGCAGCAGCGGCAGCGCCGCCTCGTAGGCGAGCACCACTGCGGCGTCCATGATATTGCTGCTGCGCATTGCCGCCCGGAGCACAGACCAGTACGTCTCCAGCAGCGGCGATGCGCTTTGCGTGAAGGCAAAGGCAAGCGCCCAGTTGACCAAGAACAACGCCGAGGCGACGGCCGCGACGGCGCGCCACCACTTCAAATTGGAGGCAACGAGCACGGTGGCGGCAACGCCGAGCGCCGAGGCGACGATACTGAAAGTATTTTGATCCCAGATCAGAACCAGTGCCAGCGTGAGCCCCCAGAGCAGCACAAACCCGGCGGCTTTGAATATTCGCGGCGCGCGCATAGTGATATTCAAAACCTCAAAAACCGTTTGCGGCTCAAAACCATGGCGCCATCTTAATGCTGTCGTCGTCTGCCCGCGAATATCTTTAATCAACAGCGGCAAGGCGGCTTGCTGCCACGACGCACTCCACAAGATGACCCCGTCATTCCCGCAAAGCTTGTCTTCGCCAAAGCCGGGAGCGGGAGTCCAGTTACGAAACCCAAGCCGCGCGCAAAGCGCGCTGCACATCTTTGATAGCGGGCGGCGGAGACTGCGAATAAAAAAATGGTGCTTGGCACTGTTTTCCGGCTGCTGACCCGGGTGCAGAAGCGAGCTCCTGGCCTAAGCTATAGCTGATGTCGGCATTGTGCGTCGGACGAAACCGAATCCATCATGAGTGAGGACACCGGGCGCGCCGGTCAGGCCGCGCGTTTTCTCGATTGGCTCGCCTCCGCCGCCGCGGAGGAGCAGGCAAGCGATAACGGCGACGACGATCTCCCGTTAATCGAGCTGGCCGAGCTCGCTTGCGCCTACGCCGAGCAGGCCTTCGAACGGGCCGGCGGGCCGCAGCGAGCACTGTCCCTGGACTGCCAGCGCGGCTGCGATTACTGCTGCCATCTGCCGGTGGAAACCTCCCGTGCGGAGGCATCCCGAGCGCTCGAGTTCGCGCGCGAAAATCTGAGCGCGGAAGCGTTCCGCGAATTGAAACGCCGCATTCGCGAGGCGGCCACGGCTTATCCCTTGTCGCCGCAGCGCCCGCCGGCGAAGAACCCGAGCTGCCCGTTGCTTGAAGACGCCACCTGTCTGGTCTACCCGGTGCGGCCGCTGGCCTGCCGCGGCTGGAACTCCAGGGACGCGGCCGCGTGCCGCGCGGCCTTTGAGCGTGGAGTGACCGAAGTCACGGTGCCGGTGGATACCCGCATCCGCGGCGTTTTTGCCAACGCTTCCGAGGCGCTGCTTCGGGGCTTGACCCGCACCCGGCGGGACGGACCTACCCATCTGGTGCCCGCACTGGCGGCGCTGATCGTGCTCGATCGCGGCTGACGCGCATTTATCCACAGCTCTGATCGAAGACGTAAAAACAATTTTTCCTTTTCTGTGACGAGCACGCTTTGGTCGTTTTCTGGCATTGCTGGGAACAAAGTTTATTTATGCATAACTTATCCACAGCTTATAAGCCGATTGCTCACCTCTAAAACACAATATGTTGAGTTTAGCGGAATGCTTGACTACATTCCCTAGTGGTGTAGACTGATTTCCGGCGCGTCCAATCGCGCCAAGAAGGTTGCTTACCTTCATATAACGACGAGGGGAGGAAGTCAGGGGGATGCTGCCGTGGTTCGGCGAGTCGGTGTTTTTTATCGGCGGGAAATATTCCTGCCGCCCGGCGAGGCCAATCCAGTCGAGGCAGCGCTCCCGAGGTCGGATTCGCAATCCCAGGCACGGGACGCGGCGTGGTGTTTATGCACCCGGCCGTGTCGTTTGATCCGGCTGCCTTCGTTTGGTTCAACGACGGTAATAAGAGCTTGCCAGGATCGGCGGGCCTGACCGGGGGCTAAAAGCGCGGGGACAGAACAGCAGCATGAAAGTCGCCCATCAAAAATTTACCAAAGAACTCGCGCCCGCAGATCCGGGCGAGATTCCGCTTCAGGCTGCGTCCACAGATATATGGGAGAAGAAGTATCGCCTGACGCAAAAAGACGGCAGCGTCATCGATGACAGCATCGATGACACTTTCAAACGCGTCGCGCGCGCGCTCGCCGACGTCGAAAGCACCTGGGAGAAACAGGACCGCTGGTACCAGCGTTTTCTCTGGGCACTGCGCAACGGTGCCGTGCCCGCGGGGCGCGTGATCTCCAACGCGGGTGCGCAAGAGCACAAGCCGGCGACTTCCACCATCAACTGCACCGTGTCCGGCACCGTGCGCGATTCCATGGACGACATCCTGTGCAAGGTTCACGAGGCGGGACTCACGCTCAAGGCCGGCTGCGGCATCGGCTACGAGTTCTCGACCTTAAGGCCCAAGGGCGCGTATGTCTCCGGCGCCGGCGCCTACACCTCGGGACCGCTGTCGTTCATGGACATCTACGACAAGATGTGTTTCACCGTGTCGTCCGCGGGCGGACGGCGCGGCGCCCAGATGGCCACTTTCGACGTCGGCCATCCCGACGTCATGGATTTCATTCGCGCCAAGCGTGAGAATGCCCGGTTGCGCCAGTTCAATCTCTCCTTGCTCATCAGCCGCGAGTTCATGGAAGCGGTGCGCGCGGACGACGAGTGGCAGCTCGCGTTTCCGGTAACCCAGCGCGAGGTGGACGAGGAAGCGCTCTCGCTCGACGACCCGGACACCATCGTCTGGCGTCACTGGCCGGCACCGGACGGCTACGTCTGCCGCGATGACGGCAAGGTCGGGTGCAAGATCTACAGGACCATTCGCGCACGGCGCCTGTGGGACGTGATCATGGCGTCCACTTATGACTACGCCGAGCCTGGGTTCATCCTCATCGACGAAGTCAACGAGATGAACAACAACTGGTTCTGCGAGAACATCCGCGCCACCAACCCCTGCGGCGAGCAGCCGCTTCCGCCCTACGGCTCGTGCCTTCTGGGCTCAGTGAACCTGACCAAGTTCGTGCTCGATCCCTTCACCGACCGGGCGCGCTTCGACTGGGAGGCGTTCAACGAGACGGTGGCGGTGTTCACCCGCATGCTGGACAACGTGGTGGAAATCAACGGCCTGCCCTTGGGTCCCCAGCGCGAAGAAATTCTCGACAAGCGGCGTCACGGCATGGGTTACCTGGGATTGGGCTCCACCTTGACCATGTTGTGCATGAAATACGGCTCGCAAGAGTCCCTGGAGTTCACCGAGCGGGTTTCTCGAGAGATGGCGGTGACCGGCTGGCGCGCGGGCCTGGAGCTGAGCCTGGAGAAGGGCCCAGCACCGGTTCTGGAGCGGAATTTCGAGGTCACGGAGGAGATGCTGCGCCTGCGGCCGAAGATGAAAGCGGACGGAATAAAGGCAGGCGACAAGGTGGCGGGCAAGGTGCTGCACGCGAAGTACAGCCGCTTCATGCAGCGTCTGGCCGAAGTGGAGCCGGAACTGGTGGACGCGCTCGCCAACCAGGGCGCGCGATTCACCCACCACACCTCCATCGCGCCCACGGGCACGATTTCGCTCTCGCTCGCCAACAACGCCAGCAACGGCATCGAGCCGAGCTTTGCCCACCACTACGCGCGCAACGTCATTCGCGAAGGAAAGAAGACCAAGGAAAAGGTGGACGTTTATTCCTTCGAGCTGCTCGCCTACAAGCACCTCATCGACCCGGAAGCACTCCCGGGTACCCCGGATCCGGCGCACCAGCTGCCGGAGTATTTCATTACCACCGATGACGTGACGCCCAAGGCGCACGTAGACGTGCAGGCGGCTGCGCAAAAGTGGATTGATTCGTCCATCTCCAAGACGGCCAACGTGCCCCAGGACTATCCCTACGACGAGTTCAAGGACATTTACATGTACGCCTACGAGAACGGCCTCAAGGGCTGCACCACCTTCCGCTTCAACCCGGAAGCGTTCCAGGGCGTACTGGTGAAGGAGAAGGATCTGGAGAATACGGTCTACGCCTTTACGCTCGATGATGGCACCGAGGTGACCGTCAAGGGCAACGAGGAAATCGAGTACGACGGTGAAGTACATACCGCGGCGAATCTGTTCGACGCGATTAAAGAGGGTTATTACGGAAAATTTTGAATAAACAACCGGTCGCCGCCCTCTCGGGCACAGGTGCGTGATGAGCGCGTCTGCCGAAACACCGAGAAATCAGGCGTCGGAGCGGAGGTAACGGCTCACGTTAGCGGCGGCCTGTCGCGTGAATGGCGTACCTGTGCCCGAGAGGGTGGCCGAACCGGAATACGAGGCAAGAAGTCATGGCGATCAAGATTGACAAGAAAATCGTGGGCTACGAGGTAGTCCGCGATCAGCCGGCCGAGACCACGGCGACGGCGGAAGCTGCACCGCGCAAGACGGCCGAAGTGATCCAGATGCACGAGCGGCTCGAACGGCCGGACATGCTGCTCGGGTCCACCTACAAAGTGAAAACACCGCTCTCGGAGCACGCGCTTTACGTCACAATCAACGATGTGATCTTGAATCCAGGTACCGAACACGAACAGCGCCGACCCTTCGAAGTGTTCATCAACTCGAAGAACATGGAACACTTTCAGTGGATCGTGGCGCTGACGCGCATCATTTCCGCAGTATTCCGCAAGGGCGGTGACGTTACCTTTCTGGTGGAAGAGCTGCGCTCGGTATTCGACCCTCGCGGCGGCTATTTCAAGAAGGGGGGTAAATACATGCCGTCCCTGGTGGCCGAGATCGGCGACGCCATCGAGTGCCACATGCGCAGCATCGGCCTTTTGAAGGACGACTTAGACGATGGTCAAAAGACCTTTATCGCCGAGAAGCGCGCCGAGTACGAGAACGCCAATGGGCTCGCGCCCGCCGACGAATGCGAGTTCCCGGAAGGGGCGCAGATGTGCGGCAAGTGCCGCACCAAGGCGGTGGTGCAAATGGACAACTGCATGACCTGCTTGAGCTGCGGAGAGTCGAAATGCGGCTGAGCGTTTACCTAGGTCTATTTTTCAAGCGCCGTAGCGGCGGCGATTGTGGTATCGATTCGAGGACAGTGATTGGGTAACGAGGACGCCTTCGGGCTGCCTCGTGTTTGACCGGGCTTATCCGCTTCATGTGGAGGCCGTGACGGGCGCCGAAAGGGAGTTCGGCACTAGCCCGCCATATTCCGGTGCACCCTGTACCGGCGTGTGGCGGGTTTTTTTTATTTGGGTAACGCGTGATGCGTGATGCGTGATGCGTCAGAGCGTTATCAGCTCCGCGGCTCCATCAAGCCTCGTGTCGCGTCACGAGATCTCCTAATCACGAATCAGTGGCCATCAAACTCTTGAACACACCGCGCAAAATGTCGCCGCCAACGCTCATTCAAAGCGATTCCGAGCTGCGCCGGATTTGCGTGCGCTGGCGGCAAGCGCAAGCTATTGGCATCGACACCGAGTTCGTGCGCGAGCGCACCTTCTTTCCCCGGCCGGCGCTGATCCAGGTGGCGGACGCCGCGGGCGTGGTCCTTATCGACGTGACGGCGCTCGAAAGTTTAACCCCGCTTGCCGAGATTCTTGCCGCAAGTGCGCCGCTTAAGGTGATGCACGCATTCAGCGAGGACCTGGAGGTGCTCGCCATCGCCGTCGGATGCGAGCCGGATGCGGTCTTCGACACCCAGCTCGCCGGCGCTTTCAGCGGCCACGGTTACTCTCTCGGCTATCGCAGTCTGGTGGAAGCGATGCTGGGTATCTTCCTGGACAAGGGCGAAACCCGATCCGACTGGCTCAAGCGGCCGCTTTCTGCGGCCCAGCTTCGCTACGCCGCACTGGACGCCAGTTATCTGTTGCCCATGTACGAAAAGCTCGACGCGGATCTCGAGCACCTTGGGCGGCGCGATTGGCTTGAAGAGGAAGAGAAATACGTGCGCCGCGCCCGGGAGCGGGACAGAAGGCCCGAACTCGCCTATCTCAAGGTCAAGGACCGGCAGCGACTCAATCCCGAGGACCACGCCCTGCTGCGCGCACTGGCCGAGTGGCGCGAGCGCGAGGCGATGACCCGGGACCGACCCCGCCGCCACGTGCTCGCGGACAGCGTTCTGGTGGAAATCGCGACTTCACGCCCGCAGAGCGTGGAAGCACTGCGCGCCCTCGACGGAATATCCGATCGCGCGGCGTCGCGCTACGCCAACGCCATTTTGAGCCGGGTTGATTCAGCCGCCGAAAGCAAAATCAGCGAGGCGGATACGCCGACGGACCTGCGCCCTTATGCCGGCACCATGAAACAGCTCAAACGCCGGGTCAAAGAGGAAGCCGCGAGGTTGAATCTGGCGCCGGAACTGCTTGCCAACCGGCGAGCCCTGGAGTCATTGCTGCTGGCCTCAGTTGAACACAGTCGGGATCCGGTGCCGCCCGAGTTTCTCGGCTGGCGCTCAGAAGTCATTACCGGAACTCTTCTGGAGTGCATCCAGGGGTTTAAGCGTTAGCGGATGCGCGCGCGATCGAAATTCAGGCGCTCGCCAGCCTTTCGAGGCGCTCGGCTTGGAGGCCGTCTTCGCTGGCGCCGGTGATGCGAACCGTTTCGACGCGGTTCGAGGCCTCACCTTCCGCTTCCACCCGCAAGTAGTTGTCGCTCAGGCCCGAGGCGCCGCTGCCGTTGTCCGTGCCTGCGCCTTCGAACAGCACTTGAAGCGTTTCTCCGAGGTGGGAGTCTCGGAAGGCCCGGTTCTTGTCCCGGGCCAGTCTTTTCAACGACTGGACGCGGCGTTTCTTCACCTCGGCAGGCAACTGGTCGGCGAAGGCTTCCGCCTCGGAGCCCGGGCGCGCGGAGTAACTGAACGGGTGAAGATAAGTAATGGGTAGCTCCACCAAGCGGTCGAATGTGGCCTGAAAATCCGCTTCCGTTTCGCCGGGAAAACCGCATATGACATCGCTGCCGATGCCGCATCCGGGGACACGCTGGGCGATGTTGGCAATCAAATCGGCAAAATACTCCACCCTGTAGCGGCGCTTCATCCGCTCCAGCACGGCGTTGCTGCCGCTTTGTAAGGGAATGTGGAAATGACGGGCGAATTTTTCCTCGCCCGCCATGAGCTCGATGATCTCGTCGCTCACCGACGCCGGCTCGATGGAGCTCAAGCGAAAGCGCTCCAGACCGGGCACGGTGAGAATTTCCGCGATTAGCCCTGCGAGCATGCGCCGGCCGTCGGTCAAATCCAGACCGTAATCGCCCACGTGCACGCCGGTGAGCACGATTTCCACGTAGCCGCTTTGCACCATCCCGCGCACCTGATCCAGAACCCGTTGCGGCGCGCGGCTGCGGGAGCGGCCGCGGGTTTGGGGCACGATACAGAAGCTGCACGACTCGTTGCAGCCTTCCTGCACTTTCACGTAGGCCCGGCTTCGCTCCATCATCTCGGTGATAGGCACCTCGAGGAACTTGACCGCCTGGTTCACCGGCGACACGGCGATGCGGGTTTCTGCGCTCTTGGGCGACGACACCAGCTCTACGATGTCGGCCCGGTCCTTGGCCCCCACCACCACCGAAACACCCTCCAGCGCGGCGAGTTCCTTCGGCGCGCGCTGGGCGTAGCAGCCGGTCACAACGATCTCGGCCAGCGGGTGCTGGCGGTGAATGCGGCGGATTGCTTTGCGCGCGGTGGCGTCGGCGCGGGCGGTAACGCTGCAGGTGTTGACCACGAACACCTCCGCCCCGTCGCGCGGAGAAACCGTGCGGTAACCGCCATCACCCTCGAGCAGGGTGCGCAGGGTTTCGGTGTCGTACTGATTGAGGCGACAGCCGAAGGTGAGAAAAGCGACGCGTTTCAAATGCCTGATGCCCGAGCAAAGGGGAAACGAAAACCGGGGGATTCTAGGAAGGGGGTGGATTGAAGGTCAAATTTGGCTCTCAATCCATTCCCGCCGCGGCTACACTGAGGCCGCCCTGAACGCCGGCGATGCCCTCGTTGTAAACTGCCGCCCCGCAATTGAGCCATTAATCACCTGAACGCGTTTTCAATCATGTCCGCAAAGTGTCCCCTCATCGCGGCGGCAGTTTAGGCGTGAACGTTACGAAGAAAAGCCACGTTCCGCTGCTCACGCTCGAAAACCTGCGCCACGAGGGCCTCGAGGCCGCGGCGCTGGAGCTGGAAGCCGGCGACATCGCGCTCGTCTCCGGGCCCTCGGGCGCGGGCAAGACGAGGCTGCTTCGCGCGCTCGCGGATCTGGACGCGCACTCGGGCGACGTGAGCCTCGAGGGCCGCCATTACCTGAGCTTCAAACCTTGGGATTGGCGACGCCAGGTGGGCTTCCTGCCCACCGAAAGCCACTGGTGGCGCAAAGACGCCGGGGGTCACTTCGATACCCCGCCACAGAGCGAAACGCTGAAGCGCCTAAAGCTCGATGCGGTGATTTTGAAACGCCCCGTGGGCCAGCTTTCCAGCGGCGAGCGCCAGCGGCTGGCGCTGCTCCGGCTGCTGCAGAACGCGCCTAAAGTGCTGCTTTTAGACGAGCCCACGGGGAGCCTCGACGGCGACAGCGCCGCCCGGGTGGAGGCCGAAGTGAAGCGCTACTTAAAAGCCAACCGCGCCGCAGCCATCTGGGTCAGCCACGACGAGGCTCAGGTGAAGCGACTGGCGAGCCGACGCTATTCCATGCGCGAGGGAAAGCTGGAGCGGCAATGATTACCCTCACGGCTTGGGACCTGGCCCTGGCATCGGCGCTGGTGTGCCTCTCGGCGGCTCTCACCCACGCCCTGCGGCTGGCCACCGCCGGCCGGCTGCTGGTCGCATCCGCCCGGGCTCTGGTGCAGCTTCTGCTGGTGGGTCTTTTGCTCAAGCTGCTTTTTGCCCGCGCCGATTTGCTCTGGGTGGCGGCGTTCGCCGGCGTCATGCTCGCCATCGCCGGCTACGAGACCCTGGCCCGCCAGCGCCGGCCGCTCACCGGCGTATGGGGCTACGGGATCGGCACCCTGGCCATGTTTCTGTCGTCCTTTACCGTCGCCATCGTCGCCCTCACCGCGATCGTGGAACCAAATCCCTGGTACACGCCCCAGTACGCGATTCCGCTGCTCGGCATGCTGCTCGGTAACACCATGACCGGGATCGCCATCGCCCTCGACCGTATGACCCAGACGGCCTTCGACCAGCGCGGAGCCATCGAGGCCCGGCTCATTCTTGGACAGCCATGGCGCGAGGCCATCAGCGACATTCGCGCCGACAGCATGCGCGCCGGCATGATTCCCACCATCAACGCCATGGCCGCGGCGGGGGTGGTGAGCCTACCGGGGATGATGACCGGCCAGATCCTGGCCGGCAGCCCACCGCTGGAGGCCGTCAAGTACCAGATCGTAATTCTGTTCCTGATTGCCGTCGGCACCATTTTCGGCACCGTGGGCGCCATCTGGGGCGCATCCAGACGTCTTTTCGACACCCGCGAGCGTCTCCGCCTGGATCGCCTCCGCGTCCCGCCGGAGGGGCACTGAGCAGCCGGCCGACCGAGTGGCGCGCCTGGGGCAGGGCCCTTCGGCTCAAGACAGGGCGCCAGAGTGCCGATATTCCTCATGCACGCGGACCGCGCCCGGCGCCGAGGTGAGTCTTTCAACCTCCGCCTTACAAAGCCCCGAGCGAAACCTTCGCGGACTATTGAGTTTTGCCCCATGCGGTGACCGTTCTCGGTAGACATAGGCAGCGTTGCATCGGCTTTATCGCCGAGCAGAGCTTGCGCCCGGGGCGAACTGCGCCCTGTTCCCGACTCGCCCTTATGCTGCTGTTGCTGTCGTTCGCCGGCTTCGGGGACGCCTCGGAGCCCCAGCACGTGCTCGGCAGCGGGGTGCAGCTTCGCTGTCAACGGGCGGCCGAGACTCGCCTGGAATGCGATTATCGTCTGCTGCGCTCGGCGGCCCTGGAGCAGGTATCCGCGCGCATGAACGACCACGCTCTGCCGGATCCCGGGTGGACGCCCTACGAGCAGCCCGAAGGCGTCAGCGCCATTCTCGTAATGGTGGACACCAGCGAACCGGGGCGCCGTCCGGCGATGGAGAAAATGAATCGGCACATCAGCGCGTTGCTCGATGCCGCCAAGCCCCATCACCGAATCGGCCTGGCCGCCTTCGACAGCGACCTCGCGCTGCTTGCCGCCATCGGCTCGAATCCCGACGCGATCCGCGCCAGCGCCGCGAAGCTGGCGGCGACCGGCACCACCACCGAGCTCTACCGCAACGCCCTTCAAGCCATCCGCGCGCTCGCCAGCACGCCGGCGCATCGCCGCGCGCTGCTGATCATGTCCGACGGATTGGCGGAAGACCGGGCCTATTTTCATTACGACGTGGTGGCGGCCGCGCGCGCCGCCGGAGTGACAGTTTTCTCTATCGGCTACCCTTCCTCGGTGCCGCTTTCGGTGTGGCTGCAAAGCCTCAGGCGGCTGGCGGAAGAGACCGGCGGCCTTTATACCGACACCGGCCAGGAGTTCGAGCTGGGGCAAGATTTCATCCCTGATGCCCTCGCCTCCCTGGACCGCGGCGGCCGTTTGACGATGGATCTCAAAGCCGCCGCCGAGCTGGGGTTGAGCGGCGAACAGACGCTCGAGCTCGACTTTGCTCTCAGCGACGGACGCGCTTCGGCCACCCTGCAGGTTGAGCTGCCCCAAGGGGCTGCGGCTGAATCCGTGGTGAAAGTGGTGGAATCGAGGGTACCCAGGCTGGTGGAAGCGACCACGGCAGTCGATCTGCCGGCGCGGACGGCGAGCGGCGCCAGCGCGGCAAAGGTAGAGGAAAAGTCTTCCACAGCAGCTGCTTTAACCGGGCCCGCTCTGCCCAGCCCCGAAACGGTGTGGGGCTGGTATGTGCTCCTGCCGGGATCGCTTCTACTCGCGCTGGCGTTTTTTTTGCTTCTTGCTCTGAGAAAGCGGCACCTGACCGGGACCGGTCCAAGCAAGATCGCGCGCTCGCTGGCGTTCCTGGAGTCACAAGACGGCAGCAACCGGCGTCACGCGGTGACCAGCGCCGCCTATCGCATCGGGCGGCATTCGGACAACGATCTCCCCATCCTCGACACCTCCGTCTCGCGACAGCACGCAGAGATCCACCGCAGGCGCAACGGCAGCTTCACCATTACCGATCTGGATTCCATGAACGGCGTGTTCATCAATCAGAAGAAGATCGACTCGGTGACGCTCGCCGATGGCGATATCATCGAAATCGGTGACATGTCATTTCGTTTTCGAATGCGGCAGGACGCCGAGACCACTGGCGAAGTGACCGTCGCGCTGAGAACGGTTTAAACCCGTCAATCGTCTGCCGGATGCGGCAGGGCGACGATGAAGCCCTGTCTAGTCCGCCCCGAAACACGCTCGCGTCACGCGTGATCAATAACAAGGCGGAAACATGCACCTCTCGCTGAGGCGAAGAAGCTGGGCCGCGAACTCTGCAAACACAATCAGCGCGAACATCACCAGACCAATAGTGACCGCGTAGCGCATGCCGCGCGACGCCATTTGCCGGCTTCGCGGCAGGTACTTCACACCCAGCTTGTTGGCGTCCAGCTCGCCGCGGGTATCGAGCCTCTCCACCAAGCGGGAGAAGTGGCGCACCCATAACGGCACAATTTTTCCAAACATGTAGGCGACGAAAAACGGCTCCATTTGCTCGTCATCGGCGGACTCACCGTGCCAGCGGCGGTAGGCGAGATGAAACAGATCCCACTCGGTGATGTCGAGAATCGCCGCTGCTTGCAGCACGGTCCGAATGTCCGGATTCATGTTCTTCTCATCGAAATGCATATTGCTCACGACAGCTCGCCGGCGCGAGGCCGGCCGCCTAGGTGGCGAAGCTTATATTTCGACTGCGGATCACAAACAACGTTCAGCCGCGCGGCGTTGGACAGCTTGACGCGCTCGATTGAAGTATAACGCCCCAACCACTTCAGGCGTTCGGGGCCCATTGCAGCAGCAGCCCCTCCTCGCTCTCGGCGGACTGAAATCCCTCGCACACCCAGTGCCCGGCGACGGCGGCAAGCTCGCCGCGGATGAAAATCAATGGAACGCGGTCCCGCTCCCAGGGAGGCACGCCTCGGCGCTGAAAGCAGGCCTTGAGCGTGGACGAGCGAGACTGACCCGCCGGTCTGCAGCGCTCCCCGCCCCGGCGAAAGCGCACCTTGAGCTCGGTCTCTGCGCAAAGCGCGGCCTTGAGGCCGCGACCTTTCGCCGGCAAGGCGCTCAGTCGCCCCTGGGGTAACGCCAGGGCGCGTCGTCCGTCCCAGGCCACGACGCGGTCCGGCTCCGCCGGGGGCAGCGGCGGCATCACGTGAAGCATTCCCCGGTACCGGCGCACCTCCGCCCCGGACCAGGCCACCAGCGGCTCTGCGTCGGCCGCCGCGGCCACCACTTCGTCGAGAATGCGGTCCAGCACCACTTTGGACGGCGGCGAAAAGCCGCATCCCTCGAGCCAGGCGCGAAGCGCCAGCCGTGCGACATCCGGGGTCAGGTGAGACAGCGCCTCTAAGCTCAAGGTGACTTCGCCTTCGGCTTCATTCAGCGCCCTGGCCCCCAGTTCCCGCGCAATGCGGGCAAGCGCCGCCTGATGTCCGGCGGCGCGGGCAATGGTGCGCGCTGCCGCCGGCCAGCGCTGTTGAATTCGCGGCATGATCTCGTGGCGCAGGTAGTTGCGGTCGTAGCGCAGCTCCCGGTTGCTGGGGTCTTGAATGAACTCGAGAGCATGACCTACGGCGTAATCGCGGATCGCGTCGCGGGGAACGTCCAGCAGCGGGCGCAGCAGGCGACCGGAACCAAGCGCCGCCTCTGCCGGCATGGCGCTCAATCCCGCCGGCCCCGAGCCGCGCAGAAGCTGGAGCAAAAAAGTCTCCGCCTGGTCGTCCAGATGATGCGCCGTCAACAGCGCGTCGCCTTCCTGCAGCCGCTGCTCGAAGGCGGCGTAACGCGCCCGCCGGGCGGCGGCTTCCGGCCCTTCCTTGGCCTTAACCAGCCGGACTTCGACAATATCCAGCGCCACCCGGAGGTGGCGGCAGACGTGTTCACAGTGAATCGCCCATTGATCCGCATCGGGGTGTAGGCCGTGGTTGACATGGATAGCGGAGAGCCTCTTCCACCCGTCGTGAGCAAGCGTTTGCCTGAGCGCGTGGAGCAACACGTGCGAGTCCATGCCCCCGCTGTAGGCGACCTTGATCTGCTGCTGTGCGGGAAGCGCCTCGAGGCAACGGCTGACCGCCTCGGTAACGGGGTCGGAAGACATGGGCGGCTCGATCGTATGTCGTATTTCGTATGTCGGAATTTGGTGGACGGTAGACAGTAGACGGGAGATTGAAGAGTACTTCGAACTCACTCCCGGTCGGCTGTCCAGCGTCTGCTTTTTGCCAACTCCGCGTCACGCATCACGCTTTACGCATTACGCGTCACGCGTCACCAATTTAATACAACCTTCGCTTCAGTCCCGTCCCCTGCAGGAGGCGGGACGCGATCTCCTCTATCGAAGTCGAGCTCGTGTCAAGGTAATTGATGTTGTTGGCGCGGAACAGCGACTCCACCTCGCGCACCTCGATGCGGCATTGGGCAATGGAGGCATAGCGGCTGTTGGGTCGGCGCTCGTTGCGGATCTGACGCAGCCGCTCTGCGTCGATAGTGAGACCGAACAGCCGATCACGGTAGGGCATCAGCACCCGCGGAAGTTTTCCGTCGTTCAAGTCTTCTTCCGTAATGGGATAGTTAGCCGCGCGAATTCCGAACCGCATGCCGAGGTAAATGCAGGTGGGCGTCTTACCCGATCGGGAAACGCCGATAAGGATGATGTCGGCGTCGCCGTAATGACGCGTGCTGGCGCCATCGTCGTGACTGAGGGCAAAGTCCACCGCTTCAATTCGAATTTCGTAGCTGGCGCGATCGACGAGTCCGTGGGAGCGGCCGCGAACGTGGCTGGAGCCGCGGTTGAACTCTCGCTCCAATGGCCGAATAAATGCGCTGAATAGATCCAGCACCAGAGCGTCGCAGCGGTTGATGGCTTCACAAAGTTCGGAGCTGGTCAGGGTACTGAAGACAATGGGCCGCTGCCCGTCGCGCTCAGCGGCGCCGTTTATCTGCCTCACGGCCTGCTCGGCTTTATCCACGTCGGCGACGAACGGCAGAGTGATCTGCCGGTACTCGATGGTGTCAAATTGCGTCAGCAGTGTGTGTCCCAGCGTCTCGGCGGTGATACCGGTGCTGTCGGATACGTAGAAAACGGTGCGTTGCATGGGCTCTGGCGGGCTCGCGGCGTTGTCCGGTATTGTCTACCATTTGTGTGAGAGGTGAAATCCGACCCCTTGTTGACAACCCCGGCTTGGCCCGAAAGCGCGTCACCGCGTTGCTGACAGGCATTGGGCAGCAACCAGGCCGGGAATGCGGATATGCGCACGAACACTCTATCTGCGGCCTGAACGGGTCAACCCAAGCAGCCGAAAGGCGTAGGATTGCCGCCCGCAGCGGGGACGCCGAATGGCCACCATGAACGAGATTGTGCGGAGTGGCTAACGACTTCGCGTGCGGCTGCGTCCCCTCTCCCCTCGGATCGAGAGCAAGGGCGAGAGCGGGTGTTGAGCGATGAGGGCTTAGCGAAAGCGATGCCGAAACGCACCGAACCCAATCCTGGCGGTGCCGGTTAACAAAGCCACCAGGCGAAGTGGAAATTGGCAAACGTATCTAAAAACCAGCAGCCGCTCGACGCGACGCGGGAATGGCACACCAAGCTCGCCCAATTGCGCAAGGAGAACGACGCGCTGGAGGAAGAGGCTGCCGCTCTGCGCAGTTTTATCGGCGCCCTGATGGAGCTGACGGATGCGCTTCACTCACCCAGAAAAGAGTCCGAACTCCTCACGCTTTTCGAGTCCGTGCTCGATAGTTCGATGCGCGCCATCGGCGCCAGTGCGGGCTCACTGTTGATCCCGGACGAGAGCAGCGGCGAATTGATTTTTGCCATTGTGCGCGGTGCGACGCCCAAAGAGCACCTTGTTGGCAAGCGGGTGCCGGCAGGGAAAGGCGTGGCGTCCTGGGTTTTCACTCACCGGCAGTCGGCTATCGTCAATAACGCTGCGGCCGACGAGCGTTTTTATAAGGGTTTAGATGATCAGCTCAAGCATACGACCCAATCCATTCTGGCAGCGCCGCTCATCGGCGGAGGCCGCGTCATCGGCGTGGTGGAGATGATCAACAAAAAAAACGGTAAGCTGTTCAGCAACGGCAACCAGCGATTGCTAGCGGTGATGAGCAGATTTGCCGGGGAGCTCTTATTCAGCATCGTCAGAGACGTCGACCTGACACAATCGTTTAACATCTCCTAGCTGCGAGCGCAGTCGGGTCCGATGGGCAAGAAACGGATGGATACGCGGCGAGAAGTGCCTAAGCTGGAGCAGGAAAACAAGCGCTTGCGCCATGAGGTCCTGGCGCTGCGACAATTTATCGACTCGATGCAAAATCTGGTCGAAGCGCTGGAGCAGCCCAAGCAAGAGTTCGAGATCATGGAGCTGCTTTCGCAGGTGCTCAAGAACGCGCTCGAAACCATCAGCGCCAAAGACGGTTCTCTTCTGGTTTTAGACGACGATACTTGGGAGCTGGTTTTCGTCGTCACCCTCGGCGACCTGCCCAAAGATAATCTCGTCTGGCGGCGCCTGCCACCGGGTGCGGGCATCGGGGGATGGGTGGCGGAAAATCAGAAATCTGTGATTGTCAACGACGTGCAGTCAGACGAGCGTTTCTACCCAGCTATCGACGAGGAGTTCGGTTTCAAGACCCGCTCCATGCTCGCTGCGCCGGTGATTGGCGGCGGAAAGGTGCTGGGCGTGATCGAGGTGCTGAACAAGCACGACGGGCGGTTGTTCAATCACGACGACCAGACTCTGCTCACCCTCATGTGTCGCTTTTCGGGCGAGTTACTGACGTCAGTGATTCAGCAGAACGAGTCGAGCCTGAAGCAGACGACCAAGCCGAGGGAATAGCGGAAAAAACTTTATAGGAGCGCGCTCGCGCGCGAACTCATTAAAGTCGCCTGGAAGGTTCGCCCGCAAGCGGGCTCTTACAATATAAATTAAAAAGATCGCGTCACGCGTTACGCATCACCCGACTAAAATTCCGACACCGGCTTTCTGCCGTCGAATCCGCCCTCCAGCTCGTGCCAGAAATCGACCGACTTCTCGCCCAGTTTCCAGCACAGAAATACTTCGCGCCCATCCTTCTGCGCATACCAGTCGACCAGTCCGGAACCAATATCCTTGACGATGCAGCCCTCCCGGTGGAGCTCCTCGAGATCGGTTCGCAGGGCGTTCATCAGAGTACGCAGCTCCGCCAGATCCCGGGTCACTTCGGTATCGGCGTTCTGCGGTGAAATCTCAAAATCTTCTTCCTCGGGCGCGAAGCCAGCGTCCTCGAGGCGATCGTAGGCGGCGCGGATCTGGGCGTGAAGCTGCAGCATGCGGCCGAAGCGGGATTCCAGCTCCGGTATCATTTGGTTGGCCTCAGAAACGGTAAAGTAGCGCCGGGTCATTCTTCGCCTTCGCGGTACTTTCCATACGCCATCAGGCGATCGTACCTGCGCGCGATCAGGGATTCCGGATCCAGACGGTAGAGTCGTTTCAGCTCCGAAAGCAGCACCCGCTTGACGCGCCGGGCGGTCTCGTCCACGTCCCTGTGCGCCCCGCCCAGCGGCTCCTCGATGACTTGCTCTATCAGCTCCAGCGCTTTAAGACGTCCTGAGGTGATACCCATGGCTTCCGCCGCGTCCGCCGCCTTTTTCGCGCTCTTCCACAGAATGGATGCGCAGCCTTCCGGGGAGATCACGGAATAGGTGCTGTATTGGAGCATCAGTACGCTGTCGCCGACGCCGATGGCCAGGGCGCCGCCGGATCCGCCCTCCCCGATCACGGTGCAGATGATGGGCGTCTTGAGCCGCGCCATCTCGAACAGATTGCGCGCGATGGCTTCGCTCTGTCCGCGTTCTTCGGCGCCGATGCCCGGATAAGCGCCCGGGGTGTCGATGAACGTGAGTATCGGTAGGCGAAACTTTTCCGCCATACGCATGATTCGAAGCGCTTTTCGATAACCTTCCGGGCGCGGCATGCCAAAGCTGCGCTCCACCTTCTCCCTCGTGTTGCGCCCTTTCTGGTGCCCGATGACCACCACCGGTCGCCCGTCGAGGCGGGCGAGACCCGCGACGATGGCGGCGTCTTCGGCAAACGCGCGGTCGCCGTGCAATTCCTGAAAGTCGGTGAACAGCCGTTCGACGTAATCGAGCGTGTAGGGCCGCTGTGGATGCCTCGCCAGCTGCGAGATTTGCCACGCGTCGAGCTTGGAAAAAATCGAACGCGTGAGGTCGTCACTCTTTTGCTGCAGGTCTTCGATCTCGTCTCCGAGATTGAGCTCGGCGTTGGAACCGACCCGACGCAGCTCTTCGATCTTTGCCTGGAGTTCCGCAATCGGTTGTTCGAATTCGAGAAAATCGAGATTCATCCGTAAATCCTTCACTATCTGCTTCGAGGCCGCGACCGCCGATTCTGGTGTGGTTGCTATCATCGTAGTGCCTTTATGGGACCAGAAACCGTCATCCCAACAATGAGTGAATATAGAACAATTTCCCGCTTATACAGAGGCTTATTGAGGAGTTCTCTAAACCGCAGTCAAGCACGGTAATAAAGCGATCGTATATCTTATGGACAGTACGTAATAGGTAGTATGTAGTATGTGGGCAAGAAGCCCTTCGACTAATTTCAGTTCCCTAAATAATACGTACCGCATTCTACATACCGATCAGTACTCCAGCTCCACACAATCGTTTCCTGTCAGCTGTTTCAGTCGGCTCAACAGCTCTTCGGTAGGTGAAACCCGCCAGTTGTTTCCCAGCGCTACCCGCACCTTGGCGTCACCGCGGCAATATTCCACGCATACCGGCGTGCGACCGTCGCGAAAGGGCGACAATATTTCGGCCAGCGCCTGCACCGTTCCGTTTTGCGACTGCTCCCGATCCAGATGCACCAGCAGGTTTCTGGCGCGTGACTCGCGGGCGCCGTCTAAGTCGTGGATCTCGGTCACTTTCAGGGTCGGCTCACCGGTGTAGTCGTCGCGATTCAGGCTGCCTTCCAGCACCAGCACCTTGTCGCTCACTAGAACGTCGCGGTGCTTCTGGTAAAGATCGGAGTACACCACGGCTTCGATACGGCCGCTATTGTCATCCAGGGTGAGCACCGCCATGCGCCCGTTGCGAGTGTTTATGGTGCGCATGCGAACCAGGAGTCCCGCCACAAGACAGCTTTCCACGCTGCCGCTACTGAGCTCGGCGATTCGACGACCGGTGAGCCGGCCGAGCTCGGCTTCGAACCGACGCACCGGGTGACCGCTGAGGTAAAGGCCAAGGGTCTCCTTTTCTCCGGCAAGGCGCTCTTCCTCCAGCCATTCGGGGACGTCAGCGAAGCTGCGCTCACCGTTACCGGCGCTGGCGGCTCCACCGAACATGTCGTTCTGGCCGGCGGATACGTCACGCGCATATTGTTCGGCGAGTTTCAGCGCGCGAGTCAATGTAGCCATCAGCGAGGCGCGCGAAGGGCCCAGCTCGTCCAGGGCGCCGCAGCGAATGAGCGCCTCGATGACGCGGCGGTTGACCTTTTTTGAATCCACCCGGCGACAGAAGTCGAACAGATCTTCGAATCGGCCGTTTTCTTCCCGCTCAGCGACGACAGCCGCAATTGCAGACGCGCCAACGCCCTTTACCGCGCCAAGCCCGTAACGAATGCTGCGCTCGTTAGCGACCGTGAACGCATACTCGGAAACATTGACATCGGGGGACACAATGGTGAGTCCCATGTCGCCGCAGTCGTCCATGAAAACCACCACTTTATCGGTGTTATCCATGTCTGAAGACAGCACCGCGGCCATGAAATCGGCGGCGTAGTGAGTTTTTAGCCAGGCGGTCTGATATGCAATCAGCGCATAGGCGGCGGAATGAGACTTGTTGAATCCGTAGCCGGCGAACTTTTCCATTAGATCGAAAATCTCGCTCGCGGTTCGCTCGTCGACTCCGCGCCGCTTCGCACCCTTGAGAAAGAATTTGCGCTGCTTGGCCATTTCCTCGGGCTTTTTCTTGCCCATGGCGCGGCGAAGCAAATCCGCGTAGCCAAGCGAATAGCCGGCGAGGACCTGCGCAATCTGCATCACCTGCTCCTGGTAAAGGATCACGCCGTAGGTGGTCTTCAGCACGCTCTTGAGTTCCGGATGCAGGTATTCCACCAACTGTCGGCCGTGCTTTCTGGCGATGAAGTCGTCGGCGAGTTCCGAGGGCCCCGGCCGAATCAGGGCGTTGAGCGCAGTCAGATCTTCGAAATTCTCCGGCTGTAAACGCCGGATCAGATCCTTCATCGCATGCGACTCGAGCTGAAACACCGCCGTGGTCCGCGCGTTACGGATGAGCTCGTAGGTGGGCGCGTCGTCGATGGGAATGGAAACGATGTCGAGAAGACTTTCCCGCTTGCGCACACGCGCAGCGTTGATGCTTCGCACCGCGCGGTCGATGATGGTTAGGGTTCGTAATCCCAAGAAATCGAATTTCACCAGCCCCACCGCTTCGACGTCGTCCTTGTCGAACTGGGTCACCACCCCGGTAGCGCCCTGCTCCCGGTAAAGCGGGGTGAAATCCATCAGCGAAGTCGGCGAGATGACGACTCCGCCTGCATGTTTGCCGGCGTTACGTGCCAAACCCTCGAGCTTGCGTGCCAGATCGATCAGCGCGCGTACTTCCTCTTCCTGCTGGTGGCGCTGGCGCAGCCGATCATCGCTTTCCAGCGCCTTATCCAGGGTCATGCCGAGCTCGAAGGGAATCAGCTTGGCCAGCTGATCGACGAAACCGTAAGGATGTCCGAGCACCCGGCCCACGTCGCGCACCACCGCCTTCGCCGCCATGCTGCCGAAAGTGATGATTTGCGCCACCCGGGCGCCGTCCCTTTCCTCCGCGCCGTATTTCTGCGCCACGTAGTCGATTACCCGGTCGCGTCCTTCCATGCAGAAATCAATGTCGAAATCCGGCATTGACACGCGCTCGGGGTTCAAGAATCGCTCGAACAACAGGTCGTGCTGGATAGGATCCAAGTCGGTAATGCCGAGCGCGTAGGCCACCAGCGATCCAGCGCCCGAGCCGCGGCCAGGGCCGACAGGAACGCCGTTTTGACGCGCCCACTGAATGAAATCAGCGACAATGAGAAAGTAACCGGCAAAGCCCATGCCGTTGATCACTTCGAGCTCGGCATCAAGCCGCTCGGCATAAACTTGGCTGTTTTCAGTGCGCTTTTCCGCCGGATACATTTCAAGCCGGTGGTCAAGGCCTCGCTTGGATTCGGATTTCAGCCAGCCCTCGAGCGAAGTGCCTTGGGGCAGCGGAAAGTCGGGCAGAAAACTTTTATCAAAATCCAGCTCCAGGTTGCAGCGCCTGCCGATCTCGACGCTGTTTTCAAGCGCCTCGGGCAGGTCCGAGAACAGCGCCGCCATTTCTTCCGCAGTGCGCAAGTACTGCTGCTCCGAATAAGGCCGTGGGCGCCGCGGATCGGCGAGCGTGCGTCCCTGGTGGATACAGACCCTCGCCTCGTGGGCCTCGAAGTCCTCCGGCATCAGGAAACGCACGTCGTTGCTCGCCACCAACGGCACCCCGGCGCGCTCGGCGAGCGCCGCGGCCGCACCCACATAAGCTTCTTCGTTCTCGCGTCCACTTCGGGTGAGCTCCAGATAAAAACGCTCACCGAAGCATCCAAGCCAGGTCTCGACTCTCCGATCCGCCTCCTCGGGACGCGCCGAGAGCAGCGCTTGGCCGACGTCGCCTTTACAGCCGCCGGAAAGCGCAATCAGACCGTCGCTGTGCGCCTTCAGCCACTCTGGCAGCAGCATCGGTACGCCGCCGACGCGGCCATCGAGGTAAGAACGCGTGACCAGCCGAGAAAGATTGCGGTAGCCGTCGAGGTTCTGGCACAGCAGCACGATGCGCGCGGGCTGATTGGGATCGACGGCGTTATACAGCGTCATGTCGGCGCCGATAATTGGCTTTACCCCGGCGGCGACGGCGGCGCGATAAAACTTGATGGCAGAAAAAAGATTTCCCCGCTCGGTCACCGCCACCGCCGGCATGCGGGCTGCGGTTACCGCGTCCACCAGCGGCTTGATGCGCACAATCCCATCGACGAGGGAGTACTCGGTGTGCAGGTGGAGATGTACGAATCCGTTCGCCATGGGAGTCCACCTATGGTAACGAAAGCGACGGGTTTAGAGGACGCTTATCGGAGACGCCCGTGTGGCGCGGGCTTCCAGGGCCTCGCGCACCGGGGCAAAGCTGCGACGATGCGCCGCACAGGGACCGTGCTTGTTCAGCGCCTCCCGGTGCGCCTCGGTGGCGTAGCCCTTGTGGCGGGCAAAACCATATTCCGGGTAGCGCCTGTCCAGGTCGGCCATCATCGCGTCCCGAGCCACCTTAGCCAGAATGGAGGCTGCGCTGACCGCCGGAACGAGCCGGTCTCCGCCGATGACGGCGCGCGCCTCGCAGCTCAGTTGCGGCAGGTGAACGCCGTCCACAATAACGCGCTGAGGCGCAATCTTGAGCGCCTTTACCGCCCGCGACATGGCCAGGAGGCTGGCCCGAAGAATGTTGAGGGCGTCGATTTCGGCCACCTCCGCCGCCCCCAGCGCAAAGTCCAACGCACGCTCGCGAATCAGCCTCGCCAGATGCTCGCGCCGCGTGGCCGTCAACAGCTTCGAATCCCGTATCCCCTCGATGCCGACGTCGCTGTCGAGAATCACGGCGGCGGCCACCACGGGTCCTGCCAGCGGTCCGCGGCCGGCCTCGTCAACGCCTGCCAGCAATAAACGCGGGCGGCTCATGGGGTTCCGCCCGCGGCTACTTCCAGCACCGCATCGGCGGCCCGAGCGCTGGCGTTGTTCTTGAGCCTGGCGTGAATTTCTGCAAAACGCTGCTCCAACACCCGGACCCGTTCGGGGGACTCGAAGAACTCAAGCAGCGCCGGCCCTAAGCGCTCCGCTACCGCCTCGTCCTGGAGCAGCTCCGGCACCAGCGCTTCACCCGCCAACAGATTGGGCAATCCGAACTGGTCCACATAAACCATGCGCCGGCCGATCATCCAAGTCAGCGGCAGGGTTTTGTAGGTAATGACCATCGGCCGTTTGAGCAGCAGCGCCTCCAGCGTCGCCGTCCCCGACGCCGCAAGCACCGCGTCCGCGGCCGCCATGGCGTCTCGCGCCCGGCCGTCGACGAGGTGTATGACCACATCCGCAGCGTAACTACGGACCGCGGCTTCGAAGAGGGACCGGGTGGCGGCGTCCACCAGCGGCGCCACGAAACGCAGACCCGGCCGGCGCCGGGCCAGCCAGGCCGCGGTTTGCGCCAGCGGCGCGGCGAGAAAGCGCACCTCGCTCACGCGGCTGCCCGGAAGCAGCGCTACCCACTCGCCTTCTTGGGGAAGCTTCAGCGACCGGCGCGCAGCCAACCGATCGGTTTGCATCGGGATCTCGTCCGCCATGGGGTGACCCACGAAGCTCACCGGTATTTCTCGCTGCCGGTAGAACTCCCGCTCGAAGGGGAACAGCACCAGCATTCGGTCCACCGCGCGGGCAATCTTCTTTAACCGCCAGCGCCGCCACGCCCATACCGACGGGCTCACGTAGTGCACCGTGGGAACACCCGCACGTCTCAACATCAGCTCCAAGGAAAGATTGAAGTCCGGCGCGTCCACGCCGATCAACACGTCCGGGGGATCGGCGATCAGGCGTTTCGCCAGACGCCGGCGCATGGGAATGATCTCGGCCAATCGGCCAAAGACTTCGAATAACCCCATCACCGACAGCCGTTCGATGGGATAAAAGCTCTCGCAGCCGGCGGCCTGCATTCTTGCGCCAGCAATACCCTGAAAGGTGGCTTCGGGACGGCGCGCCTTGATCGCATGAATCAGGCCGGCACCAAGCTGGTCCCCCGACGCTTCTCCGGCGGTGATGACGACGCGCACTCCCCCCCCCGACTGAAGGCTTTGACCTCGGTTAGCATACCGAGACCAGGAGCCTCTGCCATGGCCGATTAAATTTGCTTACGTTGCTTTGTCGCTCGGCGTGGACCCCCTGCGCCCTTACCTCACGACTCCTCTGGTCGACCCCGCGACGAAGTCCCGCAGTGCCGCGACTTCGGGATGCTTGCTGGCAGATTCCTCCAGCGCTGCCAGCGCCTGGTCCACCGTCAATCCCTGCTTGTAGATGATCTTGTAAGCACGTCTCAGCTCACGCAGCACATCGGTATCGAAGCCGCGGCGCTTTAGCCCTTCGGTGTTGAGCCCGTGGGGCTTGGCCGAGTTGCCTGAAACGGTGACAAATGGAGGCACGTCCTTGAGCACCACCGTTCCCATGGCGGAAAAGCTGTAGGCGCCTACGGCGCAAAACTGGTGAACAATGGTAAATGCGCCGAAGGTAGCGAAGTTTCCTACCGTGACGTGACCGGCGAGGGCAGTGCAATTGGCCAGGGTGGTGGCATTTCCAATCTGGCAGTCGTGAGCGATGTGCACGTAAGCCATGATCCAGTTGTCGTTTCCGACCCGGGTCAGGCCGCCGCCACCCTCAGTGCCGCGGTTAAGAGTGCAGAATTCGCGAATCACGTTGCCGTCGCCGATCTCCAGGCGCGATCGTTCTCCCGAGAACTTCTTGTCCTGAGGTACGTCGCCTATGGAGTTGAACTGGTAGATCCGGTTTTTCCGGCCGATGCGAGTAGGACCCTGGATGACCACGTGGGGACCAATCCAGGTGCCCTCGCCGATTTCAACCCCGGGACCGATCACGGACCAAGGCCCTACCGAGACGCCTTCCGAAAGGCGCGCATCGGCGTCGATCTCCGCGCTCGGGTGGATCAAGTGTCGATTTTCCGGAGTGCACCCATGAGCACGGCGTTCGCGGTCACCACACCATCGACACTGGCCTCAGACTCGACCCTCCAAACGCTGCGGGCGGTGCGGATGAGCCGCACATGGATCTGCATCTGGTCGCCGGGCTCCACCGGACGGCGGAAACGGGCCTTATCCACGCCGACGAAGTAATAGATGGAGCGCTCGTTGGGCAGGGTGCCCAGGGTCTTGAAGGCAAAAATCCCGGTTGCCTGGGCCATGGCCTCGAGGATTAGCACCGCGGGCATCACCGGCCGGTTGGGAAAGTGGCCTTGAAAGAAGTTCTCGTTGTAGGTGACGTTCTTGATTGCCGTCAGCGACTTTCCGGGCTCAAAGCAGATGACCCTATCGATGAGCAACATCGGATAGCGGTGGGGCAAATACTTGAGCACGTCATTGATGTTCATTTCCACTTCGCTTTCCTCGGTGGGTGCTTTACCGGGAGGGCTGCCCGCCATCTTGGGTCTTGTATCAGTCATGATTCAATTCCTTGAGTCGCTGCTCTACCGCCTTGAGACGCCGGGCCATTTCGTCCAGCTGGCGCATTCTAATCACACTCTTTCGCCACGCCTTGTTTTCCTGGATCGGCATTCCGGAAGAATACACTCCCGCCTCCTTGATAGAGTTTGGCACCGCGGAGGTGGCGGTAAGGTGGACGTCGTCTGCGATCTCGAGGTGCCCGGCGATGGAAGCCGCTCCGCCGATGGTACAGCGTTTGCCGATGCGCGCGCTGCCGCCAATGGCGACGCACGCTGCCACTGCCGTATGCGCTCCGATCTGAACGTTGTGCCCTATCTGGATCAGGTTATCTAGCTTGACTCCGTCTTCGAGCACCGTGTCCTCGAGGGCACCGCGATCGACGGTGGTGTTGGCGCCGATCTCCACGTCATCGCCGATGACCACGCTACCGAGCTGCGGCACCTTCACCCACACGCCGTCGTCGTTGGCGATACCAAAGCCGTCTGCACCGATAACCACTCCCGGATGCAGAATCACTCGCTTGCCGACCCGCACATTCTTACAAAGCGTCACCTTGGCAACGAGCCGCCCGTCTTCGCCTAAGACCGCGCTCTCCTCAAGCACACAGCCGGGTCCGACATAGGCGCGGGCCCCGATTTCGGCGCCGTGGGCGACACTGCAGTGAGGTCCGATATGCGCGTCCGGGTGCACCTTGGCGCCTTTTGCCACCGACGCGGAAGGGTGAACCCCGGGCTTGAACGTACGCTCGGGGTTCAATAAGGCAGCAGCCTTGGCGTAGCTGAGGTAAGGATTGGCGCTGATCAGCGCGTTTACATTGCACTGAGGCAGGAACTCGCTGGCGAGGATGACCGCCGAGGCGCGGGTTGCGCGGAGAAACCCCTGATATCGACGATTTGCGAGAAAGCTGACGCAGCCGGACTCGGCGTTTTGCAGCGTTGCGACCCGCTCGATGCGACAGCCCGCGTCCCCGCGCAGCTTTACACCGAGTCGTTCGGAAAGTTCGCCCAGCGTATAGGCCAATGGGCTCCTCTACCTGCTTTCGCCCTGGTGTCGACTAAGAACCAAAAAAACCGTTCCAAAAAAAGACGACGCTGCGGGCTTGGATCGAGCGCCTGTTTAAGACCTCGTAACGGCACCTGGCGGCCAGGTTTCTTCCTCTGCGCTGCGGAACGGTTACCTAGTTGGATTTCTTGAATTCCGTGGCCAATTTCCCGATGACCCGGTCGGTGATGTCGACACGTTCACCAGCATAGATAACGCCGTCGGTAACGACCAGGTCGTAGCTTTCAGCCTTGGCGAGTTTCTGTATCACCTCAGTCACCATTCGCTGAAGCTTGCTCAGCTCCTGACTACGACGAAGATTGAGATCTTCGCGGAATTCGTCCTGGAGTCGACGGATTTCCCGTTTCAAGGACCGAATTTCCGACTCCTGCCGTTGACGCTCGGAAGCGGACATGACGGCGCCGTTTTTCACCAGCTTGTCTTCCATCGACCGAATTTCTTTCTGCTGTTCGAGCAATTCCCTGTCTCTCGGCGCGAATTCCTTTTCTATTCGCTCCCGCGCGGATTCCGCCTGCGGCGCTTTCTCCAGAACCTTGGAAATATTGACGAAGCCGACTTTAACCTGTGCAAGCACGAGGGTGGGCGAAAGCTGCAGCGCCACGCCGAGCATGACGGCCGCGATAGCAGAGCTCCATGAGCGCGTGTTCACTCGATATTCCATCTTCTAAAACGTGGTTCCGAAGGTGAACTGGAATGGCTGGGTTTCGTCCCCGGGCTCCTCTTGTAGCGGAACTGCAATGCTAACAGTCAACGGGCCCAAGGGCGATAGCCACACGGCGGTGATCCCGGTGGAGTAGCGGAAGGTATCGAGATTCACGTCTTCTCCGGGGCCGTAGACATTGCCCGCGTCGACGAACGCGGTCAGGCGGAAGGCACGGGTATTGGTGATGAAAGGCAGCGGGATGATGAGCTCGGCGTTCCCCACCAGCTTGACGTTACCCCCCAGAGGCTCGCCGTTGGAATCGCGCGGACCCAGGGTATTGGCCTCAAAACCACGCACCGAGCGCAGCCCGCCGGCAAAGTAGTTTTTGGTCAACGGCAAATCTTCGGTGTCGCCGTATCCGTCGCCGTAGCCCACTTCTCCCTCCAGCACCAGGGCAAAGTCCCTGAACAGCGGCAGGACGCGCTGGTGGAGCAGTCGAAGCTTGTAATAGGAAAGATCCAGGCTGGGAACGGCCACGTCCGCGGACAGCCGCGTCAGCTGCCCGCGGTTGGGAAGAAGCCGGTTGTCGCGCGTGTCATTGGTGTAGCTCGCGCTCAACGTCAGCGTCTTGTACTCACCTCCGACCTCATTTGCAAAAGCCACGACTTCATTGGAGGCGGTACCGCCGGGTTTGAACTCCGTGTTTTCAGCCGTGGCGCCGAAGTTTACGGTATTGAACTC
The DNA here is from genome assembly GCA_947258715.1 of uncultured Gammaproteobacteria bacterium. Taxonomy (GTDB): domain Bacteria; phylum Pseudomonadota; class Gammaproteobacteria; order HK1; family HK1; genus CAMYJH01. The sequence continues at coordinate 127,537 of CAMYJH010000002.1, forward strand.
CGATATCGGCACGCCGAAGGTGATTCCCACTCCAAGCTCGTCCAGATTGTAGTCCGCGAGGTTGGCCTCGAAGGCGTCCGTTTTTCGGTAAAAGAAATCGAACCCCCGACTTATACCGTCATCGGTCCAGTAGGGGTTGAACCAGGAAAAGCCGAAGTTGCGGTTCACTTCGCTGTTGTTAAAGGTGAAGCGCATCCGATTGCCGGTGCCGGCAAAGTTTTCCTGGGTAATGCTCGTCTGGAAGACCACACCCTGCGCCTGAGAGAAGCCGGCGCCCAGAAGCAAGTTGCCCGCCGGCTTCTCCTTTACCGTGAAGTTCAAATCCACTTGATCGCTGGTTCCCGGCACGGCGGGCGTTTCGACGTTAACTTCCTCGAAAAAGCCGAGTCGATCCAGACGCGTCTTGGAGCGCTCGATGGCGGTGGTGGATATCCATGCGCCCTCGGCCTGTCGCATTTCTCTTCGCAGCACCTCGTCTTGGGTCTTGGTGTTGCCCTTGAAATTGATCCGGCGCACGTAAACTCGTTTTCCGGGATCGACGAAAAAGGTAAGCGCGACCTCGTTTTTCTCCTCGCTGATATCCGGCACAGCGTTGATATTCGCAAATGCGTAACCTTCAGCGCCGATCCGGTCGGTCAACTCTTTGCTCGTTTCGGTGACCAACTGGCGCGAGAACACGTCGCCTTGGCGGATCTTCACCAAATCGAAAAGCTCCTCCGGATCTACGATCAGATCGCCGGCAAGCTTGACCTCGCTGACAGTGAACTGTCCGCCTTCGGTGATATTGATTGTTATGTACACGCTCTGCTTATCGGGTGTAAGCGAGACCTGGGTCGAGTCGATGTTGAAAATGATGTAGCCACGGTCGAGGTAGTGACTGCGAAGGGTCTCGAGATCGGCGGCCAGCTTCTGCTTCGAGTACTGATCGCTCTTGGTAATAAAAGACCAAAATTTAGGCGTCGTGAGCTTGAACAGATCCAGCAGATCGTCGTCATCGAAGACTTCGTTACCGACGATATTGATCTGGCGGATCTTGGCCACGCTACCTTCATTGACGTCGAAATTGACGGCAACGCGATTACGCTCCAGCGGGGTAACGGTGCTGGTGACTTTCACCCCGTACCTTCCCTGATCGAAATAGGAGCGGCGAAGCTCCTGCTCCACGGAGTCGAAGACGGAGCGGTCGAATACTCTTCCGGTGGTGAACCCGACGTCCTTGAGGGAATGCTCCAAATCCTCGGTTTGGATGGACTTGTTGCCGGAAAACTGGATGCTCGAAATAGAGGGGCGTTCGCGTAGAAAAATAATCAGCGTATTACCTTCACGCTCCACGGTGACGTCACTGAAAAAACCGGTTTTGAACAGCGCTCGAATGGCCTCGGCCGTGCGGCTACTGTCTATCTGATCGCCAACGCTGATTGGAAGGTAGTTAAAGACGGTGCCGACAGAAATCCGCTGCAGTCCTTCGAGACGGATCTCTTCGACGACAAACGGTTCCTGGGCCACGGTCTTTGCAGACGCGGTGAGCAGAATGATCAATGCAAGAAAAAAAAAGGCCCGCACGCGACTTATGTTGTTTGTTGTCGATCTTCCCGTTCCCTGGAGCGTTCCCTCCCGGAACGCCAATCAAAGTCGTTCAGACCGTTTCAAGGCGTGAACGACGCCGGTATCCGGAAGCTCGATCAGCCGAATATGCGCGCCAGGTCGTTGTAGAAAGCAAGTCCCATGAGGCAGACAAGCATTGCGATTCCGAGCCGCTGAGCGAAGAACTGCACTTGCTCGGATACCGGCCTGCCCTGGACAAGCTCGATAAGGTAATACATTAAATGACCGCCATCCAGTAGAGGAATGGGAAGCAGATTGATTATTCCCAAACTGATGCTGACGATGCCGAGAAACTCGAGAAAGCGCGCCACACCTACTTCCGCAGAGACGCCCGCGTACTGCGCAATACTGATAGGACCGCTCAAGTTCTCAACCGAGACCTCCAGAGTCACCATTTTCCAGAGCATTCGCAGCGTGAGCACAGTAACCTGGGCGGTCTTGTCCACGGCGCGACTGAAGGCATCAGTCACAGAGTAACGCTCGATGGTGTAATACTGGTCGCGAACACCCGCGTCGAGGGCGGCGTCAATCTTGCCCACTATTTGCCCGTTTTCGTCTTCGGCCCTCGGAACCAGCGTCAGCCGCTGTTTCTGACCGCGGCGCTCAACCACGACTTCAATTCTCTGCTCCGGACGCGCTCGCAGATATTCCACCAGCTGATGCCAGGTTTCGATCGGCGTGTCGTCGACGCTCAGGATCAAGTCTCCCTGCTGCAGTCCTGCCCTGTCCGCGGGCTTACCCTCGAAAACCTTACCCATACGAGGCGGGATCTTCGGCCGCATGGGGTTGAACCCCAAACGGTCGAAAAACTGCCCCCGGGTGAGGTCGTCCAAGGCCACTGCGGAAAGATCGAGGCGCAGATCGCGGCTGCCGCCAGAGGGATCGTCCACCGTAACCGGCAGCGGCTCGCCACTGAGAGATCCGCCGATGATGCCTTGGATCACCGCCTCCCAGGAGCGGGTTTCGCGTTGATCAATGCGGACGATCTCCTGACCGGACTCAAACCCCGCCGCTGACGCCAGGGAGCCCGGGGCCACCTCGCCCACCAGCGGCTTGAGCCCGCTGACGCCGAGCATGAACATGGCCCAGTAGGCAACCACGGCAAAAAGGAAATTGAAAATCGGGCCGGCGGAGACCACCGCGAAGCGCACCGGCAGCGACTGGCGATTAAAAGCCCGGTGCACTTCGGAGGCCGGCACCTCGCCTTCGGATTCGTCCAGCATCTTGACGTAACCGCCCAGCGGTATGGCGCCAATCACGTACTCGACTTCATCCCTGCCGGCACGGGTGCGCCAAAGCGGACGACCGAAGCCGACGGAGAAACGAAGCACCTTAACGCCCAAACGCCGCGCCACCCAGAAGTGGCCGAACTCGTGCACCGTGACCAGTACGCCGATGGCGATCACGAACCACAGAATGGAAGATAAGATGGACATAACTCAGTTACTGCTCCTCGGCAATTTGGCAGTTTAATATCGGGACGTTGCCCACTGCTCCCAACCGCCTGCAAAAAAAACTAATGTATTTCAGCGACTCACGCGCGCTTCGGCAGTGGCGCGGGCCTCGGCGTCGAGCGCCAGCACCGATTCTAAGCTGGTCGGAGCCCGGTAGCACAACCGCTCCAGGGTGTGCTCTATGATTCTTGGAATATCGGTAAAGCGGATCCGTTCCTTTAAATATGCCTCCACCGCCACCTCATTGGCGGCATTGAGCACCGTGCTGGCGCCGCCCCCGGCGCAGGCTGTCTGGTAGCCGAGCTTGAGGCAGGGAAAGCGGTCGAAGTCGGCGCGCTCAAAATCGAGCCGGCCGATAGCCGTCAGATCCAGCCGCTCGACCCCCGATTGCATCCGCTCCGGCCAGGATAAGGCGTGGGCGATAGGGGTGCGCATGTCGGGGTTGCCGAGCTGAGCCAGCACGGAGCCGTCGGCGTACTCCACCATGGAATGGACGATGCTCTGCGGATGGACCACAACCTCCACCCGATCCACCGAGGTGGAAAAAAGCCAGCAGGCTTCGATGACCTCCAGGCCCTTGTTCATCATGGTGGCTGAGTCCACGGAGATTTTAGGCCCCATGACCCAGTTGGGATGGGCGCAGGCCTGCTGCGGCGTCACCGCGTCCAGCGCCGACAGCGGGGTGTTGCGAAACGGACCCCCGGAGCCGGTGAGCAGAATGCGCGACACCCCGGCGCCGTCAAGACCGTCGCCATGGCCGCCCGGCATGCACTGGAAGACGGCGTTGTGCTCGCTGTCGATGGGCAACAGTTCAGCGCCATGGTCGCGCACCGCCCGCATGAACAAGTCACCGGACATGACCAGGGCTTCCTTGTTGGCCAGCAATACCCGTTTGCCGGCCCGGGCCGCCGCCAGGGTCGGAACCAGACCCGCGGCGCCGACGATGCCCGCCATGACGTAGTCCACCTCCGGGTGGGCCGCAACCGTCTCCAGCCCCTCGCGTCCGGCCAGCACCTCGGTACCCGTAGCCGCGCTCTTCAGCCGTTGGGAAAGACGTTTCGCCGCGTCTGGGTCCGCCATCACCGCAAATCGCGGCCGGTGTCGGAGGCACTGCTCGGCCAGCCGGGCGTCGTCCCGGTTGGCGGTGAGGGCAAAGACACGAAAGCGCTCCCGGTGCCGCGCCACCACGTCCAGGGTGTTAACGCCGATGGTGCCAGTGGCGCCAAGAATGGTCAGCGTTCTCACCCCGGAACTCCCATCAGTGAGAGACCCAGGGCGAACACCGGCGCCGCTGCGGTGAGACTGTCGATGCGGTCCAAGGCACCGCCGTGACCGGGGACGAGCACCCCGCTGTCTTTTCGTCCCGCCCGGCGTTTGACCAGGCTCTCCAGCAAATCGCCCAGCACCGAGGCCAGCACCGTGGCCACGCCCAGAACCACGAGAGTTGCGGTCCAACCGGGGGCCGGTCCTCTAACCGCGGCATAGGCGGCGATGACCACTGCCGCAAGCAGCGCCCCCCCAACGAGCCCCTCCACCGTCTTTCCCGGGCTCACCCGCGCCGCCAGCTTGCGCCGGCCGAAACGACGGCCGGTGAAAAAGGCCCCGATGTCGGCGCTCCAGACCAAAAGCATCAGCATCAGCACCAGCTCCGGTCCGGCGGCACCGGCGCGGTGCAGGGCGTAGAGCGCGACCCAAGGGGGCACCAGCACCAGAACGCCGGTGACGCTCACCGCGCGCCGTGACTCCAGCAGCGGAGTGGTGCGACCGGACTGGTAGCGGGCCACCCAGACGAAAGCGGCAATCCAAAACAGTACCCCCGCCAACAGAATCAGGCGCGCGCCCGCCGGCCGTGCGGCGACATTGGCCGCGGCGAGCAGCAGTATGGCCAGCACCAGCACGTAGCCCAAGCGGGCGCGAATGGGATAACCGCTGAGATCGGCCCACTCCCAGGCGCCGGCCAGGACGAACGCGGCCATCAGCAGACCGAAGTACGCGCTGGGCAGTGCGAGCACGCCGTAGACCACCACCGGAACCAGGACCACGGCGGTTACGACCCGTCGAGCCAGGGGGGACACGCTCATCCGGCGGGCGCGGCTCAGCGCACCCGATGCAAATTAGCGCGGCCGGAGACTCCGGAACCCGAGGCGGCGCCCGCGGTTTGGTCCCGAGCAGCCGCCACCTGCTCACTGGTGCGTCCGAAACGGCGCTGCCGGCGGTCATAAGAGGCGAGCGCCTCATCGAAGGCGGCGCGGTCGAAGTCCGGCCACAGGGTGTCCGTGAAGTAGAGCTCGGTGTAGGCCATGTCCCAGAGCAGGAAGTTGCTGACCCGTTGCTCGCCCCCGGTACGAATGAACAGATCCGGCTCGGGCAGATCCCTGAGACTCATATGGTGGGCCAGCAGTTGCTCGGAGATATCCTCCGGCTCCAGCGCCCCGGCGGCGACGCTGCGGGCCAGCGCACGAGACGCTTCCACAATATCCCAGCGCCCGCCGTAGTTGGCCGCAATCACCAGAACCAGCCCGCTGTTGTCGCGGGTTAGGGCTTCGGCGTCGCGGATACGTTTTTGCAGCGCAGGATTGAACGCCGAGCGATCGCCGATTACACGCAGGCGGATGTCGTTTTCGTGGAGCTTCTTCACCTGCTGGTCCAAAGCGGAGATGAACAGCCCCATGAGCATGCTCACCTCGTCCCGCGGTCGGCGCCAGTTCTCGCTGCTGAAGGCGAAAAGGGTGAGCACTTGGATGCCGTTCTCGACACAAGCGCGAACCACCCCCTTGACGGTGTCAACGCCGGCGGTATGGCCGGCGAAGCGCGGCAGCTTGCGCTGCCTCGCCCAGCGCCCGTTTCCATCCATGACGATGGCCACGTGGCGGGGAGGCCTCGAATCGCGGTCGGAGACGGGTATTTCGCTTTTGCCGGTCATGAACCGCAGCATGCCACCAGAAGGCCCGAGGGAGAAGCGCCTTCTTGGCCCGGCCGGTAGGGCGTGACAGCCCCCCGAGGTGCAAGCGCATACCAGGTCGCTTTTTCCCCGGACGTGGTCACCGGCTCTAAATTTCCATCAGGTCTTGTTCCTTCTGCTTGAGAACCTCATCGACCTCCTGGATAAACTTATCCGTCAGCTTCTGGATTTCCGACTCCGCCCGGTGCTCGGCGTCCTTGGCAAGATGCTCGTCCTTGATCAACGCTTTCAAGTGCTGGTTGGCGTCCCGGCGGATGTTACGAATGGCGACGCGAGCATTTTCCGCTTCGTGACGAACGATTCGCGTCATCTCTTTGCGGCGCTCCTCGGTCAGCGGCGGCAACGGCACGCGGATCGCGTCGCCGGCGGTGATCGGGTTTAATCCCAAGTCCGCGTTCATGATCGCTTTCTCCACCTCGGGAATCAGCTTCTTCTCCCAGGTCTGCACCATCAGCGTTCGCGGATCCGCCACCGACACGCTGGCGACCTGGTTCAGAGGAGTTTCGGTACCGTAATAGGGAACGGTGACGTGATCCAACAGATTCGCGTGGGCGCGGCCCGTGCGAAGCTTGGTCAGCTCGTGGCGGAGCGCTTCTACGCTTTTTCGCATACGAGTGTTTGCGTCCTTCTTGATGTCTTCGACCATCAGCTTTCCTGATACTCGGCTGCCGAGATGGCTTCGTTGTATGGTTACCGCAGACACGGCCACGGCGCGATCGGGGGCTCAAACGACTACCTGGGCGCTCCTTCGCCTACGCCCCCTGTCCGTCCCCATCGACCCGAGAGGGAGGAAACCAGTCCCATCCTTGGAGCTAAATTTACTTTGGCCTTCCGCCTAAAGCGTCCGCCCTCCAACTCCTGCTCCGAGTCGTCTGACGTTGGTCTCGAACTCGTCGCATCAAGCTTTCATTCTACCAACGTGCCCTCATCCTCACCCATCACCGCGCGCATAAGGGAGCCTTTCTTGTGCATGTTGATGACCCGCAGCGGCATGTGATTGTCGCGGCAAAGGACCACGGCGGTGGCGTCCATCACCCCTAGCTTGTTCATCAGTATTTGATCATAACTCAGTCTGGTGTAGCGGGTGGCGTTAGGGTCCTTGATCGGATCGGCGGAATAAACGCCGTCCACCTTTGTGGACTTAATCAGAAGTTCGGCCTCCACCTCCACCGCGCGCAGGCTGGCCGCCGAGTCGGTGGTGAAAAATGGGTTGCCAGTGCCGGCGGCGAGGATGACGACACGTCCCTTCTCCAAATGTCGGATGGCGCGCCGGCGCAGGTAGTCTTCGCACAATTCATTGATGCGGATGGCGGACCAGCTCGTCCTGGAGCGCCAGCGCGTTGATGACCGTCCCGAGCATGCCGATATGATCCGCGGCCACCCGATCCATACCGCGATCGGCGAGCACGGCGCCGCGAAAAATATTGCCCGCACCGATCACCATGGCCACCTGTACGCCCATGGTCCGAAGCTCCCCGACTTCGAAGGCCACTGTCTTCAGGGTATCGGGGTCGATGCCGTGATCCGCCTCCCCCAGCAGGGCTTCGCCACTCAGCTTGAGGAGCACGCGGCGATATTTCGGCCCGGGATTTTTCACTCCCAGCTACTCGATACCCAAATCTTCAATCATCTTCTGTCTCAGGTTCGGTTTCCGCGTCTCGAACTTGACTCATGACCTCTTCGGCGAAGTTTCCGGATTTCTTCTCGATGCCCTCGCCCACCTCGAAACGGGTAAAAGCCACCACTTCGCCGCCAGCGGACTTGAGATACTTCTCCACCGACTTGTCCGGGTCCTTGACGAAGGGCTGGCCCAGCAGGGTGACCTCTTTGAGATACTTGCTCAGTTTTCCGGCGATCATTTTCTCCCGAATCTCGGGCGGCTTGCCGCTGTCGGCCACCTGGGCTTTCAGGATCTCCCGCTCCTTTTCCAAGTGCTCCGAAGGTATATCGGTCTCGCGAAGCGCCAGCGGCCGGCTGGCGGCCACGTGCATTGCGATATCGCGGGCAACGGAATCGTCTCCGCCTTTCATGTCCACCAGCACGCCGATGCGGCCGCCGTGAACGTAAGCTCCAAAACGATCGCCGCTGGCGTCCGCCGCGCGCACCCGCCGAAGAGTGATGTTCTCGCCGATCCTGGCGACCAGCTCACGGCGACGCTCATCGATGCTGGATCCGCCGCTTTTTGCCAGCGTCAAAGCGCCGAGGGTTTCGGTATCGTTGGCTTTTTCTTCCAGCGCTCGCTTCGCAACTTCGGCCACGAATGACTTGAACTCACCCTCCTTGGCGACGAAGTCTGTCTCGCAGTTGACCTCCACCATCGAGGCGCGGGTCGCATCGGCGGAGAGCTCGATGGCAATCAGGCCTTCCGCCGCCACTCGCCCTGCTTTTTTGTCGGCTTTGGCCTGGCCGGACTTGCGCATGTTTTCTATCGCTGCGTCAATATCGCCGTCGGATTCCACCAGCGCCTTCTTGCACTCCATCATCCCGGCGCCGGTGCGCTCGCGCAGCTCTTTGACCATTGATGCAGTTACTGACATTGAACGATCTCCTTTAGAATTGTTTTGCCTTGCTCAATCCTTAGCGCTCAGTCAGTCGCTGCCCGAGGCTTTCTTTTTCGCCGCTTTTTTCTTTACCGCTTTTTTCTTTGTGCTGATCTTTACCTTCTTCTTGGCCGTAGTGGCGACTTTTTTCTTGGCCGCTGTTTTCTTGCTGCTCTTCTTCTTGGCCGCTACTTTCTTCTTGGCGGTCTTTTTGCCTGCGGCGCGCTTTTTCTCGCTCTCGTCCGTTTCGTCCTTCGCGACCACTTTCTGCTCGGACGTCTCCACAGGCTTGGCTTGGGTTAAAGCTTCGGCCTCTTTTGCTTCAGCCTGCTGCACCTCCGCCGCCTCCTCAACTTCGGCTTCGGCTTCGGCTTCGGCTTTGACCTCGAGTTCTTGAGCCACCTTGGCCTGGTCGGCTACCGCCTTCTTCGCCGGGCGGTGGAGCGTCGCTTTGGCTTCCATGGAAGCGGTGGCTATTGGTTTATCATGGGCAGCAGGCGTTGCTTCCCGAGCCGGCTTGGTTTTTACCCTGGCCTTAGTCGCCGCCTGGGCCTCGGCTTTTTTATCCTTCTCCGGCGCTTCGGACTCGACCGCGGCTTCGGCCTGGTTGGCGCCGATATCCAGCTGAGCCGCCTGGCGCCCCTCGACCACGGCTTCGGCCACGCCGCGCACGTAGAGCTCGATGGAGCGAATGGCGTCATCGTTGCCGGGAATCACGTAGTCCACACCGTCGGGGCTGTTGTTGCTGTCGACTACGCCCACCACGGGAATCCCGAGCTTTACCGACTCCGCCACCGCAATTTTCTCGTGGCCTACATCGACAATGAACAGAACGTCGGGAAGACGTTCCATGTTTTTGATCCCGCCGAGACTGCGCTCGAGTTTCGTCAGCTCGCGCTGAAGCGAGAGGCGCTCTTTCTTGCTGATGTGGTCGACGCCGCCGTCGCTGAGCGTCGCCTCGAGATCCTTGAGCCGCTTAATGGACTGTTTGACGGTTCTGAAATTGGTGAGCATGCCGCCGAGCCAGCGGCGGTCCACGAAGGGCATGCCACAGCGTCCGGCCTCCTCGGAAATGACCTGCTGTGCAGCCCGCTTGGTGCCGACGAACAGTATGGTGCCGCCGTTTTGCGCCATTCTGCCGATAAAGTTGATGGCGTCCCGATAAAGCGGAAGGGACTTCTCAAGATTGATGATGTGAATTTTATTTCGTTCCCCGAAGATGAACGGCAGCATCTTGGGGTTCCAGAAGCGCGTCTGGTGGCCGAAATGAACGCCGGCCTCCAGCATCGTGCGCATGGTGACGTCAGCCATGTCTTGACTCCATTGTCGGGTTGGGCCTCCGCGCGTCCCGTGCACCAACCCCGCCTAAGCGAGGCACCCGGGTACACTTGTCTACGCGCGTGCGGATTAACCGTCCGGGGAGCGGCATAATGCGCCGCGGACCGGATCGGGAACGAACAATTCGTAACTCGTCCCCGCATTTGCTTGCCGGGGGCGCGCTTTATACCATAGACCGGTAAAAAGGCCAAACGGTAACTATCGGTAAAAGAAGGAAATTAACGGACGCCCGCTGCAAGCAGGAAACAGATCGACGGCGGCAAAAACCCCGGCGGGGGAAAGCGGCCGCTCGGCCGGCCGCCATCACGGGCCGTGGAGCCGCCGTTCGGGGCCTTTTTGAAGTCCGCTCAAGTCACTTTACATGGGCTACGAGATCAAGACGCCTGACGAAATCGAGATGATGCGCGTCGCGGGGAAACTCGCCGCCGATGTGCTGCACATGATCCGTCCCCTTGTACAACCAGGCGTAACCACGGGCGAGCTCAACGACATTTGCCACGACTACATCGTCAACGTGCAGAATGCGGTGCCCGCACCGCTCAATTATCACGGTTTTCCCAAGTCCATCTGCACCTCTGTCAACCACCAGGTCTGTCACGGCATCCCCGGAGACAAGAAGCTCAAGGATGGCGACATCATCAACATCGACATTACGGTGATCAAAGACGGCTTTCACGGCGATACCAGCAAGATGATATTCGTGGGCGAGCCTTCGATCCTGGCCAAGCGCTTGGTTCGCGTTGCCTACGAGTCCATGCGCGTCGGAATAGAAATGGTGAAACCCGGTGTACGATTAGGCGACGTCGGCCACGCGATTCAAAAGCACGCCGAGTCCAATCGCTGTTCGGTGGTGCGGGAGTATTGCGGCCATGGTATTGGTAGGAATTTTCACGAGGATCCTCAGGTGCTTCACTACGGCACCCCGGGAACCCGGGAGACGCTCGAGCCAGGGATGACTTTCACCATCGAGCCCATGATCAACGCCGGCAAGCGCCATGTGAAGACGCTCAAAGACGGCTGGACCGTGGTCACCAAGGATCGCAGCCTGTCGGCGCAGTGGGAGCACACGGTGCTGGTCACCGCTAATGGTTTCGAGGTGCTGACTCTACGCCCCGGGGATAACTTCTGATCGGTTTGCATATCCCGATGACAAACCCGGGTCCGGATCAGATCTTGAAGCCTTTGCTTACGGAACTTGCGCCCTCGCTCGCGCGCCCCTTGTCTTATCCAGCTCTTTGTCCGCTTTGCGACCCGCCATAAAGCCCGTTCGCGTTCGACAATTTCGGCATCGTTGCCGGTCCCCTGCTTCTTCGCCCCCTCCCCGTACTGATACCGTCAAGGGAAAGAGAACCCCCAGATTCGGAAAAGGTTAAACTCTGGGGCGCAAACAAGTGGCGCGCGCGCTGACAGAACACCGTGAGCACACCTTCGATTCAGGATCCCACCACAAACGATCAGGCAGACCCGGTCGATCTCACGTCGCGCTTGAACGATCCCGCCACCGAGCTCGGATGCTTTCGTTCCATACTCTCGACAGCGCAGCGGTCCCTTTGCGATCGCTTTCGTAACGGTGAGCCCGTCGAGCAACTGGTGGCGGAGCGGGCGCGTATTGTCGACCAAACGCTCACGGCCGCCTGGCGCCGCCACGGCCTTGGCGGCAGCGAGGACGTGGCCCTGATCGCCGTGGGGGGCTACGGGCGCGGTGAGCTGCATCCCGCCTCCGACGTAGACATCCTGGTGCTGAGAAAAGGGAACGGCGAAGGAGCGCTGGAGGATTACATCCAAAGCTTCGTTACTTTTCTCTGGGACCTGGGTATCGAGATTGGCCATAGCGTGCGCACGGTCGAAGAGTGCGCGCTGGCGGCGAAAGAAGACATCACCGTCGCCACGGGCTTGATGGAGTCCCGCCTGCTCGAAGGCGCGAAAGCGCTGTTCGAGCAAATGAAGCGCCGCACGGGCCCCGACAAACTCTGGCCGAGCCGGGCATTCTTCGAGGCCAAGTGGCAGGAGCAGCAGGAACGCCACCACAAGTTCGACGATACCGCATACAACCTGGAACCCAATGTCAAGGAGGGACCAGGTGGATTACGGGACATTCAGATGGTCGGCTGGGTGGCGAAGCGGCATTTCGGCGCCACCCATTTGCACGAGCTGGTGGATCACGGCTTTCTCACCGAGTCCGAGTATCGCAGCCTCATCAGAGGCCAGAGTTTTCTCTGGCGTGTTCGATTTGCGCTGCACGCTGTGACCGGCCGCCAGGAGAATCGTCTGCTTTTTGACTACCAGCGCACTCTGGCGGATCAGTTCGGCTTCAAAGATGACGACGCCAACCTCGCGGTGGAACAGTTCATGATCGGCTATTACCGAACAATCCGGGACTTAAGCCGCTTGAACGAGATGCTGCTCGAGCTGTTTCAGGAAGCCATTCTTTTGCAAGGTCGGGCCGAAGCGCCGGAGCGCATCAATCGACGGTTTCAGGCGGTGAACGGATTTTTGGAAGTCACGAATAAAAGTGTGTTTAAACGCTATCCGTTCGCGCTGCTGGAGCTGTTTCTGATTCTGCAGCAGCATCCTGACTTGAAGGGGGTCCGGGCCTCCACCATTCGCCTCGTACGCGAGCACCGCAATCTCATCGATGACGCCTTTCGCTGCGATATCCGCGCTCGAAGTTTGTTTCTCGAGATCTTGAGGCAGCCTCAGAGCGTGACCCACGAACTGCACCGCATGCACCGCTATGGCGTGCTCGGCGCATACCTGCCTGAGTTCGACGCCGTGGTCGGACGCATGCAGTACGACCTGTTTCATGTTTACACCGTGGATGAGCATAGTCTCAAGGTAGTGGGCAATCTGCGCGCTTATGCGGTTGAGGAACTGCGCCAGGAGATGCCGCTTTGCGCCGAGGTATTCGACCGGCTACCTAAACCCGAGTTGCTTTACATTGCCGGTCTTTACCATGACATCGCTAAAGGCCGCAGCGGAGACCACTCCGAACTCGGCGCCCAGTTGGCGATGGACTTCTGTCTCAGCCACGAACTCAGTCAGTACGACGCCCGTCTGGTCTCCTGGCTGGTGCGCCACCATCTGCTGATGTCGCTGACGGCACAGCGCAAGGACATTTCTGACCCGGACGTGGTAACCGAGTTTGCAACCGTCATGGGCGACCGCAAACACCTGGATTATCTTTATCTACTTACTATCGCCGACATTCGGGGCACCAGCCCGAGCTTGTGGAACGACTGGAAAGCAACCCTGCTGCGAGATCTCTACCTGGCCACGACTCGAGCGCTTTGGCGCGGACTGGAAAATCCAATCGACCGCCACGAGCTCATCGAGGAGACCCAGAGCCAAGCGCACACGCTGCTGGACGATAGCCTCAAGGATGCGCGACGGATCTGGTCTCTTTTCGGAGAAGAGTATTTTCTACGCCATACCGCCGACGAGATCGCCTGGCACACGGAGGCGATTCTCAAATCAACCGCCAACACGCTGCCGTTGGTGCTGGTGCGTAACGGACGCGGCGGCACCGAAGTATTCGTTTACGCCGAAGACCAGGAGTTTCTGTTCGCCGCCACCACATCGGTGCTGGGAAGGCTGGGGCTCAGCATTATGGATGCGCGCATCATCACCGCGGACAACGGAATGACTCTGGACTCCTACGTGGTTCACGACATGCACGAGAGCGGACCCTGCGACGAGGACCGGCTGGAGCAGATTTCAGCACGCCTGCGAGAGGCGCTGATGTTTCCCGGCGGCGCTCGAAAAGTTGATACCCGCATGCCGCGGCGTCAGCTGAAACATTTCCCGCTTCGAACCCAGGTGAGCTTTGGCGACGACCGCCACAATCGGCGCACCGTCATCGAGGTGGTCGCGCGGGACCGGCCGGGTCTTCTGGCCCGCGTGGGCTGGGCTCTGGCCGACTGCAAAGTGCGGCTGCAAAACGCCAAGATCGCCACCTTCGGCGAGCGCGCCGAGGACATCTTCTACGTCACCGACGCGCACAACCGGCCGCTCGACCCGTCCCGGTTCGAGTCCATCCGTCAGGCGGTGATCGAGGCGGTAGATAAGGACAGGGCGTGATGCGTGATGCGTGATGCGTGATGCGTGATGCGTGATGCGTGATGCGTGATGCGGTGATGCGAAGAGCGTAATCGGCATTAGTGGCTTGTCAATATGCCCTGCCTCTTTTCGCGTTACCCGTCACCCATCACGCGTTACGGCTTCCCCGTCACCCGCCCGTCACCGGCGGAAAGAAGGCCACCTCGTCGCCGTCTTTGACCGGATGATCCGTAGACACGTAGACAAGGTTCACCGCGGCGAGCATATTGCCCGGCAGCGGTTGACCCCCGCTCACGGCACTCCAAACCTCCGCCACGGTGGCGACAGCGGTGCTGTCTACGCTGTCCTCGTCGCGACCGAGGCTTTCTCGCAAGCTGGCAAAATATCGGACAGTGACGCTCATGCAAGCCTGTCTCCGCGGCTGTGGCCGTTTCATCGACGCTGGAACGCAGTATCCTAAATCGTGAAACAATCCGAGTACACCTTGGTTTCCGCTACACTTTGTCTCAGCATGCTCGCCAGTGAGCGGCTTTGCCGACACCAGCCATGAGCCGACTGACCCATTTCAACCGCGCCGGAGAAGCCCACATGGTGGACGTGGGCGAGAAAGCCGAGACCCGCCGCGTGGCGGTGGCCGAGGGACGCATTCTCATGGCCGCCGAAACCCTTCGCTTGATCGCTGCCGGTGAGCACCGCAAGGGCGATGTGCTGGGGGTTGCCCGGGTAGCCGGCATCATGGCGGCGAAGAAAACCGCAGAGCTGGTGCCGCTGTGTCATCCCCTGATGCTGTCTAAGGTGGAGGTGGCGTTAGAGGCGCTTTCGCATGCAGACGCGGTGAGCTGCACGGCAAGGGTGGAGACGGTGTCCCGCACCGGGGTGGAGATGGAGGCGCTCACTGCCGTCCAAGTGGCGCTGCTTACGGTTTACGACATGTGCAAAGCGGTGGACCGGGGGATGACCATGACGAACATCCGTCTGGTGGAGAAATCCGGGGGTCGCTCCGGCAGCTGGCGGCGCGAGGATTGAGTTAGCGGTCGGGCAGGCCGAAGCCGCGAATCATAGATTCCTTCTGTCGATCACGGACAGACCACCGGCACGCGTTTGTCGAGATGGATGCCAACAGAGCTGACCCGGGCTCGGTATGCCAGCACCTCGACGCCTGAGGCCATGGCTTCTCTCAGCGCCTTACCGTAGTCGGGGTCGATTTCATCCGCCGGTCGCACCTGGTTGACGTCGCCCCGCTGAACGCAATAGCAAAGCACCGCCCGCGCGCCCGATTGCACCACCCTCACGAGTTCCCGCAGGTGGCGGCTGCCGCGGGCGCTTACCGCGTCGGGAAAAAGCGCTCTGCCGCCGTTCACCGCAGCGGTAACGTTCTTCACTTCCAGGAAACAGGGGGGCAGCCTCTCATGATCCTCGAGCAACAGATCCACCCGGCTGTTCTCCTCGCCGAACCGCACCTCCCTTCGGATGCTGGCGTAACCACCCAGCTCTGTGATTACCCCGGACTCGAGCGCTTCGCGCACCAGATGGTTGCTCAAGCCGGTGTTGATGCCTACGGTTACCCGGCCGCCCACCTGAACCAGCTCCCAGGTGTAGGCGTATTTCCTTCCCGGCTTCGGCGAATGACTGAGCCAAACCTTGGAGCCCGGCTCGGCGCAGCCCATCAGCGAGCCTGTGTTGGGGCAGTGAGCGGTGACCATTTTGCCGCCGAGGAGGTCGATATCGGCAAGAAAGCGTTTATATCGACGCTTTAAAACGCCCTCGACAAGGGGCCGGTCGAAATTCATGGCGCAAGCGGTTGGGACTGGTAAATCGAGCCAGGGCCGGGGTATATATAAGCAGTGTTAGAATGCACCAGCCTGATGATACGGGGATGTCGGCGCGTGTGTCTGCCCGTCCCAAGAAAAAATAAGGAGCCCGGCGACCGATGTTCGAAAATGCGCTACAACTCAAAAAACACCTGAAGAAGCTCCAGGACCACCTGGAACAGGAGAACCCGGTTCTGCTGGAGATCGTGAAGACCTTCCGGCGCCTGGACAGAGTCGCCTACCAGCTCGGCTGCCTGCCCCGCCACGAATCCATTGCCACTCGGGTGCCGTGGTGGCCCATGATTTCCATTCTGGGAACCTTCTCCAGCGGCAAATCCACCTTCGTCAACTACTATCTGGGCCGCAAGCTGCAGTCCACGGGCAATCAGGCGGTTGACGACAAGTTCACCGTGATCTGCTTTAGCAGCGAGCACACCAGCCGCACCCTGCCGGGACGGGCACTGGACGCGGACCCTCGCTTTCCCTTCTACCAGATGAGTCGCAGCATAGACGAAGTGGCCCAGGGTGAAGGTGCACGGGTGGACGCATACCTGCAGCTCAAGACCTGCCCCAGCGAGCAGCTGCGGGGAAAGATTCTCATCGACTCGCCTGGATTCGACGCCGACGAGCAGCGCACCTCTACCTTGCGCATCACGGACCACATCATTGACCTTTCGGATCTGGTACTGGTGTTCTTCGACGCACGTCATCCGGAGCCGGGCGCAATGCAGGACACCCTGGAACACCTGGTGACTGAAACCATTCACCGCCACGACTCCACCAAGTTCCTCTACATCCTCAATCAGATCGACAACGCCGCACGGGAGGATAACCCGGAGGAAGTTTTTGCCGCCTGGCAGCGGGCGCTGGCCCAGCGCGGCCTCACCGCCGGGCGCTTTTACACCATCTACGACCCGGAGGCGTCCATCGTCATCGATGACCAGGCGCTGAGAGAACGTTTCGAATCCAAGCGCGCAAGCGACGTCGCCGCCATCAACGAGCGCCTCAACCAGGTAGAGGTGGAACGCGCCTACCGCATCATCGGCGTGCTGGAAAACACGGCCAAGACCATCCAGACGCAGATTGTGCCGAAGCTTACGCAGGCGAAGGCGAAGTGGCGGCGCCGAGCCACGTGGATCGAGGGAGTCGCCTTCAGCGCCATCATTGCAGCGCTGGTGTTCGCCAGCATCAAGCTCGGTTACTGGCAGGGCTTTCGCTTCGCACCGCCTTGGCTGGAAACGCTGAACTCGGATCCAGTCATCCTGGGCACCACGTCGCTGGTGGTTGTCCTCGTGGTGGCGTACATTCATTTTACCTTGCGAAACCTCGCTGCCCGATCGGTGCTGGCGGGACTGAGGCGAGACCAGAGTCTGGGCGCAAAGAGCGAGTGGCTGGTAAACGCCTTCAAGAAAAACGTGAAGCCGTGGCACATTTTGTTTTCGAAACAGCCGGCGGGGTGGAACCGGTTTACCCGCAAGCGCCTGGCGCGGGTCTTGAGCGACGCCAATCGCTACGTGCAAACGCTCAACAACCGCTTTGCCGATCCCTCCGGAAGAGAGGAAGCGGACTCGGAGCCGGCCTCCGTTACCGAGCGCCAATCGGCCGACGAGCGGATTCTGAGACCGGTGAAGAGCGAAAAAGCGCCGCTGAAAAGCGCACAACCCGCGCCGGTGAAAGCCGAGGAAGAAGACGAGCATGCCGCTCTGGCCAACGGGCTGCCCAGCGATTATGTGGTAAAAACCATCAACCCGGGCACGCAGCGCTGAATCGAGAAAAAGCGTTTTTCGCCCGCAGGTCTCGAATCCCGAATTTTCGGATCCCGAGTAGATGAACCTTCAACAAGCCCGCTTTAACATGGTGGAGCAGCAGATCCGCACCTGGGAGGTGCTGGATAGCGTAGTGCTGGATCTGCTGGAGAAGTCGCCCCGGCACGAGTACGTGCCCCAAGCCTACCGCAACCTCGCCTATGCGGATATCGCAGTGCCCCTGGGCGACGATGAGGTGATGATGCCGCCGCGGGTGGAAGCCCGCTTGCTGCAGTCACTCGGCATCGGCGCCGATGACAGGGTGCTGGAAATCGGCACCGGTAGCGGATTTTTGACCTCGTTAATCGCAAGCCTCGCGCGAGAAGTGGTCAGCGTGGAGATCTCCGACACCCTCGCCGATATGGGCGCGCGTAACCTGGAAGCCCACGGCATCGGCAACGTCCTTCTGCAGCGCGGAGACGGCATCTGCGGATGGGCAAAGCACGCGCCCTACGACGTCATCGCGGTCACCGGCTCGGTGCCAATCCTGGAGCCCCATTTCCAGCAGCAGCTCGCCGTCGGCGGACGTTTGTTCATCATCGTCGGCGAGGCCCCCGCCATGGAGGCCCTGCTGATCCGGCGTAGCGGAGAAGATCAGTGGGCGAGGGAAAGTCTGTTCGAAACCGTGATTCCGAAGCTCATAGGCGCAAAGGAGCCGGAACGATTCGTACTTTGAACCCTAATCCGTGTTTTCGCTGTTTGCACAGCGGCGCGAAAGGATAAGCAAAAATGAATCCAGTCTGTTCTTCTTCAGCCGCTCCCAGGCTCGCGGCAACCCTTGGCGGAATTTTACTGACCGTGGTTACAGCTCCCGGCGCGCTGGCCATCGATCTGGTCGGCATCTATCAGCTGGCGCTCAGCAACGACCCGGTGTACCAGGGAGCGGGCGCCGCCAACCGCGCCGCTCAGGAGCTCAAGGCCCAGGCCAGAGGGCAGCTGTTGCCCGATCTCAGCGCCAACGCCGACGTTTTCAGAAATTACCTCGACGTAAGAGAATCGAACGCCGTTTCGCAGCTCGGAACCGACGAGTTCACCGAGGAGCTTTACACCCTGAGTCTCACCCAGCCCGTTTACCGCCGGGACCGTTTCATTCAGCTCGGACAGGCCGACACCCGCATCGAGCAGGCCGACGCGGAATATGCGTTCGCACTCCAGGAGCTGATGCTGCGCAGCGCCGAGCGCTACTTTGGAGTGCTGCGGGCCGAAGACACGCTGACCTTCGCCCGATCGGCTTTGGAAGCCTTCGGGCAGCAGCTCCGGCAGAGCCAGCAAAGGTTCGAAGTGGGTCTTATCGCCATCACCGATGTGGAGGAGGCCCAGGCCGGATTCGACCTCGCCAGAGCCCGGGTGATCGCGGCAGAAAACGACCTGAACGTGTCGCGGGAAGCTTTAAGGGAAGTGACCGGCAAATATCATCGTGACCTGGCCAGCCTGAGCGAGCGCCTGGTGCTGGTGACGCCGGAGCCCGACGATATCGACCGCTGGACGGAGATTGCGCTAAAGCAGAACCTGAGCCTCTCCGCGACCCGTTTCTCGTCCCACGTGGCTAGAGACGAGATTCGCCGACAGGCGTCCGGACATTTCCCTACGCTGGATATCGTCGGCAACATTCGGCGCAGCGAATCCACCGGAGGATTCTCGGGGAGCAGCACGTTCGAGCGCTCGGACATCGGAGTGCAGCTCAACTTCCCCATCTACCAGGGCGGGTTGGTGGTGTCCCGGACCCGTGAGGCACGACAACTTTACCAACAAAGCCTCGACCAAGTGGAAGAGCAGCGTCGCGCCGTCGAACGCCAGACCCGAGACGCTTATCTGGGCGTCGTCTCCGACATCTCCAGGGTTCAGGCTCTGGAGCAGGCTGTGCGGTCGAATGAATCCGCCCGTGCCGCCATTGAGGCGGGCTTCCAGGTGGGTACCCGCACCTCGGTGGATGTGCTGGATGCGGAGCAGAACGTGTTCGAGGCGAAGCGGGATCTTTCCGCCGCCCGTTACGACTTCATCATCAACACCATGACTCTGAAGCAGGCCGCGGGTACCCTTTCCCAGGAAGATGTCTCTCTAATCAACGCTTGGCTTCAGTAAGCCCCTGATGCGCGCACCCCGGTATTGGTGCCCTATTTGCCCGCGCTCTTAACCGCTCGCGCCGAATCAGCCTGAGGCGCCTCTTGGCAAGCTGGCAGGCCCGAGTCACCAATCTGTTTCTGCGCTTGGTGGTTAAACCGAGCCTCAGGCGCGACGCGGACGTGAGGCCCGAACGTATCCACGCGGTCAGGCGGCGCGGCGCATGGTGCGCCAGATGGCTGGTCAAACCTCTCAAGGGCACACGTTTGCGTGCGGTGGATGAACTCGGCGTACGCGGCGAGTGGGTCGTGGCGCCGGGGGCGCGGGAGGATCGGGCCGTTTTCTTCGTTCACGGTGGCGGCTTCATCATCGGCAGTCCCGCCCTCTATCGTCATCTGGTTTCGCGCCTCTCCCAGGCCGCCGGGTGCGCAGTCTTCAGCCTCGACTACCGACTCGCGCCCGAGAACCCCTATCCAGCAGCCCTGGATGACGTGCTTCGCGCCTGGCGCTGGCTAAGCTCGGATCGGCTCGAGCCCTCCAAACTGGCCGCGGCGGGAGATTCTGCCGGCGGTAATCTGGTGCTGGCTGCGCTCATGCGTTTGCGCGGGCTTGAGCAACCGCTGCCCGCCGCGGTCGCCGTCATGGCGCCATGGATCGACCTGAGCGTGAGCGGTGATTCTGTGAGCGCGAACCGCCGCGCGGATGCCTACATTCCGGCAGAGCTGCTGCGCCCGGTGGCAGCGGCCTACCTGCAGGACTCCGATCCGCGGGCGGCGGATGCGTCACCCCTTTTCGGCGATTTTTCCCACTTTCCGCCGATGCTCATCCACGTGGGATCCACGGAGGTGCTGCTGGACGACGCGCTGCGTCTGGAACGCTCGGCGAGAGATTCCGGTGTCGACGTGCTGCTCGAGAAGTGGCAGGGTCTGCCCCATGTGTTCCAGCTATTTGCGCCCTTCGTGCCGGAAGGCCGGCGCTCGCTGCAGAAGCTGGGCAGCTTCCTGCGGCGTCATCTCGGCGATTGAATCCCGGCTGCCTTGGGAACCCGCCGGCTGGCGTCGGGCCCTGAAGTAGAATGCCCGCAATTTTGAAAGCAACGACAACCTCCCATGCGTTTCTCCAAATTCGGAAACAAGCTCGGCGGACAGGCCGGCATTACTCAGCTCATGGACGATCTGGGCACGGCGATGTCGGTGAACCGGGAAATGCTGATGCTGGGCGGCGGAAACCCGGGACAAATTCCGGCGGTGCAGTCGTTGTTTCGGCAACGGATGCAGGCGATTCTCGACGACGGCGACAGCTTCGAGCGCATGGTGGGAAACTACGGCCCCCCCCAGGGCGCGCCTGAGTTCACCCGGGCGCTGGCCGCGTTGCTGCAACGCGAATTCGGCTGGCCGGTCGAAGCCGAGAATATCGCGCTCACAAACGGCAGCCAGTCGGCTTCGTTCATGCTGTTCAATCTTTTCGCCGGCGACGGCGAAGATGGAGAACCCAGCAATGTGCTGCTGCCGCTGGCGCCGGAATATATCGGCTACAGCGATCAGGGCTTAACCCATGGCTTCTTCAGCGCCGCGCGCCCCACCATCGATCACCTTGAGGAACACGTGTTCAAGTATCGTGTGGACTTCGATGCCTTACACGTAGGCAACCATACCGGAGCCATCTGTGTTTCCCGGCCTACCAATCCCACGGGAAACGTACTCACGGATGAAGAGGTCACCCGTCTCATGGCTTTGGCAGAACGGCACCAGGTGCCGCTCATCATCGACAACGCTTACGGCACACCGTTCCCGAACATCATCTTCAGCCAGGCAACACCCTTCTTCAACGACAACGTCATCGTTTGCATGAGCCTGTCGAAGCTTGGGCTTCCCGGCGTTCGCACCGGAATCGTCATCGCCAAGGCCGAAGTCATTAAGGCCGTGAGCGGAATCAACGCGGTCCTCAACCTGACCACCGGCGGCTTCGGACCGATGCTGGCGCTGGACCTAATCGAAAGCGGCGAGATCATCAAGGTGAGCCGAGAAATCATTCGTCCCTTTTATCGCCATAAAGCGGAGCAAGCCGTAGCGCTTCTAAAACAAGAGCTGGGTGACTATCCGTTTCACTTGCACAAACCCGAAGGCGCCATTTTTCTCTGGCTTTGGTTCGAGGGACTGCCCATCACCAGCCAAGAACTCTACCAGCGCCTCAAACAGCGCGGGGTGCTGGTGATCCCCGGCCACCACTTTTTTCCAGGGCTCAACGAAGACTGGCGTCACAGCCACGAGTGCATCCGCGTAACCTATTCCCAGGACCAGGCCATGGTGGAGGCGGGCCTGAAAATCATCGCCGATGAAGTAAAGAAGGCCTACGACAACGCGTGATGCGTGATGCGTGATGCGTGATGCGTGATGCGTGATGCGTGATGCGTGATGCGTGATGCGTGATGCGTGATGCGTGATGCGTGATGCGTGATGGTCACCCATTACGCGTTACGGACTTCAGCGGCCTTGGCCGCGATTCCTTGAATCAAGCGGCTCGGAGCGCATCGAGCTATCAGCCACACACGGGACAGCCCATGAACCAAGAATCCAAGTGCCCCTTAAGCTGGGATGAGTTCACCAGAGTCGAGATTCACACCGGCACGGTCATCGAAGCGGCGCCGAATAAAAAAGCGCGCGTGCCGGCATTTGTGATGAAAATCGATTTCGGCAACCTGGGAATTAAGACAAGCTCGGCCCAGATCACCAAGAACTACCGGGCGGATGACCTTGTGGGTCAGCAGGTGGTGGCGGTGACGAATTTCCCGCCGAAGCGCATTGCGGGAATCAAGTCCGAGGTGCTGGTGCTGGGCGCCGTTCGCGCCGATGACGACATCGTTTTGCTGCGGCCGGATCTGGAAGTGAAGAACGGACTCCGGATAGCGTAGTCAGGGACGGAGAAAAGGCAAAAAGACATCCGCTTGGTGACGGCCGGATAGCGAGGGGTGACCCGCTACTGGTAATTATCCCTAGCGCTCAGCCCGACCTGCGAGGAAACCATCTTTGCCACCGACTGTCCACGGCCTTACAGCCTAGGGCCTTCTACCGCGCCCTACCCTGCGCCGCCACCGCGGCCTGGGCTCTGGCCACCGCCTCCGAGTCGCCCAAATACTCGCTTTTCAGGGGTTTCAAGTTTGCGTCCAGCTCGTAGATCAGGGGCATGCCGGTGGGAATGTTGAGGCCGACGATGGCCTCGTCGGAGATAGCGTCCAGATACTTCACCAGCGCCCTCAAAGAATTGCCGTGGGCCGCGATGAGGACCCGTCGGCCGGCGCGGATCTCCGGTACGACGCTCTCGTTCCAGTAGGGCAGCACCCGCGCGACCGTATCCTTGAGACACTCCGAGCGCGGCAGTTGATCTTTGGCAAGGTCCCGATATCGGCGATCGCTGCCTGGAAATCGCTCGTCGCTTTCCTCTACCGGCGGCGGTGGCTCGTCGTAGCTCCTGCGCCACCTGAGTACTTGTTCGTCTCCAAATTTGGCCGCCGTCTCCGCTTTGTTCAGGCCCTGCAGGGCGCCGTAGTGACGTTCGTTCAGGCGCCACGAACGATGCACCGGAATCCACATCAGGTCCATTTCGTCCAGCACCAGCCACAGGGTGCGGATGGCCCTTTTCTGCAACGAGGTAAAAGCGACGTCGAAGCCAAATCCCGCGGTCTTGAGCTCCTGTCCCGCTTGTTTCGCCTCTTCAACGCCTTTTTCGGTGAGGTCCACATCGGTCCAGCCGGTGAAACGATTTTCCCGGTTCCATGTGCTCTCGCCGTGTCTGAGCAACACAAGCCTGTTCATTACCTGCTCCTTGAAGCGTTTTTACCGTTGCTGCGCCTGCCGGGAGGCCACGTCCGCTGCCGGGAAACGCGCGCTGGAGGTGAGTCTAAGACGGCCTGATTTTGCTTCCAATGACGCGCCGACATCAACCGCTGTGACAGCCGGACGGAACGGCCGGTGCCATAATCACGACATGGCTTTGGGCGAATCGCGCCGTGCTATTCTTGCCCACGACCTGCCCGACCGCATCAATGGATTTCATCGTCGCTTAATCGAGAAGTTTAGCGACGATATCTTTGACCCGCATCGCGTCGATTTTGAACCTGTCCGGCGCAAGATGCCTTGGGTGGACGAAAAAAGAAACCCGCCGGGAAATGGCTGATCGGCGTGCGTGTTCTTCCTAAGCTGCAATCGCCCAGCTAACTCAGTCTTCCGGCGGGTGCTGAATTCCAGGCACGGATCGTGTGTTGACAAAGCTCAAAGCACTCCGCGCCCAGGGGCTGTGCGGCATGTGCAGGCGATTGAAGCTTCCTCTGTCTACGCGCCAGTTCGTTGCTCGCCGTAAGGCAGAGGTATGGTGATAAAGCTCCGGACGCGAGCGCAAGTTTCGCTTAAGCGGCGGGCTGCGTCTATGATCCGGCGCTCATCGACTGCGGCGCTCGAGCCTCATTTTCATGAGTCACAACACCTGGATTCATCGCGGCGTGCGGGTACTGGTGCGGCCGCTGGCCCACACCCCGGTGACGCCGAACCATCTGACCACCGCGCGCCTCCTCACCGGACTCGGCGCCGCCGCCGCGTTTGCCGTCGGAGAAGAACCCTGGATCCGAGCCGGCATCCTGCTTTTCGTGCTTTCGATGCTTTTCGACCGCGCGGACGGCGAGCTGGCGCGGCTGAGCGGCAAGGGCAGCCGATTCGGCCATTTCTACGATATCGTCACCGACGCCGTATGCAATACCGCGGTGCTGGCCGGGCTCGGCATCGGATTGAGCGCGGGGCCGTGGGGCAATCTTGCCATTGTCATGGGCCTGATTGCGGGCTTTAGCGTCTCCTTCATCTTCTACCTGATCGTCGCCATCGAGCGGGATTTGGGCCTCGGGCACGGCACATTCAGCGCCGTCGCCGGATTCGATCCCGATGACTCGATGGTGATCATTCCTATCGCCATGTGGCTGGGATACGGCGAAACGCTTCTGTTGGCGTCGGTTATCCTGGCGCCGCTGGCGGCGGTTCTGGTCTATTTAAACTTTCGCTCGCGCCGCTCGGCGCATTCACGCACCGCCGCAGATAAGGCGGCCCCTTAAAGGTCGATCGATAGATAGGAATACGGGACCTGAATTTGCGTTGGCCTCAGATCAGCGCGTCCACCATCGCCACAACCTTGTCCCGCGCCCCGCGGTTTTGCTCCACGAATCGCTTCGCCGCCTCGCCCACGTTGTGACGCTGATTGGGGTCTTTTAGCAATTCCGTTACCGCGTTCGCCAGCTCCACGGGATCCGCCACCTGACGGGCAACGCCCAGCTCCATTAGGCGTTCGCCGATCTCCTGGAAGTTGAACACGTGGGTACCGATGACGACGGGAATGCCCAGCGCCGCTGGCTCCAGCATGTTGTGGCCGCCCACGGGAACCAGGCTGCCGCCGACGAAGGCCACGTCCGAAGCGGCGTACATCATCTGCAGCTCGCCCATGGTGTCACCGACCAGCACGTCGACGTCTTCGAGGGAAGGCTGCGCGTTGCTGCGCAGAGCGTAGCTCCACCCGCCGCGCTTCACCAGTGACTCGGCGACACCGAATCGTTCCGGATGGCGTGGAACGATAATCAGCGCGAGCTCGGGGGTGTGCTTTCGTGCGCGGCTGAACGCTTCCAGCACCATGCGCTCCTCTCCATCGTGGGTGCTGGCGGCGATCCATACGCTGCGTCCGGAGCCGAACCGCCGCCTCAATGATGCCGCCTCCTCGCGCAGGCTGGGCGGAATATGCACATCGAACTTGACGCTTCCGGTCACCGAAAGCCGGGCGGGATTTGCGCCCAGGGCGATAAGACGCTCGGCGTCGCGCTCACCCTGCGCGGCGATGTAGCTGACGCCCTCGAGCATTTCCCGCGCCAGAGACGAGAACCGGCGGTAGCCGCTCGCGGAGCGTTCGGACAGCCTGACGTTGGCCAGCAGCACGGGAACGCCGCGCAGGCGACAGGCGTAAAACAGGTTCGGCCAAAGCTCGGTCTCCATGATCACCGCCAGCGAGGGATGAGTGCGATCAAGAAAACGGCGCACCGGCCCGGGAAGATCGTAGGGCATATAACAGTGGGTGACGTTCGCGCCCAGTGACTGCATCACATGGCTGCTTCCGGTAGGTGTGGTAGTGGTCACCAGCAGAGCTGCGTCGGGAAGACGCTCTCGGATGGCGTTGACTATTGGCAGCGCGGCCTGCACTTCGCCCACGGAGACGGCGTGAATCCATACGACCTTGCGCTCCTTGGCGATTACGGCGCTCAAGCCCAAACGCTCTGGCCAGCGGCGCCAGTATTCGGAGTTGCGGATACCCCGCCAGGCCAGGCGCAAGAACAGCACCGGAAGCATAAGATAGTGAAAGAGGGTGTAGAGCGTACGCAAGGCCGGCGAATTAGCGTCAACTGCTTTAAGCGAATGGGCGGCGGTGAAGATTCAAGCTTTGATCGCAACGACAACGACGGCGAAGGGCAAAATCATGATTTTCGCGACCGAAGTACGTCAAGATAATCGCGAATACCATCTTCAACGCTCCTAAAATCTCCCCGATAGCCGCAATCCCGAAGTGCGCCGATGTCCGCCTCGGTAAAGCTCTGGTATCGCCCCCTCAACTCCGCCGGAAAGGGGATGTACTCGATTTTGCCGCGACCGTGCCAGGCGATAACCGCGTTGGCAACGTCGTTGAAGGTCTGACTGCGCCCGGTGCCGACATTGAATATCCCGCTCTTGTCAGGGTGGTCCAGAAACCACAGCCCCACCTGCACGACGTCCTCCACGTAGACGAAATCACGCCGCTGCTCACCGTCACCGAAGCCGTCGCTGCCCTCGAACAAGCGTACCTTTCCTTCCCTTTTGATCTGCTGGTTGAAATGATGGGCAACGCTCGCCATCCGGCCTTTGTGCGCTTCGCCGGGACCGTAAACGTTGAAATAGCGAAATCCCACCAGCTGCGATGTCGCCTCGGGCATGTAACCACGCACGTGCTGGTCGAAAAGGTGTTTTGAACGCGCATAGATGTTCAACGGCTTTTCAAACTCAGGGGATTCGCGAAACACGCGACCGTCCCCATAGACCGACGCGCTGGAGGCATAAAGAAAAGGCACCCTCTGCTGGAGGCAATATTCGAACAGTGTCTTCGAATAAGCGTAATTGGTTTCCATCATGTACCCTTCATCCAGTTCCATGGTGTCGGAGCATGCGCCCTGGTGGATGATCGCGCGCGGTTTGAAAGCCAGTTGGCGACCCGCGCGCAGCGGCGCGATGAATTCGTCTTTGTCCAGCTGCTCGCTAACGTCGATGCCGGCGAGATTGGAGAGCTTGGCCGGGTGGTTGAACTCGTCGACGACGACGAGGTCGCGCTCTCCACGATCACTCAGCGCGCGAACGAAGTTGCTGCCGATGAAACCGGCGCCTCCGGTAACGACGATCACGAGCCGCTGTCGTCGGCCTGGAGTCGTCCGGCTACGCCGAGGACGGCGTCGATGGTGCGGGTGGTCGATCGCCCTGATATCAGCGGAATGAGTTCCACACGCCCGCCGTTTTGCTGCACCGCATCGGCGCCGGCAATGGCTTCGACTCGATAGTCACCGCCTTTGACCAGCACGTCCGGAAGTACCCGGGAAATGAGCCGCAACGGCGTGTCTTCGGAGAACGGCACTACCCAATCCACAGACGACAGTGCAGCCAGCACCTTCATGCGATCTTCCATCGGCGTCACCGGGCGACCCTCTCCTTTGAGGCGACGCACCGACGCGTCATCGTTAACCGCCACCAGCAGGCGGTCGCCCATGGCCCGCGCCCGGGCCAGGTATTCCACGTGCCCAGCATGAAGCAGATCGAAGCAGCCGTTGGTCATGACAATGCGCTCTCCGGCCGTGCGGGAAGTGGTCAATACGCTCATCAGCGCTTCTTCACCCAAAACGCCGTAGACGCCGCCACGGTGGGCCCGGGCTTCGGCTTCGATCTCGGCCACGCTGGCGGTGGCCGCACCGAGCTTTCCTACCACCACAGCGGCAGCCAGATTGGCAATGCGCATGGCAGACTCCATCGCCTCGCCGGCGGCCACGGCGGCGGCGAAGACGCCGATCACGGTGTCCCCGGCGCCGGTCACATCAAAAACCTCAAGCGCGTGGGCCGATACGTGCTCGGGGTTCTGACCCGACCGCACCAGGGTCATGCCGTGCTCCCCCTGGGTCACCAGCAAGGCTTGTACAGAGAGCCTGTGGCGCAAGGCCTCGGCGCGTTCCGCCAGCAGGTTCGGGTTCCCGTTCACCGCGCCCACTACGCGTTCGAATTCGGCCAGGTTGGGGGTGATAGCTGTGGCGCCAGCGTAGCGACTGAAGTCCGTCCCCTTGGGATCCACGAATACCGGCTTGCCCGCATCCCGGGCGCGGCGAATGAACTCTTGCGCTGACGCAAGAGTGCCTTTGCCATAATCGGAAAGCACCACGGCGCCAGCCTGCTCCAGGGCGGCCTCGAACTGTGCCAGCACCTCCGCTGCGGCGGGCATGGCCCGCGGCTCCTCTATATCCAGACGAATGAGCTGCTGGTGACGACTGATGACCCGCATTTTGGTGACGGTGGGCATATCCGCTACCCGCGTTGGGCGAAAATCAACCCCAACGTCGCAAAGCATGGTGGCGAGAAGATCGGCGGATTCGTCGTCTCCGGTCACGCCCACCAGCACCGGCGTGGCGCCCAGCGCAGCAATGTTGAAGGCGACGTTGGCGGCGCCTCCGGGTCGCTTCTCGACTTGGCGAACGTGGACCACCGGAACGGGCGCTTCAGGCGAAACGCGCTCGGTTTCTCCGTGCCAGTAGCTATCGAGCATGACGTCGCCGACCACCAGGACCCTGGTGTCAACAAAATGCGGAAGGGAAGAATTCATTCGGAAAACGCGAACGCGCCGCTTTGAAATCGCGGCAAAGTTTAGCATATTCGTTAAATAAGCCTTTTTATTGATGACGGGGGCCTCGGGCTTTAGGATGGCGCACACAATCACTGGCGATCCGCGTATGCATCTGGGCGTGCGCCCTGTCGGGAGGTGCAATCTGCTCTGGCGCTGCTCAGCGCAGCTCCTTCTATGCTGCTTAGTGGCAGGCTCGAGCCTCGGGAACCCCGCGGCGGCAATTCCGGAACCGTTCGTGGCCCGGTTCTCTCTCACGACACAGGGCACCAAGGTCGGGGAGACGGAGTGGTCGCTAAAACCCTTGACCAGCGACGTCTTTATCTACGAGTCCCGCACGGTCGCTGCGGGAATATTCGGTCTGCTGAGCGACGAGGAGATCGTCGAGCGCAGCCATTGGCAGCTGGAGCAGGGTCTCCTGCAACCCCTGAGATACTCCTATCGCCGCTCAGGCGGGGAAAACGATCGCAACGTCGCAGTGAGTTTCGACTGGGAAAAGAGCCAGGCCGAAAATACGGCCAAAGGTCATTCCTGGCGCATGCCGGTTCCCGCCGGCACCCTGGACAAGCTGAGTTACGTTCTGGTGCTGATGAGAGATCTAGCGGCAGAGAAAGCGGAGCTGAAATACCAAATCGCCGACGGCGGCAGGCTCAAGATCTATGAGCTTCGTATCGAGGGAGAGGAGCGCATCGACACCGCACTCGGCTCCATGGATACCGTCATCGTGCGTCGATTGAGAAACAGCGGGGAACGGGAGACGCTGCTATGGTGCGCTAAGAGCCTAAACTACCTGCCGGTAATGATTGAGCACCGGGAAAAAGACGGTACGGTGTTGTGGCGCATCGACAGCTATGAATTGCAGTAATGTCTGACGTTTGACCCGGTAATTAACAAAGCCCGCTGTAGGAGCGAGCTTGCTCGCGATTCCTTGGATCAGGCCCTAACGCGAGGGATTTATCAACTGAAGTTAGATGGCAAACAGTAGATCGGAAAAGAAGAGCGTTCGTACCGCCCGCCCCTATCTCCCATCTACCACCTACCGAATTTCTGACAGACGGTTCGGCTAACGCCTCTGCAACCTTCAGCCCCTTTAACATTGCTCCAACGCTTTCACAAGCGCGTCGAACGGAAGCATCACGCAGTCGTGACGGCTCTTGTGACGCGCCACCGGGGCAAACATCTCCAGCGCCGGCCAGCGTTTCGGCAGTCCGAGGGAGTCGTTGCTGAGAAAGGCGCGAAGCGCCTGCCTCAGAGCGACCAATTCCTCGACACTTTCGCCTGGCGCCCTGGCGCCTATTACCGAGGCCGCCGCTTCACACAGAAGACAGCCGCGCACTTCATGCGCGATCCGCTCGACCCGGCCCCGGGACACCGCCACGTCGACGCGAACGCGGTCGCCGCAAAGTGAATTGTCCACCGTCGCGCGTGCGTCCGCACATTGCAGCGCGCCCTCACCCGTTCGTGCCGATGCCGCATCGAGAATGGCCTGGTGATAGAGTCGGGTCGCAGTCACTTGGGTCCGGCTTCGAGACTTCGCAGGGCCTGCGGCGTATCCACGTCGGTCAGCACGCCTTCATCGTCCATGGCCACTTCGCAAACTAGGTGCGCGTACTCCCCGATCAGGTGACGCGCGCCGACGTCGCCCTTCAAATCCATGAGCTCAGAAAAAAAGCGCCGGTCCCATAGCACCGGGTTACCGCGTTTGCCGCGAAAGGTCGGCACGCACACGGCGCGACTCTGTAGGGGATCGTATGCGGCAACGAGCCTGTCGATATCGGCGCTGGTGACATTGGGCATGTCGCCTAGGCACACCACCACGGCGTCACAGCTCTGCGGCAACGCGGCGATGCCCGTTCTAAGCGAAGCACTCAAGCCAAGGGCATAGTCTTGGCAATACACCGTCTCGACGCCGGCGCTCAGTAGCGCTGCGGCAACCCGCGACGCCTCGTGGCCGGTAACCACCATTACGCCGTCGCAAGATGACGCCGCGGCGGCGCTGGCTACTTTTCTCACCAGCGGAACCCCTTCAACGTCCAGAAGCAGCTTGTTGTGCCTACCCATACGTCGCGACCGCCCGGCCGCCAGCACCAGCGCGAAGACGCGGGGACTCGGACCCGACGGGGTGACGTCGCCAGCGCCGCGGGGCAGGGGGCGATCCGCAGTCTCCTTGAGCAGTCCGCCAACGCCTAAGCGCGTGATCACCGCTTTGTCTACTTCAAGCCCGGCCGCGAGGCTGCTCAGGATCGCGTCGATGCCGTTGTACTGGGGCGATCGGGCGCTCCCTGGCAGGCCCAGCAGCGGCACCTTGCCGCGGCGTGCGATGAGAATGAGGTTGCCCGGGTCCATGGGCATGCCGTAGTGCACGATCTCTCCGCCAGCGGCGACGATTGCGGACGGCACCACATCGCGGCGATCCACGATGGCCGAAGCGCCGACAATGAGCACCATGCCGGCACCGGCGTGCAGCAGTTCGGCGACCGACGCGCGCACCGCGGCCACCGTATGGACACAGCGCCGCTCCTCCACCAGCCTTCCCCCCACCGAGGCGATACGCTGCGCAATCACCCCGGCGGTCTTGTCCAGCAGCGGCTCCCGGGTGCCGGGCAGCCGGGTCTGAACCAGGCCCGCGCGGAAGCCCTCGAAGGCCGCGACTCGAAGCACATTGGTCCGGTCGGCGAGCAGTGCCGCGACTTCATCCAGACGCGACTTTGCCACCGCGAAGGGGATGACTTTCACCGTCGCGATCATCTGCTTAGGTGTCACCACCGCCCGGTTCGAAAGCGTCGCCACGGTCATGGCTTCGTCCGCGCCGTTGACCGCGTCCACCGCGGCGGCGTCCACCTCAAGCAGTCCCGTTTCGGTTGCGAACAAGTTGCAGCGTCCGGTGAAGGCGGCGCCTTTGCGCGTGCCCTCGCCTCTGAGCCTTTCGGCGATGAAGTTCGCAGACTCGTCCTCAGAAACATCGCACGCCTCGAGCCGTGCCGCCATCACCTGATGAATGTTTGCCGCCTTTAGCCGCTCGAGATCCTCCCGCGTGAGCACCCGCCCTTTTTTCAGCGCCCCGTTTCCGAGGCGCAACGAGTGCGCCAGGATCGCCCCCTCGGCCTCGGCCAGCGGCAGCTGACCGAACTTCACGAACTATTTCCGCCGCGCAGTTGTTGCGTCGCCTGCGCCAGAATGGCGGTGGCGATTTCGGCCGGCGAGCGGGCGCTAATGGGGAGTCCAGCGGGTCCGTGGATGCGGGCGATGTCGGCGTTATCGAAACCCGCCTGCTTAAGGCGCTCCACGCGGCCCGCATGGGTGCGCGTGCTTCCCAGCGAGGCGATGTAGAACGCCGTCGACTCAAGCGCTACCGCCAGCGCCGGATCGTCGAGCTTCGGATCGTGGGTCAGTGTGATTACCGCCGTGCGCCGATCCGGCGCCAGCTCCCGAAGCGCGTCATCCGGCCATTCCACCACCACGCGCACGTCGGGAAATCGGTCAGCGCTTGCGAACGCGCGGCGCGGATCGATCACCGTAACCTCATAACCCAATAGCCCGGCCATGGGCGCCAACGCCTGGCTGATGTGCACCGCGCCCACGATTGCCATCCGCAGCGGCGGATTGAGGACCTGCACGAACACCTGGCCGTGAGCGGTTTCGATGCAGCCGCAACGATCGTCGCCAATGGCATCAGCCGCGGCTGCAGCAACGTCGTCGACGGCGAGGTCTTCATCGCCGGCAACGAGGCCCTCGGATGCCATCAGGGCTTGAGCACCGCCTTCAAGGACGGTCACGAGGGCGACGGGACGCTTCGCCCTTTGCGCCTCGATTACAGCCGCCAGCAGCTCGCGTCTCATTCCAGCCGTTCGACGAACACCCGCACCTTGCCGCCGCAGGCAAGGCCGACGTCCCACGCCTGTTCGTCGCTGACGCCGAATTCCAGAAGCCGCGGCTTACCGTCGGCAATCACCTCGACGGCTTCGTTGATCACAGCGCCCTCGATACAGCCGCCGGAAACGGAGCCCAGAAACGACTTTTTGTCGTCCACCAGCAGCTGGCTGCCCGCAGCTCGGGGGGACGACCCCCAGGTGGCCACCACGGTGCAAAGCGCGACCCCCCGGCCCTGGTCCCGCCAGCAGGCTGCGGTTTCAAAGATGTCGCTGTCATTGCTCATGCTCAATCAGGAACAGTATACGTAATTGCCGTCGCTACTCTCCTTGCCACCCTGGTTTTAC
Organism: uncultured Gammaproteobacteria bacterium; assembly: GCA_947258715.1. Lineage (GTDB taxonomy): Bacteria > Pseudomonadota > Gammaproteobacteria > HK1 > HK1 > CAMYJH01. The sequence goes on from CAMYJH010000002.1 coordinate 160,311, forward strand.
CGGTGGTGGTGTTGAACCGAGATTTCAATGCCGTTAGCTGTAGCGTTCCCGTTCATGCCGCGCGATGCTGCCAGGCCAGGTGTTTCCCACCCTCATGTGCCGGGGCGGAGAGGCAGGCGGCGAGCTGCTCGATGCTCTCCAGATTATGCGCGGCGCGCAATTCGTCCACGTACGGCAGCAGCGCTCGCATGCCCAGCGCCCTCGGGGCGAAGTCTCGGTATCGAAGCAGCGGATTCAACCAGATAAGTCGCCGGCAAGATTTGGAGAGCCGATCGGCGGCCTCGGCAAGGCCCTCGCCCGCATCGCGATCGAGCCCGTCGGTGATCAGCAGCACCACGGCCCCTTGAGCCAGCACCCGCCGTGACCAGAAACGGTTGAAGTCGCGAAGACATACGCCAATGCGAGTGCCGCCGCTCCAGTCGTCAACCGCCTGCGACACTCTCTCCAGTGCATCGTCCACGTCGCGGGTGCGCAGCTGACGGCTGATGTTGGACAGCCGCGTGCCGAACACGAAGCTCGAGACGCGCTCTCGATGGCGGCTGAGCAGGTGAGCGAAATGCAGCAGCATGCGTGAATAGCGACTCATGGAGCCGGAAATGTCGCAAAGGATCACCAGTGGCGGTGGACGTTTTCGCCGACGCCGCCGAATCAGCGGCATGGCACCGGGGCCGGTGCGAAGCGCCGATCTAAGACTGGCGCGCATGTCTACCCGACGGCCATGAGGGTGGACCTCAAAGCGTCGCGTCGGCACCTGCATGAAGGGCAACACCAGTCGCTCCAGCGCGGCACGGGCGTTGGCGATTTCCAGCGCGCTCATCTGTTCGAAGTCTTTTTTCTGAAGCAGTTCACGGTCCGACCAGGTCAACCGGGCGTCGAGCTCCAGCTGTGGCGGCGCTTGCTGCTGCTCCCCGCGGGCTCCATCGGGCGAGAACAGGGCTTCGCTAACTCGACGGCTCAAGGCGCTTTCTGGTTCCAAGTCCTGCTGTCGAAGCTCCGGCAGCACGAGCGCCATCATCCGCTCAAGCAGGCGCGGGTTTTTCCAGAAGACGTGAAAAGCCTGGTCGAAAATCATCCGCTGATCGGCGCGACTGACGAAGACTGCGTGTAGCGTCCAGTAAAAATCGCGACGGTCGTTGATACCCACCGCGCACACGGCGCGCACCGCGTCGATGACGCGCCCCGGGCCGATGGGTAGACCCGCGGCCCGAAGCACCCGGGCGAAACGCATGATGTTCTCGACCAGGCGGCCAGCAGTGGTGGTTTCGTTGACGTCAGAGTTATCGCTCATGGAAGCAGGATCGATTTGGTCGTAGTCAGTGATTAGTGATTAGTGATTCGTACGTGAGAGTGGTCCGCTACTTGCTCTGCATCTCCGCTTTGATCTCCTCCAATATTCTCGCCGCTTCCGTATCGCGCACCCGGGCAATATCGTCTTGGTACTTGAGCAGCGCGCCGAGGGTGTCATTGACCACGTCCGGCTCGAGCGTCATCACGTCCAGCTGGGTCAACGCCTGGTTCCAGTCGATGGTTTCGGCGATACCGGGCAGCTTGAACAAATCCAGCTCTCGTAATCGCTGCACGAAGGCGACCACCTGACGGCTCAAGGCCGCGCTCGCTCGTGGTGTCTTAATCCTCAATATCGCAAGCTCGCGTTCGGCACTGGGATAATCGACCCAGTGATAAAAACAACGGCGCTTGAGCGCGTCGTGAATCTCGCGCGTGCGGTTGGAAGTGATCACGGTAACGGGCGGCGCTTCGGCTCTAATGGTCCCGATCTCCGGCACCGTGATCTGGTAATCGGAGAGCACTTCCAGCAGATAGGCTTCAAACGGCTCGTCGGCCCGGTCCAGCTCATCGATAAGCAACACCGGAGGCCCCTCGTCGTGGGGCTGGAGCGATTCGAGCAGCGGCCGCTGGATCAGGAAACGGCGAGAAAACACGTCCTCCGCCAGCCGATCCCGCTCCGTTTCGCCGGCGGCTTCGGCAAGCCTGATCTCGATCATTTGCCGGGAGTAGTTCCACTCGTATACCGCCGAGGCCACATCCAGGCCTTCGTAACACTGGAGTCTCAGCAGACGCCGTTCCAAGCTCGCGGCAAGGACCTTGGCGATTTCCGTCTTGCCCACGCCGGCTTCGCCTTCGAGAAACAGCGGGCGGGTAAGCTTGAGCGCAAGAAATACCGCGGTCGCCAGGCTACGGTCGGCGACATAGTTACCCGCCGCCAGCAGCGCTTCGGTGGCAGGGATGTCGTTGGGGACCTTCATGCTGGATTGAGGGTGTCGTTATCCGAGTGGTAAGAGCCGTTTCCGAACCTTATTTCGTATGTCCAACGCAAAAAAGGCCGGAAGCGGGTAAGCCGCCCCGGCCTTTCAGAATCACTGAGACCGACCTCAGCCGATCGCCGCCGCTACCGCGCGTTTGGCCATAACGGTTACCAGATGCGCGCGGTACTCGGCGCTGGCGTGGATGTCAGTGTTCAAGCCGTCCTCAGGCACCTTGATACCCTCCACCGCCTGCGGGGAAAGCTTTGTCGCCAGCGCTTTTTCCATAGCATCAACGCGGAAGACGCTGGGTCCCGCCCCGGTTACCGCCACGCGCACGCCGTCTTTGGCCTGACACACCATGACTCCCACTACCGCGTAGCGAGACGCCGGATTGGGAAACTTGACGTAAGCCGCTTTTTCCGGAATGGGAAAGCGCACTTCGGTAATAATCTCGTGCTCTTCCAGCGCGGTTTCGAAAAGGCCGGTAAAAAATTCATCCGCGGCGATCTCACGCCGGTCGGTCTTGACCGTCGCGTTGAGTCCCACCAAAGCGGCCGGGTAATCCGCCGCGGGATCGGCGTTGGCAATGGAGCCGCCTAAAGTGCCGCGGTTTCTCACCTGGGGATCGCCGATATGGGCAGCAAGCGCGGCCAGCGCGGGGATCGCGGATTTCACCTCCTCCGACGAAGCGACTTCAGCGTGCCGGGTCATCGCGCCGATCGCCAGCGCATCGCCGTCGCGGCGAATCCCGGAAAGACTGGCAATGCCACCGAGGTCAATGAGGTCCGACGGCTGTGCCAGGCGTTGTTTCATCGTCGGAATCAGGGTCATACCCCCGGCCATATACTCGGCGTCCTCGGCCGCAGCAGCTGCTTTCGATGCATCGTCGAGTGATGATGCTCGCTGATATTTGAAGTTGTACATGGCTGATCCCTCCTAGCCTGCGGCGTTGAGCGCGCGCCAAACCTTTTCCGGGGTCGCGGGCATGGTGATGTTGCTGGCTCCGATGGCGTCGGTGATGGCATTGACTAGCGCCGCCGGTGCGGCGATGGCGCCAGCCTCGCCGCAGCCTTTAACCCCCAGCGGGTTGTGGGGACAGGGCGTAACCTGGGTTGCGACCTCGATATCGGGAAACACGTCCGCCCGCGGCATGCCATAGTCCATGAACGAGCCGGTCAGCAGCTGACCGGAGTCCGGCGCGTATTGGCAGCCCTCCAGTAACGCCTGGCCGATGCCGTGGGCCACGCCACCGTGGACTTGACCTTCGACGATCATCGGGTTGACGATGTTGCCGAAATCATCCGCGGCGACCCATTTGACAATGTCCACCACGCCCGTGTCAGGGTCCACCTCCACTTCGCAAGCGTGGGTGCCCGCAGGAAAAGTGAAGTTGGCGGGATCGTAAAAGGCGCTTTCGTCGAGTCCCGGCTCGAGCTCGTCCGAAGGGTAGTTGTGAGGCACATAGGCGGCAAATGCGACAGCGCCGATGTCCATCGTCCTGTCGGTGCCCTTGACGGTGAAATTCCCGTCCTTGAACTCGATGTCCTCTTCCGCCGCCTCCAGCGTATGCGCCGCAATCTTCCGCCCTTTGGCAATCACTTTGTCGATGGCTTTGCTGATGGCGGAGCCGCCGACGGCAAGCGATCGCGATCCGTAGGTGCCCATGGCGAATGGGATCCTCGCGGTGTCGCCGTGAACGACGTCGATGTTGTCAAAAGGCACGCCGAGTTTGTCGGACACCAGCTGGGCAAAGGTCGTTTCGTGACCCTGACCGTGGCTGTGGGAACCGGTGAACACGGTCACGTTGCCGGTGGGGTTGAAGCGGATCTCCGCCGACTCGTAGAGACCGACGCCGGCACCCAGCGATCCAACTACCGCGGATGGGGCGATACCGCAGGCTTCGATGTAGGCGCTAAATCCTACGCCGCGAAGCTTACCCTCAGCCTTCGATTGCTCCTTGCGCTTGGAAAATCCCTTGTAATCAATGAGCTTCAGCGCCTGATCCATGGAGCCGGCGTAATTCCCGGAGTCGTACTGAAGGGCCACCTGGGTCTGGTACGGAAACGCATCCGCGGGGATGAAATTGATCTTTCGTAGATCCGACGCGTCCATTTTCATTTCCCGCGCGGCTTGTTCCACCAGTCTTTCCACCACGTAGGTCGCCTCCGGACGACCGGCACCGCGAAGCGCGTCGACAGGCGTGGTGTGGGTGAATACCGCTTTCACCTCGCAGTAAATTGCTTCAGTGGTGTACTGGCCCTGCATCAGCGTCGCGTATAGGTAAGTCGGCACGCAGGTTGCGAAGGTGGAGAGGTAGGCACCGAGATTGGCAACCGTGGAAACCTTCATGCCGAGAAACTTGCCGCTCTTGTCCAGCGCCAGCTCTGCATGGGTGACGTGGTCGCGCCCGTGGGCATCGGTCATGAAGGACTCCGATCGCTCCGCGGTCCACTTCACTGGGCGCTTGAGCTCCCGCGCCGCCCAAGCGGCAACGGTTTCTTCGGAATAAATGAAGATCTTCGAGCCGAAGCCGCCACCGATGTCGGGCGCCACGACCCGCAGCTTGTGCTCAGGGGTAAGCTGAACGAAGGCCGAGATCACCAGCCGGGCGACGTGGGGATTCTGGCTGGTGGTGTAGAGCGTGATCTCGTCCGTGCCGGAGTTGTAATCGCCGATGGCGGAACGGGGCTCGATGGCGTTGGGAATCAGACGGTTGTTGATCAGTTCGAGCTTGGTAACGTGGTGCGCCTTGTTGAACATGGCGTCGGTCGCCGACTTGTCGCCAATTTCCCAGTCGTAGCAGAGGTTGCCCGGCGCGTCGGCGTGCACCTGGGGAGCGCTGTTATCGAGAGCTGCCGTGGGCGACGTCACCGCTGCCTTCGGCTGGTAATCCACCTCGACAGTTTCCGCCGCGTCCTTAGCCTGCGCATAGCTTTCTGCAATGACCACCGCAAGCGGATCGCCCACATGACGCACGGTATCCACCGCCAGCAAAGGATGGGGCGGCGCCTTGTGAGGCTCTCCGTTCTTTCCGGTAATGACCCAACCGCAAATCAGGCCACCAAGACCCGCTTTGACAATGTCGGCGCCGGTGAAAACGGCAATTACGCCGGGCGCATTCTCCGCCTTTTCGATGCCGACGGTGAAAGTGGCGTGGGCGTGGGGAGAACGAACGAAATAGGCGTAGCTCTGGTTCGGGAGACTGATGTCGTCCAGGTAGCGCCCGTTTCCGGTGAGAAAACGATAGTCTTCTTTGCGCCGCACGGCGGCGCCGATTCCTGTAGCGCTCATCTCAACCTCCTTTACGCATCGCTTTTGCGCCAGCGAGTATCGACTTCACGATGTTGTGATAGCCGGTACAGCGGCAAAGGTTGCCTTCCAGCCATTCCCGCACTTCACGCTCGCTGGGATCGGGATTGTTGGCCACCAGATCCAGCGCGCTCATCACCATGCCCGGGGTGCAGAATCCACACTGCAGGCCGTGGTTGTCGCGAAAAGCTTCTTGCATCGGATGCAGCTCGCCGTTTTTGGCCAATCCCTCGATGGTGAGAACATCCGCGCCGTCGACTTGCGACGCGAGCATGGTGCAGCTTTTTACTGAACGGTCGTTGACGTGGACCACGCAGGCACCGCACTGGCTGGTGTCGCAGCCCACATGGGTGCCGGTTTGACGGAGATGATCGCGTAGTAAACTGACCAGCAAGGTGCGTTCCTCGACGTCGGCGGAAACTTTCTTGCCGTTCAGCGTCATGGAGACGGTAACGGTCATGGGTCCTCTCCCTCGGATGACGGTATTTTTCGAGCGGCTGTCGCTAGGAGTCATCCAGCGACGCCGGGGAATGTGATTGCGCCTGAGTTCGGATAGGGTGAAGTGTCCCTAGGTCTCTCCGGCCGCAGCGTTTGCGGCAATTAACGCAATCCGCCTCAGTCAAATCAAGAGCTTACATGTTGGAATCGCGGACCGCGGCGGAAACGCGGCGACCAGCGCTCGAAGCCTTACCCGCGCGCCTATGGTGTTAGCTGTTGCTTGCGCCGTCAAGGCCGCGCGCGGGATGGTTTCAGCCGGGAGCCTGTGCATCGCCGCTCACGTCCTTAACGAAACGGGAGAAAAAGTCGTCCGCATACTTGCGCGCCGCTCCTGCCACGAGCCGGGACCCGACTTGGGCCAGCTTGCCTCCCACCTGCATCGATGCGCTGTAGTTCAGCTGCGTTTGGTCCCCGATCTCCGTCAGCCTGACTTCTGCGCTGCCCTTGCCGAAGCCGGCGGGCCCGCCCTTTCCCTGGCCCGAAATGACGTAGCTTTCCGGCGGGTTCACGTCCGAAAGTGAGATCAGGGTGGAGAACTTCGCTTTGACCGGACCAATTTTTGCCAGCATTCGCGCGCTGTAGGAACCGTCGGCCTCCTTCTCCATGGACTCGCAGCCGGGGATGCAGCGCTTGAGCACTTCCGGATCATTGAGGGCATTCCAAACCGTTTGCCGGTCTGCAGAAATTCGGTACTCGCCTTTGATGTCCATGGCCATGGTATCCGGACCTCCAGTTCTGTTTATCGAATCGCGGCGGCAACCTGTTTCAGTCAATGCGGCCAACCACGCTGCGGGAGCGGGTTTAATCCGTCGTGGTCCGCCAGGCGCCGGATCTAAGAGCGGTCACATTTGCGCAGGCGGCCATCGGGCTCGAATGTCACCTCAGAAGGCGGTTCGCAGCGCACGCTGTCAAATGTGTGGCTCCTTTCTATGCCGCAACTTTGCAGCGCGCCGTCGGGATATTGAGTTATCACCTTGCCGTCGGCGCAAGTCACCTTAAGGCCCGCGGCAGTGTATAGGGTGTGGTGACCGTTGAGTACGCAGCGCTTGATTCCGCCGCCATCCGGGTAGTATTCCACGCCGACGTTGCAGTTGAGCTGAGCGTTGGAGATCGGCGCAAGAATCAGCAGACCGAAGAATACGGCGAAAGCCGAAATCGAGTTGACGCATTTCGATGAACGCATGCTGTTGCCTCGTTTTCAAACTCGCAGCTCTCGCTTATACCTGCAGGCCGAATCGACCTTTATGCAGCATCCCGAAGCTAAGCATTTGCGTCGGGTGCACGGGCTTTGACGAACACGTAGTATAACCGCAGCATACGGGCGCAGGCAGCCAGGGCCGGCTGGCTTGAGCAAATGAGAAGACACCGAAACGCAAAAATCATCGCCACCCTGGGACCAGCAACGTCCAGCGCGCAAAAGATTCACGACCTTTTCGTTGCCGGCGCTGACGTCTTTCGGCTCAACTTGAGCCACGGGAGCGTTGACGAGCATCGCGAGCGAGTGGGTGTCATTCGTGGGCTGGAAAAGCAGACCGGCCGCCCAATCGGCATCCTCCTGGACCTCCAGGGCCCGAAGATCCGAGTTGGGGACATCCAGAACGGCAAAGCCACGCTGGAAGAAGGTCAATCCTTCACTTTAGATGGAAACGACACCCCGGGTGACGCCAACCGGGCGCCTCTGCCTCACCCGGAGGTGTTCGCGGCGCTTCGTCCCGGTAACGCGCTGCTCATCGACGACGGCAGGATCCGGCTAGAAGTGAAACGGTGTGGGGGAAATTTTGCCGAAACGGTGGTCAAGATCGGCGGCACCCTCTCTGACCACAAGGGCGTCAACGTGCCCGGGGTGGTGTTACCGCTCTCGCCGTTCACAAAAAAAGACAAGCAGGACCTGGCTTTCGGGCTGGATATCGGCATTGACTGGGTGGCGGCTTCATTCATTCAGAGGCGTGAAGACCTGGTGCAGCTCCGGTCCTTGGTGGAAGGCCGGGCAGCGATCATGTCCAAGCTGGAAAAGCCAGCCGCGATTCAGCACCTGGATCACATCGTTGAGCTATCCGACAGCGTGATGGTGGCCCGCGGCGATCTCGGCGTAGAGCTGGCGCCGGAACAGGTTCCCAGTATCCAGAAAAAGATTGTGCGCGTATGCCGGGAAGCGGGCAAGCCGGTGGTCGTGGCCACCCAGATGCTGGAATCCATGGTCAGCGCGCCGTTGCCTACCCGGGCGGAAGCCTCCGATGTGGCCGGCGCGGTCTATGACGGCGCCGACGCCGTGATGCTGTCGGCGGAGACCGCCGTGGGTAAGTATCCGGTGGAAGCCGTGGCGATCATGGATCGTATCATCACCGAAGTGGAGAAAGACCCGCACTACAGGGCGATTCTTGACGCGCGACTTCCACAGCCGACCCCTACCGATGCCGACGCCATTTGCGACGCCTTGAGACGCATCGCGCACACGCTGAGCATTGCCGCCATTGTCACCTACACCAGCTCAGGCTTCAGCGCCCTGCGCGCTGCCCGCGAGCGCCCGGAAGCGCCTATCCTGAGCCTCACTCCAAGCACACAAACGGCCAGACGGATGGCTTTGGTCTGGGGCACTCACTCGGTGCAAAGCGAAGACATTCGGAGAGTTCAGGAAATGGTGGATAAGGCCTGCAGTGTCGCCCTCAAGGAAGGCTTCGCCGACGTTGATCAGAAGATCGCCATTGTCGCCGGTATGCCCTTCGGCGTATCCGGAACCACCAACATGGTGCGCATCGCGCGTATCGACCGGCTTGAAGAGTAGGCTCTAAACCGAAGGCGGCAGGCCCGGCTCAATCACTACTCGCTGTAGCGGGAAACCTCCACCAAGTTTTCATCCGGATCTCGAAAATAGACCGACTCTATGGGTCCGGTGGCGCCGGTTCTGACCACCGGGCCTTGCATAATCTCGACTCCGCAATTCTCGAGGTGCTCAATAACCTGCGCCATGGGCGTGGTGGTAATGAGACAGAAATCCGCCGACGCGGGCGTCGGCTTGCCGGCCTTGGGCTCGAACTCGCGTCCAGCCTGATGCAGGTTAAACTTCTGCTCTCCGAAACGAAGTGCTCTCCGTCCTGAGCTGAATGTGATGGCTTCCATTCCGAGAACCCGGGTGTAGAAATCACAGCTCAGATTTACATCGCGCACGGTCAGCACGAGGTGATCCAGCCTGTCGATGACAATGCTCATTTCACAACAAGTCGTAAACTGCGCCCACAAGCAGGACGAGGAACAGCAGGGCAAAAGCAAACAGCACGTTGGAGGCCGGCTTATGCTTGTTTCGAACCTCGACGCCAAGCCAGCTCAGCGCGATGACCAAGCCGATAAGCAGAATGATTATTCTCATGGGCTATAGGCGCCTGCTTGCGGCGGCTGCTCGATTACCCGTACGAACCAGCGAATAAAGAACTTCATCTCAGCCATGCGCGCGTCAACCGCGGATGATAATGTATCGACCTCGAGCGACATAGGGTACCGCGGCCGCGCCGTTGCGCTGTCTCCATACTTGCTGACCGAAAACAGGCAGGCATCTTATTCAGCCCGAAGCTTGCGTCAGTCCCTGGATCCCAACGCAGCCACCCGCCGGTAGAACACCAGAAGCAGGAACAGCAGTGACGACGCGCAGAGCGTTGCCGGCAAGCCATGGGGGTCCCAGAGATCCATCGCCGGCCCAGCGACGGCGGGACCGAATAGGCTGCCAAGCCCCCAGCAGAATCCGAACGCGGCGTTGCCGGTGGCGAGCGCCGCGCCGCGAAATCGCTCCCCCAGGATGACCAGGGCGATGGTGTAGACCCCCGAAAACGCGCCGCCCCAGAGGAACAACACCAGCCACGGCAGCCAGCCCGCGTGGATGGAAAGCGCGAACACCACCGCACCGAGCGCGCCGCTGGCGGCGCAGGCAAATAGAAGCGCGTTGCGGTCCACACGGTCGGCAAGCCATCCGATCGGAATCTGCAGCGCCAGCGCACCGATGCCGAGAACTGTCAGCATCAGCGCGGCCGCATCCTGGCCCACGCCCATGCGCACGGCGTAGACCGGAATCAGCGGTATTCCGGCGGCATCTTTGAACGCGGCCAGCATCACCGCGGCGCAAATGGTGGGGGCGACGGCGAAAAAGCCCAGCACGCTCCAGGTGGGGTCGGTGGAAAATGTCGGCGATGTCGGACGGCCCAGCAGCAGCGGAAGCGTGGCCAGGGCGATGAAGGCGCTACCGGCCAGAAACGGCAGCCAGCCTTGGATCCCGGTGAGCGGGAGCAACATGGGGCCGAGTGCGAAGCCGCCCGCCACCACCATGGCATAGAGGCCCATAGTACGACCGCGAGTGGCTTCTTCGGCGAGCTCGTTAATCCAGGTTTCGCCGGCGACGAAGAGTCCCGCCACGGTGGCACCCATGAGAAACCGGATGACGAACCAGGCGTACAGATGATCGAAGGCCGGCAGCGATAGAAACAGCACCAGGTCAGCGCCGATGCAGGCAAGCAGAAAAGGCTTAAGGCCTGCGCGCGCAATCAGGCGCGGAATTGCGGGAGTAACCAGCAGCATCGCCAGGGAAGGCGTCGCCGCGAGCAGTCCGTTGATGCTGCGATCCACGCCGCGGCTTTCGAGAAGCAGCGAAATGAGTGGAAGGCTGAAGCCCATGGTCACCGAGTAGATGGAAACACAGGCAATCGCCGCGAGCAGGCTGCGCCGGCGCGCGGCCCTGGAAAGCGCAGAATCGAAATACACTTCGTGCATCGCTAGAGACCATCGCCACGGCCGAGAGTCAGCCGACTCAGCCTCGGGGATGATGACGCTGGTGCAGATCCTTCAGGCGCTCACGCGCCATATGGCCGAGCAGCATCTGCACCACGCGCAGATCCGCGCCGTGATTCAAAAGATGGGTGGCGAAAGCATGTCTCAGGGTGTGCGGCGAGAGTGGTTTGCGAATGCCCGCGCTGTGGGCGTGGCGCTTGATGATTTGCCAGAAGGCCTGCCGCGTCATCGCGCGTCCGGCCCGGCTGGGGAACAAGGCGTCGCTTTGGCGCACACCGAGAATCGGTCCACGTCCCTCGCGCTGGTACGCAGCCAGCCATTCCAGCGCTTCCTCGCCGATGGGTACCAGCCGCTCCTTGTTACCCTTGCCGGACACCCGTATCACGCCCTGCTGACGATTCACCTGGACAACCCTGAGCGCCACCAGCTCGGAGACCCGAAGCCCGGTGGCGTAGAGCAGCTCCAGCATGGCGCGATCGCGAAGGCCGTACGGGTTCGAGGTGTCCGGCGCGGCAATGAGGGCTTCCACCTCCTTTTCGGTGAGGGCGTTGGGCAACGGCCGTCCCAATTTTGGCGCCTCGATGCGCGCGCTGGGATCTTCTTTGATCCGTCGCTCACGGCACTGATGGAGATAGAAACGCCTTAAGGACGACAATCGGCGGGCAATGGTGCGCGGCGGCGCGCCGGCCTCGCCGGCGAGAAATTCGAGCAAGTCCGCACGGCGCGCGGCTAATAGCTGAACTCCTCGGGAGGCGAGCCAATCGGCGAATCGCTTGAGGTCACTTCGATACGCCGCCAGCGTGTTTTCCGACAGGCCGCGCTCCATCCACACGGCGTCGATGTAGGCCTCGATAACCGCCAGCTCACTTTCCTTGATCGCGGCCACCGCTCAGTAACTGCGCTTCGTGACACAAAAGCCAGGTCTTGATCTCCAGCGCGCGGCCACCGGAGCGGCCCATGAAACCGCCCGCGCCGGCGGCGGCGATAACCCGGTGGCACGGCACGACCACAGGGACGGGGTTTTCCCGGCAGGCGCCGCCGACGGCTCTGGCCGAAGTGCCTAGCTTGTCAGCCAGAGCGCCATAGGTGATCGTGGTTCCAGGGGGTATACGCGTCAATGCGATCCAGACCCGGCGCTGGAAGGGGGTGCCGCTGATATCGAGCTTGAGCGAAGGCGTGGACGCGGGGTTGTTGAAATAGCGGCTGATTATCTCAGCGGCTTTGCCTGCGGCCTCGGTTTTGGGCGGCGTCATTCGGCGGATTCGAGGTTTGAGCTCGACCGCCGCGAGGCCATCGCCGCGCATTCGGATACCGACCAGGCCGAAGGGGGCGGCGACGACAGCGTCGTAGGATTGAAAACGGCGGCTCACGGCATACGGCGAATCAAACCCGGATAATCGACCGGCACCCGGGGGGCGCGAGAACCATTGTGCCTCTCCGGAGTACATCCGCGATAGGCGGAATAGCAGACGCCGTCAGAGCTTTTCCTTGATTCTCGCCGCCTGGCCGGAAAGGCCGCGCAGGTAGTAAAGCTTTGCCCGGCGAACGTCGCCCCGCCGCTTGACCGCGATTTCGTCCACCTGCGGGCTGTAGGTCTGGAACACGCGTTCCACGCCTTCGCCATGGGAGACCTTGCGCACGGTGAATGAAGAGTTCAGACCGCGGTTGCGCTTGGCAATCACCACCCCTTCGAACGCCTGCAGTCGCTCGCGGCTGCCTTCCTTGACCCGGACCTTGACCACCACGGTGTCGCCGGGAGAAAAGTCCGGCACTTTGCGCGTCATCTGCTCCGTTTCGATCTTTTCAATGATGTCGCTCATTGCTCAATACCTGATTACTTGCGTCATTCTACGCCCACTCAGCCGGCGCGCTCATCGCGCTCGGCCAGATACTCGTCCAGCAGCGTTTGCTGCTCTTCACTCAGCGTCCGCTCCTTGAGCAGCTCCGGTCGCCTCAAGTAGCTACGCCCCAGCGCCTGCTTCAAACGCCAGCGGCGAATCGCGGCGTGGTCGCCGCTCAACAGCACCGCCGGCACCCGCCTGCCGTCGACGATCTCCGGCCGGCTGTAATGCGGGCAATCCAAGAGGCCGTCGGCAAAGGAATCCTCTTTCGCCGAGTCCTCGTGCCCCAGCGCCCCCGGCAGCAGGCGCGCCATGGCATCGATCAGAGCCATGGCGGCGATCTCGCCGCCGCTCAAGACGAAATCACCCAAAGACAGCTCTTCGTCGATGGCCGATTCCACCAGCCGTTCGTCGACGCCCTCGTAGCGTCCACAAACCAGCAGCAAGCGTTTCCTCTCACACAGCGCCGCCACGTCACATTGGGTTATTCGCCGCCCCTGCGGCGACAGGTACACCCGGTGCGCGTCCGCACCTAGTTCTCCGCGGGCCGACTCGATGGCGCGTCTGAGCGGCTCCACCAGCATCACCATTCCCGGGCCACCGCCGTAGGGACGTCCGTCCACGGCGCGGTGCCGATCGGTGGTGAAATCTCTCGGATTCCACACCTCGAGCGTCAGAAGCTCCGCCTCTAAAGCCCGGGCGGTCACACCGCCTGCGCGCAGCACCTCGAACATCTGCGGAAACAGGCTGATGACCCCGATGTCGAGCCGCGTGGTCAATATTCCGGGTCCCAGTCCACGGTGATCCGTTTCGCCGCCAGGTCGACTTCCACCACCACCTGGTCCTCGACGAATGGAATCAGCCGTTCCCGCTCCCCCAGCACCACCAACACGTCGTTGGCACCGGTAGCCATAAGGTGGTCCACCTTTCCCAAATCGAGACCCTCGCGGGTAACGACTTCCGCGCCCATCAGATCCGCCCAATAAAACTCCTGCGCACCGGGACTGGGCATCGCGCTGCGGCTAACCGCAATTTCCGCCCCGCTAAGGCCAGCGGCCGCGGCCCGGTCATTCAGGCCCTCGAGCTTCACCACCAGGCCATGCCCGTGAGGCCGGCCTTGCACCACGGTATGTGTTACCCAGTCTCCCCCGACCCGCACCCGCCAGGGACCGTAGTCGAGGATATTGGTCGACGGCTCCGTGTCCGAGGCGACGCGCACCCAGCCGCGTACGCCGTAGGCGCCGGTGATCCGGCCCATGGGTATGAGCTCGGTGTCCCCCTTGACCACAAGCGCGGGCGACGGCCTGCGGGCGTTTACTCCCCCGTCGGCTGGGGCGCCTGGGCCGGACGCTGATTGAGGAGCTTGCGTACCGCTGCCGACGCCTTGGCGCCGTGGGAAAGCCAGTATGAGATGCGCTCATCGTCGAGCCGGATTTGCTCGTCGCCCTCGTGGGCGATGGGGTTATAAAAGCCCAGACGCTCGATGAAGCGGCCGTCCCGAGATCTGCGGCTGTCCGCCACCACCACGTGATAAAAAGGCTGATTGGTAGCCCCAGCCCGGGCAAGACGAATCGTTACCATGCTGCGTTACTTTTCCTCGCTATCCGCGACCACGAGGCGCCGAGGAAGACCTAGGCCAGGGCGCCGACGAAAGCCGAGTAGTATAGGGGTTTGCGCGTAGAGATGTAAATTTCCTCAAGCCCCCGGCTGGTGCCTACGGCAACATTCGGCTGCGCGGTCTAGATCCAGCCTCACAATCCCGGCGGCATTCCGCCACCCATACCGCGCATGAGGTTGGCCATGCCGCCCCTCTTGCGCATACGCTTCATCATTTTCTGCATCTGGGTGAATTGCTTCAGCAGCCGATTGACGTCCTGTACCTGGGTGCCGGAGCCCGCCGCAATGCGGCGCTTGCGCGACCCCTTGATCACGGCCGGGAAACGGCGTTCCTTGGGCGTCATGGAGTTGACGATGGCCTCGAGTCGGATGAGCTCGCGGTCATTCATTTGGCTCTTAACCCCCTGGGGCATCTTGGCCATCCCCGGCAGCTTGTCCAGCATCCCGCCCAGGCCCCCCATCTTGCGCATTTCCCGCAGCTGGTCGGCAAAGTCCTCCAGGTCGAAGCCCTTACCCTTGGAGATCTTCTTCGCCAGCTTCGCCGCTTTGTCCTTGTCGACCTTTTTCTCCGCCTCCTCGATCAGGCTAAGAACGTCGCCCATTCCTAGAATGCGCGAGGCCATGCGATCGGGGTGGAACGGCTCGATGGCGTCGCTCTTTTCCCCGCTGCCGATGAACTTTATCGGCTTGCCGGTGACGTGCCTGACTGAAAGCGCGGCGCCACCCCGGGCGTCGCCATCGGCCTTGGTGAGAATGACACCGGTAAGCGGCAGCACTTCGTCAAAGACTTTGGCGACATTGACCGCGTCCTGGCCGGCCATGCTGTCTACCACGAACAACGTCTCTGCCGGCGATGAAGCGGCGTGAATACGCCTCACCTCGTCCATCATCTTTTCATCGATATGCAGCCGGCCGGCGGTGTCAAGGATCAGGACATCGAAGAAACCCTGGCGCGCCGCGATGATGGCGGCTTCGGCTATTTTCACCGGCGCGCCGCCGGCTTGGCTTGGGAAAAAACTCACCTCGACTTGGCTTGCCAGAGTCCGCAGCTGGTCGATGGCGGCGGGCCTGTAAACGTCGCAGCTTGCCACCATGACCTTCTTCTTTTGCTGCTCTTTGAGCCACCGCGCCAACTTAGCCACCGTGGTGGTCTTGCCGGCGCCTTGAAGCCCGGCCACCAGCACCACCGCTGGCGGCTGGACGTTTAGGGCCAGCCCCTCGCCGCTCTCTCCCATCAGTGCCGTGAGCTCGTCGCGCACCACCCGGATGAGTTCCTGACCCGGGGTCAGGCTTTTGAGCACGTCCTGGCCCACAGCGCGCTCGCGCACCCGGTCGATGAAGACTTTGACCACCGGCAGCGCCACGTCCGCCTCGAGCAGGGCCACCCGCACCTCGCGAAGAGACTCGCGAACATTGTCGTCGGTGAGTCGACCTCGGCCCCGGAGCCGGTTGAGGGCCCCGCCGAGGCGCTCGGTCAGGTTCTCGAACATGTACCCATCCTCAGTTTCTAATCACCGCGGCGATGATCAGGTTAAACGCAGAACGTAGCTATCAAGCGCCGGGGCAGCTGTCAAATACGCCGCCCTTGACAGTCTAAGGGACGGAACGTACTAATTATTTGGTGTACCCGGGCGACGTCGCACGACATTGAGCGAAATTCCGCTGAGCGCGCTGGCGCTGGCGCTTCTGTTTCTGATTCTTCTATCCGCGTTTTTCTCCGGCACCGAGACCGGAATGATGGCGCTGAACCGCTACCGGCTGCGCCATCTGGCCCGCCACAAGCACCGCGGCGCCGTGCGCGCCAGCAAGCTGCTGGATCGCCCCGACCGGCTCATCGGCCTCATTCTGCTGGGTAACAACCTGGTCAATAACCTGGCTGCAGCGCTGGTGTCCCTGATGGCGCTGAAGCTCTTTGGTGAGGCGGCGGTGGCCATCGCGGTGGTGATTCTCACCGTAGTGATGCTGATCTTCGCCGAAACCGCTCCCAAAACGCTGGCCGCGCTGCACCCGGAAAAGGTGGCCTTTCCCGCTGCCTACGTGCTCGGTCCTTTGCTGCGGGTACTTTATCCTATCGTTGCCGCCATCAACTGGGTAGCCAACGGCATGCTCAAGCTGTTTCAGGTTCGCACCGACATGGTGGACCGCGAGTCCTTGAGCAGCGACGAGCTGCGCACCGTGGTGAACGAGGCGGGGGCGATGATTTCACGCCGCTACCAGAAGATGCTGGTGAGCATTCTGGACCTGGAAAAGGTAGTGGTAGACGACATTATGGTACCGCGCAACGAGATCAACGGCGTGGATCTGGAGGACCCCATCGACGAAATCATCGAGCAGCTGATGCACAGTCAGCACACACGGCTGCCCGTCTACCGCGGCGACATCAACAGCATCGTCGGCGTACTGCACTTGAGAAGGGTGCTGAAAAACGTCAATCGCGGAAAGCTGGAGGAGTCGGACTTGATTCACAACGCACAGGAGCCCTACTTCGTACCGGGCGGCACGCCTTTGAGCACGCAGCTCAGAAATTTCCAGCGTCAGGGCGAGCGCATCGGGCTCGTGGTCGACGAGTACGGGGACATCCAGGGACTGGTTACGATAGAAGATCTGCTGGAGGAGATCGTCGGCGAGTTCACCACCGACCCGGCGGACCAGAGCCCGGACGTTCACCCGCAACCGGACGGCACCTATCTTCTGGACGGCGCTGCCAACGTTCGCGAGCTCAACCGCAGTATGCACTGGGAGCTGCCGACCACCGGCCCGCGCACTATCAACGGCCTGGTGCTAGAGCACCTGGAAACCATACCGGAGCCGGGCACCAGCCTGCTCATCGCCGGCTATCCGGTAGAGATCGTCCACGCCACCAGCAGCGGGGTAAAAACCGCGCGCATCAAGCCGGCGCAGCGCCGCGGCGTCAAACGCCGATCGCAGGCCAAGGGATGATGCGGAGATATCGCGTACGCCAGAGAAAATGATCCGTGATTAGCATTGTGGGAGTCGACGGCTCGCTGGAAACCACGGATCAGCTACTAATCACGAGTCACTAATCACCCATCACTGTTGGTCTGATACTCGACGACTGCGGACGAGACCCCGGCAGAACCGTCAAGGTAGTCGACCCGTCAAAACAGGTCCAGCGCCTGCTCGAGTCGCGACGCCGGTACCACCTCGAGCCCTTCGATGTTTTTCCGCATCCGGTTGCCCTTCGGCACCATGGCGCGCTTAAAACCGTGTTTCGCCGCCTCCGCCAGCCGCTCTTCTCCGTTTTGCACCGGCCGGACTTCGCCGGACAGCCCGACCTCGCCAAATACCACGAGGTCGGAAGGCAGGGGCCGGTTGTTTAAGCTCGAGCGTACCGCCAGAAGAGTCGGCAGATCGCCACCGGTTTCCGAGATTCGAACGCCGCCCACCACGTTGACGTAAACGTCCTGGTCGTGGGTGGTGACGCCTGCGTGACGATGCAGAACCGCCAGCAGCATGTTGAGCCGAGTGGCGTCGAGACCGACAGCGACTCGACGCGGATTGGCAAGCTGGGTCGCATCCACTAGCGCCTGAATCTCCAGCAGCAGCGGGCGCGTGCCCTCGCGGATTACGGTCACCGCGCTGCCCGAAACCTCCGTTTCGTGGCGCGTCAGGAATATTGCCGATGGGTTGCTCACCGGCTTCAGGCCACGCTCGGTCATGGCAAAGATGCCGAGCTCATTGGCGGCGCCAAAACGGTTTTTCACCGCACGCACGGCGCGATAGCGCTGGTTGCGCTCGCTTTCGAAATAAAGCACCGCATCCACCATGTGCTCCAGCACGCGGGGGCCGGCCAGCGATCCTTCCTTGGTCACATGTCCCACCAACAACAGCGCGGCGCCTGTGCTTTTCGCGTAGCGCACGAACTGGGCCGCGCTTTCCCGCACCTGGGCTACGCTGCCGGGGGCCGACTGCAACAGGTTGGTAAACATGGTCTGAATCGAATCCACCACCATAACCCCGGGCCGCTCCTTTTCCGCCAGAGAAAGGATGCGCTCGACCTGGGTCTCCGCCAGCAGCTTTAAGCCCTTGGCTTCAACCCCGAGGCGCTTTCCGCGCAGCGCCACCTGCTGCGGCGATTCCTCCCCGGTGACGTAAAGACATGAAACCCTTGCGCCGGCGGCGATAGCGGCGACCGCCTGCAGCAATAGGGTCGACTTTCCGATCCCCGGGTCACCGCCGATGAGCACCACTGACCCGGCCACCAGTCCGCCCCCCAGCACCCGGTTCAGCTCGCCGATCCCGGTGGAGATGTAGGCTTCGCGCTCGGCCGCGACCGCGCTGACTTCCTCAATACGCGAGCCGTGGGGATCGATCTCGGGCGCCTTGCCGCCGCGGCCAACCGGGGGGATAACCGGGGTCTCGGTGAGACTGTTCCAGGCGTGGCATTCGGGACACTGCCCCATCCATTGGCTCGTCTGCGCGCCGCAGGCGTTACAGCTAAATCGAACTTTGGCCCTGGCCATGGGTTTGAGTCCACCCGCTCCGATGCAGGTTCAAGACACCAGATTCGCCGGCTCGCCGGCGACAAAGCGTTCGATGTTGTCGATGAGCTGGTCGGCCAGCACCTGCATCGCCTCGCGGCTCGCCCAGGCCACGTGGGGAGTAAGGATGAAATTCGGCGCGTCCAAAAGGTGCATGAAGGGGTGGTCCGGCGGTGGCGGCTCGCGAGAGGTAGCGTCGAAGGCCGCGCCCCCGATCATTTTGCGATCGATGGCGTTGGCAACGTCGTCTTCGTTCACGAGATCACCGCGAGAGGTGTTGATCAGCAGCGCGTCGGATTTCATGCGTCTGAGTTCCGGAAGCGCGATAAGGTTCTTGGTGCCGTCAGTCAGTGGACAGTGGAGACTCAGCACGTCGCTGGTCTCGACCACCGCGTCGAAATCGATGTAGCCGTCGCGTATATCGTGTGCTCCCTTGTGCTCGGCGAACACCACATCCATGCCAAAGGCACGGCCGATGTCTCCAACATTTTGTCCGATGGAACCTCTTCCGATGAGCCCCAGTCGTTTGCCCCGCAGTTCGCTCATGGGGTGGGTGAAGAAGCAGAATTGATCGGCCCGCTGCCACTCCCCGCGCCGAACGTCTTCGCGATAGCCTGGCAGGCTCCGCTTTAACGCAAGTATCAGAGCAAAGGTATGCTCCGCTACCGTGTTTGACGCATATCCTCGTACATTGGAAATCACGATGCCCAGCTGCTGACAAACATGCTTATCGATAATGTTGGTCCCGGTTGCGGCGACGGCGATCAGCTTCAGTTTGGGCAGCTGTTCGATTATCGCTTTGCGAATCGGCACCTTGTTGACCACCGCGATGGTCGCGTCTTCGAGGCGTTCTGCGACCTGTTCCGGATAAGTTCGAGGGTAGTTGGTCCAGCTGTGCTCGAATCTGGGCTCTCTCAGCTCGATGCCCGGAGCGATGGTGTCGCGATCCAGGAATATGATCCGATGCTTCATGCGGCGCCGCCTGGTGTAGTTGTTTCGGACCGCCACCAACTCTGTGGCCAATGCAAGTTAGCAGACAACCGCCATTTCGATCCACGACCGCCTTTGACGCCGACATTTGGCGGTAAACATCTTCGGCGGAAGTCAGACGAGACCGATACGGCAATCGGTGGAAATAATCTCGCAGCGGAAGCTTAGCGATGGCGGCAATGGATAAAAAACGCAATTGGCCGAAGGACGCTCGGCGGCGGTGTCATCCCATCCACCGCTTCAATATTTTAAGGCTTAGCTGTTGAATCAGCGACAGCGGCCGCTTCTTCAGGATGCAGGTCATATGCTGCCGGTCGCCGTTGCGGTCGAATATTTCCACCCACTGTACCCGGTCGGCCAGATACCGCCGCTCGGCTTCGTTCATGAACTCGCTTCGGACAGGTGAGCCTTCGGAAAGTGCCTTCACGATTTCATAGGTGGTGCTTTCGCATTTGCCGACACCGGTTTCGTAGTAGTCCACCGCCTTACTGCCCTCGAAAAGATCGATTCGCTGCATAAAAGAGGTGTGTAGATCCTCCACAACGTAATAACCGCCGGGGCGGACATGGGGAAACAAAAAGCCGAGGCTGATTTGCTGTTGATCCATGGTATGTCCACCGTCGTCGATGATCAGGTCGAAATCCGTGCCCGCGCTTTCGATGATGCCCTGGAGCGTAGCGCGATCTCCCTGATCACCCACGTATGTGGTAATTCGCTCGACCGAGTCGAGCTTAACGGCGCGCAGATCCATGCCGTGAATCAGCGCGTTGGGGAAATAGTCGCGCCACATGTAAAGCGAAGAGCCGCCGAAGATTCCGATCTCCAGAACCTTGGCAACGCGTTTGCGCTGCGCGCGCAAGTGGTGATCGTAAAAAGTGCAGAATCCGTGGGAGACTTTGTCGGTCCCGTACTGCGAGCCGATACGGCTCAATAGGTCGAGGTCAGCAGCGGTGGTGTTCATGGCTTGAGATTCTACAAAAAAACCGGCGCCCCAAGACGAACGAAGCCGCAATCGTTTTCGCCTCAGGCGTCGATCTCGGCGTAATCCACCCTTGGAGCTATGCGGGTTATCAGCTCGTAAGCGATGGTACCGGCCTGAGCCGCCACTTCCTCCGCCGGCAGCCCTTCCCCCCACAGCACCACCCGATCACCGGGTTTTGCCTTCGGATTCGGTCTCAAGTCGATGCTAATGAGGTCCATGGACACCCGCCCCACCAGGGGGCAGCGCAGCCCTTCCACCAGCACCGGGGTGCCAGACGGCGCGTGCCGCGGGTAGCCGTCGCCGTAGCCGATGGCCGCGACCCCGATGGGCATAGACTGGTCACAGATATAGGTACCGCCGTAGCCGATGCGATCACCGCGCTCGACCTGATTAACCGCGATCAGTCGCGTTTCCAACGTCATCGCGGGAACCAGGCCCTGATCGGTACCGGTATCGTCAGCGAACGGGGAGATGCCATAGAGCATGATCCCGGGCCGCACCCAGTCTGCCCGGGCCTCCGTCCAGCCGAGCAAGCCACCGGAGTTTGCAATGCTGCGCTCCGCGGAGATCCCGCGGGTGTTCGCTTCGAAGACGGCGATTTGTTCGGCCACGCGCTTGCTTCGCGGCAAATCGGCGTCAGCCAAATGGGTCATCAGCGCCACCGTATCGATTACCGCGGCGCATTCCGACAAGCGAATGTATTTACGGGCGAAGACTGTGGGCGGAAAACCCAGGCGGTGCATGCCGGAATCGAGCTTGAGCCATGCCTTGAGTCGGGTCCCTGGGGGCGCACCCTCGAGCATCGCGATCTGATGCTCGGAATGCACCACAATGTCGAGCCGCTGGTCGCGTGCCTGTTCCAGCTCTTGAATCGACTCCACTCCGGACAGCATCACGATCGGCGCTTGTACGCCAGCGGCTCGAAGCGCGAGGCCTTCGTCCAGCCTGGCCACGCCGAAGGCATCGGCCTGAGCCAGCGTCCGCGCCACCGTAAGCAACCCGTGACCGTAAGCGTTGGCCTTGACCACGGCCATGATTTTTGCGCCAGACGCGGCTTCCCGCGCCCGGCTGAGGTTGTGGCGGAGCGCTTTCAGATCGATCAGCGCCCGCGCCGGACGCGTCATGGATAAAAACCACCGGAATAGTCTTCGGGGGCAAAGTTTTCGAAGCGCGTGTGCTGACCAAGGAACGTCAGCGTCACTTTGCCGATTGGACCGTTACGTTGCTTTCCGATGATGATCTCGGCCTTACCCTTGTCCTTGCTGTCCTCGTTGTAGACCTCGTCCCTGTAAATGAAAAGTATCACGTCGGCATCCTGCTCGATGGCGCCGGACTCTCTCAAATCCGACATCACCGGGCGCTTGTCCTGCCGCTGCTCGAGGCTGCGGTTGAGCTGGGACAGAGCCACCAGCGGCACCCGGATCTCTTTGGCCAGCGCTTTCAGGCCGCGGGAAATCTCCGAGATCTCCGTTGCCCGGTTCTCCTTGGTGCCGGGCACCTGCATCAGCTGCAGATAATCAACAACCACTAACCCTAAGTTTTTCTCCCGCTTGAGCCGCCTGCAGCGGGCGCGCAGATCGGTAGGCGTGAGCGCCGGCGTGTCGTCGATGTAGATTTCAGTGCTGTTCAACAATTCCAGCGCCGACGTCAGTCGGGGCCAGTCGTCGTCTCCCAGCTTTCCGGTGCGAACCTTGTGCTGATCGATACGCCCGAGCGATGAAAGCATTCGCATGGTGAGTTGCTCGGCGGGCATTTCCATACTGAACACAGCCACCGCGAGTTTCTCTTTGATGGCGGCCTGTTCGACCACATTCATGGCTAAGGCGGTCTTGCCCATGGAGGGCCTTCCGGCAACGATGATCAAATCCGACGGCTGCAGCCCCGAGGTTTTCTGATCTAGATCATTAAAGCCGGTGGCCACGCCCGTTAGCGCCGTTTCGCTGTGATACAGAGTATCGATGCGATCCATGACGTCCACGAGCACTTCGCGGATTGGCGAGAAAATCCCACCGGCGCGCGCGCCTCTTTCGGCAATCTCGAACACCCGCTGTTCGGCCCTATCCACCAGCTCCGCGGCCGACTGTCCTTCGGTATTGAATGCGGAGCCCGCGATTTCCGATCCCGCCTCGATAAGGCCGCGGAGCACCGCGCGCTCGCGAACGATCTCCGCATAGGCCTTGATGTTGGCCGCGCTGGGGGTGTTTTTTGCTAGCTCGGCGAGGTAAGCGAGACCACCAACGGCATCCAGCTGGTCGTGCTTCTCGAGCCACTCGGACACGGTAACGACATCGAAAGGACGACTCTCCTCCGCTAGCGAAGCGATGGCACGGAAAATGCGCCGATGTTCGCCGCGGTAGAGATCTCTCTCCGTTATCAGGTCGGCGATGCGGTCCCAGGCGTTGTTTTCCAGCATCAGTCCGCCGATCACCGACTGTTCGGCCTCTATGGAATGGGGCGGCACCTTGAGCGCAGACGGCAGCGCGTCCAGAGACGGACTTAAAAATGCGGTATCAGCCATTAAGGATTGCGCCCACAGGCTTTGCGCCAAACGCAGTTGAATTAAAACAACCGGTGTCGGAAGCATCGGCAGCATGCCACCGTTGCCTGAGCATACACCAGCAGGAAGTGTGAAAAAAACGTGCCGTTAAGCAGGTGAATTGCTGAGAGATTTTTTAGCGCGGAAAAGTGGAAATCGATTCACACCGAATTCGCGCCGGAATGCACCGCGTTATCGGCGCGGACTCGGTCTAATCAATCGCCCGTCCAACGCAGCCGCCCATTGGAAAAAGCTATAAGCATCAATGCGAATGCTTCCCGACTCACGCAGATGCCCAGCGCGACGGTCTCGGAGAAAGGTTTGCTTACGGCCCTTCGTCGGCGACCACGCGAAGCGTGATGCTCGTTTCCACCTCGGCGTGCAGATGAACGCCGATGGAATACTCACCGGTTTGGCGAATGCTATCGACGGGGAGTCGAATTTCCTGCCGTTCGACCTCCGCACCTTGTTTGGCAAGTGCCTCGGCGATATCCACTGGGCCTACCGAACCGAAGAGCTTGCCCTCGTCACCGGCCTTGCGGACTACGACGATTTCGCGCCCCTCGAGTTCCTCGGCGCGGGCCTTGGCCATGGCGAGGGCCTCGGTTTCCTGCCGCTCCAGCTCCGCCCGGTGGGCCTCTATCTGCTTCAGATTCTCCTTGGTGGCCGGCATTGCCTTGCCCTTGGGAAGTAAAAAGTTTCTCGCGTAGCCGGGCTTCACCTTGACCGTGTCCCCGAGCTTACCCAGGTTTTCAACCGCTTCTAAAAGAATGACCTGCATTGTGGTTACCTGAAAAAAACAAATGATTCGTGATTCTCGGATCAGCTAATGCGTTACGCATACTGCGAAGTCGAGCAAAGCCCGCTGTAGGAGCGGCCTTGGCCGTGATTCCTCAGATGAATTCGTGCAGCAGACGTCCGAAAAAATTGTCCTAGTCTCACGTCGATGCACTGTACCGAGCCCGGTAGTCTAGCCAGGTGTCGGAGAACCCCGTCACCGATAACAATATCATTGCCAGCGGCGGCATGAGCACGACGAGTATGTACATTGCAACCAGCCAACCGCTTGACGCCCGGCGGTGATTGACCAGAGCATGCGCCACGGCAATCCCTTGGATTACGTAAAGCGCCACCACCAGGTTAAACAGCTCCGGCAACAGCCCACTGGCGAATCCGCGCAAGAATATCGCGCTCAGACCCAGCAGGATGGCCGCAAAAGCAATGCGCCGATCAAGCCGCAGGGCCCGGAACTCCTTGCCGAAGCCACCCGGATTGTCGAGTACCGCGTGCGCCCATCGGGCAAGAAATAACAACACCATGGTGCCGATGGCAATGCCGGTGGGGGCACCGGACATCAGCGGCGCCAGCTTTTCCGCCATCTCGCGCAACGACTCCACCGTGACCGGATCCGGCGTCTCTCCTCGCCGCATCCGATCGACCAGAAAAATCTCCAGCACCCCGCGCCACCAGGCCACCGGATCGGTGGTCAGTAAATGTACCGCCGCGATGACGGAGCCGCCAAGAAGGCCGGCGCAGGCCAGAGCTGCCCCCTGCGAAGCGGTGGTCCGAAGTACCGTCGCCAGCAGCAACATGGGCAATCCCATGCTGACGGCAAACAAAAGCGCCGCATCCGCGGATTGAAGCACGAGCAGCATCACCGCCGAGCTTACCGCCACGCTCGCTGCCAGAATCAATGCGCCGTCGGCGACGCCATATTTTAGCGTCACCAGACCCACCATACCCGCGGCGACGAACCCGAAGGGCGGCAGTAGCAGACCAAGCACTGCGGCACCCGCAGCGTGGGTGCGTGAACGCGTGACGAACTTCAGAATTCCCCGCACCTGAGAATGGGAGCTTTCCCGTTCAGTGCGCGTCGCAATAGGGCAGCAGCCCGAGATAGCGTGCGCGCTTGATTGCGCGCGCCAGCTGGCGCTGATACCTGGCGCTGGTGCCCGTAATCCGGCTTGGTACGATCTTGCCGGTTTCGGTGATGTATTGCTTCAGAGTATTGAGATCTTTGTAATCGATCTCCGTGACACCCTCGACGGTGAAGCGGCAATAGCGTCTACGGCGAAAATATCGAGCCATTTGAATTCTCCTCGCTGCTCAGATCGCGGGCTTACTTTTCTGGTCCTCGACGACCTCGTCATCGTCTTCTATTTCGGTGGCTTCCGACACTTCCTCTGCCACATCGACCGGCTCCAGATCCCCTTCCGAGGCGACCGTGTCAGGGATCTCGCCAGCCACCTCCGAAACGGTCGACTCCGATTCCTCGCGATCGCGTCTAGCAAAGGCCCGTTCTCTGCGTTCCTCCTCTTCGCGCTCTTCTTTGGACTTGGCCAGCGGCGAGACATCGGTGACGGCTTCACTTCGCGACATCACCATGTTCCGAATGACAGCGTCATTGAAGCGGAAGGCCGCGCTCAGCTCGGTAAGCGCGCTTTGGCCGCACTCGATGTTCATGAGCACGTAATGCGCCTTATGGATCTTGTTGATGGGATAGGCGAGCTGCCGACGGCCCCAGTCTTCCAGCCTATGGATGCGGCCGCTTTCGCCTTCGATGATGGAGCGGTAGCGATCGATCATCGCCGGTACCTGCTCGCTCTGGTCAGGGTGGACCAGAAACACGATTTCGTAGTGCTTCATAAGGCTCCCTCTGGTTCTGCGCCCGCTGACCGCGGCCGCGGAGCCTCCGGCGCCATTGGCCGTGAGGCAAGGAGTGGAAATGATCGGCCGGGTTGCCCCGGCCCTGAAAAAGTCGGCGGATTCTAAGCTATCGCCATTGGCTTGGCAACGCGCCTAACTGCCGCCGGCGCGCTGCTGGCGCCTGGACTCGAACAGGCAGATGCCGGCAGCGACGGCCACGTTGAGGCTCTCCACCACACCCGCCATGGGCAACCGCACCAGCGCATCGCAGCGTTCCCGGATCAGGCGCCGCAGGCCACGGTCTTCGCTTCCGAGCACCAAGGCGACGGGCGGCGTCAGGTCGGATTCGTAAACCGAGCAGGGGGAGTCCGCCGCGGCGCCCAATATACGAACACCGGCTGCGGAGATCCGTGTCATGGCTTCGGCGAGATTCGGCACCTGAATGAAGGGCACACTGTCGGCGGCGCCGCTTGCCACCTTACGCGCCGCAGGGGTGAGGCCGGCGGCGCGCCGCCGCGGCGCGACAACCGCGGTGACTCCGGCCGCGTCCGCGGTGCGCAGACAGGCGCCGAGATTGTGGGGATCGGTGATCTCGTCCAGCAACAAAAGCAGCGGCGCCTCCTTTGCAGCCGCAAGAACGCTCTCGAGGTCCGGCTCGAGTTTTCGCAATGTCGGCCGATAACGCGCCGCTATGCCCTGATGCACGACCGAGCCCAAGTGCCGTTGAAGGGTTCGCTTGTGTACGCGTTTCAAGCTCAAGCCCAGGTTGCGCGACGCCGACTCCGCAGCCCGTGCCGCCGGCCCGGTGACACCCGTTTCCAGCCAGATTTCCAGCACCCCAGCCGGATCGCGCTCGAGCACGGATCGAACCGCGTGACTGCCGTAAATCCATTCGGCGCTGTGGCGGCTCATTGCTCGGGCTCGAGACAGCCTACTTTCGGCGTCGCCCTGACTGGCGTCCGCCGCGGCGCCCTCCGTCCTCGAATTCAAGGTCCACCTTCCGCTCGTCGAGATCGACCCGCGACACTTTCACCCGCACTGTGTCGCCCACATGAAATACGCGTCCGCTCCGTTCGCCCGCTAGCCGGTGCCGTTCCGCGTCGAAATGAAAGTATTCGCTGCCCAGGGCGCTCACGTGCACCAAACCCTCGACCAGAACGTGGTTGAGGAGCACGAAAAGTCCGAACGCGGTGACCGCCGTGACCACGCCGTCGTAGGATTCCCCCACTTTGTCCATCATGTATTCGCATTTAAGCCAGGTTGTTGCGTCGCGGGTTGCATCGTCCGCTCGTCTTTCCATCATCGACGCGTGCTCGCCGAGGAAAGTCATGGCTTCCAGATCGTAGGGATAGTGTCTTCGGCTTCGTTTTTCGACGATGTGCTTGATAGCGCGGTGAACGATGAGATCGGGATAGCGTCTGATGGGTGAAGTAAAGTGGGCATAGCACGGCAGCGCGAGCCCAAAATGGCCAATGTTCTTAGGATGATAAACCGCCTGCGCCAGCGAGCGCAGCACCATGGTGTGCACTACTTCCCTGTCCGCGCGGTCGGTTACGCGCTCGAGCAGCTTGCTGAAATGTTTGGGAGATGGGTTGCTACCCCCCGCCAGTCGCAATCCGAGCTCATCCAGGTAAGCATGTAGATCTTCGATTTTTTCCGCCGATGGCACCGCGTGCACGCGATAAAGAGCGCTCAGTTTATGACGTTCGATAAGCCGTCCCGCGGCAACATTGGCTGCGATCATGCACTCTTCGATCATTCGATGGGCGTCGTTTCGAATCATGGGCTCAATGCGCTCGATTTTTCGGTCGGCAGCGAAGACGATACGAGTCTCTGTAGTATCGAGATCGATGGCTCCCCGGCGCTCTCGCTCTCGGCGCAGCGCTTGATAAAGAGCACGCAGCGACTCAAGGTGAGGCAACACCTTCTCCACCGCGCGCCTGGCGTCGTGCCTGCCTTCGACAACTGCCGACGCAACTTCGTCATAGATGAGCCGCGCGTGGGAGCGCATCACCGCCGAATAAAACTTCGACCGCGTGATCCGACCGTCCCGGCTGATGCGCATCTCACAAACCATGCAAAGCCGGTCGACCTTCGGATTGAGAGAGCACAACCCGTTGGACAAGACTTCGGGCAGCATCGGGATCACGCGCCCGGGAAAATAGACCGAGTTACCCCGATTACTGGCTTCGCGGTCCAGCGCGCTGTTGGGAGTGACATAAGCCGAGACATCAGCGATGGCCACGAGTAATCGCCAGCCTCCGGAAAGGGGCTCGCAGTACACTGCGTCGTCAAAGTCTTTGGCGTCCGCGCCGTCAATGGTGACCAGCGGCACCTTTCGCAGATCGACGCGGTCCTTCGTCGCTGATGCCGGAACGCGTTCGGAAAATTGTTCTGCCTCGCGCTCGACTTCCTCCGGCCAGTCCACCGGCAGACCGTGCGCCCGCACCGCCACATCGATTTCCATCCCCGGCGCCATGTGCTTTCCCAGCACTTCGGTCACGCTGCCAATGGGCTCCCGCCTGAAAGTCGGTTGCTCGGTTATCGTCACCACTACGATATCGCCGTGACGCGCGTCACCGGTTTTCCCGCTGGGAACGATCACGTCGTGATGGATTCGCCGGTGATCAGGCACTACGAAACATGCGCCACCCTCTTTCACGAATCGTCCAACGACACTGCTTGTATTGCGCTCCAAAATCTCCACCACCGAGGCTTCCTTGCGGCCAAGGCGGTCAATACCAGCCAGGCGCACCAGCACGCGATCTCCGTGCATCAGCGCCCGCATTTCATGCGGAGAGAGAAACAGGTCATCGCTACCGTCGTCGGGAATAACGAAGCCGTAGCCGTTACGGTGACCGCTGACGCGGCCGCGAATCAGATCCATCCGCGGCGCAAGTCCATAAGCACCCTTACGGTTGCACACCACCTGTCCGTCGCGTTCCATGGCGCGGAGACGCTTTTGCAGCGCCTCTCGACCGCGGTCGGTTTTAATTCCGACCAGCGAGGCAATGGAATCCATGCTGAGCGGCCGCGCCTGGTCGCTCAAAGCCTTGAGCAGGTACTCTCGGCTGGGGATGGGATGGGCGTATTTTTGCGCTTCGCGGGCGGCGAAAGGATCCGTGCGGCGTCTTCTCTTGATCATGTTTGACAAGCTTTTGGGCTGTGGTTAAAGTCCTGCCGCTTCCGATGGCCTCCGGCGACGCGTTTCGATGCGCGGTTACGAAGGCGGCACCACTTCGGCCGAGGTGGCGGAATTGGTAGACGCGCTAGCTTCAGGTGCTAGTGGGGGTAACCCCGTGGAGGTTCAAGTCCTCTCCTCGGCACCATCCCGAATCAACCCGTCCCTCATGCTCGCCTTAAGCCTGACGGTTTGTCGTTACCGCTGCAAACCTCGCGCTGGAATTAAACGCCGCGCATTTCACCTCTAAGCGGGTTCTTTAGCGTGCGTGATAGTATAGGCGACCTCTTGAACCGGCCAGTTCAATTTCGAATCTTCCCATGACCAAGCTTCGCCTTGGCGATCCATGGATGCCGGCTGCGGAATACGGACGAAGTCTGACCGGCTTTGGGGTCAATGTTCTCGTGCGCAGTATCGAAGAAGCGCTTAAGTTTCAAACCCAAGTGCTCGGCGCGGGCGTCGTCTATCACGATCCAGACGTCGCCGTGCTGCAGTTCCAATCTGCGCAATGGATGCTGCACGCCCATCATACTTACGATGCGCATCCGCTGTATGCCGTCATCAGCGGTAAGTTGGAGAAAGGAGTGGGTGTCGAGCTCAGGCTGCACGGACGGGATCCGGACGCGGCGGAGGCCGCCGCGCGGCGTCTCGACTACACGGTGGTGGAGACGACACGAGACAAACCACACGGACTGCGGGAGTGCCTGATCCGCGATCAGGACGGCTACTATTGGGTCCCGGACGTGCCGAGCGGACTGGATTGAAGCAGCGGGCTTGTGTTACGGGCGGAATCAAATACGAGCCCGCTGAGCCCAGATTCAATCTACGCTCTTGCGCCTGCGGCCTCCGGTCCAGTGCTTACCGCGGCGCATCCCCAAAGCGATACTCCGCCGTAATTTCGTCCAGCTTGGCCTTGAGGTCGGCGTCCATCGGCGTTTGAAACGCTGCCAGGGTCTCGTCCAGCTGATCGGGACGGCTGGCGCCGATAATCGGCGCGCTTACCACCGGATTGGCGAGCACCCAGGCGACGGCCATGCGGGTCAAGCTTATATCCGCCTGATGCGCGAGAGCCCTTAATCGCTCCACGGTGGCAAACTCACGATCCCGCCAGTAGCGCTGGCGATAGTTTTGCCCCGCCTTACCTTCAGCAAAACGAGTGCCCTTGCCGGGCGGAGCGGAAGGGTCGTGCTTACCGGTGAGCAGTCCGCCGGCGAGCGGGTTGTAGGGAATGACGCCCAAGCCCTCTTCCGCGCACAGAGGAAACAGTTCACGCTCCAGCTCCCGGAACAACAGGTTATAGCGCGGCTGAACGCTTACGAAGCGGGCCCATCCATGGGCGTCGCTTTTCCCAAGAGCCAACGCCACCCGCCACGCGGGGTGGTTGGAAAGACCGATGTAGCGCGCTTTTCCGGAGCGCACTACGTCATCCAGCGCAGCCAGGGTCTCCTCCATGGGCGTGTCGGGATCCGGGTGATGAAGCTGATAGAGATCCACGTAGTCGGTGCCGAGACGCATCAACGATGCGTCAATGGCGTCCAGCACGTGCTTGCGCGAGAGCCCCTTGTTCCAGGGCTCGGGACCCATGCGGGTGAAGCATTTCGTCGCCAGCACGAACTGGTGACGCCGGCCTTTGAGCCAGTTTCCAATAATGGATTCCGTGGCGCCCACGGTTTCGAGGTCGCCGCCCAAGGGATAGCCGTCCGCCGTATCGATGAAGCTAACCCCGGCCGACGCAGCCTGGTCGAGGATCTTGAACGCCGTCTTTCCGTCACACTGGAGTCCGAAGGTCATGGTACCAAGACAGGCCCGCGAGACCTTTAGCCCCGTATTACCCAGCCGCACCTGTTCCACGGCTCATTCTCCTTATGTTCTTATGTTTCCCAACACGCATTCGCATCGCGGAACTTATGGCAACCTTTGACGCCGCGGCCAAAGGCGATTTCATCCGAATGGATGACTGATAACGATAACATCCTCTCTCTCAGGTCCGGTGGAGATCATGTGCACCGGAGTCTGCGCCAGGGCTTGCACCCGATCTAAGTAACTCCGCGCCTTGGCCGGCAGATCATCAAGCTTGCGCACGCCCACCGTGGGGCTCATCCAGCCCGGGAGTTCTTCGTACACGGGTTGGCATCGCGCCAGCGCCGCCGCGCCACTCGGCGGCGCCTCAATGTCTGCACCGTTGAGACGATAAGCCACGCAAATCTTGATCCGCTCCACCTTGTCCAGGACATCGAGCTTGGTGATGCAAAGACCGCTGACCCCGTTCAATCCGACCGCGCGTTTGAGCGCCACCGCGTCCAGCCAGCCGCAGCGGCGCGGACGTCCGGTAGTGGCACCGAACTCGTTGCCCTCGCTGGCGAGGTGGCGCCCGATTCCGTCAGTGAGCTCGGTGGGAAAAGGTCCGGCACCCACCCGGGTGGCGTACGCCTTGGCGATGCCGAGAACGTAGTCGATGGCGGATGGTGCGATGCCGCTGCCGGTGCAGGCGCCGCCAGCGGTGGTGTTGGACGAGGTCACGTAAGGGTAGGTGCCCTGGTCGATGTCCAGCAGCGCCCCCTGAGCACCCTCGAACAACAGCGGCACGCTCTGTTCCCTATACGCGCGCAATCTCGCGGGCACGTCGTCCACCATCGGGCGGATCTGCTCCGCAGCCTGAAGCGCGCCGTCAATGACGGCCTCCACATCAACGCTATCGCTCACGTAATAGTTTTTGAGCATGAAGTTGTGAAAGTCGAGTGCGGCTTCGACTTTTGCGCGAAGCTCGCTTTCGTTCAGCAGGTCGCCGACCCGAACTGCCCGGCGTCCGACCTTGTCCTCGTAAGCGGGGCCGATGCCGCGTCCGGTGGTG
This sequence comes from uncultured Gammaproteobacteria bacterium, assembly GCA_947258715.1. Lineage (GTDB taxonomy): Bacteria > Pseudomonadota > Gammaproteobacteria > HK1 > HK1 > CAMYJH01. Next base: position 192,298 of record CAMYJH010000002.1, read on the forward strand.
CCGATTGCGTTTCTGCCGCTTTTTTGCTCCCGCGCTTTGTCCACGGCCACGTGGTAAGGAAGGATCAGCGGACAAGCGTCACTGATAAAAAGCCGATGTCGCAGCTTCACGCCGCCAGACTCGAGCTTGCTGATTTCGTCCATTAACGCCGACGGTGACAGCACCACGCCGTTGCCGATGACGCAGGCGACGTCCTCGCGCATGGCTCCCGAAGGCACCAGGTGCAGCACGGTCTTGCGGTCACCAATGACCAGAGTGTGACCGGCGTTATGGCCGCCCTGGAATCTGACCACTGCGCCGGCGCGATCGGTGAGGAGATCAACAACCTTGCCCTTGCCTTCGTCACCCCACTGGGTTCCAACGATGACTACCGTTCGCCCCATGGTTAAGTCCCGTGGTCTCACTCGTCCGACTCGGTCAAGTGAAACTCGCCTTTGCGCTCTACGATACGACGTGTACAGCCGAGGCTTCGAGCATCGACTTCCTTTCCCGGCAGCGCGTAGACGACCCGCTCGCCCGCGTCCCGGAGCTTTCGCACCAGCGCCTGCAGCTCTGGCGCCGCTGACCAGGGGGCGAGTATTCCCTTTTGCTGCCGGGTTTCAGCGCTGGGCACACCCACCCGCATCAGCGTCTTGAGATCGGCGCTGAATCCGGTGGCCGGACGCGCGCGGCCGAAATCGCGGCCGATATTGTCGTAACGCCCGCCGCGGGCAACTTCCTGCCCGCTGCCGGGGACGAATGCCGCAAATACCACGCCGGTGTGATAGCGATAACCCCTGAGCTCAGCCAGGTCGAAATGAACGGGCACGCCATCGATGCGATCACGAAGCGCGTCCGACAGCGCGCGCAGGGAGTCCAGCGCCGCGCGCACTTCCGCACTCGCCTTCGTCAGTCGCTTGGCCGCCAGGTCAAGCACCGCCTCACCGCCGTTCAACCCGGCTAGATCTCGGATCATTCCGCTGACGGGTCGCGGTAGCGAATCGAGCAGCGCATCGATTTCCGATACAGCCTTGCGTTGCAGCGCGTCGTATACGTCCCGCTCCTCTTGCTCGCCAAGCCCGGCCTGCTTCGCGAGCCCGCGAAAAATGCCCACGTGTCCGAGGTCCAGGTGCACGTTTTCGACCCCCGCCCGGCGGAGCGTCTCCAGCATCAAGCAAAGCACTTCGCAATCGCTTTCGATGCCGCCGTGACCGTAGAGCTCGGCACCGAGCTGAATCGGGCTGCGGGAGCGCGACACGCCCTCCGGCAACGAGTACAGCACGGTGCCCAAATAACAAAGCCTGGCCGGCTGATCGTTTCTCAGATGGCGCGCTTCGATGCGGGCCACCTGCGGCGTCATGTCGGCGCGCACTCCCATGAGCTTCCCGCTGAGCTGATCGGTAAGCTTGAAAGTCTTGAGCTCCAGATCCCGGCCCGTGCCCGTCAGCAGGGATTCCAGATACTCGATGAACGGCGGGATCACGAGGCGATAACCCCAGCTCGAGAAGAGATCCAGGAGCACGCGCCGTAGACGTTCCATTTCCTCCGCTTCTTCCGGCAGCGTCTCCTCGATACCGGCGGGCAGCAACCAGCGTTCCGCCTCCAAACCGACTCCGTCGAGTGAGCGTCCGGGCATCGCTAACACCCGGCGAGGAGCGCTATCGGACCGCGTAAAGCAGCAGACATCCGAGCACCATGCACGTGAGCCCCCCGAAGCGAAGGACTCCGTCGCTCAGCTGTGAAATCGTAAGCAGCGCCCTGCGCAATCCCGGCGGATTCAAGAAAGGTATGACCCCCTCGATAATCAGCAGCAAGGCCACCGCCGTAAGCAGATCCTGAAAGCTCATTTTCGGGCTTCTCCGCGCTTTTCGGGGCGGATCAACGCCTCCCGCCCCACGAAAAAGGGGTGACCTGGGCACCCCTTTTTTCCCGCCCGGCAGATCGTTAGCGCTTGCCCTGGGCGTCCTTGAAGTAACGGAAAAACTGCGTGTTGGGCTCCAACAGCAGAATATCCGAAGGGTTGTTAAAGGTGTTCTTGTACGAATTGAGGCTGCGGTAGAGGGCATAGAATTCCGCATCCTGGCTGAAGGCGTTGGCGAAGATCTCCGTCGCCCGTCCATCCCCGTCGCCGCGGGTCTTCTGCGCGTCGCGCTCCGCCTCCGCGAGTATTACTTCTTGCTCCCTGTCGGCATCAGCGCGGATCCGCCTGCCGCGTTCTTCTCCCTCGGAGCGGAAACGTTTCGCCACCTCTTTTCGTTCCGCCGACATGCGATCGAATACCGACTGGCTCACCCTCTCCGGCAGATCGACACGTTTCATCCGCGCATCGACGATGGCCACCCCCAGCTGGTCCGCCTGCTCCTTCAATGCGAGCACCAGCTGGTCCATGATTTCCGCGCGCTCGCCGGAAACCACCTGCAGGATGGTGCGCGAGCCGAACGCGTCCCTCAGCTGCTTGACGACCACGGACGAGAGCCGCTCGTTGGCGCGCAAAACATTGCCGGCGGTGGAGGTGTAAAACCGTTCCACGTCCTCTACGCGCCACTTGACGAACGAATCCACGATTACGTTCTTCTTCTCGACGGTGAGATAAAGCTGGGGATCCGCGTCCAGATTCTGAATGCGCGCATCGAACTTGAGCACATTTTCCACCAGCGGCCACTTGAAGTGCAGTCCCGGCGCATAGCCCACCTGTTCGATTCTGCCCAAACGCAGCTTGAGCGCCACCTCGCGCTGGTCGACGGTGAACACGGACAAGGCGCCAATCGCGACAAGAACGATGATTCCAACGATATAAGCCCGGTTCATCAGCGGGTCCTCCCGCGCAGCCCGCTGCGCGTACGTTCGGCGTCGTCCCGGCTGGTCTGCGGCCGGGTGCGGTCGCGAGTCAAGCCGGCGCCCTCTTCATCGGTACCGCCAGCGCGCGCGCCTAGCAGCTTGTCTATGGGCAGATATATGAGGCTGTTGCCGCCCCGTACGTCCACCATCACCTTGCTCGATTTCGCGAGCACCGACTCGATGGCTTCGATGTAAAGCCGCTCTCGGGTGATGTCCGGCGCCCTGCGGTATTCGGTCAACACCTTTAGGAACCGGTCGGTCTCACCCTCGGCTTCGGCAATGACGCGCTGGCGGTAAGCTTCCGCCCGCTGCAAGATGGCCGCGCCATCACCGCGGGCCTTGGGCACGATGTCGGCTTTATAAGCATTGGCCTCATTGATGATGCGCTCCTGATCCTCCCGCGCCCGGATGGCGTCGAGAAACGCCTCCTGAACGGGGTCCGGCGGCTGCGCGTCCTGCATGTTGACGGTGGTGAGCTGAAGGCCGGTACGATAGAGGTCCAAGATCTCTTGAATCAGTTCTTTAGCCTCCGCCGCGACCTGGGCACGGCCCTCGGTAAGCACGAAGTCCATGCTGCTGCGGCCGACAACCTCACGCACTGCGCTCTCCGTCGCCTGCTTCAGTGTAATCTCGGGCTCGACCACCGCGAGCACGAAATTCGCAGCATCCTTGACCCGGTACTGAACGTTGAACTGCAGGTCTACGATGTTCTCGTCCTCGGTGAGCATCAGCGCCTCGTGGGGCACCGAGGCGACATTCGCTGCCTGCCGCCTGAAACCGATATTCTGGCTTCGAACATCTTTCACGTTGACCTTGATCACCTCCTCGACGAAGCGAGGCAGCCAGTGCGGACCCGGATTCACCGTGCGCACATGCTTGCCGAAGCGCAGCACCACGCCTTGTTCCACCGGGTCGATAATGTAGATTCCGGAAAGCGCCCACAGCACCAGGGCAGCGATAAGAACTGCGCCGAATCCTATGGCGCCGCCGGCGCCAAAGCTCAATCCGCCGCCCCCAGGTATGCCGCCCCGGCGGCCGCCAAAGATACGGCCAAGCTTGGACTGAAGCTTCTTCAACACTTCGTCCAGATCCGGCGGACCCTGGCGTCCGCGATTCCCCCAGGGGTCTTTGCCGTTTCCTCCTGGTTGATTCCAAGCCATCTACTGAACTCCTGGCGTTAAGCCTTGGGCCGGGGGCAGTGGCCGCCGCCGGCTGCATTTAAAAAATGGGTGGGTCCTGCGCTGCTGGGTTTCTGGCACGGTAACGGACCCGGGATCTTATGTGGGCTGAGTTTGCGCCGCAACACGGCGGCCAGCGGGGTCAGCTTAGAGCATCCACCTCAAGATCGTCGAGCCCCTCGCTGCGGCACAGTCTGCTCAAGGAGGCGGGCTGGATGACGATCTCCATCAGTGCGTCTCCATTTTCGCCCGCGCGCTCACTCAGCACGGTCCCGAATTCGAACAACAGGGCGCGCAGCTTGGGCGCGTTCGCCGGCACTCTAACCTGACGGCGCACGAGACCGGCGGCGAAATGCTGATCAATGGTTTGTCTCAAATTTCGAAGCCCGGCACCGGTAACTGCCGAAACATGCACCCGCTGCGGCCGGCTCGTCCCGCCGTTGTGCGCGTCGTCTTGATGATGCGAATCACCCTCTACCGAGCTGCCGTTCAGCAGCAGGTCAATCTTGTTGAATACCTCGATTTGCGGCACCCGCTCGGCGCCGATTTCCACCAGCACGCCGTTCACCTGATCGCGCTTGCTTTCCCGGTCGCTGGCGCTGGCGTCGATCACGTGCAGCAATAGCTCCGCATTGTAGGTCTCCTCCAGAGTTGCCCGGAACGCAGCCACCAGGTCGTGGGGCAGATGCTTGATGAAGCCCACCGTGTCGGCCAGAACCACCTCGCCGGCGGAGGGAATCTGGAGCCTTCTCAGGGTCGGGTCCAGAGTTTCAAACAAGCGCTCCGCAGTTTGCGCCCCGGCGCCGGTGAGCGCGTTGAACAGGGTGGATTTGCCGGCGTTGGTGTAACCTACCAGAGAGACTACCGGCGTGCCGGCGCGCTTTCGCGCGCGGCGGCTGAGCTCCCGACGGGTGCGCACCTTCTCCAGCCGGCGCTCGATTTGGCGGATGCGAACGTCGATAAGCCGGCGGTCAGTTTCCAGCTGTTTCTCGCCAGGCCCGCGAAGACCAATGCCTCCCTTTTGGCGTTCCAGGTGGCTCCAGCCGCGAATAAGGCGCGTGGACAGATGCCTGAGCTGTGCAAGCTCCACCTGCAGCTTGCCCTCGAAGGTGCTGGCGCGCTGGGCGAAAATATCCAGGATGAGGCTGATTCGGTCCAGCACCCGCCGCTGTGTCAAGCGCTCCAGATTGCGCTCCTGTGCAGGCGCCAGGGCGTGATTGACGATCACCACTTCCGCATCGCTGGCGGCGATGGCCTCGCAAAGCATGTTCGCCTTTCCGCTGCCGATGAAATAACGGGAGTCCGGGGCGCGCCGGGACGTGGTCAGCACATCCACCGGCGCGGCCCCCGCGGAAACCGCCAGCTCCTTGAGCTCGGCAACGTCCTCCGCGGTGTCGGTACCGGGAAACTGGATGTGGACGAGTACGGCCCGTTCGCCGCTGCGCGGCCGATCAAACAAGCGTAACCCCCGGGGCCAGCGTCAGCCGATCAGCGCCCCTCAGTGTCCTGCCCGCCGTCGTCGGGTCTCGGGAGCTTGACGTTCCTGGACGGAACCACCGTAGAGATGGCGTGCTTGTACACCATCTGGCTGACGGAATTGCGCAGCAGTACGACAAACTGGTCAAACGATTCGATCTGTCCCTGAAGTTTTATGCCGTTAACGAGAAATATAGATACGGGGATCCGTTCCTTACGCAGGGTATTGAGGAACGGATCCTGTAAGGACTGCCCCTTGCTCATCGTTGTTCTCCTTTCTAAGTTCTTGTTTTTCCCGATTCTCCGTTCTTTCGGGCACTCGATGCGGCGGCTTTTGGGGAGTCTCCCGGAACCCGGGGATTCAACACCTCAAGTTAAAGGACAAAGCTGGGGAGCTGAGGTTCCTCCGACGCCTGCCAAGCGAATTCAGTACAAGTATAAACCAAACCCTAAGCCACTTAGAGGGGTGAGAACAACTCTTCCTGACCGGAAACCTTCAGCTGCCGCCTGCGCTGCGGGCGAAATGGGTCATCACCCGAGCCACTACCGACGGCTCGCTACAGTCGAAGCGGGTGAGTTCGTTCTCCTTTCTGAGCCAGGTCAGCTGCCGCCGCGCGAGCTGCCGGGTGGCCGCGGTGGCTCGTAGTCTCAGTTCCTCGATATCGCCGTCACCTCGGAGAAAACGCCACACCTGCCGATAACCGACGGTGCGAAGCGCCGGCATGCCGTCGTCCAACCGACCGCTCTGCTTAAGAGCCGCCACCTCTTCTACCAGTCCTCTGCTCAGCATGTCTTCAAAACGCCGGGCGATGCGCGCGTGTAGCCAGCCTCGCTCGGCAGGCTCGAGGCTTACCGCTATTACTTCGAATCCCCGGCACTGCCCACGTCCGACGTCGAGCAGCGCGCTCATGGGTTTGCCGGTGACTTCATACACTTCCAGCGCCCGCTGGATGCGTTGCGGATCGTTGGGATGAATGCGCTCGGCCGACGCGGGATCGACTTTCGCAAGCCGCGCATGCAGCGCCTTGAGTCCAAGACGATGCATCTCCGCCTCCAGCGCGGCGCGTATCTGGGGATCGGCTTGCGGCAGAAGTGAAAGGCCGCGACTCAAAGCGCGAAAGTAAAGCCCGGTGCCTCCCACCAACAAGGGCACTCGTCCGCCGGCCTGTATCTCCGTGATGGCTTCCGCGGCGTCCTTTACGAACTGCGCCGCAGAGTAGGTTTGTCTGGGTTCCCGAATGTCGACAAGACGGTGCGGTGCGCGGGCAAGCACCTCGGGAGCAGGTTTTCCCGTGCCGATGTTCATGCCCCGATAAACCATGGCCGAGTCGACGCTGATGATCTCCAGCGGAAGCCGCGCCACCAAGTCAACCGCGACCTCGGTTTTCCCGGCCGCTGTCGGACCCATGAGAAAAAGCAGCCGTCCGCTCTCCTTTTCTTGACTCACGGCAGTCGAGCTTTGCACGCAATAGCTGCGGCAAACGGCCTCACCGCTTCATCAGAGCGGCGATGTCGGCCGCGTCCAGGCGCATGACCAGCCGTGAATTTTGCTCCTCGAGGTGCGCTTCGAGAAATCGAACAAGCGCAAAAACCGCCTGAGGATCGTTCACCAGATCCTGCAGATGCTCTCCTCCCACCCGCGCCAGAGCGTCCGCCAGTGTCTCCACCTCTGAGTCCGGTTTCCCTTTCACCCAGCGGAGAACTGCGTCCAGCAGCGCCGATGCGGGTACGTGGGCCAGGCACGCCGGCACCGCGCGAAGGGTGATCGACGCGGGCGCGTTGCGGCGCAGATCGAAGCCCGCATCTGCGAGAGCAGCAAGCTTCGATTCCAGGCGGTCCGCCAATGACTCCTCAATGCTAACGCTCAGCGGCAGCAGCAGCGGACGGGACCCGCCCTCGCCCTGCCCGGAACCCACCCCCAGTTGATGCTGAATCACGGCGCGCCGCGTTTGCGCAAGATCGACTACGGCTATGCCGTCGCTGGTGACGCTGGCGGCGTAGCGCCCTGCGATCAGAGGCGCTGATTGCCCGGGGACGACGCCAGATGATGGCCTCGTGGTCCACGCCGCCTTGGCTTTGGATTCATCCTCTACCCGGTACGCGGCCTTCCAGTCTGCGATCTGGTCGCTCCCGGCGGAGGGCGGGCGCAACGCCGCCACGGTCGTGATTCCCTCGCTCGGCGCCGCGTCCCCACCCAGCGGCAGCGCAAGTGCCTCTTCCAGCGCGCGGTAAAGCGCGCGCCATAGAAAGTCGTGCACCAGACGGCTCTGGCGGAAGCGCACCTCGTTCTTTGCCGGGTGAACGTTCACGTCCAACTGCGACGGGTCCAGATCCAGGTACAGCACGTACGCCGGATGTCGCCCCGAAGCCAGGCGCTCACCGAAGGCCTGGCGCACGGCGTGCCGCGCCGTGCTGTCCCGCACCGCGCGGCCGTTGACGAAAAGATACTGCAAATCCGAATTCGCCCTCGCGGCTTCCGGAACGCCGACCCAGCCCCTTAGCGTCATCCCTACGCTCTCGATGTCCACCTCCAGCGCCTGCTCGGCGAACGCCGCCCCCAGCAGGCGCGCGACGCGGGCGCGACGCGCTTGCCCCCCGACCGCGGGCGACAGCCTGAACACCTCTCGGCCGTTGTGAACAAAGCTCAAACCCACGTCGAAGCGGGCTAGCGCCGCGCGCTTGAGCACGTCTTCCAGATGACGAAATTCGGTGCGCTCGGTGCGCAGAAACTTACGCCGGGCAGGCGTATTGAAAAACAGATCGCGCACGCTGACGAGGGTGCCCGGCGGCAAGGCGGCCGGGCGAACGGCTTCAGCGCGCGCGCCCTCCGCCACCAGCTGGAAGCCGCTGTCGCTGTCGGCGGTACGGGACGAAAGCCTAAGCCGCGACACCGAAGCGATGCTGGGGAGCGCCTCCCCACGAAAGCCGAAGCTCCTCACTCGCTCCAGATCGCACAAGCTGGCGATCTTGCTGGTGGCGTGGCGGCTCAATGCGAGCTTCAAGTCCTCGGCGTGGATGCCGCAGCCGTCGTCCCGCACCCGCACCAGGGCAATACCGCCTGCCTCCGCCTCGACCTGAATGCGGCCGGCGCCGGCATCGAAGCTGTTTTCGACCAATTCTTTGACCACCGAGGCCGGCCGCTCGATGACTTCCCCAGCCGCGATCTGGTTCGATAGCACGCCGGCCAGCGCACGGATGCGCGGCACCGAGGCCGTCGCCATGGATGTCGTCGTTTCCATCATCGCGTGACTTTGGAGAACTGTGCAATCAATTCCACGTGCCCGGTGTGCGGAAACATATCCACGATCCCGGCGGACTCCAGCCAATAGCCGTGCCGCTGCGTAACAACCGCCGCATCCCGGGCAAAGCTCTCCGGGTTGCAGGAAACATATACAATTTGTGACGGATACGGAGCTGCCAGTTGCTCTACCACGCGGGCCGCGCCGGACCGCGGCGGATCCAAAAGCATGGCGCTGAATGCGCCGCGCAGCGCCTGCGCAACTTCCCCGGGGTGTTCCAGATCCGCAACTTCGAAGCTGGCGTTCGCGATGGCGTTGGATTCGGCGTTCCTGCGCGCGGCAGCGACCATTCTTGCGCTTGCCTCCACGCCGCTGACCCATCCCCCCCGGCGGGCAAGGGCGAGAGAGAAATTGCCCATTCCCGAGTAAAGATCCAACACGCGAGCGGATGACCCGGGCTTGAGCCAGCTTACAGCGCGCGATACCAGAGCACGGTTGACAGCTGCGTTGACCTGAACGAAGTCCGCGGGCTCGAAGGCAAGATCGAGATCGAACTCTGGAATCTGGTATCGAAGTGCCGGCGGGTTTTGCGGCCACAGCGGCACCATGGAGTCGATCCCGCCCGGCTGCAGGTAGATGCTTAGACGCTGGCTGCAGGCAAAATTGCGCAGCGCGTTTTGGTCTGCCTCGTTCAAGGGATCGAGGTGTCTTATCACCAGCGCGGTGGCGTTGTCCCCGGCGGCAATCTCGATCTGCGGGATCCGATCCCGCGCGCTCAGACTGCTCACAAGTTCGCGCAGCGCCCGAATGCGGTCGCCCACGGAAGGCACCAACACCTCGCATCGCTGGATATCAGCGATAAAGCGACCGCGTTTTTCACGAAAGCCCACCAGCGCGCCACCCTTGCCGGGCACAAACTTTACCCCCAGGCGCGCCTTACGCCGGTATCTGAGTTCCGGACCCGTAATCGGAGGAAACCACTTCTGCGGCGCCGCGACGCCGTGGGCCGAGAGCGCTTGTTCCAGGATGCGCTGCTTTCTCGCCTGCTGGGCCTCGAGCTTCAAATGCTGGAAGCGGCAGCCGCCGCAAAGATGAAAATACACGCAGCTCGGCTGAGTGCGCTGCGGTGACGGCTCGAGCACCTCGACCAGCTTTGCCTCGTTGAAACGCCGGCGCCTGCGCAGCTTGTCGATGGCCACCCGCTCACCTGCGAGCGCCCCGTCCACCCGAATCGGCATTCCGCCCATTTCGGCCAATCCGCGTCCTTCTGCGTCGACGTCGACCACCCGCGCCTCGATGCGCTTGACCGCCGCCGGACCGTTCAACGCTGCCGGCCCCGCGGTCAACTTCCCTCCGCCCAGGCTCTCAGGAACGCTTTGAAGTGCGGCTTGTTTTCGCGGCTCAAGCAGCCCCTCACCAGCTCGCATTCGATGTTATAGGCGTCTTCGTTGAGGCGGCCGCGCATAAGCTCGAACCGCAGATAAATGAGATAGGTGTTGAGTACGTCAGTCTCACAATAGTTGCGAATGGCTTCCAGCTGCCCCGCCAGGTAACTGGGCCACACCTTGGAACCGTCCATTCCGAGCTTGCCTGGTAGGCCCACCAGGGTCGCGATATCGTTAAGGGACGCGACCGCGCGTGTCTGGTAGCCGGAGAGCACGTCCATTAGATCCGTGTGCCTGCTATGAAAACGATTGAGGTAGTTGTTCCAGCGGAAATTGGTGTCGTCGTCACCGGTTTCCCAGTAACGCGGAGCCGCTATGCCGTGAAGCAGCGACCGATAGTGGATCACGGGAAGATCGAAACCTCCGCCGTTCCAGGACACGAGTGTCGGAGAGTAACGCTCGATGCCGTCGAAAAAACGCTCGATGAGCTCGCGCTCCGTAGAATCCTCTGCGCCCAGCGACCACGTCTTGAAGCGGTCCCCGGTACGAAGGGCAACGGAAATGGCGACGATGCGGTGAAGGTGGTGGCGCAGAAATTCGGAGCCGGTGGCCTGGCGCTGCTTCTGGAACATGACCTGGGCCACGTGTTCGTCGCTCAACCCGTCAAGGGCAAAAAGGCGCCGGCCGCTGCGGACGTCAGGTATGGTTTCGATGTCAAATGCAAAAACGTTCATGAAACCAGGACGGGCCGGCACCAAGAAAGCAACTGACGGCAGCGAGCAAGCCGCCGCCCTCCTTCAATACACGGATTATTTCTGCTTCCAGCCGCCGGACGTTTGGTACCACCAGCCCGAGCGGGCATTTTGCACCCATCGGCGGGCAAAGGTGTCGCGGATATCCTTCTCCCACTCCGGACGACCATTGGCTCGGGCAATCTCGGCATAGAGCGCGTTTCGGTCGCGATTTTCATCCGCCACCAGCGAGTTGACTCGCTGTCGATTGGCCAGCGACACCGCTTTTGGATCGCGAACGGCGATGAGTCCGTCCAGGGTGAGCCCGATGGCGCCGCTTTGGTAAAAGGATTTGAGCTGGTCGTGTCTGCTCTGCATGCGATCCTTGATGCTGTTGATAGCTGGCGAGGAAATATCCAAATCTGCCTGCTGCGCATGCGCCGCAGGCAGGAGAATCTGCAGCAGACCCAGCATCAATCGATGCGCTTGATGCCTCACAATCAAGGATTGCTTCCCGGACCGGCTGGACTGATCCTTTTCCGCCTCCTTACCCCAGACCTCCTCGATGATGCGATCTGCGGCCTTTTCTGCCGCAGCCGCGGGAAAGTAAACGTTGATGGTGACGCAGGCCGACAAGAGTCCGATTCCGCAAAGCGCAGACCAGAGCGACACCCGTTTAATTGCAAGCGCTTTCATATTCATGCGACCTCCGACGGTAGGATTTTAGAAATCAGGCTTTCCGCTTCGTGTTCCGGCCGGCAAAACTACCGAATCACCGCCTCGTTCACGCGGGTGATAGCCTTCAAACGTTCCACCAGCGTACTCCAGTCCACGCGGGTATTGAATCCATATACGTCGATTCGCGGCGGCAAGCCTCCACCCTTGACGATGTAATAACCGCGCTCGGCGTCTTCAACACCGCCCATTTCACATACGCCGTTTTTTAAACGGCAGCTGATCCCGAGGCGGTGGTAGGAGAAGGATTCGAAAAATTTGAGCAGGGTCGAGGACAGGACCTGGCCGGCACCGCCGATTCGAGCCAGGTTCTCGACCGCGCGCTGGGAGATACGGTGACGGGACTTATCGCCTTCGGGCGTGGCAAAGCGGGCGTCGAAAGCTGCGGGACGCCAGTTTTCAAGCACCAGATCGGCAATGCGACCGCTCAAACGACCTTCGATTTTACCAAAGGAAAAAGTACGGGTCAGCGCGCCCAGGGAAAGATTATCGACGAGGACATCGGCAGTCATCCGCGGCACCACGCCGAAAGGTTGCTCAAGCTTAAGTTCATCGATTTCCACCCGTCCGTCGAAGACGCGCACGTTGAGCTTGCCGTTTATGCTGATTTGGCCATCGGAATAACGCAGCGACGGCACGTCACCGGATAGGCTGCCCGAAAACGGCGGCCACTCGAGGCGCTTTGTGAGGGCCATGATGGATATCGGCTTGAGCTCACCGCGCATACCCCAGGAAAGCCGCTCGCCGCCAAGACCCGTGGCCTCGAATTCATCGATGCGCAGCGCACCACCCAGCATGGACAGGTTCAGCGGCGCGCTCAATTTGAAATCGGAACCCAGAAAGGTACCCACAAGCTTCGTCGAACCTAAATCGATTCGATAAAAGCGTGCGCTCTTAAAGTCAACATGCGTTTGCCGCGGCGCCCCCGACTCCCGCCAGTGGACGTCTCCGCTCAGTCCCACCAGAGCAAAGCGGGCCGCGTCATCCTCGAGGTTCGTTTCCCGAAACCTAAGCGCCGCTTCGGAAGTTCCCTCCCGTGACCAGACAACGCGCGCGGTCGCGCTTCCGGTGGCGTTCAGCTTCGAAAGGGCCGAATCCACCAGCCAAGGCTTTATGTAGACGGCGTGAAAGCGAGCCAGAGCGATCTGTTCTGTCTCCAGAACCAGGCGCTCCAGAGTTGGTCCAGGTGCACCAAAACCCAGCACGGCGCTGCCGTCAACCTGTGCCACACCGTGGTGACGAAAGCTGAAATCCTCCACCGTAACCCTTTTCGAGTCTTGGGACGTTTTGCCATCCGCTTTAAACTCGAGGGAGCCTTCAGCAGCGTCGACGAAAACGGGATGCAGGTAGACCTGGCCCGCGGAAAGCGAAACGGAAGATTCAAAGCGCCAGGGCCCGCTGCGACGCGACGCTTCGAGACTTAATTCCGCGACCAGATTTTCGCCCGCGTTGAGCCCTGATGGATCCGAAAACGCGAACTGCTCCAGATTGAGCGAGGCTGACAGATCGCCGTGTGAACTTGATTCGTGCCAGCGAAGCGTTCCCGAAACGACGCCATTTTGCGCCGTGACGTCAATGCCGGCGCGTTTCAGATCGAACAGCTCAAGAAGGGCCGGCAGGGGCAACGACCTGCCATTGGCATCAAGAGAAAAGCCTGCGCTTGTGCCTTCGAAAGTCGTCTCTATAGCGCCGCCGCCGAGTTCGAGCCCGGCGATAACGAATCGAAACCCATCCTTTCCATACGCCGCTTCGATTCGTGCCGGCGAAAATACCGGCTCGCCATCGGGGGTCTGGATTTGCAGCTCGCCGCCAAGACAAGCCATGCCTGAAGTATCGAAGCTGAGTCGGGCGCAGCTCGCGCTGAGGTTGTAGATTTGCTTCAAGGGTCCGGGAAGCCTTACCCCGCTTGCCTCTATAACCCCGGAGGCACGCGCATCGCCGTCTATTCGTAGGCGCGTCAGCGTGCGCGCAACGGACCAGCCGGGACCGCGCACCGGACCGGAGCTGAAAACGATCTCTTCGATCGCCGGTGCCTGGGCGGAAATCAGAAGCAGCAGCAATGACCCCCCCAGCGCGCGGGCAAGCGGCAGGGTTAAAGTGGGCAAAGCCGGTAAACGGGATGCCGCCATGACTGTGGTTAACTGGCGGCCCGAGCGCTCAGTCGGGTGGGAAAATTCCCGTCGACAGGTAACGGTCGCCGCGGTCGCAGACGATGGATACGATGACGGCATCTTCGAGCTCCGCGGAAAGCTTCAGCGCCGCAGCCAGCGCACCTCCAGATGACGGACCCGAAAATACTCCCTCTTCTGCTGCCAGCGCCCGGGTCGTAGCTTCCGCTTCGTCCGCCGATACTTCCATTATCCTGTCCACCCTATCCGGCTCGAAGATTTGCGGCAGGTAAGCTTGCGGCCATTTACGTATTCCGGGAATGCTGGATTCTCCGTCGGGCTGAACGCCCACGATCTGAATCTCGCCGTTTTGTTGTTTTAGAAATCGAGACGTTCCCATGATCGTGCCCGTGGTTCCCATAGCGCTGACGAAGTGGGTGACGGTGCCGCGGGAATCGCGCCATATTTCGGGACCCGTGCCTCGATAGTGGGCCAGGGGATTGTCCGGGTTTGCAAACTGATCGAGCACCCGTCCCTCGCCCTTCGCCTGCATCTCGAGCGTCAGGTCGCGCGCGCTTTCCATGCCCCCCCTTTTCCGGCACCGATACGATCTTCGCACCGTAGGCGCGCATTGCCGCCCGGCGCTCGGCGCTCATGTGCTCCGGCATCACCAGCACCATGCGATAGCCCTTAATTGCCGCGGCCATGGCAAGCGCGATCCCGGTATTGCCGCTGGTCGCTTCAATGAGGGTGTCACCGGGGCTGAGCTCTCCCCTTGCTTCCGCTTGCGCGATCATGCTCAGAGCGGGTCGGTCTTTGACTGAACCCGCCGGATTGTTTCCCTCCAGCTTGACCAGGAGCGTGTTGCTGGATTTACCCGGCAGGCGCCGCAATCGCACCAGCGGCGTGTTGCCGATATAAGCTTCCAGGCCGGGAACAGACATGGCTGGAGTTTAATTCAAGCTTGCGTGCGGCACAGCCCCGCCGGTTGACTGCGGCTTGCGCGCCGCAGCCTGCGGCGTCAGGATTGCAAATCGCTGCTCGGTCCTGGGTAAAAGCAAAAAAACCTGATGAAAGTCGTGATCACCGGCGGAGCCGGATTTCTCGGTCGCATGTTGACTGAGTCGCTTTTAAAGCGCGGACGCCTAGTGGATCGTCAAGGCTCGCTTTCCGACATCGACGAGCTCGTGCTTTTCGATCAGGATGCGGTCGAGCAGCATCCGGATCCGCGAGTGCACGTGGTGACCGCTTCGATCTGCGACCCGGAATCGGTTGCAGGCGTGGTTACGGACCAAATCGACGGCGTGTTTCATCTCGCCGCGGTGGTGAGCGGCGAAGCGGAGGCGGACTTCGACAAGGGCATGGCGGTCAATCTCGGGGGAACGCTGAATCTGCTCGAAGCCTGCCGCCGGCTGCCGTATGCGCCGCGGTTAGTTTTTACCAGCTCGGTTGCCGCATTCGGGGGCGAGCTGCCGTCGCCGGTACTTGACAACACCGCCACCACGCCGCGGTCTTCCTATGGGGTGCAGAAAGTCATCGGCGAACTGCTGCTGAACGAATACAGCCGAAAGAATTTTATCGACGGCCGCGGGCTGCGGCTGCCCACCATCTGCGTGCGCCCCGGCACTCCGAACAAGGCAGCGTCGGGATTCGCCAGCGGGATCATCCGCGAACCTATTGACGGCATCACCGCGCTTTGTCCGGTAACGCCTGAAACGCTGATGTGGCTGATGTCGCCGCCAACAGCCGTGGCCAACCTGGTATACGCCCATGAGCTCCCGCCGGCGGCTTTCGGAAATCAGCGCTGTTTGAGTCTTGAGGGGCTTACGGTGAGCGTCGGCGACATGGTGGCGGCGCTGCGCACGACCTGTGGCGACGAGGCGGCAGCCCGGGTGGAGTGGCGCCGGGATCCGGCGGTGGAAGCGGTGGTCTCCACCTGGCCGGGCCGATTCGAATCGGCCCGGGCACGAGAGCTCGGCTTTTACACCGATCGCGACTTCGAAACCATCATCCGCACCTACCTGAAAACAAAACCGACATGATTTTCCAGTTCTAGTTGCCGCAACGAATCTGCAAGGTTGCCTCCCCTTTGACCGAGGCCGTACGGGGTGGGTCGAAATTTTGGAGCGCGCGAACGAGATCCGGGACCTCGAGGCAAGACGGCGTCTCTGCTGGATCCGAAGCCAGCCGCTTCAGACCGCCAGGCTGCGCGCCAGGATCAGCGCGTCCTCCTTACCGCGGTGACCCGGGTAGTAGGCCCGGCGTACGCCCACCTCGTGAAAGCCCATATGCCGGTAAAGCGCCACCGCTGCGTCATTGGTCGGTCTCACTTCCAGCAGCGCCGTATCGGCTCGATGCTCGCGGGCAATTTCCAGCAGCCGGGTGAGCAGGGCGCGGCCGAAACCCTGACGGTGGTATGCCGGGTGCACGCAAATGTTGAGAATGTGTGACTCGCCGACCGCTACCTGCATGATCCCGTAGCCCGCAACCGCGGCCTCGTGTTCCAGCACCCAGCAGCAATAGCCCACCCTGAGGCAATCTCTGAAAATTGCTTCCGACCAGGGAAATCGGTAGGCGGCGCGCTCGATGGCGAGCACCGCACCCAGATCGCGTAGATTCATGGGACGAAAAGCCGGAAGTGACCTTTTGAGCACGGCGCTCATGGCCGATCCTCGAGCATGCCGCGAGCGCGCTTTAAATCCTCCCAGGATTTGCGTTTCTCAGCGGGACTTCTGAGCAGGTATGCCGGATGGTAGGTCACCAGCACCGGTGTGCCGGAAACGGGTTCTTTGTGGACCTGGCCACGCAGTCTTCCGATAGCGCTGGTGGTTGCGAGCAGATTCTGCGCCGCGACCCGGCCCGCCGCCAGGATCAGCTTGGGCCGCACGAGCTCGATCTGGCGCCTGAGATAAGGTGCACAGCGGGCGGTTTCATCGGGCTTCGGATCCCTATTCTTGGGCGGCCGGCATTTGATGATGTTGGCGATATAAACGGATCCGCGGGAGAGACCCACGGCACCCAGCATGACATTCAGCAGCCGGCCGGCGCGTCCGACAAAGGGCTCTCCCATGCGGTCCTCGTCCGCACCCGGCGCCTCCCCGATGATCATCAGCCGCGCATCCGGCGCACCCACACCGAACACCGTCTGCGTCCGGGTCTGGTGCAGCCCGCAGCGAACGCAGATCGACACGATTCGCTCCAGGCCAGGCAAATCGGTATCGGAAACCGAAACAAGGTCGTCGCCCGAGGACGCTAATGCAGGCTTGGCTTCCACCACTCTCGGCGATGTCCGCGCCCATTCCACCGACTGTTGCGGGGAATTTCCAGCGGCGCGGGACTGCCACACGGTAATCCCCATGGCATTAAGACAGCTCAGTTTGCGCTGGTCCATGACCACCCGCGTATTGTTTGCCAACAGTGGGACCCGCTCAAGCGGTCATTTGCTGTTGTGCGCGTCCTTAGTGAGTGAAGAGACGGCCGCGCGTCGCTCCAAGCGGCGGCGACGAATATGAATCAGGGTCAGCACCGGGCCGGAAATGGCGTATCCCAGGGAGGCGAGAAACAAAACCAGCGGCGGATCGGTGGAAATGAAAACGAACAGGAGCACAACAACGAGAACGCTGATGAAAGGGACCCGGCCGCGAAGATCCAGATCTTTAAAGCTGTAATAACGGGTGTTGCTCACCATCAGCACGCCGGTGAGAACGGTGGTGACGAAAGCAGCCGGGATCATTGTTTGTCCGCTGGCGCCGTAGTCGGTCGCCAGCCAGACCAGTCCGGCAATAACTGCCGCCGCCATGGGACAGGGGAGACCCTGAAAAAATCGCTTGTCCGCGGTTCCCAGCTGGGTATTGAAGCGCGCCAGCCTCAAAGCCGTTGCCGCGGCGTAGAAGAATGCCGCCAGCCATCCGAGCTTTCCCATTCCGGAAAGCGCCCATTCGTAGGCCACAAGGGCGGGCGCAAGCCCGAAGGAGATGACGTCGGAAAGGCTATCGTATTCCGCCCCGAAGGCGCTCTGAGTATTGGTCATGCGGGCGATCCGCCCGTCGGCGCCATCCATGACCATGGCGATGAAAATCGCCGCCGACGCCACCTCGAACTGACCGTTCATGGCGGCAACGATGGCGTAAAAGCCGGCAAACAACGCCGCCGTGGTGAACAAATTAGGCAGCAGAAAGATACCGCGCCGCAGCCGTTTTCTACCGGGAGCGGCTGGCGTTTCCACCGCTTCTATGCGGGATTCTTTGTCGTCAGGCATGGGAAGATAATAGCGCGAATGGTGCAAATCACACCACGCAAGCCGAGTCGAACATGATACTGCTAATCCGGCTTCAGCTCCGCAAGCACTGAGGACATCGCGCTGACCTGCTCTCCCACCTCCACCCTCGGCGTTGCGCTCCCCGGCGCCAACAGCTCGAACGTGCTTGCAAAGTAGACGAAACCGAAGCGGCCACCCTGGCCTATCCGCTCGCCCGGGGAGCGGTCAAAACGGCACCGCGACAGCGGCCAGCGGGATGAGACCACCATCAATAGATCGTGCCCCTCATCGCTTTTGACGTGGACCGCGTAGCAGTCCGGTGAAGCGCTCAGGCTCGTTTTCAGTGGCTCTTCGCCGAACGGCCCGTAATTGGTCCAAAAGCGCTGCACTTTTCCCTCCATGGCGCTGAAAAAGACCGTAATCCCCGGCAGCGCGACTTTGATGCTGATTCGAAGCGCCGGGCGTTCAAGCCAGGTGTCCTCGTAAGACTCGATGCGCACAATGCGCCCGTCCACGGGGGAAAGCAGACCCAGTGGCTCCGCCGGCGGACGCCGTCGCGGAACTCGAAAAAGCCAGACCAGAACCGCGCCCAGGCCGAAGGCGACCGCCGCGGCGTATACGGCTTCCAAATAGATCAGCACCAATCCCGCAGCCAGGGTGACGGCGACTGCGGTGATGCCTTCACGCGCAATCATGTTGAGAAAGAACGAAACCCGAGACGGGGGGCGGCGGGTGCCCGGTACGGCAGTGCCCCGGCGTCACTCAACTTGCGCATTCGTAACACCGCGCACGTTGATGCTGCAGCATAGAGCGACGGGGGTTGTTAATCGACTAGAGATCGATCGTCAACGGCTTGTTAGTTCTTCGCCTTGTCCACCAGCTTGTGTTCGCGGATCCACGGCATCATCTCCCGCAAGCGCGCGCCCACCTGCTCGACGGGATGCGCCTGGCTTAATCGGCGCATGGCTTTCATCCGCGGCGACCCGGCCTGGTTTTCCAGAATGAATTCGAGGGCGAACGCGCCGGACTGGATTTCCCCCAGGATGCGCTTCATTTCGGCGCGCGTTTCCTCAGTGATGATTCTAGGGCCGCGGGTCAAGTCGCCGTACTCCGCGGTGTTGGAAACCGAGTAGCGCATGTTGGCGATGCCGCCTTCATAGATCAGATCGACAATCAGCTTGACCTCGTGCAGGCACTCGAAATAGGCCATCTCGGGCGCATAGCCTGCGTCCACCAGCGTCTCGTAGCCGGCCTGAATCAGCGCGGTCAGCCCGCCGCAGAGCACTGCCTGCTCGCCGAATATGTCGGTCTCGGTCTCCTCGCGAAAGCTGGTTTCGATGATTCCTGCTCGCCCGCCACCGATGCCACAGGCGTAGGAAAGCGCCAGCTCTTTGGCCTGGCCGCTGGTGTCGCGCGCTACCGCGATGAGCATGGGAGTACCGCCCCCCGCCGCGTAGGTAGAGCGCACCAGGTGTCCCGGCGCCTTGGGGGCGATCATGATCACGTCCAGATCGGCGCGCGGCTCAATTTGACCGAAGTGAATGTTGAATCCGTGGGCAAATGCCAGCGTGGCGCCTTGGTTGATATTGGGCGCGATATTTTCGCGATAGAGCCGGGCCTGATGCTCATCAGGAGCGAGCACCATTACGATTTCTGCGGACTTGACCGCATCATCGATGCTCTTGGCGGAGAGACCCGCAGACTTCGCCTTTGCCCCGGAAGCGGAACCGGATCGCAAACCCACGACCACATCCACGCCGGAATCTTTCAAATTATTCGCGTGTGCGTGTCCTTGCGAACCGTAGCCAATCACCGCCACCCGCTTCGACTGGATCAGCGAAATGTCGGCGTCCTTATCGTAGTAAATGTTCATTGCTCTCTCCGCGGGTGACGAAGTTTATGCTGAAAATTGATGCCACAGATCGATCTCCAGGCTCCGATCCGAAATCTAGAGCCCCCGGCGCTTAAAGTCTGAGGGACTTCTCGCCCCTGCCGACCGCAAGCGATCCCGAGCGAACGACCTCCAGGATAGATGTTTTGTCCAGCGCCTCGATAAACGCATCCAGCTTATCCGCGGCGCCGGTAAGCTCGATGATGTAGCTCGTATTGGTGACGTCTAGAACTCGCCCCCTGAATATGTCCGACAGTCGCTTGATTTCTTCCCGCTGCGGACCCGCCGCTTTGAGCTTTATGAGCATCATCTCCCGGTCGACGTGACTGCCTTCGGTGAGATCGAGCAGCCGAACGACATCCACCAACTTATTCAGCTGCTTGGTGATCTGCTCGATGATTGCGTCGGATCCACTTGTAACCAGTGTCATTCGGGAAACGGTTGGATCCTCGGTCGGGGCAACGCTAAGTGATTCGATATTATAACCGCGAGCCGAAAACAGGCCAGCGACACGGCAGAGCGCGCCGGGCTCATTCTCCAGCAAGAGCGAAATAATGTGCCGCATTTTTGAAGGGCTTCTTTAAGCCAGCTCGCGATTCTTGCAGAGCTCGGACAAGAGCATCTCATTATGGCCCCTGCCGCTCATCATCATCGGGAATACGTTTTCCGTAGGATCGGTGATGAAATCCAAGAATACGAGCCTGTCCTTGAGCGCGAATGCTTCCTTGAGCGCGCCTTCGACGTCCGACGGCTTCTCGATGGTCATGCCCACGTGGCCGAAGCTTTCCGTAAGCCGTGCGAAATCCGGCAGCGAATCCAGATACGAATGCGACTCGCGCTTTTCGTACATGAACTCCTGCCACTGGCGCACCATGCCCAGATATCTGTTGTTGAGATTAATGATCTTTACCGGCAGGTCGTATTGTTTGGCGGTGGAAAGCTCCTGGATGCACATGACGATGCTGCCTTCTCCGGTAACGCAGGCCACGGTGGCGTCCGGATGAGCGAACTGCACCCCCAGCGCCGCAGGAAGACCGAAGCCCATGGTTCCAAGCCCCCCGGAGTTTACCCAGCGGCGCGGCTTGTCAAAGGGATAAAACTGAGCCGCCCACATCTGGTGCTGGCCCACGTCGGAGGTGACATAGGCGTCGCCGCCGGTCACCTGGTAAAGCTTTTCAACCACATACTGGGGCTTGATGCGGTCATCGGACCACTCGTACTTGAGGCAATCCATGGAGCGCCATTCGTTGATTCTTTTCCACCAGGCCTCCAGGGCATCGGCGTCAGGGCGTCGATCGCCTTCCTTGAGCATGGCGATCATGTCCCGCAGCACGCTGCCCACTGGACCGACGATGGGGACGTGGACCTTCACCGTCTTGGCGATGGAAGACGGATCGATGTCGATGTGCACGATCTTCGCCTCGGGACAGAACTTCTTTACGTCGCCGACCACCCGGTCGTCGAATCGGGCGCCGATGGCGATTAGCACGTCGCACTCGTGCATGGCCATGTTGGCCTCGTAGGTGCCGTGCATACCCAGCATGCCAACAAACTGCTTGTCTGTTCCGGGATAAGCGCCAAGGCCCATGAGCGTGTTGGTAATGGGGTAGCCGAGCAAGCGGGTGAGTTCTCTCAGCGCCTCGGAGGCATTGTCAAGAATGACGCCGCCGCCGGTGTAAAACATCGGCCGCTTTGCCGACAGGATTAGATCCAGCGCTTTGCGGATCTGACCGGCGTGACCTCTGGTCACCGGGTTATAGGAACGCATGCTCACCTTAGCCGGATACTGGTACGGAATCCTGAGGTCCGGCCGGGTGACATCCTTGGGAATATCCACCACCACCGGGCCCGGCCGCCCGGAGGTGGCGACGAAAAATGCCTTCTTCATGGTGGCGGCAAGCTCGGTTACGTCCTTGACCAGAAAATTGTGCTTGACGCAGGGTCGCGTGATACCGACGCAGTCGACTTCCTGGAAGGCGTCGCTGCCGATGGCGTTGGTGGGAACCTGGCCGGTAATCACAACCATGGGGATGGAGTCCATGTGAGCGGTAGCGATGCCGGTAACGGCGTTAGTCGCGCCGGGTCCAGATGTCACCAGCACCACACCGGGCTTACCCGTGACCCGGGCATAGCCGTCGGCCATGTGGGTCGCGCCCTGCTCGTGGCGGACGAGAATGTGCTTGAGGTAGTTCTGCTTGTAGAGCTCGTCGTAGATGTGCAGAACCGCGCCACCGGGGTAGCCGAAGATGTATTCCACGCCCTCGTCCTTGAGGAACTGGATCAGGATTTCGGCTCCGCTGAGCTTTTCCACCACACCCACCCGCTAAAAAAGCCCGCGCAAGCGGGCCACCAACATGGTCTCCGGAAAGCCCCAAATTACCTTAGATTTCTCGCGAAGGTCAAGGAAATTGCCGGTTTTTAGCCCTCTGCAAGGCCTTCCACCGCCCCCGCGCCAGCGCCGGAAATGCGGTGCAAGAGCGCTTTTGCCAAATCCGTCGCTAACAAGCCCCGGGGCGAGGGTCTATATTTAACGAAATCAGACATTTTTGGTGAACAGGCAATGTGGTATCGAAGGTATCTGAGGATCTGGCCGCTGGCAGTGGCCGCGCTAATGCTCATGGCGCCGGTGGAGTCGAGCGTCGCCCGCTTGTACAAGTGGGTGGACGAGTACGGCAACGTGACCTATTCGGAACGCAAGCCCCCTGACCAGCAGGCGGAAGAGATCAAGGTTCGTACGGCGCCGGTGTCGCCTTCCGAGGCCCAAGAGCAGCTGGATTCGATGAAGGACAAGACCGACAACCAGCAGAAGGACCGGAATTTCGCCCGCACTGCCGCCAGCGAGACGCAGAAAGAGGCCGAAGTTTTCAAAAAGAACTGTGAAATCGCGCGCCAGAATCGCCGCGTGTTGGAAAACTCGTCCCGCATCCAGGGAAAAGACGGTCAGGGCAACAATTACTTTCTGGATGCAAAAGAAATTCAGGCCAAGCTCCAGCAGTCCATCAAACAGATCGAGCTTTACTGCAAGTAACCGTCTTTACACCGGGCGCCGGTCGGCGCCCGGCGTTTCAACTCAATACCCCCAACCCCAGACCTCAGTACCGGCGCCAGCGCGTAACGCCGACGGGCTGATTTGACTTTATCCCCGGGTGCCGGATATTAGACCCGCCGCTCGCGAAGGCAGCGGCTTTTTGCCTGTATGGTTAGAGGATCGAACTCGAGGAGGACTTATCTGTGCGTCTTTCCAGGACCCTGATTGCGACGCTGAAAGAAACTCCGGCGGATGCCGAGGTCGTCAGTCACAAGCTGATGCTTCGCGCCGGACTGATTCGCCAGCTCGCTTCGGGCCTCTATACCTGGCTGCCGCTAGGAACGCGCGTGCTGCGTAAGGTAGAAAACGTGGTGCGCGAGGAAATGAACCGCGCCGGCGCGCATGAAGTTTTCATGCCCGCGGTGCAGCCGGCGGAGCTTTGGCAGGAGTCCGGGCGCTGGGACGAGTACGGTCCCGAGCTCTTGAGATTTAAAGATCGGCACGAGCGGGACTTTTGTTTCGGCCCCACGCATGAAGAAGTGATCACGGATATCGCCCGGCGCGAGATCCGCAGCTACAAGCAGCTGCCCATTAACCTCTACCAGATCCAGACCAAGTTCCGTGACGAGATCAGGCCGCGCTTCGGCGTCATGCGCGCGCGCGAGTTTATCATGAAGGACGCGTACTCTTTCGACCTGGATACTGAAAGCCTGGAGGTGTCCTACCGGCAGATGCACGACGCCTACTGCCGGGTATTTTCGCGCTTGGGGCTCGATTACCGGGTAGTGGAGGCGGACTCCGGCGCCATCGGCGGCAGTCGCTCGCACGAGTTTCACGTGCTCGCCGATTACGGCGAAGACGCCATCGCGTTTAGCGACTCGGGTGATTTCGCCGCCAATGTGGAGCTGGTGCCGTGCGAAGCATCCGCTGATGCGCGCGCCGCGCCAGGGGAGCAAATGCATGCCGTGGATACGCCGGGTCAGCACACCATCGCGGATCTAGCCGCATTCCTGGAGGTCGCCGAAAGCCGCTGCCTGAAGACGCTGCTGGTGGAGGGCGCGAACGGTGGCCTGGTGGCGCTGACGCTACGCGGCGACCACGAGCTGAACCTACTCAAAGCCTCGCGCCTTGAAGCGGTGCAGGCGCCGCTCACGTTCGCGACCGCGGAGCGCGTGGCCGAGGTGGTTGGCTGCGGCCCGGGGTCTTTGGGCCCGCTGGGACTGGAGATCCCAATCTACGCCGACCATGCGGCCGTCGCCATGGCCGACTTCATCTGCGGCGCCAACGTCGAAGGTAAACACCTCGTCGGGGTCAACTGGGGTCGCGACCTAGCGGAACCCGAGAGCGCCGATCTGCGCAATGCGGTGGAGGGAGACAAAAGCCCGGACGGCGACGGCCGACTGGTGATACGCCGGGGCATCGAAGTGGGCCACATCTTTCAGCTCGGCACCAAGTACAGCAAGTCTCTGCACGCGGTGGTCCTGGACGAGCAGGGCAAGGCGATCGAGCTGGTGATGGGCTGTTACGGTATCGGCGTGACCCGCGTGGTAGCCGCCGCCATCGAGCAGAACCACGATGACCGAGGCATTATCTGGCCGGCCGCCATCGCGCCCTACACGCTGGCCCTGTTGCCCATGAACATGCACAAATCCAAGCGGCTCGAGACGGCGGTAATGAAGCTCTATAACGCGCTAACAGATGCCGGAATCGAAGTGCTGTTGGACGACCGTGCCGTTCGGCCCGGAGTGATGTTTGCCGAATCGGAACTCATTGGCATTCCGCATCGACTGGTGTTCGGCGAACGCGGCCTCGACGCAGGCGTGGTCGAGTACAAGTCGCGGCGCGGCGACGAATCGAAAGAAGTGCCCATCGACGACGCGGTGGCGTTCATTTGGGAAAAGATCAAGCACGAAGTCGCCGCCGGCTAAATAACTGCCGGAGAGGGATCTGGCGACTCCTCTCGACCCTCGCTTCGATTTTTGCGCTGCCGCTAGCGCTCCTATTGCCCTTGTTGCTGCTTCGCCTCAAGATCCGGCCCCCCCTGCGCGAGTCATTGAGCTCGCTTCCAGCTGAGGCCGGAGAGCTTTTGTTTGCGGGCGACGATTCGGCCGCAATAGCAGCCTTCCTGCCGCCGCGCTCGACTATATTGCCTTAGTGTCATGGAATTGAATCGCATCTGGGCCGGCGTCGTCGCGCTGGCCTTGTTAGGCTGGTGCAACAACGTCGACGCCGCCACCACCGAGCGGCCCGATGCGCGGCTGCGCGCGTTGCTCATTGAAGCGGTATCCGAGTCGGTGAGCTTTAATGATCGCTTCGAGGCCCAAGTGTGGCTGATCGACATGTCGACCCGGCTTGGCGATGCAGTTCAAAGCCCCGCGGAACGCGTCGAAATTCTTCGCCAGGTCCATTACGAGGCGACCCGGGCCAAACTCGATCCCGAAATCGTGCTTGCCGTGATTCAGGTGGAAAGCAATTTCGACCGTTTCGCCATCTCACGCGCGGGCGCCCGGGGCCTGATGCAGGTGATGCCGTTCTGGCTGGAAGAAATCGGCCGCCCGGGGGACAACCTGTTTCACATCGGCACCAACTTGCGGCTCGGGTGCACGATACTGAGGTACTACCTGGACATGGAGCAGGGCCATATGGCGCGCGCCCTGGCGCGATACAACGGCAGCGCCGGAGAATCCTGGTACCCGATGCGGGTGTTCGACGCTATGCGCAAACGCTGGTATCGGCAGTAAACGGTCGCAAGCGCTTCAGCCGCGGTCCGCCAGCCGCCAACTTACCCCGCGAGGCGGGAACTTCACAGTGTTTCAAAGCCGTGGAAGTCGGTGTCACCACTCCACGGCTCGCAGCTCACGCAGGTGACCGACGCCGAGGGTGGGCCGTGTTCGAGCCATCGGCACAGCACGTCCAGCTTGTCTTCTGGACCGCAGGCGATCACTTCCACCCGTCCGTCACGTAAGTTGACCGCCCTTCCCTTAAGCCCCAGCGCCAACGCTTGGCGCCGGGTCGAGCCCCGAAAATACACTCCCTGAACGCGCCCCGACACGAGGCAGCGACGACAGCTCATCGAAGATTGGCCTGGTTCCGGGTCATCACCGGCTACGCAGGCTAACAAAGCGCGTCGAGATTCGTCAGCCCTGCTTGCTCGGATCGGCCGCCCGCAGCGCCACTGTTTTGGAGAGCCGTGTGAGGTGGCATAGAATCGAAAAAGACTCCTTCAGGCAGCTGATGACCGCAAGGGAGCAAAGCATGCAGGTGACCCTCTACCACAACCCTCGGTGCAGCAAGTCGCGCGCGACATTGGAGCTCCTCAGGCAAAGGCAGCTCGATCTAGAAGTCATCGAGTACCTCAAATCTCCTCCGTCGCCGGCACAGCTTGATCGGATCCTGACGCTGTTGGAGATGCAACCCCGGGAGCTGATGCGAAAAAACGAAACGCTCTACCGGCAGCTCGACCTGGACGACGAAAGCTTGAGCCGGGACGCCCTCGTTGCGGCCATCTCCGCCCATCCTATTCTGATGCAGCGGCCAGTGGTGCTTGCCGACGGCAGGGCCGCCATTGGCCGTCCGCCGGAGCAAGTGCTCGAGATTCTGTAACGCCCTATGTCCGAGATTTTGGTGTTGTATTACAGCCTCCACGGCAATGTTGCGAACATGGCGCGTCACGCCGCCAGGGGGGTCGAAGAGGTTAACGGCATGCAGGCCCGGGTGCGCACCGTGCCCAAGGTTTCCAGCGTGTGCGAGGCCAGCGAGGGCTCCATTCCGGCGGAAGGCCCGCCCTACGTCGAAGCGCGCGATCTGGACGAATGCGCTGGGCTTTTGTTGGGCAGTCCGACGCGCTTCGGCAACATGGCGGCGCCGCTCAAGTACTTCCTCGACAGCACCGCTGACGCCTGGCTCTCCGGAACCCTCGCCGGTAAACCCGCCGGGGTCTTCACTTCCACCTCGACCCTTCATGGCGGTCAGGAAACGACTCTGATTTCCATGATGTTGCCCTTGCTGCACCACGGAATGGTGGTGCTGGGTCTTCCTTATACCGAGCCCGCGCTCAACCGCACCGAGACCGGCGGCACTCCCTACGGGGCGAGCCACGTGGCGGGGTTAGACAGCAAGCAGCCCTTGAGCGAGGATGAAAAACACCTGTGTACGGTGCTCGGACGCCGAGTGGCGGAGCTGGCCGCGGCGATCGCCTAGAAACCTTGCGGTCGTTAGCTCTGATTCGTCAGCGCCTGAGCTTTCCGGCAGCGATAAGAACTTCGCGCACCAGCGGCACAGTGAGCTTTCGCTGCTCGCTCAAGGAGAACGCGTCGAGTCGGTCCAGCACCGACATCAGCGAATGCATGTCCCGCGGACCGCGGCCCAATAGATAGCGCACGGCCTCCTCGGGAAATTCGAACCCCCTTGCCTGGGCCCGTGCGGCCAGTACCCGGCCGCGCTCGGAATCGTTCAGCTCCCGGATCTGGAAGACCGTGCCGGCGGAAAGGCGTGACTTGAGATCGTTCAACCGCAGCGGGAGGGCGAGCGGAGGTTTGTCGGCGGTCACCGCTATCGGCACGCCGCCAGATTCCGCCTCGTTGTAGAGATGAAACAGCGCTTCCTCCCAGATCTTCAGCCCGGCGATGGCGTGGACGTCGTCGATACAGACTATGCGCGCGCGCTCAAGACCGGCCAGCATGGCGGGATCGAGTTCGGCGTGGGACACGAGCGGCACGTAGGCGGTGGCGCGCCCACCCACAGCGGCTTCGGCGCACGTGGCCCCGAGGAGATGGGTCTTACCGCTGCCCGCGCCGCCCCAAAGATAAATCAGCGGCCCATGGGCGCCGCTGGCCAGTTGCCGCAGCGCAATTATTGCCGGCTGATTTCGTCCGGGAACGAAGTTAGCAAAATCGTGCCCTTCGCTGAGCGCGACGCCGAGAGTGAGTTGGCGAGCGCGCTGTTCTTCCATCACTTCAGGGGTGTTTATTTGTCTTAAGCCCAGACGCGCGCCGCCATAAGGCGCTCAAGCCTAGCTCAAGGCAAGAGCCGGAATCTCAGCTCCGGGTCGCCGGGAAGGCTTTCCCGCGCCAGCGTGCCGCCCAGCGCAACCACCTTGAGCAGCGCATCCTGGCCGCCGCGGGTTTCGACGAAAAACCTCACTTCGTCGGTGCTTACCCGGGTCACGCTCACGTCCGTGATTTGTTCCAGCGTGCTCAGGTATTCCAGCGCCCGGGCGTAGTCACCCGTGCTACGCACGCCGCTGACAATGACCCCGAATCCGTAAGCGCCTGCGATTCCGCTGGGAGCGGCAAAGCGAAACGCGAGCTGAGTTGCCAAGGCGTTAACCGCGTCGGCTAAGAGCAACTCCAGGATGTCGCCTTGGTTCGACCACTCCTCCACCGCGTCGCCCGCAATCAGACTGAAGCGGCCCTCCCACAGCGTCGGAAGCAGGCGATATACGCGCCCGGTAAAGATCACGTTGGACTGGTAGCGGCTGGATGCCTGCTGAATGCGATCGCTGAATCCGCCCCACACGTCGCTGACCCGAAGTCGGCTTTGATCCTCCAGGTCCAGAAGCGGCAGCACCACCGGTACGCCCCGCTGGCGGGCGGCGTCGCGCATGATAGCACTGAGTTCTGGCGCCTCTTCTCCGCCCAGGATGCGGCGCGTGCCGGACTGATCCACCGCCACCCAGACCATGACCGCCGGGCGCACCCGCCCCCAAACTCGGAGTCCCGCGTCGCGCACCAGGCTGTCCACCACCCGGGCATCGAAACGCGCCCACAGCCGCCAGCGCTGCTCGGGCGCCTGGGCTTCGGCTGCCCCCGAAGCCGGAGCCTGGCGATATCGAAACTGCTGCACCAAGCGGCCAGGTTTCTCCACCGCCCGCACCAGCGTCGAATTGGAGCGGGCTCCGGGCACACCGCTGACCTTGGTGATGACGCGAAGCAGCGCTTCGCCTAAGCCGGCTTCCCTCGCGGCCTCGGACCGATCTGCGACCGGCACCTCGGCCTCGTAAAGGTCGGGCACTTCCACCGCCGACAGCGACACCGATCCAAGCAGAGCGCAAAGCGCCAGCATAAGCAGGCTGAACAGCAACCGTCGCGCGCGGACAGCGATCATGTCGTGGACGCTATGGAAGGCTTTATCCTAAGTCAAGGTTTGCAGGCCAATAGAGGTGGTCTTAACATCCCTATGGTGAAAGGTCGGGGTCGAAAGCGATTGAGCTACCGGGACGCCGGCGTGGATATTGACCGCGGGAACCGCCTGGTCGAACGCATCAAGCCGCTGGCGCAAACCACCGCCAGTGCCAACGTCATCGCCGGTATCGGCGGCTTCGGCGCCTTGTTTTCACTTCCCGTGGAACGTTACCGCGAGCCGGTGCTGGTGTCCGCTACCGACGGCGTGGGAACGAAGCTTTTGCTTGCAATCTCAAGCGGAGCCCACGACACCATAGGCATTGATCTGGTGGCCATGTGCGCCAACGACGTGGTGGTTCAGGGGGCCGAACCGCTGTTCTTTCTCGACTATTTCGCCACCGGCCGGCTCGACGACGAGGTGGCTCACGCGGTGGTGTCCGGAATCACCGAAGGATGCCGCCAGGCGGGCGCCGCGTTGATCGGCGGGGAAACCGCGGAGATGCCGGGGATGTATGCCGAAGGCCATTACGATCTTGCCGGTTTTTGCGTGGGCGTGGTGGAGCGTGCCGACATTATTCAAAGCTCACGCGTCAGGCCAGGAGATCGAGTCATCGGGCTCGCATCCAGTGGCTTTCATTCCAACGGTTACTCGCTGGTTCGAAAAGCGCTCGAGCTGTCCGGCTCGGATTTGTCTCTTCCCCTTGGAACGGAGAAGCTTGGAGCCGCTTTGCTCGAGCCCACGCGAATATATGTGCGCAGCGTGCTGGCGCTGCTTGGCGAAATCAAAGTCAGCGCGGCCGCCCACATAACCGGCGGCGGGCTGGTGGAGAATCTGCCCCGGGTGCTCCCGGATTTCACCTGCGCCGAGCTGGACGCAAGCGCATGGACGCGGCCAAAAGTGTTCGAGTGGATCCAAGAAATTGCCGAAATCACCTCTGAAGAAATGTACCGCACGTTCAATTGCGGGATCGGGATGACCGTTTGCGTGCCTTCCTCGGACGCCGACGCCGCAGTGGGCCTGCTCGAGTCCATGGGCGAGCAGGCCCAGATTATCGGAGAGATCCGAGCATCGGATTCGAAGGCGCCGGAGACCGTTGTATCTTGACTCCTTCAAAACTCCCGTTGGTGGTGCTGATTTCCGGACGCGGCAGCAACCTTCAATCCATTATCGACACGATTAGCGACGGCAGCCTGCCGGCGGAAATGCGCGCGGTATTGAGCAATGAACCGGACGCATATGGTCTTGAGCGCGCGCGTCGCGCGGGAGTCGAAACGCGCGTTGTCAATCATCGCGACTATAAAAGCCGCCGCCAGTTCGACACCGCGCTGATGAATATCATCGATGAATTCGACCCCGGACTGGTGGTGCTCGCGGGCTTCATGCGGATCCTCACCCCCGCTTTCGTCAACCACTATTCCGGCCGCCTGATGAATATTCACCCATCCCTGCTGCCGGACTTTCCCGGACTCGACACCCATCAGCGGGCGCTGGACGCGGGAGTGAAAGAGCACGGCGCCAGCGTCCACTTCGTGACGCCGGACCTGGACGGTGGACCGGTGATCGTCCAGGCGCGCGTGCCGGTCAAGGAGTCCGACGACGCGGACACCCTGGCCGCGCGGGTGCTCGAGCGCGAGCACGTGATCTATCCGCAGGCGATTAGATGGTTTGCCGAGGGACGGCTTACAATCGAGAACGGTAAAGTGCTTCTAGACGGAATGCCAAGCCTCGATCGCCACTGAAGGTGCTCATATTCAGCGTAGCGCGTTAGGCCCGAAACGATCGGGGTCGATGACGTCCAGCGTGCCGCGGCGCGGCAATCCCGAAAGCGCGCGCAAAGAAACAATTTGAACCTGTTCCCTTGACCATCCATTCTTGAGCGCAAGGTCCATTCCGGGAAGTTGCCAAACATCATTCGAATCGACCAAAAAAAGTGCGCCTTCATTCGGGCCTAACGGCACCGCGAAAAGTCCCTTCAGTCGCTTACGCAGCTTATCGCGCGCCGCCGCCGCCAAAACGCCGGCAATGACTGCATAACCTGCCTCTATCGGATGACCATTATCGTTCGAGGGATACAGAGGAAGACCCTCGACGGCCGCGCCCGCAAGCGGGCCCGTGACATCTACATACAAGGCAGACGGCACGGCGCGCAGCGCGTCTGCAAGCTCGGCGATACGTTTTCCTTCCTCTTCCACCAGGCGCTTAAATTTGGCCGTTGGAGTGATGCCGTCAAGGCGAAGCTTGTTGGCAAATACGTACTCTTTGGTGGGGATGATGGTAAACATGACCGCAATCCCAAAGGGAAGGGTTACGCGGCGTATTTCCCGCGCCGCGTTCGCCATCACTCCGTACCCAGCGTGAACCACCGGATGGTCGTCGTTGGAGGGCAACCGCAACGAAGGGGTGAAAACCGTTTCGAATCCGTCTTTGAAGGCGACGACCCACCTTTCCTCCGGCGGCACCGGGAAGTTAACAACCGGCATGTCCGCTGGGCTAAGAGCCTCCACCGGGCGCAAATCCTTGAATCGGTCGAGCTTGTAGGCTAGAAGAAACGACTCGAGTGGGTCGTTGCCGGTGTAGAAGGCCACGATGAGAAGCCTTGGCCGAAACGTGGTCGCCTTGGTGGCCATCTCCAGATACTGTACGCCGCCCCAGCCGACGGAGGCCATGTTATATGTAACGGATTGAAAATCGCTGAGAGATTCCATCATCCGGCTCGGCCAGTTGTTCTCCAGCACCACGTTGTTTCCGTACGTTTGACTGTCACCAATGACTGCTATGTCGGCGTGCACAGGGACCTCGCGGTTACGAAAACCGAGAACGTCATGTGGACCCTGATTCGTCAGCTCCGGGAGGCGCGGGCGACCACGAGTTACGGTCACCGGATCGTTTAGCAGAAATTCGTCGCTGGTGTAATCCGACTGGCGAAATACGCCGTCGAAAAACGGCGGCAATCTCTCACTGCTTGTTACCAATCTCAGGTCCACTGGCAGCCCAATGAGCTGAGGCGCAAGCCAGCGCAAGATTCCTAACGAGGCTGCCAGCGTCACCAGCAAAACGCCAGAGAGCATCAGCCATTCTTTTCTTAGCGCCGTCACTCGGACTCGCTCCCGACTATGGCTTTATGGCGGCGCGCCGCGGCTTTTCTCGCCGCGCTGAGGATACCCATCAAAATATTGAGCTCTATAGCGTCCGGGTTGGCGCGGCTAAATAGCCGCCGCAGCCGTCGCATCAGCTGCTTGGGCGCTTCCGGATCCAGGTAACCCACCTCGGTCAACGTCTGCTCAAGGCTCGAGTAAAAACGCTCCATGTTCTCCACCAGAGCCGGGACCCGCCCAGCATCTATACCGGAGAGCGAAGAGGGAAGCTGGCGTCGGATCTCGTAGCCGAGAATCTGGACCGCGGAGGCTATATTCAGGGAGGCGAACGTGGGCTCCGTGGGGATGGTCGTCACCCCGTGACAGCGTTCGATTTCCTGATTGCTGAGCCCGGAGCTCTCGCGACCGAATACCAGAGCGACGTCGCAATGCGCCGCTTTTTCCAGCACGCGCGCCGCGCATTGGTCGGGCAATAACTCTTCTGCAGGTAGCCGCCGGGGCCTCGCGGTGGTGCCAATGACCCAGCCGCAACGGGCGATTGCGGAGACAAAATCGTCGTAGACCTCGGCGTCAAAGAGAATGTCGTCGGCGCCCGCGGCGCGGGCCGTCGCTTCCGCGGACGGAAACGACTTCGGATTCACCAGGTGCAGCCGGGAAAGACCCATGGTCTTCATGGCCCTCGCGGTGGCGCCGATGTTACCCGGGTGCGTGGGCTCCACGAGGACAATTCGAATGGCGTCGAGTCTTTCCTTTTCAAGCATGGCGGGGCGCAGATCCGAGGCGTCGATGCCGCTCATTTAAGCGAGGGTGAAAGGATTATAGATTGGATCCGCTATCATTCCAGGAGCGCTCCAACGCAAAACATGCATCTTTGATGGTTAATGCGGAACATGGTTGGCTTTGGACGGACCGCTGCGAGCCCGTACAATACGCCGCTACCCGCGCGAGCCCGGAAACAGACGTGCAGCCTATACTCAACATTGCGATACGCGCCGCCCGCTCCGCCGGTGCGCTCATCGTTAGGCAGCTGGAGCGGGTGGATTCGCTGAACGTCACCGCCAAAGGCCGCAACGATTTCGTAACCGAAGTTGATCAGCGGGCGGAGCAAATCATCATCGATACCATCCACAAGGCATACCCGGATCATGGGATCCTAGCCGAGGAGTCCGGTCAACAAGGCGGCGATGAATACGTTTGGATTATCGATCCGCTGGACGGTACCACGAATTTCCTCCACAACTTTCCGCATTTTGCGATCTCAATCGCAGTGGAGCATCGCTCACAAACTGCTCACGGAGTGATCTTCGATCCCGTGCGCCAGGAATTGTTCACGGCCAGCCGGGGTGAGGGCGCTCAGCTGGGCAATCGCAGGATCCGCGTAAGCCGAAGATCGGATCTCGATACCGCACTGCTCGGCACCGGTTTTCCGTTTCGAGAGCTTTCCCACCTCGACGATTATTTATCGACGCTGCGGGCATTCATGCCGAATTGCACCGGGATCAGGCGCGCGGGTTCTGCGGCCCTTGATCTGGCCTACGTCGCGGCCGGAAGACTGGACGGCTTTTGGGAATTCGGGCTCAAGCGCTGGGACATTGCCGCCGGCGCTCTGCTCATCCACGAGGCGGGCGGGTTCGTCAGCGATCCCATGGGCGGCGAAAGCTACCTCGATTGCGGAGACATCGTCGCTGGCAATCCGAAGATCTCAAAAAAAATGCTACAGACGCTACACCCTCTCCTTTCCGGGAAAAAGCCTCGAAGCTGAGCTAGAACATTCGAAAACCTCGCTGATTTTAATTTGAAGGCTCGATATGAAGGGTAAAGCTGCTGGCGTAACAATAGTGATTCCAGCCAAGAACGAAGCCGAAACGCTTCCCGCGCTGCTTTCGAAAATTCAATCCGGCCTGCCGGGATTCGGAATTCTGGTGGTCGACGACGGCTCTACCGATGACACCGCCGCTATCGCCAGAAAGCACGGCGCCAAGGTTGTTTCGCTTCCATACAGCCTAGGCAACGGAGGCGCGGTCAAGGCCGGCGTTCGCAGCGTGGAGACCGAGCGGTTGGTGCTCATGGACGCCGATGGACAGCACTCACCGGAGGATATCCCGCGGCTACTCGAAGGAATGGACCGCGGTCTGGATATGGTGATAGGGGCGCGCGACCGGGAGTCACAGGCCAATTTCGGCAGGGCAACCGCCAATTCGGTATATAACCGGCTCGCAGGCTGGATGGTTGGGCGCAATATCCCGGATCTGACCTCGGGATTCCGCGCCGCCGACACAGGAAAGTTCAGGGAGTTCCTGTATCTCTTACCTAATGGATTTTCCTATCCAACGACCATAACAATGGCCTTTTTTCGCGCCGGCTACAGCGTCGACTACGTGCCGATTACCGCGGCCAAGCGCGTCACCTCGAGCCACATCAGCCCGCTCAAAGACGGCGTACGATTTCTGTTGATAATTTTTCGGGTAGGCACCCTTTATTCACCGTTGAAGATTTTCTTTCCCTTGAGCGTAGCCTTCTTTCTCATGGGAACCACCTACTACGTCTACACTTATGCTGTCTTGAACCGATTCACCAATATGGGCGCCGTATTATTCATCACTTCCCTGCTCATCTTTCTCATAGGACTGGTCTCCGAGCAGGTGACGAATCTTTTATACAGCCGCCGAAATGACTGAACGACGACTTTTCCCCTCCTCGTTTCGGATTAGGAGACCTGGACCTGATGTTCCTACCCAAAATGTGCCGCGCCCGCCGCGATAGCCGTCGCTTGAACCAGCATCTGGAGAAATCTGATGCCGGAACCTGATAGCGCTTCCGAGGATCAATTCCTCGTATTCGGTCAGCCGCAAATCGGCCAGGATGAAATCGATGAGGTAGTCGATTCTCTACGCAAGGCCTGGCTCGGAACGGGTCCCAAGGTTTCCCGCTTCGAAACCGAGTTTGCCCGCTACAAGGGCATCGACAGCGCCCATGTAGCAGCTGTGAACTCCTGCACCGCAGCGCTGCATATCAGCATGCTGGCGGCCGGCATCAAGCCAGGGGACGAAGTCGTCACGACGCCCATGACTTTTTGCGCCACAGTCAACGCCATCGCCCATGCCGGAGCAACGCCGGTGCTTGCGGACATCGACCCCGTAACCATGAATATCGACCCAGCCCAGATAGCACAGCGCATTACTCCGCGCACCCGCGGAATCGTCCCGGTTCACTTTGCCGGCCTGCCGTGCGACATGGGGTCGATAATGTCTGCCGCCGACGCGCACGGGCTGAGAGTGATCGAGGACTGCGCTCACGCCATAGAGACCGAGCTTGACGGGGTAAAAGCCGGGACCTTCGGCGATTTCGGATGTTTCAGCTTCTACGCCACTAAGAACGTGACCACCGGCGAAGGCGGGATGATCCTCGCGAAAGACACTGACGACATAGAGCGCGCCAAGATGCTGTCCCTGCACGGCATGACCAAAGACGCGTGGAAACGTTTCAGTGACGCCGGACATATCCACTACTTTGTCGTTGAGTGCGGATTCAAGTACAACATGATGGATCTGCAGGCGGCCATTGGCATTCACCAGCTCGCGCGGGTGGAACAGTCCTGGAACCGCCGCCGCGAAATCTGGGGGCGTTACCAGGAAGCGTTCGCAGATCTACCTGTTACCCTTCCGGCGGAGCCGAAGGCCGGCAGCCGTCACGGCTACCATCTATATACGCTTCAGATCGACCAGAAAAGGACCGGAATTAGCCGGGACGCGTTTCTGGACGCCATGATCAAGCGCCGAATCGGGGTCGGCGTTCATTATCTGAGCATCGCAAAGCATCCGTACTATCAGCAGCGATTTGGTTGGCGGGCGGAGGATTACCCGAATGCTTGGAAGATCGGTCAGGAAACGGTGAGTGTTCCCTTGTCCCCCAAGCTTTCGGACGAAGACGTGGAGCGGGTCACGCGAAACGTTCGCGGCATTCTTCGGCATGATGGAGGGAGTTGATTGTTGAAGGAGGCGGCATGACGAGCGGCCTGCGTTCACGGCCTGAGGCGCGTCATCGGCGAGCCGCGAAGTCTTGAGTCCCGAACTGCGTGCCAGGCTACTGTCAGGCGCCCGAATCGCTCTCGATACCGCCAACAGCCTTCTGACGCCGCTGGATGCGCTGTTTGCGCCTCGCCCAGTTGACGCCGATCAAGATGGACGATGTGTTTTCGTCCTCGGCGCCCCCCGAAGCGGTACCACCCTCGTTTATCAGGTGATTACGCAGCAGTTCGACGTCGCTTACTTCACCGGCGTCATGAACTACCTTTACGGAATGCCGAACTTGTGGGCCCGCGTAGCAAGACGCGTGGCCCGTCGTCCACCGCCGATATTCGAATCACGCTACGGAAAGACCCCCGGCGCCTTCGCGCCGGCCGAGCCTGGAAACTTCTGGTTCCGCTGGTTTCCTCGAGACGGCATCGACGGCAACTATCTCGCGGCGGAGGCATTGAGCGAACACAAGCTGATTCAATTGCGCAACGCGCTTAACGACATGATTCGAATTCACCAGAGACCGATGGTATTCAAGAATGTTTATCTGGACATGGTGATTCCGATACTGGCCAAAGCAATACCGCAGGCTTGTTTCGTCTTCGTCGGGCGCGACATGCTGTGGAACTGTCATTCCCTGGTGTTGGCCCGCCGGAGACAGGGGTTGGAGAAGCGCTGGTGGTCGGTACAGCCGCCGGGATACCGCGATCTCCTCGGGCAGCCGCTGTGGAAACAGGCCGCGGAACAGATACTGCGCACCCGCAAAATCATCGAACGGGATCTGCGCGAGTCGGCGGACGGCCGGTTTCTGGAAGTCGAGTACGAAGCGTTGTGCGACGATCCCCGGTCAGTGCTTGCGCGGCTTAAAGACTGGCTCGAGCCCCGGGGTTTTGTCGCTTTCCCCGACCTTCGCCTGCCCAAACGCTTTCCCCGGATGACCAAATGGACCCTCGAAGAAGACCAGCAGATCGTCCGTGAATATCTGGAACGATCGTGGCAAACGATGAAGAGCTGACTCCGGAAGCCGGCCGAGCGGCTTCCTGGTGGCGGCGGGTCCGTATTTGGCTCGGTTACGCGGCGTTCGTCGCGGCAGTCGTCTATGGTCTCAAAACTGCCCCTGCCGCGGCATGGCAAATCGACCCGGCCTGGCTGGCGCTCGCGGTAGTCGCTTTAGGGCTCTCGATCTTTTTCCAGGTTGTTCAGGCGGTGATCTTTCTGAAGTCCCACGACGTCTCCGGCGAATGGTTTGTAGCCGCTCTGTTTACGCTTCGAAAAACCGTTTTGAACGTTCTGATGCCCGCGCGATCGGGAACACTGATGGTATTGCGGACGCTGACAAGGCGCTATCCCGTGAAGTGGTATCAGTACGTCCACTTCAGCCTGGTCGCAAGCATGGCGTCTTTGGGGGTCAGCATGTTGGCGGCGGGTTTCGTCTGGCTGGGATGGTTCGAAGGGCTTGTGATATCAATTGCGGGCATCATTGTCACGATGGTGGTCGCCCGTTACGCCAGGCTGCGATACCTGGATCGGATGGGGGGGCTGCTCCTTGTCGCCACGGGCATGTACCTTTCTTTTCTGATGGGGTTCTGGTGCCTGATCAACGGGCTTGGCTGGAATCTGAACCTTGGTCAAGCTGCAGTCTTCGCCATCCTGATTAACTTGCTGGCTCTAGTCAGCATCACGCCCGGGAACCTCGGTGTTCGCGAGGCCATGCTCGGTGCGGTCGCGCCCCTCCTCTCGGTGCCTGTATCGGTCGGGATCTTGGTGGGGGCGTGCGTCTACGTGCTTCGCCTGCTGCTGGCCGCCGCACTGCTGCTCGTATTGGAGTGGACGGAGGCGCGCCGTACGGCGCTAGCCTCGACCCGGGACTGACTGCCTCTAATTCCCGCCGCCAAGGCCCAGCAATTTGACCGTGAGTCCCCCTATCCAGCTGACCGGGACAGTGCAGGTACGATGCTGGCGAGTGGTTCCTCCCCATTTCTCTTTAAACCGGACAAGCCCCTCTTGGGAAGGAGGGGACGACATCATATCGAACAGATCAGCGCCGACGCTTTTCGCCCACAGGATAGCGTCCCTAAAAAGAGCGTCTGACGGCCGTGCCGTTTGAAATCGGGGGTCGCTCGCGCCGTGTAGATAGAATACCGTGCCGCCACTGGATGCGGCGACGAGAAATCCGGCCAGCTCCCTTCCCGCGTAGGCGCCGGTGCATCGGAGCCTGTCGGAAGACAAGGAGAGTTCGAGGAGGGCACGAAAGTAGGCCAGGCTGTATCGGCGACGTCCCCGATGGCGCTCGATGGTGCCGCGGTAAAGCCGGTAGTAGCGCTCGGCGTCACGGCCTACATCGACGGAAGCCCGAAGCTCGAGGTCCGAGCGCTCGAACTTTTTCAGGTTTCTGCGCAGGGGGGGCGACAACTGATCAGCGGACCAGCCCGGCAGGTCGAGGATGGCCGTTTCCGGAGACGAGACAGACCCGTGGGCCGAAAGCAACGGCTTGCTGAAACCCGAAATGGGCACACGGATGGCGTCGACTCGACGTCCGAACGGAAGACGATTGAGATTTTCGGCGATGCTCGCCGGCGCAGAGAGCGTCCCGATTCCGCCTCCCGCGGGAAATCCCAGGTACCCCATCCGGAAGGGGCCTAAAGGGAATATCGGCAGTGCGCAGCCGGATCGCGCTCGCCCATCCCACAAATAAACGCTCGCGCAGCGGAACCCTCGGCACAGCACGTTCTGCCAGGCATTGCTGTGAAAGAGATCAGCACGTTCACCACATGTGCTCTCCCACTCGGACGGCGGCGTCACCGAACAGTGGATCCCCTTGACGACCGTCACCTGGACGCTTCCCCGATCCGATCCAGGAAA
This sequence comes from uncultured Gammaproteobacteria bacterium, assembly GCA_947258715.1. Lineage (GTDB taxonomy): Bacteria > Pseudomonadota > Gammaproteobacteria > HK1 > HK1 > CAMYJH01. The sequence continues at coordinate 231,240 of CAMYJH010000002.1, forward strand.
CTGCCGGCGATAGCCTCCACGTCGAATTGACGGCGAAGGTTATCAAGCCCATCACCGAACGCACTCGTCGGTTGCGTAACCGCCGACATGATGGCCGCGGCATACGCGGAAACGCTTGTCGCCTTCGCCAGTATTCCGGCGGCGCCGTCATCCAGCAGTCGGGGCAGATCGCCGACGGGCGTGGCGATGACGGGTCTACGCGCCTGCAGTGCATCGGAAAATACCACCGGAATGCTCTCGATCCGGGAAGGTATGCATATGAAGTCGGTCCATGAAAAAAGCGCGGCGGCTTCGCTCGGCTCCAGATAACCTTCAAGCATCAGCGGGCGCCCTTTCGATTTGAGCGTTTCACAGGCGGTGCGAATATCCGCATCCAGCGGTCCACCGCCGGCAATACGTACGGCCTCGATCCGAGCCCACGCCTGTTCGGGCAAACGATCGAGCGCGGCGAGCAACAGGTCGGTGCCCTTGTTTCGATGCCAGCGCCCTAGATATGCCAGACGATAGGGCGGCCCGCCCCGCAGCCGCGGGTTTGCGCTTGCGGGAAAACGTCGCGCGCTGGCAAGAAAATGACAGCTCATCTGACTTATGGTGCGGACGTCTTCAGCCAGCTTATAGCCGTCGGCGAAACGGTGTGCCGCACCGCGCAGAACGGTGCGCAGCATCGAGCGAACCAGCGGAACCCGGCCCAGCGTCCAGATGTCGCTACCCAGCGCCCAGACGCTGTAGGGCGTCCCGGTACGGCGGGCGCAGCGCCTTGCCCAGTAGCCCGACGGCAGCACCCAGAGGGCAAAAACATGATCCGCGGGCCTGTGATCAAGGGCGGCTTCGAGCGCACGGCCACCACTTTTGAGGGTCTGAAGAATCGCCGGCCAGTGGGCGGGATTCTGGGGACGCAGCAGCGAAAGCGGCTGCACCGGCGCACGGTAACGGTACACTTCAATATCGCCGCTGCGAGCGTGTCCGGGGTCTGCGCCTGGTGCAACCACGGCGACATCGACGCGCCCTGCAAGCACCGTGGCAAAGTCCGATACGAACCCTCCCGCCGCCTCGCTGCCGAGAACGGACTCGGGAAACGACGTGGTCACCAGGACGACGCGACGGATCACGCCTTTCTCAACAGACAGCGATAACCCAGCGACATGAAATCCCCGTCGCCTGACCGGCTTGCGAACAATACTCCCACCAAGTTGGAAACTACGACCACCAGTGGCGCGAGAACTCCGATAAGGACCAGTGGGCTCTTGCGCTCGATCCACCGCATCACAGCGCGCGTAAACGCCAGATTCACAAGCAAGGCGGCACTTTCCGCCGGCGATCCCAAAGCTTCAAGATTTTCCAGTTGAAACCCGTGCCGCTCCGCTAGCCGGGTAAGACCGTGCGGCGTCCAACGTTGGAAATCCAGGGGTGCGTCGTGAATCGGGTAGAGAAATGGCACCTGAATGATCAGTCGGCCCTCTGGACGCAGCACCCGGTGCACTTCGCAAATGCAGCGATCCGGCTCCGGCAGGTGCTCGAGAACGTCCAGCAGGAGCGCACAGTGTGCCGACCCGGATTCAAACGGCAATTTCTGAGCATCACCGAAAACGTTCGGACGCGATCCGTACCACTCGGTAGCGGTCTGATAATAGTCCAGCCCGACGTAACGACAGTCGCTGGGGGCTATTTTTCTCGGCTTCTGTTCCGCACATCCGATGTCCACCACTACTCCCGACATCCATTGCCCGAGTGTGGCGAGCTTGCGTTCCTCGAGACGAAAGACCAGCCACTGTGGATGAAGGGGCGTGCGACGTAACGGAGCGAGCAGCTTGCGAAGCCCGTTTTCCGAGTTTGCCGTCATGATGAGCTACATTATCCTGGGGAAATCGTTGACGTTCTGCAGGAGATCCGCTCCTTTGCGCCTTGCTGAAGATACAGTCCTCTTCCGGTCGCGTGATTCGCAAGGCGTGTTATCCATCGAGCCCGGCATTTGCTGACTGGGCTTCAGTAGATTCAGGCATTCTGACTTTAGTGATCTCATTTCTGAGGACAGCGAGATCCCGAATGTAAATTTTTCGCCAATCCATTTCGCGCTCGATGTCATCGGCGATCTGCTCCGCCTCGTCGGTGGCACCGAGCTTTAAGAGCAGAAGGGCTTTTTGCGCCCGGAATCTCGGGTGGTTGGACATGGTATTGATAGCTCTGTCAACGTACGCCAAAGCTTTATCGACCTCGCCCTTTGCCGCCAGCAACTTGGCCGCCGAGAGTTCGAGCAGCCCGGTACGTCTATTGAACGGCGGAAGCCGCTCAAGAGTGAGTAGGTGCCAGTCGAGCAACCGCTCGATGAGCGGCAAACAGTGTTCCAATCCATTAACGGCGCAGGTCTGTGCAGTCCAAAGCGCATAGACGGTCTCGATGTGGGTCCCGTCGTGCTTGAGTCGCCTAGAAGTCTCCTCTTCCAATTCCCGGTCCAGCTGCTGGAGATATTCCCGATCGAGCACCGCGTCCTTCGCCCAGGCGGGTTTCCCTTGCTGGTTTTCGACCTCATGCGCAACGTCGTAGGCGACGCGGCCGGTCGCCGGGATCATCGCATGAATCATTTTCTGCATTTCAACCAGCGGATGCACGGGGCTGGGATTTGCGACCGCAGCATCCCTGAGCGTATTGTAGATTGCCCGAATATCTCTACCCTGCTCCTTCATCGCTACCGCCAGTCCCGAGAGGGCCCGGTACGAACCGGGATGATGGCGAACCAGAAACTCGAATAGCGATACCCTCGAGCTCCAGGATTGCGCCCGGGAATATGTGACGAAACCGAAAGTCAACAGAACGCAGATCGCGCCCACGCCAACGATTCGTGTATTCAAACGAAACTTCTCAGCAACCGCAGCAAGATAATAGGCAAGCACGATCAGCAGGCCTACACTGGGGACATAGTTGCGATGCTCGTGGACAATCTCCAGGCCGATCACGGTGGATTCGAGGGCGTGACCCACCAGAAACCAGGCGATACCAAAGCCCCAAAGGGGCCGGCGGCGAGCGCCGGCCAGCAGCGCGGCGCCGATGACTACCCAAGCGATAATCGCAATAAGTGTTGAAGGCGGACTCAACAGCCCGGTGCTGAGATCGAAGTCGTCGTGATACAGCCCGAATCTGGAGATCAGGGGATAAATAATCAGGGAAACGTAGAAAAATAAGACGCGGGACTCGGTCAGTACCCGTTCCATTAGGGTAAAGCTACGAGTCGCATACGCGCGAAGCACGAAGTCGGGATTTGATAATACAAAGAGCAGGCCGGCGAATATCGGCAGCCATATGGCACAGAGATAAAACAGCCGAAGCCAGCGTCGCGCACGCACCGAAAGCGATTCGCGCTCGAAGAAAAACAGCTCGACGGTGGCCGCGAGCAGAGGCAGCAGCACGGCGTTCTCTTTGCAGAGCAACCCCAACGCGGTGCCCCCGCCGATACCCGCCGCCATCTGGGCAAATCCCGCGCCGTTATTCTGATCCAGCTTGCGGCGCCCGTGTACAAATACCAGCAATCCCGCAAGAACGAAGAACGCGGACATGCTGGTCATCCGCTGGACGGTGTATAAGACGCTGGTGAGCTGCAGCGGATGCAGCGCCCACAGCGCCGATGCGAACAGGGCCAGCATCAGAATTCGCCGTTCCCCGGGGACCGTGGCGCCCGACGAAACTACAGATGGTCGAAGCCGGAAAAACACCCGGGCGAGCAGGAACACCATAAACGCGTTGATACAGTGAATGATCAGGTTGGTGACCTTGAACGCAACCGGATCGAAGCTCGACCCGGTCAGGAAATAATTCATCGCGAAGCTGGCCATGGGGATTGGCCGCCCCACGCTTCCCTCGGCCTTCGAAAACGCTGCCGTCATCAGATTGCCGAAACTGAACGCATCCATCGCGACAGGCCGGTTTCGGGTAATGTTCTGGAAGTCGTCAAACACATACGGCCCGGCGAGTCCGGGCCGGTAAACCAGCCAAATTGCCGCGGCCAGCACTAGTAAAAGAACCACGGCGAGGACAGGGGTGCCTGCGCCGCGACGAATCCAATAATCAGTAAACAGGCTCTTCATTGAACATTGCGGCTCAAGCTGCCGGCCGCTGATTTCCTAGTACCGGAATTCAATTGCGCCTCCAGCGCGTTGATTTCTTCCTTGCGATACCCGACGAGTTCTCCGCGGTCCTTCATTCCTTCGATAATCTCGAGACCACGAGCGTAATTTTCCAGCGCCAAGTGAAGCCTCACCAGGTCAAGGGAAAGATTGACGTCTCTTGGCAGAGTTCTGACCGAGGACTCCGCCAGCTCAACTGCTCTGTCCAGGTCTCCCAGCCAGCTGTATGTCTTCGCGGTTGTCATGAGCAAGACCGCCCTAAAGACTCTCCCGACGTTCCGGTTTTCAAGCGCCAGCTCCATCCAGCGAATCAGGTCGGGCGCCATGTCCACGCAGACGGGTTTGCCTTGATACAGGCAGTTCTGCAAATCAACGAAGGTTTTTGCCGTATTTGCAGACAACGGGTATTCCATGAGCCGGCGCTCGATCTCGGCGTTTGCTTTGCGCGTAATCAATTCGAGCTGACTGGGATGATTAACCAGCGGGATCTCGAACACGTTAGGCTGAGCGCCGGTTTCGACAGTCAATTCCTCCTTCGGACCATCGACCATCCCGATACCCTTGGCGATGCGCATCATTTCCACGAGACCGACGATAGCATCGGGCTTCAACCGCGAGTACTGCTGCAAATGGTAGTAAGCTTTACGCACGTCTCCCTTGTTGTTGATAATTTCCTCAGCGTAGTAACCATGAGAGCGGGGCGCTTCAGGGCTGTGCTTGATTAATGACTCCAACAGTACGCCCGTCGACGACCAGCTGTAAGCCCTGGAATTGGTGACGAAGCCCAAGGTGAAAGCTATCAGCACGACGACCGTGCCGGTAATCCGAGCATCGATCCGGATGCGATTAAACAGGAAAAGTAGCACGTACGTCGACGTGAGAAGGATACCGAGAATGGGGAGATAATTTCGGTGCTCATGAACCATTTCTAACGCAAAGACGCTGGACTCCATCATGTGCCCGGCGAGAAACCAACCGACTCCGAGTAATAGCACCGGGCAGCGACGCCGATACAGGACCGAAAGAATCAGGATGAATATCCAAGCAGCGATGGCGATAAGCGTGGTCGCCGGCTCAAGAAGACCCGTGCTGATGACGAAGTCGTCGTGATATAGACTCAGCGCATGCCGAGAGGGAAACAGCGAAAGTCCAATATAGTAGAAAAGTACGCGGGGCTGTGTGATCAGTCGCTCTTCTAGGGAGAATGTTCTGGATTGATAAGGGCCCAGAATAAAATCGGGGTTGGCGATCGTGTAGCTGACAGTTGCCAACGCGGGCAGACCCAGAACGACAGCGAAAAAGAGCCTGATTCGAACGCGCCGCGCTTTATCCAGGGCGGAACTGCCAAAACAAGCAAGTTCTAATACCAGCGCATAAACCGGTAGCAGAGCCGCGTTCTCCTTGCATAACACTCCAAGCGCGGTCCCGCCGACGACGCCCGCGAGCATAATCCCGAGGCCGCCGCTGAGGCCGTGCTCCACGCGTTGACGTCCGTGCATGAACAGCAAAAGGCCCCCAAGGGTGAAGAGCGCAGACAGGCTATTCATCCGCTGAACGACGTAAAGCACGCTTGTCAACTGCAGTGGATGCAGCAGCCAGAAAGCGGTCACAACAAGAGGTAGGATTCCCGCAAAGTCAGGTGCCCTGCCTTCGGAGCTGCTTTCGAACAGCCGGGTGCAGATCAGTCGGACCAGAAAAAAAACGAGCAATCCATTCAACATATGGATGACCAGATTGGTCAACTTGAATGGAAACGACGCAAAGCCGTTCGCGGCGTAGTAATTGAGCGCAAAGCTGAGCGAGGCGATTGGGCGATGGAATAATCCGCTCTGGTTTGAAAACGCGGCATTCCTCAAGGAAGGCCAGTCGAGCGAGTTGAGATGAACAAAGGAATTTCCCAGCAGGTTGGGCTTATCGTCGAAAACAAACGGACCCCATAGACCGGGCAGATATGCCAGTGTGCTCGCCAGGAGAATGACGACGAGCAAAACGCCAGTTCGTTGGGGCCAGGACTTCACGGATGCTTTCCTCGACGCGGCGAATCCGCTGCGGGCCGCCTTCGTCGTTTCTTATTGTAGAAAAAAAAAGGGAGGCGATTAGCCTCCCTTTCGGGTCGAGTAGCCGCCTCGCTTACTGCTTCGGCAGATACTTGGTCGGAATGCCGCCGCCGCTGATCGCCCAGGTGGTGCCGCCCACGCCGCAAGTCGCGGTGTAGACCACGGAATCACCTGTCTGGATCTGGGTCCCGATCGAGGTATAAACGATCGCAACCGTCGCAGTCGTAGCGTTGTTGGTGGGGCGGGCCACCACGGATCTCACGTAGGTGCCGTTGTATTGTGTCCCCACCTCAAGGCCAAGGTCGGCAGTCCCGTTCGCGCCTGACAGATTGGCTTCGCTGCAGGCGATGCCGATCGCCGTGCGGTGCGGATTGGACAGGTTCACGCCTTCCTGGATCTTGGCCTTAATGGTGTAGTCCTGGTAAGCGGGAATCGCGACCGCCGCCAGAATGCCGATAATTGCAACCACAATCATCAGCTCGATGAGGGTAAAACCCTTTTGCAATGCCTTCATGGACTCTCTCCTGATTGGACAGTAAATTAAAATCTTTCGTTCACGCCCCGGGACTGTCGATGCCGATTGTTTTTAGATGCTTAAGTCAGCAGCACTCTCGGTTCCCGAGCCCGCCATTCAGCGGAACGCACCCATAGATTAGCAATTAGCGTACCACCTCGATATCCGCTGATTTCTGGCCCCAAATTCGAGAACCCCGTCACGCTTTTCCCCGGCTTTAATGACGTGGATTCTTATCCGCGAGTTGAGCTGCGGCGCAGTTTGAGCAGAAACTGCTGAAACTCCGCACTACGTTTTCACCCGCATCAAAAATCAGCCCGAGCCAGTCTTCACCAACCCGCTAGTCAATCCGGAATTTCTGCATCCGATATCGCAAGGCGCCAAAGCTGATGCCAAGGAGCTTCGCCGCGGCGGTTTTGTTCCAGCGCGATTGTTCGAGCGCGTTGACAATGGTCTTGCGCTCCACGCTTTCGAGCACCGCGTCCAGGTCATCCGCATCCTGTGGCGACCCATCTGCATCCTCCTGGCTGCCCTCTTCCTGGATACTCCCGGAGAGCCCCAGATCTGAGGCCCGTATCTCGCTGCCTTCGCACAGCGTCATGGCACGTTCCAGCACGTTTTCGAGCTCACGAACGTTGCCGGGGAAGGTATGAGATTTGAGCACCGCAACAGCGTCGTCCGAAAGCTTGGGCATGCCGCTTCGCGCTTGACCGGCGAGGCGGGCCAAAACGTGCGCGCAAAGTTCAGGAATGTCCTCGGGCCGCTCCCGCAGCGACGGTACCGCGAGATTAATGACGTCGAGACGAAAGTAGAGATCCTGGCGGAAACGCTCGGCCGCCACCAACGCGGCCAAGTCCCTGTGGCTGGCGCTCAATATACGCACGTCTACCGGGACTTCTTTCTCCGCACCCACGGGCCGCACCGCTTTCTCCTGGATCGCCCGAAGCAGTTTCACCTGCATGTGCAAGGGAAGATCGGCTACCTCGTCCAGAAACAAGGTGCCGCCGTCGGCCGCCTGAAACAGGCCCGCCTTCTCGGCCAGGGCCCCGGTGAAGCTGCCTTTTTTGTGACCGAACAACTCGCTTTCCATCAGCTCTGTAGGAATCGCGCCGCAGTTCACCGGCACGAAAGGTGCGTCAGCACGCGGACCCTGTTCGTGAATCATCACCGCCGCGAGCTCCTTACCGGTACCCGACTCCCCGCTGATGTATACAGGCGCCTGGCTACGGGCCAGCTTGGCAATCGTGCCCCTGAGCTTGCGCATCACCTCGGATTCACCGATTAAGCGCCTGGCCGGCGGCGCGCGCCGTTCGCCCAGCCTAAGCGCCGTGTTGACCAGGTTACGAAGCACCTGCAGGTCGACGGGTTTGGAAACAAAATCAAAAGCGCCGGCTTTGAGCGCCTCAATGGCCGAGTCCATGTTGCCGTGGGCTGTGATCATGGCCACTGGCACATTGGGGTAATGCTGCTGCATGAAGCGGATCAGGTCGATGCCGTTGCCATCCGGCAGGCGCATATCCGTCAGGCAGAGGTCGAATTTCCGGTGCTCGGCAAGCTCGTAAGCCTGCTTCAAGTTCATTGCGCGGCTGGCGCCCACCTCCATCCGCTCAAGAGTAATCTGCAGCAACTCGAGAATGTCCGGTTCGTCATCCACGATCAGGGCGTGACTGGTCGTCATGCGGATACCACCTCCTCGCGCCTGGGATCGGTAAAACTGATCCTGAAACAGCTGCCCTGATCCACCGGTACAAAATTGAGCGCCGCCTTGTTTCCCTCACAAAGCTCCCGGGCGATATAAAGGCCGAGCCCCGAACCATCGTCACGGGTGGTGAAAAAGGGCTCGAAAATCTGCTCAAGCTCTTCCTCGGGGATACCGTCACCGTTGTCGCGTATATCCAGGTACGGACGCTCAGTGCTGTTGCTGATCCCCGCGCGCAGGCCGATGCGGGGAGTTCCGTTGCTGTGGTTGAGGCCGTTTTCGCACAGGTTCCAAACCACCTGATGAAGTTGGCTGGGGTCGACACGCACTTTGATATTCTCCGGCTCTACCGACACAGTAAGACAGTTGATCGGAATCTCGTTGGCGTCAACGAAGGCCTCGGAAAATTCTTCCAGCCAGGGTTTGAGCGCCACAAGCTTTGGCTTTGCCGGCTTGCCACGGCTGATTCGAAGCACGTTTTCGATGATTGCGTTCATACGTATGGAGTTTTCCCGGATCATCTCCGTCAGCCGGCGGTCCCCGTCCGCCAGTCCGCCAGATTCGCTCAGCAGCTGGCCGGCGTGACTGATGGCCCCCAGCGGGTTGCGAATTTCATGGGCGATACTCGCCGCCATGCGGCCGAGCGAGGCGAGCTTCAGCTGCTGCGCCTGTTGGGTGAGGGCTGAGGCATCTTCGATAAACACCAGCACGCCATCGACCGCGCGCTGGCCGATTCCCGCAAATGAGCAAATCAATCTCATTTGTGTACCTTCATGCTGAAAGAGATGCGACGGGCGACCGCGATCGCCGCGCCAAGTTTGCAGCAGTCCGGAGAGCTTGGGCAGAACGTTCTCCACCCGCGCGCCTTCGTCGTAGGCCTCCAGCCCGAGCATGTGGCGCGCTGATTCGTTGACCAGTCGAATGCGGTTATGGGCATCCACGACCAGTATGCCGGCTTGCATCCGGCTAATAATGTGTTCATTGAGCTGGGAGAGATTCGCAAGGTCTACCTCGCGCCTGGCGGCCAGCGCCTCGCTCATCCTGATACGCCTTGCAGAGACGTGGGCAAGATAGGCGGTAGCGAACAAAGAGGCGCCCAGAATCCCGGCCTGGGTATAGTGAGTAGTCGGGAACGGACTCGTGATCCAGACAAAGATTTGCTGGGTCAGAACCGCAATTGAAGCCATCGCCGCGAATAGAATCGCGATTCGACCCTGAGTAAGCACGCTGCCCCCCGCAATCGCCACCAGGAGCAACATGCCAAATCCGCTGGTAACGCCGCCGCTGGCGTGCATCAGCAATGTGATGGCCACGATGTCCGCGAACACCTGGATCAACACCTGGGCGTCATAGGCGGGGAACCGCATGCGATTCGCCACCGCGGTGAGAAGACTGAAGACCGCATAGCCAACGGACACGTTGCGGAATAGCTCGGTGTCGTAATACCCGACCGGTAACGGCGCAATGCCCCAGAAGTACAGCACCACCAGCAGACCGCACAGCGCCAGCCGGTAAAGAATGAAATACCCCAGGGGCTTCCACTCGGCGCTATCGCCGAATGTAATGCCGGTGCTGGGAGCGTTGACGGCGATTTCGGTCATCAGGGCAAAAGACGCTCTCCTCGGCCGGCCAAGGCGCGGGAGCTCAGGAACGACACATACGAATTAGTTTAGCGTCTTTGTCCGATTGCGTGAGATTGGCCGGGCTTCGCTCCGGGCCAGACCACGATTCGTCTGTGATATCCTTTTTTGCCGTCCGGGGAGATAGAAGAACAAAGGGGGTCAATTTATGAACCTGCACGAGTACCAGGCCAAGGCGTTGCTGCGTGATTACGGCGTGCCTGTGCCGGACGGTTCGCCGGCCAACAGCGCGGCAGCGGCGCGCGAAGCCGCGGAAAGCCTCGGCGGCGAATCCTGGATGGTCAAGGCGCAGGTGCACGCCGGCGGTCGCGGCAAGGCCGGTGGCGTCAAGCGCGCCAGCAGCCTCGAACAGGTCGGGGAGCTTGCCGAGACCATGCTCGGAACCCGCCTCGTAACCAAACAGACCACCGCCGACGGACAGCCGGTCAATACCGTGCTGGTGGAGGCCACCACGGAGATCGGAGACGAATTCTATCTCAGCATGCTGGTTGACCGAGGCCGGCGGCAGGTTGCCATCATGGCCTCCGCCGCTGGCGGCATGAACATTGAGGAGGTAGCGGCAAAGGATCCTGAAAAAATCGTAATGGAGTACATCGATCCGGCGGCCGGGCTTCAATCCTACCAGGTGCGTCGCGTTGGCTTCGCCCTCGGGCTTGATAGTGGACAGATCAAACAGCTCGGATCCGTTTTAGGCGGGCTTTTCAAAATGTTCATGCAAAAGGACCTGAGCCTGCTCGAGCTCAACCCCCTGGTCCGCACCCAAGTCGGGGACCTACTTGCCCTGGACGCTAAAATCAATATCGACGACAACGCGCTCTACCGTCACCCGGATATCGCTAGCCAGAACGATACATCTCAAGAAGACGAGAAAGAGGTCCGCGCCAAGCAGTTCGACCTCAACTACATCACCCTGGACGGCAATATTGCATGCATGGTGAACGGCGCGGGACTTGCCATGGGTACCATGGACTTGATCAAGTTAGCCGGTGGCGAGCCAGCGAATTTTCTCGATGTGGGTGGCGGCACCGACGCAGAAAAGGTGGCCGAGGCTTTCAAGCTGATCGTATCCGACGAGAACGTCAAGGCGATTTTGGTCAATATCTTTGGCGGAATCGTCCGCTGCGATCTAATCGCTGAAGGCATTATAAGGGCGATCAAGGAAGTCGGGGTGAGTATTCCCGTCGTCGTCCGGCTGGAAGGTACGAATGTCGAAAAAGGCAGAGAGCTGCTGGATGAAAGCGGTCTGGACGTTATCTCGGCAGAGTCGCTTTCCAAGGCGGCGGAAAAAGCGATAAAACTTGCAGGCTGAGCAGCGAGCGAAAATACACCATGAGCGTATTAGTCAACAAAGAAACAAAAGTCATCTGTCAGGGATTTACCGGTAAGCAGGGTACCTTTCATTCGCAGCAGGCCATCGAATACGGCACCAACCTGGTGGGCGGGGTAACGCCGGGAAAAGGCGGCCAGAAGCATCTGGACAGACCTATTTTCAACACGGTCTATGACGCGGTGAGGGAAACCGGTGCCAACGCCAGCATGATCTACGTACCGGCGGCTTTCGCCGCGGACGCCATCCTGGAAGCCGCTAACGGCGGCATCAGGGTCATCGCCTGTATCACCGAGGGCATTCCGGTGCTCGACATGTTAAAGGTGAATACCGCGCTGGCGCGATTCCCTGATGTGGGTCTGATCGGGCCAAACTGTCCGGGAATCATAACCCCGGGGGAGTGCAAGATTGGAATCATGCCCGGGTCAATTCACAAGCCGGGGATTATCGGCGTGGTTTCCCGTTCGGGTACCCTCACCTACGAGGCAGTGCACCAGACGACTCAGAACGGCCTGGGTCAAAGCACTTGCATAGGCATCGGAGGAGATCCGATCAACGGCCTGAGTTTCATCGACTGCCTTGACCTGTTTCAGAACGATGACCAGACGGAGGGCATCGTCATGGTCGGCGAGATTGGCGGCAGCGCGGAAGAGGATGCCGCGAATCATATCAAGGCGAGCGTAACCAAACCGGTGGTGGCCTACGTTGCCGGCGTCACAGCGCCTCCAGGGCGCCGGATGGGGCACGCCGGAGCTATCATTTCCGGTGGCAAAGGCACGGCGGAGGCCAAGTTCGAAGCGCTGGAATCCGCAGGGGTGCGCACCGTAAAATCCCCTACCGCCATAGGCGACGCTATCAAGGAACTCATGAGTCGCTGATCCAAAGTTCGTCGCCGCAACGATCATCAACCCGTCGCTCACCGTATTCGAGGACGATTCCGAAAATTGCCGACATAGGAGCAGATAGCGGTGCGGAATTTTGAATCACTTTTGCTGGGGCCGTGTGTCTCCGAGTCGAGTCATAAGGAATGTAAGCCCGTTTCCACTGGGGCAGGCGGGGAAGAGATTTAGACAAGGCGGGCGTAGTTAGATCGATACCGTGAGTCGGCCAATCGAATCCTTACGGTGGTGTTCAGTTGGCACCGCCAGGTGAGGCAGAAACTGGAACAGCTATACAGCATTATCCCGTTACTTCAGGTCGGAAAGAAATGAAAAAGATTGAAGCGATTATCAAGCCATTCAAACTCGACGACGTCAGAGAATCGCTGTCCGAGATCGGTATCGCCGGTATGACCGCGACTGAGGTCAAGGGCTTTGGACGCCAGAAAGGTCATACTGAACTCTACCGCGGCGCCGAATACGTGGTAGATTTTCTACCCAAGGTGAAAATTGAGGTCGTCGTCACCGAAGAACAGGCCGAGCCTTGCATAGAAGCCATCACCGAAGCCGCACGCACGGGCAAGATCGGTGACGGAAAAATCTTCGTCACCGCGGTAGGAAAGGTCATCCGTATCCGCACCGGCGAGCAGGACGAAGCCGCGATCTGAACACTCCTCAGTGTTTGTAGCAATGTCGCAGCCGTCCAAACGGCAAGCCGGGCGGCTGCAAGAACATGAATCATGCCCGGCGATCTTGGCTCAGCCGCTCTCGAGCCGGTCGGACCAGAATTCCGGATTGTTGTTTACCGCCGATTTCGCCCGCAGCGCCTGAGAAACGTCAGTCAGCGGCATGCCGTGACGCATGCGCACCAGCAGCCGCCGGCGCTCCATCTCGGGTCGCTGGAAGGGGTTGCTTCTGAGCCGTTCCAGAGACTCGAGGTTCTGCTCTCCCAGAAAGTACGAGGAGAAGCTTCGCAGGCATTCATACTGGTCATGGGCGCAGGCTTCACACCATGCCGAAAGCCGGTCTCCGGGGTCGATAGCGTCGAAATGGGGTGACGCCGGCAGGAAGGGCCGGTCAAACGCGCGCTTTCTATCGTTGCCGAGATGCATGAGCTTTGTCAGAGCCTCGGTGGCTTGAGATCGATATCCCAGCGCCCAGGCAATTCTGGCCAGACTGTTGAGGCGCGCCGCCGCCTCAATATCGGGGCCGGCCTCGGCCACGAGTTTAAACGCGGCTTGCAGGCTCGCGAGCCGGCTCGAGGGTTCTGACTCGGTGTCGACAGCAGCGACGAAGTAAGCCAGCATCTGTGTCCATCGAGCTTCGGACTCCGTGCGCTTTGAAGCGATTCGGGACTTCCAGCTGTCCACGCGTGAGCGGGCGTAACTCTTGGAAAGGAGATAACTCCAGATTGCCTTCTCGTCGGCTTCACGGACCATCGCCTGCTCACCGCCGTCCTCGGCCACGAGGCCGCTTTGGACGAGCCTTTTTCGCCGATCCTCTTTACACGCAAAGAGGTTAAGGACGTAAGGATCCAGCGACTGCGACGTATCGACCGGCGCGAGAAGCCCAAGTCCGGGGATCAGCCGAAAGGGCTGGTAGCCGAGATTCAAAAATTTGCGCACCAGGGCCAGGTCGAATTCTTCCTCGTTCTTTATCTCGAACATAACCAGCGGCGACTCCCGGTCGAAGAAATTCCGACCCCCATCGATGATTTGCTTTTCTGCGCCTTCCGCATCCAGTTTTACCAGGTCCACGGATTCGATTCCGAAGCGATAAGCGACGTCGTCCAGCCTCAACACCTTGACCAGCTCGCCTCGCTGAAATCTAGAAGTGTCTTCCACCAGCCGGTAGGATTCTGAGCCTGAGGGCATCGAAAACCTGAGTTCGCCGCTTTTATCGCTCAAAGCGTGCTCGAAAATCTCGACGTTCTCAACATCGTCTAAGGCCACATTCGCCCGCAGCCATCTGGCTGTGGTCGATGAGGGCTCGACGCTGAAGACGCGCCCATGGGCTCCGACGCGCCTAAGCGCAAGCAGCGTGTATACGCCGAAGTTGGCGCCGACGTCCAAAACGCGCATTCCCGGCGCCAGGAAGCCGTTCAGGAATGCGGTCTCGTCCTCGAACCAGTCTTCCTGCTCCAGCAGCACGTAAAGCGTGAGCTGACTGATATCGTCGGGCAAAACCATGCGGCCGCCGTCGAGGGCCCGAATTTCCACCGCCCCGTCGACATTGATCGGCGATGCAGCATGGTCATGGCTTTGCCGTTCAGAACCGAGCCACCGCTGCCAACATTGAAGATAATTGTGTTCTATCTCCCGGACCAACGAGGGCGCGTCGCAAAGAGGCGATGCGAGCATTCGGTCGCGCGTCGTTTCGCCGTAGATCCGGCGTCGTTCTTCGTCCTCGGCAAGCGCAACGGCTTTATTGACGTATTCATCCTGCGACGACGCAACCAGCTCGTGGAGCTGCATAGCACTGAGCACGCTGGCCCCCACCCGCCCCGCGTGCGCTTCGCCCGACAGCGTCACCACCGGAACGCCCATGTACAGCGCCTCGCAGGTGGTGGTCGTGCCGTTGTAAGGGAAGGTATCCAGGGCGATGTCCACACGTGCATATAACGCCAGGTGGTCCTCCAGTGTTGCCGTGCGACCAAGAAGCTTGATCCGATCCGATGACAAGCCGGCCGCCTCAAAGCGCCCCTCGACCCGCGTGCACGTGGCGGGGTCTACCAGCGCGCTGGATTTGAGCAGCAGCTTGGACCCGGGCACCCTTTCCAGAATTCGGCACCAGCATTGGATCACCTCGGGAGAGATTTTGGGCAGCTCGTTAAAAGAGCCAAATGTGACCGCGCCGCCCGATTCGTTCCTCCGCCCGGCCGCTGGCGCGGTCTGCGGCGGCCGGTAGCACAGGAATCCATGTGCTAAACGGACGAGAGTTTCCGAGTAATCCCGGTCGGCATCCCCGGGCGGATCGGCGATTGCATCGGTCAAGCGGTAGTCCACCTCCGGCAGACCGGTGGTTGCGGGGTAACCGAGATAAGTAAATTGAACCGGCGCAGGCTTCTGCGCGAACACCGGCAACCGGTTAGCGGCGAAGTGGCCGGCGAGGTCCACCAGCAAGTCAATCTGGTCCTCGCCTATGCGCTCGGCCAGCACCTCGTTGCTGGATGAGCTTATGTCGCGCCAATGGTCGGAGACAGCGTTTATGCGTTCGGTTACGTGATCCGGGTTTGCGACGTCCGAATAACAGTACACCTCGAATCGCTCCCGATCGTGAGCCTCGATCAGAGGTTCAATGAAAAAAGCCACCGAATGCAAACGGAAATCCGGAGACACGTAACCTACCCGCAGGCGGCGCTTCGGCGTGCGGTCGTAACGGTGACGGACCATCGCCCGAATCCGCTCCGGCGCAAGCGAACGCAGGTAGCAAGCATGTAATTCATCCACCAAACCGGCATCGTTCCGCAAGCGATAGTGGTTAATGGCTATGAAGTTCGACAAAGTTGTCGAGTTCAGGGGATCGATGTCCAGGGATTTTCTGTAGGCGTCGACTGCCTCATCGTAACGCCCCTGGAGGTGGTAGGTTCCGCCAAGGTTATCGTAGCCGCGATCGAAATCGGACTGGATGCGAACCGCTTGTTCAAAAATCCTTGCCGCATCCTCGTAGTCCCCGTTGCCGCTCAAGAGTATTCCCAGATCGTTGAGAACGTCCGGCTGGCGGGGATCGGCATCAAGCGCTCTACGATACCAGGCAATGGCGTCCGTTCGCCTGTCGACCTTGGCCGCGGTTTCCGCCAGCCGCCTCCAGATTAGCGGGTTTCCCGGGCTGCGCTCGGCGACCGCTTGATACTCCGTGATCGCGGCGACGGGGTCCCCGCCCCGCCGCAACTCCTCGGCGAAACGCATCCGTAATTCGTCATCTTGCGGCCCGCGCTCGAGGGCTGCACGGTAGTACTCGGCAGAGCGTCCGGGCTTTCCCAGCCGCGAGTAGAGATTGGCGAGGTTGCGGTACGCCATCGGCGACGAAGGATTGTTTCTAATCGCACATTCCAGCGTATGCCGTGCTTCGTCGTATCGACCGATCTGCACATACACCGCTCCCAGATCGTTCAGCGCTTCGGCATGAGTGTTGTCGAGCGCGATGGTGCGCTCGAGACGAGTATTGGCGGTCTCAATATCGCCGCGCTGCAAATGCAGTGCGGCCAGAGCGTAATGAATCGCCGCCCGCTCTGGTTCCAGGCCGATCGCTGTCTCGAGCAGGCGCGTAGCCTCATCTGGCCTTCCAAGGAGCCGTCGCAGATCGGCCAGATCGGCGAGGATATCCACGTCATTGGGCGCGAGCGCGCGTGCGCGTTCGAGACAGGTTTCTGCCTCGCCAAGCTTTTCTCGCTGCGCGTGAATCCGGCCGAGGAGATGAAGCCCGGGGACGAAATCGGAGTCCTGGTCGAGAATCGTCCGATAGATCTGTTCGGCTCCAGTGAGGTCGCCTTGGGAATGCCGGCTCACGGCATCGCGAAACAGCACGCTGATCGCGTCGCTGCCAAGAGCCGCCCCGGAAGGCACGGCCGGTGGCGGGTCAGGGGAAACTCCACCGCCCAGGGAAAGTCGCAACCAGCGAAGTAAACCCATGGAAAAAGCCTGCTTGTGGCCGCAGCATCAGCACGGCCGGAACGATCGCAGTAGGAGGAGGCCGGACCGTGTCCGCGTTAATTTCGGTTGAGGCTCAAAATGAGACCTTTTGTTGCCTCATCGACGAAGGTTTCCTTGTACCCGAGCTCCTTGAGCTCCCACTTGAAGGTGTTTCCGAGACGGGCTTTCCCGTAGATACCGAGCTTGTGCTCGAGCTGAAAATCGGCTGCTTTGAGGTAAATCTTGTCCAGCGCCTTGCCCAGCTTTTTTTTCGCCTTCCTGCTCAGGGCCTCGGCCTCGCTCTCGGATTCGTACTGCCGGGCGAGTTCCCGGGCAAGCGATATGGAAAACTCGTCCAGATCCTTATTACTCATCTTGTTGAACATGCCGCGAATCGCTGCCCGTATATCTAGTGCATTAAGAGCCGCTATTTGCCGTTGAAATCGCCGACTTCTGAAATTCCTTCGTAATTCGGATAATTCAGACGCAGCACGCGAACGCTGTCAGCCGCAAGTTCGTCGAGGCCCATACCGGAGTACGCCTTTGCCATCACCACCAGCGCATCCGGCACCGCCGGCGTTCGCTGAAAATTCTCCAATACATAGCGGGCGCGATTGGCCGCGGCCACGTAAGCCCCGCGCCGCATGTAGTAGTTGGCGACGTGAATCTCGTGCCGCGCCAGCATATTCTTAAGGTAGACCATACGCTGCGCCGCATCCTTGGCGTACCTGCTGTTAGGAAAGCGCCGCACGAGTTCAGAAAACGCATCGAAAGACTCGCGAGCCGCGCCCGGATCACGAAGTGACATGTCCCGGGGGATAAAGCGATCGAGAAAGTTCCGGCCCTGCGTAAAGTGCACCAGGCCTTTTAGGTAATGGGCGTAATCGACGTTCGGATGTCTGGGGTGAAGCTTAATAAATCGGTCGGCCGCTGCGATGGCTGACGCCGGTTCATCGTACTTATAGTACGCATAGGCGATGTCGAGCTGCGCCTGTTGGGCTAACATGCCGAATGGAAACCGCGATTCGAGCTTCTGATAGTAGTCGATGGCCGTTTCGTAGTCGCCGTTTTCCAGGTTCGCCTTCGCCTCTTCGTACAGGCGTGCGGCCGGCCAGTCGCGCGTCTTGTCCTCCTCCTTGCCCCAACTGGCACAACCGGCGACGAGCGTGAGCACGGTAAAAAGGGTAATAACCGCGCCAATGTAGGTCATGGTTTTCATCGGAGCTAGAGTAATTCAGAAGCCGTCTCGCGGCAAAGAATAGCCATGAGTGATCGAACTCACCTCGTCGCCACGATTCCCAAGGCGCTCGCAGGCGCGCGTCTGGATCAGGCGCTGGCGCAACTGTTTCCGCAATACTCCCGCAGCCGTATCCAGCAGTGGATTCGATCCGGACACGCGATCTTGGATGGTCGGCGAGGCAGACAAAAAGACCTAGTTGACGGAGGAGAGCGGGTAGAAATTCAGATTCACGTCGAGCCCGACGAACGCTGGATCGCAGAGCCCATCGAACTCAATGTCGTGCACGAGGACGAGAGTCTGCTGGTGGTGAACAAACCCGCAGGTCTGGTGGTACATCCCGGTGCCGGCAATCCGGCCGGCACGCTGGTCAACGCGCTGCTTCATTATCGCCCCGCCCTGGCGAAGGTGCCGCGCGCCGGTATCGTGCACAGGCTGGACAAGGATACCTCAGGGCTAATGCTGGTGGCCAAGGATCTAGCGACGCACAAGCGTCTGGTGGAGCTCATCGCTGAGCGCGCGGTAGGGCGGGAATACGAGGCCATCGTTCTCGGCCACGTCATCAGCGGTGGCCGGCTGGACGGCGCTATTGGTCGACATCCGCTAAAACGCACGCGCATGGCCGTGGTGCCTGGGGGCCGGGTAGCAACGACCCACATACGCGTCATCCGCCGCTACCCCGGCCTGACCCACTTGAAGGCCCGGCTTGAAACCGGGCGCACGCATCAGATCCGCGTGCACCTCGCCCACGCGGGCCACCCGCTGGTCGGAGACCGAAGTTACGGAGGCTACGGCAAGTCGCCGCTGGGGGCCGACCCCGTGTTGAAGCAAGCGGTCCGAAGCTTTCCCCGCCAGGCGCTGCACGCTGCCAAGCTGACTCTTCCGGGCAGCGAAGGGGAAGCCGACCGCAGCTGGAGCGCACCCTTACCTGCGGACATGGCGGAACTGCTCGAGCTCGCCCGCTCGGTGCCCGGCTCATGAGCCATCAGGCGACGGGCAGCAGTTCCGGAGGGGAGCTATTGGCACCCATCGTCCCTGACTGGCCGGCGCCCGTGAACGTGCGCGCCTACTCGACCACCCGCGTGGGTGGGGTAAGCGGGCCGCCCTTCGACAGCCTCAACTTGTCTTTCTCCTGCGGTGACGATCCGCAACGGGTAAAGCATAACCGTACGCGGGTCATATCAGCACTGGGTCTTCCTGAACCACCGCGATGGCTGAAACAGGTCCACGGCACCCGGGTCGTGGACGCGGACTTGGCCGTACGTGGTCCGCAAGCGGATGCCTCAACCTCGGGCCAGCCGAGTCAGGTTCTGGCGGTGATGACGGCGGATTGTATTCCGGTTCTGATTTGTGACCGCCTTGGCCGCCGGGTGGCGGCCGCGCACGCTGGCTGGCGAGGAGTTGCCGCAGGGGTGCTGGAAGGCACCGTCGCGGCGCTCGATTTGAACCCCTCGGATCTGCTGGCATGGCTTGGACCCGGGATCGGGCCGGGGGCCTTCGAAGTGGGACCGGAAGTGCGGGAGGCCTTTCTCGCCGCGGATCCGGGCGCGGCGCGCTCATTTCGGCCGGGAAACGCTGATCGCCTGCTGGCGGATCTCTACCAACTCGCGCGCCGGCGGCTCGCGCGCGCAGGCGTCGACGCCGTGTTCGGCGGACAGCACTGCACCTATAGCGACCCGGCGCGGTTCTTTTCCTACCGGCGCGAGGGCAAGCGAAGCGGGCGAATGGGAAGCTTTATCTGGCTCGAAGATTGATCAATGCCCCGACTGTCTTGATTTGTGCCGTTACGCCCGCATCTAAAAGCTACTCGATAGCGGCCTTCAGGGAGCGTTTTCCATGAGAATGGACAAGCTGACAACCAAGTTTCAGATGGCGCTGGCGGATGCCCAAAGCCTGGCGGTGGGCGCCGACCACCAGTTTATCGAGCCTTTACACGTAATGGTCGCGCTACTGGATCAGCAGGGCGGCAGCGTGCGTCACTTACTGGCGCAGTCCAACGTGAACGTGAACGCGCTGCGCTCTCAGCTGGGGGTGGCGCTGGAGCGGCTGCCCAAGGTTGAAGGCACCGGCGGCGACGTGCAGATTTCCAACGAGCTTAATCGGCACCTGAACGTCACCGACAAGCTGGCGCAGAAACGAAACGATCAATTCATCTCCAGCGAGTTGTTCATTCTCGCGGCGCTGGAAATCGGCGCAACGTTGGGTGAGCTGCTCCAATCCCGCGGCGCAAGCAAAGGCGCCGTGGAAAGCGCTATAGCGCGGGTGCGTGGCGGCGAGTCGGTCACCGACCCCAACGCCGAAGAGCAGCGTCAGGCACTTGAAAAGTTCACCATCGACGTCACCGAACGCGCCGAGCAGGGCAAGCTGGATCCGGTTATCGGGCGCGACGACGAAATTCGCCGCACCATTCAGGTGCTGCAACGAAGGACCAAAAACAATCCGGTACTCATCGGCGAACCGGGGGTCGGTAAGACCGCCATCGTCGAGGGCCTGGCCCAGCGAATCGTCAACGCAGAGGTCCCCGAAAGCCTGAAGGACAAGCGACTGCTGGCTCTGGATATGGGTGCGCTCATCGCCGGCGCAAAATACCGCGGCGAGTTCGAAGAACGGATGAAAGCCGTGCTCAACGATCTGGCAAAGCAGCAGGGTCAGATCATCCTCTTCATCGACGAGTTGCACACCATGGTCGGCGCGGGCAAGGCGGAAGGCGCCATGGATGCCGGCAACATGCTCAAGCCCGCGCTCGCCCGCGGAGAGCTGCACTGCGTGGGCGCCACCACCTTGGACGAATACCGCAAGTACGTGGAGAAGGACGCGGCGTTGGAGCGACGCTTCCAGAAAGTTCTGGTGGACGAGCCCAGCGTCGAAGACACCATCGCTATTCTGCGCGGCCTGAAAGAGCGCTACGAGGTACACCACGGTGTGGACATAACCGATCCAGCCATTGTCTCCGCGGCCGCCCTGTCCCAGCGTTATATTTCCGACCGCAAGCTGCCGGATAAGGCCATCGACCTGGTTGACGAGGCCGCCAGTCGCATTCGCATGGAAATCGACTCCAAGCCCGAAGCCATGGATCGGCTCGACCGTCGGCTGATACAGCTCAAAATAGAGCGCGAAGCGCTGAAGAAAGAGACCGACGAGGCTTCCAAGGAGCGGCTCAATAAGCTGGAAAGTGAAATTACCACCGCGGAAAAGGAGTACTCCGACTTAGAAGAGGTGTGGAAGGCGGAAAAAGCCGCGGTGCACGGTACCCAACACGTTAAGGAAGAGCTCGAGCGCGCCCGAATCGAGCTCGAGACAGCGAGCCGCGCAGGCGACCTGACGCGCATGTCCGAGCTCCAGTACGGGCGCATTCCAGAGCTTGAAAAGCAGCTCATGGCCGCGGCCAAAGCAGAACTCAACGAAATGACGCTGCTCCGAGTCTCCGTCACCGAGGAGGAAATCGCCGAGGTGGTATCGAAGTGGACCGGAATTCCGGTCTCCAGGATGCTGGAAAGCGAGCGCGAAAAGCTGCTGAGAATGGAACAAGCGCTGCACCGGCGCGTGGTTGGTCAGGACGAGGCGGTAACGGCCATCGCGAACGCCATTCGCCGCTCCCGCGCCGGACTCTCCGACCCCCGCCGGCCGAACGGTTCATTTCTATTCTTAGGCCCCACGGGCGTGGGCAAGACTGAGCTCACCAAGGCGCTTGCCGAGTTTTTGTTCGATACCGAGGAAGCCATGGTACGACTCGACATGTCGGAGTTCATGGAGAAGCACTCGGTGGCGCGCCTTATTGGCGCGCCTCCCGGCTACGTTGGTTTCGAGGAAGGCGGCTACCTCACCGAGGCGGTGCGGCGCAAGCCCTACTCGGTGCTGCTGCTGGACGAGGTGGAGAAAGCCCACCCGGACGTATTCAACATCCTGCTACAGGTGCTCGAGGACGGACGGCTGACCGACGGCCACGGGCGGACCGTGGATTTCCGCAACACCGTCATTGTCATGACCTCCAACCTGGGCTCGGAAGTGATCCAGGATCTTGCCGGCGAGGAGCACTACGAAGCGATGAAGTCCTCGGTGATGGAAATCGTCGGCCGCTATTTCCGACCCGAGTTTATCAACCGGGTCGACGAGGTGGTGGTT
Organism: uncultured Gammaproteobacteria bacterium; assembly: GCA_947258715.1. GTDB lineage: Bacteria > Pseudomonadota > Gammaproteobacteria > HK1 > HK1 > CAMYJH01. The sequence continues at coordinate 253,460 of CAMYJH010000002.1, forward strand.
TTCCATCCCCTGGTCAAGGACCAGATCCGCGCCATTGCCGCAATTCAGGTGGATGAGCTGCGATCCCGGCTAGCAGGCCAGCACTTCGGGCTCGAGGTCGCGGATTCGGCCCTGGATCTGCTCGGCGAGGCGGGTTTTGACCCGGTATACGGCGCTCGCCCGCTGAAGCGCACCATTCAGCAGCAGCTGGAGAATCCGCTGGCGCAAGACATCCTCTCCGCCAAGTTCATCCCCGGGGACCGAATTGCCGTGGAGGTCAAGGACGGGCGTTTGAGCTTCCAAAAATCCCGCGCCGAAGCCGCTTGAGCGATCCCCGCGGGCGCGGATTTGCGCGCGCCGTCGCAAAACCCGGCCCCTGGCCGGGTTTTTCTTTAAATTTCATAGAGATATTGCATTTTGGTTGGTCAAAACCCGGGTTAACTACTACTATTGTTGGAGTTCCAAGAGAGCCCGCAAAGGAGCGCCCCGTCGATGGCCGTATCTACCGCCAACGTTCCCCTGACCGGCTTGGCCCGCAAGCTGGTCTCCGATGGATTATTGGAGCAGAAAGTGGCACAGGACGCGTGGAAGGCATCATCTCGGGAAAAAATTCCATTCGTTAGCCAAGTGGTGGGCAGCGGCCTGATCAAAGGTCATGTGGTGGCTCAGATCGCCGCCGATGAATTCGGCGTGCCGCTGATCGACCTCGACGCAGTCGAAATCGACCCCGATGTCACCCGGCTGGTGCAGGAAAAGCTGATTCGAGATAACCACGCCTTGCCCCTCTACAAGCGCGGCAGCCGCCTGTACGTAGCGGTTTCCGATCCCACCAACCTGCAGGCCCTGGACGAGATGAAGTTTGCCTCCGGCGCCCAAGCGGAACCGGTCATCGTCGAGGACGACAAGCTGCATCGCTTCATCGACAGGGCACTCGAGGCGGTGGATACCTCCATGAACATGGGCGAGGGGGAGGAATTCGAAGATCTCGAGGGTCTAGAAGTAGCCGACGAGAGCGATGACGACGATTCCGGCAATATAGACGTCGATGACGCTCCGGTGGTCAAGTTCGTCAACAAGCTGCTTCTGGACTGCATGAAAAAGGGCGCCTCCGATATCCACATCGAGCCTTACGAGAAATTCTGCCGGGTACGCTTGCGCATCGACGGCGTGCTACAAGAGGTAGCAAAGCCGCCGCTGGCGCTTTCCAACAAGATCACGGCCCGGGTCAAGGTCATGTCGCGCCTGGACGTCTCGGAGCGGCGAGTACCCCAGGACGGGCGCATCAAGCTCAAGCTGTCTAAGACCAAGGCCATCGATTTCCGTGTCAGCACCTGTCCCACCCTGTTCGGCGAAAAGACCGTGCTCCGTCTTCTGGACTCGAGCATGAGCATTCCGCTCGAGGCCCTGGGATACGAGGACCATCAGCTCAAGATTTTTTTGCAGAATTTGCACAAGCCCTACGGTATGTTCCTGGTCACCGGTCCCACCGGTAGCGGCAAAACCGTATCGCTCTATAGCGGGATCCATCTTCTCAATCAGCCGGAGATCAATATTTCCACCGCCGAGGACCCGGTGGAAATCAACCTCCCTGGCGTTAACCAGGTGCAGATCGACGAGCGCACCGGCATGACCTTCGAAAAAGCGCTGAGGGCGTTCCTGCGTCAGGATCCGGATATCATTCTGGTGGGTGAGGTTCGTGACCTTCAGACAGGCAACATCGCCATTAAAGCGGCGCAGACCGGGCATATGGTCATGGCCACACTGCACACCAACGACGCACCACAAACGCTGACCCGCATGGTGGACATGGGGATCAAGCCTTACGCCATCGCCACCGCGGTGAACGTGATAACCGCCCAGCGACTTGGCCGCAGGCTGTGCAACAACTGCAAGGAGCCGATGGACGTTCCGAAAAAGGCTCTGCTCAAGGAGGGCTTTAGCGAAAAGGAGGTGGCGGACCCGAGTTTCCACGTGTTCCACCCCAAAGGTTGTGACCAATGCACGAACGGATACAAGGGCCGTGTGGGAATCTATCAGGTCATGGAGGTTTCGGAGGAGATGAAGCGAATGGTCATGGAAGGCCGCAACGCCATCGACATCGCGGACCAGGCGCGCCGAGAGGGCATCCCAGACCTCCGCCAGTCCGGGCTGAAAAAGGTCAAGGACGGGGTCATAAGTATCGAAGAGATGAACCGGGTTACGCAGGAGTAAGAGCCGATGGCACAGGCGGCAGTCAAAGCCGATATGTTTGTCTGGGAAGGTACGGACAAGCGCGGCAAAAAAGTCAAAGGAGAGATGTCCGGGCAAAGCGACGCGCTGGTCAAGGCGACTCTACGTCGTCAGGGCATCAACGTCGGCAAAGTGAAGAAAAAGCCGAAGTCTCTGTTTGGAATCAAAAAGAAGATTACGGCCAAAGACATTTCCGTGTTTAGCCGGCAGATGGCGACCATGATGTCCGCCGGCGTCCCACTCGTTCAGGCTTTCGAAATCGTCGGCAGGGGCCACGAAAATGCTAGTATGCAGGAGCTGCTGCTGAACGTTAAAGGCGATGTCGAATCCGGTAACACTCTCGCAGACGCGCTTGCCAAACACCCGCTGTATTTTGACGAACTGTTCGTGAACCTGGTGAGGGCCGGCGAAGCGGGCGGTATTCTCGAAACCTTGCTGGACAAGATCGCCACCTACAAAGAAAAGACCGAGGTCATTAAATCCAAAATTAAGAAGGCGCTTTTTTATCCCACCGCGGTATTGGTCATGGCCTTCGTCGTCACCGCGGTGCTGATGATCTTCGTCATTCCGCAGTTCGCTGCGTTGTTTCGAGATTTCGGCGCCGACCTTCCGGCCATGACCCAGATGGTCATCAACATGTCCGATTTTGTCGTCGACAACGTCGGGATCCTGTTTCTCGCAACGGTAGGCAGCGTGGTCGGCCTGGTACAGTTCAACAAGCGAAGTGTTCCTTTCCAGCATCTAGTGCAACGCATTACTCTCAAGACGCCGGTCTTCGGCGACATCATCATAAAGGCAACCATTGCCCGTTTTGCGCGCACCTTGAGCACTATGTTCGCCGCGGGCGTGCCGCTGGTGGAAGCCATGGACTCGGTTGCCGGGGCTGCCGGCAACGTGGTGTACGGCGACGCCATAACGAAGATGCGCGACGAGATCGCCACCGGCCAGCAGCTTCAGTCGTCCATGCGCGATACGGGACTGTTTCCGAACATGGTGGTGCAGATGGTCGCCATCGGCGAAGAATCTGGATCCATTGACACCATGCTCGGCAAGGTCGCGGATTTTTACGAGCAGGAAGTCGACGATGCGGTGGACGCCATGAGCAGCCTGATGGAGCCAATAATCATGGCGGTGCTCGGCGTGCTTATCGGAGGACTGGTTATCGCCATGTATCTTCCGATCTTCAAAATGGGCCAGGTGGTCTGAGCCGACTAGCCCCGGGCCCCGCGGCCGAAGCGTTACCCGCATACCGTGGAGGCTTCTCGAAGGGTTTTTGACCCCCTTCGAAAGGACTCGCTCGCCCTCAACCCATGTTCCTGATCGATTATGTGCGGGACAATCCAGGCATGTATTTGCTGTTTGTGACTTTGGTCGGTCTGGTGGTCGGCAGCTTCCTCAATGTCGTGGTGCATCGCCTTCCAATCATGATGCAGCGAGACTGGCGCGCGCAGTGCCGGGATTTTATCTCCAACGGCGACGCGCCCGCCGAGCCCGTAGAGCGCTACGATCTGGCGAGTCCGGGTTCTCGCTGTCCATCCTGCGGAATTCAGATCCGGCCTCTACAGAACATTCCCGTATTGAGTTATCTGTTGTTACGCGGCCGCTGTGCAGCATGCGGCTGGCGTATTCCTTTGCGTTATCCAGCGGTGGAAACATTGGCAGGCGCGATGTCATTTGTGGTGGCCTGGCAGTTCGGGGTCAGCGTTCAATCCCTGGCGGTATTGCTGCTTACATGGTCACTCATAGCTTTGAGCTTCATCGATCTGGATACCGAGTTGTTACCCGACTCGATTACGCTGCCCATGCTGTGGGCAGGGCTGGCCTTTAATCTCTTCGCGGTTGTGGTGCCGCTATGGGACGCAGTCGTCGGCGCCATGTGCGGCTACGGCATATTGTGGATTGTCTATCAGGCTTTCCGGCTGTTGACCGGAAAAGAGGGCATGGGCTACGGCGATTTCAAGCTTCTGGCGATGCTGGGCGCCTGGGCGGGGTGGCAGAGCCTACCATTGACCATTTTGATCTCCTCGGTGCTGGGCGCAATAGTTGGCGTATCGTTGATGGCGTTCAAGGGGCAAGGTCGCGAGGTACCGATACCCTTCGGGCCCTACCTGGCTCTGGCGGGCTGGATCAGTCTCATCTGGGGCGATCGAATAATCGGCTGGTATCTTGGCAGCGGGGCTGATGTGTATTGACACTGCGATCATATGAGCCAATCGAATTCGAACCGTCGGAAGAAGAAGCAGCTGGTTGTGGGTCTTACCGGCGGAATAGCCAGTGGAAAAACTGTGGTGTCCCGATGTTTCGAAAAACTGGGCGTTCCTGTCATCGACGCGGACGTGGTTGCACGCGAGGTTGTAGAACCGGGGGGAGCCGCGCTGAACGCCATCGTGAAAGAATTCGGGCCCGAGGTGTTGCATGATGAAGGCCGGTTGGATCGAAGAATGCTGCGTGAGCTCGTGTTCGCAGACCCGGAAAAACGGCGGGTGCTAGAGCAGCTACTTCACCCTGAAATCCGCAGACGAATACAGGAGCAGATCGCAGAACTCCACCACGACTATGTCGTGCTGGTGATACCGTTACTTCTTGAGGTTGAGCAGACTAATATGGTTGACCGGGTGCTGGTCGTGGACGCGCCCGAACCTACTCAGATTGCGCGCGCCGTGGAGCGCGACGGCAGTTCGGAAAAGGAGATCAGGGACATCATGTCGGCCCAGCTCCCGCGCGAGCAGCGACTCACGCGGGCCGACGACGTTATCGAAAACCGTGGTTCTCTTCAGGATCTGTGCGAGCGCGTGGGAAAACTCGATCAGTTCTACCGAACAATCGCGCGCAGTGTTGCGGCAAGGGGCCAATAGATGAAAGAATCAGCCATTAGTCGCAATTCGGGAATCTCGGTGAATGCCCAACCCAAGCCGGATCCAGCCAGCGAGAGGGTAATTTACGAGCAGCCCTTAAGCGAGCGAATCCGTTCATTCCTACGGCTCGAGCATCTTTTCGAGCGCGCGCAGTTTCACCTCAATTCCGGCGACCCGTGGTCCAGCCGCAACACGCTGGAGTGCGTCATCGCCGTACAATCGGTGTTGAGCAGGGCCGATCTGAAAAAAGAACTGATTAACGAACTGGAGCGATACGCGACTCGTTTGGAGTCTCTATCGCGCAATCCCAACGTCGACCAAAGCCGGCTTAGGAATATTCTGGAGAATATCCGCAACATATTGCAGAAGCTGCGGAGATTCGACAACGTCATAGGACACGAGTTGCGCTACAACGAGCTGTTGAACGCGGTCAAACAGCGCAACAGTATCCCTGCCGGCACCTGTAACTTCGACCTCCCCGCGTACCACTATTGGCTCATGCTACCGACCGAGCAGAGAATTCATGACTTAAGAACCTGGTTGTCATCATTTGACCTGCTTCACGAAGCGGTCGCTCTGATCTTAAGCCTGGTGCGTGAAAGTGCCACCGAAACTCGAGAAATTGCGATTGCCGGCTTTTTTCAAAAAACCCTCGAGACTGCAACGCCCTGTCAAATGATTCGCGTGTCTCTTCCCCCGGAGACGACGTACTATGCCGAAATAAGCGCGGGCCGCCATCGTTTCAGCGTCAGATTCATGCAGTTTCAGGATTCCGCATCGCGTCCCGTGCAGACCGACGACGACATCGAGTTCGACCTGCTCTGCTGCGTAATGTGAGTTCCGCGCGTTGCGCCTCCGTCGTACCAAAATCTAGTTGAATCCCCGCAGCCGATTGAATCCCGCCCCCGTTGCCCGCATGTAGTCTCTACCTGGTGCAAACGTTGCCACAAGTTTTCGCACCTCCCGGTTGGCAAACGGGACTGCGCCTGGAAAACTTCGGATAGCATCAGTGCACCAACATCCCCTCATATTCGACGTCGACGAGAACGCCTTCGAGCCCCAGGTCATTGACGCCTCGCGTGAGATCCCGGTGGCGGTGGATTTCTGGGCCGAATGGTGTGCCCCGTGCCGGGCGCTTACACCGGTGCTGGAAAAAGTGGTCACGTCGCTGGCCGGACAGATCCGCCTGGCTAAAGTTAACACCGACCAGAATCAACGCTTTGCGGGCGCGTTGGGCATTCGGAGCCTGCCCACGGTGAAGCTGTTCAAGGACGCTCGAGTGGTGGACGAATTCTTCGGCGCGTACCCCGAGATTCAGCTTCGCGAGTTTTTCGCTGGCCACCTTGAACAGGAGCCGAACGCGGTCAGCAACGAGGCGGAAATTCTGCTCCGTAGTGGCAATACCGAGCAGGCGATGGCGCTGTTGCGCAAGGCGGTGGTTGAAGATCCGGAAAATACTCGGCTCAAGCTGGATCTGGCGGCGGTGGAAATCGCCCATGGCGATTACCTCAAAGCCGAGGCGACGCTACGCGAACTCCCGCTGGAGAAACAACAAGATGACAGGGCAAAGCGTCTTTCTGCCCTGCTGCACTTTCACCTTCTTTGTAAAGGTTCACCGTCGGCTGAAGAGCTGGCGCACATGGTGGAGCAGGATCCAAAAAACCTGGACGCCCGTCTGAAACTGAGCGCGCGAAGGGTGCTGGAGGAGGACTACGAAGACGCCATGAATCAGCTGATGGAAGTCATCCGGCGTAACAAGCGCTTTCGGGACGAGGTGGCGAGGAAAAGCATGCTCTCCATCTTCGAGTTGCTGGGCCGCGAAAATCGTCTGGTCGAGCGCTATCGCTCGCTGATGGCTACAGCGATTCATTGAGCCGCCGTTAAGATGACATCAGTCCATCGCGGCCTTATCCGAGTTCGGCCAGCAGAAGGTCGATCATATCCTCGGCCTGCCGAGCGTAGCCGGACCCGAAGAGGTTAAGGTGATTGAGCACGTGGTAGAGGTTGTAGAGCGTGCGCCGCACGCGGTAGCCGGGGTCCAGCGGAAAGCGCTCGGCATAGGCGTCATAGAAAGACTGCGGAAATCCGCCGAACAGCTGCGTCATCGCCAGATCCGCTTCCCGATCGCCCCAGTAAACCGCTGGATCGAAAATTACCGGAGCGCCGTTTTCGAGCGCGGCATAATTGCCTGACCAAAGATCCCCGTGCAGCAGGCTGGGCGCGGGCGCATAGCCGGCGAAGAACCCCCCAAGCCGATCGCTCAAGCGCGCCCCTTTGGCCTGAAGCGCTGACCCGCCGCGACCCGCTTCGTTCGACAAACCAAGCTGGTACTCGAGCCGGTGTCGGCGAAAAAACTCCACCCAGTTGTCGCACTGCGGGTTGGGCTGCGGCGTCGAGCCGATGGCGTTGTCCGACTCGAAGCCGAAGCAAGGTTGCTGTGACGAGTGCAGGGCCGCAAGCTGAGCGCCGAGCGCGGCGGCTGAGGCGATTGAGCACGACCGCAGGGGAAGGTGCTCGAGGACGAGAAACGCGTCCCCGGCGGAGATCCCCGAGCACACCGGCGCCGGCACGGTGACGCTCGAGGTCTCGGCCAGAGCCGTCAAGCCTTTCGCTTCGGCTTCGAACATCCAAAGCCGCTCGGCTCGATTGATTTTGACGAAGTAACGAGCCTCACCCGATTCCACCACGGTCGCGGCGTTTATGCAGCCCCCGCCCAGCGGCCGGCGTCGCAGCCCTCTAAACTCACAACCAGCGGTTGTGGAAATGGCGGCATCGATTTCGGTCCAGTTCGGCACGCTGCGTTGATGTAACCTCAGGCCGGCGCGTCGAAGCCGAGATCGAGTTCCGGCTCCGGGTTGAGGGCGATGATCTCGGCTACCGCGGTGCGGTAGGCCTCGTTTTTGTTCAGGCTCTCGCGGGAGGTCTGGTGCAGGCCGTGCATGCGCGCCAGTCTCGCGCTGCGAATGGGATCGCCGCTTTCAGGTGCCGTCTCCAAAAGGCGCACCGCGGCTTCCCTGTCATTGCACACCAACAGCATGTCGCAGCCCGCCTCCAGAGCCGCCGCGCCTCGATCGACGATGTCGCCGGCCACCGCGGCCCCGGCCATCACCAGGTCATCGCTGAACACCGCCCCCTGAAACTTGAGATGTCGTCTAAGGACCTCCTTCAGCCAGTAGCGGGAGAACCCCGCCGGCTTCTTGTCCATGCGATCAAAGATCACGTGGGCCGGCATGATGGCGGGCAATCCGTCAGCGATGATTCGCTCGAAAACCCGCAGATCTGACATCTGTACCGTCTCCAGATCCCGATGGTCGCAGGGCGTGGCCAGATGAGAGTCCCCTTTGACGCTTCCGTGCCCGGGAAAATGCTTGCCAACGGCGGCCATGCCGCCGCGCTTCAGGCCGCTGATGTAGGCCCGGGCCAAATTCACCACCGCATCCACATCAGTGTGAAAGGCTCGGTCACCAATGACATCGCTGGCCCGGCTGCGTAGGTCAAGCACCGGGGAGAAGCTGAAGTCCAGGCCCGAAGCGCGCAGCTCTGAGGCCGTGAGCCAGCCGTTCATTGACGCCAGGCGGCAGGCGCGGCCAGGGTCCCGATTATGGACCTCACCGAAGGCCGCCGCCGGCGGGAGGCGGGTAAAACCTTCGCGAAAGCGCTGCACCCGGCCCCCCTCATGATCGACGGCAATGAGCAGCTTCGGTTGCCGCACCGCGTGAATGCTGTCGATGAGCCGGGTGAGCTGTTCCGGATCGTGATAATTGCGGCTGAACAGGATGACGCCGCCGACCTGAGGGGCCTGCAGCAGCTCCACATCTTCCGGGGTCAGCTCGGGTCCCTCGAGGTCCAGCATCACGGGTCCTAAAGACATGGGTAGGAGGTATTTTCTCAGGGCTTAACCAAACACATTCTGCCGCTTAACCGCCGGCCGCGCCGCGACTTCATGCCAGGCGCGTGTTTTTGACGTCAAGTCGATCCCGCAGGCTGTCACCAAGCATGTTCACCGACAGCACCACCAGCATCAGCGCCAGGGATGGCAACACCACCAGATGCGGCGCCACCAGCATGTAACGCGTGCCCGCCCGGATCACGCTGCCCCATGATGCGTCCGGCGGCTGCACGCCCAGTCCCAGAAACGACAGGCCCGCCTCGGCGACAATGATGCCGGCGAGGCCGAAGGTCGCCTCCACGATCAGCGGCGCGGCGATTAGCGGCAACACGTGGCGGAAAAGAATGCGGGTGGTTCCGCTGCCCATGGCCACGGCGGCGAGCACGTGCTCGCGGTGACGATAAGAAAGCGTCTGTGCGCGCGCCAGGCGGGCAAATCCCACCCAGCCCACGGCGGCGAGAGCGAACACCACGTTCTCGATCCCAGGGCCGAGAATGCCGGCCAGCGCAATCGCCAGCAGTATCCCGGGAAAGGCCAGGAACACATCGATGAGCCGCACCACGAGATGGTCCCAGAATCCGCCCAGCCAGGCGCTGATCATGCCGATGATGGTCCCGACGAGAATGGATATAGCGACCACGGACAGCGCGACCAGCAGCGAGGTTCGCGCCCCGGCGATGATGCGGTCCAGCAGCGGACGGCCCAGCTCGTCGTGGCCAAGCCAGGCGCCGGCTCCGGGGCCTTCGAGCACCTTGGGCAGCTGTACTTGGTTCGGGTCGAGGGGCAGAACCGGCGCCAGCAGGGCTGCCGCCAGCCAAGCGAGCAATAACATCGCCGGCAACCACACCCTAGTCATGCCGATTCACCGATACGAATTCGCGGATCCACCCAGGCGTAAAAGACGTCCGTGAGGGTATTGACCACGACGTAGGCGAGACTGATCACCAGCACGCAGGCCTGCAGTACGGGATAATCGCGGTTTTGAATCGATTCGATGGTGAGCTGCCCCACCCCCGGCCAAGAAAATACGATTTCCGTGATCACCGCCCCACCCAACAGCGTACCCAGCTGCAGTCCGAGAATGGTGATCACCGGCAGCGTGGCGTTCTTCATTGCGTGGTGGGTAATGACCTGAAACTCACCCAAGCCCTTCGCCCGCGCGGTGCGGATATAGTCCTCGCGCATCACCTCCAACAGCGAAGAGCGCACCATGCGCGCCAAGATCGCCGACATGGCGGTGCCCAAAGTCAGTGCGGGCAGAATCAACGAGCCGAAGCCTTCCTTTCCACTCACCGGAAACCAGCCGAGCCAGAAGGAAAACACCAGAATCAACAGCGGGCCCATGACAAAGTTCGGGATCGAGACGCCGAGGACGGCAAACACCATGGCACCGGCATCGTATCCGCTCCGCGGTCTCACCGCGGCGATGATGCCGAGCGGTATCGCCAAGGCCACGGCCACCAGCAGCGCGGCCAGGGCAAGCTGCGCGGTGACGGGGATGCGTTCAGCCAAAATGTCGACAATAGGCCGTTTAGAGTGCAGGGACTCGCCGAGATCCAGGGACCCAAGGCCTTCGAAATACTCCAGCAGCTGCACCGGAATCGGCTTGTCCAGCCCCAGCGCCTGGCGCAGCGCCTCTCGGTCCGCCGGACGCGCCGACTCTCCCAGCATCACCTCCACCGGGTCCCCGGGAACCAGATGGATGAGCAGAAAAACCAGGCAGGCGACGCCCGCCACCACCACCAAGGCGCTTAAAATTCTCGAGGCCAGGAACCTCAGCATCGGTTGCAGAGCTAGCGCGCCGTGGCCGGCGTCGACGCATCGAGCATCACCCGTCGGCCCCCACCACAATGTTACGGCCAGCGTGGGGCGGCGACGGGCCGCAAATATCCCCCAGCGTGGTCTTATGATCCAGCACGATGGATTCCGCGGGGCAGCCGAGCTGGGCGGCGAGATAAGGCAGCAGGCGAGTCGCGGTTTCGGCCACCGACCAGTCGAGACCCAGATCCTTGAGGCGGGTCGCTTCTAGACCGGCATAGCCACAAGGATCTATGCGTTTGAACGGCCCCAAGTCGCCGTTCACGTTAACGGCGAGTCCGTGATAGCTGAAACCATTGCGGATCCTAAGGCCGATGGCAGCGAGCTTTTTGCCCCCCAAGTACACCCCAGGCGCCCCATTCCAGCGGACAGCTTCGATGTCCGACGCCCCCAGCAGATCGATGACCGCCTGCTCCAGCCCGTGAACCAGCCGCTTCACCCCGAGGGAGCGGCGCTTGAGGTCGACTATCAGGTAAGCAACAAGCTGACCGGGGCCGTGGTAGGTCACCTGGCCGCCGCGGTCCGAAGCGACCACCGGGATGCCCCCTGGGTCGCGAAGGTGCTCGCGGCGCCCGGCCTGGCCGAGGGTAAATACCGGCCGATGCTCGAGGAACCAGATTTCGTCGTCGGCGAGAGCATCCGGCGCCGCCACCAAGGCGCGCATGGCCTGCCACACCGGGTGGTAGTCGAGGACGCCGAAGCGACGAACGATGAGTGACGGCGCGCTCAAGTTGTCGGCCCGCCCGGCGCGAGCTCCGTTTCAGGCAATCGTCTCACCAAGCGCTTTGGCAAAATCGCTCTTGAACGCGAGAAAACGCTCGAAGACTTGTTGCCACAGCGGTCCCGGCGCGCCGCCGATCAGAGGCCGACCGTCGAGACGTGACACCGGTGTGATTTCCATTGTTGAGCTGGTCACCCAAATTTCGTCCGCCGAGCGCAGCGCCGCCTCGGAAATGTCGCACTCTTCACACGGGATCCCCGCCGCCGACGCCAGCTCCAGGGTGACGTCGCGGGTAATGCCGGCAAGTATCTTCGAGCTCTTCGGCGGCGTCATTAAAACGCCATCGGCAACCACGAAGACGTTGCTTGCCGCGCCTTCGGTCACCAGACCGTCGCGCAACAGAATCGCTTCCCCGGCCCCCGCGGAAACGGCCTCCTGACGAAGCAGCACGTTGGGCAACAGAGCGATGGCCTTGATATCGCAGCGACCCCAGCGATTGTCGTTTCTGGTCACGGCGGGCATGGGCTCCGGGTAAGCTCGTCTGTGCCCGGGCTTGCTCATGGCGAAAACCAGCGGTCTCGGCGCTTGCGGGAAAGCGTGGTTGCGCGGCGCCTCGCCGCGGGTCACCTGGAAATACAGGGATTGCTCGCCGCCGCCATTGCGGGCGATGAGTGTATCGAGCATATCTACCCAAGCGCTTCGGCTCAGGGGGGACTTCATCGCGATGGCGCCCAAGCTTCGCTCCAGGCGATCAAGGTGCGCGTCGGTGCAGAACATACGCCCGCCGTAGACCGGCACTACTTCATACACTCCATCGCCCAGGAGATACCCACGGTCCAGCGGCGAAACGCGCACCGCCTCCAAAGGCATAAAATCTCCCTTGAAATAAGCGGTACTCATTTAGCCAATTCTCCAGGAGAATGCGGCGCACCCAAGCGCGTCACCGTTGTCAATGAAAAAGTAAGCGAACCTGGTCGCTGACCTTGCGCCAGAGTCCACCCTCCGCCACCGGAGCCAGTGTTACCAGCGGTCGCTGCGCGATCTGCTCCCCGCCAAGGGTCACCTCCAGCGTGCCGCGGGCTTCACCCTTCGTCACCGGAGCCACGACCTTGCTGTCGATTTCCATCTTAGCGTTCAGCTTCTCGTACTGGCCTCTGGGAACCGTAACGTAAAGGTCGCGGGCAAGACCTATGCCAAGTTTTTCGATCTCCCCTTTCCAAATACGGACCTCCGTCAACGGTTCCAGCGCGCCATAAAGGCGGTGAGTCTCGAAAAATCGAAAGCCATAACTCAAAAGCGCAATACTTTCACGCGCCCGGCTGCGCTCACTTTCGGAGCCCATCACCACGGATATAAGCCGCATCTGGTCGCGCTCGGCCGACGTGACCAGACAGTAACCGGCGGATTCAGTATATCCGGTTTTCAGCCCGTCAACGCTCTCATCCCGCCACAGTAGCTTGTTGCGGTTGTGCTGCACGATTCCGTTGTACTCGTACTCTTTCACCGCGTGCATTTTGTAAAGCTCAGGAAAATCCCGGATCATGGCGGCCGCCAGCGTGGCCGAGTCCCGCGCCGTAGTGTAATGCTCGGGATCGGGAAGCCCCGAGGCATTGACAAAATGGCTGCCGGTCATGCCGAGTCGAACGGCATACTGATTCATGAGGTCGGCAAAAGCGCCCTCGTCTCCAGCGATGAATTCCGCCAAAGCCACGCTGGCGTCGTTGCCGGACTGGATGATCAAGCCCTTGAGCAGGTCTTCTATGCTCACCTTGGTATCCACCTCGATGAACATCTTCGAGCCGCCCATGCGCCACGCCTTTTCGCTCACCCGCACCTTATCCTGCATGCTGATGTTCCCTTGCTTGAGCTCTTCAAACACCACGTAGGCGGTCATTATCTTGGTCAAACTCGCGGGTTCCATGCGCTCGTCGGCGTTCACTTCGGCGAGCACCCGGCCGCTGTCGAAGTCCCGCAGAATGTAGGCGCGTGCGCCAATGCTCGGCGCATCGGGCACAATCGCCGCCAAGGCCGTGCCGAATGGCAGCAGCATGGTGCAAACAATGACAAATCCTTGCAAAAGGAACAAAGTCAGTTTCGATATCATGGCACTGCTTGTTTGGTTAAAAATCGACGACATGTTGAAGTCGGTCGTGACGGCGCATAGGCTGACTGCGCGTCTGCCGCGAGGCAGCACTCAGTCACATTTATTCTGCGACGGACGCAAGTTTACCAGATCGCCGAAGCACTTCCCGAATTGCAGCTACTCGAGCACGATTCGCGGCGCTTCCATACCCATAGCGATGATGCGGTTTGTCAGCTGATCCGCTTTGACTACGTCGGGTAGCGGCCCGATACGTACTCGGTAAAGCGGCGTACCATCTACAATGATGGGACTGACATAGACCAGCTTTCCGGCGACGGGCCGCATCCGTTGGCTCAAGCGCTGCGCGTTCGCGCGGTCGGAAAACGCGCCCGCCTGCAGATAAAGTCGAACCGTCGTTGCCCTTGGCCGCGCGGTCGGTAGCGCAGGCACACCGTTCGTCACCCGGCCAGATTCCGGCGAGCGCACCGGCTCAGCCGGAACCACGGCCGCCGGGCGCGGCGCCGCCCGGGCCGCGAGTTGCTCGCTCGCTGGACCCACGGCGCGGACCTCGACGAAACCAGTACCCTTACCGACGATGCCGAGCTTGATCGCGGCAGCGTACGAGAGGTCGATAATCCTGTTGGGATGAAAGGGACCGCGGTCATTTACCCGCACCACCGCCTGGCGCCCATTCTTGAGGTTGGTCACCTGAACATAAGTCGGCAGCGGCAGATTCCTGTGGGCCGCCGTCATCGCGTACATGTCGAACTTCTCACCGCTGGAGGTCCTGCGTCCGTGAAACTTTCGTCCGTACCAAGAAGCGATTCCGCGCTCCACGTAGCCGCGGCTGCTGCCAAGAGTGTGGTAGCGCTTGCCGTGAACCACGTAGGTCTTGGGGTTGCCGTAACGGCTGCGCGGCTCGGCCTTCGGTACAGCGTCCGCTATGTGTCCAAGCTGGGGAGAACCCGGCGGCGGTCCGTCTTTTATTGGCGAGCCGCTGCAGCCTGCAGCCAATAGCATGACCATCAGCAGTGCCCCGCGACAGGTGCACTCGACAAGGAACGACGGAACTGCCTGCATCGTCTCAGCCGGCCTGCGCCAAGTACCGGGTTCGAATTTCCTTCGCCAGCTGGGTCACCGCCATGGCGTAGAGCGGACTGTGGTTATAACGAGTAATCGCGTAGAAATTACGCTGCACCACCCAATATTCGCTGCCATTGGCAAGGTCCAGTTCGAGTAAAGCGACGCGTGAATCGGCGGGCACATCGTTCACCATATTCACCCCATGTGCGTCGAGGTCTTGAAGCGGAATTTCAGGGTTCAACCCCTTCTTAAGCAGCACCTTGTAGCCGTCCCCTCTGACCGAGGCGGGAACCGCTATGCCTCCTTCGGCTCTCCAACCGTGCTTGCTGAGATAGTTCGCCACGCTTCCGATGGCGTCCTCAGTGTTGTCGATAAGGTCACGGGAACCGTCACCGTCAAAGTCCACCGCATAGCGCCGGTAGCTGCTGGCGATAAACTGGGGTACGCCCATGGCGCCCGCGTAGGAGCCCTTGACCACCAAAGGGTCGAGGCTTTCCTCTCGAGAGAGCAGAAGAAATTGCTGCAGCTCGGCGCGGAAAAACTTGGCCCGCTTTGGATACCTGAAGCCGAGGGTAACCAGCGAATCAAGCACCCGTATCCGGCCCGCGCGCTCACCATAAAGCGTTTCCACGCCGATGATGGCGACTATGATTTCTGCCGGCACGCCGTAGACCGACTGCGCTCTGGCGAGCGTCTCTCGCTTCGACTTCCAGAACGCGACCCCTTTGGTGATTCGAGCTTCGTTGAGAAAAATAGGTCGGTACGCGTGCCACGGCTTGGCTTCCGCTGGCCGTGAAATCAGCTCGAGCACTTTGGGCAGCACTTGAGCCTGGGCGAGAATCTCCCTCAGCTCAGAAGGCGGATAACGGTGACGTCTCTCCATCTCCTCGACGAAGGGAGCGATTTCCGTCGATTCATCCAGTGAAACGCGCTGATGGGCATCAACGGTCGCTGCGCTGGTGCAAGCGGAGATCATTATCAAGAACGACGAGCAGAATATCGACCGAATGACACAGGCCAAGCTCATGGATTTTGCGCAACTTCCCACCACTACGAATCACTCCAATTCAATTCGACAAAAGTCTTCTATGCGTGTGGATCGACATCAGCACGCCGAAGGCCGCCATCACGGTGACCAGCGATGTGCCGCCATAACTGATGAGCGGTAGCGGGAGGCCCACCACCGGAAGCATGCCGCTGACCATTCCCACGTTAACGAAAACGTAGATGAAAAACGTGAGGATCAAGCTGCCGCCGAGCAGGCGACCAAACGAATCCTGGGCCTGGGTGGCGATGTAGAGCCCCCTGAAGACGACGAAAAGATAGACCGCCAGCAAAAGCGCGACACCGAGCAGTCCGAATTCCTCGCTCAAGACGGCAAATACGAAGTCCGTGGACCGCTCGGGGAGGAAATCCAGCTGGCTCTGGGTGCCGTTCAGCCACCCCTTGCCGTATACGCCACCAGAACCGATGGCGATTTTTGACTGGATGATATGGTAGCCAGACCCCAGGGGATCCTGCTCCGGATCGAGGAAGGTAAGCACCCGACGGCGCTGGTAATCGTGCATCACTTGCCACATGGCCGGCGCGCTCGCCGCCAGGAGGAGGACCAGGCCAAGTATCAGTCTCCATCGCATACCCGCCAGGAAAAGCACGAATCCGCCGGAGCACGCGATTAGAAGCGCGGTGCCGAGATCGGGTTGTCGCACAATGAGGAACGTGGGCACAATGGTGATGAGCGCAGCCACGAACACCTGCAGCGTCCGGGGCGGCAAGGTTCGCTCGGCAAAAAAATACGCCACCATCATCGGCACTGTCAGCTTGGCGAGCTCCGAAGGCTGAAAGTTAACCGGCCCAAGACGCAACCATCGCTGCGCTCCCTGCGCCACGTCGCCGACGTAAAGCACCGCTACCAGTAAACCCAGTCCGGCCAGGTAAAGCCAGGGCGACCAATGAAATAAATGACGGGGATTGATCTGGGCAACCGCCAGCATCACGCTGAAGGCAACGAGCAAGCGGACGGCCTGGCGAATCACGGTGCTGGTGGACTCTTCGCCTGCGCTGTAGAGAACCATCAGGCCGATGCAAGATAGCGTCGCCAAGCCAATGAGAAGCGGCAGATCCAGGTGAAGGCGCTGCGATAGGGTACGTGTTTCCTGCATCGTTCGTCAGCGGTTCAAGCGCAGCAGGATCGAAAGCTTCGCATCCAGTTAAAGAACCATAACGTGTGGCGCATGCTCAACGCACCTGGCTCTGGCTCGCGGCCTCGGACCGCTCCGCGGTCAGCATTGAGCCGTCATCGGGACCTCGCTCTTTTACGCTATCGAGGTAATAGTCAATCACCTTTCTCGCAATTGGCGCCGCC
Organism: uncultured Gammaproteobacteria bacterium; assembly: GCA_947258715.1. Taxonomy (GTDB): domain Bacteria; phylum Pseudomonadota; class Gammaproteobacteria; order HK1; family HK1; genus CAMYJH01. The sequence goes on from CAMYJH010000002.1 coordinate 270,482, forward strand.
GAGCGGCTGCCGCTGCCTCCGTTTTCCGCGACCACCGCCACCGCGATCTGTGGCTTGTCCACGGGCGCAAAGGCGATGAAGAGCCCGTGGTCCCGCAGTCGTTTGTCGACTTCCTCCTCTTCGTACTCCTCGTTCTGCCCGACGCTGAACACCTGCGCGGTGCCGGTCTTGCCCGCCATCTGGTAAGCGGCGCCGATACTGATCCGCCGCGCCGTACCCCGCGGGCCGTGAACCACTTGTCTCATGGCCTCCAGGATGTCGTCCCAGTTTTTTGCCGAACCGTGCTCGATAATCGCGGCCGGATCGGGGTCATGTTCAATCGGCTCCAAGGTGGTGGGGTCCACCCTCCGAAGCAGCACCTCCGGCTTGAGCCGCAATCCTCGCATCGCCAGGGTAGCCGTGGCGGAAGCAAGCTGCAGCGGCGTCGCCAGCATGAAGCCCTGGCCTATTCCCGTGATCAAAGTTTCTCCCGGATACCACGGCTGATTGCGGCTGCGACGCTTCCATTTGGGCGAGGGCATCAAGCCGTCGCTTTCTCCCCTGAGATCGATACCGGTTGGGCTGCCGAATCCGAACTGGATCATGAAGTTATGCATGCGCTCGATGCCCAGATTTTGGGACAGCACGTAGAAATAGACGTCGCACGACTCTACGATGGCCCGATTCAGGTCTACCTTACCGTGCCCGCCTTTCTTCCAGTCCCGGTAACGACGCTCCTTTCCCGGCAGCCGGAAATAGCCGTTGCAGTACACTGACTCGTGCGCTTGTTCCAGATTGTATTCGAGCCCCGCCAGGGCGAAAAACGGCTTCACGGTAGAGCCCGGTGGGTACTGGCCGTTGATGGCACGGTTGAAGAGCGGCCTGTCGGGGGATCCGATGAGCTTGCCATAGGCCGCTTCGTCGATACCGTCGACAAAAAGATTCGGATCGTAGGTGGGAACGCTGACCAGCGCCAGAACGTCGCCGGTGGCCGGCTCGATAGCGACCACCGCTCCGTTCTCTTCTCCCAGCGCCTGCTCGGCGACCGCCTGTAGGCCCACGTCTATAGTGAGGTAAAGACTGCTCCCGGGAATAGGATCCTTGCGCTGTAAGATCCGCAGCGTTCGACCCTGGGCGTTGGTCTCCACGTGCTGATAACCCACGGTTCCGTGCAGCAGATCCTCGAACGCCTGCTCCACGCCGGTCTTACCAATATGGGCCGTGGCGCGGTAGTTAGACGTATCTATGTTCTGAAGCTCCTCCTCATTGATGCGTCCTACGTAACCGATGAAATGCGAGCTAATTTCTGCCAGCGGATAGTCTCGACTCAGCCGCGCCTGTACGTCGACGCCGGGGAAAAGGTGGCGATTGACCGAGAATCTCGCGACTTCCTCCTCGTTCAGTCGGTAGCGAAGCGGAAGGCTGTCAAATCGGCGCTTCTTCTTTAGCAGCTCGCGAAACCGAGTCTCGTCGTCCTCGGAGATGGGGATGATTCGCCCCAGATCTGCGATCAGCGCATCGATATCCTCCACCGCCTCGGGCACCACTTCGAGGCTGTAGGTTGGAACATTCTGCGCAATGACGGTGCCGTTGCGGTCGAAAACCAGGCCGCGGGTAGGAGCCACGGGAACGATTTTGACTCGGTTGTCCTCGGAAAGGGTTGCGAAATGCTGGTAGTCGATGACCTGGAGCTGAAACAATCGCGCCAGAATAATTACCGACATGCAGGCGATTAGGACGCAACAGATGACCACGCGGGCCCTAATGAGCTGCGCCTCCTGGGCGATATCCTTGATTGTGAGAATCGGTCTCACGGTGACGGAACCAGCCTGCCGGGCGCGCTATGTCTAACTGCGCGCTGGCTGTCGCCGACTCGGACCAACGTATTCCCCGCGTGAGCCACGGGAATCAGGCGACCTGATACTTGCGCCGCAGATCACGCAACACGACGAATATCCACGGCCAAAGAACCATGCTGATGAGCGGCGACGCCCAGTACGCGGAAAAGGACACGGGCATTCCCTGAATACCGTTAATCCAAAGGATCAGCACCTGATGAATGAAAGCGAGTCCGAAGACGGTCACCCCCTGCTGCCATAGAGGCAGCACCCGGACCCGCTGATAGAACTGGAGCGTGATGAACGCGACCACGCTCAGCGCCAGCGCGTTTTGTCCCAGCAAAGTGCCGGACAGCACGTCGAGAAGAATACCCAGGATGAAAGCCACCATAATGCCGATCCGCGCGGGCAACGCCATGCACCAATAAATGAGCGCCAGGGCGACCCAAGCCGGTCGCCAGATCCCCGCCCAGTCGGGCATCGGCAGCGCCATCAGCATCAGGGCGACGACGAAGCTCATGACTATGACCCAGTTGCCGCGCTGTTTGTGCTGGCTCATGGAATCATCCCTCCGGGGTTGACGCCGTCGGAGGCCTCGCCGCCTTCCGCGGGCCAAACCAAGAGCACTTCGCGGTTCCGCTCCAGCCTTGCCGTGGGCTCGACCTTGACCGAAGCGAAAGGACGGCCGCGGTCGCGCTCGACGCTGATGATGTGTCCCACCGGATAGCCCGACGGAAAGCGTCTGCCTAGGCCGGAGGTGACCAGCAGATCGCCAACTCTGAGATCCGCGTTATTCGGAATGTGGAGCAGCTCGAGCAGGTTTTGCGGTCCGGTGCCGACGGCCACGGCGCGATAGCCGCTGCGATGAACCTGCACTGGCAGGGCGTGACTCGGATCCGTAATCAGAAGCGCGTTGCTGGAAAAGGGCCCCGCCTGGACGACCTGTCCCATGACCCCGTTGGAGTCGATCAGCGACTGGCCGGAATAAACGCCGTGTCGCGTACCCTTGTTGAGGACGATGCGGCGCGCGAAGGGATCCATGTCCACGGACAGCAGCTCGGCGATCAGCACCCTGTCACCCACCTTGATGGAGGAGTCCAGCAGGCTCCTGAGCCTGCGATTCTCCGCTTCCAGCTCGGCGTATTTTTCCAGACGCGAATGGATGCGCAAATTTTCCCGCCGCAGGCGATAGTTTTCACCCAAGAGCTCCGAACGGGAGGTCACCGTCTCGGCCAGCCAGGTGCCGACCTGAATCGGCAGATCCACCGAGTACTGCAGCGGATAGACGATTGTTGCAAGGACGCCGCGAAGGGATTCCAGGTGGCGGCCCTTGTGGTCGGCCGTCATCAGCGCAATTGAAACGACTGACACCGCGATCAGCCGCACCAAGGCCGAGGGACGACGAAAAAAGAGCGGCTTTATCGGATTAATGGCAAAGCTCCGTCGCTAAAGCGTAATCAATCTCCGATGGGTGCCAAGACTTATTCCGTCGCGAATACGTCGACGCCTTTCTCGTCGACCATCTCCAATGCGCGTCCACCTCCACGCGCGACGCAGGTGAGCGGGTCTTCGGCGATGATGACAGGAATACCCGTTTCCTCCATCAGCAGCCGGTCGATGTCCCTGAGCAGTGCGCTACCGCCGGTGAGGACCATGCCCCGCTCGGCGACGTCTGCGCCGAGCTCGGGCGGGGTCTGCTCAAGCGCGGTCTTTACCGCACTGACGATGCCGGCGAGCGGCTCCTGCAGCGATTCGAGGATCTCGTTGCTGTTGAGCACGAAGCTGCGCGGTATGCCCTCTGCAAGATTTCGGCCCCGCACCTCGATTTCTTTAACCTCGTTGCCCGGATAGGCGGATCCAACTTCGTGCTTGATCCGTTCCGCAGTCGCCTCGCCGATGAGGGTGCCGTAGTTGCGCCGGATATAGTTGATTATGGCCTCGTCAAAGCGGTCGCCGCCGATGCGCACCGATTCCGAGTAGACGATACCGTTGAGCGAGATCACCGCCACCTCGGTGGTGCCACCTCCGATATCCAGCACCATGGAGCCGCTGGCTTCACTCACCGGCATGCCGGCGCCGATGGCGGCGGCCATGGGTTCCTCGATTAAATAGACTTCGCGCGCGCCCGCTCCGGCGGCCGACTCACGGATCGCGCGTCGCTCTACTTGGGTGGATCCGCAGGGCACGCACACCAGCACGCGCGGGCTCGGTCTCAGGAATCTGGCTTCGTGGGCTTTGCGGATGAAGTGCTGGAGCATTTTCTCCGTCACCGTGAAATCCGCAATCACGCCGTCCTTGAGCGGTCGGATCGCCTGGATGTTGCCGGGGGTGCGCCCGAGCATGCTCTTGGCGCCTTTGCCCACCGCGGCGATGTTCTTGGCCCCGCCCGGCCCGCGTTCTTGGCGGATGGCCACTACCGACGGCTCGTTGAGGACGATGCCCTTGCCCCGGGCGTAGATGAGGGTGTTGGCGGTACCCAGATCTATCGAAAGGTCATTGGAAAAAAGCCCGCGGATTCTCTTGAACATAGTCCCTCATGCCTGTTTCGATGCGCATTACCATTGCCGCAAACCGGCGAGTATAATTTCCCGGCGGCTCGCGCCGAAACCCGCCTCGCGGGAGCGAACGGACACAGCAATGATGGCCCCCCTTAATCCATTGTAATGTAGCAGTGGGTACCCATATCAGCAACTATTTTAGGTAGTTAAGCCCGATTTCTAACCGTCCTTCGAAGCTTTGAGCCTGAACAGGGAAGACGTTCTCAAGATCGCCCACCTGGCCCGACTGGGCGTCGCCGACGCCGAGGTCGAACGCTACGCGGACGAGCTTTCCAACATCCTCGCGCTGGTGGATCGCATGAACGCCGTGGATACCTCCGCTGTGGTGCCCATGGCGCACCCGCTCGACGGCACCCAGCGGCTTCGCCCCGACGTGGTGAAGGAGATCGACCAGCGGGAGGCGTTTCAGAAGATTGCACCCGCGGTGAGCGACGGACTCTACCTCGTTCCAAAGGTCATCGAGTGATCCTTTTTCAAACCCTTTCAACGGTCGCACTGCATTGGCTGCTGCAGCGCGCACGTGGCTATTGCCTGTTGCTGGATACGCACTAAGAAATCAAAAAAAATTCCAACATGCACCTCAAATCAGTATTCGATCTTTCGAAAGCGCTGCGGGAAAAAAAGGTGAGCAGCCGCGAGCTTGTAGTACATTTTTTGAAAAGGATCGAAGAAAGAAACCCGGAACTGAATGCCTTCATCACCGTGACACAAGAACAGGCGCTGAAAGAAGCCGATCGTGCTGACGTATTGATCGCCCGCGGCGAAGCGGGGCCGCTTACCGGCGTTCCGCTCGCCCACAAAGATCTTTTTTGCACCCTGGGGGTTCGCACTTCCTGCGGATCAAGTATGCTCGACAACTTTATCGCTCCGTATGACGCCACCGTTGTAGAGCGCTGCCGCGATCAGGGTTTGGTGATGGTGGGTAAAACCAACATGGACGAGTTCGCCATGGGCTCGTCAAACGAGAACAGTTATTACGGCCCGGTGCGCAATCCGTGGTCGCTGGACCGCGTTCCCGGCGGATCCTCCGGCGGCTCTGCGGCCGCAGTAGCGGCAAGACTGGTGCCGCTTGCCACATGCACCGACACCGGCGGCTCCATCCGCCAGCCGGCGTCGCTAACGGGGATCACGGGCATCAAGCCCACTTACGGCCGTGTTTCCCGCTACGGCATGATCGCTTTCGCATCCAGTCTCGATCAGGGCGGCGCCATGGGTTTGAGCGCGGCCGACGCGGCGCTTCTGCTCGGCGCCATGGCCGGCTTCGACGAGCGGGATTCCACCAGCTTGGCGCGCGATCAAGAGCAATTTACTGACAACCTAGAGGCAGATATAGACGGGTTGCGTATCGGGCTGCCGAGGCAGCACTTCGGCGAAGGCCTGGATCCCCGGGTTGGCGCCTGCGTTGAAGCGGCGATCGAAGACTACCAGCGCATGGGCGCAAGAATCGTCGAGGTCGATCTCGAGAACACGGATCTATCCATACCAGCCTACTACGTCGTCGCCCCCGCGGAGGCGTCATCAAATCTGGCGCGCTATGACGGCGTGCGTTTCGGACACCGTACCGAAAACCCACAAGGGCTGGAGGACTTCTACAAGCGAAGCCGCAGCGAAGGATTCGGCGCCGAGGTAAAACGCCGCATCATGATCGGCACTTACGTGCTTTCCGCCGGCTACTACGACGCTTACTATCTGAAGGCACAGCAGCTTCGTCGAATAATCAAGGAGGATTTTCAGCGGGCTTTTGAGCAGGCGGACGTGCTGATGGGACCCACATCGCCGAGCGTCGCCTTTAGACTCGGCGAAAAACTCGACGATCCGGTGACCATGTATCTATGCGACATCTATACCAACGCGGTAAACCTCGCCGGACTCCCGGCGATGTCGATTCCTGCGGGCTTCGTCGAGAGCATGCCCGTGGGTCTGCACATCATCGGCAACTATTTCGATGAAGCCCGTCTATTCAATGTCGCCCATCGTTATCAGCAGGTCACGGACTGGCATACCCGGATCCCGCTGGGGTTCGAGTAAAGGTACCCGGGATGGACTGGGAACCGGTGGTCGGCCTCGAGCTGCACGCGCAGCTTTCCACTAAAAGCAAGATTTTCTCTTCTGCATCAACGGCTTATGGGGCGGCGCCCAACACCCAGGCGTGCGCGGTGGACCTCGGCCTGCCGGGGGTACTGCCAGTGCTGAACGCCGAGGTGGTGCGCATGGCGGTCAAGTTCGGTCTCGCTGTCAAGGCCAAGATTTCGCCCCGATCGGTGTTCGCGAGAAAGAACTACTTCTACCCCGATTTACCTAAGGGCTACCAGATCAGCCAGTACGAACTGCCCATCGTCGATAAAGGTGAAGTCACGATTCAGATTGATGGAGGGAGCGAAAAAAGAATCGGCGTCACCCGCGCACATCTGGAGGAGGACGCGGGCAAGTCAATTCACGATGTCTTTCCGGACGCCACCGGAATCGACCTCAACCGCGCGGGAACGCCACTTATCGAAATCGTTTCCGACCCCGATATGCGCAGCGCAGCGGAGGCAATTGCCTACATGCGCAAAATCCACTCCATCGTACGCTACCTGGACATCTGCGACGGCAATATGCAGCAAGGATCGTTCCGCTGCGACGCCAACGTGTCGGTGCGAAAAAAGGGCGATACCAGGCTCGGCACTCGGACCGAACTCAAAAATCTGAACTCGTTTCGCTTCGTCGAGCGCGCCATCGAATACGAAATCGAGCGTCAGATCGACGTTCTGGAAAGTGGAGGTGAGGTAGCCCAGGAAACCCGTCTTTACGACCCCGACGGCAACGAAACCCGCTCCATGCGCGGCAAGGAAGAGGCCAACGACTATCGCTACTTTCCCGATCCCGACCTGCTGCCGGTCGAAGTCACAGACGAGCTCGTCGAAGAAATCAGGGCGTCCTTACCTGAGCTTCCAGACGCCAAGCGGCAGCGTTTCTGCGACCACTACGGATTGAACGCCTACGATGCCTCGAACCTCAGCCTGAGTCGCGAGCTGGCCGATTATTTCGAGCGCACGGTCGAAATCTCCGGTGCCACCCCCAAGCTCTGCGCCAACTGGATTAGCGGCGAGCTCGCGGGCGCGCTCAACAAGGCCGCGCTAGAAATCGGTCAAAGTCCCGTTACGCCGGAGCTGCTCGGCGGCATGCTCAAACGCCTCGCCGACGAAACTCTGTCGGGAAAGCTGGCCAAGCAGGTATTCGACGCCATGTGGAGTGGCGAAGGGGAAGCCGACGCCATCATCGAGGCCAAGGGGCTGAAGCAGGTGACCGACGCAGGCGAAATCGAAGCGCTGGTGGATGCGGCCATCGCGGGTAACCCGGAGCAGGTGGCGCAGTATCGTGCCGGTAAGCAGAAGGTGCTGGGATTTTTCGTCGGTCAGGTGATGAAGGCGTCGCAGGGCAAGGCTAATCCGGGGCAGGTGAATGAGTTGTTGAAAAAGAAGCTTGGCAACGAATGAAGCTCGCAGATCGACCGTAGGGCCTCACAGCGAGCCTAGAGTATGTGGTATGTGGAGCCTTGTTGCATCGCGAACTGAATGCAACATCCATCGGGCATTCCGAGATGAGTCATTGCGTTCAAGACCGCGCACGCAAGTGCGGCCTGCGTCTTCTGCGACGGCATCGTGCGACTTTGCATCGAACCGCCCATGATCGCTTTGTATCGCGACACCGCCGTCTCCACCAAGCTGCGATTTGTGTAGCCTGTCTGTGGCGAATTTCTGGTTCAGGCCGCCAAGGGCAACTGATACAAGCCTCGACAATGCGGCTTCCAGCGATAGTCAGCGAGACGAGCAATTTGCGGTCTGGGTTCGGCGGCATTTATGCTGGGCGGGAGGCCATCCACTGAGCCGTGGACACGGTGACCGTTGTAATACCCGAAAGCGTACGAGCTTGCGTGTGAGATCCGTGGCGTTCCAGAATGGAACATGATCCAGATAGTCTCTGCGGATCGTGCCGATGAGTCGCTCGACGAAAGGGTGCGAGAGCGGGACTGAAGGCACGGTCTTGATTTCCGCGACCTCGAGGATCCGGAGATTCGCCTTCCATCGATGAAATTCGAACAACGGACCATTGTCTGAACTCAGATATCGCGAGGTGCCGTGCCCAGCGACGGCAGCATTGAACATTCGGCACAGGATAGGGCCGTCAACGATGCCTGGGTGCACGCCAGAGCCGATGATGCGGCGGGTGAACTGGTCCATTATGACCAATACCCAGTGGGTGTTAAGGATCAACGATTCACAGAAGAAACGATCGGTGCTCCACAAACTGTCTTTCGTGTGCCCAAGAAGTGTTAGCCATGAAGGTCCGTTGTGGCCGGCGCCATGGCGGTAATGCTTAGCGAGAATCCGCCGAACCACATCCTTGTCAATCTCGACGCCAAAGATGTAGGTGATTTGTTACGCGATATGGCGGCAGCCACACCGTGGATTTCGCCGTTTCATCTCAACGGTCGCGTCGATGAGTCCCGGGGATAGACCCTTGGGGCCTGGTTCGCCGCGGTGTTTCGGCGAAAAGAGCAGGCGGTATTTCCGCTTCTTGAGCATGTTGTGGAAAGCCAGGATCGTCGAGGGCCTCAGAACTACGGCTGATCGGACGATGCGCGCCGGGCGCATCAGCATTGCACAAATCCCAGCTATGATGCGATCCGATCTACGGAGATTGGGCGCCCAGCCTCGGGATCGATTGATAATTAGGAGTTGGTGTTTCACCAGCAACGATTCGGCGACTACTGAGCGGACACCGCCGGGGCCAATCAACCGAGCGACCGTAGTGATGAGCTGGACAAGTAGGATAACCAGTTCGCGCATTGCGTACTCATCGTAGCGATTGTAATGCTGGTGACAAGACTTGGATTCCGAGGGGTTTTTGTTACAAAGCTCGAATTCGCCACAGACACCCTTTGCTGATGAGCGGATCCCATTTACACTCTGGGCGCCACAATATGACTACCGTTCGCGCAGCCACTCATGGCGGCATCGGAATTCAATTTGTCTCGCAGACGCAAGAGCACGCGTTCACTGGTCAGCCGAAGGTGGGCGATGCAGGAGGGCGTCAACCGGACCGGTGTCCGATAGCTTCTGTGACGAACCCATACGCAGCGATGTCGCGAGCATGAATAACGACCCATCGGCGAGGACGGAATCGCGCCATGGACAGGCAGGCAATTGAGCCCGAGGCGGCGCGCGGACCGGTGCGACCCATGGGGATCGCGGCGACCCTCGTCGCCAATCTGCTGGTTTTCGTCGTCGTCGGCTATGCCGCCGCGCTGAATGCCCTGGACCCCGATTCTTACTATCTGAGCGTTCAGGAGGATGAATACCTGGAATGGGCCACCTTCTGGGCGTTTCTGGTCGCGGCCGGGGGGTTTGTGGCGGCCGCGCGCGGGCAACGCCGAGCCACCGGTGCCCTGCCGTGGTTCCTGTTCGGCGTCGGCCTGTTCTGCCTGTTCGTCGCCCTGGAGGAGATCTCCTGGGGCCAGCGGCTGCTCGGCTACCGCCCGCCGAGTTATTTCCTGGCGCACAACTACCAACAGGAATTCAACATCCACAACGTGGTTCAGGGGACCTTGCGAAAGCTCGCGCTCAAAAGCGTGATCCTGGGCTACGGTGTCCTCCTACCGCTCGCCGGCCTGGTCCCGGCGATGGGGCAGCTGATCTCGCGTCTCGCCGTGGTACCGCCTCCGCCACAGCTTATCCCGGCTTTCCTCGCCGCATTCTTCACCTACCAGGTCTACCCCTGGCGGTTTTCCGGCGAGCTGGTCGAGTTGATGCTGGGCCTCGGTTTCCTGTTCTGTGCTTTGGAGGGCATCCGGAGCTTCCGGCAGGACGGCGCCGCTGCCGAAAAGCTCATGCGCCGGCTGGGGCCCCTGGTCGTCGCATGGCTGGCGGTGATCGGGCTCGGCGTCGGCCAGGCCGGGCTTACACGGATGCAACGCGCCGCGCATCCCGAGAGCGTCGCGGCGGCGAGAGCGGAGACGCAGGCCCTCAAGCAGGACTTCGTGGCCATGGCCCGGCGCAACGGCGGGCATCCGGCCACCGCCTGCGGCCTGCACAAGCGGGTCTATACCTTCGTCCAGCACTACGATAAGGACTATTTGCGGCGGGGCAGCTTCGTCGGCCTCACCGCGCAGGGCCTACCGCAGGAGCGGGCGGCGTTCTTCATCGACCCTTGGAACTCGCCCTACTGGGTGCGGCACCGTTGCGCCCAAAAGGACCGGGCGAGGCGGATCTTCGTCTACTCCTTCGGACCCAACCGGCGCCGGGACTCGAGCCGCTGGGAGATCCTCGGCGACGACATCGGCACGGTGATTCTGGAGGAGGGACGGGTTCCCCGCGAACGCGCGCAGCGCTGAGCGCTCGCCGGTGTGGAAGAAAGACGGGAGAGGGCCGCCCTCTCTCCCCGTCGACAGCCGAACAGAACAGTCAAGCGTTGCGTCCACTATCGTGGCCCTGAAATGGCCGGGCCGCGACCGCGGACCTGTCTGCCTCCGAGGTTGCGGCGCAAGACGCGGCAAATGCCGCGACCAAAAAAGGAGACGGGGGAAAGGGAGCCGTCTTCGTTCCCTTCCCCCGTTTGAGCAGGTCAGATCAACGCCGACCGACCAGGATCAACGCCTCGACCATGACCAGCGTCCGTCGCGATGGCGGTCGCTGTCGTCATCGTCATGATCGCCGTCGCCCCGGCCGCGCTGGTGCCGAAACCGCGTGTGAACCTCATTCGGTTCCACATACCCTGAGCCGGGCTGCAAGCGCTGTACCGTTTTGTTTCAGGTTGAGCCCGCGAGGTATTTGAACAGCGGTGAACCACGCTCCTGGAGCGCACGAAGACAGACCGATTCATCGTAAGTGCGTATTTGCACCCAACAGCACGCTGCGTGCACAGGTGACGCCGGCCCCGCGCGGCCGGCGCGCCCGCAACGACGTGCTCAAAACACGCGCTCAACGACACCCCGCCATGACCTGGGCAAAGCGCCTCAAACGCGTGTTCCGAATCGACATCGAAACCTGCCAACGCTGCGGTGGGGCACTCAAGGTCATCGCCAGCATCGAAGACACGCGGCCATCAAACGCATTCTCGCGCATCTGGCGCCTCACGATGCACAACTGCCACTGATTCATGCGCCACCGGTCCGAGCGCCACCGCAAGAACCACTACCGGGCCTAACCGACTAGGTCCGCATACCCCCTTTCAGGCAAGGAAGCTATGTCCGCGCAGGCATCGGCACAGCCCCGCTCATCTCCACCGGCCACACCCACGCCACCACGTCACTCATTTCACCCGCCACACCCCGACAGTACACCGCCGTATGCACGAAACTCAGCTCCGCAACGTGGCGTCAAACCTCAAATCGCTCACCGGCGAGCTCAAACCATCCGGGCGGCCACAATCAGCTCCTTACAGCAACCCCGGTAATTCGTCCTAAACCCCCTGCGCAAGCAGCGGATGGTGGATGGTGCCTTGATACTTGAGCAAGAAGGCACGCTTGCCCGCAGGCAAGGACGCCCTGTAGTGCTCTAGGGGGACGCGTTCGGTTGAACGGGTCTCCGTGTCGTTTGCCCCGCGCTCTTGGCGGACAATTCGTACGCCTGCGGCTGCCGACACGGGTTTAATCCGCCATGCAGAACGAAATCCACGCTTCCACCGCTGGTGGATAGCAACGTATCAGGGAGGGTTATCATGTCTTCGACGGCTATTTGGTTCTTCGTCGGCTGCAATCGAATCTCCATGTCATGCTTAATCCACTGCTGGGCATACGGCGAGCCGGGTAACGCCATCGCAGCGACGAGTAACGTAGCAGCGCCCATAGACCACAGGCTACGAGTAGACCAGTTTTTCAGGTTGGTTTTTGAGCCGAGCATATTCCTTTAACGAAGACGTACTTATCGCCACCACGCCCTGGTTGAACAATATTTTCCAGGAGCCGGAGAGTTCATATGCCACCCCTGCGTTTACGAATGCGTCGCAAGAAGCAGCCAATATCAATGCGCGAAGTAACAAAGAATTCATACAACTTGGCAGTAGTCGCAGCGAAGGTTTCGAGCGCCCACGAAAACGCAAGTCTTCTCACGGTTCTTTTGTGAGCAAACTTCGGCACCTTCGCATGTTGGCCTTGAGTTGTTGTTGGATGTCTAGCGTATGACCGTAACGAAGGTGCGTGACTTTGATCTGGCATGATAAATGCGTTTTCATTTTCTTTTCATAATTCAACGCGACTGTCCGACTAGATAGGTGATCCGAAATCCCCTACACCTCCAAGGTTGCCAGTGCGTGCCGGTTTCCGGGAAACGGCTGCACAGCGTCGAGGAATTGAATGATACGCCGGGCAAGTTCGCGGAACGTCGCACAGCGATGATTTCGGGTAATCGTATCGTGCAGGGTTTTCCAAAGCCGCTCGATTCGGTTCACCCACGGCGAGTAGGTGGGCTGGAACAGCAGCCGAACCTTAGGGTTGTCGGCCAACCAGCGTTGCACGGCAACGCTTTTGTGAATGACGTAGTTATCGAGAATGAGCACGAGACGGCGAGCGCTGCGGTAGGTTCGGCGCAATGCCTTGAGCAGTTTGATGAACAAGGTGGTGTTTTTCCTCGCATGGTTCACCCACACGAGCCGTCCGCTGTGCGCATGCAGCGCGCCGGCCAGGTAATGCTTGATGTTCTGCCCAGGGGTGGGGACGCCGATTTGTTCTCCGCGACGCGTCCACGCCGAGTCGATGCGGGGGTTGAAGTGGACATCAGGTTCGTCGACGTAGAAGACTTCGGTGCTGCGGTGTCGGCGCAGGGCGCGGGCGATGGCCCGCAACTTCCTGTTCTTGTTGGGGTCTCGGCGAACAAGCACCGGACGGGCGCGGCGATAGCCGAATCCGAGTCGAGGCAGCAGCCGGCGCACCGTCGAGGCGTGAATCCTCACTGCGAGCTGGCGTTCAAGCTCGAGCGCCAGCAGCTCCGAACTCCAGCGCGAGCGCACATAGCCGTGAGCCTCAGGAGAACTCTCGAGCAGCGTTTCAAGCGTCTCATAAGCTCCTCGGTTCACCGTCCAGGGGCTGCGGCCGCGGCAGGCAGGCTCGAGGCCGGCCTCGCCGTACTCCTCGTACAATCCGCGCCACTGTCCGACCGTCGAGCGCGCCGCGCACACCAGGCGAGCCGCCTCGCTGACTTTGTGTCGCTCATACAAGTGCAAAAGCGCCATAGCCCGCCGGACATGGTCTCGGTCCGGCGATCTCTGAACCGTACGCTTCAATCGACGACGAATCGGACGTGGCATTGCCTGTATACTGTATGGCATCGGGTGACCTCTGCTGTGTTCGGATTGGGTTTGAGCACTTGTATCGATCGCAGAATGTCACCCGAGTTCATTTCAAGTGATCGGGATTTCGGAACACCTATCTAGTGTCCTGTCTGATTAATTCGTTCCACGAATCGTCCGACGGATTGGATGATTTCATCGGCTGACTTGGTCCAAACGAATGGTTTGGGGTCGGCATTATGACTGTCCAAGTAATCACGGATAGTTTGCTCCAATGCCTGTGTGGAGTGAAACGTTCCTCGGCGTAGTTGTCGCTCGGTGAGTGCGGCAAAGAATCGCTCCACCAGATTCACCCAACTGCTGTAAGTCGGCGTGAAGTGCACGATGAATCGTGGACGGCGGAGCAACCATCGTTTGACGGCGAGGGTCTTGTGAGTCCCGTAGTTGTCGAGCACGAGATGAACATCGAGGTTGTTTGGGACTTGCGCATCAATGTGCTTGAGAAACGCAATAAACTCCCCACTACGATGCCGCCGATGCAACTGTCCGATGACTTGCCCTGTTGCCACATCGAGCGCGGCAAATAACGTCGTGGTTCCGTAACGTCGATAATCGTGTGTGCGACGTTCTGCGACACCAAACGTCATGGGCAACAGGGGCTGAGTGCGGTCCAGTGCTTGGATCTGACTCTTCTCATCCACGCACAACACCAGTGCCTTATCCGGGGGATCCATATACAAACCCACCACATCGCGAACTTTGTCCACGAAGTACGGGTCATTGGATAGTTTGAAGCTCTCTACCAAGTGCGGCTTCAAACCAAACGCTCGCCAGACGCGATGAACAAAATCGTTCGGTACACCCAGTTCCGCTGCCAACGTTCGGACACTCCAGTGCGTGGCCTTCTTCGGTTTCTTGTTTAACGTGTGGTCTATCACGCGCTGGACCGCCGCATCATCATGTCGGCGGGGTTGACCGCTGCATGGGGCATCACTCAATCCCGCGACCCGAAACTCCGCAAATCGAAGTCGCCACTTCGTGACCGTCTTTTCATCCACTCGATGCCGCCTCGCAATATCCTTGCCACGCAGCCCAGCCGCACAATCGAGTACGATTCCAGCGCGTTGGCTCATGCCGCGTTCACTCTTTCGTCTCCGACACAAACCTTGTAACTGCTCACGCTCTGCATCCGTTAAAATAATCAGCGTCGCTTGGCGTCCCATCATCATATCCTCTCACCTCGTGAACCCTGAGAGATCTGATCGATGGGTCTTTGGTAAGTTCCATGAATTAATCAGACAGGACACTAGTGAACGCGGGACAATGCGTGCTGGAAAAAATAGCCCGCGTTACTGTTGGCACCAGAAAAGTGCGCCAGGGTGCCAGCCATACCTCGTTGTGCACCAGATCCACCACAGGTATGCTACTTTTAGGCACAAGACGACAGCCGGCGGGACAGATGGCGCATGATTTCCGAAGCTAAGACCAGAAAGGCGGGTCACACGAATGAAAGATTATAGATCGATTAAGTGCCGATTTAATCAATTCCGTAGAACCGTAGCGCTCATCTCATGCTTATTCGCGGTAAGTGGCTACTCGAGCGCGCAGACACCCTCATCAAAGGCTGCTGACTTCACTGATCCCTACACTGGCATGGAATTTGTCCATGTCAAAGGCGGCACCTATGACATGGGCGACCTTTATGGGGTTGGCTGGGTAGAGGAACTACCAGTCCACAAGGTGACGGTATCGGATTTTTACATCGGCAAGTATGAAGTTACCCAGACCCAATGGCAGAAAGTGATGGGATACAACAATTCGAAGTTCAAGGGTCCGGATAACCCGGCGGACAAAGTCTCGTGGAATGAGATCCAGGAATTTATCAAGAGACTGAAAGAGAAGTCTGGCATTAGCTACCGCCTGCCGACGGAGGCCGAATGGGAATACGCGGCCCGCAGCGGGGGCAAGCGGGATAAGTGGGCCGGGACCAACAATGAAGCGGAGGTCGGCGACTACGCCTGGTACCTACACAACGCCGGGCAGAAAAGCCACCCCGTGGGCACGAAGAAGCCTAACGGGCTCGGCATCTACGACATGAGCGGTAATCTTTGGGAGTGGGTCCAGGACCGCTTTGATTATCCGTTTCCATCGCAGCACCAGGTGGACCCGAAGGGCCCGAGCACGTCCTGGAAGAACGACTACCGCACCTACCGCGGCGGCGCCTGGGACTATATTCCGAGAATTGTGCGGGTCGCCAGCCGCAGTGGAAAGGAGCCCGACTACCAGCGCCCGTGGATCGGTTTTCGGCTGTCCAAGGACGTGAAATAAAATCATGGTATCGGTTAGCTGCTAGGAGAACATGCTCGTGACAGCGATTTCCTTCCCCGCCAGCGACGTTCAGCAAAACAGGTCGCTTTCGCTCATCATGCCGCGTCCAGATCCCGCCAGCGGGGATTATCTGCATCAGCTGCCCCCAATTGCCCGCGTCGTCTTCGATCCGTCCCTGATGACTTCTATTATGACCTCGGGGTGCCGCGGATGCTGGTCTTTGGGCGGGGCAAGTCCTTGCTAAAGCGTCGGGCATAATACGGAAAAATAGGGACCATCGTCTTCCGGTTACGGGAAGGATGGAGGCAGGAGCGCACTCATAGGAGCACGCTGTGCAGAAGAAATGCATCGACAAACTGTGTGTCATGGCGGCGATACTCTCACTGTTATTCGGTGTGCCCGGCTGGGGAGAGGAGCAATCCGGCACACCATCGGCGTCACCAACCGCCGGCGCTACCCGTCCTCCCGACAAGGCGGGTGGTGTGGAGCGCGATTCCATATCGTGGGTCTTCGTGGACGGGCCGACGGGGTTGAACAAGAACCCCGAGCTCGACACCTATTTCCCGCAACTGACTGTCCTCGGCTCGAAACTCTACGCGGCGTGGCGGGAGATGGCCCCCGGGGCCACGGGCATCGGTCCGAACACGGACATGCAGATCCGGGTGGCGGTCTACAACGGCAACGATGCAGCGCCGGCGTGGAAATTCGTCGACGGCGGCGGCGAGCGGGGGATCAACTGGGATCCCACGACGGACGCCTTCGATGTGCAATTGACCGTATTCGAATCGAGGCTCTACGCCATCTGGCAGGAAAAATCCAAGACGGCCGATCAGATCCGGGTGGCGGTCTACAACGGCAACGATGATAAGCCAGCTTGGACCTTCGTCGACGGCGGTGGCGCCACCGGCATCAACTACGATGTCCGCCAAGGCACCGGCTATCCGCAGCAGACGGTGTTCGCCTCCAAGCTCTATGCCACATGGATGGAGTCGCAGCGCAATATCGATCAGATCCGGGTGGCGGTGTACAACGGCAAGGACACGGCACCGGCCTGGGCGTTCGTGGACGGCATCGGCCCCAACGGGCTCAACCAGAATCCCGCTAACAAGGCCTACAATCCTCAGTTAACCGCTTTCGGCTCGAAGCTCTATCTCACCTGGGAAGAGAAGCGCGGCTACACGGGCCACATCCACGTGGCGGTGTACAACGGCAACGACAAGGCACCGGCCTGGGCGTTCGTCGACGGCGGCGGCGAAGCAGGGATCAACCGTGACGCCGCTAAGGATGCCTCTTATCCTCAAATGACTGTCTTTGGCGCAAAGCTCTATGCCACCTGGACCGAACTGAACGACGCTGCCAAGCAGGTCCGGGTGGCGGTGTATAACGGTGACGATGCGAAACCGGCCTGGACCTTCGTGGACGGCAACGGAGCTAACGGGCTTAACCGCAACAGCAGAGCGTGGTCGTATACGCCGCAATTGACCGTGTTCGGTTCAGAGCTTTATGCCACGTGGTATGAGGGCCGCCCCGCGCAGATCCGGGTGGCGGTCTACAACGGCGACGACCAGGGGCCGGGGTGGCGTTTCGTGGACGGCGGCGGCCGAACAGGGATCAACAAGGACGTCCGCTACGACGCGTTCGATCCGCAGCTGACTGCCTTCCGATTCAAACTATACGCTGCATGGAAAGAAAAAAGAGGTGCCCCCCGCGGTCACCGCGTCCGCGTGGCAGTGGGTCGGTGAGCCCGTGGCCGCTGCCCGTTTCGAGGCCAACAACGCGTCGCTGGCGTCAGCGCTGTGCGTCTCTCTCTTGGTTGGGAACTACGCGAACGCCCGTCCTCCGGGAGAAGCGTGTGGCACAGCCCCGTGCGATGAAGAGCCGGCTCGTCTACAAAAAAGGGACGGGTTGCCCCGTCCCTCTTGATCACCACTTACTGTCTTTGGGTTCGTCTCTATTGTTCCCAGGCCTTCGTGGACATGACCCTAACAGTTGTCCCCTTATTCGTTAGTCGGAGTCATCGTGATCACGACGATCGTCATAGTCGTCGTAGTCGTCGTCGTCCCACTTCACACCATGGCAGCTCAAGCAGCCCGGTGCTGCAAACGTGTCGGGGGAGTCCTTGCCGCCCACCAATAGTATGTGGCACCCCTCACAGTTGGCAGTCCCCACCTCCTCAACGTAGTCACGGTGATTTTTCTGCGGGTTCATCCAAGCAAACGGGTCGCCAAAAAGCGCCGCGTTCATATCCATGGTGCCGTCGCTGAGGGTGCGGTCGAAAGGTGGTCCGCCGTCCCACTTCTCGCCGTGGCAGCTCAAGCAGCCCGGTGCAAAGCTGTCAACGTAACCCACACCGCCAAGATCGTGACACCCTATACATGAGTCAACGCCGTTGTCCTCAGCGTAGTCACGGTGAGTCTTGTAGGCGTTGCCCATCGACCATGGCATAATCCCTGCACTGCGCGCGTCCCCAGGGTCAAAGCCAGTGCCGTCGCTGTCGCCGTCGCTATCAGCTATGGCAGGACCCGATGATGCCGCCAAGGACAAAGCGGCGCCCAAGATGATGGCACCCAAGCGCGCCGCACACGTCTTTCGAAATGTTTGATGGTCTCTCATTGAACATCCTCCCAGAACAAGCCTACGACATGTGTAATACTCCTCACCCCGGTAATTATTTCCTATAAACGCCTTCGGGCACAACCTGTCCTTCGCGCCTATTCGTAACGGCATTCTGCAGGCCAAACACGATGAGAATGAGTCTTAATCTCATCCATGCCGGGTATAGAAGATATAGACGCCCTTTTTCGCTTAATTGAGCATTCGTCGGTGCAGTTTGGACCGATGAAATCAGTCGTGTTCGGGTTGCTCAGAATGCGAATTGCTTTGCAATGACTTAAGCCCGCTCGGAATTGGGTGGCGTGACGGGTGTTTTCGTTGGTGAAAGGGGAATTGGGAGGCGCTTAAGAGATGATGGGCACGACGGCGTCTGTGCCCCCGCCCGGCAGGGCATGGCATCCGGGCCTAAAGAGGGGGGATGCCGTCAGCCTTAATCCTTAAAGCCCGGCAGTTCCCCTGGCGGCGGCGCCCGGGCGGGCGGCCCGAAGGCCGGCAGCTGTTGGCCGGCACGTCGATCCAAAGCTTCGAGGACCTGTCTGATGAACCCCGGGTCTTCGATACTGGCAATGACCTTCATCCTCCCACCTAAAGTAGCCAGCACCTTTCCATGTCGATCCGGAATACGCGCTTGAGACGCTGGGCTTGAGGCTCATGGCGGCACGGCGTTCCGATGCCGACTTCGCCGTGTCTCCACGGCGGTGCCGGGCGCGGCTGCTTGGAGTCACCTGGGAGCGCAGACCGCTGTTGGGCGTGAACACCCTGTGAAAGCGCGTGAGGTTTACCCGCGGTTTCGGAACTCCCTCAGTTGAGGCCGATGCAGCCATCCATGGCGAAGCGCCTCGGTTCTTCCAACCCCCGGCCCGGCCATCCATGGCCGGGCGTTGGCCAAACTGCCAAGCGACATTGAGTCACTTCGGTTTTGCTCAGCCAGCGGCTCGAAGATGACGTGCGTGGTGCCGTCCGGGGACACGAGCTTGTAGATCGAGACGCCACGTCCTCCGCCCTGGAGCCCCAGGCTCGCCCACATGGAGTAGCTCGCCCCCTCCTTCATGACGGACGGATCGTTCCAGTTCGCGACCAGCGCATCGGAGATGGTTCGGGCTGCCCCGATCGGGCTCCGCAGATTGATCGAGGAGCCGGCTCGAGGCTCGCGTGCCTCCAGCCCTTACCGGCGGGGCCGACCGGCGCGGGCGGCGGCGGACCCGGCCTGGCCGACGCTGCGGCGCCGCCGGCGGCGTAGTAGTCCGGGTCCACCATAGCCAGCGCCTCTTCGAGCTTGGCCATCGCCTCGTTTTCCCGCCCCTGCTTCATCAGCGGCTCGATCTGGGCCATCAGGCGGTAGACCGGGGCCGGATCCTTCCCCTCCCGTTTCCGCTGCTCGAGCGCGCCGCGGACGTGGTCCACCTTCTCGCGGATTTGCTGCTCGTTCATCTCGGCGGATTGGCTGGCAGGCCGCGAGCGCGCGGGCTTGCCGGGACAGGCTGCCAGAAGCGCCACACAAACCAAAAGACCCAGGCCAAGAGACGCGAGACGACTCAGCTTCATGCGGACACCGCCTATCCGGATTGACTTCTACAGTGTTCCAGGTCGATTCTGACGGAGCAACAAAGTTCGCCACTCATTCGCCGGGAGTCGCGGTCTAGGGTCCCCACGGGGCCGTGCGTTTCTGCAACATCGCGCGACCGAGCGCTAGGATTGGGCAGATGCGCTGCGCAAAGCGCCGACGGATGCTGCGCAGGCACATCCAGTCACTGCAACGCCGCAATGGCTTTCATGACAAGGCCGAGACTCAGCGCAAGACCTACCGGCAGAGCCATCACTACGGTTGGCTGGAGAGAACGATTGACGGATGTTCGGGGAGCCTGAAGGTCAATCTTTGTTTGTTACTGCGCCAGCTGAAAAGTCTGGATGCCACTGTGGCTGCGTACGGAGAGGAAGTGGCAGCGCTGGCAGTGACCCCCAGGCATCGAGGTCCGCTCACAGGGCTGATCTGTTACAACGGTATCAAACATTTGTTTGCCTTGACCCTGGTCACCGAGGTCGGTGATGTGAAACGCTTCGCGCATCCACGACAGTTGGTTTCCTGGATCGGCACGGACATTCGGCAATACGCCCCCGGTGGCAGGTCGAACCGATTCGGCATTACCCGACAAGGTAATCGTTATATGCGCACGGCGTTGATCGCAACAAATCAGCGCGGCTATCGAACGGCAAGGCGAGCAAGGACATAAAGGCCAGGCGCTCGAATTCCAAACCAGAGTACACAGTCATTGCCGATCGCTCTCATTCGATATTGACTGGATCTCCAATTCGCAAGCCCAGCATTTCCGCCGCGCTCCCCTGATTGACGGCAATTTCCACCAGATTCAGCGCGTTGCGGTACCAGAAGGCCGCGCCCTTTTGCACCTCGCCGAAGGTGCGGGCGAAACTCAGGCGCCGTGCGCCGACTGCGAGCACAGCATCATCGCCGACGGCATCTCCGCGGATGCCGCTCATGGCGTTGCCGAAGGCGTCCACGTAAATCACTTCCGCCAGGTCATAGGCGATCTCGTCCAGCCGCCTCGGATAAGCGTCGAGCCGGGTGGCGGCAACTTGCTCGCCGCGCGCGAGCCAGGCCGCCACCGGCGCAAACAGATCGCGGCCGTGAAAGCTCGCGCTGATCGCTTCAGGGCGCCAGTCGATGCGCCACACCTCCACCGAGTGCGATCGCTTCACCACCTGGTCGAAGATCCCGTTGTCGGGCCCAACGTACCAGCGATTGTCGAGCCTCAGGAACAACGGGTCCCGCGCCGTCCCCACCCCCGGGTCGACCACGCAGAGAAACACGCTTCCCTTAGGAAACGGCTTGACCAGCGCGGCCAGCAGACAGGATGAGGGACGGGGCGAAAATTCCGGGGCGTCGCACATCAGCTCCACAACCGGAACGCCGGGAGCGCGGGCCTCGAGCACGCCGCGCATCTGACCGACGTAGGGACTGCCGACGCCGAAATCGCTAAACAGCACAATCACGAGGGCTCGAGCTTTTTTTGGCCTCGGGGCGAAAAAAAACCCCGATTGCGTTAAGCGGGGGTTTTTCCATCGGGACCACGCAGGTCACCACCGTCAGGACTTGGTTTCCTCGGCTTCGGCCTCGGCTGCTTCCGCCGGCCGGTCGACCAGCTCCACGTAGGCCATGGGGGCGCGGTCGCCGGGGCGATAACCGCATTTGAGAATGCGCATATAGCCGCCGGGGCGATTCTTGTATCTCGGCCCCAGCTCGTTGAAGAGCTTGGTCACGGACTGCCTGTCTCTTAAGCGGGCGAAGGCAATGCGCCGCTTGGCCACGGAATCTTGCTTGGCCATGGTGATCAACGGCTCCACCACTCTCCTCAGTTCCTTGGCCTTGGGAACAGTGGTCCTGATGAACTCGTGGCGCACCAGGGACGCGGACATGTTCATGAACATGGCACGTCTGTGGCTGCTGGTTCGATTCAGATGTCGACCGCTTTTGCGATGTCGCATGACACTAATCCTAATATACGCAGACTAAGGCGCCTCAAGATCGTTCAGACTTCTTTGCGCTGGCCGTGCAGTCCGGGCGGCGGCCAGTTTTCCAGCCGCATGCCTAAAGAAAGACCACGGGAAGCCAGAACGTCCTTGATTTCCGTGAGCGACTTCTTGCCCAGGTTAGGCGTTTTGAGAAGCTCCACCTCGGTACGCTGAATGAGGTCGCCGACGTAGTAGATGCTCTCCGCCTTGAGGCAGTTCGCGGAGCGCACCGTGAGCTCGAGATCGTCCACAGGGCGCAGCAGGATTGGATCGATTTCCGCTTCCTGGGCCGAGGGCGCCTCCGCCTCCTTACCGCTCAAATCGACGAACACGGCCAGCTGGTCGCGTAGCAGGTCCGCCGCGTGCCGAACCGACTCCTCGGGATCCAGGGTGCCGTTGGTTTCAATCTCGACCAGCAGCTTGTCGAGGTTGGTCTGCTGCTCTACGCGGGCGCTCTCCACCACGTAAGCAACCCGGCGAACGGGGCTGAAAGACGCGTCCAGAAGCAGCTTTCCAATTTGACGGTCACCCTCGTCTTCGTCGATTCGCGCCGCTGCGGGCTGGTAGCCCCTTCCCACCTCAACCTTCATGCTCATATTGAGCTCACCCTCTTTGGTGAGGTGGGCGATAACATGATCCGGGTTGACGACCTCTACGTCGTGGTCGACGGTAATGTCGCTCGCCAGCACCACGCCCGGGCCTTTCTTGTTCAGGGTAAGCGTGGATTCCTGCCTCGCGTGCATACGGATTGCGAGACCCTTAAGGTTGAGCAGGATCTCGGTAACGTCCTCCTGCACACCTTCAATCGTGGTGTACTCGTGGAGCACGCCGTCGATCTCCACTTCGGTAATCGCGCAGCCGGGCATGGAAGAGAGCAACACGCGCCGTAGCGCGTTGCCGAGCGTATGACCGAAGCCGCGATCCAGCGGCTCGATGGTGATCTTGGCTGTATTGCTGCCCAACTGCCGTACATCGACCAGCCGGGGTTTTAAGAGCTGTGTAGCGGACGCCTGCATGGCATTCCTCTCCTGAAAATGTATGTGCTACTTCGAGTAAAGCTCGACAACGAGCTGCTCGTTGATGTCGGGCGGTAGATCTTCCCGGTCAGGAACGGTCTTGAACAAGCCCTCCATTTTCCCGGAATCCACCTCCACCCAATCGGGGAATCCGATCTGTTCGGCAATGGTGAGGGCATCCTGTATGCGCGCCTGCTTCTTGGCCTTTTCGCGCACAGTGATGACGTCATTGGCCTTGACCTGATAGGACGGAATATTCACGCAGTGGCCGTTTACGGAAATCGCCCGATGGCTAACCAACTGCCGCGATTCGGCGCGGGTCGCGCCGAATCCCATCCTGTAGACGACGTTGTCGAGACGGCACTCCAAAAGCTTTAGAAGATTTTCTCCGGTGGCGCCCTTTTTCTGCGCCGCGCGTTTGTAGTAGTTGCGGAACTGGCGCTCGAGAATCCCGTATATTCGTCTCAGCTTCTGTTTTTCCCGCAGCTGTAGTGCGTAGTCCGACATGCGGCGCTGACGCCGCGCGCCGTGCTGACCGGGAGGCGTATCCAGCTTGCATTTGGAGTCGAGCGCCCGGGCACGGCTTTTCAGCATGAGGTCGGCGCCTTCGCGCCGGCTCAGCCGGCATTTGGGACCTGTATATCTGGCCATAGTTCAGTGATTCCGTTAAACGCGACGTTTTTTCGGAGGGCGGCAGCCATTATGCGGAATGGGCGTGACGTCCGTAATGGTCGTGATTTTGAACCCGGCGTTATTGAGCGCGCGCACCGCGGACTCGCGTCCCGGGCCCGGTCCTTTAACCCGCACCTCAAGGTTCTTGAGCCCGTATTCCTGCGCCGCCTCCCCGACCTTGCTTGCCGCGACCTGAGCCGCGAACGGGGTGCTTTTTCGCGAACCCTTGAACCCGCTGGCGCCCGCGGTCCCCCACGCCAGGGCGTTGCCCTGTCGATCGGTGATGGTAATTACGGTGTTGTTAAAGGAAGCGTGGATGTGCGCCACGCCGTCGGTCACCGTGCGCTTGACCTTCTTCTTCGGTCTGGCCTTTGCTTTCGCCATGTATCAGTTATCCATTCTCAACGTTTGATGATTCGCCGCGGCCCCTTTCGGGTTCGCGCATTGGTATTGGTCCGTTGCCCGCGGACGGGTAACCCGCGCCTGTGCCGAATGCCTCTGTAGGTGCCAAGATCCATGAGTCGCTTGATGTTCATCGACACCTCTCGGCGCAGGTCGCCCTCAATCGAGTACTTCTGAATTTCAGACCGGATCTTGTCCAGCTCCTCTTCCGTAAGATCCTTGATCTGGTGGCTGGGATTGATTCCAACGCTTCTACAGATCTTACGCGCGGTGTTTCCGCCAATGCCGTAGATCGACGTCAGTGACACCCACGCGTGTTTTCGATCGGGTACGTTTACGCCCGCGATTCGAGCCATATCATTCAGCCTCTAAGCATGTTGCGTTGATTTCTTACGTGCAAAGCATGACTTCCAGCGTACAATTCATCCCTGCCTTTGCCTGTGACGCGCGTTCTTACAAATAATCCGCACGACGCCGCGCCGCCGGATGATCTTGCAGTGTCGGCAAATCTTTTTGACCGATGCGCGAACTTTCATTTCTTCTATCCCCTCTGTTCCGCGCCCCTATCTGGGAACGCCGGCCCGCCCATAACCCTTGAGGTTGGCCTTCTTCAGGAGACCCTCATACTGATGCGACATCATATGCGCCTGCACCTGGGCCATAAAATCCATGGTCACGATAACGATGATCAGCAACGACGTGCCGCCGAAGTAGAACGGCACGTTCCACTGCAGGATCAAGAACTCTGGAAGCAGGCAAACCGCAGTAATGTAGGCGGCGCCCCACAGCGTCAGCCGGGTCATGACCGTGTCGATGTAGCGGGCAGTCTGGTCGCCGGGACGGATCCCAGGAATAAATGCCCCGGACTTTTTCAGATTCTCGGCCGTGTCCTTGGGATCGAAAACAAGCGCAGTGTAGAAAAAGCAGAAAAAGATGATCGCGCTGGCATAAAACATCACATAAAGAGGCTGACCTGGCGACAGCGTGGTGGACAGATCTCTCAGCCAGGTCATTCCTTCGGCACTTCCAAACCATCCGCCCAGGGTTGCCGGAAATAGGATGATGCTGGAGGCAAAGATCGGCGGGATGACGCCGGCCATGTTGAGCTTTAGCGGCAAGTGACTGCTCTGGCCGGCGTACATGCGCCGCCCCACCTGTCGCTTGGCATAGTTGACCGTAATGCGCCTCTGACCGCGCTCGACGAATACCACGAACCCGGTGACCGCCAGCGCCAGCACCAGGATAAGCATCACCAACAGCACGTGGAGCTCCCCGGTGCGCGCCAGCTCCAGCGTTCCGCCGATGGCGGCCGGCAGCCCGGCAACGATGCCGGCGAAAATAATGATGGAGATGCCGTTGCCGATGCCGCGCTCGCTGATCTGCTCGCCGAGCCACATCAGAAACACCGTTCCGGTCACCAGGGTGGAGACGGCGGTGATGCGGAATCCCCAGCCCGGATCGATAACGATGGGATTGCCACCGGCGCGCTGGGCCTCCAGCGCGACGGCCACGCCCAGGGCCTGAAAGGTGGCGAGAAAAACGGTGCCGTAGCGGGTGTAGCGTGTGATCTTGCGCCGCCCCGCCTCGCCTTCCTTGCGCAGCTCCTTGAGTCTCGGCTCCACGTGACTCATGAGCTGAATGATAATGGCGGCGGAAATATACGGCATGATCCCGATCGCAAAGATGGAAAAACGCTCCAACGCCCCGCCGGAGAACATGTTGAACATGTCCAGGATGGTGCCGCGCTGCTGGTCGAACAGGATTTCCAGGGTCACAGGATCGATGCCGGGCACGGGGATGAAGGTGCCGATGCGAAATACGAGCAGCGCGAGCAGAACGAACAGCAGGCGCTGCTTGAGTTCCGCCGATGGTCCACCGGTCGGTGTTGTAGCTGCGTTTTTCGTTTTCTTGGCCACTGCGCTCAGCTCTCGACCCGGCCGCCGGCCGCTTCGATCGCGGCGCGGGCGCCCCGGGTTGCATAAAGGTCTTTGACTACGACCGCTCGTTCGAGTTTTCCCCCAGCAATGATCTTCACCCGCCGGGCGCGGCGGGCGACCAGCTTTGCCGCCTTAAGCATCTCCAGGTCCACCGTGTCCTCGTTCAACAGCGCCAGCTTGTCGACCCTGACCTCGGCGCTGAAACGCCCTTTTCTGGAGATGAAACCGAACTTGGGCAAGCGGCGGTGGAGCGGCATCTGGCCGCCCTCGAATCCCCGCGCAGAGCCTCCGCCGGCGCGGGATTTTTGGCCTTTATGCCCGCGTCCACCGGTCTTTCCGTCACCCGACGCCGCGCCGCGGCCGACGCGTTTGGCCTTGCGCTTGGACCCGGGCGCCGGATGGAGATCATTGAAGCGCACGGTTATTGACCCTCCACTTCGAGCATGTAGCGAATTCTGTTGATCATCCCGCGGGTGCACGGCGTGTCCTCGACCTCAACTGTCTGATGACGGCGCCTCAAGCCCAGGCCGATGGCGCAGGCCTGGTGGGCGGCCAGCCTGCCGTGAACGCTCTTGATCAGCGTCACCTTCAGTCGCCCCACCGCTTTGGGGCCGGGGCTTTTGGCTGCCACCTTTGGTGCCGGCATCGCGGGGGCCTGCCCCGCGGGCCCAGTCTCAGCTTTTGCTGCCGCTCTCGCGGAGGTCTTCTTAGCCGGTGCCTTCTTTGCCGGTGCCTTCTTTGCGGCGCCCGTCTTGGCGCTTTTGGCTACGGCCTTCTTGCCCGCCTTGGGCGTGGCCTTCTTCGCCGTCTTGGCTTTGGCCTTCTTTTTCAGCGCCATGGTTTCAGCCCCGAATCTCTTCCAGCGTCTTGCCACGCTTGCCGGCGATTGCGCCCGGGTCGGACATCTGACTCAACCCCTTGATGGTGGCGCGAACCACGTTCACCGGGTTCGGAGACCCGATGCACTTGGCCAGCACGTCGCGCACGCCCAGCACTTCGAACACCGCGCGCATGGGCCCACCGGCGATGATTCCGGTGCCCTGCGAGGCCGGCTGCATGTAAACCTTGGCCGCACCGTGGTGGGCGGTAATGGCGTAATGCAGAGTGTCGTCTTTTAGCGGAACGCGGACCATATTCTTGCGCGCGCTTTCCATCGCCTTCTGGATCGCGGCCGGCACCTCTCGAGCCTTGCCCTTGCCCACTCCGACGCGCCCCTTGCCGTCACCCACAACCGTCAGCGCGGTGAAACCGAACTGGCGCCCGCCTTTAACCACCTTGGCAACACGGTTGATGTTGACGAGCTTCTCTAAAAGTTCGTCGTCTCCGCTAGATGCTTGAAAGTTCGCCATAATCCTTTTTCCGTCTGCACCGCCGCCCCTAGGGCGCACGATTTAGAATTTCAGTCCGCCTTCCCGTGCGCTATCGGCCAATGCCTTGATGCGGCCGTGAAACCTGTAACCGGAGCGGTCGAAAGCAACCATCTCGATACCGACTGATTTTGCTCGTTCGGCAATTAACCGTCCGACTACCTTTGCCGCCGCGGTGTTGCCGCCGTTGGCCAGCTCCTTTTTCGCTTCCGGATCGACGGTAGACGCGCTGACGAGCACTCGGGCGCCGTCCGGCTCCGTAATTTGCGCGTAGATGTGTCTCGGCGTGCGGTGTACGCACAGCCTGCGTTGGCGCTGCTCCCGGATTTTGATCCGGGTACGTTTCGCCCTTCTTTGACGCGCGCTCTTTTTGCTCATACCAATGCCTACTTCTTTTTCGCTTCCTTTCGAACGACATTTTCATCCGAGTACCTCACACCCTTACCCTTGTACGGCTCTGGCGGTCTGAATCTTCGGATCTTTGCTGCCACCTGACCTACCATCTGCTTGTCGAACCCGCGGACGACGATTTCCGTCTGACTCGGTGTTTCGATTTCGATGCCGTCCGGAACCGAAAAATCGATCGGGTGCGAATAGCCGAGCGTCAGGTTCAGAGACTTGCCCTGCATCTGCGCCCGATAGCCCACGCCGACTAGGTTGAGCCGCTTCTCAAAGCCTTTAGAAACACCCGCCACCATGCCGCTGATGATGGAACGCGCAGTGCCCGCAAGAGCGACCGCTCCGGGCTCACCTTCCTTAGACCTGCAGTGGACAGTGCCTTCTTCCTGCGCTAACGACACATACCTGGGCAGCGTATACGTGAGCAAGCCCTTGGGTCCTTTGACCTTGACGGATGGCCCCTCCAGGGAAACTTCTACCCCCTTAGGGAGCAAAATCGGCGCGTTGGCAATTCTAGACATCCGGTCTCTCCGCTACGCCACATAACAAACCACTTCGCCGCCATACCCGGCAGCCCGCGCGGCGCGGTCGGTCATCAGTCCATGCGAGGTAGAGATGATGGCAATCCCGAGCCCGCCGAGCACTGAAGGAAGCTCATCCTTGCTCCTGTAGATACGAAGGCCCGGGCGGCTGACCCGATCGAGGCGATCGATTACCGGTTTTCCCTCGAAGTACTTCAACACGATGAAAAGCTCCTGCTTGCCCTCCACAGTCTCCACCGTGAAGTCCTTGATATAGCCTTCGCTTTTCAAAACCTCCGCAATGGCACGTTTTTTCTTCGACAAAGGCATGGCGACACGCACCTTGCCTGCCGCCAGACCGTTTCGGATCCGGGTCAACATGTCGGAAATGGGGTCCTGCATACTCATCGGGAAGCAGCCCTCTTATCGTCCTCTGTATTCAACTGAATCGCTCTCATGTCTTTACCGACTGATTTAAGGAATCGCGAGCAAGCTCGCTCCTACAGCGGGCTTCGTCAATTTTCGCCTCCCGCATCATGAATCACGCGTCACCAACTGGCCTTCACCAGCCCCGGCACGTCGCCCCGCATCGCCGCTTCCCGAAGCTTGTTCCTGCTGAGCCCGAACTTGCGGTAGTAGCCGTGCGGCCGGCCGGTCAATCGACATCGGTTTTGCAGGCGCACCGGACTCGAGTTTCGCGGCAATTTTTGCAACTTCTTCGAAAGTGCCTGCCGCTCGTCCGCGCTCAGAGACAGGTCCGAAAGCTTTTTTTTGAGCTCGGCCCGCTTTCGAGCGTGCTTGCGAACCAGTTTCAGGCGCTTCGCTTCCCGGTTGATAATTGCGAGTCTTGACATGTGTGTTGTTGATCCCTTAGTTCTGACGAAACGGAAACTTGAAGGCAGCCAAAAGCGCGCGCCCTTCGTCATCTGACTTCGCCGTTGTCGTAATGGTCACGTCCAGGCCACGGATGGCGTCGATCTTGTCGTAATCGATTTCGGGAAAAATGATCTGCTCCTTGATCCCTAAGCTGTAATTACCCCGGCCGTCGAAAGCTTTCACGCTGAATCCGCGAAAATCACGAGTTCTTGGCACCGCGACGTTGATCAACCTGTCCAGAAACTCGAACATGCGCTCACGGCGCAAAGTAACCTTGCATCCAATGGGCCAACCCTCGCGTATCTTGAACGCGGCGACCGACTTCCGCGCCTTAGTCACGATGGGTTTTTGACCGGAGATTCTGGTGAGGTCCTCGACCGCATTGTCCAGCACCTTTTTGTCTCCAACCGCCTCGCCCACGCCCATATTGAGCGTAACCTTTACCAGCCGCGGCACTTCCATCACCGACTCGTAGCCGAACTGCTGCTTCAGCTGATCTGCCACCGTCTGCCTGTAAAACTCCTGGAGCCTTGACATCATCTCACCTAGATGTCCACGACCTCGTCGGTCGACTTGAAATACCTGACTTTCTTTCCGTCCTCAAGACGCTTGATTCCAACCCGGTCGCCTTTGTTGAGCTGCGGGTTGTAGAGCGCGATATTTGACCTGTGGATCGGCAATTCCTTTTCTAATATACCGCCGGTCGTGCCTTTGGACGGATTGGGACGAGTGTGACGCTTGACCACGTTCACTCCTTCGACCAACAGCTGATCGTCGGATACGACTTTGCTGACGGTGCCGCGCTTGCCCTTATCGCGGCCCGCGATAACGATAACCTCGTCACCTTTGCGAATCTTGCTCATACCCATTTCTTTCACCCGTCCGCGATCTACAGAACTTCCGGTGCCAGCGAGACAATCTTCATGAAACGCTCCGTGCGAAGCTCGCGCGTCACCGGACCGAAAATTCTGGTTCCGATGGGCTGAAGCTGATTGTTTAACAGCACCGCCGCGTTGCTGTCGAAGCGGATGACCGAACCATCGGAGCGGCGGACGCCTTTTGTGGTACGCACCACGACGGCCTTATAAAGCTCGCCCTTCTTCACCTTTCCCTTGGGAATGGCTTCCTTGACGCTAACTTTGATAATGTCGCCCACGCCAGCATAGCGGCGGCGTGATCCGCCCAGCACCTTGACGCACATGAGGCGCCGGGCGCCACTGTTGTCGGCCGCATTGAGCACTGTCTCCGACTGAATCATCTCTTTAGTCCATTCACGTCCGGGTATACAACCGAGCTCACTTAGCCCGATCGAGAATTTCGAACAGGCGCCACGCCTTGGTTTTAGAAAGAGGTCGACACGGCTCTATACTGACTTTGTCCCCCACGCTGCACTCGTCTTTCTCGTCGTGAGCGTGAATTTTGCTCGACCGTTTCACATATTTCTTGTACAGAGGGTGCTTTACGCGACGCTCGACGAGCACAGTGATGCTCTTCTGCATCTTGTTGCTGACGACGTGCCCCACCATGACACGCGCCGCTTTTCGGGAAACGGCCTTGTGCTCGGCTTCAGTGGGCTGATCGACGTTGCTGCTATCGCTCATTTCGTTCGGCGTCTCTCGTTGATAATGGTCTTTACCCGCGCAATGTCACGGCGCACGGATTTGAACTGACTGGGGCGCGCGAGTTGCCCGGTTCCCTGCTGCATACGCAGGTTGAATCCCTCGCGGGAAAGCTCGTCCAGCTCCTTGGCAAGTTCCTCGTCGCTCTTCGCTCTTAAGTCCTTAGCGTTCATTTATAGTACCGACCGCTCCGTGAAGGTGGTCTTTACCGGCAACTTGGCCGCCGCGAGCCGAAACGCCTCCTGGGCCAGCGCCTCATCGACACCCTGGATTTCGTAAATCATCCGGCCAGGCTGGACCTGGGCCACCCAGTACTCAACGTTGCCTTTGCCTTTGCCCTGACGAACTTCCAGTGGTTTCTTGCTAATGGGCTTGTCCGGAAAGATGCGGATCCAGATCTTGGCGCCGCGTTTCACATGCCGGGTGATCGCGCGCCGACCCGCTTCCAGCTGGCGGGCGGTAATCCGGCCACGCGTCGCTGCTTTGAGCCCGTATTCACCGAAGCTCACCTTGTTGCCCACCAAGGCTTTGCCACGATTTCGGCCTTTCTGCTGTTTGCGGAACTTTGTACGCTTCGGTTGCAGCATGGTCTACACTGATCAGCTTGCCGCTGCCTGCTCGGCTTCGGCAGCTTCGCTCTCCTCGGCTTTGTCAAACACTTCGCCCTTGAATATCCACACTTTGACGCCGATAACGCCGTAGGTCGTGCGCGCCTCCGCCAAGCCGTAGTCGATGTCCGCGCGCAGGGTGTGCAACGGAACTCGGCCTTCGCGGTACCACTCGGAACGGGCAATTTCGGCCCCGTTCAAGCGCCCGCTGACTCTGACCTTAATGCCTTCCGCGCCCAGACGCATGGCGTTGGTCACGGCCCGCTTCATAGCACGGCGAAACATGATCCTTCGCATCAGCTGCCCGGCAATACTCTCTGCCACCAGGTAGGCGTCCAGCTCCGGCTTGCGCACCTCTTCAACGCCGATGTTCACCGGCACGCCCATCATTCTCGAGATCTCTTGTCTCAGGGCCTCGATGTCTTCGCCCTTCTTACCGATGACGATCCCCGGGCGCGCGGTATGAATGACGATCCGGGCGTTCTTCGCCGGCCGATGGATCTGGATCCGGCTGACGGAGGCATGGGCCAGCTTTTTGCGAACGAAGTCGCGCACACTAATGTCCCGGTAGAGATTGTCGGCGTAATCGGCGCGCTCGGCGTACCAGACTGAGTTCCAGTCTTTGACGATTCCCAGCCGAATTCCGGTCGGATGTACTTTCTGACCCATCGAGTTGCCTCTTAGTTATCGGACACTGTCAGCGTAATATGGGTGGTCGGCGTCAATATCTGGTTCGCCCGGCCGCGCGCCCGTGCCCGCCAACGCTGAAAGGTAGGACCCTGATCGATGCAGATCGTGCGTACCTTGAGCTCGTCAATGTCCGCACCTTCGTTGTGCTCGGCGTTGGCGATGGCCGACTCCAGCACCTTCTTGATGATCGCGGCCGCCTTCTTGTTGCTGAACCGTAGCAGCTCCACCGCGCGTTCCACGGGAAGACCCCGGATCTGGTCCGCAACCAGCCTCGCCTTCTGCGGCGAAAGATGCACGAACTTGAGCTTTGCCGATGCTTCCATGCTCATGCCTCGGGCTTCTTCACCTTGCGGTCGCCGGAATGCCCTTTGAAGGTGCGCGTCGGGGCAAACTCTCCCAGTTTGTGCCCCACCATGTTTTCGGTCACAAGCACCGGCACGTGCTGCCGACCGTTATGAACGGCGATGGTGAAGCCCACCATGTCAGGCACGATCATGGAACGACGCGACCAGGTCTTGATCGGACGCTTGCTGTTCGACGCCCGTGCCTCGCTGACCTTCTTGGCCAGGTGGTAGTCTACGAACGGACCTTTTTTAATTGACCGTGGCACTCGCTTATCTCCCCGCTCGCTTCCTTCTACGCCTCAAAATCATTTTGTCCGTACGTTTGTTCTGGCGCGTCTTGTGACCCTTGGTGGACTCTCCCCAAGGGGTTACCGGATGCCGGCCCCCGGAGGCCCTGCCCTCGCCGCCGCCGTGGGGATGATCCACTGGGTTCATGGCCACACCGCGAACGGTAGGCCGCTTGCCCCGCCAGCGGGTCGCCCCGGCTTTGCCCAGCGACCGCAGGGCGTGCTCCGCGTTGCCCACTTCACCTACCGTAGCGCGGCACTCGATGGGCACCCGCCGAATCTCCCCCGAGCGCAGCCGCAGGGTGGCGTGCAAGCCTTCCCGCGCCACAAGCTGCACCCCCGCTCCGGCGCTGCGGGCAAGCTGCGCGCCCTTACCAGGCTGTAGCTCCACGCAGTGCACCACGGTGCCCACGGGAATGTTTCTCAACGGCAGCGAATTGCCGCTTTTGATCGCAGCCGAGGGACCGGAGCCGATCTCGTCGCCGGCAACCACACCCTTGGGCGCGATGATGTAGCGCCTTTCGCCGTCGGCATACAGAACCAGGGCAAGATGCGCGCTTCGGTTCGGGTCATACTCGATACGCTCCACCTTGCCCAACACGCCGTCCTTGTCGCGCTTAAAATCCACCGTGCGGTAGCGGCGTTTGTGTCCTCCTCCACGGTGGCGCGTGGTAATCCGGCCGGCGTTATTGCGACCGCCCTTGCGGTTCTTTTTTTCCAGCAAAGCATCAAACGGCTCGCCCTTGTGAAGCTCCGGCGTCTTGACCTTGACGACGAAGCGGCGTCCCGGCGAAGTCGGTTTAGTCTTAATCAGCGCCATGACGTCGATACCATCTATTCGCCGCCCAGAAAGTCAATGTCGTGACCCGGCTTGAGGCGCACGTAGGCTTTCTTCCATCCCGGACGGCGGCCGACGTTGCCCATGAAGCTCTTGTACTTACCGAGCATATTCGCCGTGGACACACTCTGGACCTCAACCTTAAAGAGTTTCTCCACCGCCTGTTTGATCTCGCGCTTGCGCGCATCCACTCGAACTTTGAACACCACCTGGTTCGAGGAATCGGCAACGCGGGTGGTTTTCTCCGAAATATGCGGAGAAATCAGGATGCTCGTCAATCGCTGCTCTTTCATCCCAGCCGCGCCTCCAGTTGTTTCAACGCGGGCACCGTAATCAATACCTTGTCGAATGCCAGAAGGCTGACCGGATTCGCCTGGGTGGCCTGAATGACGGCGGCCCAATGAAGATTCCGCGCCGCAAGCTGCAGCTTCGCGTCCTCGGCATCGACCACGATGAGCGCGTCCTCCAATCCGAACGCGTTTAGTTTGTCCACCAGCAGTTTGGTTTTCGGCGCTTCCAGCGAGAAACTCTCGACCACGAACAGACGTCCCTGACGCACCAGCTCGGAAAGAATCGAGCGCATGGCGCCGCGGTACATCTTTCTGTTGACCTTTTGCGAGTAGTCCCTCGGGCGGGCGGCAAAAGTAACCCCCCCGCCGCGCCAGATGGGACTGCGTATGCTGCCCGAGCGGGCGTGGCCGGTACCTTTTTGCCGCCACGGCTTCTTTCCACCGCCACGCGCGTCCGAGCGGCTCTTCTGCGCCTTGGTTCCGGCGCGGACGCCGGCCATAAACGCCGTCACCACCTGATGAACCAGCGGCTCGTTGAATTCCACGCCAAAGGCGGCGTCGGTCACTTCGACCTGACCCTTTGCCTCCTTGCCGCTGTCGCTGATGAGCCCGAGCTGCATAGCCGTTCCTCAGCTTCCTCTGTGCTTCGCCGCCGGTCGGATGACCACGTCGCCGCCCCGCGGCCCGGGTACGGCGCCTTTCACAAGGAGTACGTTCTGTTCTTCGCGGATCTGCACCACTTCGAGGTTCTGCGCCGTGCGCCGCACGTTTCCCATCTGTCCCGCCATTCGCTTGCCTTTGAACACACGCCCGGGCGACTGGTTCTGGCCAATGGAGCCCGGCGCGCGATGAGAGAGCGAGTTGCCGTGGGTTGCGTCCTGAGTGGCAAAGTTGTGGCGCTTGACCACGCCGGCAAAGCCCTTGCCAATGCTGAATGCCTGGGCATCCACGATCTGGCCGGCTTCGAAAATGCCCGCTTTGATTTCGTTGCCAACCTCCAGACCTTCGCCCTCGCCGTCGGCAAGACGGAACTCCCATAAGCCTCGGCCCGCTTCCACCTTGGCTCTTGCGAATTGACCGGCCGCGGGTTTTTTCACCCGGCTCGGTCGGCGCGTTCCCGCGGTCACCTGGATGGCGCGGTAGCCGTCCGCGTCCAGTGACTTGAGCTGGGTGATGCGGTTGGGCTGCACCTCGATGACGGTTACCGGAACGGACTCTCCGTCCTCGGTGAACACCCGGGTCATGCCGGCTTTTCTTCCTACGACTCCGATGGGCATCTTCTATTTCCTCTGCAGGTGACGCGTGATGCGTAATGCGTTACGCGGCCTTTCTTACCGTCGCGTCACGCATCACGCGTAACGCATCACCATTCCAGATTTTTCAACTCATTCCTCAGTTCAACTTAATCTGCACGTCCACGCCCGCGGCGAGATCCAGCTTCATCAGTGCGTCCACTGTCTTGTCGGTTGGATTCACGATGTCAAGGATGCGCTTGTGTGTGCGGATTTCGTATTGGTCGCGGGCGTCCTTGTTGACGTGGGGCGAGACCAGCACCGTGTAGCGCTCCATCCGCGTAGGCAACGGAATGGGCCCTCTCACCATGGCACCCGTGCGCCTCGCGGTCTCCACAATTTCCACCGCCGACTGATCAATCAGCCGGTGGTCGAAGGCCTTGAGGCGGATGCGGATGCGCTGATTTGCCATCGCCATTACTCGATGATCTTGGCAACCACGCCCGCGCCAACGGTCCGACCACCCTCGCGTATCGCGAAACGTACCCCCTCCTCCATCGCAATCGGCGCTATCAAATTC
>CAMYJH010000003.1:0-15931 GCA_947258715.1 uncultured Gammaproteobacteria bacterium
CTTGTCAATGTCGTCAAACGGCACAAAACTCCCACCATGCGACGCCAATACCCGCGTCATCGCCGCCGTCAACGTCGTCTTACCATGGTCCACGTGACCAATCGTCCCTACGTTTACGTGCGGCTTCGTACGCTGGAATTTTTCCTTGGACATACCTACTTACTCCGGATTTTTTGCTACTCGCGTATCAGCTTACTGATTCTTCTTGATAATCTCGTCCGCGATGCTCGACGGCACCTCGGCGTACTTGTGAAACTCCATCGTGAACGTGGCGCGACCCTGGGTCAGTGAGCGCAGATCGGTGGCGTATCCGAACATTTCCTTGAGCGGCACTTCGGCGCGCACGGCTTTTCCTGCCGGCGTATCCTCCATACCCTGAACGAGCCCGCGGCGCCGATTGAGGTCACCCATGACGTCGCCCATGTATTCTTCCGGCATAACCGACTCCACTTTCATGATCGGCTCGAGCAGCGCCGGGTTGGCCTTCGCCGCGCCCTCCCTGAAAGCCATCGAACCGGCGATCTTGAACGCCATCTCGCTGGAGTCGACGTCGTGATACGAGCCGTCGAACAGCGTTGCTTTGATGTCCACCACCGGGTAGCCGGCGATCACTCCGTTCTCCATCTGCTCCTTGATACCCTTGTTGACGGCGGGAATGTACTCCCTGGGGATCGTGCCGCCGACGATGGCGTCGATGAATTCGTAACCTTTTCCCGGTTCCTGCGGCTCGATTTTGAGCCAGACGTGTCCGTACTGGCCGCGGCCGCCGGATTGCCGCACAAACTTACCTTCCTGCTCGAGCGGCTTGCGGATGGTCTCACGGTAAGCCACCTGGGGCTTGCCGACGTTGGCCTCCACCTTAAACTCACGCTTCATGCGGTCGACGATGATCTCCAGGTGCAGCTCGCCCATGCCGGAGATGATCGTCTGTCCGGACTCCTCGTCGGTGCTGACTCGAAATGAGGGGTCTTCCTGAGCAAGCTTGCTCAGCGCGAGACCCATTTTCTCCTGATCGCTTTTCGTCTTCGGCTCGACGGCGACCGAGATCACCGGCTCGGGAAAATCCATTCGCTCAAGCATCACCGGATCTTTGGGATCGCAGAGCGTCTCGCCGGTGGTGACATCCTTGAGCCCAACGGCAGCGGCGATGTCTCCCGCATAGACCTCGCTGATCTCTTCGCGGTGATTGGCGTGCATCTGTAAAATGCGCCCAATCCTCTCCTTCCTCTGCTTGATTGGGTTGTAGACGGTGTCCCCGGATTTGAGCACGCCGGAATACACCCGGAAAAAGGTCAACGAACCGACGAAGGGGTCGGTTGCGATTTTGAAAGCGAGGGCGGCAAAGGACGCCTTGTCGGACGACTCTCGGCTCACTTCCTTCTCGGCACCGTTGGCGCTGATGCCCTTAACCGCCGGAACGTCGTTGGGCGCGGGCAGAAATTCCACCACCGCGTCCAGCAGCGCCTGCACGCCCTTGTTCTTGAACGCGGATCCGCAGAGCGTCGGCACGATTTCGTTGCCCAGGGTGCGGGCGCGAATACCCATCCGAATCTCGTCCTCGGAGAGATCACTTTCTTCAAGGTATTTCTCCATCAACTCTTCGTTGGCCTCGGCCGCGGCCTCGACCAGCTTTTCCCGCCACTCCTTACATAAGCCTTCCAGGTTGCCCGGAATGTTGCGCGCCTCGTAAGTCATACCGAGCGTTTCTTGATTCCAGTAAATCGCCTTCATTCTGATCAGGTCGACCACACCTTCGAATGCTTCTTCCGACCCAATGGGGATTTGAAGCGGTACAGGTGTCGCCTTGAGGCGCTTTTTAATCTGAGCCACCACGTTCAGGAAGTTCGCACCCTGACGGTCCATCTTGTTGACGAATGCGACTCGAGGTACGTGGTAACGGTTGGCCTGGCGCCAGACCGTCTCCGATTGAGGCTCGACTCCCCCGACGGCGCAGAACACGGCGCAGGCGCCGTCAAGCACACGCAGCGCGCGTTCCACCTCGATGGTAAAGTCAACGTGTCCAGGTGTGTCGATGATGTTGACCCGATGCTCCTCGAACTGCTGGTCCATGCCTTTCCAGAAGCAAGTCGTAGCAGCCGATGTAATGGTTATACCGCGCTCTTGCTCCTGCACCATCCAGTCCATCACCGCCGCACCGTCGTGCACCTCACCGATCTTGTGGGAGATCCCGGTGTAATAAAGCACGCGCTCGGTGGTGGTAGTCTTACCGGCGTCGATATGCGCCATGATCCCGATATTGCGGTAGCGCTCGATGGGCGTCTTTCTCGGCAATGCTGCTTACCTCGGAATCTGTATAACCACCACAACCCGCAGCGACTTACCAGCGGTAGTGCGAGAACGCCTTATTGGCTTCCGCCATGCGGTGGGTGTCTTCGCGTTTTTTCACCGCCGAACCGCGATTGTCGGCGGCTTCCATCAACTCGTTGGCGAGTCGGATCCCCATGGACTTCTCGCCTCGCTTGCGCGCCGCGTCGACGAGCCAGCGCATGGCCAGCGCGGTGCGCCTGGAGGGACGCACTTCAACCGGTACCTGGTAGGTGGCACCGCCCACCCGGCGCGATTTGACCTCTACCACCGGACGTACGTTGTCCAGCGCCCGCGTGAAGATTTCGAGCGGATCTTCCTTGGTCTTGCCGGCGACCTGATCGAGGGCCCCGTAAACGATGCGTTCGGCGACGGACTTTTTGCCGTCATACATCATCACGTTGATGAACTTGGCCAGCGTCTGGTTGCCGAATTTCGGATCCGGCAGGATATCGCGGGAAGGTATCTCTCGTCGTCTGGACATGGATCGAGTCCTAGCCTTTGGGCCGCTTGGCGCCGTACTTGGACCGCCCCTGACGGCGGTCGCCGACGCCGGACGTATCCAAGCTGCCGCGCACCGTGTGGTAGCGCACACCGGGAAGGTCCTTAACGCGCCCGCCGCGGATGAGAATTACCGAGTGTTCCTGAAGATTGTGACCTTCGCCCCCGATGTACGTGGTCACCTCGCTTCCGGTAGTGAGGCGAACACGGGCGACTTTCCTGAGCGCCGAATTCGGCTTCTTAGGCGTAGTGGTGTATACGCGCGTGCACACGCCGCGTTTCTGCGGACAGCCGTTGAGCGCGGGCACGTCGCTCTTCTTGCGCCTCACCTTTCGCGGCTTGCGCACCAACTGATTAATGGTCGCCATCTTCGATCCGTTATCGATCCCCAGCAATTCACAAAATCGCCGTCGCCCATACCCCTTTGTCTATGAGCGCCTGCCGGACCGAGACGACCTGGCTGCGGGATTTGCGGCCGGCCCTCGCCGTCGTTGGTTTGCGCTTCCGCCTCGTCGCCGGCGACGAGGCGCTGAGGATGGGTCTGCAGCTAAAAAAATGACAGGCAGGATGGACCCTGCCTGTCAGAGAAGCGGAATTGTAAAAATCCCCTTACGAAGTGTCAAGACTCTGGCGCGCCCAGCGGCACCAAAATCCCGCTTTTTCAGCCCCCGCCAGCCGTGGTTTCCGCCTCCTTGGACACCGCCTCGACGAGAGCCGCTTCCACCGCCTCGGGCGTAAGCCCGGCCTCCGCCTCCCGTCGCCGCCGCCTGCGGTCCTGATGATAGGCGAAGCCCGTGCCCGCCGGAATCAACCGGCCAACGATCACGTTTTCCTTCAAGCCGCGAAGCTCGTCCAGCTTCCCGTTGACGGAGGCCTCGGTGAGGACCCGGGTGGTCTCCTGGAAGGAGGCGGCGGAGATGAACGACTCGGTGGCCAAGGACGCCTTGGTAATGCCGAGCAGAACCGGCTCCCACTCCGCCGGTGTCTTGCCATTGGCGTTCGCGATCTCGTTTTCATCCAGCACCCGGGCCCGATCCACCTGCTCCCCGCGCAGGAACTTGGTCTCCCCGGGCTCGATGATCTCGGCCTTTCGCAGCATCTGGCGCACGATCACCTCGATGTGCTTGTCGTTGATCTTCACCCCCTGAAGGCGGTAGACCTCCTGCACCTCGTTGACGATATAGCTTGCCAGGGCGCTGACGCCGAGCAGCTCCAGGATATCGTGGGGGCTAGGCATCCCTTCTACCATTGTTTCGCCCTTTTGCACGTGTTCTCCCTCGAACACCACGATATGACGCCACTTGGGCACCAGGGTCTCGTGCTCCACGCCCTCCTCGTCGGTAATGACCAGGCGCTGCTTGCCCTTGGTCTCCTTTCCGAAGCTGACCACACCGTCGGTATCCGCCAGCACCGCTGACTCCTTCGGCTTGCGGGCCTCGAACAGGTCCGCCACCCGCGGCAGACCGCCCGTAATGTCGCGGGTCTTGGAAGATTCCTGCGGCAGACGCGCAATGACGTCGCCAACCCCCACCTTGCCCCCGTCCTGGACCGTGATCACCGCCCCTGGCGACAGCACGTAATGCGCTTCGGCGTCCGTGCCCGGAAGCCGAAGCTCCTTCTCTTCCTCGTCCACGAGGCGCACCATGGGTCGCATGTCCCGTGCCGCGGCGCTGCGCTGCTTCGGGTCCATGACCACGATACTGGAGAGCCCGGTAACCTCGTCGGTCTGGTGCTGCACGGTCACGCCTTCCACCGCGTCGCTGAAGCGAACCATGCCGGCGACCTCCGTAATCACCGGATGGGTGTGCGGATCCCAATTGGCTACCACCTGGCCGCCGTCGACTGTATCGCCATCGGCAACGGTGATCACTGCGCCGTATGGCACCTTGTAACGCTCACGCTCGCGCCCGTTCTCGTCCAGAATGGCGAGCTCGCCGGATCGCGAAGCGATCGTAGGCAGACCGGTCGCCCGCTTCCTCGAAGTCTCGCGTAAGACGGGGCTTCATTGAGTCTTCTCTCGCGGCACGCGAAGCGGACTCGACGTCTTGGTAACGACTACGGACACGCCCTGCGCTAGCCGAGCTGCTGCGCACCCACCGCCTCCCCGATATTGACCGGCTCGCCGCGGGCCAGGTCCCGACCGTAGCAGGCGGCGCAAACGCCGAAGCGGGTATCACAGGTGATGGCGGAGCGCACCCGAACCTCGTCGACACCCTCGCGCTCGAGCCGATCAACCCACTCCTCGTCCAGCAGGGTGCCGGCGGGCACCGTAACGTCGTCGCCACCCGGAGCCAGAATGTCTGTGGCGGTGGTACGGCCGAGCACCCGTTCACGCAGGGGCTCCACCACGTCACCGCCTTCAATCAGCGGCGTCATCACCATACCATTCTCGGTTCCGCAATCGATTTCGGTTACCACCAGATCCTGGGCCACGTCCACGAGGCGCCGGGTCAGATAACCCGAGTTGGCGGTTTTAAGTGCAGTATCAGCGAGACCCTTACGCGCGCCGTGAGTGGAGATGAAATATTGGAGCACGTCCAGACCTTCGCGAAAATTGGCCGTAATCGGCGTCTCGATAATGGAGCCGTCGGGTTTGGCCATCAGGCCACGCATACCGGCCAGCTGCCGGATCTGCGCCGCCGAACCTCGCGCGCCGGAATCGGCCATCATGAAGATTGAGTTGAACGATGGCTGCTCTACCTTGTTGCCGTCCTTGTCCTTGACCGTATCGGTACCGAGCTTGCTCATCATGGCCTTGGCCACCTGCTCGTTGGTGTAAGACCAGATGTCGACGACCTTGTTGTATCGCTCGCCGAAGGTGACCAAACCCGAGGCATACTGCCCTTCTATCTCCTTTACCGCGGTTTCCGCCGAGTCGAGGATCTTCTTCTTCTGCTCCGGCACCACCATGTCGTCCACGCCGATGGAAATTCCGGCCTTGGTGGCGTAGTTGAAGCCCATGTACATGAGCTGGTCGGCGAACACCACCGTCTCTTTGAGCCCCACCTGGCGGTAGCAGCCGTTGATGAGCGAGGAGACTTCCTTCTTTTTCAAGGTGGTGTTAATTAGATCGAAAGAGAGCCCTTCAGGCAGAAGCTCCGAAAGCAGCGCCCGACCGACGGTGGTTTCCACGAGCCTCGGCGCGCCATCGGATTCACCGTTCTCATTCACGCCTGTGTCTTTGACCCGGACCCTGACCCGAGCGTGCAGGTCAACGACCCGATTCCCGTAGGCGCGATGCACTTCGGCCACATCGGCAAAGGTCATTCCGGTGCCCTTGGCATCGACTCTTTCCCGAGTCAGGTAGTAAAGCCCCATGACCACGTCCTGGGTGGGCACGATGATCGGCTCGCCATGAGCGGGCGAGAGAATGTTGTTGGTGGACATCATCAGCGTGCGCGCTTCCAGCTGCGCCTCGATGGACAGCGGTACGTGGACCGCCATCTGGTCGCCGTCGAAGTCGGCGTTGAAAGCAGTGCAGACCAGGGGATGCAGCTGGATCGCCTTGCCTTCGATGAGGACAGGCTCGAAACCCTGGATTCCCAACCGGTGCAGCGTGGGCGCTCGGTTGAGCAGCACAGGGTGTTCCCGGATCACTTCTTCCAGAATATCCCATACTTCGGGGCCCTCGCGCTCCACCAGCTTCTTGGCCGCCTTGATGGTCGTGGCCAGTCCCCGCATCTCCAGCTTGCCGAACACGAATGGCTTGAACAGCTCCAGCGCCATCTTCTTTGGCAGGCCGCACTGGTGCAGCTTTAGCGTCGGCCCTACCACGACCACCGAGCGGCCGGAGTAGTCCACCCGCTTACCCAACAGATTCTGGCGAAAACGACCCTGCTTGCCCTTGATCATGTCGGCGAGCGACTTCAGCGGTCGCTTGTTGGTGCCAGTAATGGCGCGTCCGCGGCGGCCGTTGTCCAGCAGTGCGTCCACCGATTCCTGCAGCATGCGCTTCTCGTTGCGCACGATAATGTCCGGCGCGTTGAGATCAAGCAGCCTCTTCAATCGGTTGTTGCGGTTGATGACACGCCGGTAGAGATCGTTCAAGTCCGAAGTAGCGAAACGTCCGCCGTCCAGCGGCACCAAGGGCCTGAGTTCCGGCGGCAGCACCGGCAGCACTCGCAACACCATCCACTCTGGGCGGTTACCCGAAGCGGTAAAGGCCTCCATCAGTTTCAGGCGCTTGGAGAGCTTTTTGATCTTCGACTCCGAGCCGGTCTTTTGCAGCTCCTCTCGAACGGTGACGATTTCTGATTCGAGCTCAATGGTTCGCATCAGCTCATAGATGGCTTCCGCTCCCATCTTTGCCTCAAACTCGTCGCCGTACTGCTCGATGGCCTCGAGGTACATGTCGTCGGACAGCAACTGGCCGCGCTCGAGCTGGGTCATACCGGGATCGATGACGACAAAGGCCTCAAAGTAAAGGATGCGCTCGATGTCCCTGAGCGTCATGTCCAGCAGCAGGCCCATGCGCGACGGAAGGGACTTCAGATACCAGATATGGGCGACTGGGCTCGCCAGCTCGATGTGTCCCATGCGCTCGCGGCGCACCTTGGCAAGCGTCACCTCGACGCCACACTTTTCGCATATGACGCCGCGGTGCTTCAAGCGTTTGTATTTGCCGCACAGGCACTCGTAGTCCTTGATTGGACCAAAAATTTTGGCGCAGAAAAGACCGTCCCGCTCCGGTTTGAAGGTGCGGTAGTTGATGGTCTCTGGCTTTTTTACCTCGCCGAATGACCATGAGCGAATCTTGTCCGGCGAAGCGAGCCCGATACGAATGGCGTCGAAGCCCTCGACCTGGCCCTGTTGCCTCAAAAGATTGAGTAGATCTTTCATCTTATCTCCCGACTAGCCATCGCGGATCCGCGGCTGCGCCGCAAACCGTGTCAATCTTGTTCGAGTTCAATATCGATTCCGAGTGAGCGGATTTCCTTCATCAAAACGTTGAAGGATTCAGGCATTCCGGCTTCCATCCGGTGGTCGCCGTCGACGATGTTTTTGTACATCTTGGTGCGACCGTTAACGTCGTCGGACTTTACCGTGAGCATCTCCTGCAGCGTGTAGGCGGCGCCGTAGGCTTCCAGCGCCCACACCTCCATCTCACCAAAACGCTGACCGCCAAATTGCGCCTTGCCGCCGAGCGGCTGCTGCGTCACCAGGCTGTACGGTCCGGTAGAGCGCGCGTGCATCTTGTCGTCGACAAGGTGGTTTAACTTCAACATATACATGTATCCCACCGTGACTTCGCGATCGAAGGGATCGCCCGTA
Organism: uncultured Gammaproteobacteria bacterium; assembly: GCA_947258715.1. Lineage (GTDB taxonomy): Bacteria > Pseudomonadota > Gammaproteobacteria > HK1 > HK1 > CAMYJH01. Next base: position 8,098 of record CAMYJH010000003.1, read on the forward strand.
CGCCCGTCGTAGAGGGTCGTCTGGCCGCTTTGGGGAAGTTGGGCGAGTTTGAGCATCTCTTTGATTTCGCGCTCGCTGGCGCCGTCAAAGACCGGCGTCGCCATTGGGATGCCGCTGCGCAGGTTTTCCGCCAGCTCCTGGACCTCATCATTCTTGAAGCCCTTGAGCGCATCGACCTTTCCTTCTACCGCGTAGATCTGCTGCAACAGCTTTTTTAACTCGGTGATTTTCTCGTTGGCGTCGATCATTCGCCCGATCTTTCGGCCGAGCTCCTTGGACGCCCAGCCGAGATGCGCTTCTAGCACCTGACCCACGTTCATGCGCGAAGGCACTCCAAGCGGGTTCAAAACGATGTCCACCGGAGTTCCGTCCTCGGTATAGGGCATGTCTTCCGCCGGGACGATCATGGAAATCACTCCCTTGTTTCCGTGCCGCCCTGCCATCTTGTCGCCAGGCTGCAGGCGGCGCTTCACCGCCAGATAGACCTTGGCCATTTTCAGCACGCCAGGCGCAAGATCGTCTCCGGAGGTGAGCTTGATGCGCTTCTCCTCGAAACGTTCGTCCAGCGCCCGCTGCTGCTGGGCCAGCTGCTCCTTGGCTTTTTCCAGCTGCTTGTCGGCACTCTCGTTGCGCAGGCGGATCTCGAACCACTGCTCCCTGGGCACTTCATCCAAGTAACCTTTGGTGATACGTGAACCTTTTTTGAGGCTTCCCGGACCGCCGTCGGCAACTTTACCAATGAGCATGTTTTCGAGCCGCATGTAGGTGTCGTGCTCGACGATGCGGTACTGGTCGTGCAGATCCTTGCGCACCTTCTCCAGCTCCTGCTCCTCGATCTGTTTGGCCCGGGCGTCTTTCTCCACCCCATCACGGGTAAACACCTGCACGTCGATGACGGTACCGTTCATGCCCGAAGGAACGCGTAGCGAAGTGTCCTTAACGTCGGAGGCTTTCTCGCCGAAGATTGCGCGCAGAAGTTTCTCCTCAGGAGTGAGCTGGGTTTCTCCTTTGGGCGTCACTTTGCCCACCAGGATATCTCCGGGACTGACTTCAGCGCCAACATAGACAATGCCGGACTCGTCCAGCTTCGAAAGCGCGCTTTCGCTGACGTTGGGAATGTCCGAGGTGACCTCCTCCGGCCCGAGCTTGGTGTCCCGGGCAACGCAGACCAACTCTTCGATGTGGATGGTGGTGTACCGATCCTCTTGGGCCACACGCTCGGAGATGAGGATGGAATCCTCGAAGTTGTAGCCGTTCCAAGGCATGAACGCGACCAGCATGTTCTGTCCTAAGGCCAGCTCGCCCATGTCGGTGGCCGGCCCGTCGGCCAGCACGTCACCGCGGGCAATGGCGTCGCCGGTTTTCACCAGCGGACGCTGATTGATGCAGGTGTTCTGGTTGGAGCGGGTGTATTTGGTCAAGGTATAGATGTCCACGCCGGGCTCGCCGGGGTCAGTTTCCTCGTCGTTGACCCGGACCACGATGCGGGCGGCATCGACGGAGTCCACCACACCGCCGCGCTTGGCGACCACGGTAACTCCGGAGTCCACCGCCACTTTGCGCTCCATTCCCGTGCCGACCAGCGGCTTTTCCGTTTTCAGCGTCGGTACGGCCTGGCGCTGCATGTTGGAGCCCATGAGCGCGCGGTTGGCGTCGTCGTGTTCAAGGAACGGAATCAGAGACGCCGCCACCGAAACAATCTGTCTCGGCGAGACGTCCATATAATCCACCTTGTCGGGCGTAGACAGGGTGAACTCGTTCTGGTGGCGGCAGGTCACCAGGTCGTCGGTCAGCCGGCCGCGCGCGTCCAACGCGGCGTTCGCCTGGGCGATAACGTATTGGCCCTCCTCGATTGCGGAAAGGTACTCTATCTGATCCGTGACCTTACCCTTCTCCACCTTGCGGTAAGGCGTTTCCAGAAAGCCGTACTGATTCGTCCGCGCGTAAACGGCCAGAGAATTAATTAAGCCGATGTTGGGACCCTCCGGAGTCTCGATTGGGCACACGCGACCGTAATGTGTCGGGTGCACGTCGCGCACTTCGAACCCCGCCCGCTCACGGGTGAGGCCGCCGGGACCCAGCGCAGACACGCGCCGCTTGTGGGTAACCTCGGACAGCGGATTGTTCTGGTCCATGAATTGAGAAAGCTGACTCGAGCCGAAGAATTCTTTAATCACTGCCGAAACCGGCTTGGCGTTGATCAGCTCCTGGGGCATCAGCTCGTCGGTTTCCGCCAAACTCAGGCGCTCTTTCACCGCTCGCTCGACACGCACCAGCCCGATGCGAAACTGGTTCTCCGCCATCTCGCCAACGCTACGAATGCGGCGATTGCCGAGATGATCGATGTCATCCACGCTGCCGTTGCCGTTTTTGATGTCAATCAGCACTTTGAGCACATCGATGATGTCTTCACTAGAGAGCACACCGTCACCAACGACTTCCTTGCGCCCCACTCGGCGGTTGAACTTCATCCGCCCGACGGCGGAGAGATCGTAGCGCTCTGGGCTGAAGAACAAGTTGTTGAACAGCGTCTGCGCAGCCTCCTTGGTGGGCGGCTCGCCGGGGCGCATCATGCGGTAAATCTCCACTTGTGCCTCGGCCTGGTTGTGGGTGGGATCCGCCGCCAGCGTGGTGGAAATGTAAGGTCCGCGATCTACGTCGTTGACATATAAGGTGTCAAAGGTCTTGATCCCGGCCTCGCGCATCTTGGTCATCAACTCCTCTGTGATCTCCGAGTTGGCGGGAAAGATGATCTCACCGGTCTGTGTATCGACCACGTCGCGAGCGAGCACACGACCGTAGACGTAGTCATCTACGACCTGAAGCGTTTTGAGCCCGGCTTTCGCCATCTGACTGATATGACGTGCGGTGATCCGGCGTCCCGCCTCCACCAACACCTTGCCCTTCTTGTCCTTGATGTCGAAGGCCGCCGTCTCGCCGCGCAGCCGCTCAGGAATGAGCTCGAAGCGCAGCCCCTTGGGCATAATGGTGAACGCATTGAAATCGAAGAAGATTTCCAGAATCTGTTCGGTGGTCATGTCCAACGCGCGCAGCAGCACCGTGGCAGGTAGTTTGCGCCGGCGGTCGATTCTGACGAACACCAGGTCCTTGGGGTCGAACTCGAAGTCGAGCCAGGAACCGCGGTAGGGAATCACCCGCGCTGAGAACAACAGTTTGCCTGACGAGTGCGTCTTCCCCCGGTCATGCTCGAAGAACACGCCGGGAGATCGGTGAAGCTGGGCGACAATGACGCGCTCGGTGCCGTTGATGATGAATGTGCCGTTTTCAGTCATGAGCGGGATCTCGCCCATGTAAACTTCCTGCTCCTTGATGTCCTTCACCGCTCGGGTGTCGCCGGCGCTGTCCTTATCGTAGAGCACGAGGCGCAGTTTCACCCGCAGCGAAGCCGCGTAGGTCATACCGCGGAGTTGGCATTCCTTAACGTCGAAAATTGGATTGCCGAGACGGTAGCTCACGTATTCGAGCGCGGCGTCTCTAGAATAGCTCTCAATGGGAAACACCGACTTGAAAGCCGCGTGAAGTCCCATTTCGCCCCGGTCCTCCGCAAAAACGCCTTCCTGGAGAAACTGGCGATAGGAATCGAGCTGTATAGCAAGCAGGTACGGGGCATCGAGAATACTCGGCCTTTTGCCGAAATCCTTGCGAACCCGCTTCTTTTCAGTAAAAGAGTAAGCCATCTTCTAACCTCGACAGCGAGTAGTTAGCGCCAGCGGCGTGGCGCGCGCATAAGCGCGTGCGGGCCGGCGGCCAGTTGGCCTCCAGCCGGATAAGTAAAGCGGTAATAAATGGACCAAGACGAGCTTATTTAATCTCGACCGTGGCCCCGGCCTCTTCGAGCTGTTTCTTGAACTCCGCGGCCTCGTCCTTGCTAACGCCTTCCTTGACGCTGGCGGGCGCACTTTCGACCAGATCCTTGGCTTCCTTGAGCCCAAGCGACGTAATCGCACGAACTGCCTTGATGACCGAAACCTTGTTCGCACCGAAGCTGGACATCACGACGTCGAATTCCGTTTTCTCTTCCTCGGCCTCGGCAGCCGCACCACCAGCAGCAGGCGCCGCCGCGACGGTTGCCACCGCCGCCGATACGCCGAACTCGTCCTCCATCGCTTTAACGAGCTCCACGATTTCCATCACAGGTTTCTCCTTGATGGCGCTTATGATTTCCTCGTTGGACAATGCCATTACAATACTCCTAATTCGGCCTGTGCCGTTGTCTTCAATACTCAAGCCGCCTGTTTCTGATCCCGAATCGCACCCAGTGTGCGAACTAGTCGCGAGTGCGGTTCCGCGAGCGTGCGCACAAATTTCGATATGGGCGCGATCACTACTGACATGAGCTGTGCAATTGCCTCTTCCTTCGTCGGCAGCGAAGCCAGCGTGTCGATCGCGCTCGGCTCCAGCAGCTTGCCTTCGACGGAAACCAGCTTGACGACCAGCTTGTCGTTGCCCTTGGAAAAATCCTTGATGACCCGCGCCGCGGCACCCGGCTCTTCCTTAGAAAAAGCCAGCACCAGCGGACCGACGAGATCTTCACGCATGCACGCGAACTCGGTATCTTCAAGGGCGCGGCGCGCAAGGGTGTTTCTGACGACGCGCACGTACACGCCCGAGTTGCGCGCCTGAACACGCAATTGCGTCATCTGCGCGACCGTCAGGCCAATGTATTCCGCCGCGACCGCGGAATACGAAGACTTGGCGACCTCATGGACCTCCGCGACCACCGCTTTCTTTCCCTCAAATGATAAGGGCACTTCAACTCCCTCCAAGAACGCTTGGGTGATATCCATATGGACACGATAACTCGTGTCCCCCTACTCACGGTGGCCAAACATTCAGTCGTTCGGGCGACACCGTCTGCGCAGGTTCGGGAAGTTCAGTCCCGGATTAAGCGCATTCCATTGCGCGCCTGCGGTCTTTGACAGCTCTTCCGCTTAATCAGCGGAACAGCCCAAAGCCTTAAATTCAGCATCGATGTATCCCAGCCGCCTAATCCGAGGAATCGCGAGCAAGCTCGCTCCTACAGGGTTTGAAGTCAGCGGTAGGTGCTACCTTTCAATGCCGCGTAAACTCACGAACTACTAGACTCCTAAGCTTGTCTTATCAACGTGCACACCCGGGCCCATGGTGCTGGAAAGCACAACTTTCTTTAAATACACACCCTTGGACGAAGCAGGCTTCGATTTGTTCAGGTCAGCCAGCAGCGCATCGAGATTTTCTTTCAGCGCCTTGGGCTCGAAATCGGCCTTGCCGATGCTGCAATGAATAATTCCGCCTTTGTCGGTCCTGAACTGAACCTGACCCGCCTTAGCCTTCCTCACCGCTTCCGCCACGTCCGGGGTCACGGTGCCCACCTTGGGATTAGGCATCAGTCCCCGGGGACCGAGGATCTTGCCCAGCTGCCCCACCACCCGCATCGCGTCGGGCGCCGCAACGACCACGTCGAAATCCAGCTTGCCTGCTTTCACCTGCTCGGCGAGATCGTCCATACCGACAATATCCGCGCCGGCCGCTTTGGCCGCGTCGGCGGCGGCACCCTGGGCAAATACGGCAACCCGGGTCTTTTTGCCGGTACCGTTGGGCAATACCGTGGAGCCGCGCACCACCTGGTCAGATCTGCGCGGGTCGACACCGAGGTTAACGCACACATCCACGGACTCGTTGAACTTGGCGTTGGCGAACTCCCTCACCATGCCCAGCGCTTCCATGATCTCGTAGGCGCGGCTTCTGTTGAGATTCTCGCGCAGCGCCCGCTGACGCTTCGATTGCTTCGACATCACTCAACCCCCTCAGTCTCGACGCCCATGCTGCGAGCGCTGCCCGCGATGATACGCACGGCGGCATCCAAGTCCTCGGTATTCAGATCCGGCATCTTGGTCCTCGCGATCTCCTCGAGATGAGCGCGCGTCACCCGGCCGACTTTGTCGGTGTTTGGAACGCTGCTACCCTTAGTAAGATTGAGCGCTTTTTTGAGCAACACCGATGCTGGGGGCGTCTTGGTGATGAACGAGAAGCTGCGATCGGCGTACACGGTTATCACGCAAGGCGTAGGCAAGCCCTGCTCCATGTTCTGAGTCTGAGCATTGAACGCCTTGCAGAACTCCATAATATTCACGCCGTGCTGGCCCAGTGCCGGTCCTACGGGCGGACTCGGATTCGCCTGACCCGCCGGCACCTGCAGCTTGATGTAAGCCTGAATTTTCTTCGCCACTTCTCAACTCCTGTCGGGTGCAACCGCCTGACGCCAGGGTCAAGCTCCCCATTCTCTGCCGTAACGCGTGATGCGTGATGCGTGACGCGTAACGCGTCAACCGTCACGCATTACCGGTCAATCTTTTTCCACCTGACTGAACTCGAGCTCCACCGGAGTCGAACGGCCGAAGATTGTCACCTCCACCCGCAGACGACTCTTCTCGTAGTTCACCTCTTCCACCACGCCGTTGAAATCGTTGAACGGACCGTCGATCACCCTCACCACCTCGCCGGGCTCGAACAGGACTTTAGGCCTCGGCTTGTCCACGCCCTCCTGGATCCGCTGCAAGATCGCGTCCGCTTCCTTGTCGGAGATTGGCGCCGGACGGTCGCTGCTACCGCCGATAAAGCCCATCACCTTGGGCACGCTTCTCACCAGGTGCCAGGTATCGTCGTTCATTTCCATATTAACCAGCACGTAGCCGGGGAAGAATTTTCGGTCGCTCTTGCGCTTCTGACCATCACGCATCTCGACGACTTCTTCAGTCGGTACCAGCACGTCGCCGAACATATCGTCCAGACCGCTGCGCTCGATGCGCTCTTTCAACAGGCGTGCCACCTGCTGCTCGAAGCCCGAATACGCATGTACCACATACCAGCGCCGGGCCATGGTCAGGCCCCCTGCCCCAGCAGCAGGCGCATGATCCATGCCAGCATCCCGTCCAGCATCCAAAGTATGATTGCGACCAACGCCACCATGGCGATGACAATCAGCGTCGTCTGTAATGTTTCGTTGCGTGTCGGCCATACAATTTTGCGAAGTTCGGTGCGCGACTCGCGCATAAATTCCCATGCCAGGCGTCCCTTTTCAGTCTGAAACGCCACCGCGGCGGCGACGCCGGCTGTGATCAGAATGCCAATCACCCGCAGCGGCAGCGACTGGTCTCCGAAGTAGTAGAAGCCCGTAACGCCGCCTGCCAGCAGGATGGCGGCCATTAACCATTTAAGCTGGTCCGGCATGGCTGTCCTTGTCTCTACTAAACCCATATCGAATACGCGCTCCGATGCGTTTCGCGCATCCGTTTCAAGGATTCACCTGTTGGCCTCGCCCGCCGCGTCGACTGACTGGAAGGGCGGTCCCTCGTCTTTCTCGCTCCGCGAACCCATGGAGCACCTCGTTTGGCAGGCCAGGAGGGAATCGAACCCCCAACCTGCGGTTTTGGAGACCGCCGCTCTGCCAATTGAGCTACTGGCCTATTAATCCAAGGGCTGAAAAGTCCATCCCGGGCTTTTCAGCCACTACGAGATCGGTACCCGCCCGAGCTCGTCTTCGCCAAATCAAGCACATCCTTAATTGACTTACGGGCGGTGTGTCCCTTCGCCGCAACAGCTCTGAATACTTCGCAGCGTCCTAAAACGCATGTAGGAGCGGCCTTGAGCCGCGAACCGGGTCCCCCGCTCCAGGGGATCCTGGACATCCGGGAGAGAAGTTCGCGAGCAAGCTCGCTCCTACACTCAATCTTATTCGATGATCTTGGCAACCACGCCCGCGCCAACGGTCCGACCACCCTCGCGTATCGCGAAACGTACCCCCTCCTCCATCGCAATCGGCGCTATCAAATTC
>CAMYJH010000003.1:16058-162734 GCA_947258715.1 uncultured Gammaproteobacteria bacterium
GTCCCCCGCAATCCCCTCATCCAGAAGCTTGCGAAACATCTCCACTCCCGTGCACGTCGTCTTCGTCGTCGCCTTGATGCCTACAATCTCAACCTCCTCCCCAACCTTCACCCGGCCCCGCTCAACTCGACCCGTCGCTACCGTCCCACGACCCGAAATCGAAAATACGTCCTCCACCGGCATCAAAAACGCCCCGTCTACCGCACGCTCAGGCTCAGGTATGTATGCGTCCAACGCCTTCGCTAACTCCAAAATCGACGGCTCACCAATCTCCGAAGAATCCCCCTCCAATGCCTTCAACGCACTGCCACGTACGATCGGCGTGTCATCCCCAGGAAACTCGTACTTGTCAAGCAGCTCCCGTACCTCCATCTCCACTAACTCAAGTAACTCCTCATCGTCCACCATGTCGCACTTGTTCAAGTACACCACAATAAACGGAACTCCAACCTGACGCGCCAATAATATGTGCTCACGCGTCTGCGGCATCGGACCATCAGCAGCACTCACTACCAATATCGCCCCGTCCATCTGCGCCGCACCCGTAATCATGTTCTTTACATAGTCCGCATGACCCGGACAATCTACGTGAGCGTAATGACGCTCCTCCGTCTGATACTCAACGTGCGCCGTCGCAATCGTAATCCCTCGCGCACGCTCCTCAGGCGCCTTGTCAATGTCGTCAAACGGCACAAAACTCCCACCATGCGACGCCAATACCCGCGTCATCGCCGCCGTCAACAGGACTCTCCCGGAAAAAACGTTCAACACCAGTGCAAAAAAATTGGTTGAAGATGTATGGAGCCCATAACCGGATTTGAACCGGTGACCTCTTCCTTACCAAGGAAGTGCTCTACCGACTGAGCTATATGGGCGGACCTTTCAGGATTCACGCGGCCGGTTCCGTACGCCGATCAGGGTCTAAGCCATCTGTCGCGAGACTTCGCCTTGGAGCGGGTGATGGGAGTCGAACCCACGTCATCAGCTTGGAAGGCTGAGGTTCTACCATTGAACTACACCCGCGCGTTCTGTCCGGCTCACCTCGAGCTGACGTCGCTCGCCCGCCACCGGGCGCAAGTCGCCCCTGACGACCTCTTGGTGGAGGGGGTAGGATTCGAACCTACGAAGGCTGAGCCGTCAGATTTACAGTCTGATCCCTTTGGCCACTCGGGAACCCCTCCGCAACGCAAGCCGCACATTGTCCGTAACTTAGAAACGGGTGTCAAGAATTTGGCTAAGAATAGAACGCATTGCCGCTGGGCGCTAATGTCCTGATTTGGGTACAAATTGCCTCCCCACCGGAGGGTGGGTTCAAATCCAGTCTTTGCGGGATAAGAAGCGCTCGTAGAGCTCAGCTTCGGGGGTGTCCGGGTCTGGATGCCAGTCGTAGCGCCATGCCACCAGCGGCGGCAGAGACATGAGGATGGATTCCACTCGGCCGCCGCTTTGAAGCCCGAATAGCGTGCCCCGATCATAGACCAGATTGAACTCTACATAGCGACCCCGGCGGTAGAGCTGAAACTCGCGCTCCCGCGCACCGTAAGGGTGCGCCTTGCGACGCTCTACTATCGGCCCGTAGGCGGAAAGAAAGTGATCGCTCACACTACGGACGAACTCGAAGCTGCGATCGAATCCCCATGTGTTCAAGTCGTCAAAGAATATCCCGCCAATGCCCCGGGGCTCGTCCCGGTGGCGGATGTAGAAGTATTCGTCGCACCAGGTCTTGAAGCGAGGGTAAACGTCGGCACCAAAAGGACGGCATGCAGATTCGGCCTGCCGATGCCAGTGCACCGCGTCCTCTTCGAAGCCGTAATAGGGGGTCAGGTCGAATCCACCGCCAAACCACCAGTCGATCGGGCCCGGCGCCTCTCCAGCGCTGAAAAAGCGCACGTTGAAGTGGCTGGTGGGAACGAACGGGTTCAAGGGATGGATTACCACCGAAACGCCCAGCGCCCGGAAAGGGCGCCCGGCGAGTTCTGGCCGGGCCGCGCTGGCCGAAGGCGGCAGCATATCCCCGTAGACGTGGGAGTAGTTGACCCCGGCGCGCTCGAAAACCGCGCCATTCGATAGCACCCTGGAACGCCCGCTACCACCCTCTGCCCGCTGCCAGCTGTCTTCGCGGAAGCGTTCAGCTTCGTCAGAAGCTTCGACAGCTGCGCAGATCCGGTGCTGAAGGGCGAGAAACTCTGCCTCCACCCGCTGCGCTTCGGTCTCGCTCACGCTGTCACCATCTGCGCCCGCATCACCGCGCCGTCGCGACCGCGGCGGATCTCCGTCGGGCCCGATTGGGCGCCGATCTTGCCCGGCACCAGGTAGTCGAAACCGCGGCAGCTGAGCGCCTTTCTCACTGCGAGCGCGCTTCGGGCCGGCGGCCGGCCGCTCAAATTAGCGCTGGTGGAAACGATAGGCGCCCCGAACGCCCGGCACAGCGCCGCGGCCACCGGGTGCGCGCTGACCCGTACCGCCAGCAGGTCGCCGCCGCCGGTGAGCCAGGGGCGTGCCAGCGGGCCGGCGGGGAGCAGCCAGGTGGTGGGTCCCGGCCAGCCGTGGGCGATGCGCTGCTCCATTTCCAACTCCGGACAGACGTAACCTGCAAGCTGGGCGCGATCGGCGGCGATGACGATCAGCCCCTTGGTAAGGGGACGATCCTTGATCCTGAGCAGCCGCAGTACCGTCGCTGCATTCTGTGGGTCGCAGCCGAGACCGTAGACCCCTTCGGTGGGGTAAGCCACGACCCCTCCAGCAGCGAGTATCCGGGCGGCGTTCTTGAGATGCCACCAGCTCACGGCGCTACAGGCAATAGAACTGGTGTCAACCTCGGGCCCGGGTCACCGCGCGAGAGCATCCGAGGGTCAGCGCTTGCCCCTAGCCGCCTGGAGCTTCGCGTCCTTGGCCACTACCGCCTCGGCCTGGGCGCGGCGCTCCTCTGCTACCCGTTCGGCCAACGACGGGTCGGCAACGGAGACGATCTGCGCCGCCAGGTAGCCGGCGTTCTTCGCTCCAGATTTGCCGATGGCCATCGTGGCCACGGGGATCCCGCCGGGCATTTGCACCGTGGACAATAGGGCATCGAGGCCGGAAAGCGGCCCCGCGTCGACCGGAACTCCGATGACCGGGCGGGTGGTCAGCGCCGCAACCGTGCCGGCAAGATGCGCGGCCATACCTGCGGCAGCAATGAATACGGCGCAGCCCCGGGACTCGGCCTCTTCAACGTAGGCGTGGGTCTGCGCCGGCGTTCGGTGGGCAGAACTGACCTTCACCTCGTGAGCAATGCCAAATTTTTCCAGTACTTCCAGGGTCGCTTCCATCACCGGCAGGTCGGAATCTGATCCCATCAGTATCGCCACAAAAGGTTTTACTGCAGCCATGGCCTAGCCTCGCAGGTCGATTAAATTCAACGGAAGATCTTCGTCCCCGGCCGTCCCGCTGCGGCCCCCCCGGCGTTTCGGCGTCAGCCCGCTTTGCGTTTGGTCTTGCCGCGCCTGGACGCCGGTGCTTTAGCGATGAGTTCGCGGCACTCGTCAAGCTTTAGGCTCTTCGGGTCGCGGTCTTTCGGAACCCGCGCGTTCTTCTTGCCGTCAGTAACGTAAGGCCCGTAACGACCGTTAAGCACCTTGATCCCATCGTCTTCGAAGACCTGAATCTCGCGCTCTGCGTCCAGCTTCTTCTTCTCCGCGACGAGCTGCAGCGCACGATCAAGCTTCACCGTGTAGGGGTCGTCGTCCTTGCCCAGCGAAACGAATTTGTTGCCGTAGCGAACGTAAGGCCCAAAGCGACCAATATTGACGCTCACCGGCTCCCCCTGCGGCGTTTCCCCCAGCGCCCGCGGCAGCTTGAACAGCGCCAACGCTTCCTCGAGCTCGATGGTGTTCATGCTCTGTCCCGGCCGGAGGCCCGCAAACTTTGGCTTTTCCTCTTCTTCGGCGGTACCGATCTGGGCGTAAGGGCCGTAACGCCCCATGCGCACGGACAGGGTGCGCCCGCTCTTGGGGTCGATCCCAAGCTCGCGCACCTTGGAGGCTTCTCGCCGCGTTACGTTCTTATCCTTGTACTCCACCTGTTTGTGAAATGGCTTCCAGAAACGCTGCATCAGCGGTACCCACTGCTGCTCGCCGCGGGCGATACCGTCGAGATCGTCTTCTAAGCGGGCGGTGAAATCGTAGTCCACGTAATCGGAAAAGTGCTCGGTCAAAAACTCGTTAACCAAACGGCCGATGTCCGTGGGCACGAAGCGACGGCTGTCGAGCTCCACGTATTCGCGCTGAAGCAAAGTCGAGATAATTGTGGCGTAGGTCGACGGCCGCCCGATGCCATACTCCTCCAATGTTCGAATCAGCGATGCTTCGGTATAGCGGGGCGGCGGCTCGGTGAAGTGCTGCTCGGATCGAATCCGAGCCAGTTCCACCAGCTGACCCTCGGTAAGAGGCGGCAGCTTTCGCTCGTTCTCCTCCGCTTTGCCGTCATCCTGCCCTTCTTCATACACCAGCAGAAAACCAGGATCCGCGACGGTGGACCCCGTCGCCCTGAACAAGTCTTCAATCGAATCCCCGCAACCCAGGTCCACGCCCACCGTGTCAATGGTGGCATGAATCATCTGACAGGCCACGGTACGCTTCCAGATGAGCTGGTAGAGCTTCATCTGGTCTTTGTTCAGATGGGACTTCACACTTTCAGGAGTGCGGCCCACCGACGTTGGCCGCACCGCCTCGTGGGCCTCCTGAGCGTTTTTGGCCTTGGTCTTGTAAAAACGCGGCCGTCCGGGAAGATTCTTTTCGCCGTAGGTGGTAGCGATGAAGTCGCGCATTTCGTCCAGGGCATCCTTGGCCAGGGTCACGGAATCAGTACGCATATAGGTAATGAGACCGGTGACGCCGCCTTCACCGGCATCGATGCCCTCATAAAGCTGCTGGGCGATGCGCATGGTGCGCTGGGCGTTGAATCCCAGCTTACGTGCGGACTCCTGCTGCAGCGTGGATGTGGTGAAAGGCGCGGCCGGATTCCGGCGTCGCTGCTTCTTTTCGATGCAAACGACCTTGAGCTTACCGCCGGCTTTCTGTAGCAGATCCTTTTCCACCGCGCGAGCGCGCTTTTCGCTGGCGATGCTGAACTGCTTCAGCTTCTCGCCGCCGTACTTGTTCAGCCTTGCGCTGAATACGGCGTCGTCAGCGCTCAAGTCGGCATCAAGGGTCCAATACTCCCTCGGCTTGAACTGCTCGATCTCGTTCTCACGCTCGCATATCAGCCGCAGGGCCGGACTCTGCACCCGGCCCGCTGAAAGACCACGCTTGATTTTTTTCCACAGCAGCGGTGACAAGTTGAAGCCGACCAGATAATCGAGCGCCCGGCGCGCCTTATGAGCGTCGACCAGCTCGCTGGAAATGTGCCGTGGATGATCCACGGCTTCGCCAATGGCGCGCTTGGTTATCTCGTGGAACACCACCCGGTGCACCGGCTTCTTGCCCAGCGCTTTGCGCTGTTTCAACACCTCGACCACGTGCCAAGCGATGGCCTCGCCTTCCCGGTCCGGGTCCGTGGCCAGGTACAGCGTATCGGCCTTTTTCATCGCCCGGCTCAGCGCGTCGACGTGCTTTTCGTTCTTGCCGATGAGCTCGTAGTGCATCTCGAAGTCGTTCTCCGGCTCGACCGCGCCCTCCTTAGGACGCAAATCGCGCACGTGACCATAGGACGCCAGGACCTCGAAGCCGTTTCCGAGGTATTTCTTGATCGTCCGGGCCTTGGCCGGGGACTCGACTATGACCAGATTCTTAGACATCAGCGATCAGTAAATACGGGCTGCCCACCACGACTGCGGCATAAACACAGGAACAAGCTTAGTGGAGAAAAAGGGCCGTTGCTCGCTGGCGCTGGGCCGCCAGTGCAGGTCAATGCAGCCGGCCGCTCGAACGGTCTAGAACCAGGTCCTCCATAAAGGCGTAGACGTCTTCCTTCCCGGGCTGGTTGAACAGGACCATCAGCACTACCCACTTGAGCTGCTCCAGATCGACGCCCCCGGCCTCCAGCGCCATCACGCGATCGACCACGAGCTCTCTGGTTTGGGCGTCCAGCACGCCGGCTTGTTCTAAAAAAACGAGAAAGCCCCGGCATTGCAGGTCCATGCGGTCCATCTCGTCGTCAACGTAGATTCGGATACAGGGGGCATAAGATACTGGTTCGGTTTTCATCGACTCTGCGTTGATCGCAAGATTCTCGAGCCAGTGAAACGCCTTGCCAATCTCGTCACCAGGAAAACCCGCATCCAAAAGCGCAGACCGGATCACCTCTTGATCCGAATCGACCTCGATCTCATTTTCCAGATAATTCTCAAAAAGAAACATGAGCACGTCGAGCATGGTTTCCTTCATTTCAGCGCCTTCCGGTTGCGCGGCTGTACAAGCCACCGGGAAGCGATGACACGTACCCCTGCATTTCGAGGGCCAAGAGGATGGAGGAAACCTCTTCTGCCGTCAATCCAGTGCGCTCTATAAGCGTATCTACGCTTGCTGGATCGTGACCGAGCGCACCCAACAGACTCCTCTCGGAGGCTGATCTCACGTAATCAGAATTGCGCTCGCTTTGTTCACCAGCGGCGAAAGCAGCGCCGGGGTCGTCCATTGGAACGAGCATCGGCGCGATTTCAGATACGATGTCGGCAACGGACTCCACCAGCTTCGCCCCGTCGCGTAACAGACGATGGCATCCTTTGGAAAGCGGACTGTCGATGGACCCGGGAAGGGCAAAAACTTCCCTTCCCTGGTCACCCGCAAGTCTGGCCGTAATCAGTGAGCCGCTTTTCAAACTGGCTTCAACTACGAGCACGCCAAGGCTCAATCCGCTGATGAGACGATTGCGCCGTGGGAAGTGTTTCGCTCGCGGAGGAGCGCCCGGCGGAAACTCGGAGACCAGTGCGCCATGGGCACAAATGGCCTCCGCAAGCCGGGCGTTCGCGGCGGGATAAACTTTGTCCAGGCCGTTCCCCGTCACCGCCACGGTATACCCGCCGGCGGCGAGCGCTGCAGCGTGCGCCGCCGCGTCAATGCCGATGGCAAGGCCGCTGGTGACGCCCAGCTTCAGTTCCGCCAGGGCGCGGGCGAAAGCCGCGGCGTGCTCACGGCCCGAAGGCGTGGGATTGCGGCTCCCGACCACAGCCAGATGGGGCATCGACAGCGCGGCCACGTCACCGCGCACATAGAGCACCGCCGGCGCATCGTCTATGGTGGCAAGCAGCGGCGGGTACTCCGGGTGGCCGAGATACACCAGGCTGCAGCCCGTTGACTCGAGCCAGCAGCGATCGCTCCTCAGCGCATCGCGATTCGGCGAACGAAAATAGCGCCGAAGCGCTGCCGGAAGCTCAATCGCCTCCAAGCACTCGTGACCGGGCTTAAACAGCGCCGTCACCGAGGTGCAGCGCTCTAGCAGCTTAAGCTTGACTCGGTTGGATGCGGGCGCACGCGCGAGCGCCAGCCAGCAGCTGAGTTCGTCCATCCCTGGCAACTCCTCACGCTTCCTTGTGAAGGCTACTATGAGCGAAGGTTAATTTTGTCTTGGCGCCACTTTAACGCGGGAAGAAATGGATAGAAAGCACTGACATCCGCCCTCGGTCGCGGATCGACCGGAGAGCCACGCGATTCAATGTCGGAGGCGAAAACCGTCGCCTGGGGCGGCAGCAGCCGTCGGTAACGATTCAAGCCGGAAACGCGCGATTTCGCCGCAGCGAGAGCGGGTCAGGGATTTCGCACGCTGTCGTAGACATGAATGCTGCGCGTGGCCTCCATCACCAGAGCATAGCTCAGGCGCTCGAAGGAACGGAAAACCATAACGATACCGGCACGCTCATCCGGCAGAGTGACTTTTTCGGCCCGCTTTCCTTTGACATACGGATCCTCGATGGTCTCGCCGCGCTGGTACACGGCCATGACGTGGCCAGTTTCAATTCCGTTCTCGCGACCAAGATTGAGCACCACCACCTGGTATTGCCCGATCTGTGAAACCCCCTCCAAGACCGAAATGATCCGCCCGTTAGTGTCCTCTGCCGGCGCCCGGGGCATGAAGGTCGTCTGGATATCTTCTTCGACCACGGGAAGCAGGCGATCGCCGCGGAGCAATTCCCGCTGCGCGCTGGTGACAAGCAGGGTCGCCGGATCACCGCCGTCCTCGAGCGCCGCGTCGGCAATATGGATGGCTTCGAAGCCTAAGACCTCGTTGTCGCGGTCGGGATCCACGTATCGCTCACCCTTGCGATAAACGGTGTAACGCGGGACCGCCTCGCCATTGATCCCCCGGGCGTAGATTTTCTTGCCGGGTTTGCCGACGAGCGCTTCCTTTCCCACCGATACAACGTAGGGCGCTTGGTCGATTTCCTGCTCGCTGACCACGCGGGGTCTTTTCAAAAACTGCTGGATGATATCGATGGGTATGGTCGGAATGGCTTCGTCGACTTCAGACACGCGAATCTTTGGAGAGAGTTTGGCTGAGCCACCGGGTAAACGCCTGCGCACAGTGACCACCGGCTCTCCCTCGACGAAACGCAGATACACTTCGTCGCCGGGAAAGATCAGATGAGGGTTCTCGACCTGCGGATTGACCTCCCATATCTCGGGCCAGAGCCACGGGTCCTTGAGAAACTGGGAGGAGATATCCCACAGGGTGTCGCCTTTCTGAACCACGTAGCGGTCCGGATGGTCCGGCTTGAGCTCAATGGTCTCGGCCGCCGCCAGGAGCGGAAACAGCAAAACGGCAAGCGCCAGTGAACCTAGTTTTTTCATCACCATCTGGAGTCCCGAGCCCTCTTGGCTGATCTATTTGGATGGCTCCGTTTCCCCGCCGGAGCCCTCGCGGCGACCTCTGATATTAGGCTAAATATAGGTCATACAATTCTGAATATTCAAACAAAAACGCGATCCGCTCCTGCGATTCCCGGGCCCCATCACGGTTGACATAGCCGCCGTTTGCCCCCATTAAGTATAGTTAGTTAGTCTTAGACTGCCGGCTTGGAAAACATCGTCAAATCATGGCTTTACTGGACATACTCCACTATCCCGATCCGCGCCTTTACAACAAAGCCAAAGCGGTCGAGCGCATCGACGAGAAGCTGCGTACTCTCATCGACGACATGTTCGAGACCATGTACGCGGCACCTGGCATCGGCCTTGCGGCCGTCCAGGTAAACCTGCCGCTTCGGGTGATTACCATCGACGTGTCCGAAGAGCGCAGCGACCCTCTTTGTCTGGTGAACCCAGAGATCCTCGCGCGCCGGGGCACGGTGGAGCTGGAAGAAGGTTGCCTCTCGGTTCCCGGGGTTTACGAAATGGTGCCTCGATCCGAGTGGATACGGGTCAAGGCTCTGAACCGCGAGGGCGATGCTTTCGAAGTGGAGGCAAACGACCTGCTCGCGGTCTGCATTCAGCACGAAATGGACCACCTGGAGGGTAAGCTGTTCGTCGATTATCTTTCCCAGCTCAAGCGACAACGCATTCGTAAGAAGGCCACGAAGCTCAACAAGCAGGCGACGCTCTAGTCCCAACCTCTTTCGCTCAAACCCAAGCGTCAAACTGCCAACAACCCCCCATGCGCCTCGTTTTCGCCGGGACGCCGGAATTCGCCGCCACTATCCTCGCAGCACTATTGGATTCGCGGCACTCCGTGGCGTGCGTTTACACCCAACCGGACCGCCCCGCCGGGCGTGGGCGTAAACTCAAAGCCAGCCCGGTGAAAGTGCTCACAGCGCGCCATCACCTCCCCATCTGTCAGCCTTTGAGCTTGCGCGGATCGGAGTGCGCGGACGCGCTTGCCGCGATTTCGCCGGATCTCATGGTGGTGGCTGCGTACGGCTTGCTGCTTCCGCCAAGCATACTTTCTGTGCCGAGCTACGGCTGCATCAACGTTCACGCCTCTTTGTTGCCCAGATGGCGCGGGGCCGCGCCGATTCAGCGCGCAATTCTGGCTGGAGATGAAGAGACCGGGGTATCCATCATGCAGATGGACGAAGGACTCGATACCGGTAGCGTGCTGGCGAGCGCCAGCCTGAGCATTGGTGCCCTAGACACCGCCGGCGTGCTCAGCGAGCGACTCGCCCGGCTTGGCGCCGCCACACTTTTACGAACTCTGGATGCGCTCAGCGACGGCCCCTTGGAAGCGACACCCCAGGACGATGCCCTGGCGACTCTCGCACCCCGGGTGGAGAAGCAGGAAGCGCAGCTCAACTGGTCTCTCAGCGCCGTCGACCTGGAGCGCCGGGTGCGTGCATTCAATCCTTGGCCAGTGGCTTTCACCTATCTGCCGGGTGGTGGCGATCCCCAAACGCGCCGCCTGCGGGTGTGGCAGGCGCGATCGTGCCCCGATCGGGCCGCTCCCATGGCCGCCCCCGGTACCGTGCTCGAGACCGGTGGCGAAGGAATCACCGTTGCTGCCGGACTCGGCGCACTGCTGCTGACCGAAATCCAGGTGCCAGGATCCCGGGTGATGCGGTCAACGGAATTCCTACACGCCCGATCGCTCCCACCGGGAGCGGTGCTCGGGGAAGTCTGAGTTGAAGCGCAGAGGCCGGGTTGTCGCTCTTGGCGCCGTGACCGCTGTATTGCGCGACGGCCGTTCCCTTTCCGGCGCGTTTGACGCCGCGGCTGCGGGACTTGAGGATCCCCGCGAAGGCGCCCTCGCCAGGGAGCTCGCCTTCGGCGTATTCCGTTGGCTGCCGCGGCTCGACGCGATTCTCCCGCGGCTAATGACGCGGCCCCTCAAACGTAAAGACACCGACGTGCGCGCGATCCTGCTGCTCGGCCTTTACCAGCTCTTGTTCACTCGTATTCCCGCCCGCGCCGCGGTGGCGGAGAGCGTTGCTTTGAGCCGCGAGATCGGCAAGCCTTGGTCGGACGCTCTGGTCAACGCGGTGTTGCGACGATTTCAGCGCGAAGGCGCCAGAATCCTCGAATCGGTCACCACAAGCGAGCCGGCCAGCTACGCGCATCCTGGGTGGCTGATTGAATCCATTCGCCGAGCCTGGCCCGACGCCTGGCAGCGCATCCTCGAAGCGGGCAATTCCCAGGCGCCGATGACGCTTCGGGTCAACGCGCGCGTCTCGACCCGGGATGCGTATCTGGAGCGGCTTAAAGCCGCGGGGATCGCGGCCGAGCCTGCGCCCTACACCAGCCACGGGCTGGTCCTCCAGCGCCCGTCGGAAGTGGACGCGCTGCCGGGATTCACCCAGGGGGCGGTCTCGGTACAGGACGCCGCCGCCCAACTCGCCGCTCCGCTGTTGGAGTTAGAGCTGGGTCATCGAGTGCTGGATGCCTGCGCCGCACCGGGTGGCAAGGCAGCCCACCTGCTGGAATCCGGGCCCGCCGAAGTCACCTTAGTTGCGCTGGATAAAGATACCCGGCGCGCGCCGCTTCTCCAAAACACCCTGGATCGGCTTGGGTTCTCCTGCGACGTGATTATTGGTGACGCCACGTCTCCTCAAAGCTGGTGGGATGGAGTACTTTTCGACCGCATCCTTCTCGACGCTCCGTGCACCGCAAGCGGAGTAATTCGGCGTCATCCGGACATCAAGTACCACCGCCGCCAAAGCGACGTCGATGCTCTGGCCAGGGTTCAGCGAAGTCTACTCGAGGCGCTCTGGCCTTTGCTGGCCCAAGGTGGGTTGCTGTTGTACGCTACTTGCTCGATTCTGCCGCAGGAAAACCAGCAGCAGGTGTTGGAGTTCGTCGAATCCCGCAGCGACGCGACGCCATACCCAATCGAGTCCGAGTGGGGCAGAGCCGCGGGTCCTGGGCGTCAAATTCTGCCGGGCGACCACGGAATGGACGGCTTCTACTATGCACTGCTCGCCAAGCGCTGATCTCCGCCCCCCGCCGGCCCGAACCTACAAGTGGCTTGTTGCGTGCTCTCTTGCGCTAATGGCATTCGAGCCCGCGGTTTGCGCGCCGGTGTCGGCGGAACCGGGATTTACCGTCAGAAGCGCCGAGGTGCGCCTGGAAAGCGGAGTCTATTTTCTCGACGCAAAGATCGTATTTGAATTCAGCGCTGAGGCCGTAGAGGCGATGGACAACGGGGTCACCCTGACCGTGCTCATTGACGTCGAGGTCTTCAGGCAGCGGACGCTCTGGGACAAAAAGATTCTGAGCCGGCAGTCCCGGATCAATGTTGGGGTCCACGCATTGAGCAAGAAATACGTTATGAAAAAGCTGGACACCGGCGAGATCCACACCTACGGAAGCGTCGAAGAAATGGCTGCGGTGCTCGGAAACATTGAACGTTTACCGCTGTTCGAGGCCGCCGGTATTGATACAGAGGATAAGTACGCCGCGCGTGTGCGCGCGCGCCTGGACATCGAGGCACTGCCTTCCCCGCTTCGACCGCTCGCCTACGTCAGCCAGGCATGGCGGCTGACGAGCGACTGGTATGAGCTACCGCTGGTGCGATGAAGAAAATCACCACAGGGATTGGACCAATTTTGGCGCTGGTGGCGCTGCTGCTGGTATCGCTCAAGCTCATGAGCGACGCCACCGAGAACTCGACCCGCTTTGGCGAGCTCTATTCACTGCTGCTTCTCATCAACGCCTTAGGCCTGGTGACGCTCGGGGGCCTAGTGGGATGGAACTTAATCCGCCTCATCGCCCAGTTTCGCGCCCGTCGCGCCGGAGCCAGCCTTACGGTGCGCATGGTCGCCATGTTCGTGATCCTCTCGGTTACCCCGGTGCTGGTGGTTTATTACTTCTCGCTTCAGTTCCTCCACCGCGGCATCGACAGCTGGTTTGACGTCCGCGTCGAGCGCGCCCTGGATGATGCTCTGGAGCTGAGTCGTACCGCTCTGGAATCGCGCATGCGCGAGCTGCTAAAGCAGTCCCAGCTGATGGCCACCGATATTTCCGCGGTGGATGCAGAAAAGCTGCCCGGTGCGCTGGAGGACACCCGGCGTTTGAGCGGCGCCGCGGAACTCAGCGTAATCGGGCCCAAGGGCCGCATCATTGCCTCGAGCAATATCGATCCCACGGCCATCGTACCGGCCAGCCCAAGTGATTCCATCATGGTGCAGTTAAGGCAATCGGGGAATTACATCGGCCTGGACCCCATCGGCGACACCGGCCTGCACGTACGCGTGGTAGTAACCCTGCCCGAAGAGGTGCCGACCCAGGAGTTGCGCATTCTTCAGGCGCTGTTTCCGATCACAGAACGCATGAGCACTCTGGCGGACAGCGTCCAATCTACTTACGCCAAGTACCGAGAACTCGCCTATTTGCGAAATCCCCTGAAAATCAGCTTCACTTTGACCCTGTCGCTGGTGCTGCTGTTGAGCTTGCTGGCGGCGGTGTGGGCGGCGTTCTTCTCCGCCCGGCGAATGGTGGCGCCGTTGAGAGATCTGGTTCAGGGCACTCGCGCGGTCGCCGAGGGAGATTACGAGACCCAGCTGCCGCGTTCGGGGAAAAACGAGGTGGGATTCCTGGTGGAATCATTCAACCAGATGACGCGAAGACTCCGAGACGCCCGGGACGAGACCCGCCTCAGCCAGATCCAGCTGGAGGAGCAGCGCGCTTATCTGGAGGCCGTCCTCTCACAGTTGTCCACAGGCGTAATCACCCTCGACCTGGAACGGCGCTTCGTCACCATCAATCACGCCGCGCAGCAGATTCTTGGGGCTAATTTGCAGTCCCACCTCGGCGACGAACTGGAAAGCGTCGCGGAATCTCACCTTCACCTGCAACCCTTCACCGACTCCATCGCGATCCGTCTGCAGGATGCCGCCAGCGATGAGAATCTCAGCGAGTGGCGCGAACAACTCATCCTGTTTGGGGCAAGCGGGCGCCAGGTGTTGATGTGCAGTGGCGCGCCGCTCCCGGTGGTCGATGGCAGAGATCGCGGTTATGTGGTGGTATTCGATGACATCACCACGCTGATCGAGGCGCAACGCAGCGCTGCGTGGAGCGAAGTTGCGCGCAGGCTTGCCCACGAAATCAGGAATCCGCTGACGCCAATTCAGCTCTCGGCCGAACGGCTGAGGCACAAGTATCTGCCGAAAATGAACAAGAGAGACGCCCAGGGCCTTGATCGGCTTACCCGCACAATCGTGCAGCAAGTCGAGGCCATGAAAGAGATGGTCAGAACGTTCTCCGACTATGCGCGAACGCCGCGCATGGTTCCAGAACCTTTGAACATTAACGAGCTCATCAGTGATGTGATTGAGCTATATCGCGGCGATGATGCCGCTCAGCCGGTAGAGCTACAGCTATCGGAGCTACCGCCGGTGCACGCGGACCCGGACCGTCTGCGCCAAATTCTGCACAATCTTATTAAAAACGCCATCGAAGCCAACGAGGACGTCGCCGCACCGTCGGTGACTATCGAGACCCGATGCGTGCGCGAGACATCGCGTAGCTACATCGAGGTGCGGGTACGCGACAGCGGACCTGGCTTCCGCAGTGACATTGTTGACAAAGTGTTTGAACCTTACGTGACCACAAAAGCCAAGGGAAACGGTCTTGGCCTCGCCATCGTGAAACGCATCGTCGAGGAGCACGGTGGCGTCGTGTGGACGGAAAATCACGACCGTCGTGGCGCGAGCGTCGTAATTCAGCTCCCAGTCGCCGCGCGCGGCGCTGAAATGGACGACACGCCGGCGGCGAAGCGAGAGGCGGTATGAATCGCGAGTTCATCTTAGTCGTCGACGACGAGCAAGATATTTGTTCGCTGGTGCAGGAAATTCTCGAAGACGAAGGCTTCGAGGTGGTCGTCGCAGAGAGTGCAGACGCAGCGCGAGAAGCCCGCCGCGCACGCAAGCCGGACCTCGTTTTGCTGGACATTTGGATGCCGGATACGGATGGGATAACGCTGCTGAAAGAGTGGTCGGAGAACTCGGGGCCGGACACGCCGGTGATTATGATGTCAGGACACGGCAGCGTGGAAACCGCGGTCGAGGCCACCCGCCTCGGCGCGTACGACTTCATTGAAAAACCACTCTCCACGGCAAAGCTGCTGCTGACGGTGCGCCGCGCGCTGGAGGCCGCCCAACTCAGGCTGGAGAACATCGAGCTGATGCGCGAAACCCAGGCCGTGTCCGAACCGGCGGGTCACAGCATCGCGATTCAGAAGCTACGCGACCAGGCGAAGCGGGTCGCAAAGCACGATACGCCAGTCCTGATTACCGGGGAGTCCGGGTGCGGAAAGCAAGTTCTGGCCCGATTCATTCACGAGCACAGTCCGCGCAGCGCCGCTCCTTTCGTCCGCGTTCCTCTGGCGGCTCTCACCGACGCCAATTCCTCCGCCGAGTTCTTTGGTCTCGAGGATGGCGAAAACGTGCACTACGGTTCGCTGGAGCAAGCCAACGGCGGGACGCTGTTTCTCGAGGATGTGGTTGATATGTACGCAACCGTCCAGGCCCGACTACTGAGCGCGATTCAGCATCGATCCTTTCTTCGGGTGGACGGCGTCAAGCCGGTGCAAATCAACGTACGTATCATCGCCGCCACCAGTCGCGATATCGTCAAAGCCGTTAAGGCCGGTCAAATGCGAGACGACCTCTACTATCATCTCAACGTCGTGCCCATCGAGGTGCCTCCACTGAGAAACCACCGTGAGGACATCCCCGAGCTAGTGGAATACTACGTCAACGTTTTCGCCAACAAGGAAAATCTGCCGTATCGAAAGTTTTCCGTCGGCGCGCTGAACCGGCTACGCAATTACAGTTGGCCGGGTAACATTCGCGAGTTGAAGAACGTGGTGCAGCGACTGCTAATACTCGGCTCGGGCGACGATGTCGACACGAGCGACATCGATGCCGCCCTGGCAAGCGCGGCCGCACAAAGTGGGAGCAGTGAGATACACGGACTCGACCTGCCGCTGAAGTCGGCAAGAGAACGATTCGAGCGTGCCTACCTCGAGCACCAGCTGCGCATGGCGGGCGGTAACGTAAGCCAGGTAGCGACGCGCTCTGGACTCGAACGAACCCACCTGTATCGAAAGCTAAAAAGCCTTGGGATCGATCCCAAGGCGGTCACCACGATAGATGAATGACGAATCTAAGGCCAGGCGCAGCCGCAATTTCGGACCCCGCATAAAAAGCATTCAGGGCTGATACCACAATCACAACAACGCACGCCAATACAGCGTAATGAAAATACTTATTCTGGGTGCGAGCCAGGTGGGGTCCACAGTTGCCGCCAACCTTGTGAACGAGGCCAATGACATCACCGTCGTCGACCGCGACGTGAATCAGCTGCGCAACCTTCAGGACCATCTCGATATCCGCGGCGTCGTCGGTCACGCTTCCTACCCGGAGATTTTGGCCCAGGCTGGCGCCGAAGACGCTGACATGATCCTCGCGGTAACCAACAGCGACGAAGTCAACATGGTCGCGTGCCAGATCGCCTACACGCTGTTTCACACACCGACGAAGATCGCCAGAGTGAGATCCTCCGAGTATCTCGATTTCAAGCAGATTTTCGCGCAAGACGCGTGTCCGGTAGATGTTTTGATCAGTCCGGAACAGTTGGTTACCACCTACATCCAAAGGCTGATCGAAACGCCCGGCACGTTACAGGTATTGGACTTTGCCGAAGGTAAGATCCGTCTGGTCGCGGTCAAGGCCTACTACGGAGGACCGCTGGTGGGCCACGCGCTTCGCGAATTGCCCAATCACATGCCGGGGATCGAGACTCGGGTCGCGGCCATATTCCGTCGCGACCGAGCCATCGCGCCGGACGGCAACACCGTGATAGAGGCGGACGACGAGGTGTTCTTCGTCGCTGCCGCGGAGCATATTCAGTCCGTCATGGGAGAACTCAGGAAACTGGACAGAGCGGTGCGCCGGGTGCTGCTCGGCGGCGGCGGCAACATCGGTCAACGTCTCGCCAGCGCGCTGGAAGCGAAATACAACGTCAAGCTCATAGAGCATTCCCTGGAGCGGGCAAAGGATCTCTCACACAAGCTGAACAAGACGATTGTTCTGCAGGGAGATGCCGCGGACGAAGACCTGTTGCGGGAAGAAAATATCGACAACACAGACGTATTTTGCGCCGTCACCAACGACGATCAGATCAATATCCTTTCGGCCATGCTGGCCAAGCGCATGGGGGCGCGAAAAGTTATGGCGCTGATCAACCGCAGCGCCTACGTGGACCTAGTCCAAAGCAGCATGATTGACATCGCCATTTCCCCCGACCAGACCACAATCAGCAGCCTGCTTGCCCACATCCGACGGGGAGACGTCGCGGTGGTGCATTCGTTGCGGCGAGGCGCGGCCGAAGCCATCGAAGCTATCGCCCACGGCGACCAGCGAACGTCAAAGGTGGTCGGGCGTCGGGTCGAGGAGATCAAGCTCCCCCAGGGAGCGTCCATTGACGCCATCCTTCGCGGCGACAAAGTGATCATTGCTCACCATGATACGGTTATTGAAGCCGACGACCACGTTATCCTGTTTCTCATCGACAAGAAGCGCGTGCCGGAAGTGGAACGGCTGTTCCAGGTGGGAGTGACTTTCCTGTGAGTCTGCCTCCAGAGGCCTGGGAACCGCAATAGCCGGCCCGCGCCGATGCACCTATTCGCCATTCAACGCATCCTAGGCCTGCTGCTTGCAGTGTTTAGCCTGACCATGCTGCCACCGGCTGCGCTTTCTTGGTGGTTCGAGGACGGTGCGCTGAGGTCTTTTCTTACTGCCTTCTTTCTCGTACTTGCGGTGGGTCTAATGCTCTGGCTGCCGGTGCGGAAGATACGCAGGGAAATGCGGGTCCGCGACGGCTTTCTCATCGTCGTCACTTTCTGGGTCGCGCTCGGGATCTCGGGTAGCGTCCCGCTTGCCCTGGATCGGGACCTTTCTTTTTCCTTGACGGATTCGGTGTTCGAATCCATTTCCGGACTTACGACTACGGGCGCGACGGTAATTACGGGGATTGACCTGCTGCCTCCCTCTATTTTGTTTTACCGTCAGCTACTCCAGTGGCTCGGCGGCATGGGTATCATCGTTCTCGCAGTGGCCATCCTGCCGATGCTGGGGATCGGCGGCATGCAGCTCTACCGGGCCGAAACGCCAGGGCCGCTTAAAGACAACAAGCTCACGCCCAGGATTACAGAGACGGCGAAGGCACTCTGGTATATCTACCTCTCCCTCACCATTGTCTGCGCCTTGGCGTATTGGTTCGCGGGCATGAACGGCTTCGACGCCATCAGCCACAGCTTCTCTACCGTTGCCATCGGTGGCTTCTCTACCCACGACGCGAGCCTGGGTTACTTTGACAAGCCTTTGGTAGAAGGCATCGCCATCGTGTTCATGACCATCTCCGGAGTCAATTTTGCTCTGCATTTCAGCGCCTGGCGCGGGCGCAGCGTTCGCACTTATCTCGCGGACGCCGAGTTCAAAACCTATGTTTCGCTGCTCTGTGCCATTGCCGCGATCACGAGCAGCTACCTGTTTTTGTCGCAGACCTATACTGACCCCGCATCGGCATTGAGGTACGGCGTTTTCCAGGCGGTCTCCATCAGCACTACCACCGGATTTACTACCAGCGGTTATCACATTTGGCCGAGCTTTCTGCCTGTGATGCTCTTGTTCGCCAGCTTTATCGGTGGCTGCGCCGGCTCAACCGGCGGCGGCTTGAAAGTCATCCGCGTGTTGCTACTGTTCAAGCAGGGATTTAGCGAAATCGTTCGATTGATGCACCCGAACGCGCAAGTACCGATCAAGGTAGGTGGCAAATATATGCCCGATCGTGTGGTAAACGCAGTCTGGGGATTTTTTGCCACCTATGTTGCGACCTTCAGCATTATGCTGCTGGTTTTAATGGCTACGGGGTTGGATCAGGTCACCGCCTTTTCCGCGGTAGCCGCGTGCATCAACAATCTTGGCCCTGGGCTTGGACAGGTGGGACTGCACTACGGAGAGTTGAGCAATACCGCCAAATGGATTTTGAGCCTCGCCATGCTCATGGGCCGATTGGAGATCTTCACCTTGCTGGTGGTGTTGTCTCCAGGATTCTGGCGCAGCTGAAACCGCAGTTGAGACTGGAGACTGGAGGCACGGATGTAATCCGGAAGCGACGGCCGTAAATCGATTCATGACCGCGATTGAGCGACTCGAGAAGATGCTAGCGGCAGGTAAGGACAGCCCGATGCTGCGTTACGGCCTCGGGGATGCGTACCTCAAAGCCAATGCAGCGCACACCGCCGTGGACCATCTGCGTCGCGCCATAGAGCAGGACCCAAATTATTCTGCAGCGTGGAAGCTGCTAGGCAGGGCCTTAGTCGAGGGAGGATCGCCCGCTGAGGCCGCGGACGCGTATCGCCAGGGCATCATCGTCGCCGAGGAAAAGGGGGACGTTCAGGCCGCCAAGGAGATGCGCGTCTTTTTGAAACGGCTGGAGAAAAAGAACAAGCAAACGAGAGGATTCCTCTGAGCAGCGCCGGCTCAGGCGCACCACGCTTCCGCTCCCAGATTAAGGTCCAGAGTGCCGGTCAGCCTGGCGATATTGCTCAGATTGTGTCGCCGGACATAGTCCACCAGCCCCTGGTTGATGCTCCGGCAGACCAGCGGATCGTAAAACAGCGCGGTTCCAATGCCTAAGGCGCTGGCCCCGGCGATCAGAAACTCCAGCGCATCGCTGGCGGTGGCGATGCCACCTTGCCCAATGATGGGAACGCCGTGTGCGCGCGCCACCTGGTAAACCTGGTGCACCTTGAGCAATGCCATGGGCTTGATGGCGGGCCCAGACAGTCCAGCCTGGTTGCTGCCGATGACTGGGGTTCGCTTCTCCACGTTGATGGCCATGCCCATGAAGGTATTGACCACCGCGAGCCCGTCGCTGCCCGCATCGATACATCGGCGGGCGTTTTCCGCGATGTCCGTCTGGTTGGGAGATAGCTTGGTGATCAGGGGCTTATCCGTTGCGGCGCGGCACGCTTCCACCACTCGCGCCGACATCTCCGGATCGTTTCCGAAGGCAACACCGCCTTGGCGCACGTTTGGGCAGGAGATATTGATCTCCATCGCGTCGATGGGGGATTGATCGAAGATTCGTGTGACCGCAGCGTACTCGTCCACCGTGGCGCCGGAAAGATTGGCAATAAAGCGGGTTTCGTCAAAGTCCAGCCGAGGCAGTATATTCTCTACCACGTGGCGGCTGCCCGGATTCTGAAGGCCGATAGAATTGAGCATCCCGGCGGGCGTTTCCCAAACCCGATGCGGCGCGTTGCCGAGTCGCGGAGAAAGGGTGGTGCCTTTTAGGCATACCGCACCCACGTCGCGATTGGAAAAGCCTTCAACTCGTGTGTACTCTTCGCCGAAACCCACGCATCCGGAAAGCAACACCAGCGGCGTATTGAACTGCAAGCCACAATAGTCGATGGCGAGCCGCTTCTGGTCCGCTTTACTCAGCGTCATGTTTCACGTCGTCCTGTACCAGCCGGAGATTCCACCAAACACGGGCAATATTATACGCCTTTGCGCCAACACCGGAGCGTGCCTGCATTTGATTCGGCCGCTGGGCTTTCACCTAGACGAACGACGGCTGCGGCGTGCGGGGCTGGACTACTGCGAGTGGGTCGACGTCCGCGAGCACGACACGCTCGATGCGTTCGAAGCGCAGGCGCAACCGGCGCGATTGTTCGCATTGTCCAGCCGGGCGAAGCGCAATTACTCGGATGAAAGCTACCGCGATGGTGACGCGTTCCTGTTCGGCCCGGAGACCCGCGGCCTTCCGCAAGAGGTTGTGCAAAGGCTGCCCGCCTCGCGGCGGCTGCGGATCCCGATGAAGCCGGGCAACCGAAGTCTGAATCTGTCTAACGCCGTGGCTGTGGTGTGCTACGAAGCGTGGCGGCAGCGCGCTTTCGAGATGGAGGGTGGAACGGGGGAAAGCGATCAGTGCGCTTGAACGAAAAAGCAAGCGCAATCCATCACATCCGCCGGTGCCGAATCGAACGGATGATGGGTAATCGCAGCCTAACGTCGAGCGATAGGGTCGATCCGCTTCCAGAAACGCCGCCCCGCGGCATAAAACCGGGCCGCGGGACAGCGGACTGGTTCGGTTGACTTAGTCAGTGTGGATAATTGCTTATCCCATGCTGGGCGCGCCGGCATGGCTTGCAATTTTCATGATCATTTCTTTCAGCGCCGACCGATGCGGCTCCATCAGACCGGACCATACTCGGGCGGTCTCGATGGCGTCGTATTCCAGACCATCCACGTGCTCAACCCCGTACATCAGCCACGCCGGGTTGACGTCCAGGACTCGCGCGATTCCGTCAATGTTGCGCGGATGCTTACACTTCCCGGTCTCGATGCGCTGGACTACGGCCTGGCTTGTGCCCACCGCGGCGGCCAGCTCATGCTGAGTCAGGCCCTTGTCCAGCCGCCGACGAGTGAGACGGCCGCCGAGAGAGTCGTCGCTGGCGCGATCAAACGAGAGTTTCGGCATGAAAAACACACTCCAGTTGTTTTTTGGAGCCCTAATTTGACCAGATTCGAAGGAAACGTTTTTTGAACCAGTCCACAGTTGCGCATTTTTGTCCCCCAAATAGTGCCGTCCAGGCCTCAATCCGTGCTCACGGACCGTCGCTCGGCACGGGGATTTCCGATTGAGACTGCGGTATTTCGCCACCGCGCCGAGAGGTTTCGAAGACCTGCTGGAGGCCGAACTCGAGCGCTTTGGCGCAGCGGCGCTCAAGCGCCGTCCCGGCGGGGTCAGCTTCCGCGGCTCGCTCGAGACCGGATACCGGATCTGCCTTTGGTCCCGGCTTGCAGAGCACGTTCTGCTTCAAATCGGCGTCTTTCCCGCCGAGACGCCGGAGGCGCTCTACCGTGGCATCAGCGGGATTCTCTGGCGGGAGCATCTGGATGCGTCCAAAACCCTGGCGGTGACCTTCGTCAGCCGTCATTCCGGCTTTAAGCACACCCATTTTGCGGCGCTCAAGGTTAAAGATGCGATTGTCGACCAGTTTCGTGCCGCTACCGGCGCCCGACCGTCGATAGATCTGAAGAATCCGGACCTTCGCATCCACGTCTTCGCCGAGCGCGATCTGGTGACGGTCAACATCGATTTGGCTGGCGCACCGCTGCACCGGCGAGGCTACCGCGTTCGCCCGCTAAGCGCGCCATTGAAAGAGACCCTCGCCGCTGGAATCCTGATTCGCACCGGCTGGCCCGAAATATTCACCCGGGGCGGCGCCTTCATCGATCCCATGTGCGGATCGGGGACTTTACTGGTCGAGGCCGCGTGGATGGCGCTGAGTTTCCCTCCAGGTGGTCTGCGCGACGATTTCGGTTTTATAGGCTGGGGCCAGCACGATCAGGCGCTGTGGCAACGACTGCGCGACGAAGCGGACCGGCGCCCTATTCAAGCGCATGGAAACGACCCACCTATATTAGGATTCGACGCCGACGAGGCCGCCACCGCGGCCGCGGCGGCGAACCTATCCCGGGCGGGACTGAAGGAAAGGGTGCAGGTGGAGACCCGGCCACTTTCCGAGCTTCAAACAGCGCCAAAGACCAGCGGGCTCGTGGCCACCAACCCACCTTACGGCGAGCGTCTGAGAAATGAGCAGGCGCTGGAAGCGCTCTACCGCGAGCTGGGGCATGCGCTCAAATCACGCTTCCCGGGGTTTCAGGCCGCGGTTCTCGCAGCGGAGTCGGCACCGGTGGACGCCATTGGGCTCAAAGCAGAGCGCGCTCACCGGGTCTACAACGGTCCCATCCGCTGCCGGCTGCTGCGCTACAGCCTACACGCAGAAACGCGTTTGGATGCCGCTGCCTGCCCGCCCAGAATAGCGGCAGCGGCAACCAGCAAGGCCACAGACTTCATAAATCGGTTAAACAAAAACCAGCGAAGGCTTCGCCGATGGGCAAAGCGAAATGAGGTTAGCTGCTATCGCGTTTACGACGCGGACGTGCCCGAGTACGCCCTGGCCATCGATCTTTACCAAGGCGACTCCCTATGGGCCCAGATACAGGAATACACCCCGCCCCGCAGCGTCGATCCCAAGCGGGCCAGCGATCGCCTCAGGGCGGCGCTGGCGGCGGTCCCCGAGGTTCTGGGGGTCGAAAAGCAAAAAGTGGTGCTCAAACGCCGCCAGCGCCAGCGTCAAAAACGCCAATACGAACGCATGGCCACGGAGGAAGAGTTCATTCAGGTGCATGAGGCCGGCTGTCCGCTACTGGTGAATCTGAAGGACCGCATCGATACCGGACTGTATCTGGACCACCGGCCGATACGCATGCTCATTCGCGAGCTCGCCAATGAGCGCAGCTTTTTAAATCTGTTCGCTTACACCGGGGCCGCATCGGTGCAGGCCGCGGCGGGTGGCGCCCGCTCGACGCTTAGCGTCGATATTTCGGCCACTTACAATGAATGGGGACAGCGCAATCTAAAGCTCAACAACTTAACTCCGCCGCAGCACCGTTACGTTCGCGCCGACTGCCTGGAGTGGATCAGCGCCGCGCGGG
The DNA here is from genome assembly GCA_947258715.1 of uncultured Gammaproteobacteria bacterium. Classification (GTDB taxonomy): domain Bacteria; phylum Pseudomonadota; class Gammaproteobacteria; order HK1; family HK1; genus CAMYJH01. Next base: position 39,472 of record CAMYJH010000003.1, read on the forward strand.
ATGAATCCTTTGATCTCGTGTTTCTGGATCCGCCTACGTTTTCCAATTCCAAACGCATGCGCCGAACCCTGGACATACAGCGTGACCATGTCGAACTGATTCGAGATACCATGCGACTGCTGAAACCCGTTGGCATACTCTTATTTTCCAACCACGCCAGAACCTTTCGCATGGATACGAATTCACTGCTCGAATTCAAGATCGAAAACATCACCCCAGAGACCATTCCAGTGGATTTTCAGCGCAGCCCTCGAATCCACGGCTGCTGGCGGATAACCCGTCGTTGACTTTAATCCACATGGCGCATTCGATTTTCTACCCGGAACAACACGCGTGACCCCGTCGCCTCTGCGCGGCGCCGTGGTTGTACTCGCCTGCGGCGTCATAATCCTAATTCTATCCTTCGGCATTCGCACCAGCTTCGGGATTTTTCTCAATCCGGTCACCGAGTCTCTGGGCATCGGCAGAGAGGCCTTCGCCCTCGCCATGGGGGTTCAGAATCTGCTGTGGGGACTCGCCCAGCCATTTGCCGGCGCCATCGCCGACCGTTACGGACCCGGCCGGGTAGTTGCCGTTTGCGGAGCGCTTTACGCGCTAGGACTTTATCTCATGGCCCAGGCGGGAACGCCCGGCGAATTGATGCTGAGCGCCGGCTTTCTCATCGGCATCGCTTTGAGCGGAACGGGTTTCCCGGTGGTGCTCGCGGTCATCAGCCGCAGCGTCTCGGAACAAAAACGCAGCCTTTTCTTAGGCATCGGAAGCGCCGGCGGTTCCTCAGGTCAGCTTCTCATGGTGCCGGCAGGTCACCTGTTGCTCGGCGAATTCGGCTGGGTTACTGCGCTGCTAATCCTGGCGGCAATCACCTGCGTCACGGTGCCGTTGGCCGCGGCGTTTGCCGGTCGCAGCGGAAGCAGCGGCGTCGGCGTTACCCGCGACCAGTCCATCGCCGAGGCGGTTCAGGAAGCGGGGCGGCATTCGGGTTTCTGGTTTTTAACCGCCGGCTTTTTCGTCTGCGGCTTCCACGTGGCGTTCATTGCCACCCACCTGCCAGCATTCATCCTCGATAAGGGAGGCACTGCCGCCATCGGCGCGGCGGCGCTGGCCGTCATCGGACTGGGCAATATCATCGGGTCGTTCACCTGCGGCGTGCTCGGCGGCCGTTACAGCAAAAAGTACGTTCTCAGCGCTCTGTATCTCGGCCGCGCGCTGACGTTCACGCTATTCATGCTGGTACCGTTGTCGGATGCGTCAATCCTGATTTTCGCAGCCGTAATCGGCATGCTCTGGCTGGGCACGGTGCCGCTCACCAGCGGGCTCGTCGGGCAAATGTTCGGTGTGCGCTACATGGCGATGTTGTTCGGATTCGTTTTCTTCAGTCACCAGCTGGGCAGCTTCTTGGGCGCTTGGTTTGGCGGCTACATCTTCGATCGAACCGGCTCCTACGAGCCGGTGTGGTGGATAGCCGTGGCCCTCGGTCTGGTGGCGGCCGTGCTGCACTGGCCGATTAAGGAGGCGCCGGTGTCCCGTCTTTCAGAACAACGGGTCTGATACCGCCCGCCGGTTAGACACGGGTCACACGGAGATCTAACTTTCGTCGCCGCTGCGTTTTTGTTTCTTCAGCTCTTGGAGCACAGAACGCTCGGCCAAATCCGGCTCACCGCAGTGGCGCAGCATCATGGCGCGAGCTTGGTCCCTGAGTATCACCGCACGTTCCCAATCGGACCGGTCCCCGTCGGACGGCGGTCGCAGCGGCTCCAGAATCTCGATTCTTATTCTGCCGCGCCGGGCAAACCAGGAATCGCCCCGCAGGATTGAACGCGTGCCCCGTATGGTCACCGGCACCACCACCACCTTCGACTCCACCGCCGCCGCGAAAGCGCCCAGCTGAAAAGGAAGCAAACCCGGCATGCGGTGCAGGGTGCCTTCGGGGAAATACGCCAGAGGCGTTCCGCTTTGCAGCGACTCCGCCGCTGCCCGGGCGTCTTCGAGTACACGCTGGGTGTCGAAACGCTCGACGAAATGCACGCCGATTTTGTCGAGAAAAATGCGTGAGAACGCGGAGTCGGCAAGCTCGCGCTTGGCGACGAACGCAACCGGCCGGGGCAGCGACGCGACTAACACGAGCCCGTCGAGATAGCTGGAGTGATTGCAAACGAGAACGAAGGCGAAGTTGGCGGGTATGTTCGCTGTTCCCGTCACCTTGACCGGAATCCTGGCTAGATAGAGCAGGGTACGTGCTGTTTTGCCGGCGCGCAGAAACGCGGATACCTGGGCGCGCGAAAGCGCCACCGTAGGCCAAATGACAGCGACGCAGCCAGCGAACAACACAAAGGCATAGCCCGCGTACAGCAGCGATCCGGCGGATCGCAGCCAGCGCCGCGCCGACGGCGCCAATCCGGTAAGCGCAAGTCTTATCAGCTGAAGCCAAACCGCGCGCCGGTGGGGTCTGAGTCGGCCCGTTTCGTAAAGCTCTCGCACTGCCGAGCGGCGGATTTTTCCGCTGGAGGTCTTGAGCACGGTGCCCGGTGGCGCCAGCACGATGTCGTCGGCAGGCATGCCCAGCACGTCCTGTGCGAGTGAGCCAATGGCTTCCCGCATCACCGATTTCCGGGAGGAGTCCTTTTCCCGCGTCTCGGCGATGATGACCAGACGCTCGGTGCCCGACTCCGCTTCGGTGGCGCCGAAAACGGCCACGCAACCGCGGCGAACGCCCTCGATATCAGCGATACCTTCCTCGAGCTCATAGGGATAGATGTTGCGCCCGCCGCGGATGACCACATCCTTGGTGCGTCCAGTGACGTAGACTTCGCCCTCGGCGATGTAGCCCCGGTCCCCGGAAACCAGCCAATCGTTGTGAAATAAGGACTCGGTGGGTTTGGGGTTGCGAAAATAACCGCTGGTGGTGGACGCACCTTTGAACTCGAGGCCGCCCTCCTCCCGCTCCCCGGCCTCGTGGCCGGTGTCGTCAACAATGCGCACCTCGAACGTAGGAATTGGCACGCCGTTGGAAACATATTCGGCAACGTCCGTATCCCCCGCATCCGCCGGCACCGCCTTTCCCGTGCGCGCTAAGACGTCGCGCTTGATTCGATCGATGCGAGGGCCGCGGTTTATCGGCGTGAAAGCGACGCCGAGGGTGGCCTCGGCGAGTCCATAAACCGGGGTCAAGGCCCGCGGCTCAAAGCCGTAGGGTTTGAAACGCTTGGCAAAGGCCGCGAGCGTAGACGGGCTGACCGGCTCCGCGCCGTTAAAGGCCAGACGCCAGCTACTCAAGTCCAGCCCCTCGATATCCTCATCCCGGATGCGACGAATACAGAGCTCAAAGGCGAAATTGGGCCCGCCGGAGATGCTGCCCCCATAATCCTGTATCGCCTTAAGCCAGTTCTCCGGGCGTCTTAAGAAGGAAAGCGGCGACATGAGAACCAGCGGATAGCCGTAAACCACGCTGCCGAGCCACGCGCCGATGAGCCCCATGTCGTGATAGAGAGGAAGCCAGCTCACAAATACGTCAGACGAATCCACTTGAAGCGCACGGCGCATAGCGTCGAGGCTCGAGATCAAATTGCCGTGGGTCAGGACCACGCCTTTGGGATTGCCGGTGCTGCCCGATGTGTATTGCAGAAACGCAATGCTGTCGGGGCTCACGGGGGAAATATTCGAAAGCGTCCCCTGTCCACCTAGCTCGTCTGCGGTGACGACGGTTTTTAAGCTTTCCACCAGCGAAGCCAGCAGGCGCGTTACCTGCTTGGCCTGGTCGAAGGTGATCAGCGTCGTCACCCGCGCATTGGTCAGGATGCCTGCCTGACGGCGGAAGTGATCTTCGATCTGCGCAATGCGGGCCGGCGGATAAATGGGCACCGGGATTCCGCCGGCAATAAGAATCGCAACGAAGCTGGACAAGTAATCGACGCCGGTCGGCAACATTATGGCCACCGCTTCGCCCGGCTCGTGGCCGTGGGCCCGGAGCCCGGCCGCGAACGCCTGACCCTTGCTCAGCAGCTCAGCATAACTCAAGTGCCGCGGACCCGCGTCGTCTTGGAGAAGATGAACATGGATGCGCTGCGGGTGTGCGCGAATATGCCAAAGCAGCGCGTCAATCAGATTCGAGGCGCCGCCAGGCGCTTCATCCGAGGTTGCGGATTCACCTTCCTCCAAGTCCGCTGCCTGCACTGGCGCCGGCACAGTCGGCCGCACTCCTGCTTTTCTGGCCGCGCCCGACCGCAGCGCCCGTAGAATGTCCCTGGGCGTCTCGGCCTCAGCCATCTCCTGTTCCGACATAGAGGCGCCGAACTCGCGCTCGATGCGCGTCAGAAGCTCTACCCGGCTCAAGCTGTCCAGACCCAGATCGCGCTCCAGGGTGGTGTCCATTCCAACGCGCCCGCGGTAGCTGAGATTCGGATTGAGCTGCTTGGCGAATGTTTCAATCGACGCGCAAAGCGCGTTAGCGCCAGGAACCCGAGCTTCGTTGGCGACAGCGGCTTTGGGCGCGCTCACCGCGGAGCCTCCGGCAGGGCACGAATGGTGATGTCGTTGTGCCCATGGTTGTGTTTTGGCGTAGGTTTCATCGCCCCAGTATAAGTAGCGCGGAAGGCCAGACAAACTAACAAATCAGTTTCACCCTGGGGTGTCCGCGTCGTGCGTCGGCGATTGCTGCAAGCCGGGCAGAGTTGACCGCCGCCGGCACGGGCAGACCGAGTGCACGTCGCGAGACCGGGTGTTGGTACCGGATCACGTTTCCCAACGAACTCACGGTGAAAGGCATCCACCACCAGCGCCCGGTCAACGTGCGCGACGCCCCCAACTTGCCCACCGAAGTGAAGCTCAACCCTCGGCTTTCGTTGAGCGGCGAGCGCCCCATAAACGAATTGGATGACGCCTCACGAAGCATGATGCGACGAGACGTGCTGAAGGTCGTGAGTCAGAAGCGACTGGGAAACGAACGCCGTCTGGCTTTACGGCAATGCCGACGTGAACAGGCTCAAAGTTCATGCGGAGTTACATTCACCGCCCTCGCATCAGTAATCCCGAGCTCAATCTTATGCCTCCTGCGACGGCGGCCGCGTGAGCAGCGCTCCGACGGCGTCGAGGGGAGATCGATTGTCGTAGATCACCCGATACACTTGCTCAACGATCGGCAGCTCGATACCGAGACGCTCGCCCGCACCCATCGCCTGGCGGGTGGTCTCAGCACCCTCCACCACCTGACCTACCGACGCCACGGCCTCATCGACGCCGAGACCCTTGGCCAGGGCGAGACCGAATCGCCGGTTGCGTGATTGGTTGTCGGTGCAGGTCAGCACCAGATCGCCCAGGCCGGCAAGGCCCATGAACGTTTCCATGCGCCCGCCGAGGGCCACACCCAGGCGCACGATCTCCGCAAGTCCGCGGGTGATCAGCGCCGCCCGCGTGTTGGCGCCAAAGCCGAGGCCGTCGGCGATGCCGGCGGCAACAGCGAGCACGTTCTTTACCGCGCCTGCCGTCTGCACGCCGACAATGTCGTCACTGCTGTAAACTCGGAACCGCGAATTGTGAAATACAGTCGCCGTCCGCGCGGCAAAATCTTTATCGGTGGAAGCGACGGTCACCGCGGCGGGGAGCGCGGCGGCGATCTCGGCGGCAAAGGTCGGGCCTGAAAGCACCGATAGCCCGGACCGCTGGGGCAAGATCGCTTCGGCGGTCTGGTGCAGCAAACCGCCCGACTCCGGATCGAAACCCTTCGTCCCCCACACCAACTCGATGGGGGCCGGGTGCACCTTCACCACCTTTTCCAGGGTGCTCCGGAACGCGCGGCTCGGGACCACCACCAAGACCATATCTGCTTCAGCGAGGGCACGCCGCAGGTCGGCGGTCGGATTCACGTTTTCAGGGATCTGCGCCTCCGGGAGGTAGCGGGCGTTACGCCGATGGGCTGCGATTGCCGCCATCGCCGCCGGGTCCCGGCCCCACAGCGTGACCGCGTGACCGTTACCGCCCAGCAGGATGGCAAGCGCGGTTCCCCAGGAACCGGCGCCGAGAACCGCCACTCGCAGACCATCCACGCTCACCGGCCCCGCCCCCAAGAACAAACATGCGCCCGCGAAATCACGCCTGCCGAAACCCTAGCCGGCGCCATCCGCGTACGCGGCCGGGGGCTGATGATCATGCCGGCCGGCGTCAAATCTGCGACTTAGGCGCCGCCAGCTGCTCTTCGGTCCGTTCGGCAAGATGTTTCTTATAAAGCGCTTCGAAATTCACCGGAGCAAGAATAAACGGGGGAAAGCCCCCCCGGATGACCAGGTCGGACACGACCTCGCGACTGTAGGGAAACAGAATACTGGGGCAGTAGCTTCCCAGCGTGCGCCCGATTTCATTGGAGGCGAGACCGCTAATGCCGAATACTCCCGCCTGATTGACTTCGGCCAGAAAGGCCGTTCTCCCATTCACGCTCAGGGTCACCGTTACCATCAAGACCACTTCGTACTCACCGGAAGCGACCTCTTTGGCTTCGGTTCGCAACTGCATTTCTGCGTTAGGATTCCACTCGGCCCTAAAAATTGTGGGCGAGTTAGGTGTCTCGAAGGAGATATCTTTGCAATAGATCTTTTTGATGCTGAACTCGCCGCCCGGTGGTGACAGCTGGAATTCCCGGCCGAGGTCGGTGAGCGATTCGGGCATGTTTTCGATCCCCTCCATGACGGCCTGCTATGCACAGGCTCGACGCCGCTGAGAACTCATCCTTTCACCAGCGGCAGGTTGGACGCTTCCCAGGCGGCGATTCCGCCGTTCAGGCTATAGACCTTTGAAAATCCACGGCGAAGGAGCGCAGCGCCGACTCGCGCCGAGTCGCCGCCAGTTTTGCAAGCCATTATGATGGGCCGGTCCCGGTGCTTCTCAAGTTTCTGAATCCGGTCATTGAGATAGCTCTGTGGAATATGCACAGAGTTGAGTATATGGCCTTGCTTGTATTCGATATCACTGCGTACGTCCAACACCACGGCATCATCGCTGTTAATAAGGCGCGTGGCGTCGCTTGGATTGACCTTTCGGACTCCGCGGCTTCTCCCCTGGAAAAGCGTCCATACCAAGGCTCCAAGGATAACGAAAAAGGCCATGGAAAGCCCCGGATGGTTGCCGAAGAATTCCAAAACCCTCTGTGTCGTAATCATGCTTTCGTGCGCTTGATCTTCAATTCGAACCGAGGCGAGGTTAGCGGGAAGTGAACGCTCAGGCAACGTGCCTTCTCAGCACTGTGGCGGAGCGGGCCGTAAAGTTGCGGCAGCAGATTTCCTGCCGGACAATGCGGTCACGTTCGAGATGCCATATTGAACACGGTCCCTTCGCTTGAATCGTTGCGCCCCTCGCCTCCGCGTCCCGCCGCCTTTGCTCTTGCACGGCCTTGGGTGAAATGACGCTCCCGCTCAGCCAGAAGAGATCAAAAGCAACGGCCCGCGGAGTCAATGCACCCGCCTGTAGCCGATTTGTCATGCTAATTCTGCTGCCGATGTTATTTGCCGCAACCACGATTGCGGACCAATTGCCTAGCGACCCCAAGGAGGCCGAAGCGCAGCTCGACGAGGTACGGGAACGAATCAAGGCCATGAGCAAGCGTCTGACCGCGGACCGCCGCGATCGCGATGCCCTGGCCAGTGCGCTTCACCGCGCGGAGCGCCGGATTTCGGATCTTTCCCGAGAACTGGGTGAAATCGAGGCGCGCCTGGCGACCAAGCGAACCCATCTCAAAAGCCTCAAACGTAATCGCCACCAGCGTCGCGCTTCCGTTGGGGTGCAGCGCCAGGAGCTGAAGCGGCACGTTCGCGCAGCTTACATGCTGGGGCGACAAGATCGGCTCAAACTTCTGCTCAATCAGGAGGACCCGGCCGCCGTATCTCGCGCCTTCACGTATTATGAGTACTTCAACCGTACCCGCGTTCGGCGCATTCAGGCACTGCGCCAGGAGATTGCAGCGCTGGCGCAGATCGAGACCGGCATTCGCGAACAAACCCGTGAGCTTAAGCGCTTGAAACAACGTAACGCCAAAGCCAGGGCGTCTCTGGAAAGCGAGTACGGCCGGCGCCGGGAGGCCGTTGCCACGCTCAACGCCCGGATCCAAAAGACCGGGTCTCAGATGGCGCGTCTGCAAGAGGACGTGCGCCGGCTGTCGCAGCTGATCAAAAAGCTGGAGCAGGAGCTGGCCGACTTGAGCATTCCTCTGGAATTTCAGCAAACGCCATTTCCCAAGCTCAAGGGCAGGCTCAGCTGGCCGATAAGGGGCAGGATCCGCCATCGCTTCGGAACTCCACGCGAAGGCGGTGACCTAAAATGGCAGGGCGTCGTTATATCGGCTAGACGCGGAGAGCCGGTAAAGGCAATCTCCTACGGCCGTGTCGCCTTCGCGGACTGGCTTCGCGGCTTCGGATTTCTGGTCATTCTCGACCACGGCGCCGGCTACATGAGCCTCTACGGATACGCCCAGACGCTCAGTCGGGAAGTGGGCGACTGGGTCCAGGCCGGCGAAATCATCGCTTCCGTCGGCGACAGTGGCGGGCAGGCAGAGACCGCGCTTTACTTCGAAATTCGGCATAATGGGGTGCCCGCCAACCCCGCGGGATGGTGTAGCCGAGACTCCATGGCCACCCTTGTAAGTCCTTAAATGCCGCGGGTATGCTAGATTTTTAATCGTTGACCGCCGACTTCGGGGCAATGGTCACCGGGAGATAAATTAAATGACGTCCATTTACCGCAGTCTATTTGTTCTCGCAGTCGGGTTTGTGCTCGGTACGGCGCTTACCGTGGGACACGGTGTGTTCGCCGACCGAAACGTGGAGTCCGCCTCTCTACCGCTCGAGGATCTGCGCACCTTCACCGAGATCTTCGCCAAAATTAAGAACGACTACGTGGAACCGGTGGAGGACAAAAAGCTCCTCGAAAACGCAATCCGGGGCATGCTCTCCGGACTGGACCCACACTCTGCATACCTGATTCCCGAGGATTACCGGGAGTTACAGGCGGGGACCAGCGGTGAATTCGGCGGATTAGGGATCGAGGTCGGGATGGAAGACGGCTTCGTCAAGGTGATCGCACCGATAGACGATACCCCCGCCAAGCGGGCGGGCGTCGAGGCCGGCGACCTGGTCATTCGCCTGGACGAGACGCCGGTCAAGGGCATGACCCTGGCGGAAGCGGTAAAGATTATGCGCGGTAAACCGGGCACCGACATCACTCTTACCATAGTGCGCGAAGGTGAAGACAAGCCACTCAAAATCACCATAACGCGGGACGTGATCAAAATTACCAGCGTGAAAAGCGAAATGGTCGAGCCCGGCTATGGCTATCTCAGAATCACTCAGTTCCAGTCCCGCACCGGGGAAAGCGTGCGTGACCAGGTCGCCAGGCTCAAGCAATCCAACGGCAATCAGCTCAAAGGACTGGTGCTCGACTTGAGAAGCAATCCAGGTGGCGTTCTCAGTGCCGCGGTGTCCGTGAGCGACGCCTTTCTGAAAAAAGGGATCATTGTCTACACGGAAGGTCGACTTGACGACGCCAAGCTAAAGTTCAACGCAAAGCCCACCGATATCCTTGAAGGCGCGCCCATTGTCGTTTTGGTCGACGGCGGGTCAGCGTCAGCATCGGAAATCGTGGCCGGCGCGCTGCAAGACCACAAGCGCGCCATCGTGATGGGCGAAAAGACCTTCGGCAAGGGATCGGTACAGACCATACTGCCGATGGAGAACGGCTCGGCGCTGAAGCTAACTACCGCGCGCTACTACACGCCGGCCGGAAAATCGATTCAGGCAAAGGGAATCGAGCCTGATATCAGGATTGACCGGGTGAAGATTTCTATGGCGGATGGGTCGGCAGACACCGGCCGGGTCAAGGAGTCCAATCTGGCGCGTCACCTGGACAACGGCGATGAAAGCAACGACAGCAGCGATCCAAAGCGCTCCGCCAGCGACGATGCGAAGAAGGCGCCGCTGGCGCAGCGCGACTACGGCTTGTATGAAGCGATCAACCTGCTCAAGGGCCTCAGCATACTGCGTGCCGCGCAGCTCTAAGGCCAACGTATATTTCCGTCGCGCCGCCCTTCGGGGCGGCGCGGCCGCTTCCGCACCCACCCACGATTCCCGCTGCTTTCTATGAGCGCTTGCGTCGACCGCCGCGCCCTGCTGCCGGCGCAGCGCGGCATCATTGCGATCCTGCTTTGCCTCCTTGCAGGCGCTCCAGGCTCATCGCTCCAGGCCGCACAGCAGCCGCAAATCAGCATCATCATCGACGATATGGGAAACCAGCGCGAATCGGGCCTAAAGGCGGTGGCACTTTCCGGGCCAGTGGCTTACGCCTTCCTACCGCACACGCCGCACGCTGCAGAGCTCGCCGAGGCCGCGCACCGCAATGGCAAGGAGGTGATTCTGCACATTCCCATGCAGTCACACTCCGGTCGTCGCCTAGGACCGGGCGGCGTGACCACGGCCATGAATCGCGTCGACCTGATGCGGGTAGTGAGCGCCGATCTTCGCTCGCTTCCACACGTTTCCGGCGTCAGCAATCACATGGGAAGCCTGCTCACGCTACAGCGCAAATCGATGGGCTGGCTCATGGATTTGTTGCGAATACGCGGAAACCTGTTCTTCGTCGACAGCCGCACCACCCGACTTAGCACCGCGCTGGAGGTGGCACAGCAGCGCGGTGTACCGAGTACTTCGCGCGACGTGTTCCTGGATAACGAGCTCAATCAAGGCTCGATCTCCCGCGCCTTCGAGCGCTTGTTGAGGATCGCCCGGCGCCGCGGCACCGCGCTCGCCATCGGCCATCCCTACGACGAGACTCTGGCGGTGCTCGCGTACATGATTCCACGCTTAGAAGACCACGGAGTTCACCTGGTGCCGGTAGCGACGCTTATTCGCACCCGTGAGTCGCTGCGGCCGCCGATGCCGGCGGCCGCGCGCTTTCGTGCCGCCAAGAAAGCCGGTGTTGGAATGGACTACCGTCGCGTACATTTCATTCCGAAACGTCAATCAATCACTATCACTCGGCCAGGCCGCCAGCACCAGATAAACGCCCAAACCGCCGAGGAGCCAGGTCATCAGCGGCGCGCCGGCGATGATCCGCGGTGAGAAGCCGTCCAAGCCAAGCAGCGCCGCGGCGCTCAAGATAAGCGCAGCGCCAACCACAGCAAGCACGGTGCGCTGATTGGACCTCCTGATTTCTAATCTCACCCGCTCAATCTCTTTCGAGTTCATCTCAACCCGAAGCTTCCCGTCGCGGGCCTGGTGCAGTACCTCGAAGACCATTCCCGGCAGCGCCGGCAACGTTTCTCCCCAGCGCGGCGCATGCTTCTTGAGCTCGCGGATTAGGGCCCGTGACCCCAGCTGATCGCGCATCAACTCTTCCAGGAAAGGCTTGGCCGTTTTCCACAGATCCAGATCCGGGTAGAGCTCGCGACCGAGTCCCTCGATATTGAGCAGGGTTTTCTGCAGCAACACCAGCTGCGGTTGAACCAACATATTAAAGCGGCGGGCCGTCTGGAAAAGCCGCGTCAAAAGGTTGCCGAACGAAATTTCCTTCAACGGTCGCTCGAAAATCGGTTCACACACGCTTCGAATAGCCGCCTCGAACTCGTTGATACGGGTGCCCGGCGGAACCCATTCGGAAAGCACGTGCAGTTCGGCAACCCGATAATAGTCACGATTGAAAAAGGCGAGAAAGTTCTCCGCCAAGTAACGGCGGTCTTCCGGGGTCAGACTTCCCATGATGCCGAAGTCCACGGCGATGTAGGTGGGGCGTTCGGGGTTGTCTTTGGAAACAAAGATATTTCCGGGATGCATGTCGGCGTGAAAGAAGTTGTGCTTCATTACTTGAGTAAAGAAGACTTCCACCCCGCGCTCGGCGAGCGCCTTGAGATCGACTCCGTGTTTGATCAGCGCTTCGGTGTCGCTTATCGGGATCCCGGATATGCGCTCCATGACCATGACTTTGCGGCCTGTATAGCGCCAGAACACTTCCGGCACATGGAGTAAATCCGAACCCTCGAAGTTTCGCCTCAGCTGTGAAGCGGATGCCCCTTCCCGGAGGAGGTCCAGCTCATCGAAAATGGTTTTTTCGTACTCGGCGACGATTTCCCTTGGTCTCAGTCGGCGCCCGTGGCGCCAATACTTTTCAGCCAGGCCGGCGAGCAGGTAGAGCAGTCCGACGTCTCTACGTATCAGCTCCTCGATGCCCGGACGTACTACTTTGACCACTACTTCGGTGCCGTCTTTGAGCCGCGCCGCGTGAACCTGGGCGATGGAAGCAGACGCGATCGGCGCTTCGCTAAATTCGCTGAAGATCTCATCCAGCTTGCACTTAAGCTCCCGCTCGACGATTCGACGAGCGTGCTTTCCCGGAAAGGGCGGCACGCGGTCCTGCAGACTGGCGAGCTCCTCGGCGATGTCGTCGGGAAGAAGATCCGGGCGGGTCGACAGTATTTGGCCGAATTTGACGAAGATGGGCCCTAAGTCTTCAAGCGTCTGCCGAATACGAATACCCCGAGGCCGCGGCCGGCCGCGGAACCAGTTCCACGGCAACAGATAAAGCAAGAAGCTCACGGGCCTCAGCAGGTGAGTGGCAAACGCGATCTCGTCGAGACGGTGTCTGATCAGAACCGCATTAATGTGCACCAGCCGCAGCGCCTGACGAATACGTGTCAAGATGACGACCCCGGCGCAGCGATAATACGAGCGACGCGCTTCTCGATGCGCTCGACGTCGTCGCGCAGACGATCCACTTCAGCGGCGAAGTCCTCGAGTTCGTGCCGTGGGGGTGAAACTCTGAGCTCCTCCACCAAATACTCACCGCTGTCGGTGAGCAGCGTCTGCCGCATGTATTCACCCCAGGACAAGAAGGCGCGCGCCGCCCGTCCCATTTCGTGGGCCGCGATATCGCCAACGAAGCGGGAAAGCAGCTCTTCAAGATCGACATCGATGCGGCGAAACGCGTCGCGTAACGATTCCAGCGCCGCAACGTCACCGCTCAAGCGCACCTCGTCTCCAAAGCCCGCTTCGCCGCGGCGCATGGCCCCAACCATTCGCAGCAGCGCCGCTGGGCTGCCGTGAAAACCGATATCAGGCGAACGCGGGCCGAAGATCTCCTGCGCCTCACCGCGCTGGTAAAAAGTCACGCCGGTGACCGCGAGAGAAAAAAAGATCGTCACATCGATGCCGCTGAGTTCGAGCATCACGAGCTTATCGCTCAGCGGCTGTAGCGATTCGAGAAACTCGGGATCCAGCTTGAGCGCTCGATTTATGAGCGCCTCGGCCAGCTGCAGGGGCGGCGTGGAGTCGATCACCCGAGCTCGCTCAGCCATTCGTCCAGAGACACCCGCGACTCGTCTTCGACAACTACCACGGAATCGGAAAGCCAGTCGTGGGCAGCCCGCCGTCGCCGATCGAGAAACATGGTGAGCAGCGGAACGGCAGCCGGACCGGCGAGCATCAGCATCGCCACCGCGCGCCACAAGGCAACGAACACGTTGAGAGATGCGGCCCGCTTGCGCCGTAACACGCGGCAACCCATCAAAAGCTGGCCAGGCGTAGCCAGAAACCGCGCCCAGCTGAGCGTCATTGCCGCTACCACGAGGACGACCGTCGGTAACAGCAGCGCCTCGCGCCATAGTCGCGCGACGGCATCGTACAGCTCGGCGCGGCTGCCAAGGTCAATTGCCTGAATTTCAATCCCGAGCCAGCTGAGCACCGCCGCCGCAAACGCCAGCAGCGTGAGGTCGATGGCCCCGGCGGCAACGCGCACGCGAAAACCCGCATAGGTGCCCGAATCGGCACTCACAGCTTGTAGCCTCGATGCAGCGCGACAATGCCGCCGGTAAGGTTGAAAAACTTGAGCCGTTCGAACCCTGCGGACTGCATCATTTCTTTGAGCTCTGCCTGATCCGGATGCATGCGTATGGATTCAGCCAGGTAACGGTAGCTCGCGGCGTCTCGTGCCACCACGCGCCCGAGCCAGGGGAGAACGCTGAAACTATAGGTGTCGTACAGAGTTTTGAGCGCGGGAACGGTCACCCGGGAAAACTCCAGCACAAGCAGCCTGCCACCGGGTCGGAGCGCATCGTACATGGATTTCAGCGCGACCAGTTTTCGAGTGACGTTTCTCAATCCAAAAGCGATACAAATGCAGTCGAAGCTTGCCTTGGCAAATGGCAGCCGCTCGGCATCGGCGATTACAAAATCCACGCCTTCCACTATCCCTTTGTCTATCATCCGATCCCGACCCCGCGAAAGCATCTCAGGATTGATGTCGGCGAGCACGACCCGCCCCGAGGCGGTGACTTTGGGTGCCAGTAGCAGAGTCAGATCACCAGTGCCGCCGGCAAGATCGAGCACGCGCTCCCCGGGGCGAACGGCGGCTGCGTCTATCGCAAACCGTTTCCAGATTCGGTGCAGGCCCAGCGACATGAGGTCGTTCATCAAATCGTAGCGCTCGGCCACGGAATCGAACACCGAGCGCACGCGCCCAACCTTGTCGCTCTCAGCGACGCGCTCGTATCCGAAGTGTGTGAATCGATCCGACATCTTTTATCCGAGTAAGCGCAGTTTATCCCGTCTCCCGTGATCCTGCCGTGCGCTTGTGGCCGGCGGCCTCGAGACGCTCGAGGTACGCCTGCCAGAGCGCGTCCTTGTTGCGACCGAGCCTCCAAAGCTCGTCCCAGGAGTACAGGCCGGTATCGTGTCCATCGTCGAAACACAAGCGGACCGCGTAGTTGCCGACCGGTTCGATGCGATCGATGGATACCTTCTCCTTGCCGATCTGCAGCACCTCCTGCCCGAGGCCGTGCCCGCGCACTTCCGCCGAAGGTGAGTAAACGCGAAGGTATTCCGCCGAGTACTCGAAGCGCTCTCCGGTTGCAAAAGCGACTTCCAGTACCCGGGCTTCGCGGCGGTAGCTAATTACTGTAGGGGTCGGTCCGGGCATGACGACGCTTGGCTAAAGGGATAGAACGGTCCTGGTCTCAAAGTATGTAGCGCGTGAGATCCTCGTTAGCCAGTAGCTCTGACAGCTGCTTGTCAACGTATTCGGCGTCTACGCTCAGCGTCTCGCCGGCATGATCCGGTGCCTCAAAAGATATGGTTTCAAGCAGCCGCTCGAGCACCGTGTGCAATCTCCGAGCGCCGATGTTTTCCGTGCTCTCGTTGACCTGCCAGGCCACTTCGGCAATTCGTCGAACAGCGTCCTCTGAAAATTGAAGCGCCACCCCCTCTGTCTTCATCAGCTCGACGTACTGTTCCGTAAGCGAGGCGTCCGGTTCGGTAAGAATCTTTACGAATTCCCGGGTGCCCAGCGGCGAAAGCTCTACCCTGATGGGAAGCCTGCCCTGGAGCTCTGGAATGAGATCCGATGGCCTGGCCATGTGGAATGCTCCTGAGGCGATGAATAGAACATGATCGGTTTTCACCATTCCGAACTTGGTGGTCACCGTGGAACCTTCCACCAGCGGCAGCAGGTCCCGCTGAACCCCTTCCCGGGAAACGTCTGTCCCGCTGAATTCCGACCTGCGCGAGACCTTGTCGATTTCATCAATGAAGACGATGCCGTTTTGCTCCACATCAGTCAGCGCCGCAGACTTCAGATCTTCCTCGTTGATGAGCTTGGCGGCTTCTTCTTCAGTAAGCAGCTTGAACGCATCCTTAACCTTGAGCTTGCGCGTCCGGGTACGGCTTCCGGAAAGATTTTGAAACATACCCTGAAGCTGCGAGGTCATTTCCTCCATTCCGGGCGGAGCCATAATTTCCACGCCGACCCCGAGAGACTTGAGCTCAATTTCGATTTCGCGATCATTCAGGTCGCCTTCGCGGAGCTTTTTACGGAACTTCTGCCGCGTTCCTGAGGAAGCATCGTGCTGTTCGTTCATTCCCGTTCGCGCAGGGCGCAACAATACGTCCAACAGCCGCTCCTCGGCGGACTCTTCGGCGCGGCTTTGCACTTTGCTCATCTCGCGCTCGCGCCGCATTTTGAACGCGACATCGGCGAGGTCGCGAATGATGGATTCGACGTCCCGCCCTACATAGCCCACCTCGGTGAACTTCGTTGCCTCTACTTTTATGAACGGAGCGTTCGCGAGTCTTGCTAACCGCCTAGCGATTTCTGTTTTTCCAACACCCGTCGGACCGATCATCAGAATGTTCTTGGGGAAAATTTCGTTGCGAATCTCCTCGGGCACCTGAGTACGCCGCCATCGATTACGAAGCGCGATAGCGACCGCACGCTTTGCGGCGCTCTGACCGACGATGTGCTTATCCAGCTCGTGTACTATCTCGCGCGGGGTCATGTACGACATAGGCGGTATAAACCTCGGAGTGTTGACACAGATCCCGGCGGGAACATCCGCAAATTCCGGCCTCGGCCGTCAGTCCGCTTCGGCGTCCAGCTCCTCAATAGTGAGCTGATGGTTGGTGTGGATACAAATATCCGCGGCAAGGTTCAGGCTCTTTTCCACGATCGTGCGGGCATCCAGTTCAGTCTGCTCCAGCAGAGCCCGCGCCGCGGCGAGCGCATAGCCGCTTCCTGATCCGATGGACATACAGTCGTGCTCAGGCTCGATGACGTCGCCGTTACCCGAAATCACCAGGAAGCTAGAAGCGTCAGCCACCATCAGCAGGGCCTCCAACCGTCTAAGCATGCGGTCGGTTCGCCAATCTTTTGCCAGCTCTACCGCCGCGCGGGTCAGGTGATGGTGCTGCTCCAGCTTACCTTCAAAGCGCTCGAAGAGGGTGAAGGCGTCGGCCGTGCCCCCGGCAAATCCGGCAACCACCCGCTCCTTGTAGATTCGGCGTACCTTGCGCGCGTTGCCTTTCATGACCGAATCGCCGAAAGATACTTGCCCGTCTCCTCCCATCACGAGCTTGGTACCGCGACGCACCGCTAGGATCGTCGTTCCCCGAAAGGCGTCCATTGATTGAGTCCCGAAAACGAGCCAAGAGGGCACGATCTTACATCAGAGACTGCCGAAACGTGGGCAGCTAAGAGGAGAATTCGCGAATCTGGCGCGCTTAACCGGGTTTTCGCTGCCGCTTGTGGGCGCGGGGGTGGGCCTTATCGTAGACCTTGGCCAGATGCTGAAAGTCCAGGTGCGTATACACCTGGGTGGTGCTGATGTCTGCGTGGCCGAGAAGCTCCTGAACGGCGCGCAGGTCGCCGCTGGACTCCAGCAGGTGGCTGGCGAACGAATGGCGTAGTAGATGGGGGTGAACCCGGGCGTCGACGCCCTTGACCCGCGTCCAGCGCTCGAAGCGCGACTGCACCGCGCGTGGGCTCAAACGGGCGCCTCGAGTACTGACGAAGAGCGCTTTGGCGGAACCCTTTACAAGCGCCGGACGTTGCACGAGCCAACGCTCTATCGCCGCGCGCGCGTGTCCGCCCACCGGGACGATACGACGTTTACGGCCTTTGCCAGTCACCGCTACCAGGCTTTCATCGAAATCGACGTCGCCGAGGTTTAGACCTACCAGCTCAGACAGCCTCAGGCCGGAAGAATAGATCAGCTCCAGCATGGCCCGATCGCGTACCGCAAGCGGCGATTTCTCATCGAAATCCAGCAGACCCGCCACCTGGTCCGCGTCCAGCACGGCCGGCAGCTTTTGCGCCGACTTTGGAGCCCTCACGTCGGTCGCGGGATTGGGGCCTACTTGTCCCTCGCGCAAAAGGTACGCGAAGAAGGTGCGCAGGGCGGATAGCTCCCGCTGGATGGTGCGGCCGCTCACGCCCCCGCGGTGTCGCCAGGCGACGAAGGCGCGCACCTGGCTCGCATCCACGGCATCGACACTGACGCCCGCCCGCCGAGTTAAGAACTCGCCGAAGCGGAGCAGGTCGCGGCGGTAGCTGTGGCAGGTTTGTGGAGAGAGACCACGCTCGCCGCTCAAATGACCGATGAATCGATCCCGCCAGCGGTCGAGTTCGTTCGACACCGGATCCTCAAGCGGCGGACAGGTGCGGATGCAAAACCTTGGTAACGATTTCCGAGAGTTGTGTCAGAAACACCACGCCCATACCCGGGTAGTATCGCTGCGGATCGCGGCTGGCCACGGCCAGCAGACCGAAGCCGCGGGATTCTCCTAGCGGCAACACAACGCTGGAGCCGATTTCCTCGGCATGGTCCGGAAAAAGAAACGCAACCTGCTCGGGCTTCATGCGCCCGCAAAGTGGCTTCAAGGATCGAAACAAAGGCTCGAACAGCGTCCCGGACTCCGAATCGTCGCCTACGAACTCGGCCAGGCCGCGGTCAATTTCCTGCTTCGGGGCGCCGAACACGCGGATGGCGGCGTGCTCGGCGCTGAAGTCCTCGCGCAGCGACTGGTAAAGATTTGCGAACACCTCGTCGACGGCTGTGCATTCGATCAGACCGAGCGTGAGCTTGTGTAGGCGCCGATTGAGTTCTTCGTTCTCCCGAGCGTTGCTCACCAGCTTTTTGAGCTTACCGCGAAGCTCCCTCGACTGGTCACGCAGCACGCTGACCTGATATTCGACCAGGGAAACGGCCTTGCCGCACTGATGTGGAATTTCCATCGATTCGAGAATCCCTGGGTGCCGGACAAAGAATTCCGGATGCGACTTGAGATAGTCCACGATGTCTTGCTCGGTCTCCGATGCGGGGGCGGTCTGCGCCTGCTCACGCCTGGTCATATTTCGATTTCTCCCTCAAACACGTCCGTGGCCGGGCCCGTCATCCAAATCGAAGCACCTTCGCCAGCCCATTCCAGTTTCAGGCTACCGCCATTGAGGTCTACCTGCACCGTGTTGCCCAAAACGCCCTGAACCACGCCCACCGCTACTGCCGCGCAGGCTCCGCTGCCGCACGCAGGCGTTTCCCCGACGCCACGCTCAAACACCCTGAGTCGCGCCCGTTCGGGTGAGAGCACCTGCATGAAGCCCACGTTTACGCCCTCCGAGAACCACTCGTGTGCCTGAACTTTAGGCCCCAGTTCTGCCACAGGCGCAGTCTCAGCGTCCTCGACCATGAGTACCGCGTGCGGGTTTCCCATAGATACGGCGCCGATGGTGAACTCCTCGCCTTCAAGGCGCAAGGCGTAATGCTTTGCCCGAGGTCCGGCCCGCATTGGGATAACCGCGGGCTCGAACTCTGGAACGCCCATATTTACCCGAATTTCTCCGTCGTCGAGAAATGACGCTTCGACTATACCCCCCGCCGTCTCGACACGAATGGGATCCGCCGCCACGAATCCACGCTCGCGTACGAACTTGGCAAAGCAGCGAACTCCATTTCCGCACTGCTTCGCCTGAGTGCCATCTGCATTGAAGATCTTCATCCCAATGTGGGCCCCTTCCAGCTCGGGACCGGCGGCCACCAGCACTTGGTCGCAGCCGATTCCCAAGCGCCGGTCAGCAATCTTGCGGATGGTTTCCGGCGAAAGTGCCGAAAACGGTTCCGAAGCGCTTAGCACCACGAAATCGTTGCCAATTCCGTGCATCTTCTGAAACTTGAGCCTCATGGAACGAAAGGTTAACGGCAGCGCAATTTTCTGCAAATAGCGGCACAGCGGATTCTGAAAATCGAATCGGTACCGATCTTCGAACGGCTAGAGCGAGGACCCGGTCTTAAGCCTCGCCCCATCGAGCAAGCGGTTTAGGCGCATGATCGACGCAGGAAGGTCCCCGTGCCGCTACCACGTTGTCGAAAAACGAAGCTCCTCTATCAGCTGCTAGGCAGCTAAGCTAATTAGATGCCGCAGGCGGAGAAGACCACATTCGAGGCATCTCGCGGTTGGCGCTGGCTTTTGGCGCTGGCTCTCGGCATTGCCTCGATGGCGATCCTCCATGCCGGGCTCGCCGCGGGCGTTTACCGCTGGCTGGACGAGGATGGCAACGTGCATTATGGCGACAAACCGCCCAGCAAGGAGGAATCGACGCTTATCGAAATCAACTCCGCGCCCGCGCCTCGGCCGGAGGACGTCGAGCGACGGGTGAAAACCCAGCGATTGCTTGACGCCCTGGAGTCCCAAAGAGAACGAGAAAAGCACGAAACGGCACAGGCCAGAGCCGAGAAAGCGCGTCAGCAGGGTAACTGCCAGAGCGCCCGCCGCCAGGTGGAGCTCTACCAGCGGGCCAACAACATTTCCCGCCTGGGACCCGAGGGAGAACGTATCTATCTAAGTGACGAGGAGCGGGGACAGGCCCTCGATCGGGCGCGCACTCTCGTAGGCCAGTGGTGCAAATGAATCCGATCGACTGGCAATCGATTTCGGCACCAACAGACGGCAGGCAGCTCAAACTAGCCAAGACGCGACGCGTTCGATCTCGAATCGGGCCGGCCCAACGACGACATTGAGACTATAATCCGACCGGGCAACGGCGGCTCGAGCCGAGCGGCGATCTCGGTAACAGAATGCGCCAAACAAATGAACCCTTTACCGGCAGAATGAGTTTCGACGCAAAACTGGAGATCGTCGGCGTCACGGACGTCGGAAGAAAGCGGTCGCACAACGAAGACGCCATTGGGAGCGACCCTGAGCATGGCCTCGCGGTGCTCGCCGATGGAATGGGCGGCTACCAGGCCGGCGAGGTCGCGAGCTCCATCGCGGTTAACACTATCCTTGGCGAGGTACGCGCCAAGCTCAAGGATATTTCTCCCGTCGAAGTGGACGATGACACCGGCTTCAGCAGGGGCACATTGTTGTTCAAGGCGGCAATCGAAAAGGCAAACAGGGTTATCTACACGGCAGCCAAGAGCAAACCCGAATGCGAGGGCATGGGGACCACGGTTGTTGCGGTTGGCTTTTTCGACAATCAGCTTACCGTGGCCCACGTGGGAGATTCGAGGTTATATCGCCTTCGGGAGGGTCATTTCGAGCAAGTCACCTCGGATCACTCACTCCTGCAGGAGCTCATCGACAAGGGCTTCTATACTCCGGAGGAAGCGCGTAAGTCTTTGAATAAGAACCTCGTAACCAGAGCCATCGGGGTCGAGGACACGGTCGTGCCGGATTTTCAGGAGGATTTCGTCAAGCCCGGCGACGTTTACCTGCTGTGTTCCGACGGGCTTAGCGATCAGGTGGACGACGATGAGATCGCTGCAATACTCAAAAACAGGGCGCGCGACCTGGAAGACGCCGGTCGGGTGCTGGTAGGAAAAGCCAATGAGTATGGGGGGAGGGACAACATCTCAGTCATACTCGCCAGGAGTCTAAACACCTTCACTGACCAGAAGACCTGGGTTTCCAAGGTTTTTGACTGGTTTTAACCTGAAATATGTATTAATTTTAGTGGATAATTCTCTAATTTCATTAATAATTACCGGGGGCACTGGGTAGACCTGCTATGCCTGCGAAACTGATTCTCAGTCTGAACAATTCAATTCTCGGCGAGTATCCCCTGGATAAGGAGCGGATCGTGCTCGGGCGCCGTCCCGAGAACGACATCCAGGTAGACAACCTCGCCGTAAGCGGGCAGCACGCTGCAATTATCACAATACTCAGCGACTCCTTTCTCGAAGATCTGGAAAGCACCAACGGCACTTACGTCAACGGCAAGCTGGTCAAAAAGCACGCGCTCAAGAACGGTGACGTGATCACCATCGGCAAGCATGAGCTCAGGTACGTCAACGACGATGCCAGTGACGAAGACGACTTCGAGAAGACCATGATCATTCGCCCGGGCATGGCGGGACACGCAGCAGCCGAAGCCAAGGCAGCGGAGCATGCGCCGGGTGTGGAGACCAAAGACGTTGGCCCGTCGCCTAGCAAAGGCGAAACCAGCTTGCCCATGGGTAAGATTCAGGTATTGAACGGTCCCGGCGCAGGAAAGGAGCTGGAGTTGAAAAAGGCGCTGGTCACCCTCGGCAGGCCCGGAGTTCAGGTGGCCGTTATTACGCGCCGCCCGCAGGGATACTTTATTACCCACGTGGAAGGAAAACATCCGGTAGTCAACGGCGAGTCTATTGGCGGACAGGCTCGATCGCTCAAGGACCATGATGTGATCGAACTCGCCGGAGTGAAGATGGAATTTTTTGTCGCCAACAATTAGTCGCTGGCGTCTCTATCCGCTCAAGACTGCGCTTTTCGACCGCTTTACGCCGAGTTTGCCCGCCCGATACGCTGAAGCCAGCGTCGACTGCCGCATCCTGGTCGAAGATTGATTGCTGCTCGGGATGTTTCCCAACGGTCCGGACAATTACGTCATCCGGACGTCCCCGCCGCTCTCGTTAACGATTTTCTTACCGGCATCAATCAAGAAGCGTGTGGGACCGCTCCGATCGGGAGAAAAAATCATGCGCAATGGAAGGGCGGCTGCGCTTGTGCCTCAGGCTGCGGTCTTTTGCCGATACTCGCAGAGGTCCGAAATAAGGCAAGCGCTGCACGCCGGCCGCCTCGCGGTACAGGTATATCGGCCGTGCAGAATCAACCAATGGTGAGCGTTCTTTTTGTATTCATCCGGAACCACTTTGAGCAATCTGTCTTCGACCTCGCGTACGTTTTTCCCCGGAGCCAATCCGGTGCGATTTGCAACGCGGAAGATGTGGGTGTCTACTGCGATGGTCGGGATTCCGAAAGCGGTATTGAGAATGACGTTAGCGGTCTTGCGGCCAACACCCGGCAAGGCCTCCAGCGATTCCCGTTCACGCGGCACTTCACCGCCGTGCTCATCGAGTAGAACACGGCAGGCGGTGATAATATTTTTCGCCTTAGAATTAAAGAGTCCGATGGTCTTGATGTAACGTTTGAGGCCCGCTTCGCCCAGGGCCAGAATTTTCTCCGGCGTATTGGCCTTGGAAAACAGCTTTTGTGTCGCCTTGTTGACGCTAACGTCGGTGGCCTGAGCGGAAAGCACCACTGCGACCAGAAGCTCAAACGGAGTGGAGTATTTCAGTTCCGTGGCGGGGTTGGGCTCGCGCTTGCTGAAGCGCTCGAATAGTTGCGACCGCTTAGCTTGGTTCATGCTTACTCCGACCCGCAGACTGACGACGGGATCAGCCGGAGCGACGGCGCCAGTCTAGCGCGCGACGATTCCGAACCCTCGCAACCGCTGCATCGATTTCGGCTTTACGCTCAGACAGCGACGGCGCCGTGGCGCGATGAGCCCGACTCGCTCGCCGTTGCGCCTCGTCGGCGAGGCGGCGTTTTCGAAATTCGTAACGCCGGCGCGCTTTTGGCGCGCGGACCTCGAGCCAGTCGTTGGCGGAACGGGGACCGGAGCGGACAGGCAGCATGCGGATGCAGTCCACGGGGCATGGCGGGAGGCACAACTCACAACCCGTGCACTCGGTTTCGATCACCGTGTGCATGCGCTTGGGCGCGCCGACGATGGCATCCACCGGACACGCATCGATGCAGAGCCGGCAACCAATGCACCAGGCTTCGTCCACCACCGCCACTCTTCGCCGTTCTTCTCGACCGCAATTCGAATCCAGCGGCAAGGGGCTTCGGCCGAGAAAATCCGCCAACCGCTCGATGGTGCTCACCCCCCCGGGGGGGCATCGGTTAATGTCGCACTCCCCTACAGCAACGGCCCTCGCATACGCCTGGCAGTCTTCATAGCCGCAACGGGTACATTGGGTCTGCGGCAGCAGAGCGTCGATCTTATCTGCGAGCGAATGATTCACCGAAAACTCTCAGCGAAACGAATTCAGAATATTCAAGACATTGCGCAGCGACTCGGAAGCCTTTAGCTGTCGCCTTTGAGCCGGCACAGCATGCTCCAACGTGTGGCCCGAGAAAACGCACGAGAGCGCGCTCCTGCACCAGGCTTGGCATACCTCGTATCACGCATTACGCACCAACACTATCTAATCTTCATCCCAGGCTTTGCGCCGCTGTCCGGGCTCAACAGCCACAGTTCCTTGCCCCCGGGGCCGGCGCAAAGCACCATGCCCTCGGATGTTCCGAATCGCATCTTGCGCGGTTTCAAGTTGGCGACCACGACCGTTAGTCTCCCAACCAGCTCGGAAGGATCGTAAGCGGCCTTGATACCGGCAAAGACGATGCGGCGCGTGCCTCCGAGATCCAGGTCGAGCCTGAGCAGCTTGTCGGCGCCGTCTACCTCTGCCGCCGCCTCGATACGCGCCACCCGAAGATCGACGATTTCGAATTGGGAAATATCAATCTGTTGAAGTTGAACGTTATCGGTGTCGGCGGCGATTGACGAGGACATCTGTGCGGACTCCTTCGATGCTTCGATCATGGCGGTCACCTTTTCGACTTCGATCCGGGTAAGGAGCGGCTCATATGCATTGACGCGACGCTTTACCAGCGGCTGTTCAACGTCCTCCCAACGCAGCGGCCCACAACCCAAAAACTCGCCTGCCTTATCCGCTGTGCGCGGCAGTATGGGCGCGAGATAGATCATGAGCAGCCGAAACAGGTTGAGACCCATGGTGCACACGGCCTGAACGTCGCCCGCGCTTTGCTCAGATTTCGCCATTATCCAGGGCTTGCGCTCGTCGATATACTGATTAACGCGGTCGGCGAGCGCCATGATCTCACGAACGGCCTTGCCAAATTCGCGGGCTTCGTAACTCGCGCCGATGGTTTCAGCCGCAGCCAACATCTCCGCGTAAAGCTTCGGCTCCGCCAGATCATCCGACAGCTGGCCCTCGAATTTCTTACTGATGAATCCAGCGCAGCGGGCGGCGATGTTCACGACCTTACCTACCAGATCTGAGTTCACCCGCTTGACGAAATCATCGGCGCTCAAATCCAGATCGTCGATGCCGTCGCCGAGCTTACAGGCGAAATAGTAGCGGAGATGCTCCGGGTTCAGATGCTCAAGATAGGTGCGCGCCATGATGAACGTGCCTCGGCGCTTCGACATCTTTTGACCGTTGACGGTGAGAAAGCCGTGGCAATAAACCGCGTCCGGCGTGCGGAAGCCGGCGCCGTGCAGCATCGCCGGCCAGAAAAGGGTATGAAAGTACGCGATATCTTTACCGATGAAGTGAAACACCTCAGCGTCACCACCGGGCTTCCAGTACGAATCGAAGTCGAGTCCTTCAGTGCGATCGCAAAGATTCTTAAAGCTCGCCATGTAACCGATGGGCGCATCGAGCCAGACGTAGAAGAATTTACCGGGCTTGTCCGGGATCTCGAAGCCAAAGTAAGGTGCATCCCTAGATATGTCCCAGTCTTTGAGCCCCACTTTGAACCACTCTTCGAGCTTTTTGGCAATCCCCGGCTGAACCCGTGCCTGCCCGTTCGCGCCCTGATCGCGACCGGACACCCAAGCTCGCAGAAAGTCTTCGAAGTCGCCGAGCTGGACGAAATAATGCTCGGATTCCCGCTCTACCGGGGTCGCCCCAGAGATAACGGAGACCGGGTCGATGAGTTCCGAAGGGCTGTAGGTGCTTCCACAAACCTCGCAGCTGTCGCCGAATTGTTCCGGCGCCTTGCATCTGGGGCAGGTGCCGCGAATGAAGCGGTCCGGGAGAAACATCTGCTCTTCCGGGTCGAAAGCTTGGCGAATGGTGCGCGTAGCGATGTGCCCGCCTTTTTTCAGCTGCTCGTATATATAGTTTGAGTAGTACCGATTCTCGGCCGAATGCGTGGTGTGATAGTTGTCAAAGCTTAGCGAGAAGTCTTCGAAATCCCGCTGGTGCTCCCTGCCGATGCGCTCGATCAGCTGCTGCGGAGAAATGCCTTCCTCCTGTGCCTTGAGCATGATTGGCGTGCCGTGGGCGTCGTCGGCGCAAACGTAGTAGCAAAGGTGGCCTCGGCTGCGCTGATATCGAACCCAAATATCGGTCTGGATGTACTCCACCAGGTGACCAATATGGATCGGTCCATTGGCGTAAGGCAGTGCGCTTGTAACGAGTATTTTTCTGGATTTCGGAGACATGCGCCCGGCCCGGCAGACTCGTCCTGGGCAAAATGGGTGCTAATACTAACACGGGCCCTGGCCCGTCGAAGCCCGTTTTTAGCGGCTTTACGGCGATTAGCGAGGCTTTCGCCAGCGAGTGCAACCTGCCCCTTGATCTGCGATAAGATCGCGCCCTCGTTCAAGCCCTAAACGGAGGATTCCCATGTCAGAGTTGTCTCGATCCCAGGTCGAAACAGCGCTGAAAAATCACCTTGACCCCTATTTAAAGACGGACCTCGTCTCCGCCAAGTGTCTCAGGTCGGTGGATATCGAGGGCTCCAGGGTGACGCTGAACGTGATTCTCGGGTTTCCCTGCAAGGGCTACGAGGCGCAGCTCAAAAGTGACCTAACCGGACTATTGAAGGGGCTGGACGACGAGCTCGATGTGTCGGTGAATGTGGATACTAAAATCGCTTCTCACGCGGTGCAAAAAGGCGTCGAGCACTTGAAGAATGTCAAGAACATCATTGCCGTGGCCTCAGGTAAGGGAGGCGTCGGCAAATCCACCGTGGCCGTCAACCTGGCGCTCGCCCTGTCTGCAGAGGGCGCTAAGGTCGGCATGCTGGACGCCGATATCTACGGCCCCAGCCAGCCTCGCATGCTCGGCATTAGCGGACAGCCGGACTCCAAGGACGGTAAGTCGCTCGAGCCCATGCTGAGCTACGGCGTGCAAGCCATGTCCATCGGGTTCCTAATTGATGAAGAAACGCCAATGATCTGGCGCGGCCCGATGGTGACCCAGGCGCTGGAGCAGCTGTTTAAGGACACCAAGTGGCGGGACCTCGACTATTTGATCATCGACCTGCCGCCTGGCACTGGTGACATCCAGCTCACTCTAGCCCAAAAAGTCCCGGTGAGCGGCGCGGTAATCGTCACCACGCCGCAGGACATCGCCCTACTCGACGCAAAAAAGGGCTTGAAAATGTTCGAGAAGGTTCAAGTACCGGTGCTGGGAATCGTGGAAAATATGAGCACTCACGTTTGCACTCAGTGCGGCCACGAAGAGCACATTTTCGGCCAGGGCGGCGGTACCCGCATGGCGGCGCAGCACGATGTAGATCTTTTAGGGGCACTGCCGCTGGCGCTCGCCATTCGGGAAGACGCCGACGGCGGACAGCCAACGGTGGTAAAGGATCCCGACGGCCAGATCGCTCGCAGCTACCGGGACATCGCCCGGCGTGTCGCCGCCAAGTTATCGCTACAGACCAAGGACTACAGCCACGCGTTCCCGAAAATCGTCATTCAATAATGAGTGGATCGATTGTTGCCGAATGGAAACGGGGGTATTCGCAATTAATTGTGTGTTGCACCGTATTTCGTCCGTGGAAACAATAGGGCTCGTAGCTTGAGCCGCTAACGTCTATTTACTTCTTCAATCGCTGGCTTTCGGGGTTCGATCGCCGCTTATCATTGGCAGCGGACAACACAACGCCCTTAATCTTCGATCGGGACTGAACATGTCCATCAAATCCGACAAGTGGATCCGGCGCATGGTCGCCGAACACGGTCTCATCGAGCCCTTCGAGTCCGACCAGATCCGGGAGGCCGATGGGCGCCGCGTGATTTCCTTCGGAACCTCGAGCTACGGCTACGACATTCGTTGCGCAGATGAATTCAAGATTTTCACCAACATCAACTCCGCTATCGTTGATCCCAAAAACTTCGACAACAACAGCTTCGTGGACCTCAGATCGGACGTGTGCATCATTCCGCCGAACTCTTTCGCGTTGGCCCGTACCGTGGAGTACTTCCGGATTCCACGGAACGTGCTTACCATCTGCCTGGGCAAATCCACTTACGCGCGGTGCGGGATCATTGTCAACGTGACGCCTCTGGAGCCGGAGTGGGAGGGACACGTCACCCTCGAATTCTCAAACACCACGCCGTTGCCGGCCAGGATATACGCCAACGAGGGAGTTGCGCAGGTGATTTTTCTGGAGTCCGACGAAGTTTGTGAAACTTCTTACGCCGACCGGGACGGCAAGTACATGCAGCAGCGGGGTGTGACCCTGCCCAAGACGTGAGCTTTCAGGATTCCCCAGCGTCGGCCCGAACAGAAACGGAGCTCTTACCTGCTTCGCCGGGACTCTTAAGACGCCTCGCGATCATGTGCTATGACGGTTTGCTGCTGTTCGCCGTTTTGTTCGCGGCGACGCTCATCATACTTCCCTTTAACCACGGTCAGGCCTTTGCCCCCGACAACGCACTCTACAGCGTATATCTGCTCGTCGTAAGCTTTTTCTATTTCGGCTGGTTCTGGACCCACGGAGGTCAGACGCTAGGCATGCGAGCATGGGGAGTGCGCCTACTCGGTGGTCGCGCAGTCCGGGTTTCCTGGCGGGAGTCCCTGATCAGGTACCTCGCCGCGCTGGTCTCCCTGGTTCCATTTGGACTCGGATTTTTCTGGGCGGGCATCGATCATGAAAAACGAGCATGGCACGACCACCTTTCCGGTACTCGGCTAGTCGTTCAATCCGGCCTTCGAGGAGAAAGCGGCTGACGTTCACAGCTTTCTCATCATCATCATACCGATGGCGAAGAACACGAGCGTCGGCAATACCGCGCTGAAGAACGGACTCAACCCGTAGACCAAACCGATATCTCCCGAAATCTGGTTGATGATATGGAATGCCATACCAACCATCGAGCCCACCAGAATGCGCTGCCCTACTCCCGCGGACCTAAGTATGCCAAGCACCAAAGGAAGCGCGAAAAAGATCATGACCACCGTGGCAACGGGATAAACGATTTTCGTCCAGAAGGCGAGCTCGAATCTAGCGGTGCTGAGTCCGTTCTCGCGCAGATAGTCCATGTAGCGATAAAGGCCAATCGCCGACAGGCTCTCCGGCTTCACCGCCACGACGTCCACCAGATCGGGTTTGAACATCGCGTCCCAGACAGCCTGTTCAATCTCGCGGTTCGATACCCGGTGCTCGCGTATATCACTTTGGCGAATGCCTTCCAGAATCCAGCGGCCGTCCTCGTAGCGGGCCTGACGTGCGTAGGTCGCAACTCGCAGCTGCTTCTCTGCGTCGAACTCGTAAATGTATACCCCTTCTGCGTGGTTTCCGGGCAGCGCCCGACGAATATTAACGAAACTCGATCCGTCGCGGACCCAAAAGCCATAGTTGGTATTAACGTCGATTCGGCTGCTGATAGCGACCGAGCGGCGCTCATGGGCGAGACGTTCGGACAAGGGCGCGATGAATTCTCCAACGAGCATGGAAATGATCGCAAGCCCTAATCCAGCCGCGAGGACGGCGACGCTTATCCTGGCGGCGGACAGACCCGATGCCTGCATTACGGTGAGCTCGGAGCTCGAGGACAGCGTCCCGAGACCGACCAGTGTGCCCACCAGGGCAGCAAACGGAAACAATAGAAACGCTCTTTGCGGAAGCGACAGCAGCATGTACTCGAAGGCGCGGAGAACGGTGTAATCACCCTTCCCTACATCGCCGAGCTCGTCGGCCAGTGCAACGAAAGTGAATAACGCGAGCAACACGCAAAGAGTCAGCAGTGCGCCCCAAGTAACGTGGGTAGCGAGATAGCGATCGAGGATGGTCATCGGGACGCGGCCTTTTTTAGTCTCAGAACCGAGCGCCATCGCGGGAAGTTCTGGATCCAGATCAGGATCAGGGCGATGGACGCCGCGGCCATATGCACCGGCCAAATACCGATATAAGGAGTGAGCTCACCCCGCTCGACGAGTAACTGGGCGACGCCGATGGCATTGTTATAGATGAAGAAAACGACCACGGCTGTGAAGAGCTTGGCGTACTTACCCTGACGCGGGGAGGTTCTTGAAAGCGGAACCGCGAGCATTCCAAGCACCACCACGGACAACGGCAGCGAAAGTCGCCACTGAAGCTCCGCCAGCTTGGCCGCGCCTCCCGCGGTCAACAGTTCAAAGCTGCTCAGCGACTCAAGCTTGAGGTGGATTGGCCCCCGGTCTGCCTCTTCAATTCGCACCGCATGCTTTTCAAATCGCATGATGACGTAATCCGCCGTGCCCGGCTCGCCCGTGTAACGGTAACCGTCTTCAAGCAATATGAATCGGTCGCCGCTGCCTTCATTTATGGAGAGATAGGCGCGCTCAGCCACGGCGATGTTCTGAGCGCCCTTCTCACGCACCTGCACGAAAACGTTTCGCATCGTGCGTCGGTCTGGGGACAGCTCTTCGACGTACAAGATTCGTTCACCCCCGCTGAGCTCGCGAAATCGGCCGGGCAAAATACCTGAGATTTCGGCTTCACCGCGGGCCCGAGCGAGCAGCTTGGCGTGTGCGGACGCCATCTCCGGCGCGGCGTAGACAGAAAGAACGAAGGTTAGCACGGCGACCAGCGCGCTGACCCAGAGTACGCCGTAGATGATACGCCGAATGCCAATCCCGTTGGCGAGCATGGCGACGATTTCGCTGTCGTTGTACAAGCGCCCGAGTCCGATGAGAATGCCGAAGAATAGCGCTACCGGAATGAGGACCTCGAGGTTCTGAATCAGCTTCAGCAAAAGAAGCTGAAACAGGAGGTCGGCCGAAATCTGTCCCGCAGCGGCGTCAGACAGGATGCTGGCGAAGCGATTGCTCAGGTAAATAAGCAGCAGCACGGCAAGAACGGCCGCAGTGGCTTGAAGAATTTCCCGCAGCAGATAGCGTTGGAGAATCATGTTCTAGGGGAAAGCATCGGTTGGCCAAACGCGGTGTAGCTGCCGTGGAGCGGCCCCGAGAGCGCTGCCGGCTCGCGCGCGTTGCTACGCGAGAGCAAACAGGCAAGTAGGGGCGGCGTTTGCCGGGAGTGGAGCAACGCCATCAATGGACATCTTCCTCCGTGTGCTAATAAACTCGGGATCCTTCGCGTCGGCGTTTTACATTGTATTAATGACGTGCGCGGCAATGGTTCCTCAGTGAATGTTACCAGAGATGATCGTATCGAAGGCGACCCCCAGCCGCGCATTCCAGCTTCGGCCGCACGCGCAGTAGAGCAAGATGGGAATTGCCACCTTTCCTCGGTCCAGCGGACGAGGATCAGGGGGCGGATGGATTCGGAAGCGGCGCCACAGCAGCGACATCGACGTCGTTCTTGTAGGAGGCTGCTGTAGCTTGGCCACAAACCGATTCCAGAGTTATTGCTTCCAGGGGTAGTTTTGCATGCAAACCGACTTCACTACTCAAAGCGTCACCGATCTCAGCGCCGGCTGTGCGGCGGTGACGGTTTTCGAGGACCGGCAACTCTCGCCTTCGGCAAGGAAAGTGGACCTCGCCTCTTCCGGCCAACTCAAGAAACTCATCAAAGGCTCATTGCTGGACGGAAAGGCAGGTCAGCAGCTGCTGCTACACGGCATTTCCGGGGTCGAAAGCGACAAAGTACTGGTAGTCGGTGCGGGTAAGCGGGACCAGCTCGATGCCGCGTGTTTTGGCCGCATCGTGGATGCCGTTGTGGCTGGCTGCCGGGACAGCGGCGCCGACTCCGCGGCGGTGTATCTTTCCGAGCTTGCGGTGGCGGAGCGCGACAACGCCTGGAAGGTTCGCCGTGTGGTGGAATCCTTTGCCCAGGCTGTTTACCGCTTCGACCAGCTGAAGAGCGAGAAATCATCGGACCAACCCGATCGGCTCAAGAAGCTCACCTACGGCATCAAGTCCACCCGCGAACAGGCAAAGGCCCGTCAGGCGTCCAAAGAAGCGGAAGCAGTGGCGGCGGGCAAGGCGCTGGCTAAAACGCTGGGCGACTTGCCGGGTAACATCTGCACGCCGAGCTATCTAGCGGACCAGGCGCGGAAGCTTGGGCGCGAGCACAAATCCCTGAGTGTCCGCGTCAGGGGTGAGTCCGAGATGAAGCGATTGGGAATGGGCACACTGCTGTCCGTGGCGCGTGGCAGCGAGGAACCAGCGAAACTCATTACCCTCGAGTACAACGGCGCAGCGAAGCCGGGAAAGCCTATTACGCTGGTCGGCAAAGGCGTGACCTTCGACTCCGGAGGCATATCCATCAAGCCTGCGGCGTCGATGGACGAGATGAAATACGACATGTGCGGCGCAGCCAGCGTGCTAGGCACCATCAAGGCCGTGGCCGAACTCAAGCTCAAGGTCAACCTAGTAGGAATCATTCCGGCGACGGAGAACTTGCCCGGGGGTAAAGCCAGTAAGCCCGGAGATATCTTCACCAGTATGTCCGGTCAGAGCGTGGAAGTGCTCAATACCGACGCAGAAGGCCGGCTCATTCTCTGTGATGCACTGACCTTCGCCGCCAAATTCAACCCGGATGTGGTCATCGACATCGCCACGCTTACGGGCGCCTGCGTCATCGCGCTAGGCGCCCACGCCAACGGTCTTTGGTCCAATGACGAGAAGCTAGCGCGGGCTCTGCTCCGGGCCGGTGAGTACACCGGCGACCGCGCCTGGCAGATGCCGCTGTGGAGTGAGTACGAGGAGCAGCTAAAGAGCAACTTCGCGGATATGGCTAACGTCGGCGGTCGCGAGGCGGGCGCCATTACGGCGGCCAGCTTTCTCTCCAAGTTCAGCCGAGACTACCGCTGGGCGCACTTGGACATCGCCGGAACGGCATGGCGATCGGGTAAAAACAAAGGCGCGACCGGCCGACCTGTGTCATTGTTAACCCAATACATTATTGATCGCGCTTCCGGCAATGCACTGAGACGCTCTAAATAGAAGCGGTCACACCGAGGCGGGGCCAATTAACGATGGCCAAAGTGGATTTCTACATCTTGAGCAGCGACGATCCGGACGAATCCCTGCGGGTTGCCTGCCGCGTGGCGGAGAAGGCCTGGCGTCAGGGTAATCGGGTTCGAGTCGAATCCGACAGCATAGACGCGCTCCGGCGACTCGACGACCTCATGTGGACTTTCAAGCAGGAGAGCTTCCTGGCCCACGAGATAGAGGGGGAGAACGACGACTGGCAGCAGCTGGATCCTGCGCCGGTGGTACTCGGAACCCCTGCGGCCTCCACCGAGGCGCCCGACGTGCTTATCAACCTGAGCTTGTCGGTACCGAAGATCGCGGAACGCTGCGCTCGAGTCGCCGAGATCATTTCCGCCGATCCCGAATCAAAAGATTTGGGGCGCGATCGCTATCGACTGTATCGCGATCGCGGCTTCGATCTCGACACTCATCAGATCTGACGACAGCGTGAGCAGGGATCGAAAAAGAACCGCAAGTAGAGAGGCCCGCGCGGCGAAAGCGTCGCTCAATGACGCCCTCAACGACCTCGAGCAAATCCTACAGAAACGGAGACCGTCTGCGGACACCGGATCGAAACCAACTTCGGCAATCTCCTCGGGGCGGCAGTACGACATCCCGCTGCTGCACGACATGGTCATGCCCGGCAGCGGCGTGGCGGATGCACCCCCAGCCGGCCACGAGCCCCGGGAGCTACCGAAGCCTGGAAGCGCGGAGTATGAGGAAGCCTGCCGACTACTGGTGGCGAGAATAGCGAACGAGATCGAGGTCATCGTCCAGTCCCGGATCGAGGCGGCGATTCAAAGCGCCACCGACGAGATACGGCAGCAGGTTAAAAATCACATCGAAATAATGCTGCCCGAGATTCTGGACGAGATGACCCACGAGCGCAGTCGCGACGTCAAGTGAACGATTCAGCCAGCATGAGCACATTGCAAAGGGTGTTGAGAAACAAGACTCATCGACAAGCCGTTAGGGATAACCGGAGCTGATCATGGACAAGAGCTACGACCCAACGAAGATAGAAGGGTACTGGTACCGGGTTTGGGAAAAGCAGGGATATTTCGCTCCTTCGGGCAGCGGCGAAGCCTACTGCATCATGATCCCACCACCCAACGTCACCGGCACCCTGCACATGGGTCATGCGTTTCAGGATACCATCATGGATGCGCTCGCCCGATTTCACCGAATGCAGGGGCGCAATACGCTGTGGCAGCCCGGCTGTGACCACGCCGGGATTGCAACCCAGATGGTGGTCGAACGCCAGCTCAACGCCGAGGGCTTAACACGGCAGGACATCGGCCGCGAAAAATTCGTCGAGCGCATCTGGCAGTGGAGAGAGGTGTCCGGGGGCGCAATCGCCCAGCAGTTGCGGCGCATGGGCGCTTCCGTCGACTGGCCCCACGAACGATTCACCATGGACGAGGGCCTTTCCGCTGCGGTGCGCGAGACCTTCGTGCGGCTCTACGAGGAAGGCCTTATTTACCGGGGCAAGCGACTGGTCAACTGGGACCCGGTACTGCACACCGCGGTTTCGGATCTGGAGGTCGTTTCCGAAGAAGAGGACGGCCACCTATGGCACATCCGCTACCCGCTGGTTGGTGGCAAGGAACATCTCATCGTGGCGACCACGCGGCCCGAGACCATGCTTGGAGATACGGCAGTGGCGGTGAATCCGGGCGACAAACGTTACTCCAGGTTTATCGGCGCGCAGGTTGAATTACCGCTCACGGAACGAAAGATACCCGTCATCACGGACGAATACGTCGATCCGGACTTCGGAACCGGGTGCCTCAAAATCACCCCGGCCCACGACTTTAACGACTATGCGGTCGGAGAAAGACACCGCCTGGAGTGCCTAAATATTTTCACGCCCGACGCCAAGCTCAACGAGAATGCGCCGGAGCGCTATCGCGGCATGGACCGGTTTGCCGCCCGGGAACGCATCGTTGCCGACTTAGAGGCGCGCGGACTGCTGCAAAAGGTTGAGCCGCACCGGATGATGGTTCCGCGGGGCGATCGTTCCCACTCGGTGATCGAGCCTTATCTCACCGACCAGTGGTTCGTGAAGGCGGGCCCGCTGGCCAAGCCCTCCATAGAGGCAGTCGAAAAAGGCGACATCCGCTTCGTGCCGGAACACTGGACCAAAACCTACTACGAATGGATGCGCAATATCGAGGATTGGTGCATTAGCCGTCAGATCTGGTGGGGCCATCGCATACCGGCTTGGTACGACGAAAACGGGAATGTTTTCGTCGCTCGCAGCGAACAGGAGGTACGGGATAAATACGCGCTCGGGTCAAACGTTGTCTTGCGCCAGGACGAGGACGTGCTGGATACATGGTACTCGTCGGCGCTTTGGCCTTTCTCTACCCTCGGCTGGCCGGAGCAGACCGATCGCCTCACGGCCTTCTATCCCACCAGCGTTCTGGTCACCGGCTTTGACATCATTTTTTTCTGGGTCGCACGAATGATCATGTTCGGCCTAAAGTTCATGGGGGACGTTCCATTTCACGAGGTCTACATCCACGGGTTGGTGCGCGATGCTGACGGCAATAAGATGTCGAAGTCAAAGGGGAATATCCTCGACCCTTTGGATTTGACGGACGGCATCGGACTGGACGAGCTCATCGCCAAGCGCACCACCGGCCTGATGCAGCCGCAGCTGGCGCCGAAAATTATCGCCTCGACACGGAGACAGTTTCCGGACGGCATACCGGCCTACGGCACCGATGCTCTGCGCTTTACATTCTGCTCGCTGGCGACACAGGGACGCGACATCCGCTTCGATCTCGGCCGCATAGAGGGTTACCGCAATTTCTGCAACAAACTTTGGAACGCGGCCCGGTTCGTGGTGATGAACACCGAGGGCAAGGACTGCGGTCAGAACGGCGGTGACGTCAGCCTGAGCGTCACCGATCGCTGGATTCGATCGCTGCTCCAACGCAGCGAGATCCGCGCCGTGGAAGGGATTGCACAGTATCGATTCGACCTCACCGCCCAGACGATTTATGAGTTCACCTGGAACGAATACTGCGACTGGTATCTAGAACTGTCCAAGCCCGCCCTGCTTGACGCGAATGACGACGACCCCGGATTACGGGGCACCCGCCGCACGCTGGTTGAAGTTCTGGAGGCACTTTTGCGACTTGCTCACCCGCTGATCCCGTTCATTACCGAGGCAATTTGGCAGCGCATCGCACCGTTGGCGGGTCGCAAAGGCGACAGCGTCATGACCCAGCCATATCCGCTTCCTGACCAGAGTCAGATTGACACGGACGCCGAGTCGGAAATGGCGTGGCTCAAAGGCTTCATTCTCGGCCTGCGCAAGGTCCGCGGCGAGATGGATATTCCCCCGAGCACCCGTGTTCCGGTTTTGCTCCAGAATCCGTCAAATCGGGACTTGGACCGCGTCACCCGACACCAGGCGGTGCTGAAGAGTCTTGCCCGCATCGATTCCATTGAGGCGCTGACCGATGGCGAGCAGGCGCCGGAGTCTGCAATCACGCTGCTCGGCAGCATGAAGCTACTTATTCCGCTGCAAGGTCTTATAGACAAGGAAGCGGAAACCGCGCGACTGAATCGAGAGATCCAAAAACTGAGCAAGGATCTTGACCGCTCGGAGACCAAACTCAAAAATCCGAGATTTGTCGAACGCGCGCCCACCGAGGTGGTGCAAAAGGAGCAGACGCGGGTGCAGGAGTTTGAAGCCGCCATCGAAAAGCTCAAACAGCAGCTTGAAACCCTGGCGCGGATTTGATCGCGTAGTTAAAGCGAAGCCTGCTGGGTCGACGTGCTTGCTCGCGATTTCTTAGGATCAAGCGGTTGCGATAGCCACAGCATGAAATTCGCGAGCAGCCATCTTTGATCCTCTGTCGCGCTCGATGCTGCCGCGACCAAGGCTCCACTTAGCTCTATGCCCGCCGCCACATACCCCGACTCCCCTCGCGTCGCCATTGGCAGCGTCGTGATCCGGGACGGCGCCGTGCTTCTGGTTCGACGCGCCAAGCCGCCCAGCCAAGGACTTTGGGCCATTCCCGGGGGTAGCGTGGAGCTGGGTGAAACGCTTCAGCAGGCAGCGGAGCGCGAGCTGTTTGAGGAGACCGGCGTGCGCGCTCGAGCGGGTAAACCCTGCTACGCCTTTGACGCGGTGCACAAGGACGCGCAAGGCCGGGTGCGTTTCCACTACGTGGTGGTGGACTTGAGAGCGGAGTTCGTATCCGGCGAACCGGAAGCCGGGGACGACGTGCTGGAAGCCCGCTGGGTGCGGCCCCATGAGCTCGAGGGCATGGCGGTGAGTGAGCGGACCCTGGACCTTTTGCGCGAGGCCGTGGATTTCGAGCTGAAATGAGATTAGCAGGGGCCGTTGCAGCCTCGATAATACTTGACTGATTTACTCAGTTAAGTAACCTTGGGTGTCCAAGATCCCGGTGTCAATGCCATGAAGCTCACCACCAAGGGCCGCTATGCGGTCACCGCAATGCTGGATCTAGCCATCCACGACGCCGCCGGCCCGGTGGGTTTGGCCGACATCGCCCAGCGTCAGGGCATTTCGCTTTCCTACCTGGAGCAGCTGTTCGCTCGGCTGAGGAAACGCGGCTTGGTGCGAAGCGTTCGGGGTCCGGGGGGCGGCTATCAGCTGGGACGGGAGGCGGACAGCATCGCCGTGAGCGACGTCATCTGGGCCGTGGACGAAATGGTGGACGCCACGCGATGCGCTGGGCGCGAAAACTGCCAGGGCGAGGAGCGCTGCCTGACCCACGATTTGTGGCACGACTTGAGCCATCAGATCCGAGATTTCTTAAGCGGTATCGACCTGGCCGAGCTCGTGGAGCGGCGTCGCGTAAGGGAAGTGGCCGCGCGCCAGGACCGCATGGTAGTGCCTCCCCCGGAAGCCCCTGGCAACCATCTGAGCCGGGCTGGATAAGGATTGAATTCAGCGCCCATAAATCCCATCTTTAGCTAAATCAATCCCGATCGCGAATCCACGCAGCTTGGCTTCAGAATGAGTGAAAAAGATCGCAACGAAATTGTCCTCAGCGACGCCGCCGCCGAGCGCGTTCGCCGCTTTGTAGAAGGCACCAAGGGCGCCATCGGCATGCGCCTGGGGGTGAAGAAAACCGGATGCTCGGGAATGGCCTATGTGGTCGATCTGGCGCGAGACGTGGGCAACGGCGACAGCGTATTCGAAAGCAACGGAGTCAAGGTGATCGTTGACGAAAAGAGCTGGCCCTACGTCAAAGGGACCCGGATTGACTTCACCAGCGACGGTCTGAACGAGTCGTTTTACTACGACAATCCCAACGTCAAGGCGCTGTGTGGCTGCGGGGAAAGCTTCGGCATCTGATGCGCCTAATGAGCGGTCAGAGCGCCCTCGCGGCGCCTAAAATCGGGCCCTTAAGCGCTTTTTGGACACCTACTCGAGCCTAATTTCATATGGCGCAATGGCGCCATTGATCCTATGATCCCCTAGAACTTTTTCAGCCTGCCTCCGCCTTGCTGCACGGACCGTCCCCTGTAATCAGTAGGAAACTCCGCTTGCGAGAGAGGAGCGGTCGGATTTCGATCGGATTCCGACTTTTAAGCTGCGGAACGAATTGTGTGTTTGATCGTCCCGTAGCGTGTTATCAGTCAACACACAGAACAGAGCGAAAAGAAGTATGAAACTTTACGTTGGCAATCTGCCTTACAGCGTCACCGAGGATGACCTCAGGCAGACGTTCTCCGAATTTGGTGAACTCGCGGAGGTGGTGGTAATCACCGATAAGTTCTCAGGACAGTCAAAGGGGTTCGGCTTCGTAGAAATGCCAAACAATTCCGAAGCGGACGCGGCGATAAAAGCCTTGAACGAATCCAACTTCAAGGGACGAAACATCAAGGTCAATGAGGCGAGGCCTAGAGGCGATCGCCCGCAGCGCCGCCAGAGATACTGACGGCCCGAGCTCGAATTCCCGCCGGAGGACGGGCGCGCGGACCCGTTGGGTGGTCACGCGTGCGCTCTCCGGCGGCTCGATTTCTAAGCCGAGGTCCAGCGACCGCTTCGAGGCTGACCATGTCTGCACCTGCTCGCCCCCAATCCCCAACCTGGGTCCATAACCTTTACGACCAGTCCCAGGGAATTCAACGCACTCTCTCAGAGGGAATCACGACCCGCATCTTCCCCGGCGACCAGGCAATGTTGTCGCTAGTCCGCATCGAGCCGCATTCGCAAGGTCAGGTC
Source organism: uncultured Gammaproteobacteria bacterium (assembly GCA_947258715.1). Lineage (GTDB taxonomy): Bacteria > Pseudomonadota > Gammaproteobacteria > HK1 > HK1 > CAMYJH01. The sequence goes on from CAMYJH010000003.1 coordinate 78,204, forward strand.
CATAGCCATCCCCAGGAGCAGTGGGGGCTGCTGCTTGAAGGGGAGTGTATTCGCATCCAGGGGGGTGAAGAGATAGCGATGAAGCCCGGAGACTTCTGGCGCACCCCGGGCGGCGTTCCCCACGGCATTCGCACCGCAGATTCCGCGGCCCTCGTGCTCGACATATTCGCCCCGCCCCGGGAGGAGTACCGGAAGTCCGGCACGGGCTTCGGGACCTGAAGCGTGCTCCCCGGCTCCCGTGGACAAGGGGACCGGGGCGAACGCCCGCTCCGGTCGCCCGTCGCCCAGACCTGCTTGGAGTCGAGAATACGGCGGCCCTTGGAGGCGTTGCGGCGCTAACTTCTTATTCGGAAACGACTCCGGATTTCACATGCGCCGAATATCTAGCCAGTGAACGACATCGACCTCAAAAATAAACTTAACTTCAGCACCTGGATCACCGACGTCATACGTTATAACGACCTCGACCCCAACGGCCACGTTAATAACGTAGCCGTGTGCACGTTTTTCGAGGATGGCCGGGTACTGTTTCGCGACCGCCATTTCAGGGGTCAGGTGAAAAACGTGCTCACCGGCTTCGTTCTGGCGCGCTACGTCATCGAGTATCACCGGCCACTGGAATTCCCTGGAAGCATCGACGTCGGCACCACGATTACTCGCATCGGTCGGTCCTCCTACACCTTCGGCCAAGGGGTCTTTAGGGGAGCTGAATGCATTGCCACAGCGGAGGCGGTTCAGGTACGCATCGACCCGGAGAGCGGGCGCTCGTTGCCGTTGAGCGATGAGTTCAAAGCGATGCTCGAGGCTGCCGCTTCCCCCGCGGCGAGAAAGTGATCAAAATCCGAGCGTTTGGGCAAAGCTGAAAGACCCATGGTGGACGAATTTAAGCACTATTCGGGTGATATTGACCGCGCCCTTCACGGCGGGGTGCGCGGCCATTCCGACGAACCCATGTACTCCGGAGCGCTTAGCTTGCTCAGGCGCCGGTACAGCCGCGACTTGGACGATGACGAAGTGGACGTGGTCGTTACCGGCGCGCCTTTTGACCTTGCCACATCCAATCGCCCCGGTGCCCGCTTTGGGCCGGCCGGCATCCGCGCGGCGTCTTCGAACCTGGCGTGGGAGGAGAAACGCTGGCCCTGGGATTTCGCCGTATTCGACCACCTTGGGGTGATCGACTATGGCGACCTCTACTTCGACTACGGCGAACCCGAAACCTTCGTCCGCGAGATACAGGCTCACGCGTCTAAGGTACTCGCCGCGGGCAAGACCATGCTAACTCTCGGCGGCGATCATTTTCTTGCGCTGCCGCTGATAAGGGAGCACGCGAAAAAGTTCGGGCCGCTGTGCCTGCTCCAATTCGACGCCCACACCGATACTGCCAGCTACGGTACCCAGGTTGATCATGGCACGATGTTTTTTCACGCTGTCGAAGAAGGGATAGTCGATCCCGACCGCTCTGTGCAGGTGGGAATACGCACCGCCTACGAGCGGGAAAACCACCGCTTTACGGTACTGGACGCGGCCTGGGTCAATGAACACGGCGCGCAAGCCGCGCTGAAAGAAATACTTCGGCTGCTGGGCGATCAGCCCACCTATCTCAGCTTCGACATTGACGCTTTGGACCCCGCCTACGCACCAGGAACCGGCACGCCGGTATGTGGCGGCTTGAGCACCGACTGTGCGCTGAAAATCCTGCGCGGACTCGGCGCCGTTAATCTGGTCGGCATGGACCTGGCCGAAGTGGCCCCGCCCTATGATCACGCGGAAATTACTTCGCTGGCGGCGGCCACCTTGGCGCTCGAGTTTCTTTGCGTCCTCGCTTCGAAACGCGTCGCCAAGTAACGCACCGACTCCGTTACCACAGAAACCGGGCCTGTGACGCGAGCAGCAGCGCGCTCGCCAGCGCGCCTGTGGCCGGTATCCACATGGGAATCGTCTTGATACCCGGCGGATTGGGGTGGCGCAGCTTGAGCCGGATTAGCGCCACGCTCACCATTACGAAAATAACCAGAATCAGCGTGCTGGTGGCTCCCGCCAGACCCACCAACGGCACCCACATGGCCAGCACGAGAATAATCAGGCTGACCACCAGGGTCGCGACGACAGGCGTGCGCGTGACCGGGTTGACGCTGCAAAACATTGCCGGCAGCCACCCCTTGGCGCTCATTCCGTAGAGAACGCGGGTGGCCATGATGATCTGAATCAAGGCGCCATTGACGACGGCGAAGAGGCCGATGGCGCTGATGACCAACGGCGAACCGCCGGTCACGGTGGCGTAAACGAGCGCAAGTGGCGCCTCGCTTTGCCTTAGGGCTTCTGCCGAAACGCTGAGCTGTGCTGCCAGCACCACGACGAAATAGAGCGCGGTCGAAATCACCAGGGCGACAAGGATACCCAGCGGCAGATTGCGCTCCGGATGCTCGACTTCTTCCGCCACGTTGACCATGTCTTCGAAGCCGATGAAAGCGTAAAAGGCGAGGAACGCGCCCAGCATGGTCGCCTGCCAGGCGGCCATGGAAGGGGGAACCAGGATGGTGCTCGCCTGAGACGGAAATGCTGCGAAGCTCTCGCGGGCTACGTAAATAACCAGCAGCAGCCCGCCAATTTCAATCAAGGTGAGTATGGCGGCTACCCAGGCCGACTCACCGATACCCCAGGCTGCCAAAGCGCCGAGAGAGAGCACCAGCAGGGCGATGGCAAGAGGCCCGGGGAACTGGATGAAGACGTTCAGATAACCGACGAACCCCCGAACCAGGGCGGCGGCGGAAACCATGCCCGCGAGGGCGATCAGCAGGCCCACCATCAGCGAGATTGCGACCACGCCGAAAGCGGCGTCGACGTAGACCGCCTCGCCGGCGCTGACAGGATAACGCGCCGCCAGCTCGCCATAGGTGAACGCCGATAACGCAGCCACCATGGCGGCGATCACGAACGCCAGCGGCGCGTGCACTCCCGCCACGCCGACGACCTTACCGACGAGAACATAAATGCCGGCGCCCAAAATGTTACCGAGCCCGTAAAGCGAGATCAGGCCGAGCCCCAGGCTACGCCGCAGCGCAGGCCGCTGTGGATTTGGCGCAGATGGCTTACGCGGATTGCTCATGAGCGCGAAATTCTAAACCAGCGGCGGAATCACCAGCTTGCGCGGGATCAAGTCGCTATGACAATGTTCAGCCCGGCCGCCGCAATCGGTTAGCGGAAGCCCGTGCCGAAAAGCTCCGAGTCTTAAGCAAGCATTTTTTAATGAAAATCAAAGAAGTCAGATCGAGGGTTGAACATTTTCCGCTGACACGGCCTTACCGTATCGCCTTTCGCAGCGTCGAGGACGTGGAGATGGGCCTGGTGGAGATTGAAGCGGAAAACGGACTGTTGGGCATGGGGTGCGCGTCGCCGGAACCCCATGTTACTGGAGAGACCCGCGAGGCCTGCGCCGCTGCCTTGCGGCAGGACAAGATCGCCTGGCTGGAAGGACTCGATCTGCGCACCCTGCCCGCGCTTTGCCGTCGGCTCGCGCAACGGATGGGGGACACGCCAGCTGCGCGCGCGGCTTTGGACATGGCGCTGCACGACCTGCTGGCGCAGCATCTGGGGGTACCGCTGGTGGAGATGCTGGGCCGCGCCCATCAGACGCTTCCCACCTCGATTACCATCGGCATCAAGCCGCTGGACGCGACGCTTGACGAGGCCGACGAGTACCTCGGCCGGGGCTTTCGGGTGCTGAAAGTAAAGCTCGGGCATGCGCTCGAGGAGGACCTGGAGCGGGTGTCAAAACTGCGCCAGCGAATCGGCACCAAGGCCGCAATTCGGGTCGATCCCAATCAGGGATATTCGCCTGAAGAAGTGAAAATCTTCGTTAAAAGAACCGCCGGTTTGGACATCGAGTTCCTCGAACAGCCGATGTCGGCAGAGCGGGTAGACGCCCTGCGCGAACTGCCGGAATCGGTGCGCCGGAGGATCGCCGCGGACGAGTCCCTGCTCAACGAGGCCGACGCGGTGGGCCTGATTGCGCCTCCACCCGCCTGCGGCATCTTTAACATCAAGCTGATGAAATGCGGCGGAGTCAATCCGGCGCGCCGGATCGCGGACATTGCCGAAATTGCCGGAGTGGAGCTGATGTGGGGCTGCATGGACGAGAGCATAATCAGCATAAGCGCCGCGCTGCACGCGGCCCTGGCGTCGCCGGCAACCCGTTACCTGGACCTGGATGGAAGCCTGGATCTTTCCCGCGACGTGGTCTCGGGAGGATTCGTACTGGAAGACGGCGTCTTGCGCACTAACGATGCGCCCGGGCTGGGCGTGAAGCCCCTCGAGTGAGTGCCGCGAATGAGCGGCTTTGAAAATGAGATCGAGCGCGCCCGCAACGAGCGGGTCGTCATCGTTGATGACGACAACATGGTAGTCGGCTCGGCGCCCCGTCACGAGATGCGGACCAAGCGGCTCCCGCACCGCGCCACCTTCATCCTGGTGTTCGATTCCAACGGCCGGATCCTGGTGCAAAAGCGCACCAGTACTAAGGACGTCTATCCGGGCTACTATGATCTGGCCGCCGGCGGGGTCGTCACCGACGGCGAGAGCTACGACGAGTCGGCATTGCGTGAAGCGGCCGAAGAACTCGGGATCCGCGGCGTGCCGCTCGAACACCAGCTCGATTTCTACTACGAGGATCCCGGGAACCGATGTTTCGGTCGGGTCTATTCCTGCGTCTGCGAAGGGCCTTTTGAGCTGCAGCACGAGGAGGTGGTTAGCGCCCAGTTCACCGAGCTATCGGAGGTGCTCGACGGACATATTGGGCCGCTGACGCCGGACAGCGTGGCGGCGCTGCGGCAATATCTGGAGCTGGCACCAGGGGGTCGTCCGACGTCGCAATGATGCCAAGTCCGCCAGGCGCTGCTTGGGCCCTTTGCGCGTTTGCGGCACGCCGTTACGAACTTGCCTTGTGGAAAAGTCTGGCCGATGACGCACTCTCGCGTTCTGCTTTTGGCATAGTCGGAGACACGCCGAAAACACACGCGGTGCTGTCCCCGGCGATGGGTGCGACGAAACGGACCGCCGACAGCTACTCGTCGTTCGCGTCGAGGGCTTGAAGCGCTTTCGCTATCGGCGTACAAATTGGACCCTGCCCTCGCCGCCTCCCGGCGAGACCGTTCCAATAAAAATCTTGAGGAGACAACAAATGAAGAGATTCAAAGCCTTGGCGGCGGCGGCGTTGCTGTCCGCCTTCGCCCTGTCCGGCGTCCAGGCCAGGACCCTGAAGATGGCCTACGACGCGGATCCGGTTTCCCTCGATCCACACGAGCAGCTATCGGGCGGAACGCTGCAGCTGTCTCACATGATCTTCGACCCCCTGATTCGCTGGAATCAAGAGCTCGGCTTCGACCCGAGGCTTGCCGAGAAGTGGGAGCGTATCGACGAAAAAACGGTTCGCTTTTCCCTTCGCAAAGGCGTCAAGTTTCACAGCGGCAACGAGATGACGGCGCTCGACGTGCGCTGGACGTTCGACCGGCTGAAAAGAAGTCCAGATTTCAAAGGTATCTTTGCACCCTTTGAGGCATTGAACATCGTCGATAAGTACACCATCGACATTGTCACCAAGGAACCGTATCCGCTGGTGCTTCACACCGCGACTTATATCTTTCCGATGGACCGCAAGTTCTACGACGGCTACGACGCAAAGGGGCGGCCTAAGGACGCCATCGTCAAACACGGCGACGCTTTCGCTTCCACCAACGCTTCGGGCACCGGGCCTTTTGTCATCACCAGCCGCGAGCAGGGCGTCAAAGTCGAATTCGAGCGCTTTGGCGACTACTGGGACAAAGGTTCGCCTGGCAACGTGAGTAAAATCGTGTTCACGCCGATCAAGGAGGATCCGACACGAGTGGCGGCGCTGCTTTCGGGTGACGTCGATTTCATCGCTCCAGTTCCTCCCGCCGACCTTCAGCGCATCGACAAGGACCCCAACACCGACCTGGTCACCATGAGCGGGACGCGCATAATCACCTTCCAGCTGAATCAGAATCGGCGTCCTGAGTTCAAAGACAAGCGTGTCCGCCAGGCAATCGTGCACGCGGTAAATAACGAAGGCATTGTGGAAAAGATCATGCGCGGATTCGGCACCGCGGCGGCGCAGCAGAGCCCCAAGGGCTATCTCGGCTACGACCCGAAGCTCAAACCGCGATACGACCTGGCGAAAGCCAAACAGCTAATGATGGATGCGGGTTATGGCAACGGCTTCTCCGTCACCATGATGGCGCCCAATAACCGTTACGTGAACGACGACAAGATCGCCGAAGCCGTGGCCGGCATGCTTTCGAAAATCAACATCAAAGTTGACCTGAAGACCATGCCCAAAGCCCAGTACTGGCCGAAGTTCGACGAGCGCGCGGCCGACATCATGATGATCGGGTGGCACTCAGATACAGAGGATTCGTCCAACTTCACGGAATTCCTTCTGATGACGCCCGACAAGGAAACCGGCTACGGCCAGTACAACAGCGGCAACTTTTCGAACGCGAAGGTCGACGAACTGGTGCTTGCCAATCAGAAGGAGACGGACGTAAAGAAACGTACCGCCATGCTGCAGGAGATCGAACAGATCCTGTATGATGACGCCGCATTCGTGCCCCTCCACTGGCAGGATCGCGCGTGGGCGGCGCGCAAGGGAGTGGAGATTGCCCCGATCGTAAATGTGATGAACTTTCCGTACCTCGGGGATCTGGTCATCAAGTAGCGCCTCGTTTCGCGGCCGGGAAGGGAAAATCCGGCATCCATCGTTCGACCGAGTGGGCCACATTGGTGTGGCCCACTTGGTTTCTGGGCCGGTAACTAATCTATTAGGCCGGTCCAGAACCGGAGAACCTAGTGCTCACGTCCCGGGGACAGTGTTCCGTGGCTTCGGGGTCGTTAATCTCGGCGATTCAGGATATCCGGCTTCATGCTTGCGTTTCTGATCAGACGACTCGTACAAGCGGCGCTGGTGATGTTCGTCATCAGCATCATCGCCTTTTCCATTCAGGACAATCTGGGCGATCCCTTGCGCGAACTCCTTGGTCAGTCGGTGTCCGAGAAGCAGCGCCAGATCCTGCGAGACAAGATGGGTCTCAATGATCCTTTCCTGATTCAATACGGGCGATTTCTTAAGAAGGCGATACACGGTGATCTGGGAACCTCCTATTTTTTCAAAAGACCCGCCGTCGATGTCATACTCGACAAGCTGCCCGCAACACTAGAGCTGGTATTCGGCGCAAGCTTAATCATCATCGTCTTCTCCGTACCCATTGGCGTATTCGCCGCAATTTACCCAAAGCACTGGTTCTCGAAGTTTTCCATGGGCGCGAGTATCGTCGGGATATCCATTCCGGTTTTTCTCACGGCGATTCTTTCCATCTACGTTTTTTCGGTAGAGTTCGGGTGGTTGCCGTCCTTTGGCCGTGGCGAAACCGTAGACTTCTTCGGTTGGCGCACAGGATTCTTGACCCGGGACGGCCTCGTTCATCTGATTCTTCCATGCATTGCGCTGTCCTCCATCATGCTGCCGCTGTTCATCCGCCTCATTCGGTCCGAAATGATGGAGGTGCTGGAATCTGAGTATGTCAAGTTCGCCTGGGCCAAGGGCCTTCAGCCGCGCCGGATCTGGTTTCTGCATGCGCTAAAGAACACCCTGCTGCCGGTCATCACGGTCGGAGGCGTACAGATAGGCACGCTGATTGCCTTCACCATTCTTACCGAAACCGTGTTCCAGTGGCCCGGAATGGGTTTTCTGTTCCTTGAGGCGGTCAACCGCGTGGATACGCCCTTGATCATCGCCTACCTCATCGTGGTGGGCCTGATCTTCGTCATTACTAACACTATCGTTGATCTCATCTACGGTCTGGTGAACCCCACCGTCCGACTGACGAGGCCGCAAGAGTGAGCCCAGGCGCCTGGCATCGATTTGCAGATTCCAGAGTGTTGTGGAGTTTTCGCCATGACAAGGTGGCGATCGTGAGCTTTGCCGTGATGTGCGTATACATTCTGCTGAGCTTTTCCGCACCTCTCATCGCGCCGTACAACCCCTACGATCCCACCACCATCGACATCATGGATTCGGAGATTCCGCCCGCGTGGCTGGAGAATGGTGATACGCGATTCGCGCTTGGCACCGACGCGCAGGGCCGGGACATGCTCAGCACCATACTCTACGGCACGCGGATCTCCCTGACGATTGGCATTTGCGCGGTTCTGCTCCAGGCCTTTCTAGGAATTACGATCGGACTGATATCCGGCTATTTCGGAGGGAGGCTCGACAACTTCCTGATGCGCGTAGCCGACATCCAGCTTTCGTTCTCCACCCTCATGGTGGCCATAATCGTGCTGGCCGTCTTCCAGGCGCTGTTCGGTACCGAGCTTTACGAACGGCTGGCTATTCTCATGCTCATTCTCGTTATTGGAATCGCCGAGTGGCCACAGTACGCGCGCACCGTGCGCGCTTCCGTACTCGCCGAAAAGAAAAAGGAATACGTAGACGCGGTGCGGGTTATAGGCCTCAACCCCGTGCGAATCATGTTCCGGCACATTCTTCCCAACACGCTGTCACCGATACTGGTGATCTCAACCGTGCAGATCGCCAACGCCATCGTCAGCGAGGCCGCGCTCTCGTTCCTCGGGCTCGGCATGCCGGTGACAAAGCCGTCGCTGGGTTCGCTAATCAACAGTGGCTTCGAGTTCATCTTCAGCGGCTCGTGGTGGATCACGATCATCCCCGGCATCGTGCTGGTGATACTAGTCCTGGTCATGAACCTGCTCGGAGACTGGCTCCGCGACGTGCTGAATCCGAAGCTATACAAGGAATGAGCGTGGCACTGCTTGAGATCAGGAATCTAGAGGTCCGGTTCGCCATGCGGCACGTTACGCTCGTGGCGCTGCGCGACGTCAGCTTCGCCATTAACCGGGGCGAGCGGCTGGGTATCGTGGGCGAAAGCGGCGCCGGAAAATCCGTCGCTGCCTTCTCGATACTCAATCTGATTAGCAAGCCTGGTTATATCTCCGCTGGCGAAATTCTGTTCGAGGGCCGAGATTTGACCAAGCTCGGTCCGCAGGAGATGCGAAAAATCCGCGGCAACCGCATCAGCATGATCTTCCAGGACCCGATGATGACGTTGAATCCGGTATTGACCGTTGGCACGCAGCTCACTGAGTGTCTGCACGCGCACCGGGAGCTGAGCGAACCGGAAGCCCGGGAGATCGCGATGGAGAGACTTGCGCAGGTGCACATTCCGTCGCCCGAAGCGCGGTTCGACCAATATCCCCATGAGCTTTCCGGTGGCATGCGCCAGAGAATCGTCATCGCGACGGCCCTGCTCACCAATCCCTGGCTGATCATTGCCGACGAGCCCACGACGGCGCTCGATGTCACCATACAGGCCGAGATTATGGATCTGCTTCTCGAGCTCTGTGAATCCCAAAACGTGGCGCTGATCCTGATCACCCACGATCTGGGGGTGGTGTCACAGGTGACCGAGCGTGCCATCGTCATGTACGCGGGCCGGGTAGTCGAGGAAGCACCCACGCGAGAAATTGTTCGCGCTGCGAAGCACCCGTACACGCAGGGGCTCATCGGGGCGCTGCCTCAACAAACGGAATCACGACGACGCTTGAAACAAATCAGGGGCGTTATGCCGGCGCTTACCGAGATTCCTCCTGGCTGTGCCTTTCACCCGCGCTGTCCTTACGTGCTGGACGTGTGCCGTGTTCAGCTGCCCGGCTACAGCATAAAAAACGGCGCCCGCGTCGCCTGCCACATGGTTGCGGCGCAGATGCAGACCGAAGCGAAGGAGTCGGAATCGTGACTGTCGGCAGCGGCAGAGCGCTCGTCGAAGTGCGCAATCTGGCCAAGGAATTTCCGCTGCAAACCGGATTTCTCGAACAGCTGCACTTCAACCACGGACGCATCTCCCGCGTACGCGAAAGCGTAAAGGCCATAAATGGAGTCGACTTCGACGTCGTCAAGGGCGAGGCGCTTTGTGTGGTCGGAGAAAGCGGCTGCGGAAAATCGACGGTAGCGAGGGCGATCATGGGCCTGCTCAAACCCACGTCGGGAGAGATCCGATACGAAAACAAGCGCATCGACACGCTCAAAGGAAAGAACCTGCTGCCCTTTCGCAGGAAAATGCAGATGATCTTCCAAAATCCCTACGCGTCGTTGAACCCGCGCATGACGGTGCAGAAAACGCTGCAAGAACCGGTGCGTTTTCACTACCCGGACCTTTCCCCCGCCGAGATCGGGGAAAAGACCGCAGCAGTGATGCAGTCTGTAGGGGTCGATCCGAGCTGGACCGTCCGTTATCCGCACGAGTTCTCCGGAGGGCAGCGGCAGCGTATCAGCATCGCCAGGGCGCTCGCGGTGGACCCCGAGTTCATCGTCGCCGATGAACCCATATCCGCGCTGGACGTTTCCATTCAGGCTCAGGTGCTCAACCTGTTGATGGACGCGCAGGAACAGCGCGGGCTGACCTATCTGTTCATCACTCACGATCTTTCCGTAGTCGAACACTTGGGGACCCGGGTGGCGGTGATGTACCTTGGAACCGTATGCGAGATCGCGCCCACGCGCACCCTATTCGCCACCCCGCAGCACCCTTACACCCAGGCGCTGCTCAGCGCCATACCGCGCCTCAACGAGGTTCGACCCAACCATATCAAGCTGCGTGGGGAGGTGCCGACGCCGATCAATCTGCCCAAGGGCTGCGTCTTCCACGGCCGCTGCATCCACGCGAACGAACGTTGCCTACATGATGTGCCCAGGCTGCGAAAAGCCGCTAGCGGCGTACAGGTGGCCTGTCACGCCGTGGAGGAGGGAAGGCTTTGAATCATTTCCGGCGAGACCGCCCGAATTCATCTCAAATACAAAGTGCGTCTATTGCACGCGGGACTGCCGGCGCTGTAAAGCTGATGCTGCAGAAGATAGACCGACGAAACGTCGCCCGCCAGCAATCGGAGGCGATCGCGGGTCGGCTTAGCTAGCCTGACATCAGCAAGCGTAACCGAACGCTACAATTGAAACTCAACAGCATACGGCGCTTCCTTGCGCCCTGTTTGATTCTGATTGCACTGATGCTGGCGACCGCAACTGCTCTGCCGCTTGCGGGGCGCTGGCATTGGTTTCCAGACCTATTCGCCCATTTCGTTCCACACTACCTCGCTGCCGGCGCGGCCCTTCTTCCCATGCTCGTCTGGGTCGGGCGCTATCGATGGGCAGTGCTCGCTCTGGTGATCGTTTCGTGGAACGGCTTGCTGCTGTCTCCCTACCTCCTGCCGCAGCGGGCGGTTGAAACCAGCGGCGATACTTCCTTCGAGCTCCTGCAGCTCAATATCAGCCGCAACAATCCGATGCCGCTCGCCGTAATAGGGTACGTCATGAGCCTGGACCATCCTCCGGACGTGGTGATACTTTTCGAAACCACCCCCGCCTTCGCGCTTGATCTAAAACGACTGAATCAAATCTATCCCAATATCGCGCAAATGCCGCGCAAAGATAATTTTGGCGTCGCGGTACTAAGCCGGCTGCCGGAGACCGAGGTCGAGTTCAGGGAAAGCGGGGAATTTGAGCTGCCCATGATCACGCTGGACGGCCGCGTCGGCGAAGAGACGGTTCGCATCTATGCCGTGCATCTACCGCCGCCTATCGGGGCAAAGCTCAGCCAAATTCGAAATTTTCATCTTCGCCAGCTGGCGATCGAAATCTCGCGCCATAGCGACCGCCACGTAGTGGTCGCCGGGGACCTGAATACAAGCATCTGGTCGCACGCATTCCTACCCCTGGTCGAAACCGCGGGTCTGGTGGACGCTCAGCGCGGCCGCGGTTATCTCCCCACGTGGGCGCCCTCACCCTATGCGCGATGGATCGGCGTGCCCATCGACCACACGCTGATATCCGAGCGCATTGAAGTGCAGGACCGTTACGTCGGCCCCTGGCTGGCGTCGGACCACTGGCCGGTGCATTCGCGGCTGGAACTGCACTAAGGTTGACTCCAGCCGTTCATGAAAGGTTTTTTCGGGTCTTGATCCGGATCAAGAGATCGCTGACGGCTCGCGCGGAAAATGAGGCTCAAGTTCGAATCGGTAAAAGCGATGAACTCCGATAAAGCGATTCGGCTGGCTGCGGAGTTAATCGCGACTTTTGTTCTTCTGCCCGCGCGGGACAGGCGCACGAGAGCCAAATAAGCCAAGGATGTCCTGAAGCGTTTGGACGCGCTGTAACGACTTATCACCGTGCGGGAGGCGGCGCGGAGCTTTACCGCCTTCATGCCTATTCTAGGCAGCGATTCTACGTCATGCACCGCGGCGGTGAGGCGCAGGATTGGGCGGTGGCCGCTCACGAGCTGGTTGAGATGGAAAGGCTTATGCGACAGTCGGTCAGCATCAACGGAGTACGGGGCGCCCTGATGCAGTCGATGCTGGGCCCGAGCTACAATAATCTCGACAGCGAAATCGAGCATGGCAACGACAAGAAGTTTTCTAAGGCGCTCGAACTATCGGCGCGTGCAATGGCTGCCCCGTGGCGACCGGTGCCCCGTCTGTTCAGATCATGCTAGATCCCCCCGATGGGCTGAGCATGGGTCATGCGCACAGGCTGATGATGCGCGAAGCACGCGAGGGCCATGATCACGGCCCCAAGGCCCGGCGCGGTCACATGATGCGGGGTGGACACGACGGTTCCGCTGAAGTCCATGAGCACACGCCTGGAACGCCCGCTGGCCACGGCCACGATTCGCCCGGTCATGGCGACACAAATCAGCAGTGAAACAAACAGAGGATGCGGCAGCCTTTCTTCGTGACCTGTCGCTAAAGCGAATGCGCGAAGCTAAATAATGACTTCGGATCAGCACTGCCGCCGGTCTGGATTAAGTCCGGCAAATACGAAAATGAGGTTAAACCCGGCGCATTGGGAATTGTTTTAGAATTCAAATAAAACGTAATTCGAATTCAGGAATTGGCGCTCGCCCGCCCGATGTTGTGTTCGTAAAAAATGCGCGCCTCATCGTCTGTTGACGAGCTGGAGTAAACAGATGAATATCTTGGAGCAGTTGACCAAAGACCATGAAAACATCGCCACGCTGCTCGATATTCTGGAGGACCAGCTCGAACGCATTCGAGAAATGGAAAAAGCCGACTACGACCTGGTTCGGGATATCATGCATTATATGACCACGTATCCTGATAGCTTCCATCATCCAATGGAGGATTTGGTCATCGAGAAGCTTATTGAGCGCGATCCTTCCTACCGTGAAGCTGCGCTTTCTCTGGTCAAGGACCACACTGAACTGGCGAGGAAGAGCAATGCGTTCCTGGAGATGTTACTGAAGGTTATCGACGGGGAAATCGTCCTGAGAAAGGACATCGTGGCCCGGGGCATCGACTATATACAGTTTCTAAGATCTCACATGCACCAGGAAGATGAGCAGCTGTTCCCGCGGGCAAAGGCTGCGCTCAGCGACCAGGACTGGAAGCATATTTCAGAGACAATTGAAGATCGCAGGGATCCAATATTCGGAGAAATCGTCGAAGCTCAGTACCGGTCAATCTATGAATTCATCAGCCTGCAGAGCGAGAGCTGACGCGTAGCGCAGCGGACAAACCAGGACCGCGCGTCATTCCGGGTCGTCGTGGTTCACTTTCGTCCTGAGTGCTTTTACCAAAGCCCGATGCTCATAACTCCGCATTACGTGGACCTGCCCAACGTTCAGCCCGAGTGATGGCTTTGGCAGCCGGGTGTCGTCGGGCCCGCCGTTCAGGTTAAGCTCACGAGTCATCATGGACTTGTGTCACAATCTGGCTCCCCCTGGAAAATGACACCTCAGACCGAGATTTTGTAGCGATGGCCGTTCCAGAAATGATGTCCGGCAACGAAACCGGTACAAACGCGTCAAGCGCCATCTTCTCGCATCCCTTTGTCGAGGAACGATTCACTCGCGCCACCGCGGATGGTGCCACCGAAGCTTTCCTGCTGATTGACGGGATCCGCTGCGGAGCTTGTGCCCTCAACATAGAGCGCAGCTTGCAGAAGCTCACCGGCGTTTTGGAGGCCGAGGTCAATTTTTCGACCCACCGCGCCCGGATAGTGTGGGACGGTTCGCGGCTGAAACTTGTTGACATTCTGACAGCGGTGCTGAATTCGGGATACGGCGCGCGACCTTATGATCCCTCTCAGCGTGAAACCGGGCTTGAGGCCGAGCGCAAGCGTAGGCTGCGGCAGCTGGGCATTTCCGGACTCTTCGGGATGCAGATTATGGCCATCTCTCTTGCCCTTTATGCGGGGGAATTCAACGGCATCGAGGACTCTTTGCGGGCACTGCTCAGGTGGGCAAGTCTGGTCCTGGTTCTACCGATCATCGCTTACGCGGCGAGTTCTTTTTTCCTCAACGCCGCCGCCGATCTGCGTCGTGGTCGCACCGGAATGGACGTGCCGGTATCGCTGGGGCTTTTAATCGCTTTCACTGGTAGCGTTCACGCAACCCTTACAGACACCGGCGCCATTTACTTTGACTCGGTGGCAATGTTCGTGTTCTTCCTGCTTCTCGCGCGTTACGTGGACTTCAGTGCCCGCGCCCGCCATGCTCGGATTGCGGAGTCTCTGGTTACCGCGCCGCCGACGATGGCCACGCGGGTGCGCGAAAGCGGACGGGAGCTGAGCAGAGAACAGGTGCTGGCTGCAACGCTGGTTCCGGGCGACCGGGTAATAGTGGCATGCGGAGAAACCGTCCCCGCGGACGGTGTCATGCTGTCGGGTCAATCAACCGTGGATGAATCGCTGCTCACAGGAGAAAGCCGTCCGGTAATCAAAGCAGTCGGGGAACCGGTCATGGCCGGGTCGGTGAACTTTGAAAACCCCATCGAGATCGGCGTGAAGCGAGTCGCCGACGATTCTCTGCTCGCAACCACCTTACGCCTGATGGAGCGTGCGCGCGCCGCCAAGCCGCCGGCAGAGCACCTGGCGGATCGCATCGCCGGGCGTTTCGTCGCCGCGGTGCTCCTGTTTGCCCTCATCGTAGCGCTCTACTGGTGGCATGCGGCGCCCGACCGTTGGCTCCCCATTACCATCTCTGTGCTGGTCATTACCTGTCCGTGCGCGCTTTCTCTTGCAACCCCGAGTGCCTTAGCGGCTGGTGTCGGCGCATTGACTAAACGCGGGCTGATTGTTACCCGCGGTCACGTGCTTGAGACACTGGCCCGGGCGAACCGTTTCGTTTTCGACAAGACCGGGACATTGACGTGGGGAAAGCTCGATCTCAGCAGAGTGGAAGTCCATGGGAACCTGAGCGAAGACAGCGCTGTTCGTATTGCGGCAGGCATTGAGCAGAACGTGAGTCATCCGGTTGCCCGCAGCATTAGATCCCATTGCGTCGGAGCGCCCGCCGAAGCGAAGCATGTAACGGTGACGCCCGGACGTGGCGCCGAAGGATACGTAGAAGGTAAGCGCTATTTGATTGGTTGCTTGAGTTTCGTCGCTGAGCGGCTGGCCGACCCGCAGCTTGTGCGAAGATTCGACACCCGTCACGGAGATACTCTGGTTCTTCTCGCGGACGACTCCAGCGTGCTCGCCAGCTTTCTGCTTCGCGATGCCACCCGTCCCGATGCTTTGCCGCTGGTCGCGTATCTGCGTTCCATGGGTTTCAAACTGTCGCTGCTTTCCGGCGATCGACCGCAGACGGCCGAGCTGCTCGCCTTGCACTTGGGGATCCAGGATACAAGCGGTGATCTTCTTCCGCAGCAGAAACTGGCTACTATCCGAGAGATGCAAGCGGGCGGAGAAATTGTCGCCGTGGTAGGCGACGGCATCAACGACACCCCGGTGCTTGCGGGTGCCAACGTCTCGTTCGCAATGGCCGGTGGTCCGGAGGCCGCACGGGCGAGCGCTGATTTGATACTGATGAACGACCAGCTGGAAAACATCGCCGCCAGCGTTTCCATAGCTCGCCGGACGCGCACCGTGATCTCACAGAATCTCATCTGGGCGGCGGGCTACAACTTGCTCGCACTTCCTGCGGCAGCGCTCGGGTTTGTACCCCCTTGGCTTGCTGCCATCGGCATGTCTGTGAGCTCTTTAATTGTAGTCGCCAACGGCCTGCGCGCGGGAACCACGCCGTTTTTGCAACGAGAGAGCTGACGTCCCGTGGAAGTGCTTTACCTTCTGATACCGCTTTCCGTCTTTCTTGCTCTAGTCATCGCGCTAGTGTTTGTGTTCGCGATTCGCTCAGGGCAGTTCGACGATTTGGAGGGACCGGCGTATCGAGTGCTTGCGGATGAAGATGAGGTTGACGATACTCAATCATCAGCTGAAAATTCCAACAGCCAGCGCGTACAGCCTTGATGCAGGTCAATGACTGTTCCGTGGACCCGGACTATTTTCACCAAGGGTTGATACTCAATGGGTCGCCATTCGCGGCCGGGAGGACCGCAAGATGGACATTCTAAAACAGCTCAATATCGACCACGGAAACGTCGCGCAGATGCTAGACATTCTCGACAAACAGCTGAACAACGTGCACGAGATGAAATCCACGGATTTTGACCTGATGCGCGACATCATGTACTACATGACGCGATATCCCGACCGTACCCATCACCCGCTCGAGGATCTCCTTATCCACAAGCTAATCGAGCACGACTCGTCTGCACGTAAGTTAGGTGAAAACATCCTCAGTGAACACGAGGGCCTGACGGAGAAGGGGCAGATTTTTCTTGACATGCTGGTGCAGGTAACCGACGGTGCGATGGTGCTTCGCGAGCAGATTGAAGTGGCGGGCAGAGATTATGTCGCTTTTCTTCGCGCTCACATGGAAAAGGAAGACAAGCATTTGTTTCCCCTTGCGGAGAAAACATTGAGCCATCGAGACTGGACCGAAATAGCCCAGGCCATCGAACGCCGTCATGATCCTGTTTTCGGGCCGATGGTGGACGATCAATTCCGCGCCCTATACGACTTCATTCAGCAGCAAACAGTCTGAGCTGCTGATTTCTAAACTGCTGGTGAAAGCTCGCTGAGCCCGGTCCCGGGCACGGGCATGCGCCCGATGATCCTCCAGGATTCGGTTTCCAGATGCAGGTGCCAGTGACCGGCCTCCAGACGACCAACGCTACCTGCATATCGTCCTTTGCCCGACAACTGCAGCTGAATGTCTCGGTCGAGGCCGGAACGCGTGGGGTGCACCAGACGCAACGTCAGCTGGCTCGGGAATAAAACCCTAGAGTTTTGGGAACTGACATCGACGCGAATATCTCGGCTCCGGGAGTCAAGCGTTACCCCAGCGCTGAGGCCGAGTCGCGCCGCGGTTCGGTCGCGCCGCAGGTCGCGGTTTATTTCCAGCCCGCGTTTGTAATAGTCGTCCACGACCAAGCCGTCATCTGACGCAGCCGCGAGCACCAGCATGACGATCCCGAAAAGCACCGAAGATGCGGGTATGGCAATGATCATCCAAACCAGCGGCTGACGGTACCAGGAACGGTCAGGCTTGGTTATGGTCTCGCTCATCTTGCTGGCACTGGTCCTAGAAATCGGCCTTCGGTCTCAATCTTCAACGAAGGATTGTCGGTTGTCATGAGTGCAAAAACCACCTGGTTGCTCGGTTTTTGGAGCTTGTGCGGGTCAGCCCGAAGCCTTGCCGGAAAAGAGCGCACGTCGCCTGCACCAACCTCGATAGTCGCATCCTCCATCAAAAGCTCGACACCGTCGATGCCACGCGCGCTTAGCCTGAATCGATGTGAGGCGTCGTCCATGTTAATGATCTTGAGGGTGTAAACATTCTCTACCAGACCCTGGGAGGTTTCCCGGTACAGCGCATTACGGTCGCGGATGACGTCGAGCGCCAGAGGGGTACGCAGTCCAACGGACACCCCTAGCGCGACAGCGAGACCAAAAAGAATAAGACCGTAGAAAATAACGCGGAGCCTGAATACCCGGATAGGCGCGCCCGCAACCGCGTTCTCTGTGGTATAGCGAATCAGGCCCTTGGGATAGTTCATTCTCTCCATCACCTGATCACAGGCGTCAACGCAAGCCGCGCAGGCAATACACTGATATTGCAGACCCTCGCGTATGTCTATCCCCGTGGGACACACCTGAACGCAAATGGTGCAGTCGATGCAGTCCCCGAGTCCCGCAGTCCGATGATCCAGGGTTTTCTTTCGCGAACCGCGGGGCTCGCCACGAGCCTTGTCGTAGGAAATAACCAGCGTATCCTGATCGAACATCGCGCTCTGGAAACGCGCATAGGGGCACATATAGATGCAAACCTGCTCCCGCATCCATCCAGCGTTGCCGTAGGTGGCGAAGCCGTAAAAAAAACCCCAGAAGGTCTCCCAGGGACCGAGATCGAAAACCACCAAACGTGCACCGAGTTCTGTAATCGGGGTGAAATATCCAACGAAGGTGAAGCCGGTCCAAAGCGAAAAGACAATCCACGTGGCGTGCTTTGCGCCTTTAACGAAGACCTTTCTCCTCGACCACGACGATTTGTCCAGCTTAATTTGCTTCTGTCGATCGCCCTCCAGCTTTCGCTCTATCCAGAGGAACACTTCAGTCCAGACTGTCTGCGGACAGGCGTAGCCACAAAAAAGTCGTCCTGCCAGCGCCGTGAATAAAAACAAAGACAGCGCGGCGATAATCAACATGAAGGTCAGGTAAGGGAAGTCCTGGGGAAACAGCGTCCATCCAAAGACGTGGAATTTTCGCTGCGGTAGGTCGAAAAGGAGCACCTGCTCGCCGTCCCAGCGCAGCCAGCAGAGACCATAAAACAGCCCCAGAAGCACCGCTACAGCGGTGACACGCAGCGCGGCGAATACGCCGTGCACCTCACGCGGGTAGACTTTTTCCCGCTTCGCGTAAAGGGAGCGTTCGACGTCGTCAGCGAACCTTACGGAGACGCCGCTAGGGACCTCTGCTTTAGACATGGCGATTAGATGAGAATCTATGCGGAACCGTCGTCTGAGGAAACAGCGCTGCCAGTGGGTCGCATGAAGTACGCGGTGGCGGCGGAGGACGCGACGCAAAGCAACCAGAAGAGAAAGAAACCCAGCGAATAAGCCGCCATCCGAGACAGTGGCGCTTCCCCTTCGTAGTCAAAAAGCCTCACCGGATCGAGAAACACGAAGAAGACTGAAGTGGCGATCCCTGCGAGCAGAAAGGACGGCCACAGTACGGCGGATATCAGCTGAACCCGGGGAATACTCCTGTAAACGATCACTGCTTTGACAGGCTGTAGATATATGCAGCGAGCAGGTGCACCTTCGCCTTACCGAGAAACTCTTCGTGCGCCGGCATTACACCGTTGCGACCATTGGCGATAGTCGCCGCGACCGCCTCGGGCGAACCGCCGTAAAGCCAGGTATCATCGGTCAGATTCGGAGCCCCGAGCTGCTGGTTTCCCGTGGCCTCGGGACCGTGACAGCCGATACAGAAGACGCCGTACTTGGTTTTTCCGGCCGTGGCCTTGGCTGCATCGACATTGCGTCCGCTTATGCTCAATACGTACGCCGTCAGTTCTTCTACGCCTTGGTCACCGCCAAGCACAGCTTTCAACCCGGGCATGACTCCATTCCGGCCTTTGAGAATACTAGTTTCGATGGCGTCCGGGGTGCCGCCGTAAAGCCACCGATCGTCTCTTAAGTTCGGAAACCCGATAACGCCTCCAGCGTCAGAGCCGTGGCACACCGTACAGTAGCTGGCATACAGCCGCTCTCCAATTTTCAATGCTTCGGGATCCTGGACGACCTGTTCGATAGGTTGATTCAGATACTTTTCAAATATGGGACCGTAACGCGCCTTCGCCTCGGCAATCTGTTGCTCGTACTGTTTGACCTGTGTCCACTTGAGAAGCATGCCAAAGGAGCCCAGACCGGGATAAAGGATGAGATAGATGACGCCGAAAACCAGAGTTATATAAAACAGATTACGCCACCACAGGGGGAGGGGATTATTGAGCTCGGTCAGGTCCTCGTCCCAGACATGGCCGGTGGTCTCTTTTTGGTCGGATTCTCCGATTCTCGACTGCCACACGATCAGCAGCCACAACCCCGCGATTCCACCCAGCGTGGCGATGATTATGACAATGGTCCAAGTCGGTCCGCTGAAATCACCCATGTTGGCGACCTTTGTTCTCAGTAGTTTTATTATCGGATTCGTCCAGCTCTAGCGGCATACGCGCCGCCTCGTCAAAATCGCCGGACCGCTTAAGGATAAAGACCCAGGCCACGATTGCGACGAAGATTATGAGCAACAACACCGTCCAGAGGGAATGAAGTAACGCCACGTCCATGGTCTACCTGCGGGTCTTAATCGCCGTGCCGAGCGACTGGAGATAAGCGATGATTGCATCCATCTCGGTCTTCCCTTCCAGTGCCGCTCGCGCAGCCTTAATTTCCTCGTCCGTGTAGGGGTGACCAAGGCTTCTCAGCACCCGCATCTTTTTTTGAATCGTTTCTGTGCTCAAAAACGTACCTTCGAGCCAGGGGTAGCCGGGCATGATTGACTCAGGCACGACGTCGCGCGGATTGATCAGGTGGACGCGATGCCATTCGTCGCTGTATCGGCCGCCCACGCGGTGGAGGTCTGGCCCCGTGCGTTTCGATCCCCACTGGAACGGACGGTCGTATATAAACTCTCCGGCGACCGAATAATGCCCGTAACGTTCGGTCTCGGCGCGGAAAGGACGAATCATCTGCGAATGACATACCATGCACGACTCGCGAATATAGATATCGCGTCCCGCGAGTTGTAGCGCCCCGTAGGGCTTTAAACCTGCAACGGGTTGAGTGAGGCTGGACTGAAAGAACAGAGGCGGAACGATTGCGACAAATCCTATGCTGATGACAACGAGCGTAAGCACGATGAGAAGGCTGACATTGGTCTCGACTGATTCGTGTCCCTTAGCCATGTTCGTGACCTCAGTGGACCGGCACAGGGATCGGCGCTTCGACTACCTTGGCGCCGGCGACGGTCTTCCACAGGTTATAGGCCATCACCACAGTGCCGGCCAGGAAGGCCAGCCCTCCTAGGAACCGGATGACGTAAAACGGGTGCATAGCCTGAACGGACTCGACAAAGCTGTAGGTCAGGGTGCCGTCTTGATTGACGGCACGCCACATAAGTCCTTGCATCACTCCAGACACCCACATTGCGGTGATGTAAAGAACGATGCCCACAGTGGCGACCCAAAAATGAACTTCGACAAGCTTCAGACTGTAGAGCTCCCGTCCAAACAGCCGCGGGATGAGGTAATACATGGCCCCCAGAGAGATCAACGCCACCCAGCCCAGCGCGCCCGAGTGCACGTGTCCGATGGTCCAATCGGTATAGTGGGACAACGCGTTCACCGTCTTGATGGACATCATCGGCCCCTCGAAAGTGGACATGCCGTAGAACGAAATCGACACAATGAGAAATCGCAACACCGGATCCGTTCGAAGCTTCTCCCACGCGCCGGATAGCGTCATAATCCCGTTGATCATTCCGCCCCAGGAAGGGGCCAGCAGGATGAGCGACATCACCATCCCCAGCGACTGCGCCCAATCGGGCAGCGCCGTGTAATGCAGATGATGCGGTCCGGCCCAGATATATGTAAACACCAGGGCCCAGAAGTGAACGATTGAGAGCCGATAAGAATAGATCGGCCTGTTCGCCTGTTTTGGCACGAAGTAATACATGATCCCGAGAAAACCGGCGGTCAGAAAAAACCCGACCGCGTTATGGCCATACCACCACTGAACCATTGCGTCCTGAACACCGGCATAAAGTGAGTAGGATTTCCAGAACCCCACTGGAACAGCCGCGCTGTTGACCACGTGGAGCAAGGCGACGGTTAGTATGAACGCGCTGAAGAACCAGTTGGCGACGAAAATGTGCCGGATCCGGCGCTTGGCCAGGGTGCCGAAAAAAACGACCGCATAGGACAGCCATACGACCGTTATCAGAATATCGATGGGCCACTCGAGTTCGGCGTACTCCTTGGTGGTGGTGATACCCAACGGAAGCGTAATGGCCGCCAGCACGATGACGGCCTGCCAGCCCCAGAAAGTAAACGAGGCCAGCCGCTCCGCGTAGAGACGCACGTGGCAGGTACGCTGAACCACGTAATACGAAGTTGCGAACAGGGCCGAGCCACCAAAAGCGAAAATCACGGCGTTGGTGTGCAACGGCCTCAGGCGACTGTAGGTCAGCCACGGAAGGTCGAAGTTCAGTGCCGGCCAGGCCAACTCGGCGGCGATGTAAACGCCTACCGCCATGCCCACGATAGCCCACACGATGGTCATGATGGCGAACTGTCTAACGACTTTGTAATTATATGTCTCCGCCTGGGTCATATTGGGTTCGTCTCCCCTTTCGCCGAATTGAAAGCTGGCCGGATTATCGGGTGAAAGCCGGGGCAAAGCCCGCTCCCCAAAGCAAAACCGTAACTGCTAGCATGGCGACCAGCGTCACTAGACCGAAAGCGAGCACGGCCGATGCGAAAAGGAACGCTCGTTCTTGAGAGATTTGCATCATGATTGGCACGCCCGAGTAAAAAATGTAAACGATATAACCGAGCGCCACCAGGCCGACCATAAAGTTGAGCCACAACACCGGGTAGAGCTGCATGATCCCGATCAGGAACAGCGGGGATGCCGTCAACGACGCGAGCGTGATGCACTTGGACAAGGGCTGGCTTGCGCCGTAAGTCTGACCCATCCATCGAATCACAACGCCAACGCCAATGACGGCGGAAACCATGGCGAAGTAGTAAAGAACGGCGATGACGCCCGCGCTGTTCGTCGTCAACCTTACCGGATCGCCGGCGCCGATCTGCCATCCAATCTGAGTCGTTCCAATGAAACCTGAGACTGCTGGAATCAGCGAAAAAACCATGGTGTGTCCGAGGATGCAGGAGCGGACGCTGTAGTCTTTTTCCTCAATGCGCCCCCATTCGGCTTGGGGATCGACGAATAGACCCACGACGTGGCGTAATGGCATGAAAGAAAACTCCGAATCGTACGGACCAATGTTATCGGACCCGGCTTCAGGCTGCGCACGCTCCGCTCACCCGATCTGCGGCGTCCCCCGGCACCAAGCGGCTAAACTTAGACTGAATTAACAAGGTCGAATTGAGTCACATCAGTTTCCGGTCGTCAATCGGGCTGGCCCCAGAGGCTAAGCGAATTGGCTCATCGCGGTCGGCGGCAACTTGAACGCGCCACGTCGGCGTGTTAAACGATGCGGCTAATCCTTTGAAAACCAGCAAATTGCGCGATTTGCCTCGAACATGAGCACGGCAGAGTCAGAGATTCCGGCGGGCCGCCCCAGACCGGTGCGAGAGCTGGAAACGGCCACCGTGCGCCTGGCAGGTGACTCCGGTGACGGGATGCAGCTTGTCGGCACCCAGCTTACCAATACCTCGGCTCTGGCCGGCAACGACGTCGCCACCTTACCGGACTTCCCGGCGGAGATCCGCGCCCCCAAGGGGACCCTGGCCGGGGTCAGCGGCTTTCAGATCCATTTCGCCGCCCGGGACGTGCTCACCCCCGGCGACCGTCTGGACGCCCTGGTTGCCATGAATCCGGCCGCCCTGCGCGAGAACCTGAGGGATCTGGAACCCCATGGCGTTCTCGTCGTCGATGAGGATGCCTTCGATGCCAAGGCTTTGAAGCTCGCCCACTATGCCGAAAATCCGCTGGAAAACGGAAGCCTCGACGGTTATCAGCTGGTTCGCGCTCCGATCACCAAGCTCACCCGCGCGGCGGTGGAGGAAACCGGCCTGGGAAAGAAGCTCTCCGAGCGCTGCCGCAATTTCTTTGCCTTAGGCCTTGTTTACTGGTTGTACGGCCGGGACCCGGAACCCACCCGCCGGTTTATCAGCAACAAATTCAAAAACACCCCCGACGTGGCCGAGGCCAACCAGCGGGCCCTGGAGGCGGGATGGAATTTCGGCGAAACCGCAGAGAGCCTTACCGGCAGCTACCACGTCCCGCCGGCTGAGATGGCGCCAGGCCGCTATCGAAACATTACCGGCAATCAAGGCTTCGCCTGGGGTCTGATCGCCGCCGCCAGATTGAGCGGCAAAGAGCTTTTCTACGGCTCCTACCCCATTACCCCGGCGAGCGACATCCTCCACGAGCTGAGCCGCCACAAGCAGTTCGGAGTTCGCAGCTTTCAGGCGGAGGACGAACTCGCGGCGATGTCTTCGGTCATCGGCGCAGCTTTCGGCGGCGCCATGGGCGTGACCGCGTCGGCGGGTCCGGGGATCGCGTTGAAGAGCGAGGCCATGGGACTGGCGGTGATGCTGGAGCTGCCGCTGCTCGTTCTGAACATCCAGCGGGCCGGGCCCAGCACCGGCATGCCCACTAAAACCGAGCAGGCAGATCTGCTCCAGGTCATGTTCGGCCGCAGCGGCGAGGCGCCGATGCCGGTGCTTGCGGCGAGTACTCCGGCGGACTGCTTCGACACTATTCGCGAGGCCTGGCGAATCGCCACTGCGTTCATGACCCCGGTGACAGTGCTTTCCGATGCTTTCATCGCCACCAGCGCGGAGCCGTGGAAAATTCCCGATGTGGAGTCCCTCAGTACGATCCCGGTGACCCACCCGGACGCATCTTCCAACGGTGCATCGTTCATGCCCTACGCGCGTGACGAGCGCCTGGTGCGGCCGTGGGCGCTGCCCGGTACGCCCGGGCTGATGCATCGTGTGGGTGGCCTGGAGAAGCAGGACATTACTGGCAACGTTAGTTACGACCCCGAGAATCACAATCACATGGTGCGGGTTCGCGCGCGTAAAGTGGAAAACGTCGCCTCGGTGATTCCACCGCAGGCGGTAGACGGTCCGGACCCGGGCGACCTGCTTGTGCTTTCCTGGGGCGGCGTTTACGGCGCCTGCGCCTCGGCAGTCGCCCGGGTACAGCAGTCCGGCGCAAGCGTAGCCCTGGCCAACGTGCGTCACCTGCACCCAATGCCTTCGAACATGGCCGCGCTCTTAAGCCACTATCGCCGCGTGTTGATCCCAGAGCTCAACTCGGGGCAACTTCGGATGCTGATCCGTTCCAAATTTTTGATCGATGCCGTCGGACTGAACAAGACTACAGGACGCCCTTTCAGCGCTGTCGAGATCGAAGAAAGCATAAAGAGTCTGATTAGGTGAGCAAGGCCGTGGCAACCAAATCGGACAATGCCTATACTGCCGACGACTTCACCAGCGACGAGGACATTCGCTGGTGCCCGGGCTGCGGAGACTATTCGATTCTGGCGCAGATGAAGAAGGTGCTGCCGGATATCGGCGTCGCCCCTGAGAAGACCGTTTTCGTCTCAGGCATCGGTTGCTCCAGCCGTTTCCCCTATTACCTAAATACCTACGGCATTCACGGAATACACGGCCGCGCGCCGGCCATCGCGACGGGCCTCAAGGCCGCCAGACCCGACCTGAGCGTGTGGGTGATCACCGGCGACGGCGACGGACTGAGCATCGGCGGCAATCACTTGATGCACGCGATTAGGCGTAACCTCGACATTAATATCGTGCTGTTCAACAACCGCATTTACGGATTGACGAAAGGACAGTACTCGCCAACGTCCCCAGCCGGACACATCACCTCGAGCACACCGGCAGGGTCCATCGACGGTCCTTTGAATCCGCTCTCAGTTGCCATTGGATCGGAGGCAACTTTCGTCGCTCGCTCGGTGGATACACACACCAAGCACCTCGGCATGGTGTTGAAGCGCGCCGCCGCGCACAAAGGCGCGTCTTTCGTCGAGGTTTACCAGAACTGTAACGTCTACAATGACCTGGCTTTCGGATACGCCTGGGACCGCAAGCAGCGCCCGGATAACATGGTCGAGCTGGAGCACGGCAAGCCACTGGTATTTGGCTCTAATCGTGACAAAGGAATCCGGTTGAATGGATTCAATCCCGAAGTGGTGACCCTCGGCAACGGCATCACCGAGGCAGATCTACTTGCGCACGACGAGCATGCGGAAGAACCGGCGCTCGCCTATATCTTGAGCCGACTTCGCTACCCGCGGTTTCCCGAACCCATCGGCGTGTTGCGGTCGGTAGAGCTTCCAAGCTACGAGGTTCTGATGGATCGCCAGATCGAAGAGGCTCGAAGAAATCGCGGCACCGGGGATCTCGAGGCGCTATTCAACGCCGGCGATACCTGGCAGGTGAGCTGAGGACGGAGCCCAATTCGCTGACGCGGCCAGAGCCGGCACGGGTTCGATCTGATCAGGCGTGGCCTTGGCTCGATTTTCTCCACTGAAACCGCGCCTCAGCTACAGGTTCGCTGTTAGAATTCCCTGGCCACTTTGACGAACAAATTCCGGTCTCCACCACGCGTTCTTATCATGCGGGCACCTCAGAGTCAGTCTTCAGCAGACTCATCGGCGGACCAGCCAGCGGGATCTGCGGCGAGGGAAAATTCGCTGCTGCCGTCGGCCGGGCTATTGACCGCAGTGCTGGACGACCAAGCCCGCATCGTGTCTTTCAATAATGCCTTTTTACAATTCGTTGGCAAAAAGCCTGAACTGCTCCGCGACGCGGATTTTGCGAGCCTCGTCGTCCCCGAGGAGGAGCGAGACGCGTTCGAGGAGGACCTGAGAGCGGCAACTGAAGGATCCGACCCTGGCGCCCGCATCGATGCCTGGCGTGCCAACAGCGGCGAACTCTCTCCGGTGCAGTGGTGGCTGAGCGGTCTCGACACCGAGTCTGGGACCCGGTGCGGATTCGCAGTCACGGCCATCGACCTCTCTTCAGATCACCGGGCTTGGGACCAGATGGCGGAGAAAGAAGCCAGACTACAGTCCATACTCGATACCGCCGCAGATGGCATCATCACCATCGACGAGCATGGAATCATCCAATCGCTGAATCTCGCCACCGGGGAAATGTTCGGATACGAGTCGGAACAGCTCATCGGTCAGAATCTCAAGGTCTTAATGCCGGATCTTCATCAGCGTGAGCACGATACCTATCTTTCGAACTACCTCTCCAGCGGTGAAAAGAAAGTCATCGGTATCGGCCGTGAAGTCGAGGGTCGGCGCCATGATGGCTCTACCTTTCCACTCGATCTTGCCGTGAGTGAATTCCATGTCGCGGGCAAACGCCGGTTCATGGGGCTGATGCGCGACATCTCGGCGCGAAAGCACGCCGAGCAGGAGGCTCGCCGGCACCTGGACGAGCTTGCCCACGCCTCCCGCTTGTCCGCCCTGGGCGAAATGGCGACGGGAATCGCTCACGAGGTCAATCAGCCGCTGGCGGCAATTGTCAGCTACGCGCAGGCCTGTCTTAATCTGCTCAATTCAGACAGCACAGATCGAGGTCTGGTGAAGGACGCGCTCACCCAGATTACTGCACAGGGCCGCCGAGCTGGTGAAATCGTTCATCATTTGCGGCAGCTGGTGCGAAAGGATCAGGCCGCACGAACGGATATAGACCTCAACGGATGTGTGCGTGCGGTCCTCAACCTTTTTACAAACGAGCTCAAATCGAGCGGTGTGACACTTTCCCTCGAGCTCGCTGAGGGATTACCCCGGGTGAAGGCAGATCGAGTTCAGGTCGAACAGGTACTTTTGAATTTGGTACGCAATGCGCTCGATGTGCTGGAGACACAGACGGATGGTCCTAAGCGTCTGTCCATTTTCACCCACTTCGCCGGGGACAAGGGCGTGGAGGTCTGTGTAACGGATAGCGGACCAGGGCTCGAGGGCAATGACCCGGAGCGTCTGTTTGAGACCTTTTACACTACCAAGCCCAGCGGACTTGGGGTGGGCCTGTCCATCAGTCGATCCATTATCGAGTCCCACGGCGGCCGCCTCTGGGCAAGAGAGAATCGCAGCGGGGGCTTGAGCGTTCATTTCACTATATCCGGTCGACGCCGCGATGAAGAGTGATGCCACGGTCTACGTGGTCGATGATGACGAGGGCATACGGCACAGCCTCGAACTGCTGCTTGGGGCCATTGGCTTAAAAGTGCGTGTGTTCTCAGACGCGGCGTCCTTTCTCGACGCTTTTAACCCTGCGCTACGTGGGTGCATCGTGGCAGATTTAAGAATGCCCGGGCTCAACGGGCTGGAAATGCAGGAACGCCTGAACGCCGTGAACTGCCGTATGCCGATCATTTTCTTGAGCGGACATGGGGACGTTCCCGCGGCCGTACGCGCGCTTCAAAAAGGCGCGGTGGATTTTCTGGAAAAGCCGTTTAATCCTAAGCTCCTGCTGGAAAGAATCGAGCACGCCATCAAGACCGATGCGGAGCTCAGCGCGGCTGCGGAAAATTCGGCCAAGATCGCCGGCCGCGTCGCTCAGCTCACTGCCCGCGAGCGGGAGATCATGGGTCTGGTCGCGGATGGGAAGTCGTCCAAAGTCATCGCCCTAGAGCTCGGTATCAGCGAGCGGACGGTCGAGCTGCACCGATCCCGCATGATGAAGAAGATGTCGGCCCGTTCCGTGGCCGATCTGGTAAGGATGATTTCAGACGCCAGCATCTGAGCCTGGCCCCCGCGCGGGTTAGGCCGTGCCGATTCCTTGATCGGGGTCAACATTCCTAGCGGCCGGTAGGGGTCAAATTCCCCTTGAAGAGTAACCAGAACCGCCGCCGGTGCTGAATACAGACTGACATGACCTCGTCCAAGAGTACCCCGATCGTATTCATCGTCGATGATGACGCCGCCGTGCGCTCCGCCTTGAGCCTGCTGGTGCAATCCTGCGGCTGGAAACCCCGCGCCTGCTCCAGCGGCAGTGAGTTTTTTGCTGCGCTTGCCTCGGCGTGGCCGGCCTGCATCGTTGTCGACCTCCAGCTGTCGGACATGGATGGGTCCATGCTGCAGCGTGAAATCTCCCGTCTGCGCATGAACGTCCCGGTCATCGTGACGACCGCCTATGAAAATCACCCCAGAACGCTGCCCGCGGTGCTCGACGGCGCCAAGGCAGTCATCGCCAAGCCCTTTCAGGGCGAGGAATTGATTGCCACCATTACCCGGATTGTTGAACCAGCGCAAAGGCGGCCGATTGCCGCGTAATCGATCGATTTAGTCTGTACGTAGATCTACGTACATCAGCCTCTTTTTGCTCCCGGGGCTACGTATTTCCGCGTATTTCCGCCACTGCGCGCCGCTTGAATTACGTGGATCCACGAGTTCATTTCCTCTCACGCAAGGCTTAAAAAGTCAGGCAGGAAGCCGGCGAATTCTGAACACGGCTGCCGCCGGTTCGAGCACGAGGGGACATATCATGAGGAACTCGAGCAACGTCATCACTCTCAAGGATCGGCAACAAAGCTGCGAATCATGCCGCTTCCATCATGACTGCCTGGTTAAAGAGGACACGTCCAAGCGGCGAAAGGGCGGACAGTCTTCAGCCGTATCCGGCTGCGTGGTCAGGCGCGGTGCCCACATATTCCGCATGGGCGATCCATTCGATGCCGTCTACATGGTGCGTTCGGGGGCAGTAAAAACCTACTGGCTCGCCTCCGACGGGGATCAGCAGGTGACGGGATTCTATCTTCCCGGAGAGGTATTTGGACTCTGCTCAGTCTCTTCTGAAAGCTACGTCAACAGCGCCGTTGCGCTGGACACGTCGGGTATCTGCACCCTTCCCTTCGTCCATCTTCAGCGCTTGTGCCTAGGTTCTGAGGAAACCTTGTCAAGGTTGATGGGGCGCCTGAGCAGTCGCATCTGTGAAAGTGAAGAAGCATTTATCGTCCTCGGCCACAAATCTGCGGACGAGCGCATGGCCTGGTTTCTGATGGACATCTCGCGAAGACAGGCCAGGCTGGGGCTCTGCGCCAGCGAGATCAACTTACCCATGACCCGCACCGACATCGGTAGCTACCTGATGCTCGCCGTGGAGACCGTCAGCCGGGTGCTGACGCGGTTGCAAACCAAGCGAATGATCGAGGTACGGAGGAATCAGGTGCTTATCAAATCACCCGGGCAGCTTCGCAGCCTGGCCGAGTCCTCCGCCGGCAGCGCCGCATCGCAGGTGCGCCTGCAGCGTCAAATATCGCCCTATTGGGGAGATTGCCGCGACTTGACGGGCAGTCCGGGCGCGACGACTCATTAATCCGTTGATCTGACTCAATACCAAAGCCGGCGGGGAGGCGTATATCTTTCACTGTGGCTGAAACCCACAGGCTGAAAGGAGACGAACGTGGCTAAATGCATTGTTTCCGCCTTCGACGGTTCTGAAAACTCTCGAAGGGCAGTGGAGTCTGCCAGCGAACTGGCAAAAGACTACGGTGCAATGCTCCATCTGGTCCATGTCATCGGCTCCGGCCCCGTTCCACCCGCTCTCGCCCGATTAGCCGAGGTCGAGCGCATAACGCCGGATTCGCGACCGTCGGGTCCTCAGAACGTCGCCAACGTTTTTGGCAACCTTGCGACAGCGGAGCGATCGGCCGCCTCTCCGGTAGTGACTCACGAGATTCACCGGTCGCTGGGAGAAAGGCTGCTCAAGGACGCGGAGGCCATCGCGCGCAAAAAGGGCGTCGGGTCTGTCAAGGCTATGCTTTGCGAGGGCAACCCTGCCGAAGCCATACTGGACACAGCGAAACAGGTCGACGCCGATCTCATCGTTGTCGGAACTCGAGGGCTGTCAGGTCTGAAGGAGCTTCTGCTGGGAAGCGTATCTCACAAGGTGATACAACTTTCCCCCTGCTCCTGTCTGGTGGTGAAGTAAGACGACATATACAACCCGCGAGAACCTGAGGTCAAAGTAATGCAATTTCGGGACATTCTGCTGTGCGTAGATCCGATCCAACCCGGATCTGCGCTGATCGAGAACGCCGTCAGCTTTGCGAACAAGCAGGAAGCAAACCTTAGCGGCCTCTACCCTCTTGAGTTTCCCGAGTTTCCGGGATATGTGGCGGCACAGCTGCCCAAGGAAATTATCGACAAGAACCGCAGTTATTTTATGGAGCACGCGAAAGAGGCCGAAGCGGTTTTTCGGAAAGCGTGCACATCTGCGGGGATTCACTGGAACTGGTACTGCGTGGAAGGCGAGCGGGCGCAATCGGTCATTGTTAACGCACGACTTGCCGATCTCGTTCTACTTGCCGGCACCCAGGAAGAAGGCGAATCAGCAACTGGCGAGAGCTCCGGTCGAATCATGCTGGAGTGCGGCCGGCCTGTGCTTCTACTTCCGTCGACGCCAATTACTGAAGACACAGGGTCGCGGGTCTTGGTTGCCTGGAACGGGCGACGTGAAGCCGTGCGTGCTGTCCACGACGCCCTCCCCCTGCTAGAAAGCGCCGATTGGGTAGAAATCGTGATGGTAAACCCGGACACCGGAGCGCCCGACTATGGCGATCTACCCGGCAGCGAACTCTGC
This sequence comes from uncultured Gammaproteobacteria bacterium, assembly GCA_947258715.1. Classification (GTDB taxonomy): domain Bacteria; phylum Pseudomonadota; class Gammaproteobacteria; order HK1; family HK1; genus CAMYJH01. The sequence goes on from CAMYJH010000003.1 coordinate 109,523, forward strand.
CGGCACCTCGCACGTCACGGCGTCAAGGCGGAGGCGAGAGAAACGCGGGCGCGCGGCAAGTCTGATGGCGCGGCGCTGCTAAGCCTGGCGGAAGAAGAAAAAGTGAACCTGATTGTCATGGGCGCCTACGGTCACGCCCGATGGCGGGAGCTGATGATCGGCGGAGTCACGGACCACGTGCTGCGACACGGAAAGTTGCCGGTCTTTTTGTCGCATTAACCGTCCGATAGCGACCTAGACCGGGCTGAAACGACACGGGGTCTAAAACATCTCCACGCCCAGCTCGGAACGGATTCGTGCGCGGATGCGCCGCAGCGCATGAAAGACGGCCACCAGCATATCTCTCTCCCGACGGGTCATGGCCTCCAGCGGAACATGATTCCCGAGCGGACGATTTGACTCGAAGTCGGATAGCTGTTGCCGCAGCAACAGACGTGTAATGTGATTGAATCCGCCGCTCAAATAATCCGCCTCGTCGTCGTCGAGCGCACCACGCTGGCGCAGCGCGCGGATACGTCCCAGCGTGGAGAGTTCCGACACACGTTCCTTAAGCGAAAGAATACGCACCGCACCCACCAGCGGCAGTGACCCGGCAAGTTTTAAATTCACTTTCCCCTGCCCCGGCCCCTCTATCGGATCCGTTTTTAAACGCCCGAAAAGGCCTAGCGCAGGACCGTGGATTTCATCCAGTCTGTACATCTCGCGCAGAAAAAAAAGATTCGGCGCATGCTGCGTGATGTAGTTTCTAAGCTGTTTAGATAGCTCTCCTTGCCCGTAGACGCATCGGAAATCAAAGAAAATGTCGCACAGCCTGAGAACGAGCCCGCTACTCTTTCCTAGCCACAGACCCAGCTGCGTGCACCATTCACTGATTTGCTTGCGCCAGGTCGGATTGGTCGCCATAACGTGGCCCTTGCAGCGCGGAAAACCGACCGTCTCCATCGCAGCCACCAACCGCTCGGAGAACTCGATAAACCAGCCGTCGATGCGCGTATGGTCACTGTCTGGATAATCTCCGATTATCAAGCCGTTATCCTGGTCCGGATGTAGAGAGCTTTCCCATCGCCCCCCGGACCCCATTATGATCAGCTCGAAGGGTACAGGCGGCTCACCCAATCCCTTCTCTTTACCCTGTTTCAGCACGAGCTCCACCACCCGGCGGTGAAGATCGGCGTTGATTTCGGAAATCAGGGCAAGAATCTCTGGCGCTGGAATCGCGTCTTGCAGCAGTTCGCGCGCCAGCAAAGCCTGGGCAGCCTTGGTCTGGCGCATCCCTTCGAGGCTGTTTTCGTGCGTCAGTCGATCAATCTGGTCGATGGTCTGGGCCGCAGCAATCGAAAGCGCCGATGCCAGCTCGATCATGCCCACCGGGGCACCGGCCGCGTCCAGCACCGGCAGATGTTTTAGGCCCAGACGACGCATTTTTCCAATCGCGCGATAAAGAAACTCGTGCTCCCGAATGACGCTCACCGGTGAGCTCATTGCTCGGCTGACCGCTGTCCTACCATCCAGCTGAAAGGTCATCCTGCGCACCACGTCCTGCTCGGTGACGATACCCAGAATCTGACCGTCCTGGGCCAGGACCAGGGCATGAGAGGCCCTTGCTCTGCTCATCTCGTGGATCGCTTCAGCGCAAGAGGTCTCCGGCCGAACCGAAACCACCGGCCGGCTGATGTGGCCGCTCACACGTTTAACGAAACCGGAAAGTTGAAGCAGCATTGGTTTTGAACCTGGACCGAAGAAAATACTAGACTAACTATCGCCGCCAAAATAAGCCTAATCGAGATCACACGCGATTCAAGCGCTGGGGCGGTCTCCGACTGGGCTTGATCGGGATCAAATTATCCTCGATTTGCCCAGATAAGATGCAAACATACAATGTTCGGACGCAAGGGCAGATGAGAAATGAGGACGGAGATCGTGATTCGCAGCCCCCGTTGATTCGGGCCTTGCGCAGCCGCACTGCCTATGATCATCCGGTCGAGGATATTCGGGTCCTGGAGACGCATATCTCATGGGTGCTTTTGACTGGAGCCTTCGCTTACAAGATTAAAAAACCAGTTTCGTTGGGATTTGCGGATTTCTCTACTCTGGAGCTACGTCGTGCTGCCTGTAATGAGGAGCTTCGACTCAACAAGAGGCTCGCAAGCCGAATGTATCTGGGAGTGGTTTCCATTTGCGGAAGCGTAGAAGACCCGAAGTTCTATGCCGAAGGCGAAGTCATCGAATACGCGGTAAAGATGCGCCAATTTCCAGATGATTGCCGACTCGACCGTTTCACCGACCAGGGGCGTCTGAAGGCGGATATGGTTCGGGCTCTCGCTGCGGAGGTAGCACAATTTCACTCGCGAATTCCAGTCGCCGAGCCCGGACAGCAGGCGCAGGAATCAGAACGACGATTTTCAGATATCGCGGATAACTTCGAAACCGTCAGGGCTCTTTACCACAACAACGCACGGGGTGAACTGCTGGAGGAGCTACGCCAGTGGAGCCTCGATTGTCTGGTTGCGAACGGGGATCAGTTTCGCAAACGAAAGCGTGACGGTTTCGTACGAGAATGTCATGGTGACATGCATCTCGCCAACATGGCGTATATGGATGACAAAGTCACGATTTTCGACGCGCTGGAATTCAATCCTGATTTACGCTGGATAGACGTAATGAGTGAGGTCGCGTTCGTGGTCATGGACCTGATTCACCACCAGCGGCCGGATCTCGCCAGCGTGTTCCTATCCAGCTACCTGGAAGGGAGCGCCGACCATGAGGGCCTCAACCTGCTGCGGCATTTTCTCGTTTACCGCGCCATGGTGCGGGCAAAAGTGTCCGCTATCCGCGCAAGCCAGGAGAACCTCAAGACCGGCGCCCGGGAGCAGGCGCTACGCGATACCGACGACTTTGTTGAACTGGCCAGGCGCTGCATGAATTACGGCGATGAACCCTTCGTGCTGATTACCCACGGTGTATCCGGCAGCGGGAAATCACTGCTCTCGGGCCGACTCGTCGGCCAATTGGGTGCCATCCAGATCCGTTCTGACGTCGAGCGACGCCGCCGCGCGGCGCTTGGCGAGGACCGCTACTCGGGACCTGCGAGGCATCGCATCTACGGACGGCTCGAAAGCTGCGCCGACAAAATCCTGAGGGCCGGCTTTCCCGTCATTGTCGACGCGACCTTTCTCACTCCACAATACCGCACACGTTTCTGGCATCTGGCAAACGAGCATGGCGTGCCGTTTGGAATTCTTTCGCTGCATGCACCCCGTGAAGTGCTCGTCCGCCGCATCGCTGCACGACAGGCCGAAGGGATAGACCCTTCGGAAGCCACGCTACCGGTCCTCGAGCACCAGCTCGAGGAAATGCAGCCGCTCACCGATAGCGAGCGGGAGTTTGCGGTTGAAATCGAATCGGTGGCCGGCGCCGACCTGACGCCGGTAGAGCGGTTCATGCGCCGGTCGAGCCGCCTCCCCCTCAGCCACCGCATGCGACGCTACCGCGCGCTGCCCCCGGAATCGCAGTGACACAGCCGCGCAACCGGTTGATCCGGATCAGTGCTCAAAACGTCGGCTCGGGGCAAACTTAAAATGAGCCATAAAAAAGGGCCGCAGAAATGCGTTGCGTTAGTTTTTGACGCCGAGATCACTGATAGAATGCGCACGCCGGGCGATGCGATCAGGCCCGGGGGAGTTGGGCAATGTGTATGTTTCTTGATTCGCCCATTGAGTATTGCCCCGTTGCAAACCGATATGTCCTAATCGACCAGACGCAAGACGCCTGCGCTAAAGACATGGACTGCCCGTCCGTCAACTGTCCGCTGGCGCGTTTTTTCGCGCCCCCAATGCGGTCGGTAGAACGTAGATCTCAGCGACAGCGCAATGAGCGGCAGAAAACGGAGTGATAAGGATACTGGTCCCTTGATTTCGCTCAAGAGCATTTTGGTTCACCTCGACGACGGGCAATCGTGCGGCGAGCAACTGAGGCTGAGCGCCGAGCTTGCCGTGGCCTGTGATGCTCACCTGTCCGCGCTATATACCAGCAGATTTTTGACCCAGAGCCTCTTAGTAGACGCGCCGCCGTCGGCGATAGTACTCAAGGCGCTCGAGGAGGAGCAGCGCGTTCGCGCGGCTAAAGCCCGGGAGCTGTTCGACTCGAAGACGGCGATTTTGGACGGCAGACGAGAATTTCATCAAGAGGAAGGCGATCCAGTTCGCTGGCTCACCCTGTACGGGCGTTACGCAGATATCATTGCCGTGCGGCGGCCAGAAGAAGACGACGAGATTATTGGCATCGGCGGCATCCCGGGCGCCTTGGCGCTCAGTTGCGGCCGACCGCTGCTGGTTGTTCCATCCTCCGGAGTCAAAAGCCTGACCCCCACCCGAGTGATGATCGCGTGGAACGGCTCGAGCGAGGCCGCACGCGCGGTAGCCGACTCGCTCCCATTCCTGCGGATAGCAAGCAAGGTGAAAGTGGTAAGCATTGGGGAGGGCAAGGACGCCGAGGAGGAGGCGCCCGAAAGCCGGGATCTCTGCCGGCACCTTAGCATTCACGGTATCGAAGCCGAACCGATAACGCTTCCTACGCCGGAGATCGGAGTTCCGGAGGCGCTGCTGTCGCGAGCCGCCGCCCAGGGCGCGGATCTGATTGTTATTGGCGCCTACGGCCACTCTCGTTTCCGGGAGCTTGTACTCGGTGGCGTCACGCGTCATTTTCTCGCTCATTCTGCCGTTCCCCTGCTTCTCAGCCACTGACTCCCTGCGCCGCGGTTATCAGTCGGCGGAACTTCCGCGCGCTGCAAGCAATCCATACCCCATGCTAGTATTTTGACTGCCAGCCGATTCGCGCGGTGACGGGGTTCGAAGGAAAGCAGCATGGCACAGACGGTTAGCCTTGGTACGGATTTGGAATACGTGCGCGTGCCCGATATCAGGGTATCGGTGCGCCAGACTTTCGGCATCGACAGCGATCTCGAGGTACCGGCGTTCAGTCAGCCGGAAGAGCATGTCCCGCAAGTGGATGAAGCTTACCGCTTTGACCGTAACACGACGCTTGCCATCCTGGCCGGCTTCTCCCACAACCGGCGCGTGCTGGTGCAGGGTTACCACGGGACCGGAAAATCCACCCACATCGAGCAGGTCGCAGCGCGGCTCAACTGGCCCTGCGTTCGGGTCAATCTGGACAGCCACATCAGTCGCATCGATTTGGTGGGTAAGGACGCCATTGTTTTACGCGACGGCCAGCAAGTCACGGAATTTCGCGAGGGCATTCTTCCGTGGGCCTACCAGAATCCCACCGCGCTGGTCTTCGATGAGTACGACGCTGGCCGTCCGGACGTAATGTTCGTCATTCAGCGCGTGCTGGAGGCTGAAGGCCGCTTGACGCTATTGGACCAATCCAGGGTGTTGCATCCGCATCCGGCATTCCGTTTGTTTGCCACCGCGAACACAGTGGGACTGGGGGATACCACCGGCCTTTATCACGGCACGCAACAAATCAACCAGGGACAGATGGACCGCTGGAGCATCGTAACCACGCTCAATTACCTCGGCCACGATGCGGAGGTGGAGATCGTAATCGCCAAAGTTCCGTCCTACGACAACGAAACTGGGCGCAGCAGCGTCAGCGCCATGGTTGCGCTGGCCGAGCTGACGCGCTCCGGTTTCATCAACGGCGACGTTTCCACGGTCATGAGCCCGCGGACGGTAATCACATGGGCAGAAAACGCGTTGCTGTTCGAGGATATCGGGTTTGCTTTCCGCCTAAGCTACCTGAACAAATGCGATGAGATTGAGAGACCAATCGTGGCCGAATACTACCAGCGTTGTTTCGGTTCCGAGCTCAAAGAGAGCGGCATCAAGGCGAATCTGGCCTGAAGTCGTCACCCCGGCGCGCCGGTTAAGAGCATTGGGGGCGCGCAGGAAGTCGATCCCAAATCTTCTGACATGAAATCGAAAACGATCGATTCGGGCATCGAAAGCTTCCGCCGGGTTACGGAGGCCGCGACGCGCGCCATCGCGCGCGAACCGGAGCTCAACGTGGAGTTCACCCAGGACATCGCGCCCGCGGAAGGCAAGGTCTTGAAGCTCAGGCGGCCGCCACTCGATCTCGCTTACCAGGACGTTACGCGGGTACGCGGCCAAGCAGACTCGGCAGCATTGAAGCTGCGTTATCACAGCCCCGGAATGCACACCAGGCACGCGCCCAAGAGCGAGCCGGCGCGCGGAATTTTCGACGCTCTAGAGCAGGCCCGCTGCGAGGCGCTGGGTGCCAATCAGATGGCTGGCGTGGCTGAAAACCTCGCCGCCGCGCTGGAAGCGCTGTGCCAGAAGCAGGGCTTTGCCGAAGCCGCAGACCGCGGCGACGTGCCCTTGGCTCAAGCGCTGAGTCTTTTGGCTCGCGAATGCATGACCGGGGCGTCGCCACCGCCGTCGGCAGCCGCCGCCCTTGATCTTTGGCGGGCGACGCTGGAGTCCGCCGTCGGCGCCCAGCTCGGCAAACTAGGCTCCGTTGCTGATGACCAGCGGGCTTATGCGGCGATCATGCGGGAGATGCTGGCAGCGCTCGGCATCGAGGACGACTCTCAGGAGTTCGAGGACGAGCCGACAGAGGGCGATTCGGAAAGCGACGACGGCGATTCCAGCGCGCTGAACCAGGGTGAGACCGGGCAGAGCGAGCAGGGTCAGCTAGAGCAGTTGGAAGGACTGGAGCTCCGCGACGCGTCCGACCAGGAGAGCGAGCACGGCGAGCAGTCTGAACCCTTCGAGTCCAGCATGCTTGAAGATGGCGCCGACATGCCCGAGGTCCCCGGAGAAACGGCGTTCCAACCGCGCTTCGGGCGCAACGACTTCAGCGACGAGATGTACCACGCCTACGCCACCGAGTTCGACGAGGTGGTAGGCGCAGAAGACCTGTGCGATTCAGAGGAGCTGTCCCGATTGAGGCAGAACCTGGACCAACAACTTAACAATCTTCAGGGCATAATCGCTAAGCTCGCTAACCGATTGCAGCGGAGACTTCTTGCCCAGCAGACCCGGGCCTGGGAATTCGATCTGGAAGAAGGCCAGCTGGACTGCGCGCGATTGGCCCGGGTGGTCGCGAATCCCTATCACTCGCTGTCGTTCAAGCAGGAGAGGGAAACCCGGTTTCGCGACACCGTCGTCAGCCTGCTTATCGACAACTCCGGGTCCATGCGCGGGCGACCGATCATGGTCGCGGCAATGAGCGCCGACATTCTCGCCCGCACCCTGGAGCGTTGTGGAGTCAAAGTGGAAATCCTGGGATTCACCACCCGCGCCTGGAAGGGTGGACAGTCCAGAGAGCGCTGGCTGGCGGAGGGCAAACGCCCCAACGCGGGGCGCCTCAACGACCTGCGCCACATCGTCTACAAGGCGGCGGACACGCCGTGGCGCCGCGGCCGGAAGAATCTCGGCATCATGCTGCGTGAAGGAATACTCAAGGAGAACATCGACGGAGAATCCCTGCTTTGGGCGCACCAGCGGCTGGTCGCGCGGCCCGAACAGCGGCGTATCCTGATGGTCATCAGCGACGGCGCGCCTGTTGACGATTCAACGCTATCGGTCAACCCGAGCAGTTATCTCGAGCGCCATCTGCGTCAGGTCATCGATTTCATCGAAAACGTGAGCCCGGTGGAGCTGCTCGCCATCGGCATCGGGCACGACGTCACCCGCTACTACCGTCGCGCGGTGACGCTGGTGGATGCGGAGCAACTCGGCGGCGCCGTCATGGAGCAGCTGGCCGAGTTGTTCGAGGAAGAGTCGCTCGGAACACGTTCAAGTCGCCGGCGGCCCCTCGCATACCGCTGAACGGAGACTTTTCCCGGCATCCTCAAGAGGGCCGATCGATGCGGCCGCAGGGCGTCTTTTGGGCGAAATACAGAGAGAACGGTGGCCGATGCGACTCAACCGTCGTCGTCAATGGATATTCTCGTCGTGCGTGCGAATCCTTGCTGACTGGGATCCAGAAAGCGAAGCAAATACGGGCCAATCAAAATCTCATCCTCGTTGTGCAATAGGTGACGGTTGACGCGCTGACCGTTGACCTTGATTCCGTTCGTGCTTTTGAGGTCTCGCAGCCAAAAATCGTTCGTGCCATCGATATATTGACTTTGTTTGATCGACACCTCTGCATGGGAGCCGCTGACGGTATCATCATCGAGCTGTATGTCGTTGACCGTGTCGCGGCCAATACGAACAGTGCCTTCAGTCAGCGGGTATTCCCGCTGCGTTACCCCCTCCACAAGAAGAACAAGCTTAGCCATTCGCAATATCCTCAGACAGTCATCGCGTTGGCACTATACCTATTGTGTCAACGCTCACTGCGCACCCGCATCCCAAGCAGGAGATGCGCCTAGGCCACTGAATTGGGAACGTGTAAGATACTGAATTCTTTAACAATTTGAATCGCACCGCGTTATCATTCGAGGTAATTGAAAAATTCAGTACAGACCTTTAGAACCCCTCGAGGACTATATATAGTCAATAATGTTACCCACGTCTTGTCCTCATGCGGCTGAGCTTCGAGAGCCCGACCTGCGGTTCGACCTTCGTCTGGACTTCCTCGATGCGGCCGAGGCTTTTTCTTCCGCTTCCTGACATCCTTCCAAAGCCTCAGCCATTTCGGCTCCTGATTGAAAACGCTCATCAGGATCCTTCTCCAGAGCGGTATCGATGATCCGGGAAAGTCGCTTGCTCAAGTCCGGTCGCACCCGACTGAGACTTCGATGTCTTTCCCTGGTTATCTGCAACATGATCGTCGGTACAGAGTCCCCGGTAAAAGGAAGCGTCCCGGAGAACAACTGATAGAGAGTCGTTCCAAGCGAAAATAAATCTGATCGACCATCGATTTTGCTACCGACTGCCTGTTCCGGGGACATATACGAGGGCGTACCGAGAATCGTGCCGGTGCGGGTCTGATCTCCGTCACTTACCCTTGCAATGCCAAAGTCACTGACTTTAACCAGAAGGCTATCCCGCACGTAAAGAATATTGCTGGGCTTGACGTCGCGGTGAATAATTTCCTTGCCGTGAGCGTAGTCGAGCGCTTTGGCAGTTTGTATCCCAATACCGAGAACTTCCCCAACAGGGAGCAGGTTGTCGGGGTCGGTAAACTCCTCAAGGGTGGTGCCATCCACGTAGTCCATGGCGATATAAACGAGATCACCATGTTTACCCGCTTCGTAGACGGTAACGATGTTTGGGTGGCTCATCCGTGCCTCGGCCTCTGCCTCGCGGCGGAATCGCTGCTCGATTGCCTCCAAGTCTCCGCCATGATAGTCGTCACGAATGGAAAGTATCTTCAGTGCGACGGGACGATTGAGTTTCGAATCCGTCGCCAGATACACACGAGCCATGGCTCCCTGTCCGATCTGTCGGTTAAGCTGGTAATGACCCAACATAGGCTTTTCAAGCTTCGAGTCGCCTATGAGTATCGTGTCTCTACTCGTCCCGGCCGGAGAAAGTGTTGGATACCCCGCCGCCAGCTTTTGCAAGCGTTCCAAGCGAACCCGTACATCCTGATAGTTGGCGTCATGATTGAGTAGAAGTTGATACACCGCGGACGCCCTGTCGAGCTTTCGACGGCGCTCGAAATCCAGTCCAAGCTGGTATATTTTCTGCATCAGCAGGGGACTTCGGGGACATCGCCTAAACTCGTCAAAAGCTTCGTCCAGTCTGTCCTGAGATTGGAGATTCGTGGCGTAACGCAAGCGAAGCTCGCTGATTTCCCGCCCAGAGCCGAGCGCAGTCGTTTCCAAGGCTCGACGAACACTCAGCACACCGAGCACGCACGCCGCACACAGTGACGGTAGCGCAACCGGGATCCATAACTGCCGCGTCACCAGCGCAATCAGCCCGCCGTTCAGCATGATTATGGCCAGAGCGCCGGCGAGGTACAGACTTCGACGTCCATGAAAACCCACCGGAATGAAAAGCAGCAACCCCAATGCGACAATCAGCCCGCGTTGGCCGGCGTAAAACCATGTAGGTCTGGTGAATCCCGTCTGCTCAATCAGGCTGCTCAGCGCGTGAGCGACATGGGTAGCAGGCGCGACCCTGCTTCGATCCATAAGACCGTACTTGGACAGAAGTCCGGGGGCCGTCGGGCCTATGATTACGGTGGCGCCCCGCAGGTCCTTATGTTTCGTATGATCGTCGAGAAAGTCGGCCAGCGGGTGCATATGGAGCCGAGATTGCGCCTTATCTGAAACTAAAGGCGGTGGGTAATAGCTGAAGTCTGGGGCCGTTCTGATTAACCTTCGGCCGACCCGGATTCCTTCCCCCGGCGCGACCTTTATCCCCTTGCTGCTCACACCCAGCGAACGGGCCGTCAGCAGAGCGACGAAAGTGGGCAGTAGTTCTCGCTCCGTTTTAATCAAGAGTTTGATCGCCGTTTGCGCTTCGGCGGACTCACTCGTTTCCAGCACCCCGACCGCTGATGCTGCTTTCTCGAACTGGGCAAGCGGTTGATCAAACTCGAAAGAACCGGACAGAGGCGGGGCAAACGAAATCGACTGCAAAAAGTGTCGCAGCTTAGAAATACTACCTTGCAAGCGCGCGTCTGGCTCGGACCAGGGTGGGTTTAGCCTTCCGCCGAAGACCGGGCGCGCGACTGAAAGAATAATCACATTCCCGGCTTTGCCTATGGCCCGGGAAAGGGTACGGTCCGTGTCCAGGCGCCGGGCCCACCGTCTAAGCGCAGAACGCACTTTCGATGAGGACGAACTCGCGTTATCTGACATTTCTGATAATCCCGGCGGCGTCTGCGGTTCGTGTAACGGCAGTACTAGACCAATGGTACCGACCTTGAGCCCCCTCAAGCGATCTAAGGCGCTGGCAATGCGATCACGCGGCCACGGCCACGGCCCCACTCGCTCCAGGCTCTCTTCATCTATCGCAAGCAAAACAACCTTGGGGGAGTAGTCCTGGGACGCAACAAGCCTTGAGGTCACGCGGAAGATGCTGTCTTCGATCCGCTGCGGGCCGCTCATGTAGCTGCCGATCAAGAACAGCCCGATAACGATCAATCCCAGGCCTCGGTAGCCGAGGAACTTGGTCACGATTTTCTTTGTTTTAAGGTTCATCGGCCCGGGACAAAAAACTCTGACGTGGCTGCTCGCGGCCCGGCTCATTGAGGGCTACAGGTCTGCCGAAGCGCTGTATCAGGAGTAGCAACCGCCTGGCGGCTATATCGGCCTGTCGGAGGCATTTCTTTAGCCGCCTAACGATCCTAGATCGGCACTTCAAGCCCTAGAAAATCGGCGAATCCCGGGCACCAGGGCAGCAAAAGATTTCCCCATTAGAAGCATGCCGCCGCCAAAGTGGTGTCTAAAGTCTAGGCCAAAATCGGGTGTGATTCTCCGCACGGGGGATCGACGCGTATACTCGCTAGGCGGTAAGCAGCGGTCCCAAAAGGGAGACCGGATAGAGGAAGTTGGGGAGGGAGCGCCCTAACCGGGGAGCCAGATGCTTGTGTCTCATTGGCTCGCGCCTTGCGCAGCGAGGTGAGGGATTCATGGGCGATCCGCTTTTGCTCAGCTGAAACAGAAATGCCGAAACTACCTCTTCATTTTGAGTCGGTCGCCTCACTTTCGCGCAAGATCCATGCGCGCGAAATCTCGCCTGTGCAGTTGACCGAGGCTTTTCTAGAGCGCATCAAAACACATGATCAGAAGCTGGGTGCGTTTCGGCTGGTTTGCGCCGAGCGCGCGCTGAACCAGGCCCGCGCGGCGGAGGCGGCCATCTCCGCAGGCAGGTATTCCGGACCGCTGCAAGGGATTCCATTCGCGGCGAAGGATCTCTTCGACGTCGAGGGGCTCCCCACCAGCGCGGGTTGCCGACTGCTGGAGAATAACGTCGCCGCAACGGACGCCACTGTGGTGCGCCGGCTTCTCGATGCGGGAATGGTGCTGCTCGGAAAAACCAACACGGTCCAGTTCGCCTATGGTGGCGCGGGAATCAATCACCATCATGGAACGCCTAGGAATCCCTGGCACCAGATGCCGCATCTCCCCGGCGGATCGAGCAGCGGTTCAGGCGTTGCCGTGGCCGCCGGTCTGGCGCCGACGGCTCTGGGCAGCGATACCGGCGGATCGGTGCGCATTCCGGCGGCCTTGTGCGGCATTACCGGGCTCAAAACCACGGTTGGTCAGGTGAGCCGGGCGGGTGTGTATCCACTGAGCTGGAGCCTGGACTCCGTCGGTCCGCTAGCCCGCAGCGTGGAGGACGCGTCGCTGGTGTACGCCGCGATCGCGGGAGCGGACCCGAATGATGATTCAACCGCCGCGGCGCAGCCTGCGCAGGCGCTTAGCAATCTGGACAAAGACATTCGGGGCTTTCGAATCGCATTTGCGGAAAGCGTTTTTTTCGACGACGTGGACACGGAAGTGGAAGCGGCATGCCGCGCCAGTAGGGAGGTATTTGAATCACTAGGCGCGAAGGTCACCAGCGTACGGTTTCAGGTGGCGGAAAAAGCGCGCATGCTCAATCCCCGCGGCCTCATCATTGCGGCGGAGGCATTCACCTTGAATCAGAACCTGCTCGAGAACCATTTCGCCCAACTGGACCCGGTGGTCGCCCATCGCATGATCAAGGGCAAGGAGATCCTCGCCCATGAGTACTTGAACACGACCCTTAAGTGGAAACGCATTCGCGCCGAAGCACTCCAGACCTTCCGCGACGTAGATGCGCTCTTGTGCCCGGCGACCATGGTGCCAGCGCTGCCCATTGACCAAGTGGATCAGGATGTTCAAAGCTATTCAGATGCCAACATGAAGTACTTGAGAAATACCGCCATAGGTAACGTCCTCAATCTATGCGCGCTGTCGGTTCCCTGCGGATTCAGCTCCAATGGCCTTCCGCTGGGACTGATGATCTACGCCAAGCCCTTCGACGAGGCGACCGTGCTTCGAATCGGGTTCGCCTACCAACAGGCGACGGACTGGCACCTTCGCACCCCCGACCTCGGTTGAGTGAGCCGGAACAGGCCCGCGGGCGCTGCGTCTTCAGCGATCCGCACCCGGATTGACCCGGATCAATGTCGCTCGACGCCGCTTCCCCTGTACTTGGGCCGGGGACGATTATGGAGCAATAAATGAAAGCCGGTGACATCTGCAATCAGCACGTGGTTACCGTTTCACCCGACGAGTCGATACGAGCGGCGGCGGAATTGATGCGTCAGCGCCACGTGGGCGACGTCGTGGTTGTGGAGCGCAGCGGCGGTTATCTTGCTCCGCTTGGCATACTCACGGATCGGGACATCGTCGTCGAGGTGGTTGCGGAGAACGTGGGCCTGGACGAGGTCACGGTGCGTGACACGATGACCGATCAGCTGGTTACCGCCAACGAAGACGACGATCTGCTTGCCACCCTGGTGAAAATGCGGGAGAAGGGCGTGCGCCGACTGCCGGTGGTGGACAGCAAGGGTCAACTGGTGGGCATACTCACCGCCGACGATGTCATCGGCCTTGTTGCAAGAGAGCTGGCGGAAGTGTGGGCCCTAATCGTCCGCCAACAGGGTCGAGAGATGGAACTGAGAGGTTGAACGACTGCCAGGTACGATCAGTGAACGGTAATGACGGTGCAAGTTGCCGCATGTGAGACCTTGTGCGCAACACTGCCCAACACCAGGCCTTGGAAATCGCTCAAACCGCGGGTGCCTAGCACTATCAGCTCCGCGTCCTCCCGTTTCGCTACCTCCTATATCTTCTTCGCAGCATCGCCGTGCTCAGTGGCGCGCTGGATCGGAACAACTTTGTTTCCGCTCAGGCGTGTTTCAGCAGCTGCCAGAATGTGATCAGCGATCGCCTGTTCATAAATTGCCTCCGGAGGATCCAGAAACTGCTCCGTTTTGGCCCATTGTCGCAGCGCTTGCGGCACCTCATTGCTTGGAACCACATGTAAAACGATCAGCGTCGAGCCATATTTCTCGGCCAGATCGGCGCCAATATCAAGCGCCTTGAGGGCACAGTCCGATCCGTCCAAAGGAACAAGAATACGCTTGTACATGATCAATTTCCTCCAAAGACATGCTATTCCATTAACACGCTGACCCGCCGCGCCGACTGAACTTCACTTTAGCTCTCGGCACAGCATATCGACTTGATCCCGATCAAGCTCCTATAGCGCGCCACAAGTCCGGCTTTATGCGCCGGCCGCCTCGGGCGTGTACAAACGCAAGTTCGAGACAATACTGTTTCCTAAGGCTACACTCGCGCAAAACGTCGGACGAACTTTGAAAGACGTTACCCAGGGGCAACCTCAATAGCCAGGCCCAGGATTTAAGCTGCGCCTGGAACCGCTCAAGGAGGAAAAAACGATGCGTACTTTAGGATTCTTAGTGCTGGCCTGTTTGACGCTCGCCGCCTCGGCGCAGCAGTTGTATCCTCCCTACGGCCTTCAGGTGAGCGAATCCGAGCTGCGCTTCATGTCCGGCATCCATTCTCTCGCAGTGAATCTGGAACTTGGACGGGGGGAGCCCGCGGACTACAGGCGCGCCGCGGAGACCTACCGCAAGTCCGCCGTTCTCGGCTTTCCTTTGTCCCAGAATAACCTTGCCCGCCTGTACGAAATGGGGCTCGGCGTCCCCAGGGACCCGGTGGTGGCGCACCTGTGGTACCTGCTCGCCGCCGCCAGCGGCGACTCCGAGTTGGTAGCCAACCGGGATCGCTCCGCCCGGAAGCTGCTGCCGGATCAGATAGCCAACGCGGAAAATCTGGCGAAAACTCTAACGCAACACCTCCCGGCGCCGTCTCGATGACGGCGCGAAGCGGCCGGTTCTGGTGCGCCGGCGCGCTCGTACGGATGGTCGCGGCAGCGGGTCTCCTGCCTGTGGTTGGCGGCTGCACGCCGGAGATTTCCATTCAGCGGGACACACCTGCGCCCGCGCCCGCCTACACCACGTTCGAGGAATCTGGGAAAGGCTGGTGGCGGGTAGACTTTCAGCTCGCGTGGGACCAGCAGCAGCAACCGAGCTGGCACCTGGACGCCCTGATTGCAGATCAGATCATGGCGCCCATCGTCGCCCGCGCGGAAGCGCGCATATCCCTGTGGCGGTTTCACCGCCGGGCAGCGCCGGACGATCATGGACACCGCTTCAGTTTTATCTTTTATGCCGACGCCGAAACCGCCGGAATCATCAACAACGAAGTCGAAAAGTCGCCGATAGCGGTGCAGCTGCAGGAAGCGGGCGTTGTGCAACATGTGAGACTGGCGGCGCTCAACGAGGAAGCGGCGCAAGACATCGGTGCGACCAGCGATCAAAGCTGGCCCGAGGCCATCCAGCGCGGCTGGCCTTGGTTCATCATGGGAGTAAGCCAGTCTTGGCTTAGGCTCCTTGACGAGGTGAAAGCCAAGCGGCCACCACCCGACCGGGCGTCACTGTCAGACGTTTCAGAGTACTACCGCGCAATTCATGAAGACGTATCCGTGCTGTGGCGCGAACACGGGCAACACGCTTACCTCCACCACCTTAACGCGGTGTTCGGCTATCAGCTTTTGATCATTCGGGAAACCAACTTGAAGCGCTTCTGAACGCTGCATCGGAATCACTGGCGCGAGCTTACAGTCAGCCGGGCTCAAATCGACTCCGGCTCAACTAAACTCTAAGACAGCGAAGCAGCGAGAATAAATGGACGCGCTCACCATCACATCAGCGGTATTGGGTTTTCTCGGACTGATCTTCGTCGCCCTGGCGGTCTCCCGTTTGCGCCGGCGGAAAATTGCCGCCGCCGGCCTCCACGGCACCGCCGGCTGCTGTGCCTTGCTGCTGGGCGGGGCCCTGGTAGCCATTGCCTTCAACCTGCACAGCTACCAGCGGCTGACCCATGAGCAGGCAGTGGCAGAGATCGTGTTCCGCCAGTTCGAGCCCAACGCCTACGGCGCGACCCTGAGTCCCGCCGGCGGTCAAGAAACGCGCCGATTCGTGATTCGCGGCGACGAATGGCAGATCGACGCCCGGGTGCTGAAGTGGCACGGCGTGGCCAACTTGCTCGGACTGGATTCCCACTACCGTCTCGAGCGTTTAAGCGGGCGCTATGCCAGTGTTTCCAACGAGGGCAACGGGGCGAGGACAGTTTACGGGCTTGTGCCAAAGCACGGGTTGGATCTGTGGGGTATCGCCAATCGCTACCAACGCTGGGTCCCGTTGGTGGACGCGATTTACGGAAGCGCCGCTTTCCTTCCCATGGCCAACGGCGCGCGCTACGAGATCAGGGTCACTCAGTCGGGACTCATTGCACGACCGGTAAACGTCGCTGCCGAAAGAGCGGTTGCCGCCTGGCGCTGAGTCGGATTCGGAAACGATCCCACTCCCCGGTGAGTAGCGCCTGACCAACTCAACGACGTTAAAAAGCGAACGCTGACTCAGGGCTTTACCGACTCCAGGACGGCTTCAATTTTATCGCGGATTGCGCGGATATCCGACGCGGCGTTGTCCACATAGCTCTGCAGGCATACCACGTACTGCTCCATGAGTGCGTTGTAGGCGTGGACTTTTTCGTTGTAGGCATCGAGTTCCGCGCGGTAACGAAATTTCTCCGGACGTTGCGGCGGCTCCGGCTTGTCGCCGCACTGGTGTATGGGATAATCCTGCTCGAGGTTGGACCCGGCCAGAGCTGGAAACGAGAATAGCCACGCGCTCAGTAACGCCGTCACCCATATAGGGCGCGTCAAACATCCATACAGTCCGATTAATCCATGCCATTGTCGGTGGTTCACTGACATTTCCATTTGATCCATTCCGCATCCGCCTCCTCGGCGCTCAAGCTGCCATAAAGCAGCATGTATCGACGCACATCCTGGATAAACATCCGCTTTTCGGCGCGCTGCCACTCATCGAGGGACCAGGATTCTCTCAGGCCTGGTTCCGTCATACCCTCACTACAATAGACCGCATTCACTTTGCGCGCATCGGCGAGCTCGACGCGGCAATGCTCAAGCTTGTACTCGGCGTTTTCGAAAAAAGCGATGCGATTGAAATCATGGTCGCTCAAGCCCCGAAGCAACAAGCCGTCGGCGCTGTCGTTACGTGACCGTATCAGTACCGGATAGCTCTCGTCGGGCAACCGCGCAACGCGGTAACCGGGTAGACGCGCAGGCACCCGGTCGATCTCGATCGCTGCCCGTTCAAGGACCACTTCCAGCACTTCGAAATCTCTCAAGGTACCAAATGCAAACAAAGGAAATGACATAGGCACGCCCGCATATCCGATTCTGCCTAAGCGTATCAATTCTCCCTGCGAGGCTCGACCCCCAGCGCGAGAAAGCTTAAGCCAACGGGACTGCAACACTTGCACGGATCCAGACTATGCATGCTATCGCCGAGGATTGAGCTCAACGATCCGGCTCGATTTCTTGCCCTAAGTTAGCTCCGAAACCATCAGCAACTCCTACAACAGGTTGTGCCGCCCGTGGCTCGTGTTGATTTCGGCGAGATAGCCACCAAGACCGATAGCAGGGAGACTAAACTATAGTCAGTCAGTAACCGAAAGACGACGGACGTAATCCGCGATCGTTAACAATCCAACGTAGGGCGTATAAGGGTCCAGCTCGAGACCGTTGACTTATCAGAAACCAGGCTTGAGTTGTAGAAGGACAGCTGAGTGAGGGCACGATGAGAGTCTCCCCAAAGGATCAGCGGCAGTCGCTTCGTTTTAGGCGCTCTCTGCTCTCCGGGCTCGCCCCGGTCGCACTAACGCTGCTTTTTTGGATCGTCGGAGAGCGCGGCATAGTGCGGCTGACGCAGCCGCATCTGATGTTGCTTCTTGCCATCTTTTGGATCGGCAACTCAGTCATACTGAGCCTGATCCGAAGCGGCCTCAATTTGTGATTCAAGGATCCGAGCCTCACACTTTTTCAGATTCTCTGGGCAATATTCTGGGTGATGCTGTTGACCTACTACCTCAACGAAGCGCGGTCGGCGGCGCTGATGCTCCCCTTGCTGATAATTAATTTCGGCGCTTTCCATCTTAATCTGTTCCAATTGGCCGGACTTTCAAGTTTGGCTATCATTACCTTTGCCCTGGTGATCTACTTCTTGCATAGTAATTACCCTAATCTGCTCAGAAGGCGGGAGTCGTCGCAGAACGCATACGCGCCACGATTGAGGGAGAGAGTTCCCCTCAAATTGACCCGGCGCTTAGGGTGACGATTTCCCTGGGCCGCACCGAATTTCGCCCTAATGAGAGCCTCGACGCCATGCTTGCTCGCGCGGACGAGTCCATATACGAGGCGAAGAAGACTGGGCGCAACACAATCGTGAGCGCCTAAGACCGAAGTTAGGAAAGCATCGGTAAGTCCAGGCCCTGCTCTCTTGCGCAGGCGATAGCCTCTTCGTAACCGGCATCCGCGTGGCGCATGACGCCGCTGGCCGGATCGTTGGTGAGCACCCTGGCGATCCGCCTGGCGGCGGCCTCGCTGCCGTCGCAGACCACCACCATGCCGGAATGCTGGGAAAAACCCATGCCGACGCCGCCACCGTGATGGAGGCTCACCCAGGTGGCGCCACTCGCGGTGTTGAGCAAAGCGTTCAACAGCGGCCAGTCGGAGACCGCGTCGGATCCGTCGCGCATGCCTTCTGTCTCCCGGTTGGGACTGGCGACGGATCCGGAGTCCAAGTGATCGCGCCCAATGACCACCGGCGCCAGCAGCTCCCCCTTGGCCACCATCTCATTGAAGGACAGGCCGAGCCGCGCGCGCAGACCCAAGCCCACCCAGCAGATGCGCGCCGGCAGTCCCTGAAAATGGATCCGCTCGCGAGCCATGTCGAGCCAGTTGTGAAGGTGTGCGTCATCCGGGATCAGCGCCTTAACCTTCTCGTCGGTGCGGTAGATGTCTTCCATCTCTCCCGACAGCGCCGCCCAGCGAAAGGGGCCAACGCCACGGCAAAACAGCGGCCGAATATATGCAGGCACGAAGCCCGGAAACGCGAACGCATCCTCGACGCCTTCTTCCGCGGCCATCTGGCGGATGTTGTTGCCGTAATCAACCGTGGGAATTCCGGATGCATGGAATTCGAGCATGGCGCGAACCTGGATCGCCATCGAGGCCTTGGCCGCGGCCACCACGGCCTTGGGGTCCCTGGCCCGCATCTCGACCGCCCGCTCCAGGGTCCAGCCGGCAGGAAGGTAGCCGTTTAAAGGATCGTGGGCACTGGTCTGGTCGGTGACCAGATCGGGGCGCGCTCCCCGCCTGACGAGCTCTGGAAAGACTTCCGCCGCGTTGCCCAGCAGGCCCACGGATACCGGCGCACCGCCGCTGCGGGCGCGCTCGATTCGAGCGAGCGCCTGGTCCAGGTCGGTCGCCATCTCATCCAGGTAGCCGGTTTCAAGGCGTTTCTGGATACGTTCTGGGTCGCATTCCACCGCCAGCATGGACGCCCCTGCCATGGTGGCAGCCAGCGGCTGGGCGCCGCCCATGCCGCCCAGGCCGGCGGTCAGGATCCAGCGGCGGTCTAAATTACCGTCGTAATGGGTCCGGGCAGCGGAAACGAAAGTCTCGTAGGTGCCTTGAACAATGCCCTGGCTGCCGATGTAAATCCACGACCCGGCCGTCATCTGCCCGTACATCATCAGGCCTTTGCGGTCCAGCTCGTTGAAGTGGTCCCAGTCCGCCCACCGAGGCACCAGGTTGGAATTGGCGATGAGCACCCTGGGCGCATCGGGATGGGTCTCGAACACCCCCACGGGTTTTCCGGACTGAACCAGCAGGGTCTGGTCCGCCTCCAGTCGCTTGAGACATTCGACGATGGCGTCGAAGCAGCGCCAGTCCCGTGCCGCGCGTCCAATACCTCCGTAGACCACCAGCTCGTTGGGCTTCTCCGCAACGTCCGGGTCCAGGTTGTTCATCAGCATGCGCAGCGGCGCTTCCGTGAGCCAGCTTTTGGCGCTCAGCGAAGTCCCACGGGGGGCGCGGACGATCCGGTTTGAGATACGGTTGGCGAGGGTCATAATGGCTGCAGTCGAATCAGTGTACGCTCCGAGCGTATCCTGACCGGGGCCTTAACGCCAACCGCAGAGGCGGTAGAAATGGAGACCTTCGAACTCATTCCGGGCAGCACGCCACTCCTGGTCAGCATGCCCCACAACGGCACAGTGATCCCGAAAGCTATTGCCCGGCGCATGACGCAGCATGCGCAAACCGTACCCGATACCGACTGGCACATGGACCGGCTGTATGACTTCGTCACCCGGCTCGGCGCCGGGGTGCTCATCCCGCACTATTCGCGCTACGTCGTCGACCTCAACCGGCCACCGGACGATAAGCCGCTATACCCGGGTGCCAGCAACACGGAGCTTTGTCCCTTGACCTGCTTCGACGACTCTCCTGTCTACTTCCCTGGCGAAGCGCCCGACAAGCTCGAGGTCAAAGATCGCGTTGAGCGCTACTGGCGCCCGTACCACCGTCAGCTCAAGGACGAGCTGGATCGATTGAGAAGAATCCACGGGGTCGCGGTGCTTTTCGAGGCACACAGCATTCGATCGGATGTTCCGCGATTCTTCGATAGTCGCCTGCCGGACTTCAGTCTCGGCACCGCTGACGGCGCCACCTGCGATCTTCAGTTGCAGAAGCTGCTGCGCGGCGTGTTGCAGTCCGCCAAGGGCTACACCTTTGTTGTCAACGGACGATTCAAAGGGGGCTACAACACCAGAAACTACGGCGCGCCCCACAACGGTATCCAGGCGGTGCAGCTTGAGCAAGCGCAATCCACCTACATGGACGAACACTACCCCTTTGGCTACGACGAAGCGCGGGCTAAACGGGTCAAGCCCTGCCTGGTTCAGCTTCTCGAAACAGTGCTTGCCTGGACGGCCGAATGCAGCCTGGCGAAAACGCCAGGTTAGGGCCATCCAGCCAATGTCTTGCCGCCACGCACCACGCTGTGACAGGAGTTAAATCCGATCCGGTAGCTGAGCTCCGCCGGGTGATCGACGTCCCATAGAAACAAGTCAGCGCGTTTGCCGGTTTCCAGAGTGCCGATATCGGAGTCCATTCCCAGTGCCACTGCCGCCTTGCGCGTAACCCCGCCAGCACCTGGTGCACCGCGGGCGGGCGGTGCCGGCTTCCGGGCGACAGCCTTCGACGGATCGCAATTTATACCAGTCGGCGGCGCGGGGGGCGCCCAAGCGCTCGGCATCGTCGCCGCTGAGCTCAAACCTGGAGCGTGCGCGGATTTGGTGGTGCTGGACGCGGAAAGTCCCGCCCTCTTTGGCCGACACGGGGACGCGCTGCTGGATGCTGCGTTGTTTAGCGGCAATAGAAGTGTGATCAAGTCGGTCTGGATCGGTGGATGGGACGGGGTTTCCAATGGCGTACACCCAATGCGGGAAGGCATTCTTGACCGCTATAAATTCACCCTGAACGCGCTATTACGCGCGCAGTAAAGATGAGGTCACCGCAACTGAAATCAAACCAAGTTATCATCATTACCGGCGCCAGCCGGGGTATTGGCGAGGCCACCGCCCTTCTTGCGGCGACGCGCGGCTACTCGGTTTGCGTCAATTATCGGTACCACGCTGAGGCGGCCGAAAGATTGGTGGCGGAGATCGCTGAGGCGGGTGGAAAAGCCGTCGCCGTTGCCGCCGACACCAGCGTCGAGGCGGATGTCCTGCGCATGTTCAAAACCGTAGATGAAACCCTAGGACCGCTCTCGGCGCTGGTGAACAATGCCGGCATCCTCAGGCCGCAAATGCGCCTGTCGGAGATGAGCCTACAGCGGATCAGCGAAGTAATGGCGGTTAACGTTATCGGCTGTTTCCTATGCGCCCGCGAGGCGGTCAAACGCATGTCCACTTCCAGTGGGGGCAAAGGTGGAGCTATCGTCAACGTTTCCTCCGGCGCCTCGCGGCTAGGCGCCCCCGGCGAGTACGTCGACTATGCCGCTTCCAAGGGGGCCCTGGACACGTTCACCGTCGGCCTCGCCAAGGAGGTCGCAGAGGAAGGTATTCGCGTCAACGCCGTCCGCCCCGGTTTCATCTACACTGACATCCACGCCAGCGGAGGAGAACCGGAGCGCGTCGATCGGGTAAAGGCCTTCGTGCCGATGAAACGCGGCGGTCAGCCTGGGGAAGTGGCACATGCAATAATGTGGCTTTTGTCCGATGAAGCGTCGTTCACCACGGGCGCGTTCATCGACATCACCGGCGGAAAATAAGATGACCATTGATCAATCGATGCTCAACAGTTTGAGCGCCGCGCTGGTTGAAATTGCCGAGCGCGCCGGCAGGGAAATACTCACGGTGTACGGGACCGGCTTCGATGTTCGCACCAAGCGTGACGCATCTCCGGTCACCGAAGCGGACGAGCGAGCCGAGAAGCTGATTCTGAAGGCGCTGGCCGAGGTCGCGCCCGAAATCCCCGTGATCGCGGAGGAGAGCGTGGCCGAAGGACGTATTCCGAAGATCGAAGGCGCGCCCTTCTTCCTCGTGGATCCCTTAGACGGCACCAAGGAGTTCGTCAGTCGCAACGGCGAGTTCACCGTCAACATCGCTCTGGTTGAAAAGTCCGCCCCCTTAGTAGGCGCAATTCATGTGCCAGTTCTCGAGGAAAGCTACTGGTGCGACGGCAACGGCGACGCCTGGCGGCGACGCGGAGCCCGCGACTCAGAGCGCATCCGCTGCCGCAAACCAGGCGACGGTTTGGTGGTGGTGGCAAGCCGATCGCACCGGGACTCAAAGACCGACGCGTTTTTGGAGAAGTTCAAGATTAAAGAGCAGATCTCGGCCGGGTCTTCGATCAAGTTCTGTCGCGTCGCCGAGGGCGCCGCCGACCTTTACCCCCGGCTCGGGCGAACCATGGAATGGGACGTGGCCGCGGGTCACGCCATCGTCAACGCCGCGGGCGGAAGCGTCACCACCGTGGACAACGAGCCGTTTACCTACGGCAAACCGGACTTCGCCAATCCGTTTTTCGTCGTCCGCGGGCTGCAATCTGAATCCGACCCGACCTGATGCCTGACTCTAACTCGTTTCCGAGTTAGGGTTTACGAATTTGGGGCTTTCCAGAAGTGTTTACCCTCACTCAAATGTTTCCAGGAGACCTCTAAATGCCGGACGCGCTTCCCAAGGAGATGATCGTCATCGATATCCCGGAGCCGGGTGGGCCGGAGGCACTGAAGCCGGCGCGGCGACCGCTGCCGTCTCCCGGTGCGGAAGAAGTGCTGGTGCGGGTGACCGCGGCCGGAGTCAACCGTCCCGACGTGATGCAGCGCAAAGGCATGTACCCACCGCCCCCCGGCGCGCCGGATACGCCCGGACTGGAAATCGCCGGTGAGGTGGTGGCCGTCGGCAGCGGGGTGTCTTCGCCAGGCATCGGGGAACTGGTGTGCGCGCTGGTGGCCGGAGGCGGCTACGCGGAATACTGCCTCGCGCCTGCAGCGCTCTGCCTGCCCTGGCCCGACGGGATGAATGGGGTCAGCGCCGCCGCGCTGCCGGAAACATTTTTCACCGTTTGGACCAACGTCTTTGACCGCGGCGGACTCAAAAGCGGAGAGCGCTTCCTGGTTCACGGCGGCAGCAGCGGCATCGGCACCACCGCCATTCAGCTGGCCAAAGCCTTCGGCGCCACCGTCTATGCCACCGCCGGCACGGCGGAAAAATGTACAGCCTGCGAAAAGCTGGGCGCCGACGCCGCGATCAACTATCGTCAGGACGATTTCGTCGAGCGCATCGAGGCGCTGACCGAGGGCAAAGGCGTGGACCTGATCCTCGACATGGTGGCCGGGGACTACCTGCCGCGGAATCTCAAATGCCTCGCCGTTGAGGGGCGTTTGGTGCAGATCGCGCTGCAGCACGGACCCAAGGTGGAGATGAATCTGCTTCCGGTGATGCTCAAGCGGCTCACTATTACTGGGTCGACACTGCGCCCGAGAAGCGTTTCGCAGAAGGCCCAAATTGCGGCCTCCTTAAAAGCCAAGGTCTGGCCGCTGCTTTCAAAGGGAACGGTGAAGCCGGTGATCCACGCGACTTTCCCACTCGACAAGGCGGCGGAAGCCCACGCGCTGATGGAGAGCAGCAGGCACATCGGCAAGATCCTGCTGACTAACTGACGTGCTGACTAACTGACGTGCTGATGAACGACACACGCGAGATCGAGCCGATCCTCGTCGACGGCGGCACACCTCTCTCTCCTGCCGAGTTCCTGACCAAGCTCGAATCGCTGGGTATCGCCCATGCGAGCTTCGAGCACGAGCCTGTGTTTACGGTTAAACAATCGAAGCGCGCGCGCGGCGACTCGGACGGTGCACATGTAAAGAACCTGTTTCTGCGAAACAAGAAAGGCGTGATGTGGCTGGTCACTTGCCTCGAAGATCGGGCGGTGGATCTCAAATGGTTGGCTGAAAAGCTGGGTGCCGGACGGTTTTCGTTTGCGAGTCCTCAACGTCTAATGAAGTATCTCGGCGTCATGCCGGGGGCAGTAACGACATTCGCCGCCGTCAATGACAACACGGGCTCTGTGCAGGTTGCGCTGGACGGCGCTCTCCTCGACAGCTCATGCATCAACCTGCACCCGCTTACCAATGCCATGACCACTACCATTGGATCAGCAGATTTGCTGCGCTTCCTAGAGGCCATCGGACATCCGCCGACGCTGATCGAGTTCGAAGATCATCGATGATGGAGCTCAGTCCAGCGCGTCGATAAAGGGGTCGATCTGGTCCAAGAATTCGGCCGCGCGGGAAATGTCCTGCGCTATTTCCCGATCTTCCTTCCAGAATTCGATGCGCTCCCGCACAGCGGCGTGCAGCGCCTCCAGCGCAGCGCTGGTGCGCATTGGCCGCAGCAGATCGATTCCCTGGGCAGCGCAGAGCAACTCTATGGAAAGGATCGTCGTCGTATTGGAAACAATGGTCCCCAGCTTGAGAGCGGCACCCATGCCCATGGACACGTGATCTTCTTTGTCCGCCGACGTCGGAATCGAGTCAACCGACGCCGGGTGCGCCAGTCCCTTGCTCTCGCTGGCGAGAGCGGCGGCGGTGACTTGGGCGATCATAAATCCAGAATTGAGGCCGGCATCTTTTACCAAGAATGGAGGCAATCCCGAAAACGCCGTGTTGGTGAGTTTCTCTATTCGCCGCTCGCTGATGGTGCCGAGTTCCGCCACCGCCATGCCCAGAATGTCCGCTGCAATGGCAATGGGCTGGCCATGAAAATTGCCGCCGGAAATGATTACACCGTCCTCGGGAAAAATGAGCGGGTTGTCGGTCACCGCGTTCAACTCGATGGCGAGCTTGCTTTCCACATCGAACAACACGTCCCGCGCCGCGCCGTGGACCTGCGGCGCACAGCGCAAGCTGTAAGGATCCTGAACGCGCACGTCTCCGATGCGATGGGATTCGCGTATCTCAGAGCCGGAAAGAAGCGTGAACAGGTTATTGGCGCTCGCGCGCTGACCGGCATAAGGTCTCAAGGCGTGGAGCCGGGGATCGAAAGCGGCGTCGGTCCCGCGCAGGGCGTCCACGGACATGGCGGCGACCAGATCCGCGATACGCACCAGCCTTCGAACCGCAATCACCGCGTTCGCAAGCAGCGCCGTCATGGCCTGGGTACCGTTGATTAGAGCGAGTCCTTCCTTGGGCTCGAGGGTGAAAGGTTCGAGTCCCGCGCGGGCAAGACCTTCCGTGGCGGCGACCGTTTCTTCTCCCACCAGCATGCTGCCCTTGCCTAAAAGCGGCAGCGCAAGATGCGCGAGCGGCGCCAAGTCGCCACTGGCGCCGACGGATCCGCGGCTTGGCACCAGCGGCAATACATTCGCATTCAGCAACGAAAGCAGCGCATCGATAATTTCCGGGCGCACGCCGGAATGGCCCCGTGCAAGAGTGTTTGCGCGCAGCAGGAGCATGCCACGAACCGCGGCCGGGTCCAGCGGCGCTCCCACCCCGGCACAATGACTCAGGATTAGACGTTCTTGCAGCAGCGCCAGCTTGTCCGCCGCGATTCTCACCCTGGCCAGATCGCCGAATCCGGTGTTGACTCCGTAAACCGGCTCTTCTTGATCCAGCGTCTCGAGCACGGTCTGACGCGCGGCCTCGACACGATCCCGGGCCATGTTATCCAGCACACAGCGCGACCCGTCAAAGACAATCGCGCGATAACGTTCTAGGTCGAGGCTCTTGCCATCAACGACGAGCAAATAATCCGTCCTCTATTCTTCTAAGGCGCTATTTTGTGGGGGGCATTGTGCGCAGCGCGCCAGCAATTATGGGTCCAATGCTCAGGTGATCGCTATCCCGTGAGTGCAGTTACGAAGCATTGGGCAAGCGGAATGTAGTCTGAATTTGGAAGCGAGAAGAATCGAAGAAACTCGGGCGTCGAGATTAGTCCGGCAACGAAGCTTTCCAGCAGCGACTGACTCACTGGATGCAAGCGTAGCGGAAATTCGCACAAAATCATCGCAACTTCAGGGGGCATGCGCATCCTCCCATCCGAGCAGCCACCCCCGCGGGTGGGGAAAGCGTTAATCAGAAGCCTAGCGACAAAGCGGAGTTATTTCAAAGCCATTCACTACATCTTTGCTCGCTGAAGCCTCCCAGCTCGCCCCGCCCCGAGAATTCGAGCGTGGACTCTCGGTATGCTTCCACCACGTCAGATTGAATGCTCCCCGGTGCCGGGGCGTCGTCGGCGTCTTCCGCCTCCCGCTGCTCGAAGGATTGCCTGATCCCGATTCTCGGACTGAAAAATGGCCTCCGACAGTGCTCAAGCATGTGATCGGTATAGCTGCGAACGAACGACGATTTAAATAGCAGATTCGGAACTAACAACCGCGGGCGTTTTGGTCTGCGGCCGAAACAGCCTCGAGGCGGCGAACTCCGACGGCACGACGTGCCAGTACTCATATTGGAAGTCGCGCATGGCCTTGACACCACGAGAGCTTGCGCGCTCCAGACAACGATTGAGAACGTTGAATAGTTTTTCCGTGTTGCACAGCGGCATATAGTCCATTAACGGCATGATGACTTTGTTCTCGCCGTGCGCTTTGAGACCGAGCCCGACCGAGCCATGATCTTCTTCGAGGCTCAAGTCTAAACTATCGATATCTGCTTTCTGAAGAAAAAGCAGTTCAATACTTGAAATGGCGCTTTTTTGTGTAACCAGATCCTGGCGCCGAACGCAGCCGGAGTAAACGAGAGCAAAAGTCCAATCCCAAGGACCGCAATCTACGACCGGAGCAAGCGAATGAATAAAGTACAGCTGGGGAAGTCGCGTCGCGACGCGCGGCGCTGAGTTTCGAGGTTGCGAAGTCTATGAACCCCGACTGAACTTCGGGATGGTCGTTGTTGGATCAGGCGGCGCGCGCGGAAAAATCGACCTCGCCCAGGTCGTCCAGCATCCGGGGCCGCCCGATTCCGTACCCCTGAGCATAGTCGACGCCGATTTGACGCAGTACTTTGAGGATCTCCTCGTCTTCGACAAACTCGGCAATGGTCTTCTTGCCCATGACCTGGCCAATTTCGTTGATTGACTGCACCATGGCGCGATTAATGGGATCTTTGGCGATATCGCGGATAAATACGCCGTCAATCTTGAGGAAATCCACTGGAAGAGTCTTCAGATAAGCGTAAGACGACATACCACTGCCAAAATCGTCCAGGGCGAACAGGCATCCGAGGGAACGTAGCGACTCGAAGAATCTAACTGCATCCGAAAGATTCGCGATGGCTGCCGTCTCGGTGATTTCAAAACATATCTTGTTTGCAGGTATATGGCCCTGCTTGAAGACCGAAGTCAGGTAATCGAGCAGATCCTCGTTGACAAGAGATTGTCCGGAAATGTTGATGGAACAGAAGTTCAGGGAATCTAGCTTGCCAGGGTGTCGCTTGAACCAGTCGAAGGCGGTTCCAACCACCCACCTATCAATACGGCTGGCCATATCGTAACGCTCGGCGGCGCTCAAGAACGCGCCCGGCGGGTGAAACGTGTCAGGATCGTCTTCGTTGACGATTCGAAGCAGCAGTTCTCCGTGGTGGCTTCCGTTTCGGATCATCGTCGATACCGGCGCGATGGGCTGAAATGCCAGCCGCATGCTGCCGTGCTCCAAGGCGTTATTAATGCGCCCGACCCATTGCATCTCCCCCTGCATGCGCGCA
Source organism: uncultured Gammaproteobacteria bacterium (assembly GCA_947258715.1). Lineage (GTDB taxonomy): Bacteria > Pseudomonadota > Gammaproteobacteria > HK1 > HK1 > CAMYJH01. The sequence goes on from CAMYJH010000003.1 coordinate 137,609, forward strand.
ACTTCCAGATCTCCGGGCTCGCAGACGTGGATCCGGTTCCGGCCGTGACCCTTAGCCGCGTAGCAGCCTGAATCGGCGAGCCGGAGCAGATCCGTTACCGTCTCCTCGCCGGAAGTAATAGGCACCAGGCCAACGCTTGCGCCTATCGTGAAAGTCTTGTCTTCCCAGCTAAAACGGAAGGTGCGAACAGCATCCAGCACCTCATCCGCAATCTTGCGCGCCTCTTCGCTGGGACAGCGTTCGATCAGAATGCCAAACTCATCACCGCCGAGCCTGGCGATCGTATCGGAACGCCGCACCTTCGTTTTCAGTATGCTCCCCAGCTGTTTGAGCAGCGCGTCGCCGGCGACATGGCCGCAGCTGTCGTTGATGATTTTGAACTGGTCCAAGTCCAGATAGCACAGAGCGTGCTCGCAGTCTTCCTCGGCGGAGGCGCTGATTGCGGTCTCTACGCGCCGCTCGAACTCGCGGCGGTTGACTAGTCCCGTAAGCGCGTCGTGGCTGGCCTGGTAGCTCAACCGCTCGGACATGGCATGAGATTCTGTGACGTCCTGGATTTGGGAGATGGCATGAATGGGCGCGTCGCCGCTGTCCCGCACCACCGAGACGCTCAGCAGTCCCCATATAGTCTTACCGTCTCTGTGGCGAAAGCGTTTTTCGACCTGGTAATGATCGACCTCGCCGTTGATCATGGACCGGTACTTTTTCAAACTCATTTCGACGTCGTCAGGATGCGTGATGTCCTTAAACAGGCTGCCGTTCAGCTCGCTGGGCTCGTAGCCGAGCATTGCTTCGAAGATCCGGTTGAGTTCGAAAAAACGGCCCTCTGAATCCAGAAGGGCCATGGCGATGGGCGCATCGTCGAAAGCGCTTCTGAAACGTGCCTCGCTTTTTCTCAGCGCCGCTTCGACCTCAAGGCGTTCCTGGATCTCGTCCTCCAACTGCAGGTTTGTCGCCTCGGTTTTCTCCTTGGCGCGGGATACGCGTTTGACCAGGTCGGATTTTTCGAATCCCAATTTCAACGCCCGCACCGTGCTGCGCTGAAAATGCACCGCGAGTCCAACCATGACCACGGCGTAGACCAGCGCCAGCATCGCCATGGAAAAATAAACCTCATTACCGCTTCCGAGCAGCCACAGCGTCATCGGCGTGGACGAGGTGAACATGAAAGCCAGGAATGCAGACAGCAGTGGCGCCAGCAACGGAATCGCGGCCAGGGTGACGCCGCCAAGGGCAAAGCAGATGAGAAGCAGATACTCGGCGGACACCTGGGGCGCAAAGAGGAGGCCGGTCAGGCCCCAAACGCAACCCATGATCATTGAGCCGACGATGGTGGCGTAACGCCAGATTTCGCGACGGCGCTTCCGCTTTGGCTGGCGATAGTAGGCTACGGCAACAACCGAGCGTAGAAAACTGCCGAGCAACAGCGCCAAAATCCATGCAATAAGTGACGCACGAGTCACGACGCCGGAAAGCGCGAAGGCGAGAACGGCTCCGACGCCCAAGTTGCCCAGAATGGCAAACTTGCCCTGGTCGTATAGATATCGAACCCGATTCCGCCCGACGTAGCTGTTCCGCTGCTGGTCTCTATCCACCATGGCGGCTTTGACGTCTTCGACCCGAAGGCCCTGGGTTTCCAGGGTATCGAATTCCTCGTTGAGCTTGGCTTCCAGACAGACCTCCGGTTAAGGTATTCGCCTGCCGCGCCCGGAGTTCGAGCTGGCGGGCGACAAAAGACCCCCGCCCCCGCGAGGCCTGTCTCGGGTGGCCGAGCGCGGTGCGGTGAGCCGGCTGCTGGGCTTTTTTCGGCAGTCCAGGGGAAAAACTTTAGCTTTCCCAGACTGTTGCTTTACCCGCCGCCTGCGACTACGCAGCCTTGAAAAGCAAGCTGTTCCGCGGGCCTTGACGGTATAATGCCGAATCTCGTGGACGCCGAAATCGAACCGCGGAAGCGAGGATCCGGAACAAGAATCTCGAACGGCACAGGATCCGGAATGACGACATTACTGACACCAGCGAGAGACAACTTTTCCCGTCGGCTGAAGGATCTGAGAATCTCGGTCACGGATCGGTGCAACTTTCGCTGCGCCTACTGCATGCCTCGAGAGATCTTCGGCGCCAGCCACCAGTTCCTGGACCGCAAGGCACTCCTGACCTTTGAAGAGATTGCCAGGGTGTCGTCGCTATTTATTCAGTGTGGGGTGGAAAAAATCCGGCTCACCGGCGGGGAGCCGCTTCTTCGCCGAGACATTCACGTGCTGGTCGAGATGCTGGCGAAACTGAAGGGGATCAAGGACCTCACCTTGACCACCAACGGTTCGGTGCTGACCCCTGAACGTGCGCGACTGCTCAAACACGCGGGACTTCATCGAATCACGGTCAGCCTCGACGCTTTAGACGATCCCACCTTCAAGGCGATGAACGACGTCGGCTTTCCGGTCGCCCGCGTGCTCGATGCCATTGAGAATGCCGCCGCTGCGAAACTCACGCCGGTGAAAGTAAACGTGGTGATCAAGCGCGGCGTGAACGAGCACGCGGTCCTGCCCATGGCGCGACATTTCAAAGGCACGGGCCACATCGTACGATTCATCGAATACATGGACGTAGGCAACACCAACGGGTGGCGCCTGGACGACGTGGTCTCAGCGGCCGAGATCATGCGCTTGATCAACGCTGAGCTTCCCATCGAGCCGGCGAGTGCGAACTACAAAGGCGAAGTCGCAAAACGATGGCGCTATCGGGACGGTTCAGGCGAGATCGGGATCATCTCTTCGGTCACGCAGCCTTTCTGCGCAAACTGTACCCGCGCACGGCTGTCCGCCAAAGGCCAGCTCTACACTTGCCTGTTTGCGGCAGTCAGTCACGATCTGCGCCGACTGTTGAGAAGCGAGGCCTCCGACGAGTACATTCTCGGCACCCTGCAATCCGTATGGAACCGCCGGGATGATCGCTACTCGGAGGTCCGCACCTCACGAACGGTAAACTTGCCGAAAGTGGAAATGTCCTATATCGGTGGGTAAAAGCCGCCGACATTCACGCTTCTAGATCGGATTCCCTGGACGCTGATTTAACCGGCGCGCGCTGCGCGCCCCGCTTAGCCACTTTTAGCTGCGCCAGGATTTGATTAAAGCTCGGCTCATCCTGGGTCGCAGGCTTGAGCTTATCTTTGTGCTCTTTCAGGTGAGCCCGGAGATCGAAGACCAGTTTCAACAGTACCAAAAGTATCAGACCCGCGAGAGGGGAGCCCAGCGACAAAAGGAAAAAGCCGCCGATGATGATGGTGACATGCAGCACAAAGATGCGGCCATAGGGACGCACCATCATAGACTTGGCGTCAGCGTTGAGGTACTCGCCCTTGCCAACGTAGTTCCAGAAAAAAGAAAATGCGTGACTCAAGAAAAGTGCGATCAAAGGTATGCCCAAGCCGAGGTGCAGAACGGAATTCAACATCGGTTCGATATCGTTTGGAAACCTGGCCGACTCCAGCTCCTCACCGCCAAACAGCGTGAAAACGAATACGCCGTGAACAAAAGTGAACATGCCGTAATGAAAAATGAAAAACGGAATCATGAAAATCTTGAACAACCCGTTCACGAGTTTTCCACCCGATGCCATCAGCATGCGAAGCACGTTGAGCGCGCCGATGATGACGTTCTCCGCCCAAAACAAGACCACGATTTCGAACACGGTCCAGTGCAAAATTACCGCCCCCGCCAGCGGCACCAGGTTGGCGGCGATGAGGACGATGGCAGAGTCCGTGAGCCAGGCAGGGCGGCGACTCAGGCGTGGGGAGTTGTCGTTCACCAGTCAAGAATAGACGCTTTCCGGGCGTCCTAACTCAAGCAATCGCGAGCGAGCCGGTCCGATGCTATGACGGAGGCCCGACCCCAGGGCGGGCTTTGTTAAAATTCGCGTTACTGGTCACGCATAACGATTCATACCCATGGACAGTGCGTGGTGCCCGAACCAAACGCCTGGCCCCGTTCGTATCTACTGAAGGCGAAGGGTTTCAACTCCTCCACCGCGCTACCCAATCCGGTCATTTTGAATCCGTGGTTCGAGTCGGCAATCATGAAAACGTTGGGCAAAATCCAGTCCACGATGGGAACGTTGTCGGGCGTGAATGCGCCGATGCCCCCGTTTCTTCGCTGTTTAAAATCGGGACGAATATCTTCGAAGCGCGTCATGAACATGCCCATGCAGGCGGTGATGTAGTCGGCAAAATCCTCCCCCGCCTGGTAGGCGTCATTGGCGTGCCCGTAGGGCTCCACGCTAGCGTCCGGCCCAATCATCACCGGAATGGCGCCGCCCTGGATACCGGGTCTTTCCATGCGTTCGGTGCCATTCTTCCAGTAGACGTAGACGTTGTCCTTGAGCTCCTTGTCCTCGACCGGGTCATTGACCGGCGTATTCATCAGCTCGATGTGCAGCACCGGGGGATTACGGTTGTCTTGGGTGTAGTACGGGCCGTCGTAGTAGATCTCTCCTTCCTCCAGCCGCCAGTAGGTCCACATGTCTTTGTCTTTGACCTCGGAGCCGTCACGGTAACCCACATCGATCTTCAGCGGTTTTTGCAGCATCTTCCAGTGGTGCGGCATCCATGCACCGAGACCGAGCACCGCCACCTCGCAGCGCACGCTACCGCGGTTGGTGCGCACTGCGCTGACCTGGCCGTTGGTGATTTCGTATCCTTCGACCTCGACCCCGGAGTAGATGCTTACACCATAGCGCTCGCCGCTGTTCTGGCTTTTGTGGATCCGTTCGTAGTCCGCAATCTGGTTCGCCTCGCCGCAGGAGATGTAGCCCACCTGCTGGAACCCGAAAGCCACGGGATCGTAGTTCCAGACGTCTACGGAATGCCGCAGGATGGCGTGAATGGGCTCGGTCATGTAAAAGTTGCGCACGCAGCCGCACGCAATTCCGGTCGCCCCGGCGCCCGGTTGAGCCTTGTCCAGAAGGAGAATGTCCCTGCCGCTGCCCTTGCCTTTGGCTTTGAGTTCCATGGCAAGGTGCCAGGCCGTGCTGAGCCCGTGCACGCCACCACCAATGACAACATAGGTGACCGATTCGGGTAATCCATTCTTCATCATGGCCTCCGGGTCAGGCCCGGCCGGAACGGGACTCGAGTGGAAACGCTGGCAGTATAGCTCCGGTACCGCCGGCCCGGAACGGCCGCAACCAGTGAAATAGTTTCGGGCTCTCGATGTATTGCCCTGAGTTAACAAGCAAAATTTGTCATATCTCTTGAACCACACATCTGAATAAATGTCGATTTCTCACGACCGTTTATCTCGCATGATCGAGCGCCTTTGTACACAGCGCGCCTGCCTGCGCTTCGCCGGCGCAGCCGTCGCTGACCGCGCAGGCGCGATACTGGAGATCGGGCTTGGAAAAGGCCGCACCTATGATTTTCTGCGTAAGCAGTTTCCGCAGCGGGAAATCTTTGCCTTCGACAGGACCCTGCACTGCGCCGAAGACGTGCGCCCGGACCCGGAGCACCTGATCCTCGGAGAATTCCTCATCACTCTTCCGGCGCACGCAGCGCGCACGGGGCATACAGCGGCTCTTGCGCACGCCGATATCGGCAGCGAAGATCCTGCACGCGACGCGCGCCTGGCCAACTCCATCGCGCCGCTGATCGACAGGCTGGTGCAACGCGAGGGCCTGGTCTTGACCGACCGTGCGATGTCGATGCCCGCATGGATCCGGCTACCGCTTCCGCCCGATGCCGGCGACTGGCCTTATTACATCTACGAAGTGGGCTGACGTGGTGTACAAAACGGGGCCTGGCGGCGTTGTTCTCGCAGCTTCAGCGGATCTTGTTATAGCCCCATTCCGCCGCCGCGGATTCCATCTCCAGAACCACTTGGTAGTCTTCGAGCGCCGTGTCATCCACGCCATCAATCAACAGTGCTGCGCGGATCTCTTCACCTACGGTATCCCCAAGCGCCTCGTGCACCGCGGCGCGCAGACGGTCGAACTGATCCGCATCAAGATCTACACGAGTCACGAACGGCAATCCGGGGCAGCGCGGTGTGTAGCTCATCACGCGAGTTCCTTCGAGGGCGGAAGGCCGATAACGGCTGAGCAAGGCGTGGGTCACGCAATCCACCGCACAGATGTCTGCCTCGCCGGCGGCGACGGATGTGATGCTGTTGATGTGGCTGCCGGTCAACCTGACTTTGGAGAAAAAACGACTGTTCTTCGCCGCCGGCGCTATCAGCGCCCGCAGGGCGTTGTAGCCGGACTGTGAATGTGGAGAATTCACTGCGCACACCGCACCCCGATAGGCGCCAATATCTTGGTGCTCTATCTCAGCCCGCACCAAGACGAGGCTGCAATAGTCAGAACCTCGGCATCCTGCGGCGAGATAGCGAGGGGTCCCCACCAGGCGCAGCACGGAGCGGTACTGGTGCAGCATTGGATAGCCGCAGGTCTGGCTGAACAGCAGGTTGTGTCGGCTCCAAAGCAGATGGTAGGGATCCTGTCGGGTGAGGGAATGCGGAACGTCTTCAACTCCTTCACGCCGCATGGCGCGTGCCAAATGCCGCCATAGCCCATCCGTCTGCGCGCGGAGCTCGTGAAGATCGTACATGGGCAGACTGGCGGTTGCGGTCATCTTCATTTACATCGCGCGTCGAGAATTCAGTCCAGTTCTTTTCTCAGCTTCAGGATCACGTCTTTGGTTTCGTGGGGCTGCACGCTGGCGGCGCGTATGAGATCGTCGAAATGCTTGGTCAGCACGCGGATGTGCTCGTTAGCTCTGAAAACGAGGAACATGTCGCCCAGATACAAAGCCGCTTTCAATGGTCCAAAAATCGTCAGCGGGCTCGAATAGCGATTGAGCCCGTCGAAAAGAAACCAGCGCAGGGTCGGATAAAGCTCCTCAAGTAGCTCTGCCATGCTGTCGAGCTGAGCCCGGCGCACAGCGATGGGCAGCTTCCTCCAGATACCTTCGCCACGGGCGAAAGACTCCAGCGACTGCACCGGGCTGCATACCTCCAGGTCCGTTTCCGGCCGGCGGCTGTAAGCCAGTCGCGCCTCCGCCAGCTCGATTCGCGCCTCGGGACGCAGCGGAAGTCGTCCCTGATATTCGAAACGAATTACTTCTTCGGTCTTGAGCAGATCGGGAATGGTGGAGGGCACATATCGGATCTTGTATCCCGCTGCTTCCGCATGCCATTGATAAAGCCTGGGATCGGCCAGCGAGCCCGCGCCGTGCTCGACGGCCACCGCCTCGTTGACCACGTCGGCGCCGAGCTGGCCCTCCTGGGTTAGGCCGAGAAGCCAGTCCACGCTTACCTGCGCGCTGCGAGCGATGGCGACAATGGTCTCCGCCCGCGGCAGCCGCTTTCCGTGCTTGGCCAGAAGCTGCGACAGAGTCGAGCGATCGGTACCGACCTGGGTGGCGAAGGCCGTCTTGCTCAGGCCCGAGTGCTCGATGACAGACCGCAACCGCTGGCGAAAATTATCCAGGGTTTCGCGCTTACCCAATTTATCTCTCCTTTCAGTCCTAATCTGAATTATTTTTACCGCATATGTTGCGATTATGCATCGTTTTTTACATTACGCTGCGAATTGTCCCGTTTTATGCGCGAACGCCCGTTGCGCGTCCGATCCCGCCTCGTAGCCTGGAAGCCAACGACATCATGGCGGTGATGTGACAACAGGACCCGATTCCCGGAGGCGCGTTTGAACGGGACTGGAAGCAAGCGCTGGGAGTGGCCGACTCTTGCCGTCGCCGCGGTCATTTATCTTGCTTTTGGCGCTCTGACCCTGAATCACGAGGCACTGCCCTGGTGGGCGCTGGTGCTCGCGGGGGGCTATATCACCGCTTGGCACGGTTCCCTCCAGCACGAGGTGGTTCACGGCCACCCCACCCCGTCCCGGGCGCTGAACGAGCTGCTGGTGTTCCCAAGCCTGTGGCTGTGGCTGCCGTTTCCCCTCTATCGTCAAACCCACTTGAGGCACCATGACACCGGCGTTATCACCGATCCGGTGGAGGATCCCGAGTCTTTCTACCTGACCCGATCCGGGTGGAAGGCCTGCGGCAACCTGCGCCGGCTTTTCCTGATCGCCAACAACACGCTCATCGGGCGCCTGCTTATTGGCCCCGTGGTCTGCGTCAAAGGCCTGATCGAGAGAGAGGGCCGCCAGTTCTTGAAGCGAGACTTTTCGAACGCCCGGATTTGGATCATGCACGCTGCCAGCGGTGCGCTGGTTATTGGATGGGCTTGTGGCATCTGCGGACTGAGCGTGCTCGAGTACATTTTCTGCTTTGCGTATCCCGGCATTTCCCTGACCCTGCTGAGATCTTTTGCTGAGCACCAGGCGAGCTTTGATCACGAAGAGCGCACAGTAATGGTCGACAGCGGCCGGCTGATGTCGCTGCTCTACCTCAACAACAACCTGCACGCGGTTCACCACGCTGAGCCGGGGGTAGCCTGGTATCAGTTGCCCGCGCGGGCGCGAGAATACCCGCGAGACCGGTATGTATTCCGAGGATACGGCGAAATTTTCGCCCGATATCTTTTCAGGCCGAAGGAGCCGGTGGAATTTCCGCTGTAATTGAAACGCAAGTTACCGTCAGGTCTCGATTGCTCCGCCCTCTGCCTTTCGTCTGCTTACAAAGGCGTCGAGCTCCTCCCTCCGCGCGGGGTCCAGCACCGGCTCCTCGTAATCCGCAAGGATCGCCTTATACAAGGTGTGCGCTCTCTCGGTGGCGGTGCGTGCGCCGGACTGCTGCCAGTTTTCGAAGTTGCTCCAGTCGGAAACTAAGGGCGGGTAAAATACGGTTTCATAACGAGCGAGCGTGTGCTGAGCGCCGAAGAAATGTCCTCCGGGCCCGACCTCGCGAATGGCGTCGAGCCCGAGCGTCTCGTCATTGACGTCTATGCGCTTGAGCACTTCCGCCATCATTTGTAACAGCTCTGCATCCAGCACCATTTTTTCGAAAGAAGCGCAGAGCCCGCCCTCCATCCACCCCGCGCCGTGCATCACCATGTTGGCGTGGCCCATGACTGCGCCCCACAGCGACATCTCGGACTCGTACGCCGCCTGGGCATCAACCACATTGGCGGCGTTGGCGTTGGATGATCGGTAAGGCAGCCCGTACCGCCGTGCCAGCTGACCGCTTGCCAGGGCGGCCTGCGTGTACTCAGGCGTGCCGAACGCCGGAGCCCCGGTTTTCATGTCCACGTTGGAAGTGAATCCGCCGTACATGCAGGGCGCGCCAGGACTAACAATTTGCGCGAATACTATGCCGGCAAGCGCCTCGGCGTTTTGCAGCGCCAGCGCCCCGGCGATGGTCGCGGGCGCCATGGCCCCAGCAAGCGTGAACGGCGTGATCACCACGATTTGATTGTGACGCGCCATCTCGATGACGCCCTCGAGCATTGGGCCGTCGATGCGAAGCGGCGAGCTGGAATTCACAATCGTGAAAAGGCTCGGCTGCTTTAAAAGCTGTTGCTCGGAAATGCCGCGCGCGATGCGCGCCATCTCGATTCCGTCGAGTATCCGGGTGCGCCCGAGCGAGTAGGCGTGGAAGGCTTTGTCCGTGAGAGTCGCAAAGGCATGCAGCGCGTCCAGGTGTCGCGTTTCCGGCGGCAAGTCCACGGGCTCCACCGGATAACCGCCGCAAAAATGCACCACGTTCAGGCACTGGGCCAGCTTCACCAAATTTAGGTAATCGGCGAAATTGCCTGGCCGTCTGCCGCGTTCCAAATCCGAAACGTTGGGCGCGCTGGCGACGGTAGCGAAGTTGATGTGGTTTCCGCCAAAGGTGAGATCGTGTTCCGGATTGCGCGTATGCAATGTGTACTGCGATGGCGCGCGTGAAACGCTCTCCTCCACCAATGCGCGGTCGAAGCGAACCATCTGTGAGCCGGCATCCACGTCGGCGCCCGCGCGGCGAAGAATATCCAAGGCTTCGGGAAGCAGAAACGCGATGCCGATGTCTTCGAGGATCTCCACCGAGGCCCGATGAATCCTTTCCACCTCTTCGGCGCTCAACACCTCGATGGGCGAATAGGGATTGCGAAGCCGCGTCCAGGGCCGCTGTGAGATTCCGCCACGGGCCGAGAACTTGCGGCCGGCACGCCCGCCTCCGGTTCGTTGGATCATCATCCCACCCCCTGATGGCAGAGAACGCCGTATGCTAGCCGCGAACCACGGGCGCTTAAAGGTACTGCAGATGCGAAATCTAGCTCTCTTCCGGGGTAATCTGGGAGTGGTGAGGGGAGACGAAATCTGCGCGATGACGACCACCGTATTCATCTCTGCGATGATCCGGGGTCGCGTCGTTGCAGTGGCCTTTACAATGGGCTAAGGTGCCAGCTGCCGAAAAGTTAGTACTTTCCTCGACAATCCGAATTCGGCCGCGCCCACCCCCCCCCTTGCGCGGCGTCCGCGTCCGAATTCCGCACCAAAAAACGAGATAACGGAGGACGTCTCAATCATGGCGAAAAAAGACCGAAAGTTCCCGTACCTTCGTACGGGGGAACGAAAGAAATATCCCCACCCCTACATCCCGGAGCTTGAGGATGATCTGCGAAAGGGGAAGATTTCCCGCCGCGACTTCCTCTGGACCTCGACCATGCTCGGCCTCTCCGCCACCACCGCGTATACCATCGCCGGCGCGATTACAGGTCAGTCTATGGTTCCGTCCGCGCAGGCGGCGATGAAGAAGGGCGGTGTGCTGAAGTGCGCGATGCGCGTCCAGGAGATGACCGACCCTTCGACTTTTGACTGGGTGCCGAAGTCCAACGTTTCGCGTCAAATCGTCGAGTACATGACCATCACCGGCCCGGACAACATCACCCGGCCGTATCTTGCGGAGAGCTGGAAGGCTTCCGACGATCTCAAGACCTGGACCTTCAATCTGCGCAAGGGCATCAAGTGGTCCAACGGCGACGAGTTCAACGCCGACGATGTGGTATTCAACCTCGAGCGTTGGCTGAACCCTGACACGGGCTCGTCCAACATCGGCCTGTTCGCCTCCATGGTGGAGGAAGTCGAGGGCTCCGACGGTAAGAAGACGAAGAGGATGATGTCCGGCGCGGTGGAGAAGATCGACTCGCACACGGTGCGCCTCTACCTGAATCGCGCCGAGCTCTCCATCCCGGAAAACTTCTACAACTATCCCACCGCCATCGTGCATCGGAAGTTTGAGGAGATGGGCGGCGACCTGAGCAAGAATCCCGTCGGCACCGGCCCCTACGAGCTGGCCGAGTACCGAATCGGCGAGAAGGCGGTGCTGAAAAAGCGCGGCAGCTACTGGGGCGGCGACGTGAGCCTCGACGCCATCCAGTACATCGATCTCGGCGACGACAAGGGCGCCGCTATCGGCGCGCTGGCTTCGAATCAGGTGGATCTGGTTTACGAGCTTTTCGTCGACCAGCTGGACGTGATCAAGGCGATTCCCAACGTGCAGCTGTTTGAAGCCATCACCGCGCAAACGGCGGTCGCGCGCATGCAGGTGACGCAGAAGCCCTTCGACAACAAGATGCTTCGTCAGGCAATTCAGGCGTCGGTCGACCATGCCAGGGTGCTGGAGCTGGCCTACCGCGGGCGCGGCGCGCCGGCGGAAGACCACCACGTGGCGCCGATTCATCCCGAGTACTTCAAGCTGCCGGCGCTGAAGCAGGACCTGGAAAAGGCCAGGCAGCTCTACAAGGAGTCGGGACACAAAGGCGAGCTGGCCATCGATACCAATAATGACTCGAAGTGGGAAGTCGACGCGGTTCAGGCCATGGTGGAAATGTGGAAGGCCGCGGGTATCAACGTGAAGATCAACGTCATGCCGGGCAGCCAGTACTGGAAGACCTGGGACAAGACCCCCTTCGGTATGACCGGCTGGACCCACCGTCCGCTGGGCGTGATGGTGCTGAACCTGGGCTACCGCTCCGGCGTGCCCTGGAACGAATCCAAGTACAACAACCCGGCGTTCGATGCAGCGCTGGACGACGCGGGCGCGACGCTGGACGTCGCCGAGCGCAAAAAGAAGATGGAGAAGGTGGAGAAAATCCTGCAGGAGGACGCAGTCATCGCGCAGCCGCTTTGGCGGTCGGTATTTACCGCTGGCAGCACCAAAGTGCACGGCTTCAAGATGCACCCCACCATTTATCATCAGCTCAACGACGTCGCGGTAGGCTAAGTCGTAACCGTTGACCACCGGGGAGGCGCGAAAGCGCCTCCCCGGGAGGGTCCGCGCGCGGCGGAGGCCCGGCTATTCGAGGCGGGCGGGGAACGCGCGGCGCCGCGGCCGACGGTAACGCAAAATTCTTCAAATGAGCGGAGACTCTAATCACCGCTGGCTGGGGGGAGGCGCCATTCCATGCTGATATTTGTCTTGAAGCGCATCGGATTCATGCTGCTCACCATGGTGGTGGTGTCGATCCTCCTGTTCCTTCTGCTGGAGATTGACATAAGAGGTGTGGCCACCATGGTGCTCGGACCCTACTCGTCCGAGGAGCAGAGGGATATCTGGCTGCAGCAGAACGGATACCTGGATCCTCTATACGAGCGCTACCTGCGATGGCTCGGCAACTTCGTTACCGGGGACTTCGGCGAATCCATCCGCTTCAAGACCCCGGTGTCGGAGATCCTTTGGCCGCGTCTGTGGAACACGGCAATCCTCGGATTCTGGACCTTCGCCGTAATGATTCCCATCTCCCTCATTCTCGGCATTCTGGCGGGGATGAACGAAGGCTCCAAGCTCGACCGGTCTATTTCCGTCACCAGCATCATCACCACCTCGGTTCCCGAATTTGCCAGCGCGGTCTTTCTCTCCACTATTTTTGTTTTCTGGTGGAAGCTGCTTCCGGGCACCAGCAGCATGTCTGACGGATTCAACTTCAGGGAGCTGATGCTGCCGGTCATGGTGCTGGTAATTTATGACTTCGGATATGTCGCGCGAATGACCCGCGCTTCCATGGCCGAGGTCATGACCACTCACTACATACGCACCGCGGTGCTCAAAGGACTGCCATACCGCAAAGTGATTCTCAAGCATGCGTTACGGAACGCGCTGATCGCGCCTTTCACCGTAATCATGCTGCAGATCAACTGGCTGCTCTCCGGAGTCATCGTGGTGGAGTTCGCGTTCGCGTACAAGGGCTTTGGCGCGCTGCTGCTGGAAGCATCACTCACCAGCGACATCTTCATGATCGAGGCCTGCGCCATGGTGGCGGTGTTCGTCGCCGTGGCCACGCAAACGATAGCGGATGTCGGGTACACCTACCTGAACCCGCGCATCCGCTTCAGCTGAGGGGAGGACGCTTAGGTGGCTAATTCGACGACGACTACCCTCCCGGCTCAGACCACCGGCGCAGCTTTAATGCGCGCGCTGAAATCCTTCGCCCTGCTGAGAGAAAGCTGGGTCGGCATGTTCGGCGCCGGGATCATTCTGTTATGGGCTCTGATGGCTATATTTGCGCCGCTGCTCGCGCCCTACGAGCCCAACGCCACGCTGCTGGCCTACCAGCGTCCGCCCTGGTGGCCCGGCATGGAGGTGGCCGAGGGCACTCCGACTTTCCTTCTGGGCACCGATCACGTGGGCCGCGATATCCTTTCCCGAATCGTTTATGGATCGCAGACAGTGTTGATTTACGCGCCCCTGGCGACCTTCTGCGCCTATGCGGTCGGAATTTTGATGGGCCTCGCCGCCGGCTATTACCGCGGATGGGTGGACGACGTCCTTTCGCGTATTGCCGACATCATTCTCTCGTTTCCGGTTCTGGTGCTGTACGTCATTATTATCGCCACCTTCGGCGCCTCGCCGGTCAATATCGTGGTGGCCATTATTTTTGCCAGCAGCCCGGGCATTATGCGTATCGTCCGCGGTCTCGTACTCGACCTGCGCAATCGGGATTACGTGGCTGCGGCCCAAACCCGGGGCGAGAGCTCGTGGCGCATCATGCTGGTGGAAATTCTGCCCAACGCTCGCGGACCGCTGATCGTCGACGCGTGCTTAAGGCTTGGCTACGTGATCATTACCATCGGCGTGCTGGGCTTTCTCGGTCTGGGAATGCCACCGCCCGACCCCGACTGGGGCGGGATGGTCAACGAGACCCGTCAGATCGCGCTGGCGTTTCCGCATATGACGCTCTTTCCCTGCATCGCCATCTCCTCGCTGATCCTCGGCTTCAATTTGCTGGCAGACGGCTTGCGGGAGATTTCGTTGAGGGATTGAATACTCCGATATCGTATATTGGAATACTTCCTGCCTCCCGAAATACGACATACGATATTTGCCAAACCGCGTAACGTCTGAAATCTGGAGTTCGAATCCCACGAGAGAGGCTGACGGATAGGTAAGCACAATGGCTTTTAAGTTTGACGAAGGCGCGCCGGTTCTCGAGATCAAGGATCTCAATCTTTCCTACTGGACGCGTGCCGGCGAGATTCCCGCAGTGATCGACTTCTCCCTCACCGTTCACAAGGGCGAGAGCATCGGGCTGGTGGGAGAGTCCGGCTGCGGAAAGTCGACCGTTGCCATGGCCATCATGCAATACATGGGCAGCAACGGGACGATCAAGAGCGGCAGCATCAAGTTCAAAGGCGTGGAGCTCACCGAGCTCAACGAGGAAGAGCTGCGGCACCTCCGCGGCAAGCACATATCAATGATCTACCAGGAGCCTTTCGCCGCGCTCAATCCGAGCCTCACGCTGGGAAATCAGCTCAAGGAAGTCCTGATCACCCACGAAGATCTCAGCGGCGCCGAGGCCTATGATCGTGCGGTACAGATGCTCACCGACGTGCGCCTGCCCGACCCCGAACGGGTCATGGCGGCTTATCCGCACCAGATTTCCGGCGGCCAGCAGCAGCGCGTCGTCATTGCCATGGGTCTGATGTCCAGCCCGTCCCTTCTGCTGCTTGACGAGCCCACCACCGCCCTCGACGTGACGGTTGAAGCGGGGATCACCAAGCTGATCGCCGAAATCAGCCGCAAGTTTGGCACCTCTCAGATATATATCTCGCACAACCTGGGGCTGATTCTCGAGGTCTGTGACCGCGTCTTCGTCATGTACTCCGGCGAGGTGGTGGAAGAAGGTACCATCAATTCACTCTTCACCTGGCCCAAGCATCCTTATACTCACGGCCTCTTCGGCTGCATTCCGCTGCCCACCGCGGACAAGAACGCGTCGCCGCTTCAACCCATCCCCGGTCAGCTGCCGCTGCCCCACGAGCGCCCGCCCGGTTGCAACTTCGGCCCGCGGTGCGACTTCTTCCAGGACGGCCGCTGCGACCGCGGCGTTGTCGGCATGGATTCGGTCACGGGCACCAGCGCCACCGACCACCGGGTACGCTGCGTTCGCTGGACCGAGATCGACTACGGCGCCGAGGTTGCGCATGGTGAAGCCAAGCAACCAATGGAGTTCGGCGACACGGTGCTCGAAGTGGACAACATGCAGAAGTACTACGAGGTCCATGACCGCTCGATCGCCGCCATCATCTCCGGCGAGAGTGTCAAGTTCGTCAAGGCAAACGAGGCGATCAACTTCAGCGCCCGCGAGGGCGAGACAGTCGCCATCGTCGGTGAGTCGGGCTGCGGCAAATCCACCTTTGCCAAAGTCCTCATGGGCCTTGAAACCGCCACCGAGGGAGCGGTGCGCCACGAAGGCAAGGACATCGCCGAGATCCCGGTGCGCGAGCGTGATCCCAAGCAGATCGGAAAGCTGCAAATGGTGTTCCAGAACCCGTTCGACACCCTGAACCCGAGCCATACGGTTGGCGGCCAGATTGCCCGGGTGATCAAGAAGTTCGGCGTGGAGCAGGACAAGGACAAGATCCGCGACCGCGTCATGAAGCTACTGGACATCGTCAAGCTGCCGAGGGATTTTTACTACCGCAGACCGCGCCAGCTTTCGGGCGGCCAGAAGCAGCGCATCGGCATCGCCAGGGCTTTCGCCGGCAACCCCTCCATGGTTATCGCCGACGAGCCGGTTTCGGCGCTCGACGTCTCAGTGGCCGCGGCGGTCACCGAGCTGCTGATGGAGATCCAGCGCGAGCACAAGACCACGCTGCTGTTCATCAGTCACGATTTGAGCGTGGTGCGCTATTTGGCCGATCGCATTGTGGTGATGTATCTGGGACAGATCATGGAACGCGGCACGACCACAGAGATATTCGACCCGCCCTACCATCCGTATACCGAAGCCCTTCTCTCCGCGGTTCCGATCGCCGATCCAGAAGTCACCAAGCGGGAGATTCTGCTGGAGGGCAATCTGCCCAGCGTGCTCAACCCGCCCAAGGGGTGCCCGTTCTCCACCCGCTGTCCGCGGAAGATTGGCAAGATTTGCGATGAGGATAGGCCGCCGGTGCAAATGGCATCCGAAGGCCACGCGATTGCGTGCCACATACCTCTGGAAGAGCTGCGCCGGGTCGAGCCCGTCATCCGGGTGCCCCAGGAGGACGAGCGCGTGCACGTGAAAGAAGCGAGCGCCTGATTCGGCTTAGCGGCCAGTTACGCTGCGCCCGCGGGATAACTATTTATGTACAAAAAAATACTCGTCGCCCTGGACGGCTCTTCCCACAGTCTCAAGGCCACCGAAGCGGCCATCGAGCTGGCGAAGCAGTTCAACGCCGCGCTTAACCTCCTCACCGTGACCCGACCCTACAAAGTTTCTCCCAAGCTGCGGCAATACCTCGAGGCGGAAAATCTTCTTGGCGAACCCAAGTACGTCATGGACGACATGACCAATGCCATCATTACGGAAGCCAAGGCCCTCGCCGAGAAGGCGAATCTGAAGAAAGTCAAGGCGGAGGTCCGCGAGGGCAAACCCGCGCGAACGATCGTGGATTACGTCCATAATAACGGTATCGATCTCGTCGTTCTGGGCTCCCGGGGCGTCGGCGAAGTCGAAAGCGCGCTGCTTGGCAGCGTGTCGCAGAAAGTCAGTCTGCTTTCCGAATGCGCTGTCATGATCATCCGTTGATAACGAGGAGAGATTGCGATGAGCTGTGAGGGCACCTGCCAACGCACCCAGTTCAAGATTACCCAAGCCCGCTTCATTCACATCGAGCCTCGTCCCCGAAGCGGCTCGCCCAGCGATCTCGAGCAGACTCTCCTGGCGCTGGTGCACCAGGAACTGGAAAGCGACAGCGACGACTGCGGCGAAGGTTGCGAGTGCGTCATCGGAGAACCTGTCAAGGTCGCCTCGCGGACTCAAATCAAGGAGGTGTCCGATGGCACCTACTCGGCCTGGTACGAAGTGACTCTGGACAAGTACCGCACCTCGGGAGAATGCATGCCTAAGGCCGACCCGAAACCCGAAGGGTCGCGCTGAACCGGGTTTGAAGCGAGTCTGACGGCGCGGAAACCAGACTAAACTTCTCTCAGCAGCAGCGCCTCCTCGTAGGGAAAGGTTGAGAGCAGCTCGATGCCGTTCTCGGTAATCAGCACCTGCTGCTCGAGCTTCACCCCCTCGTCACCGCCGACTTCCCCGATGTAGCTTTCCAAGCAGACGGTCATTCCGGCCTGGTATACGCCGTCGTAGCCTTTTTCGTCGAAGATATCAATGAATACGCTCTTGGGATACTCGTCGCACATTCCCACACCGTGGGCGACGCTGGAATAGCGGTTGCCGGCATATCTGGACGGGACCTTCCACGCACGCTGCGAAAATTCTCGATAGCTCATACCCGCTTTCAGCACCGACATGTCATGCTCGACCTGCTCTACCGCAAGCCCGTAGAGCTGGCGCTGAGTTTCGCTCGGCCGGCCGGGGCCACAGAAGTAGGTGCGCGAAACGTCAGCGCAATAACCGAAGGGCCCGATGAGATCGGTATCGAAGCTCATCAGCTCGCCTGCGCGAACCAAACGGTCGCTGCACTCCTGAAACCACGGGTTGGTGCGCCCGCCGGAGCTCAGCAATCGTGTTTCGATCCATTCACCGCCCATTTCGTTATTAGTGTTGTTGAGAATTGCCCAAAGCTGGTTTTCCGTTATCCCTGGCTCCAGCGCAGAACGCATGCGCGCCATACCGGTTTCGCATACGGAGATGGCGATGCTCATGCAGGAGATCTCATCCTCGGACTTTATCGAGCGCGCGAGTTCCAGCACTTCCTGACCGTCGTGCACCTCGATCCCTTGGCGCTGCAGCGCTTGGTAGCCGAACGGATTGCAGTGGTCGATGGCGAGTCGCCGATTGCCGCCGCCGTGCCTGGAAACGAGATCCGCGATTTCCACCGCCCATTTGCCCGCCCGCGACTCGCATTCCGGGCCCGAGGAAAAGTAGAACCAGACCGTGGTGGGCCTTACTTCATCCACGGTCTCCAGCGTGCCGGAAAGGTGCGAGGAGTTGTGAAAGTCGAACAGAACCACAGGCCCCTCCACCGGAATGAAGCAGTAGCGGGCGGCGTTGTGCAATGTCCAGACCGACATGTTACGGGCGCCGGTGGCGTAACGAATGTTGATGGGATCGAAAAGCACACAGGCCGAATAGTCCTGTTTAGCCAGCTGCTCCCTGACCCGTTTCAGTCGGTAGGCGCGCATTCGGCGCATGTCCACCGGGGTCTCGGTGTCGGTAAGGTCTCTGCGCGGAGTATTTCGCGCCACGGAGACGGAAGGCTGCTGCCTCGTCTGCCGCGCTTTAGCTTTGTCGACCCGCTTGTCCATGGCTTATCCTCCGGTGAGCAGAAGTACGCGCGGCCACGGCGAGCCCGGCTGCGTCTTCCTTTTTAGCCAGGCGCCAGATCTTCAGCGCTTGTGCTTCGCACCGTCTATCACAAATACGACATCTATGCGCCCAGCCGGCGCGTGGTTGCCGTGAGAAGACAGCAAAAGACCAGCGCTGCGCGCTTGTTCAAAGGAGCACACTAATGAACCAATTCCCTAACCGCGACCTCGTTGGCTACGGACCCAAGCCGCCAAACCCCGAGTGGCCGGGCGGGGCCCGGCTGGCGGTTAACTTCGTGCTCAACTACGAGGAGGGGGCAGAATACTGCGTGCTCAACGGCGACGAGCACTCGGAAACCGCGCTTTCCGATGTCTCAGGTCTTGAACCGCTTCACGGCACCCGGCAGCTGAACATCGAGTCATGCTACGAATACGGCAGCCGGGTGGGGATATGGAGAATTTTCGACGCCTTTGACGAGCGCAACGCGCCTCTCACCGTCTATGCCGTAGGCGCTGCGCTCGCAATGAACCCGGCGGTGGCTGAAGTTATCCGCGCCAACGATTACGACGTAGTGAGTCACGCCTGGCGTTGGATTGACTATCAGTTCGTCGCAGAGGATTTGGAGCGGGAGCACATCCGTCTTTGCGTTGAAACCATCGAGCGGCTTACCGGTGCCCGGCCGCTAGGCTGGTATACGGGCAGACCCAGTCTCAATACCCGCCGCCTGGTGGCAGAGGAAGGTGGCTTCCTTTACGACTGTGACGCTTATAACGACGATCTGCCTTACTGGGTGGTGGTAAACGGAAAACCGCACCTGGTGATCTGCCACAGCCTCGACACCAACGACAGCCGCTTTACCCGCGCCCAGGGCTTTAACTTGGCTGACGACTGGTTCACCTATATGCGTGACGCTTTCGACTGGCTCTACGCCGAAGGCGTGAAGACGCCCCGGTTTCTAACCGTGGCGCTGCACTGCCGGCTCATTGGCAAGCCATCACGGATGTGGGCGTTGACGCGGTTTCTGGATCACGTTCTGGGTCACGACGACGTCTGGATCTGTAAGCGCATCGAGGTCGCGCGGCACTGGTATGAGCATCCGTTCCAGGGCGGATAGGGGAATGTCCTATGTGGGAGCGGGAAGTTGTGGCCGTGCCCACCAACGAAAAATGTAGGAGCGCCCTTGCGCGCGAACTTTCCAGAGCGTGTGTTGGGAATCGATTAATTCTAAATCGCCTGATCTGAGGAATCGCGGCCAAGGCCGCTCCTACAGCGGGCTTTGTTCAACTTCGCGTTACAAACGACCAAATTGAGCGCAAGCCAAACCGGAGACATTCTATGCCCTCACCATCTTCAAAACGCCTCGCCGGAAAAACGGCGATTATCACCGGCGCTAGTTCCGGAATTGGGCGCGCCATTGCGCGTCGCTTTGCCGAAGAGGGAGCAAAAGTGGTGGTCGCCGACGTGACCGAAGAGCCGCTAGAGGGCGGCGAGCCCACGCGAAGACTCATCGAGAATGCCGGAGGAGATGCAGTTTTCAAAAAACCGACGTTTCCGTGTGGGCGCAGGTGGACGCGCTGGTCTCGGATACCGTTTCGCGTTATGGGCGCCTGGACGTGATGGTGAATAACGCCGCCATATACTCCAGCACGCCGCTGACCGGAACCAGTGAAGAAGAATGGGACCGGGTGCTGGACGTGAATCTCAAAGGCGCGTTCCTGTGCTCCAAGCGCGCAGTACAGCAGATGTTGAACCAGGAAATCTTGAGCGAGACCCGCGGGCGCATCGTCAACATCTCGTCCCAGCACGGTGTGGTGTGCGCCCCCAACGACATCGCCTACGGCGTGAGTAAAGCCGGAGTAGCCTACATCACGCGCCAGATCGCGGTGGATTACGCCAGGCATCACATTGTCTGCAACGCGGTGGCGCCGGGAAAAATCTTGACCGGCAAAGGTGGCGCCGCAATCGACCCGCGGGCACTTGCCTATTCCGAGCAGCGAACGCCGATGCCGCGACTGGGTAAACCAAACGACGTGGCCGCGGCCGCGCTGTTTCTCGCCAGCGATGAGTGCAGCTACACCACAGGCGCCACGCTGATGGTGGACGGCGGGTGGATGGCGGGCTGAGGAGACGGCGGCTATGAGCTGCAGCGCTACGTGGCGTACACGCTGCGGGTGAAATGGGCGGCCAGGTCGCCGGCGTCCGGTCCCGGCGCCCGGGGCGCCCCCAGCGGCGCAAACAGCTGGCGGACTTCGGAAAGAAATGCTTTCAGCGCCGGAGGGGGCCGCCGATCGGTGACGTAAAGCGCCTGACTTGCTACCGCCGCAAGGATGGCGAGATTGGCGTCTAGACAACGCCCCGATTCCTCCGCCTTGCGCCAGGCAGCAACGACCGGAACAGCGAGGTCGTTTTGACCGAATCCGCCGCCGTCGCTGCCCGGCAAGAAAGTTCGCTGAGCGGCGTGACGCGCCTGCTCGGCGTAGTCGGCGGCCACGAAGCCCAGACAGCCGATATAAGCACCACCGGCGCCCATCAAAAAGTCCGGTAACAGCGAGATCTGTCCGTCCATAAGCCGACTCGCCTGCCGGTCGCAGACCAGCGCCAGATCCGCCCAGGCGGCGGCCAGAGCGTCCAGCGCCGGCGTCGCGGCGGCGGCGTGGAAACCGCCGTTGGAGATCACCCGGCCATGGGGGTGGACGTCATCGGCAGCCAAGAACAGCGGATTGTCGCTGATTGCGGCGAGCAATGTGGTCGCCACCGCCCGCGCCTGGTCCGCCGCACGCACCGTTTGTCCGAGCACGCGCGGCAGCGCGCGAAAGCTGACCGGCGCCTGATAGCTGCGCCGCTCGTAGCTACCACCCGCAAGCAGCGTCCGCAATTGGGACAGGACGCTGGCGTCGTATTCGTCTCCCCACAGATCTTCAAGAACCTCGTCGTAGGCCTCGAGCGGAGCTTTTATAGCGTCCGCCGAGAGCGCGAATACCCGGATGGCGAGTTGCTGCCGCGCCTCCGCCGCGAGCAAAGCGTCGGCCACCAGAGCGGCAGCGCAGGGTGCGCCGTTTACCAAACACAGGCAATCCTTCTCCTCGAGATCAAAACTTTCGGCCAGCGGGCCGAAAAGGTGCGCAAGCCCCAAGATTTCTCCGGCGCTGGACGCGCCGTAGGCCGGCACCTGGGGCAGCGGACCACCGCCGAGCATGTCGGCGACAGCCTGGGCCAGCTGAGGCGAGATCGCGGCGTGACCCTCAACGTAATTCACCAGGCGGGCAAATACGATGCCCCGCACCACGCGTTCGGGTAGCGCTTCCCCGAAACTGGCCGCGGCCGCGAGGGGCGGGCGCGCGGCGTGGCTGCGACGCTGGTCTGGGTCGAGGCGCTGTTTCGCCATCTGGCCATAACCCGTGGTCACCCCATAAACCACCGCGTCGGGTTCCAGTTCC
The DNA here is from genome assembly GCA_947258715.1 of uncultured Gammaproteobacteria bacterium. Lineage (GTDB taxonomy): Bacteria > Pseudomonadota > Gammaproteobacteria > HK1 > HK1 > CAMYJH01. The sequence continues at coordinate 159,666 of CAMYJH010000003.1, forward strand.
AGCAGGCGCATGAACCTGTGGCGACTGTCCCGCATCACCTCCATCGCCGAAGCGGCGATTCGCACCGGCTCTCCGGCCCAGCTCACCCGTCGATAGGCCTCGAGGGTAAAGTCGCGCCGGGTTTCAACCACGAGCATCATCGTTTTCCGGCAAAGGCGGAGATTTCGCAATCACGAATGCGGATCAAGCAACGCTTAGAGAAACGCCGCCGCGCCGGGGGTCACCGATACCAATCATCGAGGATCCTTCGCGTATGCAGGAGTGAGCGCCACCGAAAAACATATTGAGATTGTTCCAGATCTGATGTTGTGGAAACTCTTCCAACACGTCATGCAGTCGACCTGGATCAAATCCACCTTCGAGACTGAGGAGATCATTCTCGTAATGCACTCGGGGCGAAATAACAGCTTGTTCCAAACCCATATTCCGGTCAACAAGATTCAGCAGCACCTGAAGTATCGCTGTGCGAATCCGATTAGATCCGCCGGAACCGGTGGCCACGGTGCGGCCATCACGCTCGATAAGAATGGTCGGCGCCATCATGGAGGTCATTCGGTGCGCGGTCGGCCACCGATGGAAACCTTCGGGATTGAGATCTTCTTCGCCGAGCATGTTATTCAACACAATGCCCGTTCCGGGCACCACGTAGCCGGAGCCTTCTCCGTTGGAAACGGTGAGGGTGGCGACGTTGCCGTCGGCGTCGATCACCGTAATCTGGGTAGTGCCGCGATCGGCGCGAAGCCGTCCCGCGACTTCCCTACGATAACGGTCAATCAGCGCCGGTTCGAGCATAAGGCCTTCCTCGAGCACGCCCAATTTAGAGTGGGAGCAGGCCTCCACCCGGGCCCGCGCGGTCGCTTCCATGACTCGGGCGAGACGACGCACGTGGTCCACAGATCCGAACGTGGTAGCGCCGAATTCCAGAACCTCTGCGAGCTTGAGCCCGAAGGCGATGAGAAGTCCACCAGACGAAGGCGGCGGATTGGTGAATACCCGGGTGCCGGCGTAGTCCATCGAAAGCGGCGTGCGCCGCTTTGCCGCGTAGGCGGCAAGATCTTCCCGCGTCAGCTGACCGCCTTCGCGCATGTCGTTATCGATCACGGCAGCGATTTCGCCGCGGTAAAAGAGATCCTCGCCCTCGATGGCAAGCGTTTCCAACACATCGGCCAGGTCTGATTGCTTAAGCACTTCTCCTTCCCCTACGAGGTCGTCGTGGCGAAGCTTGCTGCCGAATATCGTCCTGGTTTCTTTGGTCGCCATAAAGGTCGGCTTGATCACCTGGAACAGGTAGGCCTGAAAGGGAGTGACGGTCACGCCTTCCCGGGCGCAGGCGGCCGCCGGGGCCACGATCTCCCTCATCGGCATACGGCACAGATCCCGGTGCGCCTGGAACAGGCCGCCGATGAACCCGGGCACTGCAACGGTGCCGCGACCGATGTGAAATTCCTGCTGGGCGGTGCCAAAATCGGCAAGGATGGCGTAGAAGTCGAGCTCGGATTCCGGCCGGCGGTTGGTCGGCGTGTGGGTAAAGAAATCATACAGCCGGGCAGAACCGTCGGCCGGTCGCGCCAGAAGGAAACCGCCGCCGCCCGGAGACGCCAGCACCGGCTCTGCGGCACAGGCGGCGCACATACCGGCAAGCACGGCGTCGTAAGCGTTGCCTCCCGCTCGCAGCATGTGCTCGGCGGCTTCCGCAGTGACGGAGTGTCCCGCGGCGATGACTCCTAAATTCCTCCTCATAGCGCGGCGATAAAGCCCGATTTCTGCGCGCCAAGTCAAGTCGGAATGGATTTCTGTCCGAACAAGGCCGAAATTTCGTTGTTATCTCGGCTTGGTAAGCCTCCAAAGCCCTCAGGCGGACGGAATGAGTTGAAAGATTTCGCAGGATTGGAGTCGACTCACTTCGCGTCCCGCATCACGCGTCACGCGTTACCGCTTATCCAAACACTCCGTGCAGATACCAGTGCCGCGGCGTGCGCAGATCCTGGAAGATCCAGAATCGCGCGTTGGCGGAGTCGGCGGCGACGTAGTAGTCCCGCGCCGTCGGCGCCTTATCCCACCAGCCGCTTTCGATGCGCTGCGGACCTTGGCGCAATAGCAGGGGCTGGCGCCAGCAAGGCGCTCCCGCGACGGTTTTCAGAGGCCTTGGCCGGTCCAGCAGCCATAAAGGCAGCGGAGAAAGAGAGTTAAAAAATGGGCCCTCGCCTCTTTTTTGTTTTAAACCATCCCTTTTCCAGGCGCGCTCGGGGCGATAGTCAGCGTGCACGCTGAAAGCATGAACGCTCTCCGCCGAAAGCCTTGCCTCAAGCTGCGCAAGCAGCGTCTTCCAGTCCCTACCCGATGCGCTTAGCGGCTCATAGAGGTCCCGGTTATCCGGCACCAGGGACAGGATGTCGGTGGCGCGAACGCCGAGATAAACCACCGGCTCGGCCAGGCTGATCCGGGACATGCGTGCTTCAAGCAGCCCCAGTAGCTGCGCCGGATCCCGCGCGGGTGCGACCAGCGAAAGCGTGAGCCGCGTCGCCGGCACGCGCCTGTGCCCCAGGTGTACCTCGAGGTTCTGCACGCCGCCGGCGCGGGCGCACAAGAAACCGTGGAGCTCGGTGAACAGCAGCTTCGCCGCTGTGAGCAGCGCACCCGCATCGCGGAGCTCGAAAGGTGTGTGAATACAACGCTCGAACACCAGCGGTGGAACATAGGAGCGGCGCGGATCGGGACGGCGGCCCAGCGCCCGGTCCAGAAGCTCGACCAGCTGCGGTGAAATGCGGCGCGCGAGCCCGTCGCGAGGAAGACGGCAACAATCACCGAAGGAACGCACGCCCATACGTCGCAAATCCTCGAGCGCCTGCGGGTCCAGATCCAGGCAGTCCGCCGGCACGGAGGCGAGGCCCCCGGATAAAAGCGCCGCTGATAGCAGAGGATTATCAATACCGGCGCGGGCCAGCAGCCACGCCGCCAGGGGCGTAGGCGCAACACCCATGAGAACGCTGTAGCCGAGCGCGCGGACACCTCTTTCGATGCGCGCGCACAGAATATCCAGACCACCAAACAGTTTCAGACTGCCGCCGA
>CAMYJH010000003.1:162746-184549 GCA_947258715.1 uncultured Gammaproteobacteria bacterium
CGAGCAGAAGACCGTGATGCTCCAGACTCACGAAAGCGGTGAACTGTCCCGACCATAATGCCAGTCCTTTCAGGGCGGCCGCTTCTTCGGCTTCATCCCGCTTCAGCGCGCGGATCGCCGGCACCAGCGCGCAGGCCGCAGTAAACGGCATGCCGGCGCGCACACCCGCTGCTCTTGCTTCATCGTCGGCAACTATCACCTCCGACCGCGCGCTGTCGTCACCGATCACCACCACCGGATCATTTCGGTTTCCGCCCCGGCACAAAGCTTCCAGGGGCAGCGCGGGAAAATAGAGCGCAAGCCAGAGCCTTCTCGATGGACGATCGCCCGCCGAATCAACGCGCTTCGGCTCGAGCCGAGGACGCAGCGTCCTAACGGGCGTTGCCTGATGAGGAGATTTCAGCAGCGGCGCGGAGGACATGGGTTTTGGTAGCCTTGTTAATCGCTGAACATCGGCGTTTTTCGAACGGCCCGATTTAAGGAATCGCGGCCAAGGCCGCTCCTACAGCGGGCTTCGTTCAATTTTGCGTTGCCAATAACTATTCGCCTTTCCGGCGATCCGCCGCGGCACTTGAGCAGGGTCACGGCGAGGCCCGCGGTATCCGTCTCGATGCGCAACTTCAGCGCAGCGGGAGACGGTGCCATGCCGGCACGAGGATTGCGAAACACCACCCCGAAACCGCCGCCGGTCTCGGCGGCAAGCTGCAGTCGTCGCAGGCTCCTGATTGTGAAACGGGCGGCACCCTCCCACAGCATGACGGCGCCGCAGGCCGGCGCCCTCAGCACCTGCTCCGCCGCCCAAAGGCTCTCGCCAGAATCTGCCCCGCGCACTACCAGCATTCTGGACAGATCCACCCCCCGATCCGCGCAGGCGGGCGCGTAGGGCACGTGGGGCGGCGCGATCCAAACGATCCAGCGGCCGGTTACGGAAACTTCCACCAGCACCGGCATCAGCAGACCGAGCTCGCCTATGCCCTCCCCCAAAGCGTGGATCTCCGTAACCGCGCCCCGGGGCCAGCCGCGTCCCGGAAGCACCTCATCCAGCGCGGGAAATCCGCTGGACAACGCTCCCGCTTTCGGCGCGCGAGCATCCCCTGACCTCCAGATGGCGGGATGACGCAGCAGTTCTTCGATGCCTTCGGCCATGGGTCATGACGGGTGATGCGTGACGCGTGATGCGTGATGCGTAACGCGAAGTTGAACGAAGCCCGCTGTAGGAGACGATTTGCGGGCAATTCCCTTCAACGAAAATACATAACGTGCGAATGAACGAAACCCGCTGTAGGAGCGGGCTTGCCCGCGATTCCTTAAATCAGGCTTTCTTTATTCACAAATCTTCATTACGAATAACCCCAACGCCAACGCCTTCGATGACCAAAGGCTGGCGCTTCAAGTCCACCACAATGGGCTTGAATTGCGGATTCTCCGGCAACAGGCGAACGGTGTTACCGCGGCGGCGGAAGCGCTTGACCGTCACCTCGTCGTCCAAACGCGCCACCACGATCTGGCCGTTTTCTGCTTCTTTCGTGCGGTGCACCGCAAGCAAATCCCCTTCAAGCAGACCGGCATCGCGCATGCTCGTGCCCTTAACCCGCAGCAGGTAACTGGCCTTGGGGTTGAATAGCTTCGGGTCCAGGCGGTAACGACGCTCGATGTGCGCTTCGGCGAGCACCGGATGGCCCGCCGCCACGCGTCCGATCACCGGCAGACCGCCCTCGTCAGATTCGTTGATGAGACGGATGCCGCGCGAGGTGCCGGAAAGAACTTCGATGGCACCTTTACGCTCCAGCGCCTTGAGATGTTCTTCCGCAGCGTTGGCGGAACGAAAACCGAGCGCGTGCGCGATCTCCGCGCGGGTGGGAGGAAAGCCCTCTATTTCCATGAATCCCCGGATGAACTCCAGGATTTCCTGCTGGCGAGCGGTCAGGGTCAACACTTCGCTTCATGTCCTCATCAAAATAATTGCCGGGGGCACGGGATATGCTGCGCCCCAAATGGCCGATCGGTCGGCGCGTTACGCCCTGAGCGGACCCCGCCTCCGCTCCTCGGGTTCGGGGGGAGAGGGGATATGACTACCGAAGCGGCAAAGGCCGGGCCTTTCGGAACGCCGCGCCAACGATCGGCTAGCTGTAAATATATACAGTATTCAAGGATGAGGTCAAGAGCAACGCCAATCTGCGGCGGGTTATCGAAAAGTCCTATTATTCAATAACCTAGATGTCTGCTCCATGGCGCCGGGCGAAACGGCCCGTGCTTGCCGCCAGACGCTGGAGCTCGATAGGAGAGCGGTTTTCAAGACGCCCGGCTAATCCGTCTTCAGCCGCCGCACCATGGGACCCAGCGGCCGCCCGCCGATGAGATGAAGGTGGAGATGGAACACCACCTGACCGCCGTCTCGATTACAGTTAATGATCAGCCGATAGCCCTGCTCGGCAATACCCTCTTCGGCGGCGAGCTTTTTTGCCGCCAACACCATTTGCCCAACAAGCGCAGCGTCCTCTTGTTCTAGATCGTTCACTGTTGAAATGAACTTGTTCGGCACGACAAGAATGTGTGTCGGTGCGACGGGATTGATATCCCGAAAAGCAGTCACATGCTCGTCTTTGTAAACGATGTCAGCGGGTGCTTCACCGCTAATGATTTTTGAAAAAATAGTCGACATCCGTTTTACCTCTTTTATTTTTTAATTCAGTGGCGGTCATATCGCGACCGCAGATGACAAAGCAATGCGCTGAAAATTGCCTCTCGGCCCATCGGAACGGATTTCCCCACGAGGCGCACCGATAGAGATTTAAATGCACCGTCTCGCGTTTCGACCCGCTTGTGCGGCTCCCCGCTGTCGGGAAAAAGTCCTGTTAGGGCATGGTTTTATCGTATCCCGGCCATTAGGCATACTCAGAGATGCAAATTCTGGCTATCCTAGGAGCCAAGAACCAGCCCAGAACAATGGCGATCCAGGAGGAGTCCTCATGGCCAGCGACGCGCCCAAGACCTTGCATCATTTTATCGGTGGCAAGAAGGTTGCCGGCGAAAGCAATCGATTCGGCGACGTGTTCAATCCCGCCACCGGTGAAGTTTGGGCGCGCGCCCCATACGCCAGCACCCACGAAGTACGGCGCGCGGTGGAGGCTGCGAAGGCCGCGTTTCCGGGATGGTCAGGCACACCGCCGGCGCAACGCGCGCGCATCCTTTTTCGATATCGGGATCTTCTGGAAACGCATAAGGACGAGCTTGCCCGGATCGTGTCTACCGAGCACGGAAAAACTCTGGATGACGCAAAGGGATCGGTACAGCGGGGCGCGGAAGTGGTGGAGTTTGCCTGCGGCATTCCTCAGATGCTCAAGGGCGAGCACAACGAGAACGTGGCCCAAAATGTCGATAGCCATTCCTTGCGGCAGCCACTCGGCGTTTGCGCAGGCATCACGCCGTTCAATTTCCCGGCGATGGTGCCCATGTGGATGTATCCGGTGGCGCTGGCCTGCGGCAATACCTTTGTATTGAAGCCCTCGGAGCGGGACCCGTCTTGTTCTCTGAGGCTCGCCGAGCTGGCCATGGAGGCCGGCCTGCCCCCGGGAGTGCTCAACGTGGTCATCGGCGACAAGGAGGCAGTGGACGCCCTGCTGCAGGATCCGGACGTCGAGGCCATTAGCTTCGTCGGCTCTACCCCCATCGCCGAATACGTCTATAAGACCGGCACCTCTCACGGCAAGCGCGTTCAAGCGCTGGGCGGTGCCAAAAACCACATGGTGGTGATGCCGGACGCTGACATGGAACAAACGGTGGACGCCCTCATGGGCTCTGCATACGGCTCCGCCGGCGAACGCTGCATGGCGATTTCCGTAGCCGTGGCGGTCGGTGATCAAACCGCCGATGAGCTGGTTAATCGGCTCAAGCCCCGCGTCACCGCCCTCAAAATCGGTGCCTTCGACGACGAGGGCGTGGAAATGGGCCCGCTGGTCACCGAAGCCCACCTCGGCAAGGTCAAGGGGTACGTGGACCACGGCGTGGAGGAAGGCGCCGACCTCGTTGTCGACGGGCGCGGTCTAAACTTAGAAGGCCACGAAAATGGTTACTTCATCGGCGGCTGCCTGTTCGACAAGGTCAGGCCGGAGATGAAGATATATAAAGAAGAAATTTTCGGTCCGGTGCTGAGCGTGGTACGGGCCAAGGACTACGAGGAAGCGCTGCATCTCGTCAACGAGCACGAGTATGGAAACGGGGCAGCGATTTTTACCCGCGATGGTGACGCGGCGCGTGATTTTACCACTCGAACGAAAATTGGAATGATTGGTGTCAATGTACCGATACCGGTACCCGCCGCGTACCACAGCTTCGGCGGCTGGAAGCGCTCGCTTTTTGGTGACCATTTCATGCACGGACCGGAAGGCGTTCGCTTTTATACCCGCCTGAAGACGATTACTTCGCGTTGGCCATCCGGAATCCGAGCGGGCGCCGACTTCAGCATTCCGCAGACGAGATAGCTAAACGATATGCGCGGGGGCGAGACATCGACCCGTTCGCCGCAGTAAGCGAATAATTCGGCGAAGCGGAGGAGAGCAGTATTCAGGCCACGGCGAGAGCGCGTGGCGCGAGCGGGTGTTTAACTTACTCGAGGCGTCATTTGTGTGCGAGCCATTGTGAGGATTAAAAATTACGCTAGTCCGCGCTTCGCGCTAAGCGTTTTGTTGCTGGCGTGCGCTCCGCTCCTTTTCTACCCCGCGTATTCTCTCTCTTCCCCTTCTAATTCCGTCCCTCATGAGCCGGTGCCGGAATTCTCCGATTCCGCGGAGAGTGCTGCATGGGAACGCGTGCTTCGAATTCTCGTTCCCAGCGACTCACTTGTGGAGCAGTTGCCGCCGCTGAAGCGAGATACGCATAGATATGAGCTCGAACTGGTCAAGGATTTTGCCAGAAAATATCTGCTGGTTCCGGTATTTGAGCCCATAAATCGGTGGGACGATCTGATTCCGACCTTGTTATCCGGGAAGGGGCACATCATCGCCGCAAACCTACGTGTCACCGAAAGCAGAAAATCGAAAATTGCATTTACCGAGCCCATTAACACCATGCGAGAGCATCTTTTGGTGCGGGCTGGGGATGACATTGATTCACCGTCGGATCTGGAAGGACGAGAAATCGCCGTTCGCGAGGGTTCGTCGTTCTGGGACCTCATTCAGGACGTACGAAGGGAATATCCCAAAATCCAGGTTCGGATTGTCCCAGACTATACGACTCAACAATCTCTGTACGAGGGCGTGCATGAAGGGCGCTATGACATGGCGGCAGTGGACCTGTACGCCTTCCAGCAAAGGCAGAAAGACTGGACCGATCTTAAGCTGGTTCCACACATTTTCGAGGATGACATCATCGCCTGGGGAACGCACCCGGAGGCGCAACTGCTGCGGGAAAATCTCAACCGCTTCATTCGTAAGGCGGAGCTGGCACGGCAGCCACAATCCATCTACAAGGCCGATCTCCGTGGCATCAAGGAGCGAAAGGTCTTAAGGGTTCTAACCCGAAACAACGCCGTGACCTATTTTATCTGGCGCGGCAGATTGATGGGGTTCGAGTACGAACTGATGCGTAAGTTTTCCAGGGAGCAGGATCTGCAACTCGAAATGATTATCGCGCCTTCCCGGGAACACCTGATTCCAATGTTGCTTTGGGGTGGTGGCGATGTGATTTCAGCGTCTCTTACCGTAACAGATCAAAGACGAACATACGGCATCGAGTTTTCCAACCCATACAACCTTGTCAGCGAGGCCGTTGTGGCTCGCGCAGACGACACGGCACTCAACCACGTCACCCAACTGGAGGGTAGAACCATCTGGGTTCGCAGGAGCAGCTCCTACTGGGCGACTCTGGAACGGCTCCGGCTAAAAGGACACATACGCTTTATATTGAAAGCGGCGCCGGAATCGATGGAAACCGAGGAGATCATCGACAAGGTCGCCAGCGGCGAATACGATCTCACGGTTTCCGACAGCCATATTCTTGATGTTGCGCTTACTTGGCGGGATGACGTGCGCGCGGCGTTCACGATAAAGGAGAACGTGAAGCACGGCTGGGCGGTGAGGGAAACAGACCAAGAGCTGCTTCAGGCGCTGAATGCGTTTCTCGAAAGGGAATATCGTAAGTCTTTCTATAACGTCACCCACAAAAAATATTTCAGGAATCCCCGCCGCATTCAGCAGCTGGTGAAGTTTCGCGCCGATGGGGGCAACGGCGGTGAACTTTCTCCCTATGACGATCTGGTTCAGAAGTACGCGGAGATATACGGATTTGACTGGCCGCTGATAGTTGCGCTCATGTTTCACGAGAGCCGGTTCAAGAAGGACGCCGTCTCCTGGGCGGGAGCCAGGGGGCTGATGCAGGTGCTGCCCGTGACCGCCAAGCGCTTCGGCATCAGCGACCTCGAGGATCCGGAGAAAAGCATCATCGCGGGCATGAAGATGCTCAATTGGCTCTACGATCAATTCGAGCTGGAGCTTCCGGTTCAGGAACGCACCTGGTTTACTCTGGCCTCCTACAACGCCGGTCTGGGTCATGTATACGACGCTCGAGAACTGGCTAAGGAACTGAATCTCGACCCGAACCGCTGGTTCGACAATGTCGAGGTGGCGATGCTCAAGCTCTCCAAACCGGAGTATTACAGCGATGCCACCTATGGCTACGTGAGAGGCATCGAGCCGGTCACCTACGTACGTAACATTCGCAAACTCTATGCCGCCTACATTGAGCTGTTGCGCGGGCCGATCGCGGCGATCTATTTGTCTGATCGTTAAAAATCGACGTCCTGTCAATTCTCGACTTAAGCTTTAGGCGATAATTCGGTTTTAAGCTTCGCGTCCTCGACTCGATACGAGTAGTGCCTGATTCACGGCGATACCTTCCACGGGATGCGTTCCCGAATTGTCGGAAGGTTCGGGGCGCACCGTCTTTAACCCGCCCTTTCGCAGGCACGAAGGTCCATCGAAACCTGTTCTTTTTGCTGCTCATCTGCGTGCTGTAACTAAGCTGTCGGGAATCAATGTTCTCCCACAGCCCGGTTATCAATCCTATGCCAGCGTTGCTTCGTAACCGCCGTACTTTCTCATGTTGATCACACCGCAGTCGAAGATGAGGTACTGGCCTTTGATACCGAGCAGCCGGCCTTCAATCCTGGGCTGCTTTTCCGCGTTGATGGACTGAACCTTGGACGGGTACTCGAGCACCGGGTAATCGAATTCCCGCTGATCGTCGCCAGCGGTTTCCAGCGACGCAGCGCCCGGGTCTTCGCCCGCGGATTTGAGCGCTTTCTCGCAAAGCGTTCGCAAGCCCTTTGATTGCTCAGCCAGATCGACCGCCTCCGGCGGCCCTCTGAGCATGCGCCGCCAGTCGGTGCGATCCGTAAACTGGGACTTTAGAGCCAGCTCCACCATCCCGGCAGCGCGCCGAGTCGGGACTCGCACCAGCGTCATCGCCTGGGCCGCGCCCTGATCAATCCATCGTGTCGGGAGCTGCGATTTTCGGGTAATGCCCACCTTCACGCCGGAGCTATTGGCCAGGTAGACGACATGGGGCTGCATGCAGTTGGACTGTCCCCACTCCGGCTCACGACAAGTACCCAGATGGAAATGGCACAGTTCGGGGCTCACGATGCAGCGGTCGCATCGGGCCAGTGATCGGAAGCAAGGGAAACAATAGCCCTGGTTGAAACTCTTTTTGCTCTCGCGTCCGCAGGCGACACAGTGAATGCGTCCGCTGAACTCGAGGGTGACGCGATCGCCGATCAGCGGATTCAACGCAACCTCGAGTTCACCGAGACGCATAAAGTAACGCACCGGCGAGGCGTCTTCGACCCGCATTTTGCGCAGATTTCCGCTCAAGCTCACGACAAAAAAAACGCAGCCAAGCCTCGAATTGCGAAACTCAATCTACCGAGCTCGCGCGTAGCTCGCATCACCCAGCATCGCGAGGTCGCCTCCCGGCGTCAGCGCCCATAACCGAGCTTCTTCGTCTGATTCACTCGGCGCGCCCTGAATTTCGAAGCGCCGATCGTCGTAAAGCGGCGCCGTGGCGCGGACGGCAATTCGTCTCATCGTTGCCTCCGGCATCTTGCGCCTGAACAGATCCATTAGCAGGATCATGGTCAGCGGCCCGTGGAACACGAGCCCCGGATAGCCCTCTTGATCCACCGCGAACCCGCGGTCGTAGTGGATACGGTGGCTGTTCATGGTCAGCGCGGAGAAGCGAAACAGTAGAACCGGACTCGGAGCGATAGTCCGCGACCATATCGGCTCGGCCGGCGCCGGCCGCGGCTTCGCCGCCGGTGCGCCGGGGATAGCCGCTTCTCGGTAAACCACGTCGTGTTCTTCCACCGTGGCGAGTTCCTGCCTGGCGAATATCTCGTGGCGCACGGTGACGAAACAAAGCTTCCCCCCGCCGCCGGTCTTGAACCGCAGATCGGCAATGGTGGATTTACGCTCGAGAACGTCTCCGGCCCGGATCGGTCGGAGAAATTGCATTCGGTTTCCCGCCCACATGCGCCGCGGAAGCGGCACCGGGGGCATAAAACCGCCGGTTTTCGGGTGACCGTCGTAACCCGTGTCCGCCAGCTTCACCGCCTCGGGGAAACAAAGCCAGTGCCAGCCGGGCGGCAGCGGGGTTCCCTCGGCGTGGGGCGGATCGTCCCTGTCCAGGGCGGCGCTGAGCACATCCGCCAGCGCGCCATAGGCATAGCCCGACGTGATTTCGCTGCGCCCCACCCACTCGAGCAACCGATCCGCTTCCGCCTGCGGGGTCTTTGCCATCTCAACCTCCGGAAAACTCCGCCCGGATGGCTTCCGAATGCGCGCCCAGGGCCGGCACCGGCCGGAGCGATGGGGAGTCCACGTCAATCCGGGCGGGAGGCGCCACCAAGCTCACTGGGCCTGTGGGAGCGTCCACCTCGATTCGCCGCAGGGCCGGGTGCCTAGAAAGCGCTGCGACGTCATTAATTTCTCCAAAAGCAATTTGGGAATTACGCAAGCGGTCGATTAAATCGTCGCGGTCAAATTGAATGAAGACCGAATTGATGAGCTCGCGCAAAGCGTCCAAGTTTTTCACCCGCGCCGGATTGCTCGAGAATCGTGGATCATTTTTCAAACCAGGCTGCTCCAGGACGCTGTCGCAGAAGCGCACGAACTCCCGCTCGTTTTGAATCGCGATCAGAATAGGTCTGCCGCCACGGGTTTGATAAGCGCCGTAGGGTTGGATCATAGGGTGGCTCAAGCCGGTGCGTTTCGGCCCCTTGCCGGCGTAATCGTGAAGCAGCAAAGGCACCGTCATCCAGTCGGCCATGCAGTCGAACATGGAGGTGCGGATCGCACTGCCCTCACCGGTGCGCTCACGCGCAATGATTGCTTCAAGAATGGCCATGTATGAGTACATGCCACAGGCAACGTCGCAGGCGGAAACGCCGATGCGTCCAGGCTGCTCCGGCGAGCCGGTGATGGAACACATGCCGCTTTCTGCCTGAACCAGCATGTCGTAGGCTCTCATCTGCGAATAGGCGCCCTCCTCTCCATAGCCGCTGATGTCGCAGGTGATGAGCCTGGGATATGCTTTCCTCAGCCGATCCGCGCCGAACCCCGCCCTCGCTGCGGCGCCCGGCGCCAGGTTCTGAATCAACACGTCAGATTTCGCCAAGATACGTTCAAGCAGCGCGGCATCTCCCGGATTCTTGATATCCAGCACCAGTGATTCCTTGCCGCGATTCAGCCACACGAAGTAGCCGCTCTCACCGTGCACCGCTTTGTCGTATGCGCGAGCAAAGTCACCGCCGTCACGCTCCACTTTGATCACCCGCGCGCCGGCGTCGGCTAAACGCGAAGAGCAAAACGGCGCGGCGACGGCTTGTTCGATGGAAACGACGAGAATGTTGTCTAAGGCAGGCATTTGGCGGGGCGGATATTATTCACCGATACGAAGACGGTAGATAGTAGATCGAGGCGAGTTGCCAAATCTCTTTCTGCCCCATCTACTATCTACCACCTACCACCCACCATCTTCCAATACGCGAGCTGCGACATAATGTCTCCGCTGGCCACTAGCTACAGTTACCCGTCCTATTTGGGGGATCATGCAAACTCACCACAATCCCCTCCGTTTCCTTCGACGGCGCGGGATAGCGCCTCATTACTTCCGGATCATGTCCCGGAACGATATGGTCGTCTGAGTCGGCCAGTCTTCGAAGGCGTCGATGTCCTTCGAGCATGTCGGTGACGCTCTCGACGATGGGAAAAGGATTACCTTGTATCATGTTGGCATAGTAGTGGCTGGCGTCAGAGGCCAGCATCACCCATCCGCGTTCGGTGTACACTCGAACCGCTTGAAGTCCCCGGGTGTGCCCCCCGATATGACGAACGCTGATCCCTGGAGCAAGTTCATCGTCGCCATCGTGAAAGACCACGCGGTCGCCATGAACGAGGGTTACCACTTCCACCACATCTTCCACCGTGTAGGCGCTGCGAATCACGCCGTGCGTCATGCTGCGACCGGTGGCATAGCTCATTTCCTCATCCTGCAGATGGAATTTCGCCTTGGGGAATCGACCGAGATTGCCCACGTGGTCATAGTGTAGGTGGGTAATGATCAGATCGGTGACGCTCTCTGCATGGATACCGATCATTGCCAGTCCCTCCGTCGGACAGCGCAGGAATTCGCGGCCGCGACGCACAGCTTCCGCTTGATTGAATCCCGCGTCGACCACAAAAGCGCGATCTTCAGACCTGATAGCCCAAACGTAGTAATCCATGGGCATGGGTCCGTCGTGATCGTCGCGGAAGACAAAATTATCGAAGCGCCGCGCAGACCGTGTACCATATCGCACGGCGTAGACCTCGTAGCTTTCCATCAGAGAACGGTTATTTTCCAGCGCTGTCTTTCGGGGCGCTCGCGAAATCTGAATTCTTAAGAATCGACTTATACGAAGCTCGTGATTTCATACTCTCATAAACTACGGAAAGCTTATTGGGATCCAAGAAACGCGCGTTGGGAAACATTATGGCGATTACAAATGAGCAACTGCTTCACTAGCCCGTCTTCGGTCAATATGATCTGGGCAAGCCGAGGACGTGCTCGGCTATGAACGAAAGCACGAAGTTGTTGCTTATCGGCGCGATGCGGTAAAGCCGGGTCTCCCGAAACTTACGCTCGACATCGTACTCCTCGGCAAAGGCAAATCCGCCGTGGGTCTGCATGCACATGTCGGCCGCCTTCCAGGATACTTCAGAGGCCAGATACTTGGCCATGTTGGCCTCGGCGCCGCAGGGCTCCCCTGCCTCGAACATGGCGGCCGCCTTCTGCATCATCAGCGCGGCGCCTTCCGTGGCGGCGTAGCTCTCGGCAATGGGAAACTGGATCCCCTGGTTCTGGCCGATGGGCCGCTCGAAAACCCTCCGCTCGTTGGCGTAGTCGGTCGCTTTCTTGATGAACCAGCGCGCGTCGCCGATGCATTCGGCGGCAATGAGAACGCGCTCCGCGTTCATTCCGTCGAGAATGTAGCGGAATCCCTTGCCCTCCTCTCCAATCAGGCTGTCCGCAGGGATGGTCAGGTTATCGAAGAAGACTTCCGTGGTAGCGTGGTTGATCATGGTCGCAATGGGCCGGATCTCGAGACCGTTTCCTTTCGCCTCGCGCATGTCCACCAAGAACACCGACAGCCCCTCGGTGCGTTTTTTCACCTGGTCCTTGGGCGTGGTGCGGGCGAGCAGGAGCAACAGATCTGAGTACTCGGCCCGGGATGTCCAGACCTTCTGACCGTTGACCAAATAGCCGCTGTTGCCTTGCTTCACCGCCATGGTGCGCAGTCCCAGCGTATTGGTGCCGCTGGATGGCTCGGTCACGCCGAAGGCCTGCAGGCGCAGCTCGCCGCTGGCTATTTTCGGCAGATATTCGTTCTTCTGCGCCTCGCTGCCGTGCCGCAGCAACGTGCCCATGGTGTACATCTGCGCGTGGCAGGCGGCGCCGTTGCAGCCCGACTGGTGGATTTCCTCCATCACCGCCGCGGCGGCGGTAATGCCAAGACCACTGCCGCCGTATTGCTCCGGAATGAGTATTGAAAGAAAACCGGACTCCGTAAGCGCCTTTACGAACTCGGTCGGATAAGCGCGCTCCCGATCCAGCCTTCGCCAGTATTCACCGGGGTATTGAGCACAGAGCTTGGCGACGGCGTCGCGGATGTCTTGGTGATTTGATGTTTGGGCCATGGTTTTCGTCATGTGTAATATGAATTTGCTCGGATGCCGCTGTAGGAGCCCGCTTGCAGGCGATTCCTTAGATCAGGCGTTTTGTAAATTTCGCGCGCAAGCGCGCTCCTAGATTTTCTATCGGCGGGCGGGGTCATAATCATTGGATCTGACGCACGATAACTCCCCCGGTCACTCAAACTCTGACCGATGCCTAAACCTCGCCGTGCCGTCACGCTCGATTTGTTCCACCAGCGCCACTTCCCATCTGAGATAGTCCTGCATCGCCTGCTCCACGCCCCAGTCCTTTTCATACGGCCTCAGCCACTTATCGTCCGCCGGGTCGGCCATGCGCGTCGCTCCCGACTCGAGCGGGAGCCCGGCATCGACCCAGGCCGCAACCCCGCCGGAAAGTACGCGCACCTCCCGCCCACTCGCCGCCGCGGCTTCCTCTGCGGCAAGGCGGGCGAGCACTCCGTCTTCGGATGTGATGACCACGAGATTTCCAAGATCGAGGGAGGGCAGGGTCTGAGCCAGGCGGGCGCGGATCGCAAACCACGCGCCGGGGACATGACCTTCGCGGTATTGGCGGCTCGAACTGATGTCGACCACGCTGACCGCGTCTTTAGACAGCAAATCGTTGAGCGCCTCGGGCGAAACTTCCGGCGCCGTTACGTTTGCGAGTCCGAGCGCTTCGACCTTTCCCGGTCCCGTTTCGAGCTCGGCAACTTCGAAAGCGTCCTGCAGAACGTAAACCTCCTTCCAACCCATGTGAATCAGCCAAGACGCGGTCATGGTGGCGCGCACGCCGTCGTTGTCCACCAGCACCACGCGGGCGCCTAGGATGCCGATGAACTGGTCCGTCTCCTGCACCAGCTGACCCCCCGGAGCCGAGCGGGAATCGGGCAGATGACCGGCCTCGTATTCCTCAGGATGACGCACGTCGAGAACAAACAGCGAACGGCGTTCGCGCTGCCCCTGTAAACGTTTCAAGTCCTCCTTGTCGATGATCTTGACGCTGTAACGTCCAGCGACGGCCTGGGCGCGTTGTTTTGCAATCCTCAAGTTCTTCGCCGACACTTCAGGCGCTCGCCGGGTCATCCCGGTCTCCAGCGGCTGCCCCGCAAGGTGCCAGCCCATGGTGCCGTTTCTCAGTGCCACCACCTGATTGCCCACTCCCGCGTTGATCAGGGACTGCGCGCCGATAATGCTGCGGGTGCGTCCGGCGCAGTTGACCACCACCAGCGCGTTCTCGTGCTGGGTCAGTTCCTCCAGGCGATAGACCAGCTCCCCTCCGGGGACGCAGATCCCACCCGGAATGTTGCGCGCGTGGTATTCGGAGAACGGCCGGCTGTCGAGCACCAGGATGCTGTCGCCTTGGTCGAGCTTCGCCTTGAGCTCACTGGCGCCGATGGAGGGTGTTGCATACTCGTGCTCCACCATTTCGCCGAAGGCCTTGCTGGGAACGTTGACTCCGCTGAAAAGCTCGAAGCCCGCATCGCTCCAGGCCAGGGTCCCACCCTCAAGCACGCTGACGTCGGTGTATCCCAATACTCCGAGCCGCGCCGCGGCGCGCTCGGCGAGACCTTCACCGCCGTCGCAAAGCACCATGCGCACGGAACGCCGGGGCGCGAGCGCGGCCACCTTGAGCTCGAGCCTGCTCAACGGCAGGCAACTGGCGTAAAGAATATGCGCACCACCAAAAACCAGCTCTTCACGCACGTCGAAAAGCGCCAGCTCTTCTCCATCCAACAGCCACTGGTGCAGCAGCGCCGGGTCAACGCTCTTAATCATTAACATCTCTTCTTATCGCTGCGGATCCTTTTAACGTGCGCTCGCCACGAAGCGAAGCGCAGTCCACGTGGCGCTTCAAGTTTTCGGTGAATACGACCTAGGGCATGAAACTGACTCGCTCATTGATTCAGTTGCATATCGTCGAATCGGCAATAAGCTTGTTATATTAACTCGGACCGGTTGCCCCTTTGAGCCGTCCGCATCCATCTAAAAATGAGCATCAGCTTATCCCAGGCCGAGACTGTCGTCGAAGGCGCGCTGGCCAGAGCCCGTGAGCTCGGACTTCCGCCCCTGAGCGTCGCGGTACTGGATTCCGGAGGACACCTCAAGGCGATGCAGCGCGAGGATGGCGTGGCGTTCTTTCGCGCCACCGTCTGCCAGGCCAAAGCCTGGGGCGCGTTGGCGCTTGGCGCAAGCTCCCGCCACTTCGCCGAACGCTACTCGAGCGACAGCCTGCAGCGCGGTTTCATCAACGCCATGGGCGGCGGCTCGCGGGAGCGCATTGTGCCGCTGCCGGGCGGGGTTTTGATTCGAGACCGCGACGGCCGGCTGCTGGGCGCGGTGGGCGTCGCGGGCGGGGCATCCGAGGACGACGAGGCCTGCGCCATCGCCGGCATCGAGACTTCAGGCCTCAGTGCGGATCTAGAATCCACGCGGTGAGGCCCGGGGCCGAGCGCAATGTCCTCGGAATCCAAACCGCCTCGCGGGCCGTCGCCTCAGCTCATTACTGCCTGTCACCGGACCGGAATCGGCGCGGTGGTGCTTTGGTGGGTCTACGCCTTTGTTGCCACGGATTTTTTCTCTCGCATCGACATGCCCGGGCTGCTCGTCTACCTTGTCGGCCTGCCTGTGAGCTATGTGCTAGCGTATTACCTGCTGCGTGGAATCGTCTGGATATTCTTTGCCCTGAAGTGAGAAGTCTCTGCCGTTTTTTAAGCGATGTCCAAATTGATACGCATTTCGAGCGCGAGCTTGGTTTCAACGGCGGCCATCGCGGCCCTGCTCTTTCTCACTGTGAGTGAAAGCCTGCTCGGAATGGAAATTCAGGGACACAGAGGAGCACGCGGTCTTCTGCCCGAGAATACCCTGCCTTCTTTTGCCAAAGCGATTTCCATTGGCGTGGATGCCATCGAGCTCGATACCGCCGTGACCGCTGACGGTGTCGTCGTCGTGAGTCATGACCCACAGCTCAGCCCCGAATTAACCCGCGGTGCCAACGGCAACTGGATAACCCCGCCTGGACCGGTGATTGCCACCCTTACGCTGGCGGAGGTGAAAGCATACGACGTGGGGAAAATCCGGCCCGATTCCGACTATGCAAAACGTTTTCCGCAGCAGACGCCGGTGGACGGCACCGCCATCCCAACCCTGGAGGAGGTTGCTGCGCTGGTGTCATCCACGGGCAACCGCGCAATTCGCTTCAACATCGAAACCAAAGTGCGTCCTGATGGCGCGGCGCTGACATTTGCCCCGGAAGCATTCGCCGAGCGTCTGGTGGCGACAGTGCGCGCCTCCGGCATCTCCGAGCGCACCGTGGTGCAGTCCTTTTACTGGCGCACGCTTGCTCACGTTCATGCGATCGCTCCCGAGATCTCCGTCGCCTGCCTTACATCCGAACAAAGCTGGCTCGACAACATCGGGCGCGAGGCCGGTGCGCCTTCTGCCTGGACGGGGAATAACGTCAACGACTTCGGCGGCTCTGTGCCACGCATGGTGAAGGCTTCGGGTTGCACTATCTGGTCACCATACTTCGGGGATGTGAACGCAGGGCTCGTGGACGAGGCCCATGGTCTGAGACTCAAGGTTATCGTCTGGACCGTCAACGCGCCCGGGCAGATGCGGGCGCTGATTGATATCGGCGTTGACGGCATCATCACCGACTACCCCGACCGGCTTCGCGTAGTGATGCAGGAGTTAGGAATACCCGTACCCGAATCCACGCCGGTGACAGTATCCTCAACGGGCCCCAGACTGGCGCCTTGAACTGGGGCTGTCGAGGTCGAATCCGATCATTGACCACCTCGCGGACACGGACGCGTGCCCGCGCGGAAAGCGACTGATTTCGTACTTATGTATGATATCCGGCAAAGGCTCTGTGTTCAGGAACCTGGAAGGACTAAGCGTGAGTAAGACTGCGAAAAAGCCGCATTTCCTCGTCCACAATCATCAGGACTCCGTGGGAGTGGCGGTGGTCGAGGACATCAAGAAAGGAAAAAAGCTCTCCGGCTGGGTCATGGATACCGGCGAGACGATAAAGGTCACGGCCCGCGATGACATCCCCATCGGACACAAGGTCGCGCTTACGAATATGAAAAAGGGCACGATGGTGCAGAAATATGGACACGATATTGGCCGCACTATCGCAGCAATCAAGAAAGGCGACCACATGCACGTCCACAACACCAAGACCCAGAGGTGGTGAACATGAGCGCAAAGCGGGCAGCCGCTGCTAAAAGTAAAACCAAAAAGATGACCGAGCACATCGACCTGGAGGTGTCGGGGATACTGCGCCGGGAAATGAACTACGACGAGGCCGGTGACGCGCTCATCGACATCATGATCCGCACCTGCAACGGCCGTCTTGCCTGCGCAGAAGCGCTCGGCCACCGCGAGTTCGTGATGACGAAGCTGTATCAGAGCGCGTGAGCGCCGGACTGGTATTGAGGCTATTGGCAGCAACCTTGGCTGGCGACACTCCATTCAGCGGACCGGGTGGCCCTGACCCTGACCGCCAATATGCAATGAAGGTGCCCGCTTGCAGGCGAGTCGTGTAGGAGCGCTTGCGCGCGAACTTCTTTATGCGCTCTGGAAGGTTCGCGCGCAAGCGCGCTCCTACAGGGGACGTCAGAGGTGTAGGGCGCAATAGCGAAGTGTATTGCGCCGGAATCTCGGGTTCGCGTCCAAAGGCACACCTACAGCAGGCTACCGCGACACAACCATGACCAACGAAGCCACCCTCACTGTATCCGTCTGGCGCGGCACGACCGAGGGCCGATTCGTCGAATACTCGGTTCCACGGCGCGACAATCAAACGGTGCTGGATATCGTAACCTATATTCAGCGGCACCTGGACTCGACGCTCAGCTATCGTTTTGCCTGCCGTGTCGGCATGTGCGGCTCCTGCGCCATGAGCGTGAACGGTGTTCCTCGCTGGACCTGTCGCACCCACGTCACCAAGGTTGCCAGCGACGCCAAGCTGAAACTCGAGCCGCTTCGCAACTTGGAAGTAATCAAAGACCTTGCCGTGGATATGAAGGTCTTCTTTGACAAGCTCGCTCGGGCCCGGGGTGCATTTCAGCCGCCCCTGGAACCGCGAGAGGATTTCGCCGTGGTCGAGCCCGACTCACCGCACAGACGTCATGCCGATGCTGCCATTGAGTGCATCGGCTGCGGCGTGTGCTACTCCGCCTGTGACGTGGTGGCCTGGAACCGGGATTACCTGGGGCCCGCTGCGTTAAATCGCGCCTGGTCCTTGGTCAACGACGTTCGCGATGCGGGCAATGCCGATAGGCTTCTGGCGGTTGCGGGAGATGCCGGCTGCCACGCCTGCCACTCGCATCAGAGCTGTCGCCAGTGGTGCCCCAAACATCTGAACCCCACCGCCTCCATCGCCGGACTGAAACGCGCATCCGCGAGAGCGGCGTTCAAGGGCGTACTTTGAACACTCGGATTCAGATCTGGATGTGGATCGCACAGCGGGCCAGCGCCGCCGTTCTGGCCTTAGCGGTGATCATTCATCTCGCCACCGTGATCTACGCCGTGCGCGGGGACTTGACCGCAGCCGAGATCATCACCCGGGTTCAGGGAAACGTGGCCTGGCTGTGTTTCTACGTGATTTTCGTACTGGCCGCGGCGATCCACGCGCCCATCGGCCTTCGCACCATCCTGCTGGAGAGCACGCCCCTTGCGCCGCGCGTGGCCGACGTGCTGAGCGCAGCGGTGCTGCTGAGCATTTTGATCATGGGACTGCGCACCGCCTTCGGTCTTTACGGGTTGCAGACATGAAAAGCATCTCGCGCGCATCCAATCGGCACTCGAGCTACTGGGCATTCGTCGTTCATCGGGCGTCAGGGATCTTATTGACGTTGTTTCTACCCATGCATTTCTACGCGCTGGCGCTTGCTATCGAAAGCGAAGCAGCGCTGGATGAAATGTTGCGCTGGTCGGATCACCCGTTGGTGAAAGCGTCCGAATTTATCCTCGTGGTTTTGCTCGCCGCGCACCTCACCGGCGGACTACGTCTTCTGGCAGTAGAGTTTCTGCCCTGGACCGATCGCCAGAAGTCCGTCCTCGCCGCTGCCGGCAGCATCGCCTTGGGCGTGGGCGTGCTGTTCCTTTTCAATGCCGCTTGAGATCGCTGCGCTGCTTGCCGGGGCGTTTGCCGCGGCATTCGTAAGTGGCGCCTTTGGTTTCGGCAACGCCTTAGTGGCGGCCGCGATCTGGCTGCCCTTTCTCGAACCCCGGGCCGCGGTGCCGCTGATCATCATCACCGGACTGGTGATGCACGCCTGGTCGCTGAGGGCGCTTCATACGAAGCCCGAATTGCGCCGACTGACGCCTTTCATCGCCGGGGGACTGGTGGGCGCCCCACTGGGAACGTGGCTGCTGACCCTGGCGGAGCCGGCTCCCTTCAGGCGCGCGGTCGGCGTTATCCTCTGTCTCTACGGCGTCACCGCGCTGCTGCTGCGACCGGGCCGGATGCGGCTCAACCCGCCACGAAGCGCCGATGGGGCCGTGGGCGCGGCGGCGGGGCTGCTGGGCAATTTCGCCGGGCTTGCCGGAATTCTGCCGACGCTGTGGTGCGGACTTCGCGGCTGGTCGCCGGACGAACAGCGCGCCGTTTATCAACCGGTCCAGCTGGCTCTCGGACTCATCGCTCTGCTCGGCGTGGTAGCCTCGGGACTGGTGGGAGGCGAAGCGCTCAAGCGTCTGGCCCTGTGCCTCCCGGCCATTGTCGCCGGATTATGGTGCGGTTATGCCGTCTACGCCCGGCTGAATCCTTTGGTCTTTGCCAGGGCCGTGCTGGCGCTGGTGCTCATCTCCGGCGTAGCGCTGCTCATCCAGGGCTGATCAATTGTTGTGAGTTTCGATACGCCGAGGTATACGAGCATGAACGTGGACGTCTCGAAAATCGAAGAAGTGGCGAGGGATCTCTACATCCGCGCGCTCAAGGTTCTGCCGGATGACATCAAGAGCGGTTTCTCGCGGCTGGACGAAAGCGAAACCGATATCACCGCCAAATCCGTGCTCGGCACCATGATCGCGAACATCGAAGTGGCGGAACGGACGGATAATCTGCTCTGTCAGGACACCGGCCTTCCCATTTATAACGTCACTATTGGGCGCAACGTCGAGGTCGACGGTCAGGCGCTTAAAGAAGCCCTTCGTCGGGGCTGCGAGCGAGCTACCAAAGAACACCCGCTTAGATCTTCGGTGGTCCATCCCATAACTCGCCACAACGAGCACACTTCCTGCGGCCGGCGGGTACCGGTGATCAACTTCGATTACAGCAGTGACGAGGACACGCTTCGTATCGAAATGATCCCCAAGGGCAGCGGGTCGGAAAACGGGTCGTTTCTGAAAATGTGCATTCCCGCGGAAGGGGAAATGGGCGTGAAGTCGTTCGTCCTGGACAAAGTCATAGAGGTCGGTGGTCGCGTTTGTCCCCCTACCATCGTCGGGGTGGGTGTCGGAGGCACGGCGGATCTGTGCATGCACCTGGCGAAAATTGCGGCGACGAGACCGCTGGGCAGCGTCTGCGAGGATCAGGAAGGCGCGCGCCTCGAGCGTGAGCTCACCGAGGCGATCAATAGCCTCGGGATCGGACCGCAAGGATTAGGCGGCGACTCCACGGCATTCGCGGTACACGTGGAAACCGCGGCCACCCACATCACCATGAACCCGGTGGCGATCAACATCCAGTGTCATTCGGCGCGGCGCGCCACCGCGAAGCTGACGCCCTCGGGCATCGAGTACGGGTTTTGATCCAGCACGGGCGGCGGCGATGGCGGCAAAGCTCGAGCAACTGGACGTCTACCGGCTTTCGCTGCCGCTGATCAAGCCCTATCGCCTGTCTTTCATCGAGGTTCGCGAATTCGATACCGTTCTCGCCTACGCCCGTGACAGCGAGGGACGCTCCGGCTGGGGCGAAGCCACGCTGCTGACCGGCTACACCGAGGAAACCATCGAAGGAAGCTATCGCCTTGCCTGTGAAACGGCCGAGGTCATCATCGGCTTATCCCTGCAGAAGGCGAGCCGCAAGATCGAATCGCTGACCGCGGCGGCGCCCTTTACCGCTACGGCGCTTTTTACCGCGCTGGAAATGCTCCAGGGCGCGCCGCTGCTCAATGTTCACGGCGGCGCGCGCGTTCCGCTGCTGGCGCTGCTTCACGGAGAAACCGCCGGCGAACTGGAAGCCGAAATCGAAGCGCATCTTTCGACCGGTTACCGCACTTTCAAGCTCAAAATCGGTTTCGACGTGCATAAAGATCTGGATAAAGTGCGTACCGTGCAGTCGATACTTTCCGGCCGCGGCAGAATCCGCATCGACGCTAACCAGGGGTATTCCATAGCGGACGCCTGCCGTTTCGCCGCCAGCCTTTCGCCGGAGAGCATCGAGCTTTTGGAGCAGACCTGCAGGGCGGATGACTGGAGCGCGGCTTGCAGCGTAGCCGCGGTTTCGGTAGTGCCGCTGATGCTCGACGAATCAATTTACTCCATGGACGACGTGGAGCGGGCGGCGGAATCGGGTGCGGCGAGCTTCATCAAGTTCAAGCTGATGAAATCAGGCGGGATTGAAAAGCTCAAGGCGGCGCTCGATCGCATACGCGCGCTAGGCATGACGCCGGTGCTGGGCAACGGGGTGGCCTGCGACCTCGGCTGCTGGATGGAAGCATGCGTGGCCGCGCGCAGCGTTGACAACGCCGGAGAAATGAACGGTTTCCTCAAGACTTCGGCGAGTCTTTTCCGAGATCGCCTGCAGGTGGAAGACGGCGCCCTGGTGCTGACCGAGGCATTCGTTCCCGAGATCGACCGGTCGGTGCTGGAACGCCACTTGAAGGATCGACATCTGCGGGCCGCCTGAGGTGGAACGCCCGTCCACACCCGGTCGACGGACCCTGGTGACCGGCGTCATCGGCGCCGACACCCACATCGTCGGCAACCGCATTTTGAGCATGGCGCTGGAAAAAGCCGGGTACAAAGTCGTGGCGCTGGGAGCACTGACTCCCGCCGAGGAATTCATCAAGGCAGCCATAGAAACCGCCGCCGACGGGATGATGGTGTCCTCCCTCTACGGTCAGGGCGAGCTCGACTGCCGCGGCTTTCGCGATCTGTGCATCGAGGCGGGGATCGACAACATACTGCTCTATGTGGGCGGCAACCTCGTGGTCGGCAAGCAGCCCTGGCCCGAGGTGGAAGAACGATTCCTGCAGATGGGTTTCGATCGTGCGTTTCCCCCGGGCACGCGCGCCGACGAGGTGATCGAAAAGCTCGACGCCGACTTCGCCGCGCGGGAAGCGGGAAACGAGGGGATGGCGGAATGAACGTCCTGCTCATCGACTTCGGCAGCACCTACACCAAGCTGCGCGCGGTGGCGCTGGAGCCTGCGCGAATTCTCGCCTGCGGACAGGGACCGTCCACGGTGGCGAGCGACGTGAGCGAAGGCCTGAACGCGGCGCTTGCCGATCTGGAATCACGCATGGGGAATAGGAAGGATAACCGCCCTTTTTCCCGTAATCGAGTAACCGTTGGTGCGGCTCGGACCTCTGTAATCAACGGTGATCGCAGCCTTCGAGCCTG
>CAMYJH010000004.1 GCA_947258715.1 uncultured Gammaproteobacteria bacterium
CCTCCTGTCTTGCATTCAGTGGCCGATCAACCACTTGAGGTATCCATCATCGATGGGAGCCCTCGAGTCAAGGAGGGGGCGTCTATATCTTCTATACTCTCCGCCCAGTAACCTGAACAGGGGCTGTGCGTTCAGGGGGTAGACTATGAGCGATGACATTGAGCAGTGGCTCGAGAATTTCGGACTTGGTCAGTACGCGGAAATCTTCCGGTCCAACGACATCGATTCCCGCGCGCTCGTCTATCTGAGCGATACCGATCTCAAGGAGCTGGGCGTCTCACTCGGACACCGGCGCATTCTGCTTGCGGCGATCGCGTCTCTGCAGCAGGAGCCATTCGAACTTACTCGTAAAGCTCAAGTTGCTGAGCCGCCAGCCTATGAACATGCCGAACGGCGCCAGCTTACGGTGATGTTCTGTGATCTGGTCGGTTCTACTGAGCTTAGCCTGCAGCTTGATCCCGAGGATCTTCGAGGCGTGCTGCAGCGCTACCAGAACGTCGTCACAGACGCGGTGGTGCGCTACAAGGGCTACGTGGCCAGGTTTTCAGGTGACGGCGTGCTCGCATATTTCGGCTGGCCCCACGCGTACGAAGATCAGGCGGAGCGCGCGGTTCTAGCCGCGCTGGATACGCTTCCCACGGTTGAGAGAATAGTGCTCTCGGGCAAGACGAGGCTGCGGGCGCGAATCGGAATTGCTACGGGTCAGGTTGTCGTCGGCGACCTTATTGGCAAAGTTGCTTCAGATTTTAGAGCCGTGACTGGGGAAACCCCCAATCTTGCGGCACGCCTGCAGGATGCGGCTGAACCGGGCCAGCTAATTATCAGCGCCACTACGCGGCGTTTGATTGGCACGGCCTTCGAGTTGGAACAATTGGCTCCGCGCCGCTTGAAAGGCTTTGCCGGGGATATTCATACCTGGAGGGTCATCGGGGAAAGCGCTGTAGAAAGCCGTTTCGACGCGGCGCACGGAGATATCCTCACGCGACTCGTCGGAAGAGACCACGAGCTCGGCCTGCTGCATGAACGCTGGGAGCTGGCGAAGGGCGGCGAGGGCCAGGTTGTGCTGCTTTCGGGAGAAGCCGGAATAGGAAAGTCCCGACTTGTAAGAGATTTCAGGGACGATCTCGGTGATGAGATTCGATTCAATCTGCATTACCAGTGCTCTCCGCTCCACACCCACAGTGCGTTTTATCCGGTCATTCACAGACTGCAAAGGGCCGCCGGTTTTTCCAGAAAAGATAGTACGGACGCCAAGCTCGATAAGCTCGAAAAGCTTTTAAGAGAGATGAAAGAAGATGTCGCCCGCGTTGGTCCATTGTTTGCCGCCCTTTTGTCTTTACGAGCGGAAGGCAGATTTGGACGACTCGAGCTGACGCCTCAGCAGCTGCGCCAGAGAACGATTGAGGTGCTGGGCAATCAGGTTCAGAACCTGAGTCGACAACGGCCCGTCCTATTTGTACTGGAAGATGCTCACTGGATTGATCCCTCGATGAGCGACTTAATAGACGAATTGATCCCCCGCATCGCCAATTGTCCCGTCATGATGCTGATTACCTACCGGCCGGAGTACGATCAAAGCTGGTCGGGCCATACGCATTTGACTTTGGTTTCCCTGAATCGGCTTGGGAGAAAACAGGGAACCGAGATTGCGAGTTCGATCTGCGGCACCCGGCTGACCGAGCCGGTCATTCAGCGGATAGTGAGGCGCGCGGATGGGGTGCCGCTGTACGTCGAAGAGTTGACTAAATCGGTTCTCGAATGCCGCGTCTCTAACGATACACACATAGCCGAAGACGTCATTCCAGCCACGCTTCAGTCTTCCCTCGAGGCCCGACTGGATCGACTCGAGGAAGCAAAGGAAATTGCGCAAATCGGTGCGGTCATAGGTAGAGAATTTTCTTTAGACCTGCTTTCCTCCGTATCGGGTAAAACGCAGTCTGAACTTAGCAAATGTCTCGATCGTCTGATGCAGTCGGGCATGCTTCATCGCCGGGGGAATCCGCCTCAGGTGATATACACGTTCAAGCATTCTCTGGTTCAGGACGCCGCCTATTCCACCATATTGATAAGCCGGCGGCGCCGCCTGCACGAAAGGATATTTCAGGTAATCGAGACTCACGCGGGCGACGACCCCAGCGACGTCATCGATCCACTTGCGCATCACGCTTACAACGGCGAAGTGTGGGACAAAGCTTTCACCTATCTGCAGCGTGCAGGCTCCAAGGCCATGGACAGGGCGGCGGTTCGCGAGGCCGTGGCGCTATTCGAGAAGGCTCTTCTGGCCGGCTCGAATCTGCCAGAGACGCGGGAGTCGCTGGAGCAGGCCATTGACCTTCGTTTCAATCTTCGAAATGCGCTGTGGTCAATCGCTGGGTTTGAGGAGATTCTTGAGCTCCTCAAACACGCAGAACGGCTTGCGAAAAAACTGAATGATCCAACGCGGATCGGGTGGATATCGGTCTATTCAAGCGCAAGCCTCTGGCAGCTCGGTCATTCCCGGGAAGCGCTTGCGGCGGCCAAAGAAGCCATAAGGCTCAACGAGGATGTTGGAGACCTGTCACTCGCGGTAGGCGCCAATTTTTATCTCGGATGCGTGCACGTCACCTCCGGGGAATGCAAGCGCGCCGAATCGTTGTTTCAGAATATTGCCGACCTGCTCCAGGCTGATTTGAGTTACGAGCGGTGCGGCCTGCCGTTCGCCCCCGCCGTAATCGCTCGTTCCTGGCTTGTGTGGGCGCTGGCCGAACGTGGCGAGTTCGCCCAAGCGCGCGCTCGCGCTGAGGAGGGACTGCATCTCGCCGAAGAGATCGGCCATCCGTTTAATCTCGCGCATATCCTTTATGACATTGGTTATTTCTACGGGGTAAAGGGCGAGTTCAAACAGGCTATAGGGGCTCTCGAGCGCGCCTACGCCATTGTGCAGGAGTGGGGCCTCAGCTACTGGACTCCGTTCATCAGAGGATTTCTCGGCCACGTGTACGCGCTTTCTGGACAAGTGGAAGGCGGAACGAGACTGTTGCGCCAGGCGGTTTCCGATTACGAGGCCCTGGGCATGGGACTGTTCAGGTCCCTCATCGGCGTGCAGCTTGGCGAAGCGCTGCTGCTAGGTGGGCAGCTCAAAGAGGCGCAGGCCGTGACGGAACGGGGACTGGCGCTGGCGCAGAAACGCGGCGAGCGGGGCCATGAGGCTTATGCGTTACGACTGCTCGGAGAGATTGCTATTCAGCAAAGCCCGTCAAGGAACGGCGGCGCGGCCCAGCACTTCCGCGAGGCGCTGCAGCTTGCAGAACCTCTCGGGATGCACCCGCTTGTCGCCCACTGTCACCAGGGTCTCTGGCGACTGAATCGGCTTGAAGGGAATGCCGAGATGGCCGATGAGCACGCGATCAAAGCCAAGAGCATATATGACCGCATGGAGATGCGATTCTGGGCGCAGCAGTTCAATTGCGTTGCATGATCAGCGGGCGAGACGGGGGGCAAACTTGTCAACGCGGGGGCCAGGCTGCGCTTGGGGACATTCAGAGTTCGTAAGTCATTGATCAACTCCAGCCGCGCAACCGATGTGGATGGACGACTTACGAACTCTGAATGTCCCCCTATCCATCCGCCTATCCACGTGATCCCGATCAAGACGCCTGCCTGTTCGCTACGCGAAGATTTTCGTGACGCGGAGAAAGGGGAGGCAAGATGTTCGGACCTCGACCGGAAAACATCGGCCCCGATCCTATTAGTCGAACAAGCTCGAACGCTCGGCGGCGTCGACAACGTCAACCCTTTAAGGAGGAGAAACGATGGCCACGTTAGATGTATCTTCGGACACCGTCTGCCGCCTGATCGAGCTGGCTCGGGAGTTTCACGCTCAGGAGGCTGTCGTCATTCCAGATGAGCCGGACCGTCCGGCTGACGACTGGCCTACCCAGATTCTCGCGCGCCATGGCGAGGATCTCACCCTGGAAGAATTTCGCTCGATTATCGCCGACCTCGAGCCCGACCAGCAGCAACAGGTGGTGGCGCTTCTGTGGCTGGGGCGGGGCGATTTCGAGTTGGACGAGTGGGAGGACACCCTGGCAAGGGCGGCCGACGAATGGACGCCATTCACCGCAGACTACTTGATCGCGCATCCGATGTTATCCGACTACCTCACCGAAGGCCTGGATCTGCACGGGTTGCGTTGTGACTGACTGAGATAAAGCGGCGGGCCCGAAAGACCCTGAAAAATGTGCCTTTCATTCGGCGCTGAGGTTTTACTCACTTCCTACGGCCGAATAGAACGATTTACTTTACCGCCGTCACTTTGATCTCGACCAGGTTGCCGTGTGCGAGATCAGTGCCGACGCAGGCGCGGCACGGCCAGCCGTCGTCGGGGATCCAGTCGCACCACACCGCGTCCATCTCCGCCTTTGTCGACATGTCCGTGAGGTAGACCAAGGCCTCCACGATGTGGTGCTTGCTGCTGCCGGCTTCTTTCAGATTGGCTTCGATTGACTTCAGCACCGCGCGGGTTTGCTCAGCGACCGTCGCGCCCTCGGCCGTCGCCACCGTCCAGACGACGCCGTTGTGTATAACAGTCTTGCAGCGGCCTCTGGCCGCGCCTTTGATTCGATTGATGTTCAATTTTGACCCCTTACGACAAAGTGGGGACATTCAGAGTTCGCAAGTTACTGATTCCCCGTGACTGAACTGGGACCGTGTATCAATGACTTACGAACTCTGAATGTCCCCCATCCTTCAGCGATCGATTATTTATTCAGCTTGGTGTACTTCGACCCTTCCAGGGTCAAGTTGTACATCAGGCCTTTGTTGCTGAAGACGAATCCGACAATGGGGTCCTTGATGTTCTCGGTATCGATAGTGCCGCCGGCGCCGAGCTTGATCAATGCGACTGAACCGTCGACCCCGGCCTTCCATCCGGCGCTGTTTCGAAAATCTTTCAGCGCTTTGCTTTCGAGAAATACAAGCACCACGGTTTTGGATTGGGCGCCGAGTTGCAAGCCTATGGAGGCCGCGGCGGTGCTGTAGTAGTCGACGGTCTTGCCGCCAATCCGCAGCGCGCCCTCTCCGTACTCGCCGCCGATGCCGAAGCCCGCCTTGATCACACTGGGGAACACGAGCACGCCCTCGGCGCTCGCCAGGAAGCGCGCGCCGCCGCCGACTTCTTTCTTGAACCGTTCCAGCGCCTCGTCGACCTTGATGTCGATCTCCCTGGCGCTCGCCGCACGGGCATCGGCGGTTGCGGCAAACTGAATTACAGTGACCAGGAACAGAAAAAGTGAATTACGTAGAGTCTGTCTAAGCGACACAGGATATGCTCCAGCTTGATAAATTAAACGGACAACGGCAACAAAATACTATAGCGCCGCGGGCAGATCGGGGACATTCAGAGTTCGTAAGTCATTGATTTTTTAGAATCGCCTTGCCGGTAAAGATCAATGACTTACGAACTCTGAATGTCCCCTTTCCCCCTTCCCCGGAAAAACTTACGCGAGGATAATCCAATCCTTAGTTTTGGGATTAATCTATGGTCCTTTCGCTGGAACTGGCCTCGCGCATTCTTGGTTACGAACCTTCCCGGGCGGAGGCGGAAGCGCTCGAGGCCGCCCGCATCGCCGTGACCGACACCCTGGCGGTAACGCTCTTGGGTGCCTTCGACGCGACCACCCGTATTCTTTCGCAGACGCCCGGCATCGCCGACGGGGACGGTCCCTGCGTGGTCGCCGGAACTTCCCTCAAGCGTTCTCTCCTGGACGCGACCTTACTCAACGGCGTCGCCTCCCACGCCCAGGATTTTGACGACTTTGCCCAGGAGTTTGGCGGTCATCCTTCCGTGCCCGTGCTGCCGCCGCTGCTGGCGCTTGCGGACACGCGAAAGGTCAGCGGACGCGATCTGCTGCGTGCTTTTGTCGTCGGCGTGGAGGCGGAAACGCGCATCGCCGCCGGTGTTCATTTTCATCATTACGAGAAGGGCTGGCACCCGACGGCAACGCTCGGGGTGTTCGGCGCGGCTGCGGCCAGCGCTTACCTCATGGGTCTGAGCGAAAAGCAAACCGCCACCGCGCTTTGCATCGCGGCTTCGCTCGCTTCCGGGATCAAAGCCAACTTCGGGACCATGACCAAGCCGCTGCACGTCGGACACTGTGCGCGCAACGGTTTGTTCGCGGCGCTCCTCGCCGAGAGCGGGTTCAGCGCCAGTCTCTCCGCCTTCGAGGCGCCGCAGGGCTTTCTCAACGTATTCAACGGTCCCGGTCGCTACCGCGTGGAGCGCATGCTCGAACCTTGGTTCCGTCCGCCGGTCATATTGGAGCCGGGGATCAGCATCAAGCAGTTCCCCTGCTGCGGCAGCACTCACCCGGCCATCTACGTGGCGCTGGATCTCAGGCGCGATCACCCCTTCGACGTCGGCGACATCAGCGAGATCGAGATCCGCACCCATCCCCTGCGCTTGCCCCATACCGACAACCCGAATCCCGAGAGCCCGCTGCGGGCGAAGTTCAGCATCCAGTACTGTGTCGCCCGTGCGCTCGCCTCGGGCGACGTATCGCTTGCGGATTTCGAAGTCGCGCGCATTCGCGATCCCGAGGTGCAGCGACTGATGGCCGCCACCACCGCGGTTCCTGACGCCGCATATGCCGGAGACAAGAGCCGCGCCTTTGGCGCTTCGGTGGCGGTAACCTTGACCGACGATACAAGGCTCGAAGGCCGGGTCGCCCAGCGGGCCGGACGCGGCCGCGACGATCCCATGAGCACCCAAGAGCTGAAAGCCAAGTTCGAAGACTGCGCCACAAGCGCGCTGTCGGCAGCCCGCACGGCCGCGCTTTGGGAGCTGCTCCTAAAACTCGATGAGTTAGCGGATGTGCGAGAGCTGACCCGGGCGCTGGCGGCGGAATTGCCCATCGCCCGGGCGGCGGGGGCGTGAGACCGTTGGCAAACGCGGCGCGGGTTAGCGGTATCCGACCTCCTGCGATTTAGCACCAATAACATGGCCGCCGCACAGTTCAGCATCAGCGAGGCGCAATTTCACGAGCGCGAAGCGGAGATCCGCGGCATCCGCACGGCGGTGTTCACGGAGGAGCAGGGCATCGATCCCGGAATCGATTTCGACGGCAGCGATCCCGAGTGCGTCCACGTGATCGCAAGAAACGCCACCGGCAGCACCGTCGGCACGGCCCGGATGTCCAGTGACGGGCACATCGGAAGAATGGCTGTGCTCCAGGCTTATCGGCGCCAGGGCGTGGGGCGGGCAATGCTGGAAGCACTGGTAGCCGCCGCTCGAAGACAGGGGCTTAATGAGGTGTATTTAAACTCTCAGGCCCAGGTGATTGGTTTTTACCAGGCCCTCGGGTTCGAGAAGATCGGGGAGCCCTTCATGGAGGCCGGCATCAAGCACGTCCGCATGCTGCGTCAAATCGGATCATGAGTATCGAAACAGCACTGAAGCGTGGATTTGACTCCGTAGAGTCACCGCCCGCGGGCGTCGTCGGGGCGAGGCCTAGAAGCTCGGTAAAGGTGAGGCGCCTGGAAACGCAGCTTCGAGGCCTGGTGGGTAAGGCCATCGAAGACTACCGCATGATCGAGGAGGGCGATCGAGTGATGGTGTGCCTTTCCGGGGGAAAGGATTCCTACACTCTGCTGGAGATTCTATTGGGCCTCAAGCGCAGCGCGCCGGTGCGCTTCGATCTGGTGGCGGTGAACCTGGACCAAAAGCAGCCGCAGTTTCCCGAGCACGTGCTGCCGGAGTACCTGTCCAGCTTGAACGTGCCCTTTCACATCATCGAGCAGGACACCTACAGCGTGGTCAAACGCGTGATCCCGGAAGGCAAGACTTTATGCGGGCTGTGCTCCCGGCTTCGACGCGGTTCGCTTTACACCTGGGCGGCGGAAAACGAAATCACGAAAATCGCCCTTGGGCACCATCGCGACGATATCGTGGAGACCTTCTTTCTCAACATATTCTTCGGCAGAAAGCTCAAGGCGATGCCGCCGAAGCTTTTGAGCGATGACGCAAAGCACGTGGTTATCCGTCCGCTGGCTTATTGCTCGGAAAAAGAAATCGCGCGTTATGCGCGGGCGAAGGACTTTCCCATCATTCCGTGTAATTTGTGCGGATCACAGACGCACCTCCAACGTGCGGCGGTAAAACACATGCTGGCGCAGTGGGAGCGCGAGTTTCCCGGGCGCGTGGACGCCGTGTTACAGAGCTTGAAATCGGTGACGCCGTCTCATCTGGCAGACTTCGATCTGTTCGACTTCAAGGGCCTGAGCGCCAAGCCTTGAACTCACCCGGGAAGTCCGGCGCGTGAGCGGGGCTGCGGCGCGAAGTCACGGCACCGTATCTCCACGCGAATCTCGCCCGCTGTCGGGCATCGCATGCATGCTGGGCGGTGTGGCACTTTTAACCTTAAGCGACGCCGCCGCCAAGTGGTTTACGGCCGACTATCCCGTGGGCGAGGTGGTGTCCATTCGCGCGCTGTTTATTCTTTTCTTCATTGCGCTATTCGCCGCCGCGCGCGACCGGCTGGGCGAGCTTCGAATCAGAAGCTATCGCAAACATTTGCTCCGCGGCGGCTTTGCCTGCGCCTCGACGCTTTTGTTCGTTATGGGGTTGAGCCTGCTGCCGCTTGCGGACGCCATCGCGGTGACCTTTGCCGGACCTTTATTCATCACCGCGCTGGCGCCGCTGATATTGCTGGAGCGGGTGGGCTGGCGCCGCTGGCTGGCAGTGCTGGCGGGTTTCGCCGGGGTGCTGCTGATGGTGCGCCCCTCGGGCGACTACGTGCGCTGGGCGGTGCTGTTGCCGCTGGGCGCGGCGCTGGCGGGCTCGCTCAGGGATCTCATCACGCGCCGGATCAGCATCAGCGAGAGTTCTACCGCGATTCTCTTCTCCACCAATGTCATCGTGCTGTTAGCGGGTCTTACCTTCTTTCCCGCTGGATGGCGGGTGCCCAATGTCGCGGACTTTCTGCTCATGGGTCTTGCCGGGGGGCTCATGGGTGCAGCTCACTACCTGCACATAGAAGCCTTTCGACTGGCCGAGGCCGCGATCATCGCGCCTTTCAAGTACACCAACATGGTGTGGGGCGTGCTCTTCGGCTTTGTCATATGGGGACATCTGCCGGACCACTGGGTGGTAGCCGGAAGTCTGGTGGTGATCGCCAGCGGGCTCTACATTTTCTACCGCGAGCGCCGGTTGGAGTGGGTGCAAAAAGCGCCGCAGAGCGCTTGAGAAATCCGTGCTCTCGCCGCTATTGAATTCTCAGACGCTGTGCTTGGCCGCGTACATGCCGGCGTCCGCATGGCTCAATAGCGCGCCTTCGTCCTCGCCGTGGGTGGGGTAAAGCGCGAGCCCGATGCTGGCGGAGCAGTATACGGTTTCGCCGCGGATGGTATAGGGCTGGTCCAGACGGTCTTTCAGCGCTTTGAGCTTGGTCTCAGCTTTTTCAATAACGTCGATGTCGCTTAAGACAACCAGAAACTCGTCGCCGCCCCAGCGGGCCACCGAGTCGGTTTCCCGCGTTTCTGCCAGAAGCCGTTTTGCCACCTCGACCAGAAGCTCGTCGCCGCCAGCGTGACCGTAGTCGTCATTCACCTGCTTGAATTTGTCCAGGTCGATGAACAGCAGCGCCGCCTTGGCGTGATAGCGATGCGCGCGTGCGATGGCGCGCTTGAGCCGGTCGAGGCCGAGCGCCCGGTTAGGCAACATGGTGAGGTTGTCGTGGGTGGCGATGTGGGTCAGTCGCCGTTCCGATTCAAGCACGCCTTTGCGCGACTCGAACAACAAGGCGACGATTTCTGCCAGGCGCTTGAGCGACGCGCGCTGGAATTCGAACAGCCCTGCGGGCACCTTGCCCGCGACACAAACCGTGCCGATGCAGAATCCGTCCGCGGTCTTGATCGGCTGCGCGGCATAAAAACGAATGTGTGGAAACTGAGTCACCAGCGGACTGTCGGCGAAACGGCTGTCCTCGCGCGCATCGCAGACTTCCGTCATCCCGGGCTCCAAAATGGAATGGGCGCAAAGCGCGTGCACCCGGTCGGTTTCCTCTATGTCGACGCCGTAGCGAGCGTAAAACCACTGTCGGTTGCGGTCGATCAGGCTGATCATCGCCATGGGCGTATTGCAGATCTCCGCGGCGAGCTTGATCAGGTGCTCGAACACGGGATCCGCCTGGGTCCCGATGAGTCCATAGGACTCCAGGGCCTTCTGCCGTTCGGCTTCATATTCCGGCAGGGGCGCGGCAGGCATTTGCATACTCCGAGGCTTTGTTCTTTTTTCAGGCGCCGGCGAACGACACCGTTTTTGCTTCCATGTGCTCGAGAATCCCCTCGATCCCCGCCTCGCGCCCGATACCGCTTTCCTTGACGCCGCCGAAAGGCGTTTCCGGCGAAGCCACTGCGAGGCTGTTGACGCCCACCATTCCGGCTTCCAAATCTGCCGCCAGTTCCCGGGCCCTTCCTTCGGACGCGGTAAAAGCGTAGGCGGCGAGGCCGAAGGGCAGGCCGTTGGCGCGCGCAATCACTTCGTCGTAATCGCTGAAGGGGACGATGGGAGCAATCGGGCCGAAGGGCTCTTCTCTCATGATCCGAGCGTCATCCGGCACATCGGTGAGCACCGTGGGCTGAAAGAAAAAACCCTGATTGCCGATCCGTTCGCCGCCGCATTTCACCGTCGCGCCATGGGCCCGGGCGTCGCTCACGAATCCCTCCATGGCGTCCACGCGCCGCGGATTAGCCATGGGTCCCATTTTCACCTTCTCGTCCAGACCGTCGCCCACCGGAAGATTTCTGAACGCCTCGGTGAAGGTTTCAACGAAGCGTCCGTGGATCGATTTGTGGACGTAGAAGCGTGTCGGTGAAATGCACACCTGTCCCGCGTTTCGGTGCTTGCCGGCGGCCGTCATTTTCGCCACCTGGGTCACGTCCACGTCATCGAACACCACCACCGGCGCGTGACCGCCGAGCTCGAGCGTGATCTTCTTTATCCCATCTGCGGCCATGCGCATCAGCTGCTTACCGACGGGGATGGAGCCGGTAAAGCTGATTTTGCGAATCACCGTCGATCCGATGAGGTGCTTGGAGACCTCCGCCGGCACGCCGAAGACCACGTTCACCAGTCCCGGCGGCGCTCCCGCCTGGGCGTAAAGTCTCGCCATGGCGATGGCGGTACCAGGGGTCTCCTCGGCGGGCTTGACGATGACGGAGCAACCGGCGGCCACTGCGGTGGCAACCTTGCGCATGGGCATGAGGGCAGGAAAATTCCACGGCGAAAACGCCGCCACCGGACCCACCGGCTCGTACTCCACCAGCATCTTGGTGCCGTCGTAGCGGGCCGGCACCACCCGGCCGTAGGTGCGTTTGCACTCTTCCGCCGCCCACTCGTGGCTCTCGGCGGTAATCTCCACTTCCGCGCGCGCCTCGGCCAGGGTCTTGCCCTGCTCCAGCGTCATTACCGTGGCTATGT
Organism: uncultured Gammaproteobacteria bacterium; assembly: GCA_947258715.1. GTDB lineage: Bacteria > Pseudomonadota > Gammaproteobacteria > HK1 > HK1 > CAMYJH01. The sequence goes on from CAMYJH010000004.1 coordinate 11,456, forward strand.
GCTCGTTGTGCTCGCGCATCAGCGCCGCCACGCGCGTTAATAGCCGGGCTCGCTCATGGGGGTTGACTCTACGCCAGGACTTGAATGCCCGCTCGGCGACATCCAGAGCCTGATCCAGATCTGCGAGCGAAGCGTGCGGAAGTTGTCCCAGCACCTTTTCTGTTGCCGGGTTGATCACTTCTTCAGTGATTCCGTCGCTTCCCTGTCGCCACTCGCCGTCAACGAGAAGCTGGAGCGGTTCGTACATGTGGCTCTGTGTTGTTTTGATTTATAGAGGCCGACAGCTTGTCGCAGGATCTCGTTAGGGTAAAAAAGCTAACAGAGCGTGAACGGGGCAACAAGGAAAAAGATTGTAATGTAAGCGCTCGCCAAAATTCGTTTCTCGACACCGGGATAATCGCCCGTTTCAGATCTCTTAATAGGCATGTATTTATATAGTTTTGTGCGAGTGATAGCTGAACAAGTCCGAAGAAGTCATTGATGTGTATTTTTTGCGCGTCAATACTCGGGCGCGATGGCAGTCGCCGAGATTGGCCGTATTTTTAGGAACGCGGGGCCTAACGCCGCGCAGGAACTGAGGCGATCAGGCGAGATAGCGCTGGGCGCGCTCGAGGTAGCCTTTGAGGTCGACGATTTCGTTTTGCTCGCTGAAGGTCAGCATCTTGTTCATCTGCGAAAGGGTGGACCGCTCTGTCCTGAACTGCTGCAGAAACTCCGCCACCTGTTTGCCGATGAAGCGGCCGATAGAGCCGGGATGAATGACCACGCTGAATCCCAGCGCTTGCAGCCTTTCCGCGGGCAAGATCGGCGTCTTTCCGCTCTCCACCATGTTGGCGAGCAGCGGCGCATTCACCGTACGCCCGATGAGCGCTAGTTCATCCTCCGATAGCGGCGATTCAACGAAGATCATGTCGGCGCCGGCCTCGGCGTAAGCGTTGGCCCGCTCCAGCGCCGCGTCCAGGCTCTCTACGGTGCGCGCATCGGTGCGCGCAATGATGACGAACTCCGGATCGGTGCGTGCGTCCAGCGCGGCTTTCAGTTTGGCCATCATCTCTCCGAGCGGCGTTACGCGCTTTTCGTCGAAGTGCCCGCAACGCTTGGGCATTTGCTGGTCCTCGATGTGGCAGGCGGAAACGCCAGCGCGCTCGTAGGCGCGGATAGTGCGGGCGACGTTCATGGTATTGCCGTAGCCGGTGTCAGCGTCCGCGATCAGCGGCAGCTCCACGGCGTCGGCGATGCGATCCGCCTGCTCTACCATCTCGGCGAAGCTAAGCAGACCAAGGTCCGGCACTCCGAGCCGGGTGTGAGAGACCCCGGCGCCGGTCATGTAAACGGCCTCGAAACCGGCCCGTTCTACGCAGCGAGCAAGATAAGCGTCGTAGACGCCCGGGGCGACAAGGATCTCCTCGCGCGCAATCAGCTGTCGCAAGCGCTGGTTCCTGCTCATGGGAGCGGACCTCCTTAAATCTATGTCTTGGGATCGTCAACAGGCGCCGCTGGCGAGTATTTCCTCGATCACCGTCTGCACGTCAAACGCCTGCGCCAACGTCGCTGCCGTGTTGGGCCTGCCGTCCAAAAGATCCGCCAGATTGTCCAGCACCCGCACCCGGTCGTTGGCGCTGGGCTCTTTGGTGCCGAGGAACGGCCGCCAACCGTCGGCCTCGTGGACCAGCATGCCACCACCGCTGGAAAGCCTTAAGGATCGCTTTGATCCCCACACGGTGTACTCCATACCAACGGGCCCGCGCCCGCCCACCCCCGCGTTCACCAGCACCGGCGTGCCGTTGAAGTCGAGCTCCGCGGTGACGCGGTCCTCGGCCAAGCGTTCGTCGTCGGGGTAGTTGGTGTGGGCAACGACCACCTCGCCGGGGCCGAACAGGCGCAGGCACAAGTAAACCCAGTGGGAGAGCACCTCCCGGGTGAATCCGCCTTCCTGGCGATAGCGCAGCCACTCCGCGTTCTTCTGAAAATCTCTCGGCCAAGCGGGCAGGTGCAGATTCATGCTGACGTAGGACACTCGGCCGAGATCGCCGGCTCTAAGCGCGAGCTGGGCGCGCTCGGCGTCTAAAGACGCCGCGTGGGTAAAATTGATTGCGGTCTTGACCCCGGAGCTTTTGATGTCGGCCAACAGGGCGCGACTCATATCCAGATCGACGCCCAGCGGCTTCTCGCAGAAAGTCGTTTTGCCAGCTTCCCAGGCGGCCTCCAGGTAAACGGCGTGGGCGCGCGGCGGACTGGCGATATAGATGAGGTTCACGTCCGGGCGGGCCACCAGCTTTTCCTCCAGCTGCGCGATCTCGAGCCAGGAGTTGTGCTTCACCGCCTCGATGCAGGCGCGGTCATCGGGATCCCATGCCGCCACCACCTCGAAGCGCGGATGCGCGTTCATCTCCGCAAGCATGACGCGGCCCATGCCGCCGAGACCGATAATGCCGGCACTGTAGGTTTTTAGGGGCTGGAAGGGGGCCATTTCGATAAAAACTTTGCTTCGACTCCAATTATAGTGATCGCTGATTTAGGGCGTGCTGTTCAGCCTCTCTTGGCGACAAAAATCTGCAAAAAACGCTTGCCCAATTTCCCCATGGAGGAACCGGGTGCGCGACTTCGAGAGGCTCAGCGCAACGCGGTGAGACACAGGTCCTTATACTGATGGCCGACGTGAGATTACTCTTCCTCTCGGTGGCGGTCGCGGCCATGCAGCTCGGCTGCGCGAACGACCTCGACAAGCCCTATCTAGAATTCGCCGGCGGTGGGTTTATCTACAACTATCGCTTGGCCACGGCGAACTACGGCTTTGTGGTGCGCAGAGTGAGGAAGATCCCGGCCGGCACTATTATCGTAGCCGAGTTCGAAAACCCTGGCGGAGGGGCGCCGATCGTCGTCCGACAGGTTGCCGGGTCGACGCGACTTTCCTATAAGTTGGAGACACCGACGGTGACCGGCATCGGGGCCAATACGGATTATCGGGTGGAAGTGGGCTTGATCAATCCTCGCACTAAGGAGGTGTTTGCGCGCTACTCAAAGTCGTTTCGCGCTGACCTGGATCAGGACGTTCTTCCACAGAAGCCGCCCGTGATCGGGCCCGGCTATCAACCGGCGCAGAGGGGACATTCAGAGTTCGTAAGTTATTGATCCGCGTGCCCTGAGCGGCTCAAACAGATCAATCACTTACGAACTCTGAATGTCCCTGATCGCGAACTGGTCTGTCGCCCGGACCAGCGCATCCACGATGCCGGGCTCGTTGGAGGCGTGGCCGGCATCGGGAATGAGATGGAACTCGGCTTCGGGCCAGGCGCGGTGTAGCTCCCACGCGGACTGGATCGGGGTACAGATGTCGTAGCGGCCCTGGACGATGACGCCGGGGATGTGGCGGATGCGGTCCACGTTGTCCAGCAGCTGTGATTCGTGTTCCAGGAACGCACCATTGATGAAGTAGTGGCACTCGATACGGGCGAAGGCGGTGGCGAACTCTTCGCCGCCGAAGAACTGAACGCGCTTCGCGTCTGGATACAGTGAAAGCGTCGAGGCTTCCCACTGACTCCACGCGCGGGCGGCTTCGAGGCGTATCTCCTCGTCATCGCCGGTGAGGCGCTTGTAATAAGCAGAGATCAGATCGCTGCGCTCTTCTTCAACAATAGGCGCGAGGTATTTTTCCCACTCGTCGGGAAAGATGAAACTGGCGCCTTGCTGGTAGAACCACGAGATCTCTTTTTTTCTCAGCAGAAAGATCCCGCGCAGCACCAGCCCGGTGACGGAGTTCGGGTGCGTCTCGGCGTAGGCAAGCGACAACGTGCTGCCCCAGGATCCGCCGAATACCAGCCAGCGCTCGATACCGAGGTACTTGCGCAGGCTTTCGACGTCCTCGATCAGGTGCCAGGTGGTGTTTTCCTGAAGCGATGCGTGCGGTGTGCTGCGACCGCAGCCGCGCTGGTCGAAGAGCACCACGCGGTAGCGCTCGGGGTCGAAGAAGCGACGGTCGAAAGGCTGTGCGCCGGCGCCCGGGCCACCGTGCAAAAACAGGGCCGGTTTACCCTCGGGGTTGCCCACCTGCTCGAAGTAGAGCGTGTGTCCTGCCGTGACTTTCAGCGTTCCCGTGTTGTAGGGCTCAATCGTCGGATAGGCAGTTTTTCGCTTTTCTGTCATAGGGTTAAGTGCGTGCGCTCAGCACGGCGCCGGGAATCCAAATCTCCGCCGCGCCGGCAGAAGGGCCAATTTTCTGCTAAACATCAGAATGATTCGGGGTGATTTCTCGACCATACTTAGCAAGATTGGCGGACAAAGTTCTGGAGGACACGTGGAAACCTATTTCCTCATGGCGATCGTGCTTCTTTGCTTTTTGGGGACGACGTTCGGGTTCCGGTTCCTGATGAGTGACCCTGAGCAGGGCATGATCATCGGCGCCGTGGCTGGATTACTGGTTGCGATTGCAGCCGGAGGGGTCTATTACTCGCACCTCGCCTCCTGCAGTACCTGTATCTGAAGCCGCTCAAAGCGGTCTCCCATACCCGGTCGATATCACGGCCCGCGCCTGCAGTTTCTTTCGCGGTCGCTTTGCTTCGCATTCAGGCGGGCGCGGTTGCAGGCAGGTGTTTCGCCAAAGACTCCATCATAGCGTCCAGTACCCGGTCGGGCTGCTCCGCCATCAGCATGTGCCCGCTGTTCGCAAGCTTCGTGACTTCGACATTAGGCAGCGCCGCGATGACCTCACGGGCAGCTTTGGGCGAAGCCATGATATCGTTCACACCGAGAATCACACGTACCGGTGCTTTTACCAGGGCGGCGGATTCCAGTCCGCATCGGTACTCGTTGCAGGCGTTGAGGTCGTTATAAAGCACGCCCGGGCCCGATCGTTCCAGCAGTCGCACCGCGCCACCGGTCATCCACATGCCCGGCGAGGGATTACCGCCGAGCTGGGCGCCGTAGCCGTGTCCCCATAAGTTCACCATGTCAAAGGCCGAGTGGTTGTTGGCTTTCGCTGCCGACAGCAGGGCGTCGGTCACCGGCATCGGAACCGAGATCCCGATTAGCACCGCCACGGCGACCCGATCCGGATCCCGCGCCGCGGTCTCAAGCGCCACCAGTGAGCCCATGCTGTGACCGGCTATGGCGTATCGGCTGAGGCCGAGTACGTCCACGGCCCGCACGACCCAGTCGGCCATGGACTCGATGCTGGTGTTAAGTGGTCCTTCGGAGCGACCGTGTCCCGGCAGGTCCAGCGCCAGCGAGTTATAGCCGTGATGGGCGAAATAGCGGCTCTGAAGGATCCAAACGCAGTGGTCCAGACCGCCGCCGTGGACGAAGACCACGCTCGGCTTCTCGGGATCGAAAGCGCGTGCCCCGGTGTAAGCGTAGGCGCGGTGGCCGTCGACGCTGAACTCCATGTGCTTGTCTCCTTATCTTTTCTATGCGCCCACGGCGGCCTTGGGCGCGGCGGCTTTCTGCGAGATATGAATAGCCCGCGCCAGATCGTCGACCAGATCTTGCGGATCTTCCAGGCCCACGGACAGCCGGATGGTGCCCTCGGTGATTCCGGCCGCGTGCAGCGCGTCGGCATCCATGCGGTGATGGGTGGTGCTTGCGGGGTGAATGACCAGCGATTTGGCGTCGCCCACGTTGGCGAGATGGGAAAATACGCGCAGCGTTTCAATGAACTTGCGTCCCGCGGGCCGTCCTCCTTTGAGCCCGAAGCTGAACACCGCGCCGCAGCCTCTAGGCAAAATGCGCTTGGCCAGCTCATGGTCGGGATGTTCGGCGAGTTCCGGATAAATCACCCACTCCACGCCGTCGCTGGATTTTAGGAACGCGACGATCTTGCGGGTGTTGTCGATATGGCGCTGCATCCGCAGCGACAGTGTCTCGACGCCCTGAAGGATATGAAAAGCGGTGGTGGGACTCATGCAGGCGCCGAAATCCCGCGCACCTTCTTTTCGCGCGCGCATGATGAAGGCGGCGGGTCCGTACTCCTCGGCGAAATTCATGTGATGAAAGCCGGCGTAGGGCTCGGTTAGGGTCGGAAATTTGCCCGATGCCGCCCAATCGAAACGGCCGCCGTCTACCAGCACACCGCCGATGGCGATCCCGTGGCCGCCCAGGAACTTGGTGGCGGAATGAAATACCAGATCGGCCCCGAGGTCGAAAGGGCGGCAGAGGTAGGGGGTGGTGAAGGTAGAGTCGATCAGCAGCGGAATGCCCGCTTCGTGGGCCACCCCGGAGACTTCAGGGATATCGAGCACGTCGAGGCCGGGATTGCCCAAGGTCTCGGCAAACAGCAGCTTGGTGTTGGGACGGATAGCGCCGCGGAAGGCCTGCGGATCCCTCGGGTCCACGAAGGTGGTCTCTATGCCGAAGCGCGGCAGGGTGTAGCTGAGCAGGTTGTGCGAGCCGCCGTAAAGCGCGCGGCTGGAGACGATGTGATCGCCGGCGCCGGCGATGGTGGCAATGGCCAAATGCATCGCCGCCTGGCCGCTGGCGGTACAGATGGCGCCGACGCCGCCTTCTAGAGCCGAGATTCGCTCCTCCAGCACCGCATTAGTGGGATTGGTGATGCGCGAATAGACGTGACCCGGGCGCTCGGCGTTGAACAGCGCCGCCGCGTGGTCGGTGTCGCGAAACACGTAGGAGGTGGTCTGGTAAATGGGCGTCGCCCGGGCGCCGGTAGCGGCATCCGGTCGCTGGCCGGCGTGCAGGCTGAGGGTATCGAAGCGAATGTATTCGGGAGCAGACATAGGAGGGCCCTCGCAATTTGCGCATGCAGGAACGAGTGACGAAGGTAAACGAGAAGGGCCGGAAGATTAACCCTTCCGGCTAAAGAATGCCTGCTAGATGCAGGATATGCGCACCAAGGGTTGGTTCGGGAAGGCCTGGCTGAAAGCCTCCTGGTTGACGAGGCCCTCGAGCGCGGTCGCTTCTACAAAGGGGACCTGGCGGGTGCGGCTGCGGTGGCGGTATTCAATCTCGTAACCCATTTGCTCGAGCAGAGTCATGCGCCGCTGGGCGTTGGTTTCGGTGCTGTAGACACCCAGGGAAACCCCGTTGCTGAGTTCGCCCTTGTAGATGAGCGCGATGTCCTTGATGCCGGCCGCTTTCATTTGATCGTGGAGCGCTCTGGCCTCAGCCCGGGACTCCAAGGGGGGTGAGTAAACCTGAAAATTCAGGAATTCTTTTTCTTCTCGCATACCGGAGATGATGTTCACCCCGCGCTGTTCGAACCACGCCGCCACGGCGGCCGCGTCGCCCTCGTCGCTCAAGCCAGAAACGCCGAAACACTCCACGGCATCGCCCGCGCTCGCGAGCGGTGGTGGCATCGGTGCCGGCGTGGATGCCGGCGCGGGTTCGGATACCGGCGCGGGTTCGGGCACCGGCACAGGTGTCGGCGCCGGCGGTTTGGGCCGGGCCGATGCCATGATGGGTTCCGGCTCGGGCACGGGCTCGATCCGGGCGGTGTTCCTGGAGATGCGGTCGAACAGGTTTACGACCGTGTTCGCCTTGTCCAGGGCGCGGGTGTTGGTGCCGTCGATCTCGTAGGCCCGCATATACTCGAGATGAGCGAGACGGGCATAAATGTCGCCCAGGTTCTCCCGCGCGGTGCCGTAACCGGGCTGCAGCGCAACGGCTGTTTCCAGCGCCTGCCGCGCTTCGTCGTAGCGGCCCTGGGCGGCATAGAGCACGGCCAGGTTATTGTACGGCTCCGGCAGTCCGGGCTTGTCGCCGGCAAGGTCGCGAAATGCGTCGATGGCCTCGTCGATTCGATCCAGCCGGGTGAGAAGCACGCCCTTGAGCAGCCTTCCCTGTTCGTCCCCCGGCCGGCGCTTGAGGTAGCTCTCGAGCCGGTCGTAGGCTTCCTGGTAGCGTGACTGCTGGGCCAGGGACCGGATTTCAGGAAGGGAGGCCGTTTGGGCCAACGCCGCGGCTGTCATCAGTATGGCAATGGCCGCAGCCAGGAAATACTTCATAGCGCGAACGATCAGGGGAGATTGTGCGGATCACGGGCCGCTTTAAGAATTAGGTTAGCAGGCTTTACAGGCAATGACAGGCGGATAGCCACGGCCGACTTGTCAGGAGCGCCTCTGAGGTGGTTAGCTATGGGCCGGTAGCAACAAGAAAAGGAAGTGGCGAATTTATGTCCAGCGAAGAAAAACTCCCCTCGGAAGACCGGCGGCGGGAGACGAAAACGGCGATAGACAGACTGCTGGAGGAGCGCCAGGAGGTGCTGGTGTGTTACGAGCAGGTCGCCGGGATCCAGCCTTTTAACGACAACAACAAAAACCCTGAGCTGCTGCAGAAATTCTCGCAGCTGCTCATGGACTACATTGCTGCGGGCCATTTCGGGCTCTACCAGCGGATCACCGAGGGCAGTGAGCGCCGCCGCCGGGTGCTCGAGGTGGCGGAAAAGATCTATCCGAGCATCGCGCAGACCACGGAAAAGGCGCTGGACTTCAACGATGTCTATGACAAGGCGGACAAATCAGCGCCCTTCGAAGCGGTCTCCGACCGCCTGTCAGACTTGGGCGAAGTCCTTGCCCATCGTATCGAACTGGAAGACAAGCTGATTACGGCGATGATGCAGAAAAAAGGGGGAGGGAATTAAAGGATCGCAGTTCGTATGTACTTCTGCACCCTCTTTACGTGGGAATGAAGAGTTACCGTACGGCGCGCCACGCGCACCAGCGGATCTAATGAAGAATTTCGCTTACTACATTCCCGCTTTCGCGGGAATGACGTTTACCGGTTTATCGTGATGGCGGCATGAGCCCGCATTAGGTTTCGACGAGCACTGTAGAAGCACATTTTGCGCCAATTTTTGGCGCGATTTGGTGATGTGTGCCACGCGTACGCATTTTCTACTTTATTCCCGCGAAAGCGGGAGCCCAGTGGTAAAAACTTCCTTTAGCGCAGCACTTAATAAAACAATGATTCTTGCCGGGTGCACCGCCCGCATCAGCGGAGCTGATGAGTCATCTGCTTACTGGATTCTTGCCTCGGCGGGAATGAATTCTGAGGGCTTGAGGCGATGGCGGAATGTGCCTACTTTAGGCATTCGACGAATGCTGCAGGAGTGCGACTGCGCGTGAACTTCCCGCAGCGTTCGTTAGCGTTTCGTGGGCGGCCCCGTGCGCACGATCACGAATCTGCCAAATACTTAGTAACGTTTTTAGAGCAATTATTTCAGAAGGGTTTGACCCGCGTTCTCCAACACTCTGATTGCCTCCACCAGCGCCAGCGTCCGTTTCGCTTCCTCCACGTGCAGCGTTTCTACTAGTCGTCCACGGACGAGCGTGATCCCTCGTCCCTCGCTTCGCGCACGCTCCCAGGCGTCAATGATCTCGCGCGCTTTCTCCACCTCGTCCGCGGCGGGGGCGAAAATCTCGTTGGCGGCGGCAATTTGCTTGGGATGGATCAGCGTCTTGCCGTCGAAACCCAGCGTGCGTCCCTGGGCGCAGACTTGGCGGAATGCTGAATCGTCCTCGAGGTCGAGCTGGACGCCGTCAAGAATGTCGATGCCAAACGCCCGGGCCACGGTAACGCACCAAGAGAGTGGCGTGATCAAGCCGAGCCGCTCGTCCTCCGCGGGTAAGCGCATGTCCTTAGAAAGGTCCGAGGTCCCCATCACCATGCATGCGAGTCGTTTGCTGGCGCCTGCTATTTCGCTGGCGCGCAGCACCCCAGCCGGCGTCTCGATCATCACCCACAGTGGGTGCCGGTTACCGCCGTTCGCGTCCAGCACCTCGATGGCCGCACGAACCTGCTCCGCAGAATCGACCTTGGGTAGCAACACGCCGTCGAATTCCAGCGGCGCCAGCGCGACCAGATCGTCGTCGCCCCAGGATGTGTTCCGATCGTTGACCCGGACAACGACCTCCCGCGGCGCGTAGCCGCCGCGTTTGAGAGTTTCCGCCACCTGCAGGCGCGCGTTGACTTTGGCCTCTGGGGAAACCGCGTCCTCCAGATCAAAGACCACACCATCCGCCGGCAGGGTGCGCGCTTTTTCAAGCGCCCGTTCATTGGAGCCGGGCATGAACAGCACCGAGCGTCGCGGCCGGATTTTCAATGCGGGGTCATCCGCCGGCGTTGTTAGCCGCCCCGGCGAGCAGCTGGATCCAATGCATAACTGGAAGCGACGAACCGGTTTGCAGGTGGGTGAGGCAGCCTATATTTGCGGTTGCGATTAGCTGCGGATTGCCGCCCTCCAAAGCGGCAAGCTTGTTCTTCAGTAGCCGGGCGGATAGACCGCTCTGTAGTATTGAATAGGTGCCCGCGGATCCGCAGCAAAGATGAGCGTCGGGCACCGGCGTGAGAACGAAGCCGGCGTCAGCGAGTATGCCTTCTACAACCTGGGGCAGCTTTTGCCCATGCTGTAGCGTGCAAGGCGAATGAAAGGCCACCTGTTTCCGCTCATTCGAGCGAAAGGTGGACCGATCTTCTGCCGCCAGCACCTGGGAAAGGTCCCGCGTCATTGAGGAAACTCGCGCAGCTTTTTCGGCGTAATCGGGATCGCCGGCGAGCAGATCGCCGTACTCTTTGACCATTGCGGTGCAGGCGCTTGCGGTGATCACGATGGCCTCCGATCCAGATTCGATGTGCGGCCACCAGGCGTCGATGTTACGGCGCATGAAATCGAGCCCTTCCTCGTGGGCCGAAAGATGATGGCTCACGGCACCGCAGCAGGTCTGGCCGGGCACGCTGACGAGTGAAATACCGATTTGGTCCAGCACCATCGCGGTTGCGGCGTTAATGTCGGGCGCAATGGCCTGCTGAACGCAGCCGTTCAGCACCAGCATGCGCCGCTGATGGCGATTATCGGGCCAGGGCCTCGCTCGCTGTTTCGGCGGCACCTTGCGCCTGATGGGTCCGGGGAGAATCGGGCGCGTGGTCTGGCCGAGCTTCAAAAGCGGCGCGAAGCGCGAAGGGTAGGGCAGAACGAAGCGAAGTGCGCGACGCACGGCCGAGGCCAGCGGCGTGCGCTGGACCTGCTCTTCCACCAGCTCTCTGCCAATGTCGACCAGTCGGCCGTAACGAACGCCGGAAGGGCAAGTGGTTTCACAGGCGCGGCAGGTCAGACAGCGGTCCAGATGCAGCTGCGTCTTTCTCGTCGGTTGGCTGCCTTCCAGAACCTGCTTGATGAGGTAGATGCGCCCCCTCGGTCCATCCAGTTCGTCACCGAGAAGCTGGTAGGTGGGGCAGGTCGCGGTGCAGAAGCCACAGTGCACGCACTTGCGCAGAATGCCATTCGCCTCCTGGCCCTCGGGGGTGTCTTTGATGAATGCGGCAAGGTTGGTTTGCATCGTTGTTAAATGCTGCGTGTTAGAGCGAAACGCGCTTCAGGCGCGCCCCTGGGCGCGCACTTGTTACAGGCGCCGATCAAGCTTCGTCCACCGGCGGACTCCTGCAGCAGTCGTTTTATTGTTGCGGTCTACGACATACCTCATTAATCATGGAGCGCACGGCGCACCCTGAAATATTATTCATACTCCCTCGTACATCTTTCCCGGATTGAAAATGCGATCGGGATCGAATGCCCGTTTGAGCCTGCGGTGAATGTCTAAAAGCTTTGCCGGCAACGGGTGGAACACCTGACCCGTGCGGTCGCCGCCTTTAAACAGGGTGGCGTGGCCTCCGGCGGTGGATACCACTGAGCGGATGCTGTCGCCGTCGGCATCGCTTTTAAGCCAGCGTAGCGCGCCCCCCCAATCCACCAGAGTTCGACCCGGAAGCGCCAGCGGCGGCGTGGTGGGCGGCACCGACAGGCGCCAAAGTGGATCATCGCCGTCGAAAAAGCGAAGCTGAAGCTCGCGCAGATCGCGCCAAAAATCTTCGCCGTTCTGGCGCTCGCCGCCGAGGCGTTCGGCGGCCGTATTCACCCCGCCGGCAGTGCCTGAAAGCCGCAGCCGCAATTGCTCGCCATCATGGCAGGCACCAGAAATTGGAATCGGCCGCGCGGCCCAACGGTTCATCTGTTGGATCGCCTCGGCGAAATCCATATCGAATGTCAGGGTGAGATCCTCGGCGGGTACTGGAAGCACTTTAAGCGAAACATCGAGCATCAGCCCGAGGGTGCCGAGCGCCCCCGTCACCAGCCGGGAGACGTCGTAGCCGGCGACGTTCTTCATCACCTCGCCGCCGAATCTGAGGACCTCGGCTTTGCCGTTAATGAGCGTCACCCCAAGGACGAAATCGCGGACGGCGCCGGCGTAGGGCCGCCGGGGACCGGACAATCCGCAGGCAACGGTGCCGCCGAGGGTGGCGCCGTGGCCGAAGTAAGGCGGCTCGAAGGGAAGCATTTGCCCCTTTTCCGCCAGCGTGGCTTCCACGCTACTCAGAGGTGTACCGGCGCGCGCCGTCAGCACCAGCTCGGAGGCCTCGTAACTGATCACGCCGCGGTGTTCGGAAACATCGAAGTCTTCCGCTTGGATCATGCGCCCCATGAACTGCTTCGTGCCGCCAGCGACAATCGCCAGCGGCGTGCGATCGGCAATGGCCGACTCCACGCGGGTTTTGAGATCAGCGGAGATGTCAGCGTTGTCGGTCATTGGATGCTGTTAAACATAACCCGCTGTAAGAGCGGGCTTGCCCGCGATTCCTTAGACTAGGCTTGCTTCGTATAAGCCCTAACAAAACAACCCGGCGATCTAATCACTAATCACGAATCACGTTGCAGGGCGATCGAAATGCCGGCACAGCTCAACGGCACTTCCGGCGGTAAGCCAACCGCGTCAGAACCTCTCGATATCCGGAAACGGCAGCTTGCCCTCGTGAACGTGCATGGCGCCGAACTCGGCACAGCGGTTCAGCGTGGGCACGGCCTTGCCTGGATTCAAGAGCTCGTGCTCGTCGAAAGCATGCTTGACGGCGTGAAACTGGAGCAGCTCCGGTGATTTGAACTGCACGCACATCTGGTTAATTTTCTCGATGCCGACGCCGTGCTCACCGGTGATGGTACCGCCGGCATCAATGCAAAGCTGCAGAATTTTGCTTCCCAGCTCCTCCACGCGCTCAATCTCTCCGGGCACGTTGGCATCATAAAGAATGAGCGGGTGCAGGTTTCCGTCGCCGGCGTGAAACACGTTCATTATGGGCAGCCCATATTCTTTCGACATGGCCCCCATGCCTGCCAGCACGTTGGGCAGCTCGCGTCGAGGAATGGTGCCGTCCATGCAGTAATAATCCGGCGATAGCCGTCCCGCGGCAGGAAAAGCGGCCTTGCGCCCGGCCCAGAAGCGGGCGCGTTCGTCCTCGTCCCGCGCCACCCTCACCTCGGTGGCGCCGCAGTCGTCAAGCAGCGCGCGAACCTGCTGTAACTGATCCCCCACCTCCTGCTCAGTACCGTCCAGCTCGCACAGCAGTATGGCTACGGCATCCGTGGGATAGCCCGCCTGGACGAAATCATCGGTGGCGCGGATGGCGGCGTTGTCCATCATCTCCAGGCCAGCGGGGATAATGCCGTCGGCAATGATTCGCCCCACCGCGGCGCCCGCCTTTTCCACGTCGTCGAAGGCCGCCAGAGTCAGCCTGGCGCATTCGGGCTTGGGCAACAGCTTCACCGTGACCTCGACGATCACGCCGAGCATGCCCTCGGACCCGGTCATGAGGGCGAGGAGGTCGTAGCCGGGTGAATCCAGGCCCCGGCCGCCGATAACGATCAGCTCCCCCTCCACGGTGACCATCTTGAGTTCGATGATGTTGTGGACGGTGAGTCCGTACTTGAGGCAGTGCAATCCGCCGGCATTCTCGGCCACGTTGCCGCCGATACTGCAGGCAATTTGCGACGACGGATCCGGCGCGTAGTATAGGTCGAGATGGGACACGCTCTCGGATATGGCCAGGTTGCGCACCCCCGGCTGCACCCTGGCGGTTCGCGCGACCGCGTCCACCTCGAGAATGCGGTTGAACTTGGCCAGACTCAAAAGTACACCGTTTTCCAGCGGCAGCGCGCCGCCGGACAGCCCGGTGCCCGCGCCCCGTGCGACCACCGGAACGTTCTTTTCGTAGCACAGCCGCATCACGGCCCGGACCTGCTCCAAGGTGTCCGGCAGGACCGCCACCAGGGGCAGCTTGCGGTAAGCCGTGAGGCCGTCGCATTCGTAGGGCCTTAAGTCCTCTTCCTCGAACAGCACGGCCTCCGCGGGAAGGATTTGGCGGAGCATCTTCGCCAGCGCCGCACGGTCCAGACCGTGGTCCACGGCTGCGGTTTCTGAGTTCTGCATTTGGCGAAATACGAGCGGTAGTTGGTCGAATCGCGGCCGTTAGAAACCAGCCAGGGGTAGATTCTGTGGCTTTTCTAATCGTTTCGCCAGGTGGGCAGCCGCCCGCCCAGCGCATGGGTGATGCGATTGGCGGTGTCCCGCACCAGGCGCCCAAGAATATCCACCCGCTGGTCGGTGACCCGCGCCCGCGGGCCGGAAAGCGAAATCGCCGAGATCGGATCGCCGAGCTCGTCGTGCAGCGTCGAGGAAACGCAGCGCAGACCTACGGCGTGTTCTTCGTCGTCGAAGGCGTAACCACGCTCGCGTACCCGGGCCAGGTCTTCGCGCAGTGTTTCCCGCGTGTCGATGGTGTTGTCGGTGAATCGCTGCAGGCCGCGACGGTCCAGAATGGCGTTGAGGTCGGCCTCAGAAAGCGCGGCCAGAAGCGCTTTGCCCACGCCAGATGCATGGGCCGGGGCGCGACCCCCTAAGCGCACGAACATACGCATCATCTCGCCGCACTCCACCTGGGACAAAAACACCACCTCGCCGTCGTCGAGAATGCCGAGATTCACGGATTCGCCGGATTCCTCCATCAATCGGCGCATGAACGGCCGCGAAATAGCGACGAAGTCCCGGTGGGCGAGAAAGGCATTACCGACGACGAAGGTGCGAACGCCCACGAACCAAAGCCCGCGCTCGGGGTCGAGCTCGGCAAAGCCCTGTTGTTCCAGGGTGGCCAAAAGCCTGTGGGTGGTTGAGGGGGCGAGCCGCGCGCGCCGGGCCAGGTCGGTTAGGGAAATGCCGCGCTCCGCGGCCGCCAGGCGCTCGAGCAGACCCAGCGCCCGGGATAAGGACTGCACCTGAGTGCTGCCCTCATTGCCGGTGATCTTTACCGGGCGCCCGCGGCGACGCGAGCGCTTCAGGTTCGATTCGGTGGTGGCATCGTTCATAGCCGTGACGCGCTGCAACAGTTTGCTGACGGTTTGCTTTTATCGCCCTCGCCGGCTTCTCCCCGGAGTGCAAGAGCGTCTTTTATCGCAGCCAAATCGATTTTTTCATAATTCGGAATAATTTTCTATTCTGCTTGACTTGATCCCCCCCGCGATTACACTGGCGCCAGAAACGCGTCGCTGCATGCCGCTTGCCGGACGGCACCTGTGCGGTGAATCCGCACTCCCGTGGCGACGCGCGCGCTCCTTTTTTCGATTCAAACACACAGGCGAGCGGGCCGGTGAAACACCGGAATCGCCGCGGTGTCCTAACCCTAAGCGGGATTCGCGGCGCTAAGCGAACGGGGCCACGAGGAGGAGGCAATCGATGAAGATCTGCGTAATCGGCGCGGGCGCCATTGGCGGACTGGTAGTCGCACACCTGGCGCGCGCCGGCGAGACGGTCTCGGTTATCGACGTCGGAGATCATCTGGCGGCAATTCAGAAAAATGGTATCAAGGTGATCAGTCCCGACGGCAGCGAGGACGTCGTCACCGGTATTCAGGCCAGCGACAGCTACGATCAGCCCGGACCCCAGGACCTGGTGGTGCTTGCGGTCAAAACCAACCTGCTGTCGGAGATCGCGCCCAAACTCGGCCCGCTCCTCGCTGAGGACACCATCATTCTTCCGCTTCAAAACGGGATTCCCTGGTGGTATTTCCAACGATTCGACGTTCCTTACGAAAACCGGCCTGTGGAGTCGGTGGACCCCGGCGGAAAAATTGCCGCCACCATCGATCCGCAAAGGATCCTCGGCTGCGTCGTTTATCCGGCGGGTGAAATCGTGTCACCGGGGGTCATAAAGCACATCGAAGGCAACCGTTTTCCCGTGGGCGAGCTCGATGGTACGACAACCGAACGCGCGGAAAAGGTGGTGGCGCTGATCAAAAACGCCGGTTTCAAGTCCTTCGTGCTCGACGACATTCGATCCGAAATTTGGCTCAAGCTTTGGGGCAATCTTTCGTTCAATCCCATCAGCGCGCTCACTCACGCAACGCTGGTGGATATTTGTCAGTTTCCGTTAACGCGGCAGCTCGCCGCCGACATGATGCGCGAAGCGCAGCACGTGGCCGAGCACCTGGGCGCGAGTTTCCGCCTGCCGCTGGAAAAACGCATCGAAGGCGCGGAGAAAGTCGGCAAGCACAAAACGTCCATGCTCCAAGACGTGGAGGCGGGTCGCGCGCTCGAGATCGACGCGATCATCAGCGTGGTGGTGGAGTTTGGACGCATGACCGGAGTCGAGACGCCGAATATCAATGCCGTGCATGCGTTACTCCGGCTGTTGGAGCAGACCATGCGTGAAGATCACGGCGCGGTGCAGCTTCGGCACGTGGCCTGACCTTACGGCTTCTAGCTAACGAATTTATTCGCGCGGGACGCGGCAAAGAGAGTTCAAATGAGTCAAAAGCCCGGCGTGCTCGTGACCCGGAAACTTCCACAGGCGGTTGAGGAGCGATTGCGCCGGGACTACGAACCGGAGTTCAACGCAGAAGACCGGCTTTACCCGTCGGAGGAATTGCTGCACCGGGCGAGGGGGAAAGCTGCGATCGTTGCCTGTCATACGGAACACTTCACCTCGGAGGTGATCGACCGGCTACCCGATACCGTGCGTGCCATTACCAATTTTTCAGTGGGTGTCGACCACGTCGATCTGTCTGCGGCGAAGTCGCGCGGACTCATCGTCACCAATACGCCGGACGTTTTGAGCGACGCCACCGCAGAGATCGCCATGCTACTGATGCTGGGTGCGGCCAGGCGCGCCGGTGAGGGCGAACGCCTCGTACGCGCGGCTAAATGGGATTCCTGGAGCCCCGCGTTCATGGTGGGTATTCAAGTGACTGGCAAACGCCTCGGTGTGATTGGGATGGGCCGGGTGGGCCAGGTTACCGCGGAGCGCGCGCGCGGATTCGAAATGGAAATTCTCTATCACAACCGCAGTCGTCTGGATCCGGCGGCGGAGAAAGGCGCACGATATTACCAAGCTCTCGACCAAATGTTGCCCGAGTGCGAATTCTTGTCCATCCACTGTCCGGCGACGGCGGAAACACGGGGGCTCATAAACGCTGCCCGCATCGAGCGCCTGCCGGACGGCGCCATTGTCGTGAACACGGCGCGCGGCGCGGTGGTGGATGACGATGCGCTGATTGCGGCGCTCGAGAGCGGCAAGCTGGCGGCGGCCGGTCTGGACGTATTCAACAACGAGCCGGACATCAACCCAAAGTACCGCAAGCTGGAAAACACTTTCTTGTTGCCGCACATCGGCAGCGCCACGCGGGAGACACGGGACGCCATGGGATTTCGCGCTTTGGACAACCTGGACGCCATATTAACCGGCCAGGAGCCCCGGGACAGGGTGGCCTGAGGTGGCCGGGGCCAGACATTTGGGCCGGGTCAATATTGCCGATGTCTGTACACGTACCGGGCCGGCCCGTAAACTCAGTGTCCGGTGCGCGTCCAGGAGGGGCGTTCGCAACCGGCTCGAAACTACAAGTACAACAAAATGAAGCAACTCATTGGGGTAGGAGGACCAAGCCGCGCCTGGGCGGCCGGGCCGCCATGCCGGCCATTTTCGGCTCGAAAGCGATCCCTTTCCGCTTCCAAACTGCACCGGATGGACACTATGGGCTCAAGTCATCCGGGGCTTCACCTTGTCTGTCAGTACGCAATCGCGGCCGCAAGCTGAACGGCAGGCATTACTTTGAGCCCATCGCTTCTAGCTAGGAGGAGTCATCCATGACTACAAAAAATAAAACCGGCGAGGTTAAGGCCAAGTCAGCCAGCCGCCGGAAGTTCCTGAAGGCGGGCGCAGCAGGCGCGGCTGGCGCGGCGACGCTCGGCTTTCCCATGGTCTCTCGCGCTCAGACGGTCACCCTGAAAATGCAGGGCGCCTGGGGTGCCAAAGACGTCTTCAACGATATGGCCGTGGAATACATTGACCGCGTAAACGCAATGTCCGGCGGTCGCTTGAAGATCAATTATCTCACCGCCGGCTCGGTGGTGAAGTCTTTCCAGGTTCAGGACGCGGTGCACAAGGGCGTGCTCGACGGCGCTCACGGCGTGACCGTGTACTGGTACGGCAAGAGCAAGGTCGCTTCCTTGTTCGGTACCGGTCCCGTGTTTGGCCAGGACGCCCATCTTGGTCTTGCCTGGATCCACCGCGGCGGCGGCAGGGAGCTGTACAACGAGCTGATCGAAAAGCTCGGGATCAACACCGTCGGCTTCTTCGCCTTGCCGATGCCGACCCAGCCGCTCGGGTGGTTCAAGAAGGAGATTAAAACCGCCCAGGACATGGTCGGTCTCAAGTACCGCACGGTGGGCCTGGCCGCCGATCTGATGCAGGAGATGGGTCTCAAGGTGACCCAGCTTCCCGGCGGCGAGATCGTCCCGGCGCTCGAGCGCGGCGTAATCGAGGCGTTCGAGTTCAATAACCCCACCTCGGACCGCAGCTTCGGTGCCCAGGACGTTTCGAAGTTCTACATGATGGGCAGCTATCATCAAGCCGCCGAGTTCTTCGAGATCATCTTCAACAAGACCAAGTTCAATAAGCTGCCTAAAGAGCACCAGGCGATCCTGCAGTACGCGGCGGAAGCGGCAAACTCGAGCAACTTCTGGACCGGCATAGACCGCTACTCCGCGGATCTCCAATGGCTCACGAAGGAGGCGGGCGTCAAGGCGATTCGTACCCCGCAGTCGGTAATGAGCGAGCAGCTCAAGGCCTGGGACGTGATGATCGCGAAGCTTGAGTCCGAGGACCCGTTCTTCGCCAAAGTGCTGAAGTCGCAGAAGGACTTTTCGCACAGAGCGGCGTACTACTATCTGCTCAACCAGTGCGACTACAAGCTCGCGTTCGAGCATTACTTCCCCGGCGAGCTGGGTTTCTAAGCCTGCCACCGGTAGAAGTAAAGGGAAGGATCCCGCGGACACCAGGGCGGCGCATCTGCGCGCCGCCCTGGTGCTGTTTCCGTTGATTGCGGCCTTGTCTTTAAGGGGGACACCGTGATTCGTTTCATTGCCGCCATCGATACCCTGAGCACCTGGATCGGCAAGGCCTTTGCCTGGTGCATCCTGGTGCTGACCTTGGCCTATACCTACGAGGTTGTGGTGCGTTACTTCTTTCGAAACCCAACCGCGTGGGCTTTCGATATCAGCTACACGATGTACGGGGCGCTTTTCATGATGGCGGGCGCCTACACCTTGTCCCGAGACGCCCACGTGCGTGGCGACGTCATATTCCGCCTGTGGCCGCCCAGGGTGCAGGCATGGATCGAGGTTATCCTGATCTTCCTTTTCCTTTTTCCAGGCATGGCGGCGCTGGTCTACGCCGGCTACGACTACGCGGCGCAGTCCTGGAGCTACCGCCCCTATGGCTTCGGCGGACCGGCGGGGGAAATCAGTATCAACAGTCCCGCCGGGGTACCGGTTTCGCCGCTGAAGACGATTCTGCCCATTGCGGCGCTGTTCGTGTTCATCCAGGGAATCGCGGAAGCCTGCCGCTGCATCTTGTGCATCCGGGAGGGGCGCTGGCCCGAACGGCAAAAGGATGTGGAAGAGACGGAAGACGCCCTTATCAAGATGATGCACGAGCGCGAGGAAATCCTCGAGCACCAGCTGCATATCGATGAACACGAAGAAGAAAAGCCTGAACCAGAAAAACATGAGCAAGAAAAAAAGGATGAGACCGGAGGAGAATCCCGATGACCGACCCGCAAGTCGCGCTACTCATGCTGGGGCTGCTGCTGCTCGCTATCATGCTTGGCTTTCCCATCTGTTTCACCTTGATTGCGATGGGTGTCGGGTTCGGCTTTTACGCCTACTACAGCCCCGACGTCTCTTGGTTCCACAACGTCATCTTCGATCTGCTCGTCAACCAGACCTACTCGGTGATGACCAGCGACGTGCTGGTGGCTGTACCGCTGTTCTTATTTATGGGATACGTGGTTGAGCGCGCCAATATCGTTGACCGCCTGTTTTTCAGCCTGAACATCGCCGCACGTGCTATTCCTGCGCCGATGGCGGTGGCCGCCCTGGCAACCTGTGCTCTGTTCGCAACCGCGGTCGGCATCATCGGCGCGGTGGTGACGCTGATGGGCCTGCTCGCCTTTCCGGCCCTGCTCAAAGCGGGTTACGACACCAAATTTTCCGCCGGCGTGATTTGCGCCGGAGGCTGCCTCGGGATACTCATTCCGCCGAGCATCATGCTCATCGTCTCTGCGGCGACCACCGCGATCTCGGTGGTGCAGGCATACGCGGCGGCAATTTTCCCTGGCCTGATGCTCGCCGCGATGTACATGGTTTACGTGGTGATACGCGCGATCCTCAATCCGAGGCTTGCCCCCAAGCCGCCCAAGGAACAGCTTGAGATGCCGATGCGTGAGGTGGTGTGGATGATGTTTACCTCCTTCGTTCCGCTGGCGGTGCTGATCATGGCGGTGCTCGGCGCGATCCTCTTCGGCTGGGCTTCGCCCACCGAGGCGGCGGGCGTGGGCGCCTTCGGCGGACTTTTCCTCGCCGCCTGCTACCGCACCCTCAACTGGCAGATGCTGAGGGAATCGGTCTACCTGACGGTGCGCACTTCGGCCATGGTCTGCTGGCTGTTCGTGGGCTCGTGGACCTTCTCTTCCGTGTTCTCTTATCTCGGAGGAGAAGGACTGATTGAGGAATTCGTCCTCTGGCTCGAGCTTTCACCGCTGATGTTCCTCATCGTTGCCCAGATCATCATCTTCCTTCTGGGCTGGCCGCTGGAGTGGAGCGAGATCATCATCATCTTCGTGCCGATCTTTCTGCCGCTGCTCGACCTTTTCGGCGTCGACCCGCTGTTCTTCGGCATTCTGGTGGCGCTCAATCTGCAAACGTCGTTCATGACCCCGCCCATGGCCATGGCCGCTTATTACTTGAAAGGGGTATCGCCGCCCCACGTCCAGCTGATGGACATTTTCAGGGGCTGCTTCCCGTTCCTGGGCATCGTCATCCTGGCGATGGTGATTCTGTACAACTTCCCCGGGATCGCGCTCTGGCTTCCGGAACAAATTTACAAGGTTCGATAGCCGCGGGTTAAGCGATCCGAAATGGGTAAGGAAGAAACCACGGTCAGCAACGGGCCCGTGCTGCCGCCGTCGCTGGACGGAAGCGCTGCATCGGAGATCCTGCACACCAGCGCGCTGGACACTGCCGAGGCGATCCGCAGCGGCCGCATCGACGCCGTCGAGGTTGTCCAGTCCTACCTGGATCGAAGCGCCGAAGTGGAGCCCATCGTCCAGGCCTGGGCGCACCTGGACCCGGAACGGGCCCTGGCGCAAGCCGAGGAAGCGGACCAGGCCCGCAGGGAAGGCAAAACTCTTGGACCGCTCCACGGCGTGCCGGTGGGGGTTAAGGATATTTTCGATACCCAGGATTACCCCACGGAGGACGGCACGGTGCTCCACGCGGGTCGCAGGCCGCACGAGGACGCCACCGCGGTGTCGCGGCTTCGCGCCGCGGGCGCGGTGATCATGGGAAAGACGGTGACCACCGAGCTGGCCGTGTATTCCCCCGGCAAGACGCGAAATCCCCACGACCCCGCGCGCACGCCCGGAGGATCCTCCAGCGGTTCGGCCGCAGCGGTGGCTTCGTATATGACGCCGCTTTGCATTGGCACCCAGACCAACGGATCGGTCATCCGGCCCGCGGCCTATTGCGGGGTGTTCGGGTTCAAGCCCACCCACGGCCTTATTTCCCGTCACAGGATCCTGCAGCAGTCGAGGCCGCTGGATCAGGTGGGGCTGTTTGCGCGCAGCGTGGAAGATGCCGCTTTGGTGGCGGAATCTCTCATCGGCTTCGACGCCCAGGATCCCGACACCCGGCCAAGCGCCGCGCGGGCGCTGCTTGCCACAGCGCGGGAGGAGCCGCCGATGGATCCTCGGATTGCGTTCGTGCGCACTCCGGTGTGGGATCAGGCGGAGGAGACCACCCACGAGGCCTTCGCCGAGATGATCGAGCATCTGGGTGAAACGGTTGAAGAAGTCGAGCTTTCGCAACAATTCGACGACGCGGTGGCGCTCCACCGAACGATCATGGAAGCGGATCTGGCGCGCAGCTTCGAGCAGGAATACGCACGGGGTAGAGATCGATTGAGCTCGACCTTGCGCGAAATGATAGAGCGGGGACGGAAAGTTCTTGCCGTCGATTACAACGAGGCCGTAAGCCGGATCGGCGCCTTGAACACTCTACTCAATGTGATCTTCCACAAGTACGACGCAATCCTGACGCCGGCCACGACCGGCGAGGCGCCGATGGGCATCGAATCCACCGGCAGTCCGGTTTTTTGCACCTTGTGGACCCTGTGCGGCGTTCCCTCGATTACGCTTCCCATTATGACGGGTCCGGCGGGACTGCCCCTCGGCGTTCAGCTGGTCGGAGCGAAGGGCGATGACGCCCGGCTGTTACGCACGAGCCGTTGGTTGACGCAGGCGGTTTTGGCATGACCCGTCGCATCGTTCCGGGCACGAGAAAAGGTTGCCTGCATTACCGGCGAATGCGGTGGCGGACTGTCGGCTATGATTGGAGTGTTACCGCTTTCCGGAAGGAGAACCGAGAATGAAGATCGTCAACTGGATCTGCGGAATCTTTGCGCTGCTGATGCTGGTGGTTTTTCTCGGCAAGTACGCCGTGAGCATCGGCTCGCTGCCGCTTTGGATAATTATTGTGGGCGTTCTCATCCTGCCGGCAGTGGACTTGCTCAAGTCGATGAAGGAAGCTGACGATTCAGAATGAGTTCGCGACTCGACTGGGAGGTGATCGTTAGCTGGTAGGGCTGGAACGAGGAGCGATTCGTTAGCCAAAAGTACAGACTCCTTTTCATTTTCTCGCCGCCTTCAAGGCCGCTTCCGCGGCATTTCCAAGAAACAGCGTATCGATCCCCACGGCGATCAGGGTGAACCCCTTTGCTATCCAGGGCCTTGCCGCCGCCGCGTCGATGCCGAAGATGCCGGCAGTCACGTCGCGTTGGCGACAGACTTCGCCTATGCGATCGATGGCCGCAGTAACGCGGGCGTCGCCTACTTCGCCGGGAATGCCAAGGCTCGCCGACAGGTCGTAGGGGCCGACGAAGAGCGCGTCCACGCCGTTTACCGTGGCGATGTCATCGATTGCCGCAACGGCATCGGCGTGCTCGATCTGCAGCACCACGGCGAGGTCTTCGTTGGCCCGGGCCAGATATTCGCCGAAGCGGGCACCGTAGCCGTGGGCGCGGCCGACACCGACGCTGCGCGCACCCTCGGGCGGATAGCGGCACCAGTCCACCACGCTCCGGGCCTCATCGGCGCCGCGAATTCGCGGCACGATGACCCCGTCGGCGCCGATGTCGAGCGCCTGCTTTATCCACACCTCGTCGATGGACGGAATCCGGATAAGACAGGGGCAGCGCCCGCCCACCGCCTGGAGAATGCCCTGCATGCGGGCCGAGTCCAGCGGCGCGTGCTCGCCGTCCAGGAACAACCAGTCGAAGCCCGCGTCGACCAGCCGTTCCGCCACTGCGGGCGCTTCCAGGGTGACGATGGTTCCGGTCAGCAGCTTGCCGCTGGCGAGGACCTGTCTGAAACCCTGGTTCACCAAAGCCGTTCCGTAGCTTGGTCGCGATTGCCCATGTTCAGTCTCAGGTGTCGATCACGTTGATCAGTGCGCTGTGGTCCAGCTCTCCCCCTCCGGATTCAATCAGCCGATCGTACAGCTTCATGTTGAGCGCCGTCGCCGGAAGCTCGAGGCCGAGTCCTTGCGCCAAATCCAGAGCCTGGGACAGATCTTTTCGCTGGGTGATGGCCTTGCCCCCCGGCTCAAAGGTTCCTTTGACCATCCGCTCGCCGTGCACTTCCAGAACGCGGGACGCGGCAAACCCCCCCTGCAGCGCCTTGCGCACCTTGGCCGGATCCACCCCGCTGCGTTTGGCCAGCGTCAGCGCTTCAGCGACGGCGCCAATGGTGAGTCCGACAATCACCTGGTTGGCGGCTTTCGCCACCTGACCGGCGCCCACGTCGCCCACGTGGGTGATGTTTTTGCCCAGGACCTTGAACAGCGGCATGGCCCGTTCTACCGCAATGTCCAGGCCGCCGCTCATGATCGCCAGGCTGGCGGCCTCGGCGCCGACGACGCCTCCGGACACCGGCGCGTCGATGAATTCCGCGCCCTTCTTGCGCACCTCGCCTGCCAGCTTTCGGCTCGCTTGCACGGCGGTGGTGCCCATATCGATGACCAGTGCGCCGGGCTTGAGACCGGCGATGACGCCATCCGGTGCGGTGAGTACCTTCTCCACCGCCGGGGTGTCCGAGACCATCATGATGACGGTGTCGGTGCGCTCGGCCACTTCGCGCGGCGAGGACGCCGGTGACATCCCCTGCTTGGCGAGCGCGTCGACCTTGGCGCGGCTGCGGTTGTATATGACCAGGTTTGCGCCAGCGAGCCGCAGGTTCTTGCACATGGGCCGGCCCATGAGACCGAGACCGATGAAACCTATGTCTTGTCCTTGCAGGGAGGGCATGGCTTTAGACTCCCGGTTTTCGTTGCTGTCGGGTATTGCGCGGTTGGAAACGCACTCGGGGGCTCGCTAGTATGTCGCACCTCGAGCTAAATCGCGACGTGTTGAGCCGGGAATTGCTGCCCCTCGG
The DNA here is from genome assembly GCA_947258715.1 of uncultured Gammaproteobacteria bacterium. Lineage (GTDB taxonomy): Bacteria > Pseudomonadota > Gammaproteobacteria > HK1 > HK1 > CAMYJH01. The sequence continues at coordinate 36,263 of CAMYJH010000004.1, forward strand.
GAGGAAAGCAGCACGGTGTCGCATTGAACACAACGGAGAGTCATAAGGAGACGATCAAATCATGAGCAAGATCGGATTCATCGGACTTGGAATCATGGGGCGCCCAATGGCGGGACACCTTCAGGCCGGCGGTCACGAGCTTTACTTGGTGAAGCATCGTTCTCCGTTACCCAGGGAAATCCTCGAGGGCGGAGCCACCGAGTGCAAAAGCGCAAAGGAAATCGCGGAGAGATCTGAAATCATTATTTTGATGCTGCCCGATACTCCGGACGTGGAGCAGGTTCTGTTTGGCGAGGGCGGGGTCGCCGCCGGCTTGAACAAGGGCAAGACGGTCATCGACATGAGTTCCATCTCGCCGATCGCCACTAAGGATTTTGCTGCCAGGATCAATGAATTCAGCTGCGATTACATAGACGCGCCGGTTTCCGGTGGCGAAGTGGGGGCAAAAAACGCCGCGTTGACGATTATGGTGGGCGCAAACAAACCTGTTTTCGAAAAGGTCAAACCTTTATTCGAGCTGATGGGAAAGAACATCACGCTGGTGGGCGAGAATGGCGCTGGACAGACCTGTAAGGTCGCGAACCAGATCGTGGTTGCCCTCAACATCGAAGCGGTATCTGAAGCGTTGCTGTTCGCTTCCAAAGCGGGCGTGGATCCGGCCAAGGTGCGCGAGGCGCTGATGGGTGGGTTCGCGGCATCGAAGATCCTCGAGGTTCACGGCGAGCGGATGATCAAGCGCACCTTCGACCCCGGTTTCCGCATTCGTTTACACCAAAAGGACTTGAACCTGGCGCTTCAGGGGGCAAGGGCGTTGGGCCTGAGCCTGCCCAACACCGCGAGCGCCCAGGAGCTATTCAACGCCTGCGCGGCGGCGGGCGGTGGCGACTGGGACCATTCCGCCATGGTGCGCGCGCTGGAGGGCATGGCGCATCACAAGGTCGCCTGATGCGAAGATGCGCTTGGTCTTGGGGTATACAATCGAAGCAGGCTTAATCGCGATGGCGCGGGCGGCGCTGCTGCTTTTCTTTGCCTTAGTTGCCTCGGCGCCGAGTTTTGCAGAAGCGCCCGTGCTTCGCTTCGGTCTCGCGTCTAATGCCGTCACCCTGGATCCGCGCTTTGCCACCGACGCGGCGTCCACGCGCATCAACCGGCTGCTGTACGAGCATCTGGTTGACTTCAATGCGCAATTCCAGCCGATGTCGGCACTTGCGAGCTGGATCGTGATCGATCCTAAGCGCTACCGTTTTTTCCTCGCCTCCGATCGCGCCCCGTTTCATAACGGCGCAAGGCTCAGCGCCGAAGACGTCAAGGCCACCTACGACTACATTCTCGACCCGGATAACGCGTCGCCTCACCGCGGAGCCTTGGAAATGATCGACCGCATCGAGGTGCGCGACGAGGACACACTGGATTTCATTTTGTCCAAACCCGACGCGCTCTTCCCCGGACGCCTGGTGGTGGGGATCCTGCCTCGCGCCGAGATCGAAGCCGGTAGACGCTTTAACCGCGAGCCGTTAGGCAGCGGCCGGTTCGAATTCGTGAGCTGGCCGGTGGAGGATCGCCTTCGGATCAGAAGGCGCAGCGACGGGCTGCTGGTGGACTTCGTGCGCGTTCCCAAGCCCAACGTTCGCGTGCTCAAGCTTGTGCGAGGCGAGCTCGACATGATTCAGGGTGATCTGCCGCAAGAGATCGTCGGCTGGCTCGAGGGCCGCCAAGAAGTGGAGGTGACTAAGGCCAGGGGAACCACTTTCGCTTATATCGGGTTCAACATGGAGGATTCGGTGGTGGGTAACGTCGACGTGCGCCGGGCCGTCGCCCACGCCATCGACCGCGACGCCATCATCCGTTACGTGCTCGGCGGCAGCGCGCGCCCGGCGAGCGCCATCCTGACGCCAGACCACTGGGCGGGCAATCCCGAACTGCCCGCCATCGGTTACGATCCAGAGCGCGCCAGGGTCTTGCTCAGGATGGCCGGCTACGGTGACGGAAACGAGCCGAGAATCGTCTACAAGACGTCCAGCGATCCCTTCCGCGTGCGCCTGGCCACTATCATCCAGGATCAGCTGGCCAAAATCGGCATCCGGGTCGAGCTGCGAACCTACGACTGGGGGACTTTTTACGGCGACATCAAAGCGGGTAATTTTCAGATGTACACTCTTGCCTGGGTCGGTATCAAGATGCCCGACATCTTCCGCTATGTTTTGCACAGCAAATCGATACCGCCGGCAGGCGCCAATCGCGGACGCTACATGGACGCGGCGGCGGATCAGCTCATCGAACAGGCGGAGAGCGAAGCGAGCCTCGACGATCAGGCGCGCTATTATCGAGAGCTGCAGGCGCTGGTATTGAGAGAGCTACCCTACGTACCGCTCTGGTACGAGGACCAGGTGTTCGCAGCGCGCCGGCACATCAGAGGCTATGAAGTAGAAGCGGACGGCAGCTACGACGGGCTCTTCCACGTGCGCGTCTCTCAAAATTCGGGTTCCTGAAGTCGGCGGGCGCCGGTCGCAGATTCCGCTAAGCTTTTCACGGGCGCCTGAATGAAACTTCACAGGCCAGGGATTCAGTCGTTTGAATCAAATCATCGACATCGATATCTCGAAACAGCGCTTGCGGCTGAAGCAGGGTGAGCGCACGCTGATGGACGCGCCGGTATCCACGGGCGTCAAGGGCGCGGGAGAGGTGATGGATAGCGAGCGCACGCCGCGGGGCTGGCATGTCGTGTGCGAAAAAATCGGCGCAGGCGCGCCCATGAATACCGTATTTATCGGCCGCCGACCGACGGGCGAGCTTTACTCACCTAAGCTTCGCCAGAGACACCCCGAGCGTGACTGGATCCTGACGCGGATACTTTGGCTCAGTGGCATCGAGGCCGGCAAAAACTATCAGGGTAATGTGGACAGTCGGGAACGCTACATCTACATTCACGGATGTCCGCCCGATGTCGGCGTTGGCCGCGCCGGATCTCGAGGATGCATTCGCATGCGCAATGAGCAAATTATCGAGCTGTTCAACCAGGTGAAGGTCGGGACGCGGGTTTATATCCACGAGTGATCTTCGCGCGCGAGCTTGGCACGCCGCCTCTGAGCGCGGATTGAATTCGCTCGTTGTGAAACTGCCGTCGCAGCTGCCGATCAGGGACCATTTTACCGCGGGGCCGTATTCAAGCGGCAGAGCCTGGCGATATGGTCAGATGTGCAATACAGGTTTATGCTGCGTCATCGCGGCGCGGATCCTCCCGCCGTTCCTGACTTAGAACCAAACGCAGATCGCAAGCTGGCAGCTGGTGTTGCAAGCTCAGATGTTCCTGCTTGTCTTTCGAAATTGCCGCTTTTTCATTCTGCCGTATGGTTGCGTTGTTTTTATTCAAGCGTTCTTTGTCGCCAGTAGAAAAGAAAGCGCAACACGGTATGTGCTCTGCGCTGTTCGCGAGCCGTCCGCGGGGCGCTGCCCGCGATGCGCCGGTGCTCGGTAACCCAAATCCCGCAACGACCGTACGAACATCTGATGGTGGAAGTTCACAACTGGATCGCAGCCGTCAGGCGCAGAGGTTGCCACGTTCGCTCGCGTGAACCGCTTCATTGCTGGAGGCTATACGGCCTCGCCGGGAACCGTTAGTATGAAAACCGCTTTATCCCCCGTCGCGACCATATCCATGTTCGCGATCTCTGGTCATTTGCGCAGCAAGAACACCAATACGGACACTGACCGTCGTTGAGCCCGGGGTCTTAGATAATCATCACGTAACCACCTGATAACTATGACTATATTAGAGTACGGGATTAACCCGGGGAGAGACTAGTGTCGGAAGATATGGAAAGACGCGCGCTCGCTTACCACGAGGCACCGCCTCCCGGTAAGCTCGAAATCTCCGCCACAAAACCGATGGCGACGCAGAGTGACCTATCACTCGCTTACTCTCCCGGGGTCGCCACTCCCTGTCTTGCCATCGCAGATGATCCCGCTGCTGCTGCCCGCTACACCGGGCGAGGAAACCTGGTGGCTGTCGTCAGCAACGGTACCGCTGTCCTCGGGCTGGGCGACATCGGCGCCTTGGCGTCGAAGCCGGTAATGGAGGGCAAGGCGGTGCTGTTCAAGCGCTTTTCTGGCATCAACGTCTTCGATATCGAGATCGAGGAACGCGATCCAGAGAAGTTCTGCAATATCGTTGCCGGGCTCGAAGCGACCTTCGGAGGCGTCAATCTGGAGGATATCGCTGCCCCGCACTGCTTCGAGATCGAGAAGATTCTCCGGGAACGAATGAATATTCCCGTTTTCCACGACGATCAGCATGGAACTGCCATCGTCACGGCGGCAGCAATCACGAGCGGGATGAAAGTGGTTGGGAAAAAACTATCCGAATGCCGCCTGTTGGCGTGTGGCGCCGGTGCCGCCGCGCTCGCCTGTCTCGATCTGCTGCTGCGCATGGGCCTGCCGAAATCCAACATACTGGTCTATGACAAGGCCGGAGTTGTCTACGAAGGGCGTGTCGAGGAAATGGACAAATACAAATCTCGCTTCGCGGTAGAGACAAGCAAACGCACCCTCGGGGAAGCGATCGAGGGGGCCGATGTCTTTCTAGGGCTTTCCGGTCCCAACGTGCTCAAGCCGGAGCACTGCAAGAAGATGGCCGACAGGCCGTTGATACTCGCGATGGCCAACCCCGATCCCGAGATCCGGCCGGAAGACGCGCGGGCCGCCCGCCCTGACGCGATTATCTGCACCGGGCGTTCCGACTACCCGAACCAGGTCAATAACGTTCTCTGTTTCCCCTTCATTTTCCGTGGTGCGCTCGACGTCAGCGCTACGGACATCAATGAGGAGATGAAGGTGGCATGCGTGAAGGCGCTCTCGGCGCTGGCTGAGGCCGAGCCTTCGGACGTGGTGCAGAGGGCTTATTCCGGGCAAGCGCTGCGGTTCGGGCCCGAGTATCTGTTACCGAAGCCTTTCGACCCACGGCTGATAACCACGGTCGCGCCGGCGGTCGCGAAGGCAGCCATGGACAGCGGCGTGGCTACCCGACCGATCGAGGACTTCGACGAGTATAAACAGCATTTGAGTCAGTTCGTCTACAAGTCCAGCAGCGTGATGGAGCCGATCTTCGAACGTGCCAGAGAGCAGCCGGTTCGAATCGTTTATGCAGAAGGAGAGGATGACCGCGTTCTTGACGCCGCTCAGCAGGTGATCGATGGCAGCATCGCGAGGCCCGTCCTTATCGGACGTTCGGAAGTAATCGAGGAGAAAGCCCGGCAGTTGGGCTTGCGGATGCGCTTGGGCGAGGACGTCGAGGTGATTCACCCCGGCTCTGACGAGAGGGCAAAAAGATACGCGGCGTCCTACTACGGGCTCATGGGACGCAGGGGGATCTCTCCCGCTCGTGCCGAGCATGTCGTTAGTTCGCGCAGCAGCATTTTTGCGGCGCTCATGCTTCGAGCAGGAGACGTGGACGGGATGATCTGCGGGTCTGTCGGCCCATTCACTCAGCATCTGACGCGGGTTCGCGAGATTATCGGCAAGGCGGAAGGGGTGCACGACCTCTCGACGCTGGTCGCGCTTATTCTGCCTCACGGCACCTATTTCGTCTGCGACACTCACGTGACCCTCGAGCCGAGCGCCGAGGAACTCGCCGAAATGACCCTGCTGTCGGCGCAGGAGGTGAGACGATTTGGTATCGAGCCGAAGGTGGCGCTACTTTCACACTCGAACTTCGGGACTTTTAGAGATTCTTCGGCGGTTCGGGTCCGAACTGCCGTCGAACTCCTCCGCGAACGGGCACCTGATCTTATGGTGGACGGTGAAATGCACGGAGAGGATGCAATCTCGGAGGAAATACGAAATCGAATTTTCGCCCACTCCAATCTCGAGGGCGCTGCCAACCTCCTGGTGATGCCGAACATGGACGCCGCCCATATTTGTTACACCCTGCTCAAGGTGATTGGTGGCGGAGTATCGGTGGGGCCGATCCTGATTGGACTCGCGAAGCCGGCGAACGTCGTGACCGAATCCATCACTGTCCGCGGGCTGGTCAACATGAGCGCCTACACGGCGGTGCAGGCCCAGATGAGTTTTAAGACTTGAGCAAAAAACGCATTAGGGCTGCGCCAGGGAGGAATCCGACGACGGCGAATCCCGATGTCAGGGATACGGGTACTGTGGAAACCGAGGAATGGCTTCAATCCATAGAGTCGGTCGTTGAGCTCAACGGAGGGCAGCCAGCGGACGCCGTTTCAGCCTCGGCGGCAGCGAGGGAATGACCAGTGCTCTCCGACAATGAGCAAGAGCGCGTGTTGTGTCGGGGTCCCGAATGTGGGTGAGCTCATTTATCGAGCTCTTCATTCCTGAGAGGAATTAGCAGCGCCTGCAGCGATCACGGGCGGTGCTTTTTTCCAGCACCTGGTTGGTAATTGCCGCGGTCGCAGCCGCGGGCAAAACGCGCGCCACCAGGGCCGCGACGAAGACAACGAGGCAGTTGGAAAATGCTGAAATACCAAGGGTATCCCCTGGTGCGTTGAGCGATTATCATTGCACGCCCGCACCGGATAGCCGCGATGGTGTCAATTGCGCAGTCCGATGTAACGACCCCGGAGAGGTGCCGGAGTGGTCGAACGGGGCTGACTCGAAATCAGTTGACCCCTTTTAGGGGTCCGGGGGTTCGAATCCCTCCCTCTCCGCCATCCGCCTTGGCTGAAGCTTCGGCGGAATGAAGCTGTGCAATATCTGTGCTGGCCTTCAAATACGCCGAAGCTTTAGATAGTGGGAATGTCAAGCCGTGGTCTTCGTTACGGTTGAAGCCTAGTTACTAGCTTTCGACAATGCTGGACGTCCCCTCAGATGCTTGATGGGGCCTGCGAAGGCGATTGCCGAACACGGACCGACACGAAAAGACTTCTGTAGCGTGATCGAAAGATGCGGCAACGAAGTTGACTCCGCGCAACGCGTTTATGTTATCGAAGGCCAAGCGATTCAGGTTAACATTGATATCGATTCGAGCGCCGAATGGAAGCCGCGAATGGATGATCACAACTGCGGAAGGTGATCCCATAACGCGGTTTTCTAAAGCCATTGGAACAAACGCCCATGGCGGTGGGGGACGAATCTTTCGGCTATAAGAATGGAGCGCTGACTTTGACTCAACACACAGTCGGTTTGCGCTGGAAAATCAAAACAACATTCAAGCACAATAAAAACTGTGACAACCGATCAGGCCATTCTTTTTTCTCTGGTCATTGTGATATTCGCCTTCCTGATCTGGGGGCGATTTCGCTACGACCTGGTGGCTTTCGCCGCGCTGGTGATTGCGTTCGTCGCGGGCGTAGTGCCCAAAGAGGAGGTGTTTTCGGGCTTCGGCCATCCGGCGGTCGTCATCATCGCGCTGGTGCTCATCGTCAGCCGTGGCCTGTCGCGCTCCGGCGCCGTCGAGCTGCTGGCCCACAAGGTGCTCGACGCTTCGCGCGGTCTGCAGGCGCATATCGGCATTATGGCCGGAGTTTCGGCGGCGCTTTCGAGCATCATGAACAACGTAGCTGCACTCGCGCTGCTGATGCCGCTGGACATGCAGGCCGCCCGGCGCGCCAAAAGGAGCCCGGCGTACACCCTGATGCCGCTTTCCTTCGCATCCATCCTCGGCGGCATGGTGACCCTCATCGGTACCCCGCCCAACATCGTCATCGCGACCTTCAGACAAGACGCTCTAGGTGAGCCCTACCGAATGTTCGACTTCGCGCCGGTGGGCGCGGTGGTCGCCATTACCGGAGTGATCTTTGTCATGCTGATTGGCTGGCGGCTGATTCCCGTTGAGCGCCGAGAGCACGATACGGCCAAGGAGCTCGCGGATCTCAAGGACTACGTAGCCGAGGCGAAGGTGACGGAGTCTTCAAAGGCAGTCGGCAAGCCGCTCAAGCAGCTCGACGATCTTACCGGGGAGTACGACGTCAACGTGCTCGGCCTCGTGCGCCGCGGCAAACGCCTTCCGGGATCCTCTCGCAACGAAGAGATACGCAAGGGCGACGTGCTGGTGATCGAAGGTGGTCCCGAGGCAATCGACCACTTTGTCGGCGCGGCGAAATTGGCCTTCGCGGGTAGCGAAAAGCACGCCGGCATCACTTCTGAAGCGCTGGAGCTTATGGAGGTGGTGGTTCCGGAAGGCGCCCGTATCGTGGGGCGCTCGGCGCTGGACGTGCGGTTACTCTATCGCCACGGGGTGACGCTGCTTGGTATTTCCCGCAAAGGGCATCGCATCCGCGAGCGGGTGCGCAAGGCGCGCATCCACGCCGGCGACATACTTTTGCTCCTCGGCTCCGAGGGTCGGCTGCCCCACGTCGTGGAATGGCTTGGCTGTCTTCCCATCGCCGAGCGCGGGCTGGAAGTCACCCAGCGGGGTAAAGCCTGGACGGCGGTCGGGCTATTCGCCGCTGCCATAACCACTGCGAGTCTTGGATGGATCTATCTGCCGCTAGCGCTTGCAGCCGTGGTGGTGGCGTATGTCCTGCTTCGGATCGTTCCGCTGAGCCAGGTGTACGAGTCGGTGGAGTGGTCGGTGATTGTGCTTCTGGGCTCGATGATTCCCATCAGCGTGGCGCTGGAATCCAGCGGCGGCGCTGCCCTGATCGCCGATGTCATGGTGGACTGGACGCAAGGCCTGCCCGCGGTGGCGGTGCTCGTCATTTTGATGATCGTGACCATGACGCTTTCGGACGTGCTTAACAATGTGGCCACGGCGCTCCTCGCGGCGCCCATTGGCATCGGCATCGCCGAACGCCTGGACGCCAATCCGGATTCATTCCTAATGGCCGTGGCGGTGGCGGCGTCATGCGCCTTTCTCACTCCCATCGGTCACAAGAACAACACCATTATCTTAGGTCCCGGCGGCTACAAGTTCGGCGACTATTGGCGCATGGGTCTTCCGCTGGAGATCCTGGTGTTGCTGGTGGGTGTACCGATGATCCTCGTCGTTTGGCCGCTCTAAATCGCGCCGCGCGAAAATCAGATCACAGAATTAAAAACCCGGGCGACGAGTTCGTTGACGGCGTTCTGATCGATCCATCGGGCGATCAGGATCACGTCATGGTCAGGATCGATGAGGATGATGTTGGAGCCGGCGCCGACTGCGGCATAGGTGCGCTCTGGCGCGCCCGGCCATTCCTTTTGGCCCGTATTCAGCCACCAGAGATATCCGTAGCCGGGGTTGACTTCCGACGGGGATCGCAATGCCGCGACCCATCCTTCTGGAAACAGGGCATTACCGTTCCAGACCCCGTCCCGATTCACCAGCAGCGCGAAGCGCGCGTGGTCGTAATTGTTGATTTGTATCCCGCCGCCCCAGTGGGTGCCGCCGGGCACCGACTGCATGCGCACGCCGTCGATTTCGACGAAAGAATTGCGGTAACCCAGCCAGCGCCAGGTGCGGGAAGCGCCGATGGGATCCATGACGCGTGAACTCAGCACATCGGGAAGCGGTTTGCGGAACACGTGCAGCAGGGCAAGGGCAAGCACGTTGACGCGAACGTCGTTGTATTCCCAGAAAGTTCCGGGGGAACGCAGATCCCGGTGCTCGCCTTTGCGGCTGTTGTCGGAGCCGGGGCCCACCTGACGATTGCGATCCACCAGGTCCGGCTTATCGAACAGGGTGCCTTCCCAGTCGCTGGTCTGGGTGAGCAGATGACGCCAGGTAATGGCGCGGTTGTGCTGCGAGGCGAAGAGCGCCCCATCCACGGTGTCGGAGACGGGATCGTCGACGTCGCCGATGGATCCATCACCGACGGCGAGGCCTGCAAGAATGGCGAGATAGCTCTTGGCGATGCTGAAGGTCATGTCGACCCGCTTGAGATCGCCCCATTCGGCGGCAATGCGCCCGCCCTTGAGCACCAGGCCGGCAGGGCCGCCACGGGGCTTGAACGGACCCAGGGCTTCGTTCCAGGGCGGCTTTTCGAACTGGCTCAAGCCAGGCACGTCGCCGGCTTTTTCCAGATCCCGCGGCCAGGACGATTCATGCGTCTCGGCGAAGGTGACCGCTTCATTCAGGCGAGCCGGGTCGAGGCCGGCATCGGCGGGGGACACCCGCGCCCAATCATCGTCGCCATCGGGAAAATATTTGACCTCGTCCTTCATTCTGGTCGTATCGCTTTTAAATCAACCGCGCCGCAGTCAGTCCAGTGGCCACACCGGTCTTCTAACCTTTTTATAAGGAAGCATTTTGAAGTTGCGCGAGGTAATTCCGCCACCTTCGTCCACCAGCACGATGTCGCTGGCAATCGGCGCAAACGCGGCGCGAAAATGATGCGCTGACTTCACTGCCACCACCTTCTTCCTCGCCAGATCGATGCCTGCGTGCTTGAAAAAATTCTGATCATAGGCTTGGTATCGACGGCTAGCGATGACAATGTCGATGCCGCTGTCGCGGCGAAGCCTTGACAAAGGCGGACCGTTGACCCGCAGGACGGCCGTTGATCCCATTTTCACTTTCACGCCTTTGGACATGGGGCCTTCGTAGGCAAAGTTCCCGTCGGTCAGCCGGACAACAGTTCCCGTAACCTTGATGGGCGCGCCGGTGGACGGGTCCAGACGGCCGCCTAGAGTGACGGTGATTTCTGCGCCTTCGCCGGCCTGGGTGCAGGCCGCTGCCGCATCCGGGTCGTAGATGTTGGCGAAGGCCGCGTTCTTTAGTTTTGCGTCGAGCATTCCCTTCAGCAATCCGGTGGCATCGCCGTAGCCGCCACCGCCGGGATTGTCAGCGAAGTCCGCCACCACGATGGGGCATCCTTTTTTACCGCGTTTGCGCATGCGCGCAACGGCATCGGCGACACTCACGGTCTCGATGGTGGTGCGTTCGCGGTTCTTATAGATGTGCTCGATGATCACCGAGGCGATCTCCGCGTGATTCGAGTTCTCGCCGTTGCCCACCACCACCACGCTGGGTCCGGTGTCGCGGATGTCGGCCCAGGGAAAGCCGGCGTTGATGCTGATCGCCAGCACCGACGGTTCCGATTCAAACTGTTTCGCCAGCGCCAGGGCTTCGGTCATCGGCCCGGGTGCGGTGGTACGGCCATGGTCGGCGCCGTCCAGCATCGGGCCCCGGGCGACCAACGTGCGCGGGCGGATTTCTCCTTCGAGGGTGCGGGCGATGAGGTCAGCCACTTCCGTACCGACGTGGTATGCGTCAACGTGGGGATAGGTGCGGTACGAGACCATCACGTCGGCGAGCGCCGCCATGCGGTCGGTAACGTTGGCGTGCAGATCCAGCGTCACGCCGATGGGCACCACCGGGCCAACTCTGTCCCTTAGCTGGGAAAGCAACTCGCCTTCGCCGTCGTCCACGTGCTCCGCCACCATGGCGCCGTGCAGGCACAGCAGGATCGCATCGAAGGGACCCTGCTGATCCAGAACTTTGAGCAGCACGCCGGTAACGTGATCGAAAACCTCCCGGGTCACTTTGCCCGAGGGCGTCGCGTCGGCGTAGATGGAGGGCACGATCTGCCAGCCGCAACGCTTTCCTGCGTCGAGGAACGCGGCGGCCTCCGAGCGCGTCCCGGCGAACTGAGTGAGAATGTCGTCGCCGTAGTACAGATCCCTCGCGTCGTAGGCGGCGAGATCCGTTGCCAGCCTGGAAAAGGTATTGGTTTCGTGACGAAAACCTGCGACGAGGACGCGTTTGCTCATATTTGTGGGTGTTCCGTTTTCAAGTCTGGTAGCGCGATGACTCGTCGCCCAGATCCCAGTAGATGCCGGCGACGATGCTCATACCTTCGCGGGTGAGCGACCACAGAATATGCTCGTCGGGCGCATGCTGCGAGCAACCGGTATAGCTCAGCGGCAGCCATACGAAGGGAATGCCGAGCACGTCCTGAAACACGTCGTCGCAGATGGACCCGCCGGAGTTCGGCAGCACCGTGCAGCGTTCTCCGGTGGTGCGCTCCACCGCGGCGCGCATCCATTGGGCGAAAGGATGATCCGGATCGGTTCGGGCGGCGGCAAAGCGGGCGTTGTTACTCTCCGGCGGCTCTTCGATAGAGACGTGATTGAAACCCTGGGCGTCCAGGTGCTTGCGCAGATTGGGGAGTATGTTCTCCGCATCCGTGCCCACCACGTAGCGAAGCTGACAGTTGGCGTGCGCTTTTGGCGGAATAGCGTTAACCGGGTTATTCGGGTTTCCGGTGGTAAACGCCAGCACCTCGAAGCTGTTCCAGGCGTAGACCTTCTCCGCCGCAGTGAGACCCGGCTCGCCCCACTCCAGATCGATGACCGGGGCGCCGGGCCCGCCTTCGCGCTTGACATCTTCAAGCGCCTCGCGCACCGAGTTCGGAATCGGACCCGGCGTCCACCCGTTTACCAGGATTCTTCCCCGGGCGTCGACGATGGTGGCGAGCGCGTTGGCCAGCACCACGCCAGGATTAGCCAGCAGCCCACCCCAGTTGCCGGAATGGTGGCCGCCCTCGCGGAACTCGATGCTCAGATTGAAGTTGCGCGTGCCGCGGCAGCCCAGCGTCAGGCTCGGTCGCGCCATGTCCACCCTCGGACCGTCGGAGGCGAACAGGGCGTCGGCGGCGAAGCCCGACCTGTTCGCCGCGACCAGCTCCTTGAAGCCCTTGGAGCCGTTCTCTTCGCCGGTTTCGATGATGAACTTGTGATTGAAGCCTAAGCGTCCCCGAGTGGCGATGACGGCCGCCAGCGCGCCCATGTGCACTGAGTGCTGCGCCTTATTGTCGGCGGTGCCGCGGCCGTACACCCGGTCGCCGTCGCGGTCCAGGGTCCAGGGATCGCGATCGTTTTTCCAGCGGCCCTCCTGGCCGCGCACTGCGTCCCCGTGGCCGTAGCCGAGTAGTGTCGGCAGTCCCTCGTCCTCCATGCGGCTGGCGACCAGCACCGGCCCCTGGCCCTCGAACGGGTTGTCGTAAACGGTACACTCGTAGCCCATGGCTTCGAAGCACGGGCGCATCTCCTGCTCGAGGTAACGATACAGATCCGGCAGCCTTTCAGGCTCCTGGCTTTCCGTGGGCACGGCGACGCGGCGGGCGAGATCGGCGAAATAGCCGGCGTCTTCGTCATCGAAGTAGGCAAGCGCCCGCTCGATGGTGGCGTCGCGGGTCATGATATGGCGCGCTCCTTTCCCTGATCGGCTGCGTAAAGATGACATTCCACGTGGCCCGTTTCGGTTGCTACCGGCCGTGGCGCGATTCGGGAGCAATGATTCATGACCTGTGTGCAGCGCGGGTGAAAGGTGCATCCGGAAGGCGGCGCCACCGGATTGGGATAGGCCGCGCCGAGCTGGGTGTCGGGAACGCCAAGGGCGGGCTCCGGTGTCAGCACGGATTCCAGAAGCGCTCGCGTGTAGGGATGTTGCGGCCGCTCAAACAGCGACGCGGTATCCGCCTCCTCGACCACGCGGCCGAGGTACATGACCGCGACCCGCGTGGCGATGTGCTCCACCACCGCGAGGTTATGACTGATGAGGATGTAGGTGAGATTGAGCTGGTACCTCAGGTCCTGCAACAAATTGAGAATTTGTGACTGCACCGAAACATCCAGCGCCGAGGTGGGCTCATCGCAGATCACTACTTGCGGACGATTGACCAGCGCGCGGGCCACGGCAACCCGCTGGCGTTGCCCCCCGGATAACTGATTCGGGTAAAGGTTATAAAGCCGTTTCGCCAACCCGACTAAAGCCATCTTCTCTTCCACTCGCTCACGCCAGCTTTCCGGATGGGGATCTTTTTGAACTTTGAGCGGTAGAGAAATGATGTTGCCCACGGACTTGCGGGGATTGAGAGAAGAGTAGGGGTCCTGAAAGATAGGCTGCAGCAAACGCGCCACCTCGAGCCGAGTGAGTTCGGTAATTGGTCGACCTTCCAGCAAAATATCGCCGCCGGTGGGTTGCAGCAGTCCAAGGATCATTTTCGCAAGGGTGGTCTTACCGCAGCCGGACTCACCGACGATCCCCAGCACCTCGCCGCGGTCGATAGTAATCGACACCCCGTTGACGGCGTGCAGGGGACGTTTACCGCGGAAAGCACCCGCCGAAATCATGAAGGTCTGACGCGCGTCGCGTACGTCGATAACCGTCTTAGTCATGCGATTAATTTTCTTTGTGCGTTCTTGGCGCACACCTCGGGGGACAACACGCAGCGATAGCTGTGTCCTGCCTCGAATGCCGCTCGGAATTCGATGTCTTTGGCTACGCACTCGTCCTTGGCGTAGGGGCAGCGGTCGGCAAAGCGGCAGCCGTTCAGATCGCCGATCAGCGAGGGAACGATCCCGGGAATGGAGCCCAGGTGCGCCCCCCGGGCCGTCTTTCCGGGTATCGGGATGCAGTCGAGCAGGCCCTGGGTATAGGGATTGGTCGGGTTCTCGAATACCTGTGTGGCGGTTCCCTGCTCGACGAGCTGGCCCGCATACATCACCGCCACGCGATCGGCCACCCGGGCCACGACGCCGAGATCGTGGGTGATGAGAATCAGGCCCATGTGAAATTCTTTTTGCAGCTCCGCGAGAAGCAACAGGATCTGCGCCTGGATGGTGACATCAAGAGCCGTTGTCGGCTCATCGGCGATGATGAGATCCGGACCGCACATCAGCGTCATGGCAATCATGACCCGCTGGCGAAGCCCGCCAGAAAGCTGGTGCGGGTATTGTCGAAGCCGGTTGCTGGCGGCGGTGATGCCGACTTTCTCCAGCAGAAAAACAGCGCGCTCGCGGGCCTCGCCGCGGCCCACTTTCTTGTGCCGCAATAGCGCCTCTTCAAGCTGGTTGCTGATGGTGTAGGCGGGGTTGAGCGAGGTCATGGGCTCCTGAAAGATCATGCCCATGGTGTTGCCGCGGATGTTAGCCATTCGGTTTTCGCCGATGTTCAGTATATCGACGCCGTCGTGTTCCAGCTTGTCGGCTGTGCGGCTGGCGTTGGCCGGCAGAAGATCCATGATGGCCAACGACGTCAGGGATTTACCACATCCCGACTCGCCGACGATGCACAACGTTTCGCCCCGGCCAACGCTGAAGCTGACGCCCTGAACGGCGTGCAACATTCCGGAGGGCACCGGAATGTCTACCGTCAGGTTGTTAACTTCCAGAATTCGATCCGCCACGGGTCAATTCTGGTTTTCAGGTGCGGTGACGTCGCGTACGCCGTCGCCCAGCAGGTTGATGGAAAGAATCAGGATGAACAACGCCGCGCCCGGTATGCCGATGAGCCACGGCTGGAAGAACATGAAGCCCTTGCCTTCCGCAATCATGAGCCCCCAGCTCGGCGCAGGCGGCTGCACGCCTAAGCCGAGGAAGCTCAAGGCTGCTTCCAGCAATATGGCGTGGGCCATCTCCACCGTCGCGACCACGATCAGGTTGTTGAGGATGTTGGGCATGATCTCCGTGACGATGATGCGGAAGGTGGAGCACCCCAGCGCCTGGGCCGCGGCGACGTAATCTAAGTTCCGCATCTGCTGGGTCGAGCTTCGCATGACCACGGCAAAGCGATCCCAGATCAATAATCCGAGCACCCAGATCACGATCCACAGGGAGTTTCCGATGAGGGATACTACCGCCAGCGCCACCAGCACCACGGGCATGGAAAGTCTGGTGGTGATGATGAAATTCACCACCATGTCCACGCGGCCGCCGAAGTAGCCCGCCAAGACACCCAGGGTGGTGCCGATGACGCCGGAGATCAGCATGGCGGCAAAGCCGATGAGCAGCGATATCTGCGAACCGTAAATCAGCCGGGAAAAATAATCGCGCCCGAATAGATCGGTCCCTAAAGGATGTTCCCAGGTGGCCTTGGGGCTGTCGTGCCAGATGGGAGGAATCAGCTTTCGCGACAGCTCCTGGTCCAGGGGATCGTGGGGTGCCAGAAACGGCGCCAGCAGGGCCATGGCGATGATGAGCACCAGGAAGGCGCCCCCCAGGACCAGTCCCACGTGACCGAAGATCCGGCGCCTCAAGATTGCCCCCGGTGACGGTTCCAGGATCTGGGCCACCACGGGCGCGCCGGCAAGGGTTCCGTTGATGGTGGGATTGGGCGCGCTCATTTCAAGCGACCCTGATCCTGGGATCGAGAAATGCGTTCAGCATATCGGCGAGGAAGGTGAGCACGATGTAAAAGCAGGCGAGCACCAGCACGATGGCCTGCATCGTCGGCAGGTCGCCGCGCTGGATGGTCTCCCAGGCGAGAAAGCCCAGACCGTTGATGGCGAAAATCGTCTCGATGACGATGGACCCGCCGAGCATGAAGCCGAATTGCACCGCGGCCAGCGACACCACCGGAATGATGGCGTTACGCAAGGCGTGCTTGAACAACACCGTCGCCGGCTTCAGTCCCTTTGCCCGCGCGGTGCGAATATAGTCGGAGGAGAGCACCTCGAGCATGCCCGCGCGAGTGAGGCGCATGATTGCCGGCGTTACGTAATAGCCCAGCGCAACGGCGGGCATGATGAAGTTCTGCCACGACGCGGTGCCGGTGATGGGCAGCAGCCGCCAGGTGATGCCCAGCCAGAAAATCAGAATGAGCGCAAACCAGAAGCTCGGCAGCGCCTGGCCGACCACCGCCAGCGTCAGGGCTAATCGATCGATGATTGTGTTCGGACGAATCGCGGCGAGCACGCCCAGCGGAATCGAAAGCAAGATAGCGAAACCAAGCGCACAGGCGCCGAGCAGCATAGTGGTCGGCAGGCGCTCGAAGATGACCTCGGCGACTTCGCGCTTGAGATAGTGCGAGCGGCCGAAGTCGCCCTGCACCACGCGGCTCAGCCAGTCTACGTACTGAACCATGATCGGCTGGTCGTAGCCGTAGACCCGTCGGATGTTTTCGATGTCTTCCGAGGTGGCCGATTCCCCGGCCAGCGCCATGGCCGGATCGCCGGAAAGATAGATCAGGGAAAAAGACAGCAGCGATACCGTAATCGCGACCAGAACGGCCACGCCGAAACGCTTGCAGGCGTAGATGAACATATCCGCCTCTTAGGCCGAACGCGGGCGCCCGGCCCGGCTTGTCGCCGGGCCGGGGTGTCAGTCATCCCGCCGGACTATTTCCATTTAGCGGTATAGAACCGCGGAATCTCGTCGGAAGTCGTCTTGAAGTCCAGATCCTTCGAATAGACGTAGTACTTGGCGTAGGTGAACATCGGCAGCCAGTAGAGATTTGCCGATATCTTTTCCAGCGCCTCCTTGTAGTGTCTCTTGCGCACCTCCGGATCCACGGATGTGTCTGCGGTCTCCAGATTCTTGATCACCTCCGGGTCCTTCGCGGGATCGTCCCGCCCGCCGGAGAAGAAGTGGCTGGTGATGGCAGACACATCGGGAATGGAGTTTGAGCCCCAAGTCATGTGGTTGATGGGCGTCTGGCCCTTCCATACCAGATCGCGCAGGGCGCGATACTGCATGAACTTGAGGTTAGCCTTTAAGCCCACCTCGGCGAGATCGCCGATCACAGCCTCGGTGTACTCACGCTGGCGATAGGCATAAATATCGAACTCGAAACCGTTAGGGTAACCGGCTTCGGTCAGCAGCTTCTTGGCTTTTGCCGGGTCGTAGTCCCACTTGGTTACGTCTTGGGCGCAGCCGAACTGATCCGGATGACAGGCGGACGGAATGACCACCGATGCCGGCCCCACCAGGTTCTTGGTGATGGATGCTCGGTTGATGGCGTGGGCCACCGCTGCGCGCACGCGCGGATCGGTAAAGTATTTCACGCCTGAATCGCCGTCCACGTCGAAGGCCAGGTAGCTCACCCGCATGGTCTTGGCGTTCTCTACGGTGACGGCGCCCTGAGCCTCGAGGCTTTCGGCCTGGTCCTTGGGCACGTCCCACATCCAGTCGATGCCGCCGGTCAGAAGCTCGGCCATCTGCGTGTTCATTTCCTTGATGGTGCGGAAAACCAGCTTGCCGATCTGCGGCTGGCCCTTGGGGCCATTTTTGAGATAGCTCTCGTTGCGTTCCATGTTGATGCGGTCGCCGGCAATCACTTCGACGATCTTGTAGGGACCGGTGCCGACGGGTTTCACCGCGCCAAAGTCCTTTTTGCCGTCGGCTTTCATCGGCGCGCCGTCGTAATGCCCGGACGGCATCATGAAGACGGCGTTGGACAAGTAGGCCAGCGCCGCAGGGAAGGGCTCGTGGAGGTGGATTCGCACCTTGTAAGGCCCCAGCTTCTCGGCGTTCTTCATCCACTTCACGTTCTGGAACGTGAGCACGCCGTTGTCTTTATTGGACACGTGGTTGACGGTATACACCACGTCGTCCGCGTCGAACTTGGAGCCGTCGTGAAACACCACATCGTCGCGCAGATCGAACTCGAGGGTTAAGTTATCGACCCACTTGTAGGACTTGGCAAGCAGCGGCTTGAATTCACCGCTGTCGAGATCCCGGAAGAGAAGTCCGTCCCACACTGCGTGACCCATGATTACGAGCTCGCGGGTGTTGTTGTAATAAGGATCGGCAACCGCCTGCTCGCGATCCGTAGTCCAGACGAGCGTATCGTTGCTCTTGCCCGCCCAGGCCTGATTGACGCCGGCAATCGCCATGACGGCAGCCAGGCCAATTGTTTTTAGTAGTTTCGAAGTCATGAAATTTCTCCCGCTTCGTAGTTTTATGTGGCAGTAGAGAAAGGGCGATCGCCCCAAATGCCGGTCGCTTAGAGCATGGGGATCGAGCCCGGGATTGGTGGAAGCCGGCGTTTCCGATCCCGTCGTTCGCGATATTGTTAATCCAACGGGTTTCGCTGTAACCGGTGCATCCTACGAAGCCCTCACAACCCGGTCAAGCAAACCGCCGGCGGCGCCGGGGAACTGCTTTCAGAGCGGGTGCTGCGCTGCAGCGCGGCCGCGCCGGGAGGTCGATGGGATCAATCGAGGGTCTCGAAGAGGCGGATCATAAGCTGGGTTCGCTCCACCAGGGACGAGTAGTAGATGTGCTCCTCGAAGCTGTGCGCACCGTGACCGTCTGCGCCAAGACCATCCAGCGTGGGAATGCCAAGCGCGCCCGTGAAGTTGCCGTCGGAGCCGCCCCCCGTTTTCAAATCCTTGAGCTCGAAGCCGATTTCCGCGGCCAGTCCTTTGGCGTGCTCGAACAGCATCTCGATGCCTTCAAGTTTCTCGTAGGGCGGGCGGTTGATCCCGCCGGTGATACTGATGCTGCAGTCGGGATCGAAGGTGTCGAAGCCAAGCACCTCCGCGACAATCCGTTCGGCTTCCTCAGTGTTAGGCACGCGCATGTCGACTTCGGCCCTGCACTCCGCGGGGATGACGTTGATCAGGGTGCCGCCGTTAACGGTCCCGACACTCGCCGTGATGCCGCGGCTGTAATCGGTGAATGCCTCGAAGCGCAGCACCTGGTTGGCCATCTCCTTGACCGCGCTGCGTCCGTCCATGTGCCGCGCGCCGGCGTGGGCGGGTCTTCCGGTTATGGTGACGAAAAAATGCAGCACGCCGTTGCGGGCGGTAACGATCTTTCCGCCTTCACGCGCCGGCTCGGTGACCAGCACGTATTTATTCCTCTTTGCTTCTTCTTCGATCATTGCCCGCGACGTCGGACTGCCGATTTCTTCTTCCGGTATATAGAGGAAGGTGATGGGTAAAAAAGTCTCTTTATCTTCGCGCACGATGTGCCGGTAAGCGTAATAAGCGATATAAGCGCCGGCCTTCATGTCGTAGATGCCCGGGCCGTATACCTTGTCGCCCTCCCGGCGGATCGGGAGCACATTCACGAGGGTACCGATGGGATGCACCGTGTCCAGGTGCGAGAGAACCAGAATGCCCGGCCCATCACCGCCCCAGGGCGTGCGCGTCTTAAGAATATCGCCGAAGCCCTCCCGTCCGGGGACGCGCTCGATGCGCGCGCCGAGCGTGGCATGACTTTCCTCCACCTGATTCACCAGCCGGTTGACCGCCGGCGCGTCGTGGGAGGGCGTTTCGAGCTCAACCCAGCCGAGAATCCCTTCGAGAATTTCGTCGGCGTCCAGGGTGGGCAGGTTGGATTTTACGACGGCCATGATCGTTCGCCTCCTTGGCCGGAGAACGGAGCAGAGTAACTACGTGCGTCGTCCCGTCCTTCCGGACGACAGGGCAGGGAGATCGTCTAGATCGCGTGCTATTTATACCGGGAGCGCGCTTTTCGGAACGCTTCTTCGAAGGCAGTCCACATGCTTTCCGCACCTTCCATCATATCGTGTAACGCCGCCTCGTTCGCGCTTTGGATTTTCTTCAGCGTTTCCCGCCCCTCGCTGAGGCGCTTGTTGAGCTCCTCGACCTCTTCATGATATCGGGCCTGAGCTTCGGCCCCGGCTTTTTTCGCCTGGGCTTCGAGCTTTTTGAGCTCGGCGTTCCACTCGTCGATCTGAGCTTTGTATTTCTCGACGTAAGCGTCTCTTTTTTCTGACATACTGGGCTCCTCGGATAGGATTATTTTTTGAACTCTATCACATTACGCTAATCTGGTTTGTGTACTAGCAGTGTAAAATCGTGAATGATAGATGTTAGATGCAATATGGCGGCGGACATCGTTAAGGTTCCCTTACCCGAATTCCATCTACCATCTACCGGTTTACAACATACGAACCACGCTATACGAGAAATTCAAAACAACTTCTCCCGCTCGATTTTGTAGATAACGTCCATGCCCTGCTGTTCGCCAGATTCGGCCTGCACGCTGATGTTTTCGTTCAGCCTGTAGTCCAACAGCAGCTTGCCCGACTGGTCGAAAAGGCCGAGAGCGTAACGGATGAAGATGTCCGGCGTAATCTGCTTGCCAAGCAACAAGGATGTCTGATCCACGCCGTCGCCGCCCACGGTGAGCTCGTCCAGCCCAGTGACGTTCTGGAGCTGCTGCGTGATCACGTTAGTTTGATTGAGGCCCAGCGCCACGGCTGCTTGCTGCAGCCTCGCCGCGTCGTCCTCGTTTCCGCTTGAAAGTGGTCTTCCGGTAAGCAGGTAGGAAAGCGCCTCCGCTTCCGGCAGGGGGGGCTCGGAGAAGACCCGTGAATTAATGGACTTCACACTCCCGCCGACGACGATGCCTGCAGTGACGTCCCTGTGCTCGCGCACGGCGGTAACGTCGATGCCCGGGTTGTCGATGGGTCCGGCGAACAGCAACCTGCCGCTCTGGATTTTGAGATCCTGACCATACGCTTGGTAACGGCCTTCGCGCAAAGAAAGCGTGCCCTGAGCCTGAGGAGACTGACCGCTTTCGCCGCTGACGGCGAGCGCGCCGTCGATGCGCGTGGTGAGGCCAAAACCTTCGAAGCCGATCTCTTCGCCTAGACTCAGATCCACCTTGATCCGCAGCGTAGGCCCGAGCCGCTTCTTCTGGCTTTGATCTCCCTGTTCGGCGTTCACGATAACCTCGTCCTCGCTCAGCTTGACCGCCGTTACCGGCAGCTCTTTGAGCTTTACTCTGGCGCGCGGTATGTGAACCCTGCCCGTAAGCTGAGCCAGTTTCGAATCCGCGCCCAGTCGCAGATCCGGTGAGATGTACGCGTGGACGGTGGGAAGCTTGGCGACCTCAAAATCGTTTCCTTTGAGCTCCATATCGAAACGCCGTTCCCCTCCCAGTGAAAGCTCCGAGTGACCGGAGATTTCCAGCCGGCCGCCACCGGAGTTGAGCGCGCCTTCGAGCACGACGCGTTCGGCCTTGTCGCTGCGCGCGGCAAGATTGATCTGGCGTAGCTCGAGCCCGAGGTCAGGTAGATTCGCTTCGCCGTTTTTCAGCGCAACCTGTCCGGCAACCACAGGCATTGTCGTGGTGCCGCTGATGTCCAACGCCGCATCGAGTCCGCCGCGAACCTCGACCAGCTGGGGCACGATCACGCCGAGCCATCCTAAATTGGAGAAATTTGCCTCAACTCGGCCCTCGAGCGGCGCCGGGCTTTCATCCCTCAACGGGCCGGTCTTTATGCTCCCGCTCACGCTTCCCGCCTTGTCGAGGCTAAGCCCCATCTTAAGGCGCGCGCCGGCCGGCGCGTAGCCGAGGTCGACCCATGCGCCTCGATAATCGAATCGAGCGCTTTCAAAACCGGCGCCGGGTTCGTAAGTAATCGTTCCGGCGTGGGTGGAAATGCGGGCTTCGGCCTGCGGCGCGCTCAGGATACCGCCGGCTTTGAAGTCCCCGTTGAGGGATCCTTCCACACCGAAACCCTGGGGCAAAAACGGACTTGCCAGCGCAAGCGGTAGGTTGGCGATCTGGCCGCTGGCCTCGATCGCTTCACTATCCGCCTGCCAGCTTCCATCAGCGCACACGCGAGAAGGAGTCTGCGCGAGGCAGAAGCTTTGCAAGCGAACGCCGTCGCGGCTTGCGGTTATCGCGGCCGGTTGGAGCGTGCGCCACTCGCCGAATTGTTTGCTTTTGATTGCAGACTCCAAGGTCCCGGACCAGGCGCTCGCTTGATAGCGGCCCTTGGCTTCCGCCGACAGCGAGCCTGTCCGTAATGATGCGTTCAGGACCAGGCGTTGCTGCTCTGGAGTGCCGTCGCCGGATAAGGAGGCCTTACCAAGGCGCTTGCCTTCGGCACGAATGCCGTCGGCCTCGAGGACCACCCGCGAGTGATATCCGGGTTCTGTGCCGGCGTCCATGTCTAAGGCGAGCGTATCCACGCCGCTGTTTCCCCAGGCGAGATTGCTGCCGGAAAGACTCGCCTTGATCTGGGGATGCGAGCGGCTTCCGCCGAGCCTGCCTTCACCTTTGAGCGCGCCTCCGAGATCCGGCGCCACCGCGTTCAAGGCCGGGGCATCGATGACAAAGGTCAGATTCATGCGATCGCCCGCGTCGCCGTTGATTTCTACCCGGTTGTGACCGGAACGAAGGCTCAAATTACGCGCCGAAACCGTCGTACCGTCGACGCTGATGGCGCCGGTCCCTTTTATGGGGTAGCCGCGAAGCCGGCCGTCTAGCTTCAGCCGGTCGATACTGAGCTTAGGCGTGCCTGCGTCCACGCGGCCGCTGATGTCGGTTTCGAGAGAGATCTCACCGGGCCACTGACTGAAGTACTGGTCGGGCTTCAAGCCAGAGCCGGAGAGCCGCAGATCCCAGCGCGGCACAGGCTGCCAGCCAATTTCGCCGGAGGCTCGAATTTCGCCGCCGAGGGTCTGAATGGAGAGCGCATCAATGCTTGCGCCCCGCGGCTGCACCCGGGCATCGAGCCGGGTATCCGCCGGCGGTAGGTTACGGCCGCTGCTTTTGCCATCCACCTTAAGCACGAGCTGCTCCAGAGGACCTGAAACCGTGAAGCTGCCATTTGCGCTTTCAAACTCGGCATCGCCAGACAGCGGCCAGCGCAAATCCTGCCAGCTGCCGCTGAAGTCGATCTCGGGACTGGCGCCGGCGAGCGCAATTTGTCCCCGCGCCTTCAGCTCGACGGGTCGGTCGATACTGCTGTCGATCTTTATTTTTTCAGCGTCCCCTTGGATGGTCGCGCGACCCAATCCCTGAATGTCTTGCGGAAACGTCGCCTCGAAGCTCAGTCTCGCATCGAAGGGAAAGGGCGGCGCAGCGGAAGCCTCTCCTTCAAGTTTGAGAGCTAGCTGCTCTATCTGCGCAGACTTCGAGCGTAGCGCAGCGTCAAGCTGAAACCCGAGCTCATCCAGCGGCCCGCTGATCCGGTAGCGCCCCGAATTGCTGATCAGGGCGGGTTCCCCGGTCAGCGGCCACGACAGCTTTTTCCATTCGCCGTCCAGGGAAAGTTCGGGTTTATCTCCGGCAAGATTGACGTGTCCCCGGCTGGAGATCTGAGAGGGTTGAGCCAAGGTGTGGTCGAAGGCTATTCGCCTGGCGTCGCCGGCAACGGTTCCGCTTCCCGCCGCCTGCTTGCCGTCCGCAAGCACCGCGCTCCATCGCAACGCTGCCTCGAGATCGTTGGCGGGTCGCTTCAAATCGGCGTCGATGCGAAGGCTTCGGGCCGGAATCGAATCGCTGTTAAGGGAGGCGTCAAGGCTGAGCGCCAATTTCCGCAGGCTTCCCTTGGCGCTGAAGGTGCCGGTTTCGCTCGAAAATTCCGCTGTCCCTGAGAGCGGCCAGCGCAAAGATTTCCACTGGCCGTTGAGGTTCAGGCCGGGGGGATCGTCTATGGGCGTCACCGTTCCGGAGACATCTACGGCAAACGGCTGGATGAGCGCGTGCTCGAGGCGGATTGCTTCAAGGGTTCCGGTGATGTTGCCCGCGCCTTCGGCGTTGGCGCCGTCCGGCAGCTTAACGGACCAAGCGATCCCCCCCTCTACCGCATGGGGCGGTGAGGGGTCCACGCGCCCGTGGGCAGTGAGCCCGAGCGTTTCCGCCGCCACTTCGAGGCGGGACATTGTGAGGAGCTTGCCGTCAACGCTGAAGCTCTGCAGGACAATACGGTCGATGTGCTTCTGCCCGCCGTCGCGGTGAACGATCAGGTCCTCGACGCTGAGGTCGTCTATCTGAACCGCAATCGGGAGCGACACCTGCATGGGTTGCGAATCCGCAGGGGCAGTATCCGGCTCCCCCTCGGGAGTTACGTAGTCGACTTGTTCCAGGGAAATCCGCTGCAGGTGCAGCCGGCCGCTCAAAAGCGCTACGGGGCGCCAGCGAACAATCAGTGTCCCAGCCTGCGCGCGGTGGTCTGCAGCGCGGACCTCGAGCTTCGACAACCGGAGCTCGGAGAGAAGATCACCGTGCGCCGACTCGTAGCGAAAGCCATCGCCCGAGGCTCGCGAAGCTGCGTTCAGCAGCCAACGACTGCCGCCTTCAGTGGCCAGCAGGGCGAAGAGCGCCACGGGCGCGGTCAGGATAATCGCCAGGATGAGAAGGATTGCGCGCTTCAAATGCCCGGACCGAGCCTGAAGTGGATCCGAAACAGCGGCGTTTCGCCCACCGGGTGGGCCAAATCGAGACGAATCGGGCCGATGGGAGACGTCCAGCGCACGCCGAATCCAATCCCGACCTTGAATCCTTCGTTGGAGTCCGTGTCGGAGAAAGCGTTGCCCGCGTCGGCGAACACCGCTGCACTCCATTTATTCACGATAGGGTGCTCGTACTCGATGCTGCCGACCAGCAGATATTTTCCGCCGATGACGTTTCCTGCATCGTCTTTGGGACCGAGCGACTGAAACTCGTAACCGCGCACGCTGGTGTCGCCGCCGGTAAAGAAGCGCTGTGAGGGCGGGAGAATGTCGAACTCATCGACGCCGAGCGCGCCGGCCTCACCGCGAACGAGGATCCGTCCGTCCCAGGGAAGGCCTTTGATCCAGCCCCCGCTCAACCGAGTTCGGACGAAGGTGGTGTCCGAGAGCAAAGTGTCGGCCCCGCCCTTGACTTCAAAAAAAACACGGTGGCCCCAGGTGGCTCTGAACTTGGCTTCGCTAACGGCCTGGCTCCAGGAAATACCGGGAATGAGCAACGTGCTTATATCGCCGCTTTGGGTACCGACATCGAATTTTTCCCGCGTGGCTTCGACGAATCGCGTTTCCAGCCATTCGTACCGGCGCTTCTTGGTCTGCCGCACCGCTAGCTTGAAGCCGGTGGTATCTGACGTATCGGTGTCTTCCCGCTGCACACCGGCTTCAAAGCTCAACCATTCGCTGCGCGGATCCTTTAAGGGGATGCGATAGCCGGTGGTGATCTCTTGCTGCACCGGCGATGCGCTGATTCGGCCGTTGAGCCGGTGGCCCCGCCGGTTGAGTCTTCGGTTCTCGTAGCCGAGGCGCAGACGCGGTCCCGTGTCGGTGCTCACGCCTGCGCCGGCGGTGAACTGATGCGGCTTGCGGGGCGTCAGGGTTACGTCCACAGGGATGTGGTCTTCCTCGGGTTGGTCCGTTCGCGGGCGCACGTCCACCCGAGAAAAGTATCCGCTGTCGCTGAGCGCGCGGTTGATTTCGACGACCTCTTTGCTGTCGTAAGGCGCGCCTTCCTCGTACTCGAAAAAAGCCTGGACCAGCTCGGGTCTCAACACATCCTGTTCGATGCTCAGAGGACCAAATCGGTAGCGCCGGCCGGAGTCGTAGCGAAGCCGCACCACCGCTTTGCGCCGCGCCGTATCAACTCTCAGCTCACTCAAGGCAAAGCGGCCGTCGAGGTAACCCCGCTCATTCGCCAGCGAAGCGATTCGCTGCTTGGTCTCCTCGTAGCGCCCGTGGTTGACGACGTCACCGCTCCTGACCGGCAATGCCTCGAGCAGCGCGCTGAAGGCGGCATCGTCCGACCCTTCGCCGGTGATTTCTACTTCCACGGCTTCCACCGTCACCGGCTCCCCGAGGTCCAGCTCGTAAGTTGCCTGCCAGCAATCTTCAACCTGTTCCAGTCTTTTTTCGACTTCCAGCGAGTAATAACCGAAAGCGCGGACCGCGTTACGGACCTCATCCTCCGAGCGCGCAAACAGTCGCCGCACGCGCCATTCCGGAGCCGTGCACGTTTCCTGAGCCAGCGCGAGATGGGCGCGCACATTTTCGCCGATCTTCTTGTCGACGCCCTCGACTCGGATCTCGATCCGCGGAGCAGTTGGCGTTGCCGTGGCCTCGTCTTCTGTCTTGGCGAAATAGCCACAGGCGCTCAAAGTCACAAGCGAAAGCGCCGCGATGATTCCCGTGCTGAACCTTTGCAGGTTTTTTCGTTCGATCACGCTGCTTTGATTACGTCCATGGGGATTTGGTTGCCTTCGCCGGCCGAAGAATTCGCGGGCTCTGGGCTGTTTTCGGGATCTCAGGGCGTGCCGACCGAGCACGGCCTGGCCTTTGTATTCAATCGAGAAGCGTTCCGGAGAAAATCAGGCGGGTTCGGGACCGAAAGATCCTTATGCGTCTTTGTTTCGGGGCTTCAGTTGTCGCAACGGCTTCATCTGCCGGCGTTCGGGGCTGCGTCAATCGTATCCGAATCCCGGCAATCGGCGGCGTCCCCGGCCGTGGGACAGTGCGGCGGCAAAAAAGCAGTGAGCCGGCGCGCCTTGTACCTTATTCAGGCATGGATCGGCTCGAGATCTTCGAGCCGAACGGACCTGGCGCCGAGGCCGTGCATTTCGTTAATCGCTTTTTCGCTGTCGCCGGCGTTGACGTCCACGCCGCGCACGCCATCCTCCAGCAGCAGCACCTGGAAGCCTTCCTTGAGGGCGTCCTTGACGGTATTGAACACGCAGTAGTCCGTAGCCAGTCCGCCGATGAACAGCCTGCGTACTTTCTGCTTTCTCAGCCGTTCAGCCAGATCCGTTCCCTCGAATCCTGAGTAGGCATCCTTTTCTATCGTCGTCGCCTTGGAAATTACCCGGACGTCCTCGCCGAGATCGAGGTTGTCGGCGAACTCCGCGCCCTCGCTGCCGGCGATACAGTGCGGCGGCCACGGGCCGCCCTGGGCTTTGAAGGAACAATGATCCTCCGGGTGCCAATCGCGGGTGGCGTACAGCGGCAGCTTTATCCGCCTGAAGTGTTTAAGGTACCGGTTCATGACGGGCACCACCGCGTCTCCGTCCGGGACGCCGAGGTTTCCGCCTGGCAGGAAGTCCCTCTGCACGTCGACCACAATGAGGGCGTCGCCTTCGGCGGGTTTGAGGCTCGAGTTGTGATTCATGCTGGCTTCCATCCTTCCCCTTAAGGCCGGCGGCACTGGAGCGGCACTGCCCAGGCATTCAGGAGATCTGGCGAGTTTCGTTTACCATGATACATCGATGTCTAGACCCACCCCACGCCCGACCAGCGTGCCGCTGATTTCATGATGTCCGACGCCTCAGTATTTCCCGCATCCGGCCTGCTCACGGATCTCTATCAAGTCACCATGGCCCAGGGGTACTACCGGTGCGGTATGGCGGAGCATGAGGCCGTGTTTCACCTCACGTTTCGCAATGTTCCCTTCGGCGGCGGTTTCGCCATCGCCTGCGGGCTGGATTCGGTAGTGGATTTCCTCGACCGCTGGCGGTTCTCTCAAGACGACATCGAGTATCTGCGCGGCCTCAAGGGCAATGACGGAAAGCCACTGTTCCATGGCGATTTTCTCCGTTATCTCGGCGCGCTCCGCTTCAGCTGCGAGCTCGACGCCATTGCCGAGGGCACGCCGGTCTTCGGCCACGAACCCCTGGTTCGAATCCGCGGGCCGCTCATTCAGTGCCAGCTGCTGGAGACGCCGTTGCTTGCGCTGCTCAATTTTCAAACACTCGTTGCCACCAAGGCGGCGAGAATCGTTCTGGCGGCAGAAGGGGACCCGGTGATCGAGTTCGGCTTCCGCCGCTCCCAGGGCATGAACGGCTCCCTCGCCGTCGGGCGTGCTTCCTATATCGGCGGCTGCGTCGGTACCTCCAACGTCTTCGCCGGTCGGGCTTACGACATCCCCGTTCTTGGCACCCACGCCCACAGCTGGGTCATGGCGTTCGAGAGCGAGCGCGAGGCTTTTTTTCGTTACGCTGACGCGTTGCCGAACAACTGCGTGTTTCTGGTCGATACCTACGATTCCATCACCGGAGTGAAGCACGCCATTGAGGCAGCCAGGCGGCTGGAGGATAAGGGCTATCAAATCGCAGGTATCCGGCTCGATTCCGGTGATCTGGCGGTGCTCAGTATCAAAGCCCGGGAGCTGCTTGACGAGGCCGGATTCAGCCAGGCCAAGATTGTCGCCAGCAACGAGCTCGACGAGCATCGCATACATGCCCTGAAGCAGGCAGGGGCGAAAATTCAGGTCTGGGGCGTAGGTACGCGCCTTGCCACTGCCTACGACCAGCCGGCGCTTGACGGGGTCTACAAGCTTGCCGGTATCCGTGCCGATTCCGCCGGCGCCTGGCGCTTCAGGATCAAGCTTTCGGAGAACGAGGCCAAAGTGCCGAACCCCGGGGTGCAGCAGGTGCGGCGATTTTTCCACGGGGAGGCGCCTTTTATCGACGTTCTATACAACCTCGAAGACCCGCCGAGCAAAGACTGGAGCTACGCCCTGCTGGAAGACCCCGATCGGCGACAATTCGTCCCCGAACACAGCCAATGGAAAGACCTGCTGCAGCCGGTGTTCAGAGCGGGGCAACTGGTGGTCGAACGGGAGAACATCGCCGAAAGTCGAAAGCGGACCTTGAGCGCGCTGGGCGCGCTGGAGGACAGATTTCGCCGCCTCGACGCCCCGGACCGCTATCCCGTCGGTCTCGAAAGCCGTCTAGGGGACCTGAAACGCGATTTAGTCGCAGAGGCTCGCAAAAACCGCAATTGAGCGGCGGCAAACGCGATCGGCTATTCCCCGTAACTCCGCCGCCTACCCGGAGAGCTCGTTCACTTCCTTCTTCAGTGCTTGTGCGAGCGTATCGGATTTCGTGACCACGACCGAATTCTCACCGACCTCGGCCATGAATCTTGGCGCCGTTTTACTTTGCTTGTAGGCCTCGCTCAGGCGATCGACAATGCGCTCCATCCGGATCGGATTGACTTTTTTACCCTCAACGAGTGTTTTAAAGTTTTTGAGCTCGCCTCCCTCCATCCACTCGAAGCCGAAGTTTCTGGGGGGATTGCCGATGAGCACGAAAAAGCCGCTATCGGATAGCACTACTTCCACCTGCTCTTTGACATCTTTGACGATGGGCTCAATCTCCGAGCGATGCTCGTTCAGCTGGGCCGCTTCCGGCGAGTCCCGATCAAGCGCCGGATAGTCGGGCGTGTGACTGAAAATCTTGCTCAACAGTCCCATGTTTCTCTCCTCACCGTTAGAGTGTTCGCGGGAGAAGCGCGTTTGGCGCGCGCTTACTTTGCGCCCGCTGGCTCTATTTTACGGCGATACAGAATTGGTTCCAGCGCATGTCCGCGTCGGCGACGCGTCGCAATCAAAGGGCTTAGATATTTCGGGACGAGATCGCTGCGTCGCTGTAGCGGCAGCCGGTCGTGGTTGCCGCTTCCACGCGTAGCTGGACGCTTCAGCCGTCGCCCCTTTCCGGTAAGGCCGTTCTCTAACGACCTGCAACGGGTGTGGCCTAAGCCTGCCGAGGCTCTTGTGTCCGGTCGCTGAGGCTTTGCTCGAGTTCGTCCTGATCGACGAATCGGGTGACGCGTTTGCCTTCCTCGAAATTGTCGAAGGACTGGATCCAGGCGCCGTCAGGCCAGCGCAGCTCCAAAGCCCCCTTGGTGGGCCGATAAATGGCGGTATAGAGGGTGCCGTAACCCTTACGATACGCGCGGCTGAACAGCGGAGGATCGAGGAAAGCGTCGACGAAGCTTTGCTCGGTCTGTTCCGCGTCGGCAAACTTCGAAAACAGAAAGCGTTCTCGTTCCAACGTCGAGGTGGCGTGCGCGTGCTCCAGCCACTCCACTCTTCCCTGGTGGTTTGTTGCCACCGGAAACTGGCGCGTGACCGGGGGTCGGTCCGGACACAGATAAACAGTCTTGAAGTGCCCACTGGCGTCCAGCACGGTGACGTTGTAGGCCATATGGGGGGGCACGCGCCGCAGCACCTCGACCGCCTCGTCGGTGCTGTCGCAGAACTCCAGTATGTATCGAAGAACCAGCGGAATGCCGAAGCCCTTGCCCACCACCCGGCGGCCGCCGAAGGTGAGCGAGACCACGAGTCCGGCGTCGTTTAGGCCGTCCAGCACGCCCCACAGGCAGTCGCAGAGCGCGATGACTCGGCGCTTGTTCCAGCAGCTGTAAAACACCGCGCCTTCGGTGAGCGCCGGGTGATAGTCGTAGTTGCGCACCAGGATCTGGCTCTGGTCGTCCACCCACACCGCCTGGGAACAACCGGTGAGGTAGGGTGGCGGGCAGTAAAGCGCCAGCGCGCGAGCCGCCAGATCGCTGCCGCCGGCAAGCTCGGTCAGGATTTCATACGTAGGCAACAGCTCCGGCATGTGCGCCCGCAGCTCGGTGACAGACTCGAGGTAGCTGGGGCGGGCGACGTCGCCTTGAGACAGGAACCACTTGCGATAACCAGGCCATAGCCGCTGGAAGTGGCGCTGCCACTTCTCGCCCGGTGACATCTCCGCGATCGCTTCGAACTCAAACTTCACAGTCGGGGGAGAGAGCCTGTTCGCAATCCCTTTGTCAGCTGACGCGTGACGCGTGATGCGTGACGCGACCGTGTTCGAACCCTGTTGACGGCATGTCCGCTGGGACAAGGCTCTGAGCGGCGCGGTTCGATGGAGGAAAATTTTAGACGACCGATCAGGAAGGTGCCGAACCCTGCTCCTGCGCGGCCATCACGTCTGCCGCAAGGTTGCACTTTGGTCTACCGCCTGAAGTGTCCAGACTCCACCCTTCCGCCGGCTGTCGATCGTCTCACAGGATCTTGAAGGCGCCCGCCTCCAGGGCGACGGGAGCCGCCTCCCTCAAGCCCTGATCCAGCGGCGACGCCTGGTAGCGCGAACGCATGCCCCTGATCCAGGCGTGCGCCCGGTCGTTGAGCTTGAAGTCCTCGGTCATCAACCGGCCCCGGGTAATGAGGATCCCCAGGTCGGCGCCGTAATAGTGGTAGTCGCCGGGTCCGCTGATACGCAGAAAGAATGCCTCGTTCTCGGTTTCCACCGCGCGCCGATGATAGTCGAAACGATCGTAGGTCACGTCGCCATTCGAATTGAGCCGCCAGATCCCCGATTCAGGCGCGGCATCGAACAGGCCGATAGTATCCTCGGTGTGCTTGATCACCAGCTGGCTCCAGCTGTCGATGTTGTCAGGATCGGCCCAGCGGGCGTTGAGCCCGTCCACGTCCAGGTCGAACTCCGCCCCGGAGAACTCGAGCAGATGGAACAGAAACAAAGGCGCGTCGGCGTGCGCGAAGGCGGCGTGGTTGGTCATGGAGCTGGCGCCGGTGACGCGCGGATTGAGTTCGCCAAGATAGAGCTCGCCGTTGTCCTGGTCGATGAGGAAATCCAGCTCGAAGTAGCCGCGGTAGCCTTCCTGGCGTAAGGCCTCTCCAAATTTAAAGGTCAGATCGCGCGCATTGTCGCGTATCTCCTGGGTAAAAGACCCGGGAAAAATCTCATTGCCGCACCAGCCGCCTTTCTTCGGCGTCAGCTCTTTGAAGCCGACCAGCTCGGTCATCAAGGGACCGACGATGGTGCCGCGTTTGGTGGTGCAGGCTTCGATGGCCGAGCCGCGAACATTCACCCGTTTCATGATTTTTATTTCCGGTTCTTCTTCGATCTCTTCCGCGTATTTCTTGTAGTCGTCCTCGCTGGCAATGAACCAGGTGGTGTTGCCCGAGTCGCCGAAAGCGGCCTGCAGCACCAGGTCGTTGCCGAGGTTCTTGGAGACTTCGTTCAAGTGCGCGTAGCTTTCTACCCTGGAGAGCACGTTGGGGACGCTGGGCACGCCTGCGCGATCTCCGATGCGCACCGTCTCCACTTTGTTGTCCACCTTGCTTCGGAGCTTGGCCGGAGGGAACCAGATCTCGATGCCCGCCTGCTTGGCGAGCTCTTCGGTCTTTTCGTCGAACATCAGCAACACCGCCTTAGGGCTGCCACCCCTGCGCTTGATGTAGTCCAGGACCTCTTTGTGCGAAAGCATGTAGTTGTTGATGTCCTCTATGCTTTCGAACTCCCGGTGAGGCTGTTCACTGGGAATGAATACGTTCGGGTGCCGGCCGTCGAAGCAATCGATGTAGTTGATGTAGCGGAAGTTTCTGCACCATTCGCTGATGCCCAGAAGATTGAAGTTGGTCGCACTGACGAAGTAGATAGGTGTCTCGTTTCGGTGGAAGAAACGGCGGATCTCCGAAATGTTTTTCAGCTTCTTCACTTTGTTCTCTCCTCCTGAAAAGCGTCCTTGCGCCACCCGTAGTTTTTGTCCTGCACTTTGTTCGTCTCGATTTTCCTGCCGCGGCTCTTCCGCTCCGAGCAGCAAAATACGCATGAACCGCGTGGTCAGACGGAAAAATTCGTAAAACAGATTGGTTTGCCCGTTCAAGACGCCGCGGCTGCTTTTTTAACCGTCGATTCACCGACCAGTTCGGCCATTTTCTCCTCGGTAAACACCCGCAGTCCCAGCTCGGGGCGATAGCCATGAATCTCCTTGACGTCGAGCGCACGCATGAATGTCAGGATCTCGTTGCTGATAACCTGGCCCGGAACGAGTATTGGAAAGCCGGGCGGGTACGGGATGACGAAGCTCGACGCGACAACCTCGCGTCCTCTGGCCATTTCCTGGTCAATAGAGCCGTCATCAATGCGAAGGTATTCACAAAAAGCGTCGTCGTAGGCGAGAAAATAAGCGGCGCGAAGGTCGCCCTCCGGCGTGCCGCTGTCTTTGCCCCGGGCGAAAGCCGCGTGAAAGCGGCTGAAATCCGGCAGCGGCGGCAGGTCCACGGTGTAAGACCGCACACGTTTCTCGTGAATGTGTCGCTCTGCGGGGCTCATTTCCTCGAGCTTCCACTCGATCTCATTGGCGATCTTTCTCAGCACGCCTATGAGATAAGCTACCGAGCTTCGCGTGGTGCCGATGTTGGTCATGAACAAGACGGTATTCCGGGACGTCTTGTTGATCTGAATTCCGAACTTGTCCATCAAGTATTGGTTCTTGAAGGTGTCGCCGTCGATACCGGTGTTGCCCAGATAAAGCGTGAGACGCGTGGGATCGACGACAAAATCGTCGTTGGTCCAGGCCTCGTCCAGCGCCAACCAGCCCTGCTCGGGGTCGAAGTAGCGTTCGATGCCCGACGGACGATACTCCGCCGGCACCATATCCTTGGCCACCAGGAATCGGAACTGGCGCTGCAGCAACTCGTTGGAGATCAGCTCTTCGCGCAGCGCCATCGCTAGCTCGATCTGTTTCTGCACCAGCTCAAAGCCCTCAAGCTCCACCTGCCGGCGTCCCACGTCCAGAGACGCGAGGATTTGGTAGTTGGGAGAAGTAGAGGTATGGGTCATGTAGGCTTCCGTAAAGGGCTCTTCCACCTTCTGCCGAAAGTCCTGGTCGTAGACGTGAATCATCGACCCCTGGCGCAGCGCCGTCAGAGTCTTGTGGGTCGACTGGGTGGCGTAGACGCGAACCCGGACCCTGCTCGGATCCGGCATCAGCCGCGTATCCAGCCAGGCCTCGTCGTTTTTGTCCGGCCCGAGCTTGTCGAACTCCGACTTGAACCTTTCGTACTGTTGCCTGTATTCGTCGCTCGCGTACCGTCGCCTCAGTCTGCGCGCGGTGTCCATTCCCGTACGCTGGCGGTAGGTGGGGGTAAAGCGTGCGAAGCCGAACCAGGCCTCGTCCCAGAGAAAGACGAGATCCGGCTTGATCGCCAGGCACTCTTCCATCACCCGCTCGACGTTGTAGACGATGCCGTCGAAAGTGCAGTTGGTGAGCAGCAGCATCTTCACCCGGTCGAGCTTGCCGGCGCGTTTGTAGGCCAAGAGCTTGTGCTTGATCTCCTTCAGCGGCACCGCCCCGTACATAGAAAATTCGTGCAGCGGATAGGAGTCCAGATAGTCCACGTTCGCACCGGAGAGCACCATGCCGTAGTGGTGCGACTTGTGACAGTCGCGGTCCACCAACACGATGTCTCCCGGGCGCACCAGCGCCTGAACCACGATCTTGTTACAGGTGGAGGTGCCGTTGGTGACGTAATAGGTCTGGCGTGAACCGTATGCCCGACTGGTGAGTTCCTGCGCCTTCTTCAGCGGTCCGTGGGGTTGAAGCAGCGAGTCCAGCCCACCGGAAGTGGAGGAAGTCTCGGCGAGAAAGATGTTCATGCCGTAAAACTGGCCCATGTCCTGAATCCAGTGGGACTTGATAATGGACTTGCCCCGCGAGATGGGCATGGCGTGGAACACGCCGGTGGGCTGACGGCTGTACTCCTTCAGCGCGGTGAAAAAGGGTGTCTGAAAACGTTCGTTAATACCGCGCAGGATACTCAGATGCTGTTCGACGAAATCCATTTCGCGGTAGAAGACACGCCTGAAATGCTCCGCCGATCGGTCGGCCGCGTCTTCGACACCGACATCGGTGACCAGGTAAAGGTCGAGTTCGGGTCTCAAATGATGCATAACTGCGCCCAGAAGCACACTGCGGTCAGTGTCGGACTGCTCCTCGATAGTGCTGTCGTCTATCCCCGACAGATAGCGCTTGAGTATGTCCAGGTCGTGCTTGGAGCGAAACGGAAATCCGTACCGGATAAGGACCGCCTGAATGTTGTAGTTGAAAAGAACCGCAATGATTGCGTCCTCGAAGCTTGGCACGACTACGGTGTTGTACATGAAGCGATCTTCCGGGCGTCTCGCGCGCGTAAATCCCGTCCGAATCGCCCGGTCTTCGTTGGGGGATAAATCATCCACCACCAGCAGCTCGAAATAGGGCCGCCGCTCTGAAGCGTCCCGCTCCTCCTCCTCGACCAGATCCTGCAGATCCTCCTGGTCTTCCTTCTCCAGACTCTGGGCGAGGTCAATATGCCTGCGGCGGTAAGAATCGCTGGTCAGCGCGCGAACGAGGCGGCCGATGACCCGCGCCAGGGTGGGATATTCCTCATGCTCGAACAGCCGCCACAGGTAACGAAAGTCCTCCTTGGAGGGAAAAGCGGTGTAATCCTCGATGTGATTGAGCGCCGTGAGCGCCTCCTCCACCTGTTTCTTGTACTTGCTTGTGTCGGATTTACGCGCGTGTTGGGCGCTGAGCTTTTCGGCGAAAAGTTTGATCCGGTGCCAGGTGTCGATGCGGAACTGAGAGGCGTTGTAGTAAAAACTGAACGGCTTGCTGGTGCCGGGATCGTCAGGGGCGGGCGTTTTGTTGTTCATGCTCGTACGATTATCAGGGGCCGCCGGTGCCGCTCGAGGCTTGGCCGCTGTCTCGTGCGTTGCTGGATCTTCCGTTTCTGCGTTCGGGTTTTTCCAGTGGTCCAAGCGTGTGCAGGTAGCTGTAGGTAAATTCGGCTGGGCGGTAGACGGTGAAGTCCACGATTCGTTCACGAAAACTTTTCAATGGCTGCCCGAGTCCGCGGATTCCGAACTCACGTTCGCGGCGCACCAAATCGAAGCTGATTTCCACCGGCATGACTTCCTCGCCTCCGCCGGCCTCGTGGAGCACCTGTCCGTGCGGGCCGACGATCACTGAGCGGCCGTAGCCGCCGTCGCCGAGACCGTTGATGTCAAAGAAGTAACACTGGTTCATCGCCGCCGAGGCGCGCGCGATGCACAGCTCCACGTCGCGGTCCAAGGTGTCGGTGAGGGTAGGGTGCAGAATTACTTCCGCGCCCATGGCGACGAGGCTGCGGGTGGTTTCGGGAAACCACATGTCATAGCAAATCGTGACACCGAATCGGCCGACCTCGGGTACATCAAAGACGACGAACTCGTGGCCGGGGGAGATACCGAACTCGTAGGGCCGGAAAGGGAACAGCTTCCTGTGCTTGGCGACGACCGTTCCGGTTGGATCAATGACCGGGGCGGTGTTGAAAATCTGTTCCCCGGACCGCTCGAACAGCGATCCCGGGATCAGCCAAATGCCATGATTCGAGGCCATTTCACAAAAGGCTTCCTCGGCGGGGCCGGGCAGGGGCTGGGCGTTGGAAGGCGAGGGCCCGAAGGCGCAGAGCTCACTGAACAGGACCATCTGCACCCAGGGATAACGGATCATCAGCGCGTCCAGCTTTCGACGCATTTCTGACAGATTTTCATTTGTTGCGGACACCCGCATTTGGACGCCGGCGATTGCAAACGGAGTCAAAGTGTCTGCTCCTTTTTAGATGGACAAAAACTGCTGGTTCGGGCGACCGGCAGTCGGTAGAACTCTAACGCACCCTCGAGGACAGCGACAAGCCAGTCGCGATTCGCGCTATTCTGCTCAAAATCACAATGTTGACGAGCCATTAACGAGTGTTCGAAGCTCCACCGACAGGACAGGCCGAGACATGAATTACGAAATCCGATGCAGCCAGTAGGTACCGCGCTTGCTCGCCCGATCAACCCGCTCCCCCGGAGGGATGTTCACGGGCCTTCGGTTCCGGTTCATCTTCTTCCTCCATCTCGACGATTTCGTGGGGTGAGAGTTTTTCTAGCCTGACTTGATCGACACGGTTGGCCTTCATCGCTTCCACCCGCAGCCGAAACGCCTTCTCGGTGATCTCGTCCCCCGCGGCGGGCATCCGCCCGAGGCGCTGCATGAACAATCCCGAAAGCGTGTTCGCGCCGAGATCCGGCGGCACCACCAGTCCGGTGGCGCGCTGCACGTCGGCCAGGGACGCAAGGCCGTGGGCCTGCCACTTGCCCTCATCGACGGCGTCAATCGCATACTTGGCCGGACCTTCGTCAGTTTCGTCAGCGATGTCGCCGACGATCTCTTCCAATAGATCCTCCATAGTCACCACGCCGATGAATTCGCCGTATTCATCCACCACCAGGGCCATGTGGGCGCGCTTGCTGCGCATGATTTCGAACAATCGAGCAATATGCAGGGCCTCCGGGACGACCAGCGGTATACGCGAGAACTCCTTGAGGCGTTCGAGTGGCGACGGCTCGCCGTCCAGAACCGCGGCGTAGATTTCTTTCGCCAATACCACCCCGACGGGATGGGACGGATCGCCGTCGACCAGTGGAAAACGGGAATGACCGCTGACCCTCAGCACCTCGGCATTTTTCTGCGGCGTCGCCTGGAGATCGAGCACGTACACGTCTCCGCTCGGGATCATCACTCGTCCCACGGTGCGCTCGTCGAACGCAAAAAGATTGCTCAGCATCTCGGCCTTCTTACCCCTGAGCTTGCCGTGCTCTGTGGAAACGGAAATCAGTCCCCGAAGCTCTTCACTGGTGAGCACGTCCGCGTGGGTGGCCTCTTCCACTTTGAACAAGGCGAGTATGCTGCCGGACGCCCGGTTCAGCGCCCAGTTGAGCGGATAGACCAGCAGGTAAAAGGCCTGCAGCGGGTAGGCGACCCAGAGTGAAACGGGTTCCGCTTTGCGAATGGCGAAGGTCTTCGGCACCTGCTCGCCGATCACGATGTGCAGGGAGGAGAAGAAGACGAAACCGATCAGGAAGGACGTGGTGTGAACCACTTTCTCTGACAGCTCCATGGAGTTAAACAGAGGCCTCAATAGCGCCTCCACGGCCGGCTCACCGACCCAGCCGAGTCCTAAGGACGCCATAGTGATGCCGAGCTGGCACGCGGCCAGGTAGGCTTCAAGATTACGCTGGACCTTCTGGGTTAGCTTCGCGCCAAACCGCCCGTCAGCCGCCAGCGCGTCGATGCGAAAGCCGCGCGCTTTGACCAGCGCGAACTCGGCGGCAACGAAAAAGCCATTGGCCAGCAGCAAAAGCACAATGGCCGTAACCGTCCCAAAGGCGGTATCCATGGTCGATGTCCCTGTCCTTGTTCCCTGTCAGCAAAACCATCGTATCATGTCGCCACCTGAATACACGCAGCTTAATGCGCGGTGATGATTCGCAGGGGCGCGAGCTTTTCCTGGAGCAAAAACCCTGCCTATAGGCCGGTGCCTACGGACCGAGGGAATTCCCCATGATTCGAGCGATGTTGTACGACACGAAGAGCGTCGAAACCGTGTTCGGAGACGAGCGTTTGGTCGAAACCTGGAAGGACGACCCCAACAAGATTATCTGGGTGGACCTGTACGAAGTTCCGACCGAGCAAGAGCGCGAATTGCTGGAAAAAGACTTCAATATCCATCCGCTCGCTGTACAGGACGCCACGCGCGACCGGCATCCGCCAAAGATCGAGCATTTCGAAGATTACCTGTTTCTGATCTTCAAGGGGCTGCATACGGAATCAACTCTCGAAGAGTTTAAAGCTATCCAAATTTGCATCTTTCTGGGCGGACGATTCCTGGTAACCCGGCATACGGGGCTTTCTCCAAGCGTTGACTGGGTGTGGGATCAGGTAACGGGAGCGCCTTCAATTTTCGAGCGCGGGCTGAAAGCAATCACGTTGAAACTCATGGATCGCATCGTGCAGAGATTTGTGCCCATATTGCTCGCACTGGAAGTGAGACTGGACGAAATCGAGCATGAGCTCTTCGAACAGCCCCGCGATGCGCTGATGGGCGAATTATCGGGCTACAAGGCGAACCTGAAACGCATGCGACGGTTCTTTACCTACCACGAGCAAATACTCTCGCAGCTTCGGGCGAATCCGGAACCGTATTTCGGCAAGGAGCACCGTCACGAGCTGAATGATGTATACGAGCAGCTCGAGCGCAGCATGAGTCTCGCCGGGCTTTACCATGAGATTGCCTCGGACCTCATTGATGGTTATCTAGCGCTCGCCTCTCACCGGCTGAACAAAGTGATGCAGGTGCTGACAATTATCACCGTGATCTTCGTGCCGCTGAGTTTTCTCGCTGGAATATACGGGATGAATTTCGAATACATTCCTGAACTCGGGTTCAAATACGCCTACTTCATACTCCTCGGTGTGATGGCAAGCATTGTATTCATTCAACTCATACTTTTCCGCAGAAGGAAATGGCTATGACTGCAATCACCACCCGTCCCTTCGGTGTTGCAGGCATTACCCTGGCTATTCTGATTTTCGCTCATCCCACAGCGGCGCAGCAGAGGTCTGCGCCGCCGTTGCCCGATCCCGCGACGCTTAGCGCAAGCTGATGGGATTGCTTCGAGGCGGAAGGCGAAGAGCTTGCGACGCGCGCTCGAAACTTTGAAAAGCGCCTCAACGAAGTCGAGGCGTCAAGCACTACGGATGCCGATCCCTCTCGGAGCGGAAAAATTTATGAACGCTGAGGACCGCGAACAATCCATCTTGCGGCGAGCTTCGACCAAGATCCGCGTTCGGCTCATTCATCCGCTGCTTCACACCCGGCACACGCCGGACTATATCGCGCGCAGCGTGATGTTCGGATTGATGGTGGCGCTCACGCCGACCGTGGGTGCGCAAATGCCCATCGTCTTCCTCATATGGCTTGCGGTGCGGCGTTTTAAACCCGAGCTGGATTTCAGCGTGGTTATCGCCATGGCCTGGACCTGGGTCACCAACGTGGCGACAGCGCCGCCGATCTATTATCTCTATATCGTCACCGGGCGAATTCTGATGGGGCGCTGGGACCGGTTGCGTGACTATGACACCTTTGCCAGCCGCCTGACCGAGTCCTTGCAAGAAGACGCCAACTGGTTCGAATCGTTGTGGGTATATGCCGTAAATCTGGTGAACAAGTTCGGCCTGCCGCTTTTCATCGGCTGTCTTCCGTGGGTGATAATCGGCAGCTGGCTGGGGTACCGCTGGAGCCGCAGCTTGATCATCGGCGTGCGGCGGGCACGGGAGCGGCGCCGAATGCGCGCCGCTCGGCGCAGGGCTTTAGGTGAAGTCCGACTTCGAAAGGGTCCCTGATCTTGGCGACGGATCCACGCGCGGTATTATGCAGCGACGAGTTTCTTGAGCTTGGAAACGGCGCTCCCCGGGCTGCTCAGCACTCTGCGGCCTTCCACCTGCGGCAGGCGTTTGGCCACCGGCGCCATGGAGAACTGGGCGAGTAACAGCGCATCACACTCCCCCATCTGCGCCGCGGCGGCCGCCACCAGCTCATCGTGCTCTTCGCGGTCTCCCCACAGCAGCGCGTCAATGGCGCCGGCGACATATCGCGCGTCGAGTTCGTACTCGCGTCCGTTGGCGGCAGCGTACTCCTGAATATCCGCGCTCATCATCTCGCCGGTGCCGGCGGCGGTGGAGAGCATGCCTAGACGCGGACGCTTTGCCGTGGAGAAGGCTTCCTCGATCATCGCCTCGTAGGCGGTAAGCACCGGGATGTCCATCTTTGTCCGCGCTGCTTCCACTGGCTCCGCGAATAGAGAGCCGGTAAAGAGAATCGCCTCGGCGCCGGTCTCCTTGCTGAAACGCAACAAGCTCTCGATGCGACGAAAAATATCGGCGGTGACGGTGCGGCTTTTGTTGAAGTCGGCGTAAAGCGACTGATCGTAAAGGCTTACTGTTTCCGCCTCCGGCCAGCTTTCCAAAAACGCGGCCTCGATGGGCGCGATGGACGCGTGTAGCGCGTGCACCAGCCCGATTCGCGGTCGCTTATCCAACTTGCTTTCCGCCTCCGGTCATGTTGGCGTGGTTGGTCGAATCAGGCGGCGGCCTCAAGGGCCGCGTCGACCGCATCGCCAAGCTTATCGACGATCTCCCTTACATGGGATTCATCGATGATGAAGGGTGGCGCAAGCAATATGTGATTACCGAGCTGGCCGTCGATGGTGCCGCCCATGGGATAGCACATGAGTCCGCCGGCCATGGCGTTCCTTTTTATCTTGGCGTGAATTTGCAGCAAGGGATCCAGCGGCGCTTTGGAGGTGCGGTCCGCCACCAGCTCGATGCCTCGGAACAGACCGCGGCCGCGGATGTCACCGACGTTAGCATGATTGCCGAAGCGCTCGTGTAGAGCCGCGTCAAGCGCTTCGCCTTGATCGCGCACATTCTGGAGTAGATTTTCCTCGCGGATGACCTCCTGTACCGCAAGACCGGCGGCGCAGGCGGTGGGGTGCCCCATGTAGGTGTGTCCGTGCTGAAAGAACCCGCTGCCGCTGGCAATCGCAGCGTAGATCTTGTCGCATACCAGCATCGCGCCGATGGGCTGATAGCCCGCGCCGAGACCCTTGGCGATGGCCATGAGATCCGGAGACACGCCGTCCTGCTCGCAGGCGTACATGCTGCCGGTGCGTCCCATGCCGCACATGACCTCGTCCAGGATCAGCAGGATGCCGTATTGATCGCAGATCTCGCGCACCCGTTTTAGATATCCGGGCACCGGGGGCACCGCTCCGGCGGTTGCCCCCACCACGGGTTCGCAGATGAAGCCGATTACAGTCTCTGCCCCGAGTTCAAGAATTTTCCCTTCCAGCTCATTGGCGACGCGTAGTCCATACGCTTCTTCTGTCTCTTCCGGTTCCCGGCCCCGGTAGGCATAGCAGGGCGAGATGTGGTGGCTCTCGATGAGCAGCGGCTCGAACTGTCTGCGGCGCCACAGGTTGCCGCCCACCGCCAGCGCGCCCAGGGTGTTGCCGTGATAGCTCTGCCATCGGGCGATGAAATGCCGTCGCTGGGGCTGACCGATTTCATCGTAGTACTGGCGCGCGATCTTGAGGCACGCCTCAACCGCCTCGGAACCGCCGGAGACGAAGTAGACGCGCCCGATGCCTTCCGGCGCCCCTTCGATGAGCACCTCGGCAAGCCGCTCGGCGGGCTCGGTGGTGAAAAAGGCTGTATGGGCGTAAGGAATGGCGTCCAGCTGATTCTTGATCGCCTCGATCACTTTAGGGTGGTTGTGACCGAGGCACGAAACCGCCGCCCCCCCTGACGCATCCAGGTATCGTTTGCCTTTGGTATCGACCACATAGGGGCCTTCGCCTCGCGCCGCGAACGGCAGCTCGAACTTGGTGTGGCGATGGAGGATTCTGCTCACAGGGCGTGCTCCCGGGTTTGAACGAGGCGGGTATTCGGCGTCCGGCGCTTCGGATTGAAACCGGGCCCCGAGGTGGCGACGCCCGAACGCCCCCGGATTCACTCATCTTAAATCGCACGCTTATCAAAGCCGTCGGGCCGGGGCAAAGCGGTGGCGCGGGATAGGAGTATACGCGCCGCGGATCGGGCTAAAAAGCGCTATCGAAACGCCCGGGCGTTGATTTCGAGCCAGGCTGAGCCGTCGGCCGAAGCTTCGAAGGCACCCTAATCCAGCGGCAGCGTATAGGGTTCTAGTTCTCAACTGCGGTTTACCAGCCAACTTGGGGGTCGCCGCCGCGTCGCCTCGATTTGGAGCAGCTGTGGTTTAGGGGGTGTGGTCGAAATGGCCCTCCAAGGCTTGATTATTCGATCGATCCGGGCGGCCCGTCAGATTGCGGGATTGATAGTTTGGTCACGTTATTTGACCGGGTTCTCATATAATCTATGACTGATACTACACTCTGCGCGTAAGGAGACTCGCACATGGGCGTGCCGATGGCCAAGACCAGCTCCGCCGCTTTGCTGACCCTGTCGGTGGACGATCTGACAGTGAGGTTTTCGACTGTCGATGATCTCAAGTTCGCCCTGGACAGCAAGACCCGTCTGACGGTCTCCAAGTACGACGAGCTGCGCGCGCTTTCTCTGACGGCCCTTCGGAAGCAGGCTATCGAGATTCGCAAGATCGAAGGGCGCCTTCTACAAATCCTGGAGTTCTCTTTCTCCGAACCTCTGGCCGTGGACTACCAGCTGCGCGAAATGGACGTGCGCGTTTTCTCTCAGGATCACTCATGGCGCCCGCTAATCGAAGCACTGAATGAACAAGGGTCGGAATTCGCTGAATACAAACGCGTCGCCCTAGTGAAGTATCTGCAATACCTGGCCAATCGTCAGGAGCTCATCAAGCGCGTCTACTGGAACAAGTCGCGCAAGTCGCAGGCGGGAATCAGCGAAGACTCCGACGAGGCCATCCCGGGCTTCATTGACACCTCTATCTTCGATGGCGGCAGTGACCTGGCCGACCAGCTCAAAAGCGACACAGCCTTCGAACGGCTTCCCAGGGGGGAGCCTAGGGACGTGCGGCTGCTGCCGGGCCAGGAGATGACCATTCGGCTGTCGGTGCACCCGTTCCGGCTGGTGCGCGCCGACGGGGCCTACCTTATTGACGAGCAGGGCCGGGAGTACGCCCTCAAGCCTCGCCGCTCTACGGTCGGCCGGTCCAGCGAGAACGACGTGGTTCTGGAAGCCGCTTTTCGCGCCATTTCCAGAAAGCACCTGATCCTTGAGTTTCCGAGCAAGGACCGGGTCATCCTTACGGATCGCTCCTCCCACGGGACATTCGTTCCCTTGAAGCATCTCGCCGAGGGCTGAATCCAGCCAGCGTGCGGTGGCCTCGGGTTTGTCCCGGCCGCCAACGCGTCGTTGCAACCTGTTTCGCAGGCAATCGGGACTGTTGAGCGCCGCGGATGGTTGCGCTGCGTTTACCGCTCTGTGTGGATCACAAGCGCTAACCTTCGGCCACTCGGTGTCCATGTGTGGGTGCGGAGCGTAGATCCGGAACGGGAAACTCAATCTCTGCGCGGAAAGTGTCCTTCGAACATCGAATGGGGTAACTTCGCGGGGCTAATACTCGCGTGCATCGACCCGCGCCGCGTTGAAAAAAATGTCTCCCGGGCGACTTTTTGCTGCCTGCTCGCTTTGCAATGCACAGGAGAACTCCGATGGATGATCTGTGGAAAATCTTTTTGAGAGGTCTTGCGACCGTTGTCCCAGTGGCGGTGACGATTTCGATACTCTACTGGATCGGCGTTTCCCTCGAAACCGTGCTGGGTGGGGTTATGCAACTGTTCATTCCGGATAAGTATTATCTCCCCGGCACTGGCCTCGTCATTGCTCTGCTCGCGACCTTCGTGGTCGGTGCTACGGCGCACCGATGGTTGATTGCGAAATTGATTCAGATTGGCGAGAGACTGATAAGTCGCATTCCGCTGGCCAAGACCATTTACGGAGGCGTTCGTGATTTGATGAAGTTCATTTCCTCCACGTCGGAACGAAAACGGCTTGATCAGGTGGTGATGGTCGACGTCGCCGAGGACATGTACGTGATCGGTTTCGTCACCGGTAGCGGAATCAATATTGCACAAAGCGAAGAGACGAAAAACGAGATTGCGACCGTGTATATACCGTTCAGCTACCAGATCGGGGGTCATACGGTCTGCGTGCCACGGTCGAAGTTAAAATCCCTGGACGCCTCGGTGGAGAGCGCCATGCGCTGGGTGCTCACGGCGGGCGTATCCCAGGACGAGAAGTGATAATGCTAAGAGTCCGGTAGAACTTGATAACGCGCTTCTTCGATTGAACCCGGAAAAGCTTTACTGTCCGTTGACCGCGGCGTCCAGGACGTATATCAAAACCGCGCAGCGTGCTCATTTTCCAATGGTTGTCAAAAA
Source organism: uncultured Gammaproteobacteria bacterium (assembly GCA_947258715.1). Taxonomy (GTDB): domain Bacteria; phylum Pseudomonadota; class Gammaproteobacteria; order HK1; family HK1; genus CAMYJH01. The sequence continues at coordinate 80,955 of CAMYJH010000004.1, forward strand.
AAAGAACAGGGCGAGATTTATCCGCATGATTCCGGCAACGAAAGTCAGCGCGTCTCCGCCCACCGGAAGCCAGGCAAACAACAGCGACCAGACTCCGTATTTGCGGAACCATCGCTGCGCGCGCGCCACGTTTCGCGGCATTGCCGGAAACCATTTGCGGCGTCAAAAGTGAAGCAGGAGCCGGCCCAGCGCCCAATTCACCGCCGCACCGAGCGTATTTTCGAGCGTTGCCACCAGCAGTGTAAGGTGCGGATTCATTCCCAAGCTGATCATTCCTGCGACGGCGAATTCGGAACAAAAAGAATCCGGCACGCCGAGCAGCCCGCTTGCCAGCATAGTGCCGCCGGTAAAACGATCGCTGAAAGCCGAGTACAGCGGCCGATCATCTTCTGACGCAACGTCCACCGGCCAAGTCCTCCTGCCCACCCGCACGCCGGCTCCCGCGATGGCCACAAGCCGAGAGTGCGCCCGAAAAGGGCTGCTAACACGATTGGCCAAGGTATCGGAGATGATCGAGGCGCCAGTTTGAGCGGCACCAGGAGCGGCACCGTCGGTGATGAAAAGGACGTAGAAGCGCAGCGCGACCGCCGCGGTAGCGCCGCGCGGGTTGTCGGTGAGCGCGAACACTATTGCGGCCGAGGCCCACAAAGCCGCCGCCGCTGACGAGGCTGAAAACCAGGGGCGGAGGTGCAGGCTTCCTTCGGAATCGCCTGGCATCGACGTTCGTCACAATCGTCGCCGCTCAACAGCGCACAAATGCGGTCGCTTTGCGATACGCTCACGGTCATGGCGCTAATCGGCCGGACATTGCTGCTTGCCCTTCAACCTGCCCCAGCCCAGGCGCTGGTCAGCGGTAGGATGTCTGGCCGCTGCGGCATGGATTCATTCCCGCCCGCGGCGCCCTAAAAGTCAATTCATTGATTAAAGTCAAAAGCTGCGCTGTCAGCGCTTGAAGGCAGCGGCGAGACGACGGATGCTTTGGCGGTGAGTTTCAAACTATTTGCCGGGGTAGTTGTCAAAACTAACGGTTAATTCCTTAATAGGCCGGCGGTTTCTGACCAGCACTCGAGGAGGCTTCAGATGATCAAGTTAATTGCTGCTGCCGTGGTGGGAGCGAGCGTGCTGCTCGCCGGCTGCTCGCAGGAGACAAAAAATCAGGACGTGGGTACCGTGGTTGGCGGTGCGCTCGGCGGCCTGTTGGGCGCACAGGTGGGCAGCGGCTCGGGCAGAGTCGCCGCGGCCGTTGCCGGCTCCATCGTCGGGGCCTTAATCGGCGGTAATATTGGCAAGTCCATGGACGAACTCGACCGGATGAAGGCGACGCAAGCGCTGGAGAGGACGCCTACAGGACAGACTTCCACCTGGCAGAACCCCGATTCCGGCAACTCCTACGCGGTGACGCCGACCCAGACTTATGTCAACGATGGCGGAGCGCCGTGTCGTGATTACACCACTGAAGGATGGATCGACGGTAATCGAGAAGTCATCAAGGGTACCGCCTGCCGACAGCCGGACGGCACTTGGCGTGCAGTGTGAGAAGCGGTTGTCCAGACCGACGGCAACCCGATTACACGGCGGCCCGGGCAAAGTTTCAAGAACTTATAAGAATCAATAACAGTTACCTCTACTGAATCGCGCTTTCGAGTTTGAATGCGCGGGGATTATTCGGCTTTTGAATCGCTCGCCCGGGCGGGGGGCGGACTCGTGCATCATGCGCTGTCCGGCTCTTTTTTTTCTTATTATCGTGAAGGATGCGGAGCAACCGGCTCTAAGTCAGTTGGCGCTTGAAATCAAGGCAAAAAAGTGGCGACTATTAGCTGGTAATTTGAAACCCCCGTGATTATGATTGCCGCGGATTGCGCTGGGGCGGGGAGGTCCCAGATGCGGTCGAAGCAGATAACAAATTTTCTAAGCTTTCCGTCTTTAATTAATTAAGGGAGATTATCAATGGCAAAAGCCAGCGCGGTAAAAGATCCGTACACCAAGTCACAACTGCTCTCGGCGATCGCCGAAGACACGGGGCTAAGCAAGAAAGAAGTCGGTGCCGTATTCGATTCACTGTCGGGGGTGATCGAGCAGCACATCAAGAAGCGCGGCCCCGGCACCTGCACCATACCCGGGCTTATGAAAATAAAAACGCAGCGCAAGCCGGCGACGAAGGAACGCAAAGGTATAAACCCGTTCACGGGTGAAGAGACCATGTTCAAGGCTAAGCCAGCGCGCACCGTGGTTAAGGTCCAGCCGCTCAAGGCGCTCAAGGACATGGCGAGCTGAAAGGCACCATCAGAGCCTAACCGAAAAAAAGCCGTTTTCGAGGCCTCGCCGCGGTTCTCTCGGCGGGGCCTTTTAGACTCCATCGGCGGCTAATTTGGGTGAGCCAGCCGCAGCGTGGAGCGCTGACGGCGCTCAGATGTTTCTCAGCAGCGCGTTGATGCCCACCTTGCTGCGCGTCTGTTCGTCCACCCGCTTGACGATGACTGCGCAGTAGAGGCTGTATTTGCCGTTCTCCGCCGGCAAGTTTCCCGAGACTACAACCGCGCCTGTCGGCACGCGACCGTAAGTGATGGTGTCGCGCTCGCGGTCATAGATGCGCGTGCTTTGGCCGATGTAAACGCCCATGGAGATCACTGCGCCTTCCTCCACCACAACGCCCTCGACAATTTCGGAACGCGCGCCGATGAAACAGTTGTCTTCGATGATGGTTGGAGACGCCTGAATCGGCTCCAGTACGCCGCCGATACCCACGCCTCCGGAAAGGTGCACGTTCTTGCCTATCTGCGCGCACGAGCCCACGGTGGCCCAGGTGTCCACCATGGTTCCGCTGTCCACGTAAGCCCCGAGGTTGACGTAAGAGGGCATGAGTACGACACCGGGCGCAACGTAGGCGCCGCGTCTCGCCACCGCGGGCGGAACCACGCGAACCCCGGACGACCTGATTGACGCTTCGTTCATGCCGGCGAACTTGGTCGGCACCTTGTCGTAATAGCGCGCGAATCCTCCCTCCATCACCGTGCTGTCGGTGATTCGGAAAGACAGCAGCACGGCTTTCTTCAGCCACTCGTTCACCACCCATCCGCCGTCACGCTTTTCCGCCACCCGCGCCTGGCCCGAATCCAATAGCCCGATGGCGTTTTCCACGGCCTCCCTGACTTCCAGGCTCGATGAGTCGGGCGACAGCTCAGCGCGCCGCTCGAAGGCCTCGTCGATGACTGCTTCGATGTCCTGCATGAGTGTGCTGCTCCTCTGCAATACTGCCGCCGTCTGACGGAGCGGGCGATGGAAATATCCGTGATTCTAAACAAGGGATTAGAGATTTGTGATTAGTTGTTAGGGGCGGATTGCTGGCGTCCAGCGAGTTCTCGTCTCCCGTGCTACTAATCACCAATCACAAATCACCAATCACTGTTTCCTGCGTCCGTCAGGCGGCCATCGGCAACCCCTCCGCCGTTCCCCCTTCCGTGCTCCCCCATCCCATGCTGCTCGAGCGCCCATGCAACGTGTTCGCGCACCATGGCCGAGGGAAAATCGAGACGTGACTTTAGCGCCGCCGTGACTTGGGGAGAAGTTCTGGCATTACCCAGCGCTACCGCGACGTTTCGAATCCAGCCCTCGTAGCCCGCGCGTCGAATCGGGCTGCCGCGCGTCTTGCGCCGAAACTCGGCCTCGCTCCAGCGGAAGAGCTCCGTCAGCCGCGGCGCGTCCAGCGCGTGGCGCGGGGAGAAATCGTGGTTGTCGGAATGCACCGCGAACCGGTTCCAGGGGCAAACGAGCTGACAGTCGTCGCAGCCGAAAACGCGGTTACCGACCAGCGGACGAAGCTCAATCGGTATCGCGCCCTTGAGCTCGATAGTCAGGTACGAGATGCAAAGCCGGGCGTCGAGATGGTAGGCGGAGGTGATGGCCCCGGTGGGGCAGGCGTCGATGCAGGCGCGGCACGAACCGCAGTGATCTTTGGCCGATGCGTCGTAGGGCAACGGGAGATCGGTGTAGAGCTCGCCGAGAAAAAACCATGAGCCCGCGTCTCGACTGAGCAGGTTGGTGTGCTTTCCAATCCAGCCGAGCCCGGCATTCCGCGCCAGTGGCTTTTCCATCACCGGCGCGCTGTCGGTGAATGCGCGATAGCCGAAAGCGCCCACCTCTTCGCTGATTCGATCGGCGAGCTTTTGCAGCTTGCGCCTCAGCACCTTGTGGTAGTCGCGCCCAAGGGCGTAGCGGGAAACGTAGCCGAGTTCCGTATTTTCAAGCACGGCCTCTGCGGGCGCACAATCCGCGCGCATGTAATCCAGACGCGCCGAGATCACGCTCATTGTTCCGGGGCGCAACGTCTCAGGCCTCGTGCGCTTCAATCCGTGCAGCGCCATGTAGGCCATCTCTCCGTGGCGCTCGTCGTCAAGCCACGCCATCAAGCGCGCCTCGTCTTCGGCAAGATCGATGCCGCTAACGCCCACGGCGCCGAAGCCGAGCTCCAGGCCCCAGCGCTTGATGCGGGCGGCGAGGGCCGCGTAGTCATGCGGTGCGGCGGCGGCTTCGGTATCAGGGACGTTCATCGCATCAAGAGCGCGAATTGGGTCGGGTTTTGTCGCCGATCATGGTAGCGCAATCGCCGGGACCCGGCGTATTCCGCGGCTAGGCTCCGCTTTCCGCGGGATGCTGAGGTATGACCGTCACGGGCTTTCCGTTATGCTTATTTATTTGGCTCGCGCGTCTTCCCCGGGACACTACAATTCCGGCGGAGGCGAAGTTTGTCTGTCATCGATTTGGGACTCGCAGCATGCAGCCGTTTACAACATTAAAAGGTCTGGTGGCGCCCATGGATCATGCCAACGTCGATACCGACGCCATCATTCCCAAGCAGTTTCTAAAGTCCATTGAGCGAACGGGTTTTGGCGACAACCTGTTCGACGAGTGGCGTTACCTTGACCACGGCGAACCCGGGATGGATGTCTCCAAGCGTCCGCTAAACCCGGACTTCGTGCTTAATCAGGAGCGTTACCAGGGGGCGCAGATTTTGCTCGCGCGTCGTAACTTTGGCTGCGGTTCGAGTCGCGAGCACGCTCCGTGGGCGCTTCTGGAATACGGTTTTCGCGCTCTGGTTGCGCCGAGCTTTGCCGACATTTTCTATAACAACTGCTTCAAGAACGGGCTTTTGCCGGTGGTTTTAGAGGAAGCGGAAGTCGATGTGCTGTTCCGGAAGGTCGAAGCGACGCCGGGCTACGAGCTGAGCATTGACCTGGAAGATCAGCGGGTCACGACGCCCGACGGAGAGACCTACAGCTTCGAGCTGGATGGCTTCAAGAAACACTGCCTGTTGAGCGGACTGGACGAAATCGGACTGACCCTCGGGCAGGCTGATGAGATCCGCGCCTACGAAGCCCGTCGCAAGCGCGAGGCGCCGTGGTTGTTTCCCCGCTGAGCGGCTGCTCGCGTCCGCTAGAGGCATAAAGCCGTGGGTGCAACCGTACTCTTGCTTCCCGGAGACGGGATCGGGCCTGAAATCGTCGCCGAAGCGGCCAGGGCGCTGGAAGTCCTGCGCTCGAACGGCGAGATTGCGCTCGAGGTGGAGCATGCCGACATCGGTGGGGCCGCCTATGACCGCACCGGCACTTCGCTGCCTGACGATACCCTGGAAAAGGCCAAGGCCGCGGACGCCATCCTTTTAGGCGCCGTCGGCGGGCCGAAGTGGGACAGGGTCGAGCGCGCCCATCGTCCCGAGCGGGGGATACTGAGACTCAGGCGCGAGCTCGGAGTGTTTGCCAATCTTCGCCCGGCGGTCATGTTTCCGCAGCTGGTGGCGGCCTCCACATTGAAGCCGGAAGTGGTGGGCGGGCTCGACCTGATGATCGTGCGCGAGCTTACCGGCGGAATATACTTCGGCGAGCCGCGGGGTATAAGGACTGTTGGTAATGAGAGGGAGGGGTTCAACACCCTGGTGTACTCGGAACCCGAAATAGAGCGAATCTGCCGCATTGGATTCGAGCTGGCGCAAAAGCGTCGCAAGCTTCTTTGCTCCGTGGACAAGGCCAACGTGCTCGAAACCAGCGAGCTTTGGCGCGAGGTCGCCGAGAAATGCGCCGAAGATTATCCGGATGTGTCGCTTTCTCATATGTACGTGGACAACGCCTCCATGCAGCTGGTGCGCGAGCCGAAGCGATTCGACGTCATCGTCACCAGCAACATGTTCGGCGACATTATTTCCGACCTCGCCTCAATGCTGACGGGCTCTATCGGCATGCTGCCCTCCGCCTCTGTGGACCGTTCACGCAAAGGTCTCTACGAGCCTATTCACGGCAGCGCGCCGGACATCGCGGGCAAGGGGGTTGCCAATCCGCTGGCCACCATACTCTCGGCTGCGATGATGCTGCGCTATTCGCTGCAAGCACCTGAGGCCGCCGGTCGTGTCGAGGAAGCCGTGTCCCGGGTGCTCGACCAGGGCTTGCGAACGGCGGATATCGAGTCTCCTGGATGTCGGGTGGTGGGCACTGTCGAAATGGGCGACGCGGTCGTGGAGGCGCTCAGGAGCGCCTGAACGCTGCGCCTTGGCAAACGACCCGCGGTGTGGACTGGACGTCGTTTCAACCTTTTTTATAGCAATCGAGATCAACGACCATGGATAACAGACTGGATGTCGCCGTAGTGGGCTCCACCGGCATGGTGGGGGCCGCGATGCTCGAAATTCTGGCGCAGAGAAACTTTCCAGTGAGGAACATTTACCCGCTGGCGAGTCAGCGGTCCGCCGGCACCAAAGTGCGGTTCAACGGTCGCGAGGAGCCGGTCGAGGCGCTGGAAGATTTCGATTTCAGCCGCGCCCAGATCGCGTTATTCTCGGCCGGCGCCGGGGTGGCCGAAATGTTCGCGCCCATTGCGGGAAAGGCGGGCTGCGTGGTCGTCGACAACAGTTCTCAGTTTCGTTACGACAGGGATATTCCGCTGGTGGTCACCGAGGTGAATCCCGATCGGGTGGCCGACTACAAGAACCGCCACATTATCGCTAATCCCAACTGTTCCACCATTCAGCTGTTAGTGGCCCTCAAACCCATCTACGACGCCGTCGGGATCGAACGTATCAATATCGCCACCTACCAAGCGGTCTCCGGGACCGGAAAGGAGGCGGTGGACGAGCTTGCGGAACAAACGGCGGCGCTGCTCAACGGCAAACCCGCGACGCAACAGGTGTATCCGCGGCAGATTGCTTTCAATGTCGTTCCCCACTGCGACATCTTTCTCGAAAACGGCTATACCAAAGAGGAGATGAAGATCGTGTGGGAGACGCGGAAGATTCTCGGCGACGACAGCATCCTGGTGAATCCGACGGCCGCCCGGGTGCCGGTGTTCTACGGCCATTCGGAAGCGGTTCATCTGGAAACGCGGGAAAAAATCACTGCGGAGGCGGCGAGGGCGCTGTTATCGAAGGCGCCGGGGGTCACCGTAATCGACGAGCGCGCCGATGGCGGCTATCCCACAGCGGTCAGCGATTCCGCGGGCACCGACCCGGTTTTCGTGGGGCGAATACGCGAGGATATCTCCCATCCCCGTGGGCTCGATTTTTGGGTGGTGTCCGACAACGTGCGAAAGGGTGCTGCGTTGAACAGCGTGCAAATAGCGGAAATATTGGTAAAAGACTATCTGTAAGCTATAGTTACTGCGTAATCATAAAGGATATTCTCACTTGTGGGCTGAGCCACGAGCAAACCGGAGGCCTCGGGTAAAAGGGTGAACGGGAGCCGCGATTGCCCGTTTTTTGTGTGTTTGGACTCGACGGTAGATTAGATAGAGCGAACATTCCGGGACCATTGATGATGCGCCTACCGGCCCGCGTGCTGGCCTTGTTTCTTGTCGTTTTCCCGGCGGCAACCCTTGCCCTTGGACTGGGCAACGTCGAGGTGTTGACCACCCTCAACGAGCCTCTGCGTGCCGAAATCCCCGTTACCGGCATCAAGCCGGGGGAAATCGACGCGATTGATATTCGCCTGGGTACCGACGAGCAGTTTCGCCGTGCTGGCATCGAGCGGCCATTTCATCTCACCCGTCTCAAATTCAAGCTGGTCCCGGACGGGGAGCGCAAGGCCCGGATAGAGGTCACCACCGGCGAGTCGGTCACCGAGCCCTTTCTCAATTTTCTCGTCGAGCTCAACTGGCCCAGCGGCCGGATGATCCGCGAATACACGTTGCTTTTGGACCCGCCGGTGTACGGCGCGGCGATTTCTTCCTCGTCGAAGCAGTCCATCGCCAGGGTCGAGTCGGTGCCCGAGAGCAGCGGAGCGGTCGCGCCCCGACCGCTGCCGGAACCCGAGAGAATGGTCGCGGCGGAGCCGCCGCCACCGCCGCCGCCCCGCGTGGTGGTGTCGGCACCCGAACCTGGGCCGGCTCCCGCTGCCCCATCCCCCGCACCGGCACCCGCAGCCGCCGTTGCGGCGGCGCCGCCGGCAGATTTAGCGGGTACCGACCGCTATGGTCCAGTGGTTGCCAACGAAAGCCTGTGGTCCATCGCTGCGCGGGTGCGGCCGGACGAGGGCGTCAGCATTCAGCGCATGATGTTTGCCATCCTCGAGGCCAATCGCGAAGCCTTTTTCCTGGACAACATCAACTCGCTGAAGAAAGGAGCGGTGTTGCGCATTCCCGGTAGAGAAGGGATCGGTCCCGATGATAAAGCGCTGGCCATGGCCGAAGTGCGGCGTCACCAGGCGCTTTGGGATGAGTACCGCAGCCAGCTGGCGGGCGCGCCGGCGGCGACTCCCGAGGGCGCCCCGGCTGCGGCTCCAGGCGTCGCGCAGACAAAGGACTTCGGCGCGACCGGTGGTGAAAGCACCTCCCGCCTGCAGCTGGTAGCCGCCGGGGCGTCTCAGAATGCCGGTGTGCCAGGCGATCAGATGAATCTGGCGCAGCTGCAGCAAGAGCTGAACATGGCGCTGGAGGAGGCCGACAGCAAACAGCGGGAAAGTCAGGAGCTGAATGAGCGTCTTAGCGAGACCGAGCGAATTATCAATGATCTCAATCGCATGCTCGAGCTTAAGGACGACGAGATCGCCAGGCTTCAGAATCAGCTGCGCCAGCAGGAAGGCACGCCCGTTCCTGCGCCTGAGCCGGCAGCTGCTGTGGCGACCGCCGAGCCTGAGCCTGCCCCTGCGGCCGCCGCCGATCCGGAGCCCACAGCCGTTGTGGAACCCGAGCCCGCTGTGGAGCCTGAGCCCGAAGCCTCGGTCGCGGTCGAACCTGAGCCGGCTCCAGAACCGAAGCCAAAACCGGTGGTGCAGCCGCCGCAGCCCGAACCCCAGCAAGCGTCTTTTGTCGAGGAACTGCTGAACACGGCCCGCGGCTACGTGCCCTCCGGCGTCGATCCCATCGTGCTCGCAGGCGGCCTTGGAATTCTGCTCATACTGGGTGGTGGTCTGGCGCTCTATCGCCGTCGCCAGACGGCGGAAGGCGGGGTTGAGCCGGAAGCGATCGATTTCGAGGACGACCAGGACGCGATTGCCGGCAGTGACGAGGCCTTGTTTCGGGACGACGTCCTGCCGCAGGAGGAAGACAACGCGGTGCTCTCCTCTGATGAGGAAACTCAGCCAGCGGCTAGCGACGCAGCGACGGTGGAATCCGCGGACGATGATCCGCTTTCCGAGCTCAATATTTATATGGCCTACGAGCACTTCGACCAGGCGGAGGATCTGGTCCGACGCGCTATCGCCGACAGTCCGGATCGGCACGACTACCGCTTGAAGCTGCTCGAGGTCTTCTACGCGGCAAAGAATCTGCCTTCATTCCAGCAGGCGGCCCGGGAGCTGCGCGATACGGTTGGCTCCGACAGTGCGCTCATCGCCACCGCGGTTGGCTGGTGGCAGGATCTTGCGCCGGGCCAGGATCTCTTCGGTGCCTCGCAGCCGCAAACCAGCGACACGCAGTCGTCTGGGACGACGGTTGACGGCATCGAGGACGAGGTATTCGACGTCACCAGCGGCGCGAGCGGTGAAAACGAGGAGTCAGCGGTGGATTTCGATTTGGGCTTCGACGTAAGCGGTGCCGAGGAGGGGGAGCAGGACAGCCAGGGGTCCGGCGTGGATTTCGATCTGGAATCGGCTGAATCTGAGGAGTCCATTCCCGCGGGCGCGGAAAGCAGCCCCGACGTGGAGTTCGATCTGAGCGACCTCGATGGGGAATTTGGGGATGAGTCTGCGGCGGCCAGCAGCGGGGATCTGGATCTCGAAGCGCAAAGAAATGGCGGAGCGGCGGCCGTCAACGCAGAGAGCAGCGGCCTGGATTTCGAAATCGCCGAGGCGGGCGAGGACGCCGCGAACTCGGACGAGCTTGCAGACAGCGCTTTCGATATGAATCTGGATCTTGGGCTCGCGGAGGAAGAAGGAAACGAATCGGAAACCCCGGCGGAAGAACAGGGGCTGGATTTCGACTTTGACGGTGCCCGGGGCGAAGCGAACCAAAGCGGAGGGGAAAGCAGTGGCGGGGGTCTGGAGCTGCAGTCGTTCCCCGAACCCGATACCAGTACTGAAGCCGACGGCGACTTGACCGCAGTGGATGAGCGCCTTGACCATGATGCAGAAACCGAAGCGGAGCTTCCCACCGGGATCGGTGCAGCGGGGGAAGACGATCTGGGGCTCGATTTCGATATCGGCGATAACCTGGACGACGGAAAAGGCGACTCCGACGAGTTGGATCTGGCCATCGGCATCGACAGCGACGACTCGCAAGAGCACTCCGGCCTAGACTTCGAAATCGAAGGTGGTAGCGACGAAGAGCCGTCCGGATCGTCGGCAAGCGAGGGCGGAATTAGCTCCGACGTGGATTTCGAGATCGGCGGTGACGACCACAGCGTTCAAAAGTTGGCTATCGATACGGCTTTTAGGGGTGTGTTCGATGAATCCAGGGCTGAAGCCGCCGGCGGCGATGCCGACGACGATCCGCTTGGTATCGGCGGCGATTCCGGCGAGCTTCCTAGACTCGACACGGATACCGAAGACGCGGTCGACCTGACGTTTCTGGGTGACGCCGCCGCCACCCATAAGGGTGATGTTCTGGCCGATCTGGAGTTCGGAGACGAGAATACCGGCGACAAAGGCGACGACTCCGACCGCACCGAGTACATGCTGCGAGACGTGCCGTCGCCCCGTATCGGGGACACCGACGTGGCTGCGGAAGCGGCCTCCGGCTCCGGCAGTGGCACCGGCGAGCTGGATGACATTCAGACTAAGCTGGATTTGGCCGAAGCCTACATCGAGATGGGCGATAGCGACGGGGCTCGTGGAATCCTCGGCGAGGTCATGAGCGAAGGCAGCCAGACCCAGCAGGACCAGGCGAAGGATCTGATGGAAAAGCTCGGCTGAAAGCCAGCCTCTTTTCCGCCGGAGACATTGCCCCCGGGCTTCACCCGCGCAGGCATACGTTCCCAGTGGCTCTTCTGAGCGGCTTTAGCGGCTCTTTTTAATCGTCTATGAAGTTCGCCCTTGGGGTAGAGTACGATGGCCGTGATTTTCACGGCTTCGAAACCCAGCCCAACGGGCGCACGGTGCAGGCGTGCCTGGATGCGGCGCTGTCAAAGGTGGCCGATCATCCGGTGAGGACGATCTGCGCCGGCCGCACGGATGCCGGAGTGCACGCGCTGGGGCAGGTCGTTCACTTTGAAAGCCGCGCTGAGCGTCCCCTCAAGGCCTGGGTCTTCGGTGCCAATAAAAGCCTGCCTGCGGATGTCTGCGTCAACTGGTCGCGCTGCGTCCCGGACGAGTTTCACGCCCGTTTCAGCGCCGCTGCGCGGCGCTACCGCTACCTCATTCTCAACCGCAACACTCGCCCCGCGGCGCTTCGCGGCAGAGTGTCGTGGGAATACCGGCCGCTGACTGTCGAGAGAATGCAGGCAGCGGCGGGCTACCTGCTGGGGGAGCACGACTTCTCCGCCTTCCGCGGCGCCGGCTGCCAGTCCCGCTCGGCGGTTAGGCGGATCCATCGCCTCGAGGTCAGCCGCCACGGACCCTATGTTTTTATCGACATCAGCGCGAATGCCTTTTTGCTTCACATGGTGCGCAATATCGCCGGTGTTCTGATGGACATCGGCGCGGGTAAAGCGCCGGTGGATTGGGCGGACCAAGTGCTCCGGACCGCGGATCGCCGCCGCGGCGGTGTCACTGCTCCAGCGGACGGGCTTTACCTGACTCGGGTGGACTATCCGTCGCAATATCGACTGCCCACGGTTCCGCCGCAATCGGGCCTTTGGTAGTCTTTGCCGCTTTCCGTCACAGATTGCGCCGAACGGAGGCCGCCCGCCTTGATTCCCAAATTGACCGACACTGCTTCCGAGGATCGGGGTCTAGACCCTTACGCCGGCCGGCTCACGGCCGGCGCGGTCGCGCGCACACGGGTCAAAGTCTGCGGGCTGACGCGTCCCGAGGACGCCCTGGCAGCAGCACGGTTTGGCGCCGACGCTATCGGGCTCATCTTCTATCCGCCGAGTCCGAGGGGCGTGGACATCGATGTGGCACGAAAGGTGCGCGAAGTGCTGCCCCCTTTTGTTACCGTCGTTGGCGTCTTCGTCAATCCGCAGGCAGACTTCCTTCAACAGGCGATTCGCGAGGCCTGGCTGGATTTGGTGCAGTTCCACGGCAACGAGCCGCCGGAGTTCTGTGAAGCCTGTGGCCGACCCTACGTTAAAGCAGTTCGCGTGCGCGAAGGTGTCGACCTTCACCAGGTTGCCCGTCGATACTCGAGCGCGCGCGCGTTGATGCTGGACAGCTTTGAGCCCGGCAAGCACGGCGGAACGGGCAAGACCTTCGACTGGTCCTTGATCTCTCGAGATCTGGAGCTGCCTTTCATTCTCGCCGGAGGGCTGACGCCGGAGAACGTGGCTGACGCCGTCGCTTCTGTGTCGCCGTTCGCGGTGGACGCGAATGGCGGCGTCGAGGCGAGTCCCGGGATCAAGGATCACGCAAAGATCGAAGCATTCATTCGCGAGGTAAACCGTGGCCAGACTTCTCAATGAGCCGCCCGAAGAACGGTTGTTAGGCCAGCTGCCCGACGCCAGGGGGCATTTCGGGCCCTACGGCGGCTGCTTCGTCGCCGAAACCCTGATGGGGCCTATCCGGGAACTGAAAGAAGCCTACGCGCTCTACGCCCGGGATCCGGAGTTCCTCGCCGAATTCCATCAAGATCTGAAACATTACGTCGGGCGGCCGTCACCCCTTTATCTGGCCGAGCGCTGGACGAAGAAGCTCGGCGGAGCGCGGATTTATCTCAAGCGCGAGGACCTGAACCACACCGGGGCGCACAAGGTGAACAACACCGTGGGGCAGGCGTTGCTCGCCAAACGTATGGGCAAGACGCGGATAATCGCCGAGACGGGCGCCGGTCAGCACGGCGTCGCCACCGCTACGGTTGCGGCCCGGCTGGGACTGGAATGCGTGGTTTACATGGGGGAAGAAGACATTCATCGCCAGGCGCCCAACGTGTTTCGAATGAAACTGCTCGGGGCGAAAGTGGTTTCCGTCACCTCCGGTTCGAAGACTCTAAAAGACGCGCTCAACGAAGCTATGCGCGACTGGGTGACCAACATTGACAACACCTACTACATCATCGGCACGGTGGCCGGACCGCATCCTTACCCGGCCATGGTGCGTGATTTCAATTCGGTGATCGGGCGCGAAGCCCGGGAACAGATCCTCGAGCAGGCGGGGCGCCTGCCGGACGCCTTGATTGCCTGTGTCGGCGGCGGCTCCAACGCCATGGGACTTTTCTATCCCTTTATCGACGACAGTGAGGTGGCGCTGTACGGGGTGGAAGCCGGTGGCGACGGCATTGAGACCGGTCGGCATGCGGCACCGCTCACCGCTGGTAAACCCGGTGTGCTCCACGGCAACCGCACCTATCTGATGGAGGATGTCGACGGACAGATTATTCCCACCCATTCGATTTCCGCCGGGCTCGATTATCCTGGCGTCGGTCCGGAGCACGCCTGGCTTAAAGATACCGGGCGCGCGCAATACGTCACCATCGACGACCGTGAGGCGTTGGCGGCGTTTCACGACCTGACGCGAACCGAGGGGATCATTCCGGCGCTGGAATCCGCCCACGCGCTGGCCCAAGCGGGGAAGCTCGCGCCGACCATGCGTGGGGACGACATCATCGTGGTTAGTCTTTCAGGCCGTGGAGATAAAGACATCCAGACGGTGGCCGCCATCGAGGGCATGGATTTGTGAGCCGAATCGCCGCTACTTTCGCCCGTCTCCGCGCCGCCAACCACCAGGGGCTCATTCCCTTCATCACCGCCGGTGATCCGAGCATTGAAGTCACCGTTCCGCTGATGCACGCGTTGGTGGAGGCGGGCGCGAACATGGTCGAACTCGGCGTGCCTTTTTCCGATCCAATGGCCGATGGTCCTGTTATTCAACGGGCGAGCGAGCGGGCCTTGCACGCGGGCACCAATCTCGGCCACGTGCTGGAAATGGTGCGCGAGTTCAGACAGCGAAACGCGGATACACCCGTGATACTGATGGGCTATCTCAATCCTTTTGAGATTGCCGGCTACGACGCCTTCGCAAAGGCCGCCGCGGACGCCGGCGTGGATGGCGTTCTTACTGTTGATCTGCCTCCAGAGGAAGCGGGGGAATTTTTAGCCGCAGTTCGATCCAATCACCTGGATCTCATATTTCTGCTCGCGCCAACATCCGACGAGGCGCGCATCCGACGTATCTGCGATACTGCCAGCGGATTTGTTTACTATGTGTCTTTGAAGGGGGTGACCGGGGCGTCCAACCTGGATGTGGTCTCGGTGGCGGAAAAGGTCAAGGAGATTAAACGCTTCACGCAGCTTCCGGTGGGCGTAGGCTTCGGCATCAGCGACGGAAAAACGGCGGCGGAGATTGCAACCGTCAGCGACGCGGTGGTGGTGGGCAGCGTGTTGGTTAAAGCCATAGAATCGATGTTGGATCGTCCGCAGGAAATTCCAAAAACGCTGGCAGCGGTTGTGGCGGATATGCGCCAAGCCATGGACGCGAGCGCTGAGACTCCAGCGGCTGGCTGACGCAGCTGGCCCGGGGGAGGTTTTCACGCATGAGCTGGTTCAAGAAACTCATCCCGTCGCGCATACGTACCGAAGGGGGCAGCCGGCGGTCGGTACCCGAAGGATTGTGGACCAAGTGTCCCAAGTGCGAAGCGGTGCTCTACCGCGCAGAGCTCGAACGCAGCGTCGAGGTCTGTCCCAAATGCGGACACCACATCCGACAAAGCGCGAGACGTAGGCTGAATCAGTTTCTGGATCCGGAACCGCGCACGGAGATAGGCGGCGAGCTGATGCCGATTGACGTGCTCAAGTTCAAAGACAGTAAACGCTACCGGGACCGGCTGGTCCAGGCCCAGCGAAAGACCGGGGAAAACGACGCTTTGGTTGTAATGGGCGGAAGGGTCAAGGGAGTGCCTCTGGTCGCCGCCGCCTTCGAGTTTGGTTTCATGGGCGGATCCATGGGCGCGGTAGTGGGAGAACGCTTCGTTCGCGGCATCAACGAAGCTGTAGACAAAAAGATCCCCTTAGTGTGTTTCGCCGCTAGCGGCGGGGCCCGAATGCAGGAAGCACTCATATCGCTGATGCAGCTTGCCAAGACCAGCGCCGCCCTCGCCCGGCTCAATGAGTGCGGGTTGCCTTTCGTCTCGGTGCTCACCGACCCCACCATGGGGGGGGTGTCAGCCAGCCTCGGAATGCTCGGCGACGTGAACATCGCGGAGCCAAACGCGCTGATTGGCTTTGCCGGACCGCGGGTAATCGAGCAAACAGTGAAAGAAACGCTGCCGGAGGGCTTTCAGCGCAGCGAATTCCTGCTCGAGCACGGCGCCATTGACATGATCGTCGATCGGCGAGAGATGCGTGATCGCATCGCTTCGCTGCTCACCATGCTCACGCAGCAACCCGCCCCCTGAACGCCGCCGTCACAGCTAAAGGTCCACTCGAATCGGCGCTTCCGGGGCGCTCGGTGCGCTTCGATTCCATAGCCGAGTGGCTCGTATGGCAGCAAAACCTCAACCCGCGCGGAATCGATCTGGGTCTCGAGCGCTGCCTCCCGCTAGCGCGATCGCTGGGGCTACAACCGCTGCCCTTTCCGCTGATCAGCGTCGCCGGCACCAACGGTAAAGGCTCCTGTGTTGCCATGCTCGAGGCGGTATTGTCCGCGGCGGGTTATCGCGTCGGCGCATACACCTCGCCACCCCTTGTCAGCTTCAATGAGACTGTCCGTGTCTGCGGTGAAGCGGTCGGCGATCGGATCCTGTTGGAAGCCTTTGAGGCGGTTGCGGACGCGCGGGGCGAGGTCATGTTGACCTGGTTCGAATTTCGCACCCTGGCGGCGGCGCGAATTCTGCGCGACGCGGATTTGGACCTTGCCATTCTGGAAGTGGGACTCGGTGGGCGCCTGGACGCGGTGAATATGTTCGACACGGACCTTGCTCTGGTTACCAGTATCGGCGTTGATCACGTCGACTGGCTGGGGGAAAGCCGCGACCAGATCGGGCGCGAGAAAGCCGGGATTTGCAGAAAAGGGCGCCCGGTGGTGTGCGCCGAGCCTAATCCGCCGAAAGGATTTCTCGACGCGGTGGCGCGAGTCGGCGCCCTGCTTTACAGAGTCGGCATCGATTATGAGTTTGAGCGAAGAGAGAAAGACTGGCACTGGCTGGGCCCGGCAGCGAAATCTCTGACCCTACCGGAGCCCGGCATTGCGGGAGACTGTCAGCTGGGCAACGCCGCGGCAGCGCTGATGGCGCTGCATCTGATCGAACAGCGCTTTCCCGTGGATCTGTCCGCCATGAGGGAAGGGCTCAAGCGTTGCCGTCTCAGCGGGCGCCAGCAAGTCCTATCGGGAACGCCTCAGCTGTGGCTGGATGTGGCGCACAATCCCCAGGCCGCCGAGGCGCTGGCGGCGTCGCTCAGACGGCGGCCGTGCAAAGGTAAAACCCGGGCGGTGTTTGCCATCTACGCGGACAAAGACATCGCCGCTGTCGCCGGCGCGGTAAAGGATCTCATCCAGCACTGGTACCTGGCGGAGCTGGCCCCCCCTCGGGGCGCATCGGCGGTCAAGACCGCCAAAGCGCTCGAGACCGTGGACATAAGCGCCGGTGTCTCCATCCACCCGGATCCGCGCGCCGCGCTTGCCGCAGCTAAAAAACACAGCGCGCCAAATGACCGTATCGTAGTTTTCGGATCTTTCGAAACGGTGCGCAGCGTCCTCGAGCTTGAATCTTCACAAATGTGACTGGAAACTTGGCCCATGGATGAGCAGCTCAAACAGCGCCTGGTAGGCGCAGCCGTGCTGGTGCTGCTGGCCGTGATCTTCATTCCCATGATTCTGGATCGCCCGCCGGAGCCGGAGGTGCGCATCGAGCATCCGACGCTGCCTGCCAGAGCCGAACCCGAGTTCAGTTCCCGTATCGTTCCGCTGACCGAGCCTCGAACGCCGCTGGTTGAAGCCGAGCCCAAGCGTCAGGTGGTTACTGAGAGCGAGTCCCCCAAGCCGGCTGAGCCGGTGGCGCCTTCCGGCGCGGTCACCGCCGAAGCCAAGCCGCCGGCGATGGACGAGAAACCGGCTCCTGCACCCGCGCCGCAGCCCAAGGCGCCGAAGAAGGCAGAGCCGCCCCCCGCCGCCTGGGCGATACAGCTCGGCAGCTTCTCCAGCGCCAAAAACGCGATAGAGCTTCGCGACAAGCTGAAGAAAATGGGTTACGTGGCTTTCATCGAAACCGCGCGGGTGGATGGAAAAGAGATTACGCGGGTCTTTGTCGGTCCGGAGCTTGCCAAGGAACGCGCGGGAGAGCTGGTCAAAAAGCTTCAGGCGGAAACCGATTTAAACGGCATGATCGTGCAGTATCCGGGATCCTGACTCGAAAATCGTCATGATCTGGATCGATTGGGTCATCCTGCTGCTCATTCTGCTGTCGGCGGTCATCAGCGTGGTGCGGGGATTCTTCAAGGAAGCGATTTCGCTTACCGGCTGGATCATCGCTATCTGGCTGGGACTGGCCTTTTCCGGGGACATCGCGGCGCTGCTCTCTAAACTCATTTCGGTGCCATCGGTTCGCATCGTTATGGCGTTTTCCATGGTGCTGGTATTCGTACTCGTGCTCACCGCGCTGGCCAGCCACTTTGCTTCCCTGGTGGTGAAGAAATCCGGTCTAACCGGCACCGACCGTGTGCTTGGGGTGGTTTTCGGCGTGGCCCGTGGCGCAGTCATTGTCGGCATCCTGGTGCTTCTCGCCGGACTGACTCCGTTACCTCGGGATCCCTGGTGGCGAGAGTCCACGCTGATTCCGCATTTTCAGCTTCTGGCAATGCATATCCGGGGCATGCTGCCGCCGGACGTTGCCGACGAAATCAGGTTCTGAACGGGCCAGAGGGCTATAATGCGTAGTTGTGGGAAAGCAGCCGGAATTTTCGTCGGTGCCCGCTGTGTTTATGATTCTCTCTGGCAAGCCTGAACCCTCTCGCCCATTGGCGACCTGCAACCACTCCACGTATTTCCGTTATGTGCGGCATCGTCGGCCTCGTTGGTAAGTTCAGCGTAAATCAGGCGCTGTACGACGCCCTGACGGTGCTCCAGCACCGCGGCCAAGACTCCGCGGGCATCGTCACCTGCGACGGTGACAAGCTCCATCAGCGCAAGGACAACGGACTGGTCCGAGACGTATTTCAGCAGCGGCACATGCTGCGGCTGCCGGGAAACATGGGTATTGGCCACGTGCGCTACCCCACCGCGGGGAGCGCTTCATCGACAGAATCGCAACCCTTCTACGTAAACTCACCTTACGGCATCGCGCTGGCCCACAACGGCAACCTCATCAACGCCGATGAGCTCAAGCGCGACGTATTCCGCGCCGACCTGCGCCACGTCAATACCGATTCCGACTCGGAGATTCTTCTCAACGTGTTTGCTCACGAGCTGCTCAAGCTCGGAAAGCTTACTCTGGATGAAGAGACGATATTCAAGGCCGTGGCCAACGTGCACAAACGATGTACCGGCGGCTACGCAGCTGTTGCAATGATCGTAGGTTACGGCGTGGTGGCTTTCCGAGATCCTTTCGGAATCCGGCCCATCGCCTTCGGCGTTCGGAAAACATCAGAAGGGTCGGAATGTATGGTGGCGTCCGAGAGCGTGGCACTGGACGTGCTGGGTTTCGAGCTGATCAGGGATCTCGCTCCGGGGGAGGCTATCTTCATTGACAAATCGGGGGAGATCCACGCCCGCCAGTGCGCCAAAAAGCCGGCCTATTCGCCCTGCATTTTCGAGTATGTTTATCTCGCCCGCCCCGACTCCATTATTGATGACGTTTCGGTGTACAAGGCCCGGCTTCGCATGGGTGAGCGGCTCGCGGACAAGATCCTGCGCCAGTGGCCTGACCACGACATCGACGTGGTTATTCCGATTCCGGATACTAGCCGCACGGCGTGTCTGCCTCTCGCCTACCAGCTCGGGGTTAAATATCGGGAAGGCTTTATCAAGAACCGCTATATCGGCCGCACCTTCATCATGCCCGGTCAGACCGAGCGATCGATTTCGGTCAGGCGCAAGCTGAATGCAATTGGGCTCGAGTTCGAAGGTAAGAACGTATTGCTGGTCGACGACTCTATCGTTCGCGGTACGACGTCGAAACAGATCATCCAGATGGCGCGGGAAGCCGGGGCAAAAAAGGTCTATTTCGCGTCTGCCGCGCCGCCTGTCCGGTATCAAAACGTGTACGGCATCGACATGCCGGTGGTGGGAGAACTCATCGCCCACAACCGAACCGAGGAAGGCGTTGCCGAGGCCATCGGTGCCGATCGCCTCATTTACCAGTCGCTCCCCGACCTCATCGACGCGGTGGAAAAAGGGAACCCGCGCATCCGCCAGTTCGACACCTCGTGCTTCAGCGGCGAATACGTCACCGGCGGTGTCTCCGAATCCTACCTGGAGCGCATCGCCGAGAGGCGCAACGACGCGGCTAAGGCCCAGGGTGAATCGATGATTAATGGCATTCCGGCTTGAGCCCGTCCTACAGCTTGGGGAAATAAATCCCGATCCTTAGCGTCTTCGTTTGAACACTAGCTCAAGGAAACGGTTCGTCGCTTAACGTTATCGAATTCACCAAGCGCTCCTTGTCTACACCCCCTCCCTGTCTCTGCCCCTCGACTCGAGGGGGAGCGGAAGCCGCCGAATGATAGGTTGAGAGGATCTCCGTATCGGTATACCTAGCCGCCGGTTGACATCACCAGGGGGGATCCCTACATTTAGCCGACGCGCCGATTTGATGAATCAGCTTGCGGGCGCGATATAAATACGGCTAAAGCGAGGTCAAACCTGCTTCAGCCAAAGCTGACAGCAGGTTTTTTTATGCCTGCTTAGCGCCGCCCCCGGACCCGAGGTGGAACGCCATGAGTAAGCGCAACAAGCCGAAAGGCCAGACTCTTAACAGCGAAGATGATCTCGAATTCGATACCCGCGCCGTGCGTGCGGGTCAGGTTCGCACACGCGAGCAGGAGCACAACGATCCCATTTTTGCCACCTCGAGCTTCGTCTTCGACAGCGCCGCTCAAGCGGCAGCGCGATTTTCCGAGCAGGAAATCGGCAACGTCTACTCCAGATTCACCAACCCTACGGTGAGAACCTTCGAGCAGCGCCTTGCCTCGCTGGAAGGGGGAACCCACTGTGTGGCAACGGCGTCGG
Organism: uncultured Gammaproteobacteria bacterium; assembly: GCA_947258715.1. Classification (GTDB taxonomy): domain Bacteria; phylum Pseudomonadota; class Gammaproteobacteria; order HK1; family HK1; genus CAMYJH01. Next base: position 101,621 of record CAMYJH010000004.1, read on the forward strand.
GCATGTCCGCGATCCTGACAACTTGCCTCGCGCTGCTGAAATCAGGCGACCATGTGGTGGCGGCGCACGATCTGTTCGGCGCAACGGTTTCCCTGTTTGCCAATATCCTCTCCAAGTTCGGCATCAAATTCACTTTTGTCTCTGTTACCGACATGGAGGCGTGGCAAGACAGCATTTGTCCGCAAACAAAAATGCTGTTCATCGAAAGCCCGACCAATCCATTGGGCGAGGTTGCGGATCTGACTGCGCTCGCGGAGCTTGCGCACGAGAACAACGCACTCTTCGTGGTCGATAACTGTCTTTGCACGCCGGTGCTGCAGCGGCCCTTCGAGTTAAATGCGGATGTGGTGATTCATTCCGCCACCAAGTATATCGACGGCCACGGCCGTTGCGTCGGAGGAGCGGTCGTGGTTCGTGACCAGGAGCTGCACAAAGAACTGTTTGCTTTCTTGAGAACCGCGGGCCCTAGCATGAGCCCGTTTAACGCTTGGGTTTTCCTCAAAGGACTGGAAAGCCTCAGGGTGCGCATGCGGGCGTGCAGCGACTCGGCGCTTGAGCTTGCCCGCTGGTTGGAGGCGCATCCCGCGGTGGGGCGCGTTTATTACCCGGGCCTAAAATCCCATCCACAACACGCGCTGGCTTCGAAACAGCAATCCGCCTACGGCGGCATCGTCGCTTTCGAAATCAACGGCGGCCGGCCGCAGGCCTGGCAGGTTATCGACTCGACCAAATTCCTTTCCATCACCGCGAACCTGGGAGACGCCAAGACGACCATTACCCATCCTGCCTCCACTACCCACGGGCGCCTTACCCAGGAGCAGCGCGATGCCGCCGGAATCCGCGATTCGTTGATTCGCGTTGCCGTGGGCCTGGAGGAGGTCGACGACATCAAGGCGGATCTCGCCCGCGGGCTCGATGCCATGGCCGTCCCGCGTGCCGCCCGCGCGGCACGCGGCTGATACGCGATCCGTGCGCGCTAATTGACAAGCCGCTGCGGAGACCGCGTTTGTCTGTTCAGGGAGAAAGAAAACGGCTGCTCGATGCCTATCAGGCGGCCATCCGGGTGGTCGGCGGTCGGGAGTGCGTTGCGCGTTATTTGAACAATAACGACGCGGATTTCGTCACCCACGTTGCCGCGGTCGGCAAGGCCTCGGTGCACATGGCCGCGGGCGCCCTAGAGGCATTTGGAACGCGGGTCGAGTCGGCGCTGGTGATCACGAAAAGAGGATACGACGAGCCGTTGTTTCGACCCGGAGCCCCGGTCAGGGTTATCGAGTCCTCGCATCCGGTTCCGGATGTCCACTCGCTGGCGGCCGGCGCGGCGCTGTACGAATTCGTGCGCACCTTGCCGCCGGATGCCGGACTTCTGCTGCTGATTTCCGGCGGCGCGTCGAGTCTGACAGAGGTGCTGCCGGAAGGCGTGGCGGAAGAGAACCTCGCCCGCATCAACAGCTGGCTGCTTGCTTCGGGGCTGGCCATCGGCGCCATGAATCGGGTGCGAAAGCGTGTTTCTCGCATCAAGGGTGGACGTCTCGCCGAAGCGCTAAAAGGCCGGCGCGCCCTATGCCTGATGATATCTGACGTGCCCGGCGATGATCCCAAGGTGATTGGCTCGGGCCCGCTGGTGCCTCATGAGCCCGACGACATCGACGTATCCGATCTCGAGCTCCCGCGCTGGCTCGAAGCCTTAGCCGACAAGGCGCCGCCGCTAAGCGATGAGCGACTGTTCGAAACGGTGCAACTGAAAGTCGTCGCCCGACCGGCGGACGCGCGTAACGCGGCGGGCAAAGCGTTGGCCGCCGATCACCGGCAGGCCCGGGTACACGCGGAAACGCTGGAAGGGGACGCCGCGAAGGCCGGGGCGGCAACCGCACGGCGACTGGCGCAAGGACCCGCGGGAGCGGAAATTTGGGCCAGCGAAACCACCGTGGTGCTGCCCGAATCACCCGGTCGCGGCGGGCGCTGTCAAAGTTTTGCTCTGGCCGCGGCGCTGGAAATTGCTGGCCGCGACGACATCGTGCTGCTGGCGGCGGGAACCGACGGCACCGACGGTCCGGGGGAGGACGCCGGCGCTCTGGTGGATGGTGAAACGATTCAACGCGGTGAGTCTGCGGGGCTCGACCCCCGCCGCTGCCTCGAGGGCGCGGATGCGGGAAGTTTTCTTGACGCCAGCGGCGATCTGCTGAACACGGGACCCACCGGAACCAACGTGATGGATCTGATTATTGGGATGAAAATAGGGTGATGCGTGATGCGTGACGCGAACGGCGGTAAGTTGACTTGACAGAATTTCGAAGTCGATTACGCTCGTCGCATCACGCATCACGCATCACGCATCACGCATCACGCATCACGCATCACGCATCACGCATCACGCATCACGCATCCCGCATCACGCATCACGCATCAGACGCCCTGCAGTACATTTCCTATTTCCATCCGCTGGATTACATCAGCGCCTTAGGCGAGGCCTACGAGCGTGAACAATCGCCGGCGGCGAAGGATGCCATGGCGCAGATCCTGATGAACTCGCGCATGAGCGCCGAAGGACAGCGGCCCATATGTCAGGACACCGGCATTGTCGTCGCCTATGTTCGCGTCGGAATGAAGGTGCAGTGGGAAACCGACTCGAGCCTGGAAGATATGGTCAACGAGGGGGTGCGGCGCGCCTACACCCATCCGGACAACGTGCTCAGAGCGTCGATTGTGAATCCGCCCATAGGTGCGCGAAAAAATACCGGCGACAACACGCCCGCGGTGACCCACACGCAGCTCGTTGCGGGCGACAGCGTGGAGGTGCGCCTTGCAGCGAAAGGCGGCGGGTCGGAGAACAAATCCAAGTTCGCCATCCTCAACCCCAGCGACAGCATCGTCGACTGGGTGCTGGAAACCGTGCCCAAGATGGGCGCAGGATGGTGTCCTCCGGGAATACTCGGTATCGGCATTGGCGGCAGCGCGGAGAAGGCCATGGTGCTGGCGAAAGAGTCGCTGCTGGATCCCATCGACATCCATGTGCTACGCGCCCGTGGTCCTAGGACCCGGGTGGAGGAACTACGCCTCGAGCTGTTGGACAAGGTCAACGCGCTTGGTATCGGCGCACAGGGGTTGGGGGGACTCACCACCGTGCTGGACGTCAAGGTCAAGGAATATCCCACCCACGCCGCTTCGCTACCGGTGGCGATGATCCCCAACTGTGCCGCTACCCGTCACGCGCACTTCGTTCTAGACGGCAGCGGGCCGGCGGCATTGGACCCGCCCCGGCTCGAGGACTGGCCAAAAGTATCCTGGGCGCCCAGCGACGACGCGCGCCGGGTGAATCTGGACAGCTTGACCCGTGAAGCAATCGCGGAGTGGAAGGCGGGGGATCGCCTCCTGCTGAGCGGCAAGCTGCTCACCGGTCGCGACGCGGCCCACAAGCGCATTGCCTCGTTGTTCGAAGCGGGTGAGCCGCTGCCCGACGGCGTGGATTTCACCAACCGCATCATTTATTACGTCGGACCCGTGGACCCGGTGCGGGATGAAATAGTGGGCCCTGCCGGCCCGACCACCTCCACGCGGATGGACAAGTTCACCGAACTGATGCTCGGAAAAACCGGGCTCATCGGCATGGTCGGCAAGGCCGAACGCGGCGACGCCACCATCGAGTCCATACGCCGCTACAAAGCCGTTTACCTGATCGCCGTTGGTGGTGCCGCTTACCTGGTGTCCAAGGCAATCCGAAAGACCCGTCTGATCGCGTTCGAGGACCTCGGTATGGAGGCCATTCGGGAGTTCGAGGTGGTCGACATGCCGGTCACGGTTGCGGTGGATGCCAGCGGCGAATCGGTGCATGAGAGCGGTCCCAAAGCCTGGCGCGGCCGCATCGCCGACCTTCCGGTCGAGGTCGCCTGATTCGGGCTCGAGCTCGTGGACGCGGCTGTGCGTTTGGTCGCGATCACGAACACCGACGATGCGCTGGTGGACGCCGCGCGTGCCCTGTTTTTCGAGTACGCCGATTCGCTGGGCGTCGACCTGGCCTTTCAGAACTTCGACCACGAAATGGCGCGCTTTCCCAGCGGCTACCTGTCGCCGGACGGCGCCCTCTGTGTCGCCCAGCGCGGCGATTCGGCCATAGGCTGCGTGGCCGTTCGCCGCCTCGGATGCAGGCTGTGCGAGATGAAGCGGCTGTACGTTCGGCCTGAGGCCCGTGGCGGCGGAGTGGGAAGATGCCTGGCCGAGGCCGCCATCGAGGCCGCGCGGCGTCTGAATTATCGTCACATGCGCCTGGACACGCTCCCTAGCATGGGTGCCGCGCGGGAACTCTACGCCGATTTGGGGTTCCGAGAGATCGCACCCTACTACCACAATCCTGTCGAGGGCACGCGTTTCATGCAGCTCGATCTTTGAGCCAGCGTGAGTTGGTGATGCGTGACGGGTAACGCGTGACGCGAGAAGAGCCAAGACATAAAAGCCCTTGACAGGATCCCAGAGCCGAATACGCTCTTCGCATCACGCATCACGCATCACGCATCACGCATCACGCATCACGCATCACGGAACAAACGAGATGAACGGCAAAGTTGAGAAGACAGAAAAGGAATGGATGAACGATCTCACTCCCGAACAATACCGGGTCACGAGGCAAAAGGGCACCGAACCCCCCTTCAGCGGTAAGTATTGGAATACCAAGGCAGCCGGCACCTACCGCTGCATATGCTGCGGAGAGCCGCTATTCGAATCGGAAACCAAGTTCGATTCCGGCACTGGATGGCCGAGTTTCTACGCTCCGTTGGATAAATCCAGCGTGACCGAAGAAGAAGACCGTACGCTATGGATGCGCCGCACCGAGGTGGTATGCAGCAAATGCGACGCGCATTTGGGCCACGTTTTTCCCGACGGACCGGAGCCGACGGGCCTGCGTTACTGCATCAATTCGGCGTCGCTTAAACTGGATCCGAAGAAAGAGTAGACCGGAGGCGTGAAGGAGATGCGAAGCGAATTTCGCTGAATTCCACGTCACGCATCACGCATCACGCATCACGCGTCACGCATCACGCATTACCCGATCAATCCCAGCGATCGTCGCGCACCTGAACTACACCGTCGTCCACACGCACTGGCAGCTTCGCCACTGGCTCATAGGCTGGAGGCGTCATCGCTTCCCCGGTGCGGATATCAAAGCGGGCGCCGTGGAGCGGGCACACAATCTCACCGCCCTCCAACTCGCCGTCAGTAAGCTCGGCATATTCGTGGCTGCATACGTTTTCGATCGCATGGTATTCGCCGTCGAGGTTGAACACCGCGACCATCACATCGTCGATGTCCACGCACCTGAAAGTGCCTGGCGGAAGATCCTTCTCCTCGGCCACGGTTACCCAGTCGGACATTGCGCCAAGTCTCTGCTGATTATTGTTTCGATGTTGAACAAAGACCGCGTTAGAAGCCGGCTTACGAGCGATTTTTTAGATCGGGCTAATAAATCAGTGATTCCTGATTTACGGCAACGGAGCCGATCTGTTTCGCCCGCTATTACTCAAAGCAAGCCCAGCTCCAGCTTTGCGGCTTCGCTAAGGTTATCCGGGCACCAGGGCGGGTCCCAGACCAGATCCACTCTGGCGGCGCTGACGCCTTCTACCGAGCGCACCGCGTCCTCCACGTGTCCTGGAAATGTCTGCGCCACCGGGCAGCCAGGGGTGGTGAGCGTCATCTCCACGGCCACCACGCCGTTGTCGTCGACGTCTATCTTGTAGATCAGGCCCAGATCATAGATGTTGACCGGAATCTCGGGGTCAAAGATCTGTTTCAGCGACTCAACCACGCGCTTTTCCAACGCTTCCTTGTCGACCGTGTGCTCGCTTTCAACCTTCCTGACCCAGTCTTTGAGGTTGGCCATGGCTGTCACTCCGTCGTCACCGGTTCGTCGGCGCGCTTGAGCGCCGCGTGCAGCGTGTGCCAGGGAAGCGTCGCGCACTTGACCCGCATTGGGTATTGCTTCACCCCCAACAGGACCGCCAGCTTGCCCAGGGATTCGGTGACCTGGTCAGAGTTTACGCCGTCTGTCATCAGGGCGTCGTGAATTCGTTTGAACAGCGTATTCGCGTCGGCTTCCGGTTTGCCCTTCAGTGCTTCGGTCATTAAGGACGCCGAAGCAGTAGAAATGGCGCACCCTTCGCCTTCGAATCCCACGTCCTGAATCACGCCGTTCTCCACCCTGAGGTGCACCGAAACGTGATCCCCGCAGAGCGGGTTGTGTCCCTCGGCCGTATGGCTCGTGCCCTCCGGACGCTTGGGATAATTCCGCGGGTTGCGGTTGTGGTCGAGGATGACTTCCTCGTAGAGCGCTCGAAGATCCATCAGCGGCGGAACATCTCCTTCACTTTCCATATGGCAGTGACCAGGGCGTCCGCTTCCTCCTTCGTATTGTAGAGAGCAAAGGAGGCGCGCGAGGTCGCGGCCACGCCAAAGCGCTTCATCAAGGGCATGGTGCAATGATGACCGGCGCGAATGGCGACACCCTGGCTGTCGAGCACGGTGCCGATGTCGTGGGGGTGAACGCCGTCCATGAGAAAGGAGATTATTCCCGATTTCTTCTCCGCGGTGCCGATTATTCGGATCCCCGGAATAGCAGCTACCTGCTCGGTGGCGTAGGCCACTACGTCGTCTTCGTGTGCGGCGATGGCGTCGATGCCTAAATTCGAGACATAGTTCAGCGCCGAGGCGAGCCCGATGGCGCCAACGATATTAGGCGTCCCGGCTTCGAATTTGTGGGGCAGGTCGTTATAGGTTGTCTCCTCGAAGCTTACCGTGCGGATCATGTCGCCCCCTCCCTGGTAGGGCTCCATGGCCTCGAGCAGCTCCCGCCGACCATGCAGGATGCCGATTCCGGTGGGCCCGAATACCTTATGACCTGAGAAAGCATAGAAGTCGCAGCCAATGTCCTGCACGTCCACGGAAATATGCGGCACCGCCTGGGCGCCGTCCAGCAGCGTCATCGCGCCGTGTTCCCGCGCCGCCTGCACGATTTTTTTCACCGGATTAATGGTGCCGAGTGAGTTCGATAGGTGCACGATGGAGACGATTCGGGTCTTCGCCCCCAGCAGCCCGAGGTAGGCTTCGACGTCGATTTCGCCTTCATCGGTGATCGGCGCCACCTTGAGCTTCGCGCCGGTCTTCTGGCAGAGCATCTGCCAAGGCACGATGTTGGAGTGATGCTCCATGGTGGAGATAACGATTTCATCGCCGGCTTTGAGCCGCGTCCGGCCGTAGGCCTGCGCCACCAGGTTGATGCCTTCGGTGGTTCCCCGGACAAAAATGATCTCCCGCCTGTCGGCGGCATTTATGAATTTTTGCACCGTATCGCGCGCCGCCTCGTATTCCCGGGTGGCGTTCTCGCTCAAAAAGTGCACGCCGCGGTGAATATTGGCGTTATAAGTTTCGTAGTAGTGACTTACGGCGTCGATCACCGCCCGCGGCTTCTGGCTGGTGGCACCATTGTCCAAATAGACCAGTGGATGGCCGTTGACCATCTGGTGCAGGACCGGGAAATCTTTGCGCACCTCGTTCACGTCAAACAGATTTCTGCCGTGGTCCGATATATGACGCTCCGCACCGTTCATTGCACTATTTTCCTCACCTGGTCCGCATGCGGTAGCCATCGCAGCAACGACTCCGCCAACCTGTTGCGGATGGCGTTGACCTCAATACGGTCGATGATGTCCCGCGCGAATCCATACACCAGCAGCCCGCGCGCTGACTGCTCCTGGATCCCCCGTGAACGCAGGTAAAAAAGCATGTTCTCGTCGAGCTGGCCGATGGTCGCACCGTGGGAGCACTTGACGTCGTCGGCGTAGATTTCAAGCTGCGGCTTGGTGTCGATTTCCGCGTCCCGGGAAAGCAGCAGATTGTTGTTGCTCTGATGGGCGTCGGTTTTGATTGCGCCCGGATGCACATAGACCGCGCCGTTGAAAACGCCGCGGGCGCGGCCACTCAGGATCCCCTTGTAGAGCTCTTGGCTCACGCAGCGCGGCTGACGGTGGTCGATATAGGTGTGGTAATCCACGTGCTGGCGACCATCTGCCAAGAACAATCCGTTGAGGGTGCAGGTCGCGTCTTCGGCGTCCAGCCCCACGCGGATGTCGTTACGCACTAAAGCACCGCCGAATGAAAAGGAATGCGAATGGAAAGCGCTTGCCGCCGCCTGGTGCACGCGTAGCTCGGAGATATGAAAAGCCTTACGCGACTCCCGCTGCAGCTTGTAGTGTTCGATGCAGGCGGAGGCGCCGACCGTGACGTCGGTGCGCATGTTATTGAAATACACCGCGTCATTGAGACTTACATAGCTTTCCACGATTGCCGCGCGACTACCCCGATCGGCGTGAATCACGACCCGCGGATTGGTGACGAAGTCGTCCTGCTTTCCGGTGGCAACGAAAATGAGGTGGATGGGATAGCTCACCACGCCATCCTTGGGTAGCTTGACTAAAGCACCGTCGTGCATGAAGGCCGAGTTCAAGGCCGAGAATGCATGACGGTTTTCCGAATCGCCGTCGGCAAAAATCTCTGCGAGCAGCTCGGGCGTACGCTCGAGCGCACCGGACAAATCCTCGATCAGGACGCCCGCGGGCAACTCGCCTGGGCTCGAGAGCGGAGCGGAGTAATGGCCATCGACGAAGACCAAGTGGTGACAATCCGTTTCAGAGAGATAAAAGCGTTCCACCTCGGCCGATGACACCTCGGAGGTCGCTGCGGCAGGAACGAAGGCGCGTTTCTCGATCGGCGCGAGGCGCGTGTATTTCCAGGCCTCGTTTCGCCGGGTCGGAAAGCCGAGCTCGGAAAACCGCTCGATGGCGGATTCCCGCCTTGCTCGAAGCCACGGTAGATCGCTGCCGGGGAGCGAGCCGGCCACCCGTTCGAACTGATCGACGTAATGGCGCACGGAAGGAGAGACGTCGCTCATGCCGAGGCGGTCTCCTGGCGGACCCAAAGATAGCCCTGCTCTTCCAGCTGCAGCGCCAGCTCGTGGTTGCCGGACTTGACGATGCGTCCGCTGTCGAGGACGTGCACCTGGTCGGGCACGATGTAGTTCAGCAGGCGCTGATAGTGAGTGACGATGATGATCGCCCGATCATCGCCTCTCAGCGCGTTCACGCCGTCGGCGACGTCCTTCAACGCGTCGATGTCGAGTCCGGAATCAGTTTCGTCGAGGATGGCGAGCTTCGGCTCCATGATCGCCATCTGAAAAATTTCGTTGCGCTTCTTCTCGCCGCCGGAGAAGCCTACGTTGACCGCGCGCTGCAGCAGGGACTCGTCCATATGCAGGACTTTGAGCCTCTCCTTGACCAGCGAGAGGAAATCCATGGCGTCCAGCTCGGGTTCTCCGCGGTGTCTGCGCACGGCATTGAGCGCCGCTTTTAGAAAATAGGTGTTGTTGACCCCGGGGATTTCTACCGGGTACTGGAAGGCCAGAAACACGCCCGAGCAGGCGCGCTCGTCGGCGGAGTGCTCGAGCAGGTTCTCGCCCTCGTAGCTCACCTCTCCTGAGGTGACTTCGTAACCGTCGCGGCCCGCCAGCACGTGGGCCAGAGTGCTCTTGCCGGAGCCGTTAGGACCCATGATGGCGTGCACCTCACCGGCTTTCACTTCCAGGTTCAGGCCGCGAATGATCTCTTTACCGTCGACGGTGACGTGCAGGTTCTTGATTGAAAGCATCTAGTGTTCCGTGCCTTAAGCTGAGTTCGTATGTCGTATGTCGTATGTCGTATGTCGGTAGAGTTGCGTCAGAGCTGACGCGACGCCTGATTCGGACGGCCCAGAATGGCCCCCCGAGAATTTATCGAACCGAGGTTCCAGCCGCCCCGATGTTCGATACACGACATACGATATACGGACCTTTTAGCCCACCGCCCCTTCGAGGCTGACTGACAGGAGCTTCTGCGCCTCGACAGCGAATTCCATCGGCAGCTCTTTGAACACTTCCTTGCAGAAGCCGTTGACGATCATGGATACCGCGTCCTCCTCTGAAATGCCCCGCTGCATACAGTAGAAGAGCTGGTCCTCGCTGATCTTCGAGGTCGTAGCCTCGTGCTCCACCTTTGCGCTGGGATTTTTCACCTCCATGTATGGGAAGGTGTGTGCGCCGCACTTGTCACCCATGAGCAGGGAATCGCACTGGGTGTAGTTGCGCGCTTTCTCGGCGTTCTTCCCGATCTGAACCAGCCCGCGATAGGAGTTTTGGCCGCGTCCGGCGGAGATGCCCTTTGAAATAATGGTGCTGCGGGTGTTTTCACCGAGGTGGATCATCTTGGTGCCGGTATCGGCCTGCTGGCAAAGGTTGGAAAGCGCCACGGAGTAGAACTCACCCACGGAGTTTTTGCCACGCAGCACGCAGCTCGGGTACTTCCAGGTGATGGCCGAGCCGGTTTCCACCTGGGTCCAGGAAATCTTGGAATTGTCGCCGCGGCACTCGCCGCGCTTGGTGACGAAGTTGTAGACGCCGCCCTTCCCGTCCTCGTCGCCCGGATACCAGTTCTGCACCGTGGAATATTTGATCTGCGCGCCTTCCAGCGCGATGAGCTCGACCACGGCGGCGTGTAATTGATTCTCGTCCCGGCTCGGCGCGGTGCAGCCTTCCAGATAGCTCACGTAGCTGCCTTCCTCCGCAATCACCAGCGTGCGTTCGAACTGGCCGGTGTTGGCGGCGTTGATGCGGAAGTATGTAGAAAGCTCCATCGGGCAGCGAACGCCCTTGGGGATGTGGCAGAAGGAGCCATCGGTGAACACCGCCGAGTTGAGCGAGGCGAAGAAATTATCGGTATAGGGAACGACCGTGCCGAGGTATTGCTCGACCAGCTCGGGATGCTCGTGCACTGCTTCGGAGAAAGAACAGAAGATAACGCCTTTTTCTGCCAGCTTGTCCTTGAAGGTGGTGGCGACGGAAACGCTGTCGAAAACCGCGTCCACGGCCACTCCGGCGAGCGCGGCGCGCTCCGCCAGCGGGATTCCGAGTTTCTCGTAAGTCTCGAGCAGCTTCGGATCGACCTCGTCCAGGCTCTTCGGCGCATCGTCCTTGGACTTGGGCGCCGAGTAGTAGGAAATCGCCTGATAGTCGATGGGGGGGTGGTTGACGTTGGCCCAGTGGGGCTCCTTCATGCCGAGCCAGTGGCGGTAGGCTTTGAGCCGCCACTCGAGCATGAACTCGGGTTCTTTTTTCTTATTCGAGATGTGCCGGATGACGTCCTCGTCCAGTCCGGGCGGAACGGTATCCGCCTCCACCTCGGTGTAGAAACCGTGCTCGTACTTCCGGCCAACGAAGGCTTCGACGGTTTCGTTTCTGGCTGCCATAACTGTCTGTTTAAAATAGAATTTCGAATTCCCACACAAAGCATAGGGAATTCCTGAGTAAAACACTCAGGTATCCTAATTTTACTGACGAAAACAGTCAAATAATGCGGGACGAGAACCGCCGCCGTGGCGGCGATGCCCACAGTGGCCGGGCGGGGTCGCTGGAATAGTGATTCGTGACCGGTGATTCGTGATTAGTAGGGTGAGAGTCGAGGCCTCGCCTCGCCCCGGCAATCCCCCTCTAATCACCAATCACCAATCACATTATTCCGACACCGCCCCGGTCTCAGCCACCTTGAGGTCGAAAGCGGCGGCCATGAGCGCGCGGGTGTAGGGTTCCTGCGGCGATTCCATGATCTCCCGCGCCGGCCCCCGTTCCACCACCTTGCCTTCGCGCATGACGATGATCTCGTCGCTCATGGCGCGCACCACGCGAAGATCGTGGCTGATGAACAGGTATGCGATGTTGTGATGCCGTTGGATCTCCCGCAGCAAATCGACAATCTGCGCCTGAACCGACATGTCCAAGGCAGAAGTAGGCTCGTCCAGAACGATAAATCGCGGCTTGAGCACGATCGCCCTGGCGATAGCAATGCGCTGGCGCTGACCGCCGGAGAATTCATGCGGATAACGGTGGCGGGTCTCCGGATCGAGCCCCACCTCTTTCAGCGCATCGATGATCATCGCTTCCCGCTCCTCCTCGCTGGCGCCGAGGGCGTGCACTTCCAGGCCTTCTTCAACGATCTGGCCGACGGACATGCGGGGGCTCAAGCTGCCGATGGGATCCTGAAACACGATCTGCATTTCCCGACGCAAAGGTCTCAGCGCCTTGGTGCGCAGATCGTGTATCTCCCGGCCTGAAAAAATGATATCGCCTTCGCTTCTCTCCAACCTCAGCAGGGCGAGTCCGAGGGTGGTTTTTCCCGATCCGCTCTCGCCCACGACGCCCACGGTCCGGCCTTCGCGAACGGTGACGGAAATGCCGTCGACGGCCTTGACGTGATCCACGGTTCGGCGCAGCACGCCAGCACGGATAGGAAACCAGACGCGAATATCCTCGGCCTCAACGATGGCGTTCGGGGTCTGCGCGGCGCGCGGCTGCGCCGGTGAGGGCTGCGCGGCAAGTAGCTTGCGCGTGTAAGGGTGCGCCGGCGCGTCGAACACCTTGGCGGTGTCCCCGGACTCCACGACCTTGCCGCCCTGCATCACGTAAACCCGATCGGACACCTTTCTCACCACTGTGAGGTCGTGGGTGATGAGCAACATGGACATGCCAAGCCGCGTCTGCAGATCTTCGAGCAGCTCCAGCACCTGGGCCTGGATGGTTACGTCGAGGGCGGTGGTAGGCTCGTCGGCAATCAGCAGCTCCGGTTCGTTGGCCAGCGCCATGGCGATCATGACGCGCTGCCGCTGGCCTCCCGAAAGCTGGTGCGGATAGGACGAAAGGCGCTTCTCAGGATTACGGATCCCCACGAGGCTCAGAAGCTCTAGCGTGCGCACTCGGGCCGCTTCGGGCCCGAGACCCTTGTGCACGAACAGCGATTCGCCGATCTGTTTTTCCACCTTGTGCAGCGGATTCAGCGCGCTCAATGGCTCCTGGGGAATCAGCGAGATCTCATTGCCGCGCACTCGTCTCAGCGCTTCATCGCCGGCGCTCATGAGTTCTTCGCCGCGGAAACGCACCGAGCTGCCGCGGGGATGAGACGCCAGCGGGTACGGAAGGAGCTGAAGCACCGAGAGTGCGGTTACCGACTTGCCCGAGCCGCTTTCGCCGACCAGCGCAACGGTCTCGCCGTTTCTAACCTCCAGCGATACACTGCTCACGGCGCGGTTCGTCTCCCGCCCGACGCGAAAGTCGACGCTCAGGTTGGAAATCTGCAGCAGAGGGCCGGATTGATTCATGAGCTTTTCCGGTGACGCGTGACGCGTGATGCGTCATGCGATCTGAAACGAATTCCGCTGTAGGAGCCCGCTTGCGGGCGAACTCTTTTAACCGCTCTGGAAGGTTCGCGCGCAAGCGCGCTCCTACCGGGTTTATTGGCGGGCATCGATTTAGATTCGGAATTCGGCATGCGAAGCACCCTAATCGGCCGCCTGCGTAGCCGGTCGTGCCGGACGTTCGGAGGGCGCGGGACCGGTGTCTTCCGGCGGTGGCTGATCGGCGAATAGCTTTCGGGGATCGAAGGCGTCGCGCACCGCTTCGCCGATAAAAATCAGCAAGCTCAGCATCAGCGAGATGACGAAGAATCCCGTCAGCGCGAGCCACGGCGCCTGCAGATTGGCCTTGCCCTGGGCCAGCAGCTCGCCGAGGGACGCCGAGCCCGGTGGCAGGCCGATGCCGAGAAAATCCAGAGATGTCAAAACAGTTACCGATCCGGCGAGGGTAAAAGGCATGAAGGTGATGGTGGCGACCATGGCGTTGGGCAGCACGTGGCGGAACATGATCTTTGTGTCGGAGACGCCCAGGGCCCGCGCGGCGCGGATGTAGTCAAAATTCCGCGCGCGCAGAAATTCGGCACGTACTACGCCTACGAAGCCCATCCACGAGAACAGCAGCAGTAGCCCCAGCAGCCACCAAAAGTTCGGCTCCACCACGCTGGCAAGAATGATCAGCAGAAACAGCGTTGGCATGCCGGCCCAGATCTCGATGAATCGCTGAAATAGTAAATCGATCCAGCCGCCGAAGTAGCCCTGCACCGCGCCGGCGGCGACGCCGATGATGGCGCTGATGATGGTCAGGGTGAACCCGAACAGCACCGAGATGCGGAACCCATAGACAAGCCGCGCCACCACGTCGCGGGCCTGGTCGTCGGTGCCCAGCCAATGCTCGGCGTCCGGGGGGGAGGGGGCGGGTTCCCCCAGATCCCAGGCCACGCTGCGGTGGTTGTAACGCACGAGGGGCCAGATCATCCAGCCTTTGTCGTCGATCAGTTTCTCCACGTAAGGATCGCGGTAGTCGGCCTCCGTCTCGAACTCGCCGCCGAAGGTGGTTTCCGGGTAGCGCTTGAAGATCGGCGCATAGAGGCCGCCGTCGTAATAGACGACAAACGGTTTGTCGTTGGCGACGAACTCGGCGAACAGGGTAATCGTGAACAACATCAAGAATATCCACAGCGACCACCAGCCGCGGCGATTGCGGCGGAAGTTCTCGAAGCGCCGCCGAGTGATCGGCGAGATTTTCCTTCCCAGCAAGGTGTGTTGTTGAGCGGGCGCGCTCATGTCTCGCGTCTCTCGAAATCGATACGGGGATCAATAATTGTGTAGGCAATATCTCCGAGGAGATTGAGCAGTAGCCCGAGGAGGGAAAAGAAATACAGCGTTCCGAACATTACCGGGTAGTCGCGGTTGAAGGCTGCCTCGAATCCCAGCAGCCCAAGCCCGTCGAGCGAGAAGATCACTTCGATCAGCACCGACCCGGTAAAAAGTATGCCAACGAAGGCGCTGGGAAACCCGGCGATGACGACGAGCATGGCGTTACGAAACACGTGACCGTAGAGCACGCGCTGCTTGGTCAGCCCCTTGGCCCTGGCCGTAATGACATACTGTTGATTGAGCTGATCAAGAAAATAGTTTTTGGTGAGCAGAGTGAGGGTCGCGAATCCGCCGATGACCATTGCGAAGACCGGGAGCGTGATATGCCAAAAGTAATCCAGTACTTTTCCCGTGAGAGAAAGGTCGCTCCAATTTTCCGAAGTGAGGCCCCGTAACGGAAACCAGTCGAGGTAGCTGCCGCCGGCGAAAATTACCAGCAGGAAAACTGCGAACAGAAAGCTCGGAATGGCCGTACCGATCACAAGCGCAAAGCTCGTCCACACGTCGAAGCGATCGCCGTCGCGCACCGCCTTAGCGATACCCAGCGGAATCGAAATGAGGTACACCAGAAGCGTTGTCCATATTCCCAGGGAGATGGATACGGGCATTTTGTCAATCACGAGATCCAATACCGACTGATCGCGGAAAAAGCTGTTGCCGAAATCAAACACCACATAACTCTTTATCATCTGGAAGAATCGCTCGTGCATGGGTTTATCGAAGCCGAAGCGTTTTTCCAGCTCCTCGATGAACTCAGGGTCGAGACCCTGGGCACCGCGATAGCGGCTCGCGGAACCATCGCGGGCAGCCGGTCTCGCGGTCGTTGTTGTGTCCGCGCCGGTACGGGTGACGCGCTCGGTGATGTCCGCGCCCTCTCCGGTAATCTGGGCGATGGCCTGCTCCACCGGGCCGCCGGGCGCGACCTGTACCACGATGAAATTGATTAGCATGATGCCGAAAAGGGTCGGAATCATGAGCAGCAGCCGGCGGATGATGTAGGCGGTCATTTTTTCGGGCGATTAGTGATTGGTGATTCGTAATTGGCGCGGTGTTGGCATTCGCCATCTGCCGTTGACAGCAGACCCTGTAGAAGCGAGCTTGCTCGCGATTCCTTAGGTCGCGTCAATCAGAATGCTTATCGATATTCGACATACGATATACAAAATACAAAATACGATCCCCCTCATCATGCGCCCCGCCTCCTCATTACCCTCCGAAACACCATCCAGGCAACGAACAATAATGCAAGCGCTGCGAACGCCGTGGTGCCTACGCCTGGAGTATCTCCACTGCGGGCACCGTTGAGTGAGCCGGCGGTGCGGCGCGCCTCGGCGAGCCTGGCGGCCTTGTCTTCGTCGTACCACCAGTAGTCCGTCGAGGTGCCGTTTTTGGGCGTAATGGCCGGGCGCGAGAACTTGTCCCAGTAAAGTATCCGGTCTACCCGGATATGCCAGTTGGGGATGACGTAGTGTCCGTTAAGCAGCACCCGATCCAGCGCCCGGGTTCGGGCCACCAGACCTTCGCGGTCAGGAGCCTTGATCACCAGCTCGATGAGTTCGTCGACCACCTGGTCCCTGATGCCGGCGAAATTGCGCGCCGCCGGAGAATCGGCCGCTTCGCTGAACCAGTAGTTGCGCTGTTCGTTGCCGGGCGAGTCGGACTGCCCCCAGCTGAAGATAATCATGTCGAAATCAAACGATCTCAGGCGATTGATGTATTGGGAAGAATCCACCAACCGAACCCGGGCGTCGATGCCGAGCCGTTTCAGATTGCGCACGAAGGGCAGCACGATACGCTCGAAGGCCTGACTGACGAGCAGGATCTCGAACCGAAACGGATCGTTGGTCTGCTCGTCGACGAGCTCCATGTCTTTGACCACCCAACCGGCGGATTCCAGTAGCTCGAATGCTTTCTTGAGATTGTCCCGCGGCCAGCCGCTGCCGTCGGTGGACGGCGCCTGGTAAGGCGTTGTGAAGACCTCGTCGGGAATGCGCCCACGATAGTGCTCGAGAATTTCCAGCTCTTCGCCCTCCGGTAGTCCCCGGGCCGCTAGCTCCGAGTTGGAGAAGTAGCTTTCCGTACGCGTGTACTGGCCGTGAAAGAGATGTGCGTTGGTCCATTCGAAGTCAAATGCGTAGGCCAGCGCCCGGCGCACAAGCGGATCGGTAAACAATGACCTGCGCGTGTTCATGACAAAAGCCTGCATGCCCGTGGGAAGGCCGTGAGGTATGGCCTCCTTCTGAATCCAGCCGCGATTCACCGGCGGCACATCGTAATCCAGGGCCCAGGCCTTGGCTTGGTTTTCCTCGCGGTAGTCAATCTCCCCCGACTTGAGTGCCTGGCGAATCACGGTGTCGTCGCGGAAATAGTCGAAGCGAATGCGGTCGAAATTGTTCTGGCCAACGTTCACCGGCACGTCCTTACCCCAGTAGTCCTCGACCCGCGCGAGCTCCACGAAGCGGCCGGGTTCGAAGTCAGCGATGCGGTACGGTCCACTGCTCAACGGCGGTGTCAATGTGGTCTTCTCGAAATCATTCCCCTCTCGTTCCCAGTAATGCTTGGGCAGGATTGGAATCTGCCCGGCGATCAGGGGCAGCTCCCGGTTTCCCTTTTCCTTGAAGCTGAATTTCACCCGCCGCTCCCCGAGTTTCTGCGGCGCTTCGACGCTGCCGTAATAAAATCGGTAAAAAGGATTGCCCTTGGTTGTAAGGGTCTCGAATGACCAAAGCACGTCGTCGGCGGTAATGGGTTTGCCATCGTGCCAGCGCGCTTCCGGGCGGATGTTGAAGATCACCCAGGAGCGGTCCTCGGGCATCTCGATGCTCTCGGCGATCAGACCGTACTCGGTGAACGGCTCGTCGGCGCTGCTGGTGAGCAGGGTCTCGATGCCGATTTGGCCAAATGCAGCACCCTTGGGGATGAAGGGGTTGAAGCTATCGAAAGTTCCGGAAGCAGCAAGTCGCAGCGTGCCGCCCTTGGGCGCATTGGGATTGACGTAGTCGAAGTGCTTTAAGTCCGGGCCGTACTTGGGCGTGCCGTGCATGGCGATGGCGTGAACGGGGGCCACGTCCTGGGCGAAGAGCGCGTCCGACGACAGCAGCGCCGCGATTAGAAACAAAGCTCTCGAAAAGCGAGTCAGCGAGTCCATCTGTCGGCTGGACTGCCTCGCTTTCCCAGGGTTCCCCGCCACCACATGAAATTTAACTGACCATCACCCGGGTGAACGGGGGCCGATTGTACCCAATTCCCCGCAATCTTCCGCATCTGAGGTTTCGGTTCATCGCCCGGCACTGTACCTTTCCTATCGGTGGACGGCATCCCTTCGACTTCGTATCACACTGAACCGATTCCGAAATGAATCAAGGAAATAACGTGAACAACTCCGGACCCCTGAAAGGCGTGCGGGTGCTGGACTTAAGCCGGGTTCTGGCGGGTCCCATGTGCACCCAGCTGCTCGGCGACCTGGGCGCCGAGGTGATCAAGGTGGAGCGTCCCGTCGCGGGCGACGATACGCGCCAGTGGGGCCCGCCGTTTCTCGAGGACACGGATGGAAACCCGACCCGGGAGAGCGCTTATTACCTTTGCGCCAACCGCAACAAGCAGTCGCTGGCGGTGGATATCGCCAATCCCGAGGGGCAAAAGCTGATTCGCGAGCTGACTGCGAAGTGCGACGTTCTGGTGGAGAACTTCAAGACCGGCGGGCTCGTGAAATACGGTCTGGATTACGACAGTGTGCGTGAGGTCAATCCGCGGCTGGTGTACTGCTCCATCACCGGTTTCGGTCAGACCGGACCTTACGCCGCGCGGCCGGGCTACGACCTGCTGATCCAGGCCATGGGCGGGCTCATGAGCATCACCGGACCCGAAGACGGCGATCCTTGCAAGGTAGGTGTGGCCGTGTCCGACATCATGTGCGGCATGTATGCGGCCGTGGCCATACTTGCTGCGCTGAAAGCGAAGGACGCCACCGGCCAAGGTCAACACATCGACATGGCGCTGCTGGACGCCCAGGTGGCCTGGCTCGCCAACCAGGGTCAGCGCTACCTGATTTCCGGGGAAGTGGCAAGGCGCCGCGGCAACGCCCACCCGGACGTGGTTCCCTACCAGGTGTTCAAGGCCAAGGACGGGCACATCATTCTGGGCGTGGGCAACGACCAGCAGTTCCGGCGATTTTGCGATTTCGCCGCACGACCAGAACTCGCCGACGATCCGCGCTTCTCGAGCAACCATCAGCGGGTGCGCAATCGGGACGTCCTGATCCCCGAACTCAAGGCGCTGATTGCCGCGCGGCCGGCGGCCGAGTGGCTCGAAGGACTGGGCGCGCGCAACGTGCCCTGCGGCCCGGTGAACAACATCGATCAGGTATTCGCCGATCCTCAGGTTCGGCAGCGGGAGATGACGGTAACAATGTCCCACCCTCTGGCCGCCAGCGGCGAAGTCACCTTACTCGCCAACCCCATGCGTTTTTCCGAAACCCCGGTGAGCTACCGGCGAGCGCCGCCGACGGTGGGCGAGCACACCGCCGAGGTGCTGGCGGAGCTCCTGGGGCTGGACGAAGCCAGCGTATCGGGGCTCGAGTCCCGGGGGGTGGTCGCTTGCGGGGGCGCCGGGCATGCCTGAAGGGCCTGAAATCCGCCTGGAGGCTGAACGGGTTCGCGCCGCCATCGAGGGCCGCAGGGCGGGAAAAGTGTTTTTCGGCCTCAAAGTGTTGAAGGAATACGAAAGCCTGCTGGCGGGGAACAAGGTGCTCTCGGTTCGTGCCCGCGGCAAGGCCATGCTCATCGGCTTCGGCAACGGTCTGACGCTGTACAGCCACAACCAGCTCTACGGCAGATGGGTAGTTTGCGACAAGGGGAACCTCCCGGACTCCGCGAGGCAGCTGCGCGTGGCCATCGAGGGCCCGGCAAAGCGCGCGTTGCTGTACAGCGCCTCCGACATCGCTGTGCTTCCCAGCGCTGAAATCGAGCGCCATCCCTATTTGCGAACGCTCGGTCCGGACATTCTCAACGAACATGTTAGCCTGAAACAAATCACAACCCGGTTTGCGCAGCCCGAGTTCCGGCGGCGAAGCCTTGCCTCGTTATTTCTGGATAAAAGATTTCTTGCCGGCGTCGGAAACTATCTGCGCAGTGAGATCCTTTTCGCCGCCAGCGTGCATCCCTCGCGTTGTCCGCATAGTCTCTCGAAGTCGGAGTTGTCGGCGCTCGCCCGAGAAACGCGACGCATCATCCTGCGCTCATATAAGACCCGCGGCGTCACCAACGATCCCGGTCGGGTACGAAAGCTGAAAACAGAAGGATGGTCGCGGGACGAATACCGCTTCGCTGTCTTTGGCCGCAGTGGCGAACCCTGCTTCGAATGCGGCGATGCCATCGTGCGTCAAAGTCTCTCCGGAAGGCGCTGCTATTTCTGTTGCACCTGCCAGCCGCTATAGTGGCGCTGTGCCATGCCAATATAGCTGAGTATCGACACATACTTCCGTAAAAAAGTCTCAACGTCGCTCGGAAAATGCAGCTGCGTCGGATCAAGCCCGTGCCTTCATTCGATCACATTGAGTTTCTCAAGCAGACCGAGCTGTTCCAGCACATGCCCATCAGCATGCTCGAAGAAATCAATCGGCAGCTGTTTGAGGTTCATCTGTTCACAGGCGAGACGCTGTTTGAGAAGGGAGATGTGGGTGACGCCGTTTACATCATCAAGGACGGCGTATTAAGCCTTCGTTCCGAAGAGGTGCATCTGATCGCGCGGCAGCGCGGGGAGTTCGTGGGGGAATTCGCGCTCATCGATGACCAACCTCGGAGCACCGCGGCAGTGGCGGAGACAGACACCGTACTACTCAAGTGGGAACGCAGCAGTTTCCAGAAAATGCTCTCCCAGGATGCCGAAGTAGCGCGAGGGATTTTCCGCCTTCTCACCGCTAAGCTCAGACAAGACGTGGAGCGTCGCGTAAAACTGGTGGCGGAGCAGGAACGCTGGCGCCAGGACATTGCCCGGGCCCGGGAAATTCAGGCGGGTATGCTGCCGCAGGAACATCTTCTAAGGCCCTCACTCGAAATTGCCGGTTACTGCAGCCCGGCGTCTGAAGTCGGTGGAGACTTCTACGATTACATCGAGTACGGACCGCGGGAGGTAGGCATAATCGTCGGCGACGTAACCGGGCACGGTTTTTACTCTGGACTTTTCGTGGCTATGGCGAAAAGCTGCGTGCACACCCAGGTGCGCGTCGCGCATACGCCGGTGGAGATCATGAAAGCTCTGCGCCGGGTGTTATCGTTGTCGATTCAGCGCCGGCTGCTCATGACCTGCTGCTACGTCGTGGTCGACCTCACGCGTAATGTGCTTAGCTACTCCAACGCTGGTCACCCCTATCCTTATCTGTTCACGCCGGCAAGTGGGTTACTGAGGAAACTCGAGGCGTTGGACCCCCTTCTCGGCGCCGTGGACGACGACGCGCAGGAATTCGAGCAACGGGAAATCCCCTGGCGGCCGGGCGACCTACTGGTCTTGTACACCGACGGGATTTCAGAGACGCGCGACGCCAGCGGGCGCATGTTCGACGCTCAGGGACTTGAGCAAAGCATTCGCAAATGCGCAAACGAATCCGCTATCTTCGCCCGCGACTGCATACTCTCTGTGCTCGAAAAACATGCGGGAGGTGCGCCCCGCAGCGACGATCTCACGCTGGTGGTGGCGCGGCTGGGGAGGATCGCAGCGTGATTGTCGTCTCCGACCTCGATGGCACGCTGCTCAATTCCAGCCACGGCTTGAGCCCGCGCAACCGCGAAACCCTAAACGCGCTGGGTGAACGGGGTGTCATTCGTGTGGTGGCCACGGGGCGAACGCTTTTTTCAGCGCAGCAAGTTATGGACGACGATTTCCCCATCGATTATCTAATATTTTCTTCCGGCGCCGGCGTCGTCGAGTGGCGGTCAAAATCACTTGTGCTCTCCCACGATATGCCGCTGGAGGACGCGCTTTCCATCGCCGAAGTGTTGATGCAGAGGGACCTGGATTTCATGCTCCATCACGGTGTGCCCGACAATCATCGTTTTTATTACTTCAGCGCTTCCGGATTCAATCCGGACTTCGACGCCCGCTGTGAGCGCTACGGCGAGTTTGCGAAGCCCTGGCCCGAGCATCCGCCGTGCCTTCAACGGGCGAGTCAGCTGCTTGCCATCGAGCCCTTCGAGGCGCCCTCTCAGTTCGAAGCATTGGAGGAAGCACTCGAGGGTCACAAAGTCATACTCACAACGTCGCCCCTGGACATGTCCTCCCGCTGGATTGAAATCTTTCCGCAAACCGTATCCAAGGCCATCGCCTCGGCGTGGATTTGCTCACAGCTGAGCCTCGATCACCAGCGCGCGCTGGCGGTGGGAAACGACTTCAACGACAGGGACCTACTGGAATGGTCGTCCAGCGCCCGCGTCGTCGCGAATGCGCCAGAATCTCTCAAAAGTCACTACGAGGCCGTGAAGAGTAACGATGAAGACGGATTCAGCGAAGCCGTGGACGAATGGCTGAAAAGCTGACGGAAGAAAAGGTTTTTGGCTAAGGCCGGTCAAGCCACCCGCCCACCGCCTGTATCGGAGAAGGATCGCCCGCGACGCTGACCCAGGCGGCGATTGCTTTTTGGCTGCTTTCGAATCGCGGCTCGGGCAGCGCGGTTTGCGCAGTCAAACCGTCCTCATGCCGGTGCATGGCGACCCGGGTGTGGCCGAGCACGACGAAGTCGTGCTTGAGCGTCTTGCCAGCATTCTCCCCCGCTTCGACCTCGGTTCCGAGACCGAATCCGAGCACAGCGACGTGAAGCTCCAGGGGCCGGGACGTGGGCGTCGCCGGGTCGAAAAGGGCGCTGACGCGATCGTGATTGACCTCGAGGCTCAGCCGCCCCACCGCCTCATCGCTATTGACCTTGAGCAGGGGAGAGAAAAACCACGAGCGCCACTCCTTTCCAGCAAGGACGAAACCCGGCGTATATACGCTTCCCACATGACCGTTGCGGGCGTAGCTCCTCTGGCGCTGGCTGTAGCGGGGCGAGGAGAAACGATCGGGCCAGCCGATGTAGTCCCAGTAGTCGACGTGAAACGCCACCGGAACCACCATCTGCCAAAGCCGCGGGTCGTGCCTGAGATCGCTGAGCCAGCGATCCGCCGGCGGGCAGCTGCTGCACCCTTCCGAGGTGTAGAGCTCCAGCAGGCTCACCCGTTCAGCCCTGCTTTCGAGCACAAGCGTTTCTGCCGGAATGGCTCCGGGCGCGACAAGAAGGGTCGCCGCAAAAACGAACAGTGCGCGTGCGTGCATGCTCTTATTCCCCGATAAGCACCTATGCAGTATCGGACATTTCGATGCCGCCAACATCAGAATCGTTCCCTACGTGACTAAATTGTGAACTTTAGCCCTGCGGGTGGTGATGTCCCCCGGTCGCCCCCGATTCTTGCACCGCGGCCTTTTTGTCATAAGATTCATCACCGGTCCAGCGCCCGCTTCTCGGCGCGATAGAACATCGGAGCACGGAGATAAGGATGGCCAAAAAGAAGAAAACGGAGGTCACCTGGGCGGATCGTATCTTCGACAGCTTTGTCCACGGCGGTATCCGCCAGGTGGCGTACGTTCCCGACGCCGGTCACGCCCGGCTCATTTCGCTCTGCGAGCGCTCGAGCAAAGTTCGCGCCGTGCCCCTCACCACCGAGGAAGAGGGTGTGGCGATGCTTGCGGGTGCTTGGCTCGGCGGCCACCGCGGCGCGCTGCTGATGCAGTCGAGCGGAGTCGGCAACTGCATCAACATGTTCTCCGTTATCCAGGAGTGCCGCTTTCCCCTCTTTAGCTTGGTCACCATGCGCGGCGAATTCGGCGAATTCAATCCGTGGCAGGTGCCCATGGGCGATGGCACCGCCCGCGCGCTGGCGAACGCCGGCGCGCTGATTAAACCCGTGGATGATGTTTCGCGTGTGGTGGAGACCGTGACCGCGGCGCTGACGCTTGCCTTCAGCACCTATCGCTCGGTGGCGGTGCTCATTTCACAGCGCGTCATCGGTTACAAGGTGTGGAAATAACAAAAATGCAGACACGTTTCAAAAAACTCGATCGACGCGATGCGGTGGCGCGGATCCTTAAGCAGCGCCGTGAGGCCCTGCTTATCACCGGACTGGGCAGCTCGTGCTGGGACGCCGCCGCCGCTGGAGACAGCGATACGAACTTTTACGTTTGGGGCGGAATGGGCGGTGCCGCCATGATCGGCTTGGGACTCGCCATCGCTCAACCTCTGCGGCGGGTGCTGGTCATCACCGGCGATGGCGAAATGCTGATGGGACTGGGGGCGCTCGCTACCATCGCCGTTCAGCGGCCGAAAAACCTGAGCGTTATCGTCCTCGACAACGAGCGTTACGGTGAGACCGGGATGCAGGCGACACACACCCATTACGGCGTCGATCTGGCCGGAATGGCCGCCTGCGCCGGCTTTCCGCTGACGGCGACTATCAACAGCAACAAGGCGCTGACTGAGTTCATCCCGCAACTCTATGAAGCCAACGGCCCAGTGTTCTGCAGCGTCAAGGTCGACGATGCCAAGCTGCCCATGGTGCTGCCGGAACGCGACGGCACCTGGCTCAAGAGCCGGTTCAGAAAGGCCGTGGTGGGGAGCCTGGATTAGTTGGCATCCGTATTTCGAATATCGTATCTCGTATATCGGTAGCAGAGCCTGATTTGAGGAATCGCGGGCAAGCTCGCTCCTACAGCAGGCTTTGTTGAGGGTTGCAACACAGGTTTCAAGCCATGCAGCTTGTCACGTATAACATCCGATACGGACGGGGCAAGGATGAATGCTTTGATCTCGCGCGTATTGCGGGAGAAATCGAAGGCGCCGACGTCATCGCTCTGCAGGAAGTTGAGCGTCACTGGTCACGCTCCGGCATGGAGGATCAGCCTGCGGAAATCGCGAGGCTGCTGGGCGACTATTACTGGGTCTACGGAGCCGGAGTCGACCTCCACGTGGAAAGTTCACCTGGCGTCGGCCAGGGCGCCAACTTGCGTCGGCAGTTTGGCAACATGCTGCTTTCCAAGTCGCCAATTCTCTCTTCGCGCAACCACCTTTTGCCGAAGTACGCGAGCCTCGGGCCCATGAGCCTGCAGCGTAACGCGCTGGAGTGCATTATCGACACGGCGCAGGGACCGGTGCGTTTTTATTCCGCGCACTTGACTCACCTCAGCGCACAAACCCGTATGCCTCAGGTGGAGCGCTTGCTCGAAATTCACCGCAACGCGCGGGTCGAGGGCGCAGCGCTTACCGGAGATGGCCTCAACGAGGAATGGACCCGGGACGGCATGCCTCTCCCCATGCCGGGTAACGCGGTGATCATGGGCGACTTCAATTTCGAGCCGGATTCGGCAGAGTACGCGCGGATCGCCGGTCCCGTTTCGACCTACGGTGGGCGGATGGTCAATCCGGAAGGCCTCGTCGACGCTTGGGTGGAAGCCGGCCACCAGGTGGACGAGGGTGTGACCGCGGAGATTTACGGGCGCCCGGTTCGGCTCGACTATTGCTTTCTCAGCGCGGGATTCCGCGGACTCGTCCGCAGCGTCGAGATCGACGACGAGGCCAGCGGCTCCGATCACCAGCCGGTGCGGATAAGGGTCGAACTTTAACCCCCCAATTGCGCTCCAAACGTTGGTTAAACATGGAGTTCCGCCTGCAATTGGAATGACGGCGGCGGCGTGGCACGATCTAGCGATGGAGCTTTGCAGGCTTTCCATCTCTGAACAAGGTAAATTCCCTCGGCGCGGGACCGGTGCATGCGAAAATAGATTGAAACCTTCCGGGTTAAGCCGTCCGGCGGGAAGCAGTAATGGAGTAAGTCATTGAAGACGATACTTAAAGGCCTCGGCGTCATTATCGTCGTTGCGGCGGCCCTGATCGTAGGGGTCATCATCATTGTGCCACTGCTGGTCGACCCCAACGACTACAGGGACGAGATTGAGGTCAAGGTCAAAGATCGAACCGGCCGCGAGCTCAAGATCGAAGGTGATATCGCGCTCACGTGGTATCCCTGGCTGGGATTCGAAATGGGCAGTGTGGAACTTGGAAACGCGCCCGGATTCAAGGCGCCCGTATTTGCCTCTACGGACAAGGTCGCTATCCGCCTCAAGCTGATTCCGCTGCTGCGGCGAAAATTGGTGATGGATACTCTGGAAGTTCACGGGCTTCACCTCAACCTGGAAAAGAATTCCAAGGGCGAAACCAACTGGGACGACCTCGCCAAGGGCGGCAGTGAGCCCGGTGAGCCGGCGGAGCCTGGCAGAGCGCCGCAGCTTGCTGCCTTTGCCATCGGCGGCCTGGATATTCAGAACGCCAACATCAGCTGGAGCGATGCGCAGGCGGGACAGCAATACACCGTTCGCAATTTCAGCCTGACGACCGGTGCCCTCAATCCCGGCAACCCGGTGGACGTCAGCGTCGGTCTCGATCTGCAGAGTACCGAGCCGCCCATGAGCGGCCGGATGGAAGGCGCGGGGCAGCTGGAAATGAATCCGGACACCCAGCTGTTCAGGGCGATCGGTTTCAATCTGGACGCGGGATTCCAGGGTGAGCAGTTTCCGGGCGGAAAGATGGAACTGAGCCTCTTTACCGACTTGGTCGCGGACGGCAAGCAGAACTCGATCCGCGTCAACAGCTTGAAGCTCAATACCCTGGGGATGGAAGCGGACCTCACGCTGAGCGGCCAGCTCACGGCCGAGGGTCCTAAATTCTCGGGCACGCTGAAAGTGCCCGATTTCAGTCCCCGTAGCATGCTCGAGAACTTGGGTCAGGCCGAGATCGAAACCGCGGACTCCTCGGTACTTGCAAGCGCCTCGATGGAAGCGGGAATCAGCGGCACCGACAACAGTCTTGCGCTCAAACCGATCACCATGAAGCTCGACGAATCGAATCTGAAGGGCGAAATCCTGGTGCAGAATTTTGCCAGGCCAGCCATTGGCTTCAGCTTCGGTCTCGACCAAATGGATGCGGATCGGTATCTGCCCCCGCCAAAGGAGGGAGAGCCCGCGGCCGCCGGAACGCCCGGTGCGGCTGGGGCTTCGGCAGGCGGGCTGCCGATGGAAACCCTTCGCACCCTCAACGTGGTGGGAAAACTGGCGGCGGCGAATTTCAAGGTGGCCAAGCTCACGGTAACCGACTTCAACGCCGACATCACGGCGAAGAACGGCCTCATCCAGATAACTCCGCTGAGCGCAAAGCTGTATCAAGGCGTTTACGCTGGAAACATTCGGCTCGACGCTCGAGGCGACAACCCAAAGATTTCTCTCAACGAGAAACTCACCGGGATCCAGGCGGGTCCGCTGGTAAAAGACCTACAGGGCGAAGAAAAGCTCACCGGCAGAGGCGACGTTTCCATTCAGGTGAACGCCATCGGCGCGGAGCCCGAAAGCGTCAAGAAAACCCTGAACGGAAACGCGGCCTTCATTTTTCGTGACGGCGCGGTAAAGGGTGTCAATATCGGCCGCATGATCCGCGAGGCGCGGGCGAAGCTCAAAGGTCAGAGCCTCCCGCCGAGCGAGGAGCCAGAGCAAACGGATTTTGCGGAGCTAACCGGCACCGTGACCTTCACTAACGGCTTGGCCAAGAACACGGACCTGCTGGCAAAGTCTCCGCTACTGCGGATCACCGGCGCGGGCCAGGCCGACCTGCCGTCGGAGACTGTTGATTACCGCGTTCAGGCCAAGATCGTCGGCACCTCCAAGGGTCAGGGCGGAAAAGAGTTGCAGGAACTGCGCGGCGTGACCATCCCCATCCGCATCACCGGCACCTTTAGCGAGCAAAAGTATGCGCTCGACGCGGCGGCGCTGGGTAAAGGGTTGGCCGAATCCAAAGTGAAAGGAATCATAGAGGAAAAGATCGGCGCATCGACCGCACCGAGCGGAACGACCTCGGCAACAGAAGGGGTCAAGGAAAAAGCCGGCGAGGTCACGGATAAAGCCAAAGAGCTGATCAAAGGATTGCTGGGCAACTGATTTCGAAATCGATCTTCTCGCTCCAACACTCGGACCCCGACGCGGGGGCGATTGTCCGGTTCAGCCCGTCGCCGCGCACTGATACGCTCTGGATTACGCTCGTTCCCGGAATCCCGCCCCATGCGTGAAATTCCCCTTTATGTCTTCGACAGCTTCACCGACCGGCTGTTTGCCGGCAACCCGGCGGCGGTGTGCCCGCTTGAATCCTGGCTCGACGAAAATACCATGCTGGCCATCGCCGCCGAGAACAACCTGTCGGAGACCGCGTTTTTCGTGGCCGAGAACGGTGGCTATCGACTCCGCTGGTTCACTCCGGCGATAGAGGTCGACCTCTGCGGCCATGCCACCCTGGCGACCGCGCACTATCTTCTGAACGAAGCGGAAAATGATTCTGAACGGGTGCGTTTCGAGACTCGAAGCGGCACCCTGGTGGTGACGAGAACGGGACAACTGCTGACCATGGACTTTCCGGCCAGGCCGCTCGAGCCGGTGGCACAGGAAAAGGAAGTCGGCGCGGCGCTCGGCGCAGTGCCGGAAGCGGTGTTTAAGTCCGCTAAAAATTACCTCGCCGTGTTCGATTCCGAGCAGCGCGTTCGCGATCTCAGTCCGGATATTCCCGCGGTCAAGGCGCTTGGCGTTCACGGGGTCATCGTTACCGCGCCCGGGAAAAGGGTGGACTTTGTCTCACGCTACTTCGCTCCCGGCGCCGGGATCGCCGAGGATCCCGTCACCGGCTCTGCCCACTGCAGCCTGACTCCCTTCTGGGTAGAGCGGCTCGACAAGAACCCCTTGGACGCGGAGCAGGTTTCCACAAGGGGCGGGCAGCTAAGGTGTGAGCTCAAGGGCGACCGGGTTTTCATTTCCGGCCGCGCCGTGATGTACGCCCGCGGAACCATCCGGCTTCCGGACTGAGGACG
Source organism: uncultured Gammaproteobacteria bacterium (assembly GCA_947258715.1). Lineage (GTDB taxonomy): Bacteria > Pseudomonadota > Gammaproteobacteria > HK1 > HK1 > CAMYJH01. The sequence goes on from CAMYJH010000004.1 coordinate 130,171, forward strand.
TGCCCGCGTTCGCTATTCGCGGTTGAACTGTTTCATATCGCCGCCGTGAGGAAAAGCAACCGCTCGAAATGAGCACCTCGGGGTTGAGCCGGAGCGAAGGCTGGTTATTACTCTCGATGGTGCTGTTCGCCTCGGTGCTTTCAGGAACCGGCCCTGCGGATCGCCTTACCTGGGTGCTAGAGATCGCGCCGGTGTTCATCGGCCTTCCGCTGGTGCTGGCGACGCGGCGGAATTTTCCACTGACCCCGCTGCTCTATCGTCTGCTGGTGATTCACGCCCTGATCCTGATTCTCGGAGCCCATTACACCTACGCCAAAACCCCTCTGGGTTTCTGGGCTCAGGATCTCTTCAGCTTCGAGCGAAACCACTATGATCGTTTGGGGCACCTGGCCCAGGGATTCATTCCCGCGGTGCTGGCGCGCGAAATTTTGATACGCTGCTCGCCGCTCAAATCAGGCGCCTGGCTGTTTTTCATCGTGGTTTGCATCTGTCTCGCTTTCAGCGCTTTCTATGAGTTGACCGAATGGTGGGCGACGGCAATTGGTGGCGAGGCCTCACGCGAATTTCTCGGAACCCAGGGTGATCCCTGGGATACGCAGTGGGACATGTTCCTGGCGCTGATCGGGGCAGTGACCTCACTGCTGCTGCTTCGCCGTGTCCATGACCGGCAGCTCGGGCGCATGGGGTACACTGGCTCAGGATAGCCATCTTGCAGTGGGAATTGACTGCTCTGGCGAGACGGTTTTTTGATCTTCGGATTATTCAATAGCAAGGCGCGGGAAGTCCGCCACCTCAATCGAGACGCGCCCGCGGTCATTGAAAACGCGCGCGAGAGTTACCGATCGGAGCTGGTGCGCGACATCGCTATTTTGGTTCACCAGAAGATAGTCGAGGTCAAATCCAACTGTGGTGAAGATCCTGCCTGTCTTCAACGCGCGCTGGATCACTTCCGCAGGCTTCACCGCGAGGCGCGGAGGAGGAATGAGCACGTGGGTCTCACCGCTTACACGCTTATCATCATTTACCTTCGCGCGGGGCTGATTGGTCCGGAGTGTGAGCCGGCGCGGGCCGCGATTGAGGGGTTTCTTGACGACTGGCGTCACGCGCTGGAAGAAGACGAGGAAAACCGGGAGGCGTCCTCTTAGCTCGAACGAGGTGTCCGCCGCGGCGTCGCGAATCAGCGAAGTCGTGGATTCTCGAGGTCGAATATGCGAATCGCGCCGTCGTCACCGGTGTTGGCAAGATAGCGCCCGTCGGGCGAAAGGGCGAGCGTGGTGCCGCAGACCGGGTGCCGGCGGAGATCTCTCAAGGTCTCGCCGCTTTCCGGGTTAAGAAACAATATCGCGCTGTCGTTGACCCGGCTGATACTGGCGATGGCGTTTTCGCCGGGCGCGAATTGGATCGAGGAGATCACTCCCCAGTGGTCGGTGTTCATAACCTCGAGACTCCCGTTTGCGAGATCCCAGCGGAACAATCGAAACCACCCGCCGCCGTAAAGCCGCTCACCGTCCGGCGCAAAAGCGAGGCTGCGCGCGTCCGTGGGGGGCGGATCCAGCTCTTGGGGCGGCCCGACCTTGCTCAGCAAAAACACCCGGCCGTCATAACCGCTGGATGCGATGCGCCCGCTCAGCGCATGTCCGGAAAGGGCGGCGACGGGTCCGTCGTGCAGCAAGATCTCGCCTTCGGGTTCCAGATGCGGCAGCCGCCAGAAGCGCAAGGCGCCGTCGTGATGCGCGGTAACGACGCGATCATCGTTAGCGATCATCTTGTCGATGGGAGTGCCGGTGTCGTGCTCCGCGGTCTGAATGCCGCTGCGATCCCACGCCTTGAGCAGGCCATCAGAGCCCGCGGTGAGGAGCCACCGTTTTGCGAAGGCGATCCCCTGCACGTGGCTTTCATGGGCCTCGAAGCGAAGCAGCGGCTTCGCTTCCCCAAGGCGCCAGACGGCTACGTCACCGCCCCAGCCGCCGGAAGCCAGCAGGCTCGAGGCAGAATCGAAGTGCAGCGCCTCGGCGCCGGAATGAGCCCGCTGGTATTCGACCGCCGGCAGCTCGCGGCCGGGGTTCAGTGCGCCGCAGGCGGACACGCTGAGCGCCGTGAGCAACAGCAGCGTCGGTCGCGGTTTCGTCATCGCTTCACCGATGTCCGCGGCGGGTTCTGCATTCGATTTCTGCCCGACACGCAGCGATCCCTCATTCGCCAGGTCTTTGGCGGAGAAGACTGAATCAAGCGGGCGCGTAACGCGCGCACAAGGTTTCGAACACCGTTCTTAATCCCATGGCTTCTCCACCCTCGGGACGGCCCGGCCTCGGCTTGATGTTCCAGGCCATGAGGTCGAAGTGCGCCCAGGGAGTAGCGGCGGGCACGAAGGCGTCAAGAAACAGAGCCGCGGTGATGGCGCCACCGAAGGGCCGCGAAGCGGAGTTGACGATGTCCGCAACCGTGCTTTCGATAAGCTCCTTGTAAGGCGCATAGAGCGGCAGACGCCAGACTGGATCGTGCGCGTCGCTGGAGGCGCGCAAAAGGTCCTCCGCCAGGGCGTCGTGATTGCAAAACATCGCCGGAACGTCAGTGCCCAACGCCACCCGGGCCGCGCCCGTCAGGGTGGCGAAGTCGATCATGAGATCCGGATCCTCGGCGGCCCCTTCCGCCAGCGCGTCGCAAAGAATGAGCCGCCCCTCGGCATCGGTGTTGTCCACCTCCACGCTGAGCCCCTTGCGCGTCGCCAGCACGTCGCCGGGGCGAAAGGCGCTGCCCGACACGGCGTTGTCCACCGCCGGCACCAGCAGCCTGAGGCGTACCGGGAGTTCAGTGCCCATCACCAGCCGGGCGAGGGCAATGGCGTGGGCAGCGCCGCCCATGTCCTTTTTCATCAGGCGCATACTGCTCGCGCCCTTTAAGTCCAGGCCCCCGGTATCGAAGCATACGCCCTTACCCACCAAGGTGAGCTTGGGTTGGTCCGGGTCTCCCCAGCGCAGGTCAATGAGCCGCGGCTGGTGCACGCTGGCGCGCCCGACGGCGTGAATCGCTGGGTAGTTTGCCTTGATCAGCGCATCCCCTACGGTTTCGTTGACCAAGGCGTCGAAGCGGCTCGCCACGCTCTTGACCGCGTCAGCGAGCTGTTCCGGCATCATGTCTTCGGCCGGCGTGTTGATGAGATCGCGTACCAGAAACACGGCGTCTACCTGGTCCTGGATGCGCTTCGCATTCAGGCGTTCATTCACCACCAGCTGGGCCGGTTCCTGTTCTGCGCGCTTATAGCGGCTAAAGCGGTATCCGCCTAACGCCCAGCCCACGGTGGCGCGCTCCGCGACCGCCGGTTCCCAGTCAGCGTCAATGAAATAGCTTTTCGGCGCCAGCGTTGTCGTCAATCGCGCCAGGCAAAAAGGATCTTTCGCATCGCCAATGCCCGCGAGTACGGCGGACACCTTTCCGTTCTTGCCTGGAATCAAACAATGGGTATCGGGCTTGCCTTCGAAGCCGCAAGACTCGACCCAGCGTTTCGCCGCGGGCTCGGCGCGTGCAAGCCATGCTTTGAAATCGTCGCACGTCAGCGGCGTGATCGGCGTCGCGTCTTTTATGCGTATTGTGGTCAGAGTGGACTGCATATTCGCGTGGTTAGTTTTGCTGTTTCCCGAGCGGCGCGCGTCGACGGGCAATCACCGCCCACATGGATGAGTCGACGCATGGGGCCGGGATCAGCTGGCCGTGGCCCGGTATTTTTCCTCCACTGCTGCATCCGGCAGGTATGCGTCTTCGAGCGCTCGGTATTCCTTCATTCCGATGAAGCTGGTGAACTCTTCGAACGAGGGTACCCAGTCGGGCTGATCCGAAAGGGTTCCCGTGGGCGACGCGCGCAAGGCCTCAAAAAAACCTTTGAGCGCCTTGTATGCCACCATGATGGACGCTACCGGTATCGAGACGCGCGCAACGCCCATGGCGGCGAGCTCCGGCACCGGGATCATTTCCGTTTTTACTCCAGTTACGCCATCCATGAGATTAACCGATAGCGGTCCGTTAATGTCCTTTATCGCGCGTTCGATGTCGCTGCGCTTTGCAATCGCATCAACAAACACCAGATCAGCCCCTGCCTCGAGATAAAGATTACCTCGACGGATCGCCTCGTCCAGGCCCAATGTGGCAAAAGCGTCGGTGCGGGCATTGATGACGAAGTCTTTTTCCATGCGATCGCGAACCGTGGCGCAGGCCCGCACCTTGCCGATCATCTCTTCGGCGGGGATCACCTGTTTGCCCGCCATGTGGCCACAGCGCTTGGGGAACACCTGATCCTCGATGTTCATTCCGGCGGCGCCCATGGCGATAAAACGTTCCGTCACCCAGCCAGCGTTGACGGCATTTCCACCGCCCGTGTCCGCATCCACCATCACCGATACGCTAGTGGCTTGGACGATGTTCCAGGCTGTGTCGAGCACGTCCTTCATCTGCACCAGACCCACGTCGGGCTTTGCGAGAAGAGCGCCCGCCACGCCGAAGCCCGAGATCTGAACCGCTTCGAAACCGGCGTCCCCGATAAGCTTGGCACTCAAGGCATCGTGGCAGCCCGGAACAACCACCGCGCGGCGCGCCATAATGGCTTTGCGAAGGCGAGTGGACTTTTTCATGGCTGGACCCTCCATAACCCGCTAGAAGCGAGCGTCAGTTGGCTCATTGTCGTTGACGCTGCCGCTTGGCGGCAACAAAGGAAAGACTCAGATACATCGTCCGCCGTCCACATCGAGACAGACACCGGTGATGAACGACGCTTCGTCCGAGGCGAGGAACAAACAAGCGTTGGCAACGTCTTCAGGGGTGCTCAACCGTCCGAGAGGAATACCGGCAATCACCTTGGCGCGATTTTCCGGCGTATCGTCGCCGGGAAGAAACTTTCCGATGAGGCCGGTCTCGCCCATTACCGGATTGATCCCGTTGACGCGGATGTTATCCGCTGCGAGCTCCGCGGCCATGGACTTGGTCAGGGTGATGGCCGCGCCCTTGCTGCCGTTGTACCAAGTGAGTCCAGGCCGGGGCCGAAGGCCTGCGGTGGATGTAATGTTGATGATGATTCCGTGCTTCTGCGCGCGAAAGACGGGAACCGCGTGCATTGCGGAGAGGTAAATGCTTTTCACATTCACGGCGTAAATGTGGTCGAAGGTTTCTTCGTCGACTTCGAGCATCGGACTGTTCTTATGGGTGACGCCGGCGTTGTTGACCAGTATGTCGAGACCGCCATAGTTCTCGACCGACGCCGCAATCATCGCTTTCACTTCGTTGTTCTTGCTCACGTCCGCGGTGACGGCAATGGCGCTGCCGTTATCTCCGATGTCTTTTGCCACCCGCGCGGCACCTTTGGCGTCAATATCCGCGACCAGTACCCTTGCGCCCTCGGTGGCGAAACGCCTGACAATGCCTTCACCGAATCCGCTCGCTGCCCCAGTTACGATGGCGACCTTGTTTTTCAATTTCACCGATTGTCTCCTGGGTGATGAGGCGTTCAGCCGAAGGATGAACGCAACCCCTTGTGGATATGCGTTAAGATGACGCGCAGCCTTCCCATCCGCGCGAGATACCATACAACAATCCCAAATGAAGGCCACCGATCTCGAGCTCGCTGCGCTCTTCCTCGAGGAAGAGCTGTCGGATCCGGAGTCCGGTTTCAGCATCGGCGTTTCCGGCGCTATTGCGGAGTTCATGCGCAGTAACGGCGAAGTCGATATGCGTCGCGAGGGACTGGTCCACACTGTAACCACCCGCGACGGCGCCATGCGTATTGCGCTTACATCTCAAGTTGTTCCTGTGGCGGCGGAATTGCCGAGTAAGCGCCCTGAGCACTGGCAGCAGCAGGTCGCATTCTGTGTTCATGAAACCCAAGCCACCATGGGTTCGCGACGGGTGCTCACCGAGCTCGGCCCGGACGGGGAGGCCATCGACGGGTCGGGACGCCAACAGCTTCGCTTCGATCTCGGTCTGGATATCCTCCACGTGGATGCCTGTATCCGCACCGACGACAGGGATCTGATTGCGCTTCTTCGTCGCCACGAAGGGCGCGCGCTGCTCGCCGAGTCGGGAGAGGTCTGCGATGCCCTCATCGCCACAAGCCCGCCGCGCGTGTTCTGCTCGCGTCTCGGACGTATCGAGGTGTTGGCGCCAATCCCGGAGCGGGAGACGCCGGCGGGACCCCATACCCATTTGCTGCCAACGCTTTTCGGCCGGCCCTCGCCCATTGCCCGGTTCATTCCGCGAGACCTGGTATCTTGCCTCGACGTGTATCCTGCCAACCCCTTGAGAAGGATATCCGGACAAGCACGTCCCTTCGACCGCAAGCGCCACGCCCGATTTCAGAGGGCACTCGAAAGATGGGGTCCGCGGGAATATGTGGCGGAAAAACGTCGCATTTTCCGCTGGGTGCGTCGGGGCAGGTCCCCTGATGATTGTCCTCCGGCCACAGGATCACTGACGGAATGCGGGCGCCGGGTGGCCCTGCGCCAGCTTAGCCAAGGCGGCGTTGACGAAGGAACTCTCGTCTCCTGGCAAAAGGCGCTGAGTCAGGGATTAGCCCGCCCGCTCGCTCGCGTTCACCCGCCTCGTTGACACCTTCCAAGTCTAAGCCATAGACTCGATTCGCTTGCCGCGACAGGTGCTTTAAGGACGTTCGTCCGAGAAGTGAAACGGGAAGCCGGTGAAGCCCGCTCGAGTGCGGGCCATTCCGGCGCTGCCCCCGCAACGGTAAGCGAGTCGCGGCGTTTCTTCGAGCCACTGCGCCAAGACGTGGGAAGGCGAAACGCCCGGGGCGATCAGATTCGGCCCCGCTCGCAAGCCCGGAGACCGGCCTGATTTCGGTGACTTCGTGCCACGGGCGGTGGCGCGGGTTCGCTCAAAGGCCCGCATTCGCCTCCGATTTCCGTGGCGGTTCCTGTTTGCGCGCGCGGGTGTGCGCGCCAGCGAGGCGATCGTCGTATGTTCCGTTCATCGATTCCAGCTCGCCCCGAAGCGCGGCGAACGGTTTTCTTCATACTCGTCACTTCGCTCATCGGCGCTGTGCCTGTGGCCGCACAGGAGTCGTCCACGCTGGAGGTAGAGGAAGTGGTCGTGAGCGGCACGCGTTCGCCCCAGAGCAGCGTTACTGTCCCGGCCAGCATTACCGTAATTTCTCGTGAGGACATCGAGGCCAGCGGCGCGACACACCTGATAGAGGTGCTGCGTGGTCAAGGCACGGTGCAGGTTTTCGACAGCTTTGGCGACGGCAGCCGGGCTCAGGTTGGGATGCGCGGCTTCGGCGAGACCGCCAACGCCAATACCCTGGTTTTAATAGACGGCCGGCGGCTCAACAATGCCGATATCGGTCCGCCGGATTTGAACAGCATCGCGCTTAAAGACGTCGAGCGTATCGAGATTGTCCAGGGTAGCGCGGGGTCACTCTTCGGCGATCAGGCCGTTGGCGGCGTGATCAACGTGATTACCCGAAAACCCCTCAAGTTCAGCGCCAGCGTGGAACCGGGTTACGGCAGTTACAACCACCGCGCGGGACGTGTGAATCTCACTAATCGGTGGAGCAATGGGCTGTCTTTGCGTTTTTCGGGTGAGCGGCTTGCGAGCGAAAACTATAGGGACAATAACGAAAAAGATTATTCCAATTACGTTGGGATTGTGGATTTCGAGCACGGGCGCGGCTCGGTGTTTTTCGATTTTCAGCGCGTGAACGAAGAATTGGAGCTGCCGGGGGGGCTGACTGAGGCGCAGCTGGCAGCCGATCGCCGTCAGGCGAACCCATCTTTTCCAAACGACGATCTCGAAACCGACACCTATTCAATTCGTGGCGGTATCCGTCAGCACCTGTACGGACCTTGGTCTTTTGAGGGCGAGATCGCCTATCGGGAGACGGACACGGACGGGCTTTTCTTCAACTCGGGGTTTGATTCAGAGCGCAAACAGCGTGAAGCGAATCCACGTTTAATCGGAAACTATTCCAATCGTTTCGGAGAGGTTATCGCAACCTTGGGGATCGATCTGCGCGCCTCGGATTTCGATCTAAACACCTCTTTTGGGTTCACCAGAAACCGTCAGGACGTCTACGCGATCTATGGGCAAGTCGTGATCCCCTTTGCGCCGCGCTGGAGCCTGACGCTCGGCGCGCGCAAGGCCTGGGTTGACAATGACCTCAGCACGCAGGACTTTCCGGGGGGGCTCGATCTGGAAGACGACGTTTTCGTGACCGAAATAGGCGTCAGTTATCGCCCCACGCTGAATTGGCGGCTCTTTCTGCGCCGTGATGAGAATTTCCGCTTCGCTAAGTCAGACGAGCAGTCTTTCACTCCACCGGGGGTTGTAGGACTCGACACTCAAGAAGGAATATCGTGGGAAGCGGGTGCCGAGTGGAACTCATTACGGGGGCACAGTTTCAAGATCGTCGGATTTTACCTGCCGATTGACGATGAAATTGCTTTCGACCCGACGGTGGTGGGACCATTCTCTCCGTTTATCGACGGTGCCAACGTCAATCTCGATTCCACCGTGCGTACGGGCTTCAATACCGAGGGAAGCTGGGCCGTTAATGAGGAATTGCGAATTTCCGCTGCATTTTCCTATACCGACGCCGAGTTCGACTCTGGTGCACTCGAAGGTAAAGAGGTTCCGTTCGTTGCAGAGGCGGTGGCCAGACTGAGTGCCGACTTTCAGATTAGCGACGGGTTACGCGGATACTCCGAAATTCAGTCCATCAGCGATCGTTTTCTCATCGGTGACAACGAAAATAATTTCCCCCAACTGGGCGGGTATACTGTGCTCAATCTCGGCTTGCGCTATTTCTATCGAGATTTCACCTTGGCTGCTCGAGTAAACAACGTGACGGGCAAGGAATACGTCGATACCGCATCTCCTGACTCGTTTTTCCCTGCGCCCGAGCGCAATTACTGGATCAGCGCCAGGCTCGATTTCGACTGAAGCGCCATGACGAGCGAAGAAAAAATCCGTTGGATAGCCTTCATCACCGCGTCTTTTCTGCTTCACGCGGCTGCGCTCGCCTGGCTGGATCTCACCGGGGCCGATATCGCGCGACTTCCCTCGAAGCTTACGGTGCTGCTGGAATCAAGAAGCGAGGTTGAAGGCGGCGAGGACAGGGAAATACCGGCGTCCGCCATCCGTAGCCGGGACCTGTTCCGCCACTCGCCGGTGCGGGCCGCCAAGATCGAGCCCGCGGCGAAAATTGAACCAAAACCTGAAATCGCCGAGGCGGAAGCCCCGCCGAAGAGTAATGCGGTGACGAAGGAGGATAAGCCTGAAACCCGGGTTGAGGAAAAGACGGTGGTGAGGGCCCCCGAACCTAAGGAAACGCGAGCGCAAAAAATCGAGGCCGCATCGACGCCGCCTCCAGCGGCAGCCCCCGTGCCGGCAGCGCCCGAAAATCTTTTCAGTCAGCGGGCAAGCCGGGCCGATTCAGTTGCCAAAGTCGTCGCCGCGGAGCCTGAAGCGGCGGCGGACAGATCCAGCTTCAGCACTGCAGAACATCAGGGTCAGCTGCTTTCTCTGTTGCACCAGGCCATCAGCCGGGAAAAACGTTATCCCATGTCGGCCAGGCGCCAGCGTCGCGAAGGCACCGCCACCGTGAGCTTCAGCTTGTCGCCCAGCGGCGACATGGATGCCGTCGACCTTGATCGATCCAGCGGCTTCAGCGTGCTGGACACCGCCGCGGTGTCCGCCGTGAGCCGGGTGGCGCCGTTCACGCCGGCGCGCCTGTTCCTCTCCGACGTCACCCGCTTTACGGTCGACGTGACCTTCAAACTGAAGTAAAAAGCGGCACCAGCATGGGACATCGACTGTCAAAGATTTACACCCGCACCGGGGACACAGGCACCACCGGGCTCGCCGACGGATCCCGCGTCGACAAGGACAGCGCCCGGGTCGAAGCCATGGGAGCGGTAGACGAGCTCAACAGCCAGATCGGTTGGGTGCTGGCACAGGAGATCCCGGACCTCATCGGCGAAGCCTTAACCGACATTCAGCACGGTCTTTTCGACATCGGCGGCGAGCTGGCCGTTCCCGGGGCCAGCACGGTAACCGCTGAAGACGTGACAGCGCTCGAGAAGACGCTGGATCGTTTTAACGCAAAGTTACCGCCGCTCAAAGAATTCATCCTCCCGGGCGGCAGTACCCAGGCGGTGGCCGCCCACGTGGCGCGCGCCGTTTGCCGTCGCGCCGAGCGGCGCCTGCTGACCTTGTCACGGGAAGAAAAGGTGAACGAGGAGAGTCGCAAGTACGTGAACCGTCTCTCCGATCTGTTGTTCGTTATTGCCCGGGTCCTCGCCCGCCAGACCGGCGGCGAGGTGTACTGGGATCCCGAGCGCAAAAAACGCTGATGAGACGGGGTCAAGAAATTTGCACAACGAGCGGGTCAGGGCAAAGAGAGCCCCCGCGCTTCAATTTATGGCCGGTTGCGGATAAGCTCCGCGGCATCGAGGGCGTTCGCCCGCCGCGGGCCGGGCCGGTCGCGGTATAACACTCGAACCGACAGGGGTGAGACATGTTGAGCAAGAAGTACTGGCTGATCGCGGGCCTCGTGCTGGCGGCCGCGCTGCTGCGGATCCTTCCGCATCCGCCGAACTTCGCGCCGGTGGCGGCCATGGCGCTATTCGCAGGCGCCCACCTGGACAACAGGAAGCTTGCATTTCTGATACCGCTCATCGCCATGGCCCTGAGCGATATCGTGATCGGGTTCCACGACGGACTGGTCCTGGTATACGTGTGCATGTGCATCGCCGTGGCCATCGGCACGCAGCTACAAGGCAGAATCGGGCCGCTAACCGTGGCCGGCGGCGCGCTGGCGAGCTCCGTTATCTTTTTTGTCGTCACCAACTTCGGCGTCTGGCTCACTTCGGGCATGTACCCGCTGAACGCAAGCGGCCTGGTGGCCTGCTACGTCGCCGCGATCCCCTTCTTCCACTACACCATTGCCGGCGACCTGTTCTACGCGGGCGTGCTATTTGGAGGCTTCGCCCTCATTCAGATGAAGCTACCCGCCTTCCGCGGCGAGCCGACTAGCGTCTGCAAAACGGCCCGCTAATGCGGGCCGTTTTCTTCTGCAACTGATAAATACTAACGCTTTATCTAAGAAACGTAGGGCGCAATAGCAAAGCGTATTGCGCCGATTAATATTTTTTACGTAATTCCATCACCCCGCCCTCGCGCTTGATGTCCAGGCGCCCCAGGAAGGACATGCCGAGCAGCACCTCGGTGGGGAAATTGCCTTCGTGCACCGAGCCCTCCACGTCGGTGAGCTCGATTTCACCGACTTTCACCCTTTTGAGCCTCACGATGTAGATCTTGACTACCCCCGACGCAGTCTGCGACATAGCTGGACGGCCTTCCACCGCGAAGTCGATGCCCAGACGGCGCGCATGACCTTCGTTCATGGATACGAAGGACGCCCCGGTGTCGACGATAAAATTGACCGGGTAGCCGTTGATGCTGCCGATAATGGTGTACAGGTTGCCGCGGACGGGATAGATCTGCACCGTGCGGCTTTCCGGCTCAGCAAAACGGCTGCCGATGTGGGTGCCTAAACCCCGGGTGCTTTGCACGCCGTCGATTTCGATCACGGCTTCCTTGCTGTTCGCCCGAATCAGCTTGACGCCTTCGGGGCTGGTTTCCCCGCTGCGCAGCATGCGTTGCTTACCGTCGATAACGAGGATCGCTTTGTCCTTGAAAAGTCCGTAAACGCTGACCTTATCCACCGCGTGCGCCGATTCGCCCGCGGCAATGGCGATGACGCAGAGAACGGCGATGAGGCGCTTTCGGCTATGAAAAAACATTGGCGGCAACCGACCCCGTGTCTCCAGGCAGTCGGCGAGGCGACTGAACGCTGGACGCAAGTTTAGATCCTTTCTCGCATAACCGCGTTCCCGGCAGGCTCAGAAAGGCGCCTTGAGCCGGTACGGGATCTTGTTACGGCGGGGCACGGCACTGAGGCGCCAGTTTTCCACGCCCCAGGCGAGGACGTCATCCTTGGAGGCGCCGCGCATTTCTAACGCCGGCTCCTGGCCGAGAAACTCGAGTACTTCGAACAGCACTTCGGCGGGACGTCTATCGCCTACCGGTCGGGCGAAGGTTTGCTTACTGAGTTTCTGTCCCCCGGCGTTGACCGCAACCGGCAGGTGGGCGTAAGCGGGCGTCAGCAAGCCGAGGCAGCGCTGGAGATGAATTTGTCTCGGAGTCGAATCCAGCAGGTCGGCGCCGCGCACGATTTCGCTCATGGATTGGAGCGCGTCGTCGATGGTAACCGCCAAGTGATAAGCGAAGATTCTGTCGGCGCGAAGCACCACGAAGTCGCCGAAGGTTGACTCGAGCGACTGGGCAAATATGCCCTGAACCTGATCATCCAAAGATATCAGCTGATCATTGGTGAGGACGCGAATGCTTCGTGCTTCGCGACCTTCCGCAACGCCCCATCTGCAGCTTCCTGGATAAACCCCTTCCTCCAGATCCCGCCGACTGCATCCGCAGTCGTAAACCAGCCCTTTGCGTCGCAGTCGATTGAGCGCGTCGGCGTAAAGACCCAGTCGATCACTCTGGTAGACGACCGCTTCGTCCCACTGCAATCCGAAATGCTCCAGGTCTCTGAGGATACTGTCGGCGGCGCCGGGGGCGTTCCTGGGCGTATCCAGATCCTCCATCCGCACCAACCAGTCGCCGCCCAAGCTTCGCGCCTGCAGATAGCTCCCTACCGCTGCGACCAATGATCCAAAGTGCAGCGGACCCGTGGGCGAAGGCGCAAAGCGCCCTCGGTAGCGGCGGGCACCGGAGGCGGCCTTGGAGCTCATTCCGCTGCGGCGGCCACGGGACTAGATTGCGGCGCAAAAATCTCGGTCACTCTCCGAACGCCGTCGCCCTTTCTCCCCTGCGCCGAGGGAGAGAGATGGGGAGGAGGAGAGCGTGAAAGAAAATGCAAGTCCGTAACCCGGCAAGAAGATCGGCTAAAGCGGCGGCGCAACGCAGCTGCCGGGTAAGCGTTAGTTCGGAGCGACTTTATGGTTGGGCCCGCAGGCGCCGGCCCTTGGGCGCGGCGAGGGCTGAGCAACAGGCTCGGGGTGCTGTCGGTGACTGAGGTCGTTAATCAGCCCATCTGTTTTTCGCGGATTTCGTCCAGCACCTTGCAATCAATGCAAAGCGTTGCCGTTGGACGCGCTTCGAGCCGGCGGATGCCGATCTCGATGCCGCAGGTCTCGCAGAAACCGTAGTCCCCGCTGTCCAGATGAATGAGGGATTCATCGATCTTCTTGATCAGCTTGCGTTCCCTATCTCTGGTGCGAAGCTCCAGCGTAAACTCAGACTCCTGACTGGCGCGATCATTGGGATCGGGAAAATTCGCGGCTTCGTCCTGCATATGATGAAGGGTGCGGTCCACCTCTTCCATCAGTTGGCGCTTCCAGGCGAGCAATATATTTCGGAAATGCTCGATCTGCTTTTCGTTCATGTAGTCTTCGCCCCGCTTCGGCTTGTAGGGCTTGAAATCGAGTACTGCCGTCGTTTCTGTATTCGGCATGTTTACCGCTCCATTATCCTGCCGTCTTCGTCGCTGCGTGAAAGCGTAGCCGGACGGCACTGAAACTCAATAGAATTGTCTTTATCCCACGGTCCGAGCCGGGGGGGCTCGAGACCCCGATTTTCTGCCCCGCACCGTGCCGTACCGGTGGAGCAGACGCGCGTATATAACAAATCAGTCCCGCAGGCGCAACGCGTAGTCCCTCGCTCCGTGAATTGGCGCCGGGGGGCCAGTTGTTTGGAGGCCGCGGGGCCGGTTCGGTTCCAGCCTCAGCGAGCGTCTCGGAGCTGATCGACCCACATGGCGGTAGCGCCCGCGACCGCGCTGGGAATGACCAGGAAATTCAGTACTGGGACCGCCAGGCCGAACATCACGCTGCCGCCGAATCCGACGCTGAGCCAGCGGCGGCGGGCGAGCACCTTGCGCTGCTCGGGAAAGGCAATGCCGTGGTTGCCCATGGGATAGTCGGCGTAGGCCACGGCCAGCATCCAGGCGCTGAACAGGATCCACAGCACCGAAGCCGCCACGTTGATCCCTGGCACCAACATCAGCAGCAGAATGGGCACTGCGCGGACGCCGATGTAGACCAGCTTTCTGATTTCCGAAGTGAAGGTGCGACCAATGTCGGCGAGCATCTTTTTCACGCCGCCTTCCGCCGGTCCCTGGCCGGTGAGCTTGCGCTCTATCGCTTCGGCCAGCAGTCCGTTGAACGGAGCGGCTATCAAGTTGGCCACCATGTTGAAAGTGAAAAACGCGATCAATAGACCGGCGATCAGGAACAACGGAAGCAGCAACCACTTCAGCCACTCGAGCCAATGGGGAAGCATGTTATCGAGGAATAGCTGGAGCTGGCCCGCACCGAAATAAATCAGCGCGGCGAAAACGGTGATGTTAATGAGCAGCGGCATCACCACGTAACCACGGATCCCCGGGCGCAGAATGAGGGTGAAACCGCGCAGGAAGTAAAGCGCGCCGTTGAAGGGGTTATTTTCCATCGGCTCAGCCGGGCGGCAAGGTGACGGTGGGAGGCGGAGTCCAGTGCGGCGCCTTGTGCTCCGCGACGACGGTGGTGTAGATGCCGCCGCGCACGTTGAACTTGGCGCAGACGCGCATGAACCGGGGGTTCACGGCCGTCACCAGGTCGTCGAGGATGCGATTGGTAACGGCCTCGTGGAAGGCTCCCTGGTCGCGGAAGGACCAGATGTAGAGCTTCAGCGACTTTAGCTCGACACAGGTCTTGTCGGGCACGTACTCGATCACAATGGTGGCGAAATCCGGCTGCCCGGTCTTGGGGCACAGGCAGGTGAACTCCGGAACCCGGATACGGATCGTGTAATCGCGATCGGGAGTGGCGTTTTCAAAGGTCTCGAGATCTTTGCTTGGGGTGATTGCCATGGTTGATGGATTCGGTGTTTCCATTCTCGCGATTAGTGTAAAGTATCGGCCGATGCAACTCGAAACCCGCACGCTCGATTTCTGCTGATGCGTCTGCGAAAGATCCGGCTGTCCGGTTTCAAGTCCTTCGTCGACCCCACCTCTATCAGTTTTCCCGGCGACCTCATAGGAGTCGTCGGTCCCAACGGCTGCGGAAAGTCCAATATCATCGACGCGGTGCGCTGGGTCATGGGCGAGATTTCGGCCAAGCACCTGCGCGGAGACACCATGGCGGACGTGGTGTTCACCGGTTCCACCTCTCGCAAACCGGTCGGCCAGGCCAGCGTAGAGCTGGTGTTCGACAATAGCGACGGCCGTGTCGGGGGTCGTTACGCAAGCTACACCGATATTTCGGTAAGGCGCCAGGTGAGCCTGGAGGGACAATCCCATTATTTCCTCAACGGCGCCCGCTGCCGGCGCCGCGACGTCATGGACTTGTTCTTCGGAACCGGTCTCGGGCCTCGAAGCTACGCCATCATCGAGCAGGGGATGATCTCGCGGGTCATTGAGGCCAAGCCCGAGGAGCTCAGGGATTTTCTCGAGGAAGCCGCCGGGATCTCGAAGTACAAGGAAAGGCGTCGCGAGACCGAAAACCGGCTGCGCCACACCCAGGAGAACATGGACCGCCTGAGCGACCTGAGGGAAGAGCTCGGTAAGCGCATCACCCACTTGAAGCGCCAGGCGACGATGGCGGAGAAGTACAAGGTCTTGAAGCAGGAGGAGCGCCAGCTCAAGGCGGAGCTGCTGGCGCTTCAGTGGCAGGCTTTGGACGCGGAGGCGAAGGTCCACGCGGACGAAGTGGGTGAGCAGCAGATAAAGCTCGAAGCCGCCATCGCCGAGCAGCGCCGAGCGGAGTCGAGGCTGGAAACGCAGCGCGATGCCCACTCGGAAGCGACCGACGCCTTCAACCAGGTATACCGCAAGGTGCTCGACGCCAGCGCGGCTATTGCTCGCAGCGAGGAGGCGATCCAGAACTTGCGCCGTCAGCGCGGGCAGCTCGGTGAAAGCCGCGAGCGCGAATCCCAGAATCTGGACGAAGCCAAACAGCACATCGAGTCCGAAGAGGGAAAAATTCGTGAAATTCGAAAGACCCTCGAGGCGCTGGAGCCGGAACTGGATGAAGTTCAGGCGGAAGCGGGGCGGGCGCGGCTGGAATTTCGCCAAAGCGAGGAGGCGATGCACGCTTGGCAGTCGGAGTTCGAGGCTTTAAGCCAAGCGGCCCAGGAACCTGCCCACGCCAAGCACGCCGAGGAAACCCGCATCGCCCATCTGGAGCAAAATCTCCAGCAGCTGAAGGACCGGGAGTCCCGGATCGAAGCCGAGCGCAAAGCGCTGGACTTGGGTTCCCTGGACACTTCGGTGAAGGACATACGCTCGCGGCTGAACCACTCTTCGGAGCGCATTCAGCGCGTCGAGTCGGAGCTGGAGGCGTGCAAGGAGGCGCTTAAGACCCTGCGTCACCGTCGCCAGGAGGCGGACGAAGCCCTGCACGCGGCCCGCGACCGCTGGCAAGACGTCCGCGGCCGGCTGGCTTCACTCAGAGCGCTGCAGCAAGACGCCCTGGGCAAGGGTCCGGGCGGCGCCAGCGACTGGCTCCAAGCCCGCGGGCTAGCGGAATCTCCGCGGCTTGCCGAGGTGCTCAAGGCCGAGTCCGGCTGGGCGCGTGCGGTGGAACTGGTGCTCGGAAACCGCCTCGAGTCGGTTTGCATCGACGGCGGACTGGATCGGCACCTCGAGGCGCTGAAGGATCTCGGTGAAGGCGACTTGAGTCTGGTGGCCAGCGGCGGCGGCGTCGATCGCGGCGTCCGCAACCGGCTAGGGCTGCCGTTGCTTTCGGCCAAGGTCCGCGGTAGCGCCGCGGCGGCGGACCTGCTCGGCGGCGTTTTCGCGGTGGATTCGCTGCCCCAGGCGGTCGAGCTTCGGCACCGACTGGAGCCGGGCGAGTCCGTGGTGACCCCCACCGGAATCTGGATCGGTCCGGGCTGGGCCCGGGTTACCGCCGGCGCCTCAGAGGCAGCCGGCGTGCTGGCCCGGGAGCAGGAGATCGAGAATCTCGCCAACGCGTTTGCCGATCTGGAAACCGAGGTAGCCAATCTGGAGCTCGAGCACCGGGCGGCAGAATCAGCCCTCAACGACGCCGAGTCCGAATACGCCGAGAGCCAGAGCGCGCTGGCCGAAGCGCATCGGCAGCACGGCGATCTGAAGTCGGAGCTGGGTGCGGCGAGTGCGCGACTGGAACAGGCGCAGTCGCGGGCCGCTAGCCTTGCCGGCGAGCTGTTCGAGGTTCGCAACCGGCTCGCCGCCGAGAAGGAGGTGAGGAGTACTGCCGAGGAGCGGCTGAAGCGATCCAGCCAGGAAGTGCAGCGCTTGAGCGGCGAGCGGGATGCCTGGCAGACCCGGCGGGAAGCGCACCGCAGGCGGCTGGAAGAAGTGCGCGAGCGGTGGCATTCGGCGCGCGACCGGGCTTACGAGATCGGCGTCAAGGTGGAGTCGCTCAAGGCGCAAGCCGCGTCCCTGGAGGAGGCCCGCGCCCGCAACAGCGAGCAGGTGCGGCGTATCGAATCGCGCTTGGAAGAGCTCGATGAGCAGCTCGCCGCCATGGATCAGCCGGCGCGGGAGGCCAAACAGCGACTGGACGCCGAGCTCGCCGCGCGCAGCGAAGTGGAACAAAGACTCAAGGTCGCCCGCGAAACGGTGGAGGCGCTGGAAGGTGAAGTGCGCGAGCTGGACCGAGCCCGCCACCAGATTGAAGAACGGGTTGCGGCGGAGCGCGACGTCCTTTCCGAGCTCAAACTCAAAAGCCAGGAGTCGGTGGTCAGACGACAGACTGTCGAGGAGCAGGTCGCCCGAAACGGGCAGGATCTGCACGCGCTGCTGAATGACATCGGCGAAGAGGCGAACGAGGCGGCGTGGCAGGAAAAGCTGGAGGCGATGGATCGTCGCATCAACCGTTTGGGGCCTATCAACCTCGCCGCCATCGAGGAGTACGAGCAGCAGTTCGAACGCAAGCAGTATCTGGACTCCCAGTACGCCGATTTGGAAGAGGCAATCAACACGCTGAACGCGGCCATCCAGAGGATCGACCGCGAAACCCGCGCCCGCTTCAAAGACACCTACGAGAAGGTGAACTCGGGATTGGGCGAGCTGTTCCCCCGCCTGTTCGGCGGCGGTAGCGCTTACCTGCAGCTTACCGGCGAGGATCTCCTGAGCACGGGCGTTTCGGTGATGGCTCGACCGCCGGGAAAACGCAACACCACCATCCAGCTGCTGTCCGGCGGCGAGAAGGCGCTCACGGCGGTGGCGCTGGTGTTTGCCATTTTCGGAATGAACCCGGCGCCGTTCTGCCTCCTGGACGAGGTGGACGCGCCGCTGGACGACGCCAACGTGATGCGCTTTTGCGAGCTGGTAAAAGACATGTCCGATCAGATTCAGTTCGTGCTGGTGACACACAACAAGATCACCATGGAGCTTTCACAGCAGCTCATTGGCGTTACCATGAACGAGCCAGGCGTATCGCGGCTCGTCGCTGTGGACATCGACGAAGCCGTGAAGCTGGCTGCCGTCTGAGCTCCTTGCCCGCCCGTCCCTGTGCTCCGTCGAATCCTTGGAGCCCGAATTAGATGGATAGTCTTCGAATAATTCTGCTCATCTGTGGGATTGTCCTGCTTGTCGGAATCTACATGTGGGGCGTAACCGTCGCCCGGCGCGGCTCACGTTCGCAACGGATCGATGATCCCGACGCGCAAATCGAAAACGAACTAGAGCTTCTCGAGCGGGTTCAGGACTCGCGTGCGGCGCAAAACGCCGGATCGCTCAAGGAGCTCAACCAAATCGACATCGACGCCGAACTGGAGCAGCCGACCCCGGTCGAGACGGAAACAGAAATTGACTCTGCTGCCGGCGAAGGCGACGAAGCTGTCGAAGCGCCCCAGGAAGAGGAGCACGACGAGGCGAGATTCCGGCCGCTGTTCGCTGAAGAGGCGCGGGAAAGCGCCGCTGGGGAGGATGCATTGAGGGAGAAAACGGACCTCGTGGCCAGTCTCTCCGAGATTCGTGCCACCCTGGCGCCGGATCCCGTGATCCAGGCGGATCAGCTGGATCTGCTGCGCGAAGATGATGCGGCCCGGGGTACGAAAACGGGCGAACAGGGTGAACAAGCCAGAACAAAGCCTGCGGACAAGAACGGCCCAACGCCCGAGGACCTGGTGCTGGCGTTGACCGTAATGGCGAAAGAAGGCCAGCGCTTTCCGGGCGAGGAGCTTCGCAACTGGATGCAAGCGCTCAAGCTTCGACACGGGGACATGGGGCTGTTTCATTACAGGCCGCCCGGCAAACCGCTGCGCGCGCCGCCCACCTTCAGCGTTTCCAGCGTGCTGAAACCCGGCAGTTTCGACGTCGAGCAGATGGAGGACATCACCGTTCCGGGCGTTGCCCTGTTCGTTCAGCTTCCCGGGCCGGATGATCCCGTGGCGGCTTTCGAAGAAATGCTGCGCACGGCGCGCAAGCTCGCTGAAGGTCTCGACGGCGTGGTCTGCGACGAAACCCGGAGCACCCTCACGGGCCAGGTGATCAACCACATGCGCGAACGCATTGCCGAGTACAGCCGCAGGCAGCGACTGCGGTTCTGAGTCACCGGAGAAAAACGCCGCCGGGCCGGCGGCGGCGTATGGGAATCTTGGTTTCCGCGGCAGGAGTCCATGAGCGCGTCGAAGCAAGTGAGGTCGCGGGTTGAAGCGCTGCGCCAGCAGATCGCGCACCATAACTACCGCTACTACGCCTTAGACGATCCAGAGATCCCGGACGCGGAGTTCGACGCCCTGATGCGCGAGCTCGAGTCGCTGGAAGCGGAGTATCCCGAGCTGATCACGCCGGACTCGCCCACGCAGCGGGTCGGCGGTGCGCCCTCGGAGGCGTTCGCGGAAGTCGAGCACGGGGAACCGATGCTCTCACTGGCCAACGCCTTCGGCGAGCAGGAGCTCACCGACTTCGATCGCCGCGTGCGCGAACGCCTGGACGCGGATGAGGTGGACTATACCGCCGAGACCAAGCTGGACGGTCTGGCCGTGAGCCTTCGTTATGAAAACGGCGAGCTGGTTCGCGGCGCCACTCGGGGCGACGGGATCCGGGGCGAGGACGTGACCGCCAACGTCAAGACCATCAAGGCGGTGCCGCTCAAGTTGCGCGGCAGCGAATATCCCCGCGTGATCGAAGTGCGCTGCGAAGTGTTCATGACCCACTCAGGCTTCGAGCGCTTGAACGCCGCCCAGCGCAAGAAAGATCTGAAGACCTTCGCCAACCCGCGCAACGCGGCCGCTGGGGGCTTGCGCCAGCTCGACTCGCGCATTACCGCCGAGCGCCCGCTGACGGTGTTCTGCTACGGCGTCGGCCAAATCTCCGGCGGTGATGCGCCCGATACCCAGTACGAGCGATTGCAGTGGCTGAAAAAACTCGGCCACCGCGTCTCGCCCGAGGTCAAACGCGTCCACGGGCTCAAAGAGTGCTTCAAGTACTACGAGGAGATCGGCAATCGCCGCGACAAGCTCGGCTACGACATCGACGGAGTGGTCTTCAAGGTGGATCGGGTCGATTACCAGGATCGACTGGGCCAGGTGTCCCGCGCGCCCCGCTGGGCCGTGGCCTACAAGTTCCCGGCCCAGGAGCAGACCACCCGGCTCACTGCGATTGACGTGCAGGTGGGGCGCACCGGAATTCTGACCCCGGTGGCGCGCCTTGAGCCGGTGCGGGTCGGCGGCGTCACCGTCACCAACGCAACGCTGCACAACCAGGACGAGATCGACCGCAAGGACGTGCGCGCCGGCGACACCGTCATCGTGCGCCGCGCCGGCGACGTCATCCCCGAGGTCGTGAGCGTCATTAAAGAAAAGCGTCGCAAAGGCGCAAAACGCTTCAATCTCCTAAAGCACGTCAAGAACAAGTGCCCGGTGTGCGGATCCGAGGCCCTGCGCGAGGAGGGCGAGGCAGCGGTGCGCTGCACCGGCGGACTGGTGTGCGCGGCGCAGCGCAAGCAAGCCATCTTTCACTTCGCCAGCCGAAGGGCCATGGACATCGAGGGCTTAGGGATCAAGATCATCGATCAGCTCGTGGACAACGAGCTGGTCAAGACCGTGGCGGATATCTACACCCTGGACCGCGACACCCTCATCGGGCTCGAGCGCATGGCGGAGAAATCCGCCGACAATCTCTTGGAGAACATCGAAAAGAGCCGCGACACCACGCTGCCGAGATTCTTATATGCATTAGGCATCCGCGACGTGGGCGAAGCCACCGCGCAAAGCCTCGCGCTGCACTTCGGCGATCTCGACCCCATCATGAAGGCGGACGAAGAAGCGCTTCAAGAAGTCCCCGACATCGGCCCCATCGTCGCCGCGCACATCCGCCACTTCTTCGACCAGCCCGAGAACCGCCAGGTGGCCGACCGCCTGAGAAAAGAAGTGCGCTGGCCGAAGATCGAGAAAAAGCGCGAGGAAGATCTCCCCTTAAAAGACAAGACCGTCGTCCTGACCGGCACCCTCTCATCCATGGAGCGCAATCAAGCGAAAGAAAGATTGATGGCGTTAGGCGCTAAGGTTACTGGCAGCGTATCGAAGAATACGGACTTAGTTATCGCCGGCGAGAAAGCGGGATCAAAACTTACAAAAGCGGAGAAGCTGGGGGTCGAGGTGATCGACGAGGATGCGTTTCTAAAGATGATTGGCAACGGTTGATCGATTCCGTCATTCCTGCAAATAAGTCAAATAGTCAACTCCGGAACCGTTCACGCGAAACTTATCGCGGTGTAAACTTCATCAACATATGGTGCAACTCTTGCTTTCTCGGCCTGCTGTCCATAGTGGAACAGACCGAAAGCCGCCATCGTCGTTAACGCGCCCCCAATGGCCGAGAACCATCGTCGGGAGTGACTTCTGCCGAAATTACCACCGAATGCGACCGCGATACCGATGACAAAAATAATCCAAGGCAAGACACTTACCCAGATTTCCGGCTTCATGATTTCCGAGTTTCCCGCGTGTGTCTATTGAAGGATGAGTATGGACGACTCGGGGATCGTGTCATAGTCATCAACGAATTCCAGTGGGAGCGACAAGGGGGCATGTAGCGCCACATCCCTTTGTCTGCCAGTTGCGGTTGGAACTGGCTACCCCAAATTTTCATCTTCTTGTGAAATCAAGCCTTGCAGCTTAACCCGACGTTGCATCGGTATTGGTATTTACTAAGAAGTGCGGATCAGGATCCCCGGGTCCTTCCTCTGGCTGTACCATCACTTCTTTCTTGTTCAATCGAATGAGTCGGCTGCGGCCCTCGATGTTTGATAACTACTTTTACGACTACGTGTGTTCGGTGAGGTCGCAAATTCGTCCTTTATAGTCAGAGATTAGAAGTGGCATCGACCGATTGAACGCACAACCGAAATCAGTCATTTACGGCTCATCTTCAGAGCCGCGCTCCGCGGGTACCAATTTGCCGCCTAACGCCGCGAACAGGCGCGCGCTTTGGCGCGTCGCCTGCTTTGCCTGGTTAATGCGCTATTGCTCATGATCAGGATCACTATCAGAATTGTTCGGATCTTCCAGTTTCTTTCGAGCCTTCTGCTCTATTTCCTCGATGTTTTTGCGTGTAATCTCAAACGCCTTTTTGATTTCTTCAAGCGAATTCTCGCCGCTAAGGTCTATACCAAACTTGTCTTTAAGAATTTTCCTCTCTCTATCATTGAGCCCGTCCAGAATGTTCTTAGCTAGATTCTGTGGATGGTTGTTGTCGTCGTCAGACATGGTTTAGCGCATTAACTTGTTAATAGCCTGCTTACGTAAGCCGGATAATAAGGAGCCGAGCGGGGTAATAATTTGATATCTGCCGCTTGGAAAGCAGCATAATTCCGCCCACGGCGATAATATCCCGCTTTAACGACAAGGGGGTCGCGTATCCTCGCCTTCACCGTCTCCGTCACCAGATGATTGCCCTCGGCCATGCGACCGTTCTGATCATGGCCACGCGGCGTCACCCAAGGGTTGTGACACAAAACCATCATTGTAAACCGCTGTTCTAAGCAAAAAACAGGAAGGCTTACTGTCCAAAATGAACAAATCAGTGCGGGGATTCTTGACCAACGGAAGTGATTTCAGTCTTTGGTACGCCGAATCCCCCATCCGCCTCGAACAACGCGTGAATCGCCACGTCGTAGTCCATCGTCTCGCCGCCCCAGTTCGACGCGCCGGTCTGTGCGTCGATATCGAGCCCGCATCTTCGATTCTCTTCCATGAGCGCGGCGACGCGGTCGCCGCGTTTCCGCGGAAACGTCCCGGCGTCGGGGATCGGTTCGCCGCGGGGGTCGCGGAAGCAAAACCCGCCGGTGTCCACGGCTTCGACGGAGAATCCGCCCTCGTGCACCAGGCGGTGGTGGCGGCCGCACAACGTGACCAGGTTATTGAGCTTGGTTTCGCCGCCGCGGGCCCAGTGCTTCACGTGATGGCCTTCGACGAAGCGGGTGTAGTTGCAGCCGGGAAAGCGGCAGCCCCGGTCGCGGGCGTTCAAGGCTCTCTTGATGGTCGGCG
Organism: uncultured Gammaproteobacteria bacterium; assembly: GCA_947258715.1. Lineage (GTDB taxonomy): Bacteria > Pseudomonadota > Gammaproteobacteria > HK1 > HK1 > CAMYJH01. The sequence continues at coordinate 153,706 of CAMYJH010000004.1, forward strand.
GGATGGCGCGGGTGCGCCGGCCGACGTTCAAAGGCTCGCCGTCGCCGTCCACGACCAGGCCGACCAGGGCGGCGTCGCACCCTAAGCGCCGGACGGTCTCCGAACATAGCGGCCGGGCATCGTCGGTCTCGCTCATTCCCCCGGGCGCCTCCCCGGTCAGGCTTCCCGCGTCGATGTGAACGGTCACTTCGAAGCGCTCCCCCGGCGGGGGTGTGGCCACGCCGTTCGCGATGACCGTCTCGGCCATGCGGACCAGGGCGTCGGCCCGGTGGGCGGCGCTGAGGAAGCCGGGGATCACGCCGGGCGCGCGCGTTTCCGCGGTAACGTCCCCGGGGTCTTCTTCGCGCAAGGCCTCCACCGTACCCCCGAGGCCTTTCAAGAATCTGGCGCCGTCCTCAGGATCCAGCCGGCACTGGATCACCAGCATGCCGTCGTCGTCGTAATACCAGTGCAGCCCGCGCTTTTCGTGCCGGTCGTTGGCGGCTTCCAGGGCTTCCGCCTCTTTGGCCCGCCGGTAATAGCGGGTCAGCTTTTCCACGTGCGCGGCGGTGCCGTAGTAGGCGACGTTCATGAGGTCTGCCTCGTTCTCCGGCGTGGCCACCCGGCTCATGGCGCGGACCTTGGAATAGCTGATGATGCCCTGCCTGAAGGCCTCGCTGATCTCGGGCAGGGTCTCGAGGGCGTGGGCGACCCGGACCTTTTCTCGCGCGGCGTTCAAGCCAATGCCGCACTGCCAGTTGAGCCAGTGGGCGCAGGAGTTGCAGCCGTGGTCGGCCCAGACGCGGCGGCGGTCGAGCTCGCGGATGAGGATGAGCAGGCGGTAGGTGGCGGCGTGGATGTGGGCGGCGAGCTCGGTGATCTGGTCGACGAGGGCATCGGTCGAGGCGGGGAGGGGATCGGGCGTTTCCATGGTCATGACGGGGTTCCCTAGGGGCGATGTGGATAATGCTAAGTATACTGTATGAACATACAGTAATCAATGAAATTCTTATTAAAAACAGTACGTTGTTGGATTTTCACCGATTCTGGACGGCACGTTTCCGCGGAAACGCGCGCGAGGCCGGGAGGCGTAAGATGGGGACCGGCATGAGACCGGTTTCGTCTGTCACCGAAGGAGGCTGAGGCGATGCTCGGACCCAACTACGGCGAGTGGTGGAAGGAGCGGCCGGCGACCAAGCGCCTGCGCGCCTCCATTGTCGCCGTACCCGTGGTCGCGCTCGCGCTGTGGGCGTTTTACATGCTGGACGCCCGGGTGAATTCGGAGATCTTCGCTGCCGTGGGGCGCGGTGACCTCGGAGAAGTCCGCGAGCTGATGGATCGCGGCGCCAGCGTCAGGGCAAGGGACGGCAAGTTCAGAACCGCCCTGCATCTGGCGGCGGAAACGGGTGACGTGGATCTGGTCGCGCTTCTCGTCGGTGAGGGCGCCGACGTCAACGCCGTGGATCGCGACAGGCTCACGCCGCTACACCGGGCGGCCAGCCGGGGCGACGTCGCCGTCGCAGGACTGCTGATCGCGCATGGCGCCGATCCCGGCGCGGTGAGCCCGCGTTACGGATCGCCGCTGCACTGGGCGGTGCACGCCGGGAGCCTGGAGGTATCCGGGCTGCTGATGGAAGCCGGCGCTCCGGTGGACGACGAAGATCAGTGGGGCCGCACGCCGCTGCACCACGCGGTGCTGCTGGGGCATCTGGAGGTAGCTTCTTTGCTGCTTGCGCGGGGCGCGGATATCGATGCCCGGGACTTAAGCGATCGCACCTTGCTGCACTGGGTGGTGATTGGGGAGCAGCGGCAGCGCACCGAGTTCGTGATTGCGGAAGGCGCGGATATCGGCGCGCGGGACAGCAAGGGCAACACGGCGCTGCACCACGCCGCCCGAAGCGGCAATCAGGATCTGGTGGCGCTGCTTCTTCAGCACGGCGCCGATGCAATAGCGAGTACCCCTGCGCTTGGGGTGACGCCTTTGCATATGGCCGCGAGGCACGGTCATGTGGAAGTCGCGCGGCTTCTGCTTTCCGCCGGCGCCGACGTGAACGCCGACAGCAGGCTCTACGGCACGCCGCTGCACTGGGCCGCCGAGAGCGGCCGCGGCGCCATGGCGCTGGCGTTAATCGACGGCGGTGCGAACGCGAACGCGCGGGACCATCACAATCTGACGCCGAGCACACGCGCAAGAGAGAGCGGTCATCTGCGTCTCGTTGCCATGTTGTCCGGCACGAATCCGGGTGAGACAAGCCTCGCGCCGCAAATGACGACGGCGTCGAAGGAGGGCGCATCGAAGGAATGCGACTTTCCGAGACGGATGCACAGAGCAAGCCGGCTGTTCCTCGACGCCTATGTGGGCGACAGTCTGTCGCTTGCGGAGTTCAGGCGCCGGTTTTCTCTGCCCAATTCGGACTATGTGGCGCTGGCGTCTTGCCTGACCGGTGGATCGTTTTAACGTTTTGACTCATTCATCCAGATTTGTTCGGCGCAATACGCTTCGCTATTGCGCCCTACGGGGATTGTGTCTTAGGCGTCGTTGATGGTGAACCGCGTGCCGTTGTGGTCGCGGCTCTCTGGACCGAGTAGATAGACGTAAGCATGAGCGATCGCTTCGGGCGCTTTGTGGCTGCTTGGGTTTTTTCCGGGGTAGGCGGCTTGTCGCAGCCGGGTTCGCGTCGGTCCCGGATCGATGCTGTTCACCCGAACGTTGGGCGTTGCTTCCAGCTCTTCGGCGAGCACTTCCATCAGGCAATCCGCTGCGGCCTTGGAGGCGGCATATGCGCCCCAGTACGCTCGGCCCTGACGGCCTTCAGCGGCTCCAGTGAAGACGAGGCTGGCGTCCTCGGATTTTCTAAGCAGCGGGAGGCAGGCGCGGGTGAGCAGGTAGGGGGCGTGAAGATTGACTTGAAAGCTCAGGGCCCAGTCCTGCGGGTCGGAGTTTTCGATGGAGCTCAACGCCTTCAGATGCGCCGCGTTGTGCAACAGTCCGTCCAGGCGGCCGAACTCCTTGTCCACGTTGTCCGCCAGCTCGGCGTAATGCTGCGCGGTGGCGCCGGCGAGATCCATGGGATAGATGGCGGGCTTCGGTCCCTTCGCTTCCAAGATCGCATCGTAGACTTTCTCGAGCTTTCGCACCGTGCGCCCGAGCAGGATCACCGTTGCACCCAGCGAACCGCAGGTAATCGATACCGCTTTTCCGATTCCGTCGCCAGCGCCGGTAATCAGCATCACCCGGCCGGCCAAGGCTTGCGGTGGCGGAGTGTATGCGGGTAATGCGGTTGTTTCGGGCATTTGGATTTTCAGTTCGGCGCAATACGCTTCGCTATTGCGCCCTACGCGTTCTACGCCTTCTGGGTGTCAGGTGATGGGTGATGCGAATCGGGTCGATGCAATAACAAAGAACAGTGTACGAGTCTCGCCCCAGCTGCTGTCTACCATCCACCGAAATGCGACATACGATCCCTCACATCCCCATTCTCTTCGCCGTTCGCCACGCTATCCACAGTTTTCTAATAGGCGTGATCATCGGCGGCTTTTCCAGCACCCGGCCGCCGGAGCGGGCGAGCCCTTTGAGCATGGCGCGCTCCATTTTTGCCTCGGCTAGGAAAGGCAGATGAATTTCGGCGCGACTTGCAGGCAGCGCCGCAATCGCTTCATCGATCTGATCGACGGCATGACCTACCTGCAGATTCACCACCGCGCGAAGCGCGTCGCCGGTCTTTTCTGAGAATACGTCGTCGCGCGTCACGCCGTGGCGCGCAAGCTCGTCAGCGGGAAGGTAGGTGAAACTGCGCCAGCCGTGGTGGCGCGGATTGCGCGCGATCCGCGCATGGGCCAGCGCAAGATGAAGCTTCTGCTGGAAGGCAAGGTGATCGGCTTCGCCATTGCCACAGAATTGCGCAATCAGCGTGCCCAGCCCGCCGTCAGAGGCGCCCAGCACCGTGTTCATTTCTCCGCGGGAGTCGAAGCTGCCGGCTTCCAGTCGTTTGCCCACGCCATCCAGCAGGAGGTGATAGTGCGCTTCGTCGATAGCGCCAGACTCGTTGCTGTTTGCAATCGCATGGGTCACAGGGTGGCGCGGTCTGCCTTTTGACGCGTAAACGATCTCTTCGCTCCACCAGGCGAGCTTGCTTCGGCCGACGTTGAGATCGGAACAGGCGTCGGTGACTTCGCGCAGCTCTTCGCCCAGGGCGCGCAGCGCCGTCAACGACCGGCGTGCAGATTCGGGCACGAACAGAAAGCTGTAGTAAAGCACGCTGCCCTCTGCGGCGACCTTGTCACGGCAATAGGCGTCGGCATCCATGTGTGTTCAAGCGTAATCTTCCAGCCAGCGGACGAGGCCCAAAGGAGAATCCACTACGCCGCTTGCCCCCCAGGCGTGGGGGTCCGCGTCCTCGGGCAGATAGCCGTATAGCGCCACCAGGGTGCGCATGCCCGCGCGCCGTCCGGCGAGCACGTCTTTCTCCGCGTCCCCCAAATAGACGCATTCCGCCGGTTTCGCGCCGGTCGCGCGGCAGGCGTAAAACATGGGTTCTGGATGCGGTTTCGAGTGGGAGGTCGTATCTCCGCTGACCACGCACTTCGCGCGTCCGTCGATAGCCAGCGCGCGCACCAGGGGATCGGTGAAGGCCGCGAGCTTGTTGGTGACGATTCCCCAGGGAATGCCCCGCTCGTCGAGCGTGTCGAGCACCGATTCTATTTCCGGAAACAGGCGCGTTTCGTTGGCGAGGTTTTGTCCATAGGTGTCGAGGAATGCGTGCCGCATCCGATCCTTGGCTTCCTGGTCGCGGCGCTCGCCCACGGCCATGTCCACCATGACGCGACCCCCTTCCGTGATCAGCGGGCGAATGGCGTCTTCTGACAACGGCTCCAGCCCTTCGGCTTCGAGCGTGCGGTTCAGCGCAAAAGCCAAATCCGGCAGCGTATCGGCCAGCGTGCCGTCCAGGTCGAACAATACCGTGCGCACGGAAACGGGCACGTGTTCAGTCGCCGCTCCGCCGGTACCAGCTGAGGTAGTTGACGCTGACGTCGTCGCCGAGGCGGTAGCGCCGCGTGATCGGGTTGTAGCTCATTCCCTTGAGCTCGCTGAGCTTCAGTCCTGCCCGCCGGGACCATGCGTCGAGCTCCGAAGGGCGTATGAATTTGGCGTAATCGTGGGTGCCTTTGGGCAAAAGCTTGAGCACGTACTCGGCACCGATAATGGCGAACAGGTAAGACTTCGGGTTGCGGTTGATGGTGGAGAAAAAGGCGTGGCCGTCTTGTGCGATCAGCGACGCGCAGGCGCCGATCACGGATCCTGGGTCTGGAACGTGCTCCACCAGCTCCAGGCAGGTGATGACATCGAACGCAGCTTCTCCCGCCGCAGCAATCTCCTCCACCGTCCCAAGTCGGTAATCCACATTGCTGCCCGATTCCTTCTGATGCAGCTTGGCAACGCTTATCGGCACCTCGGATGCGTCGATGGCGATAACTTCAGCTCCGCGTTCGGCCATACTCTCCGCCAGGATGCCGCCGCCGCATCCCACGTCGAGAACCCGCTTTCCGCAAAGCTTGACGCGCTCGTCTATAAAATCGAGCCGCAGCGGATTGATATCGTGCAGCGGCTTGAACTCGCTCGCCGGATCCCACCAGCGCTCCGCGAGCGCCTCGAATTTCGAGATCTCTTCCGGATCGACGTTGCGTGTGTCTGCGACCATGAGAGCGATCTTAAGCGCCTGCGAGGCGTTTGGCCCAGTGGCAAGATTCGCGCAGGATCTGGTGCGCGTCCAGGGTCATGAGCTGGCGGTCCTTGAGCACCCGGTGTCCGTTGATCCAGACGTTGGTGATCTGATGCCGGCCGGCGGAATAGACCACCTGGGAAATCGGGTGATGCGCCGGCTGGGTCTCGAGCTGGGACAGGTCCACCGCCACCAGATCTGCCGCCTTGCCGGGCTCTAGCGATCCAATCTCGCCGTCGAGACCTAACGCGGCGGCGCCGTTGAGGGTCGCCATTCGAAGCGCCGTGTGCGCCGGCAACGCGCTGGCGTCTGCGCTCACGCCCTTGGCGAGGAGCGCCGCGGTGCGCATTTCCGCCAGCATGCCGAGGTCGTTGTTGCTGGCGGCGCCGTCGGTGCCGATGCAAACGTTCACTCCGGCGCGCGCGAGCTGGGCCACCGGACAAAAGCCGCTAGCAAGCTTTAAATTCGATTCCGGGCAGTGGGCGGCGTTGACGCCCATCGCCGCCAGCTTTTCGGTCTCGCGGTCTTCGAGCTGGGTCAGGTGCACCGCCAGCAGGCGGTTGCTGAGCAGACCCAGACGCTCCAGTCTCGCCAGCGGCCGCTCGCCGGTATTTGCAACGCTCTCGGCTACTTCGTGAGCAGTCTCGTGCACGTGCATGTGTATCGGAATATCGAGCTCTTCGGAGTAAGTGCGCACGCGCTCCAGCGGTTCGTCGGATACGGTGTATGGCGCGTGCGGCGCAAATGCGGTGGTGACAAGAGGATCGTTCAAAAACTGATCGTGAACCTCCGTACCCTTGGTGATGTATTCGTCTGCGCTGCCCGCCCATACGCTGGGGAAATCAAGAATGATGAGACCGACGACGACGCGCATGCCTGCTTCGCTTGCCACCTTTGCCGCCTCGTCGGGGTAGAAGTACATGTCGTTGAAGCAGGTGGTGCCGCCACGAATCATTTCTGCCACGGCGAGCCGCGTGCCCTCGCGCACGAAACTGTCGCTGACCCACTTCTGCTCCGCCGGCCAGATGTGATTATTGAGCCAGCACGTCAAAGGAAGGTCGTCAGCGAGGCCGCGAAAGAGGCTCATGGCCGCATGGGTGTGGGCGTTGACCAGGCCGGGAATGATCGCCTGCCCGGAAAGCTCGACCGTGCTTTCGGTTTCGTACCGCCGCCGGGCCTCCGCCTGCGGTAGAATCGCTACAATCCGGCCGTCACGAAGCGCTATGGCGTGATTTTCGAGCACGGACTCGTCGGGCTCGACGGGTATGATCCAGCTCGCCTCGACAAGTGTGTCAACAGATTCCAACTAGAATTCCCAAAGCGCTTGAATAAAGAGTTCGCCGTGCAAACAAGGTATGAGGCGAAAAAGACACGGCGCATGATAATGGTTTGAGCGATTCGACGCATGATCGAGGCACAGCAGGAAAATGCAGCCAGAAGCTTAGACATGGTGCTTTATGACTCGATTCGCCCGGTGGAATGGCGCGACGGCGCGGTGCGACTGATCGACCAGCGGCTATTGCCGGCACGAAAAGAGCACGTAATCTGCCGAAGCGTAGCGGATGTTGCCGAAGCCATTCGTAATATGACCGTACGCGGCGCACCTGCCATCGGCGTTGCCGCGGCCTACGGCGTGGTCCTGGCGGTCCGGGATCGGTACGCGGAGAATCCCGAGACCTGGCGACAAGCCGTAAACGCGGACCTCGAGCTGCTGGCGAAGGCGCGGCCAACGGCGGTTAACCTCGGCTGGGCGGTGGATCGCATGCGGCAACAAATGGAGCGATTGGAGGCGGAACCCGTCGCTCCGTTGCTTAATGAAGCCAGCGCCATTTGCCAGCAGGATGTCGATGCCAACCGCCGCATGGGCGAGCTGGGCGCGGCGCTGATCGACGCCGATTCCGCTGTGCTCACCCACTGCAACGCGGGTGCGCTGGCAACCGCCGGTTACGGCACCGCGCTCGGCGTGATCCGGACCGCGTTTCAGGCGGGCAAGATAAAGCACGTTTATGCCGACGAGACGCGGCCCTGGCTTCAGGGCGCACGGCTCACCGCATGGGAGCTGATCGAGGATCGCATTCCGGTGAGTCTGATCGCCGACGGCGCCGCCACCTACGCCATGGCGCAGGGCAAAGTGCAGTGGGTCATCGTCGGCGCCGACCGGGTGGCCGCCAACGGTGACGTGGCCAACAAGATCGGCACCTACGGGCTGGCGGTCAGCGCCCGCCATCACGGCCTGAGCTTCATGGTGGTCGCGCCCACATCGACCATCGATCGAAGTTGTCCCGACGGGGGATCGATTCCAATCGAGAATCGTGCCGGCGAAGAGCTGCTTTCTTTTGCCGATGCGCGCGTGGCTGCCAGCGGGGCACAGGCGTGGAATCCGGTGTTCGACGTCACGCCCGCGGCCCTGGTGGATGTGCTGGTGACCGAAATGGGCGTCCTCAAGCAGCCTGACGCGGCGAAGATTGCGGCGCTGTTCAATTGAAGCACGGCATGAACAAGTTGCGTTTGCTCTCGCTTTGTGTCGCATTGGCCGCCGCAGGCCTGTATGGCTGTGGCAAGCCCAGTGGCAGCACTCTGGAGGAAATTCGCCGCACCGGCGAGCTTGTGGTGCTGACTCGGTACGGATCGACCACCTTCTACGAAAGCCCTGATGGACTCGACGGCTACGAGTATGCGCTTACGCAGGCGTTCGCGAAGTCCCTCGGCGTCAGCGTGCGCTACGTGATTCACGATAGCATTCCCGAAGTTTTGGAAGCGATACGATCCGGGCGCGGTCACCTGGCCGCCGCAGCGCTCACTCGTACCGAGGAGCGTGAGCAGGTCCACATGTTCGGGCCAGACTATAAGACGGTGCAGCAACAGGTGGTCTGTCACCGCAAAGCCACCGTTCCCAAAGACATCTCCGAACTGCCATCGGTGAGAATCCTGGTCATCAGTGGCAGCAGTTACGTGGAGCGTCTGCGCGAGCTCAAAGTGGAGGTCCCGGACCTGGAATGGGGCACCACCGTCGAGCTCTCCACCGACGAGATCTTGGAGCAGGTAGCGCGCCAGGAAGTGGACTGCACGGTCTCGGACTCCAATATCGTCGCAATCAACCGGCGATACTTCCCCGACCTCCAGATCGCTTTTCCGATTAGTGAAGAGCAGAGTCTCGCCTGGGTGTTGCCGCCGCGGGCCGACAAGCTTCTGCTGCGGCTGGAAAAGTATTTCACCGAGGCCGACGAAAGCGGACTACTCGCGAGTCTGGATGAGCGCCATTACGGTCACGTCACCATCTTCGACTACGTCGACACCAAACGCTACATGCGGAGGATTCTTTCCCGACTGCCGCGCTATCGCGACAGTTTCGAGCGGGCGGGGGAGAAGTACGATATTGCATGGACGCTGCTCGCCGCGATGTCGTATCAGGAGTCGCACTGGAATCCCCGGGCCCGAAGTCCCACCGGCGTGCGCGGCATGATGATGCTTACGCTGCCCACGGCGCGGGCGATGGGGGTGAAAAACCGTCTCGATCCGAGCCAGAGCATCATGGGCGGCGCGCGTTATCTGGCCCGAATGATAAAGCGCGTTCCAGAAGAGGTAGAAGCCGAGGACCGGGTATGGTTTGCGCTGGCGGCTTATAACGTCGGCTTCGGGCACCTGCAGGATGCGCGCGAACTCGCCCAGAGGCTGGGTCAGGATCCCAACCGCTGGCATTCGCTCAAAACCGTGTTTCCGCTGCTTACACGTAAAAAGTATTACCGCACCCTCACGCACGGCTATGCAAGAGGTTCCGAACCGGTGCAATACGTCGAGCGTATTCGAAGCTATCTCGACATGCTCGAGCGGACGCTGCCCATTTACGGACCGGTGCCCGGCGTGAGCGCGTCGGCGACACCGGTTGATCCGCCGCCAGCCGACGACGGCTCGGTCGCTTCGGTATGGTCCCCGGACGCCTCAGAGTCTGCTTCAAGCCTCGGTCGCACACGGCTTTAGAATCGAGCCAAAATCTTCCCCCATCAGCGGCCTCCCGAGGACCGCTTCCAGGTCTTTAAAACAGCCTCCCAGCGGGCCCTGAACCAGGGCTGAAAAAGACTCAAAACCGACCTGTTTTCAAGCCCTTAAAACGAGACTTGGAAGGCGTGAAAATGATAGAATTCCCTGGTTTTTGGCGGCGTCGCAACAATATTCTAATCGTTTGATTTTGAAGCAATTCTTTTATGGCTGAATTCGCAAAGGAGGTCCTCCAGGTCAATATCGAGGAGGAGATGAAGCAGTCCTATCTGGATTACGCCATGAGCGTAATCGTGGGGCGCGCTCTTCCCGATGTCAGGGACGGACTCAAGCCGGTTCACAGGCGCGTGCTTTATGCCATGAGCGTGCTGGGAAACGACTGGAACAAGCCTTACAAAAAGTCGGCTCGCGTGGTCGGCGACACCATCGGTAAGTACCACCCGCACGGCGATACGGCCGTGTACGACGCACTGGTACGCATGGCGCAGCCTTTCTCCATGCGCATTCCCCTCATCGACGGTCAGGGTAACTTCGGTTCCATCGACGGCGACTCCGCCGCCGCCATGCGTTACACCGAAGTACGCATGGCGCGCATCGCCCACGAAATGCTCGCTGATATCGACAAGGAAACCGTCGATTTCACCGCCAACTACGATGAGTCGGAAAAAGAGCCGTCGGTTTTTCCCACGCGACTGCCCAATTTGCTGCTCAACGGCTCCGCCGGCATCGCTGTGGGTATGGCCACCAACATACCGCCGCACAATCTCGGCGAGGTGTTGAACGCCTGCGTCGCTTATATCGACGATCCCGCCATCGACGTGCCCGGATTGATGGCCCACATCCCGGGCCCGGACTTTCCCACCGCCGGCATCATCAACGGCGCCCAGGGCATTCGCGAGGCCTACGCCACCGGCCGCGGCCGCATTTATGTGCGCGCCCGGGCACATTTTGAGGGCGGTGACAACGGCGAGCGCCAGCGCATCGTGGTCACGGAACTACCCTTCCAGGTCAACAAAGCGCGCCTTCTAGGAAAGATCGCGGAACTCGTCAAGGAAAAGCGTATCGACGGAATTAGCGAGCTTCGCGACGAGTCGGACAAGGAAGGCATGCGCATGGTCATTGAGCTCAAGCGCGGCGAAGCCCCAGACGTGGTGCTGAACAATCTTTACCAGCACACCATGCTGCAGACTGTGTTCGGCATAAACCTGGTGGCGCTGATGGACGGTCAGCCGCAGTTGCTCAACCTGCGACAGCTGGTCGAAGCTTTTGTCCGCCACCGCCGCGAGGTGGTCACGCGGCGAACCATCTACGACCTGCGCAAGGCGCGTGACCGAGCCCATGTGCTGGAAGGCCTTGCCGTTGCGCTTGCCAATATCGATCCGGTAATCGCGGCCATCAAGGCTTCCCCGAGTCCCGCAGAGGCAAAGCGGACCTTGATGGACCAGAAGTGGTCGCCCGGCGTGGTTTCGGACATGCTCAAGCGCGCCGGTGCCAGGATGTCGCGCCCCGATGGTCTGGCGGAGGAATTTGGACTGGGTGACGACGGATATCGGCTTACGGAAACCCAGGCGCAAGCGATACTGGATCTGCGCCTGCACCGATTAACCGGTCTAGAGCAAGAAAAGATCCTCAAGGAATACGACGAGGTACTTGCGCGCATCCAGGAGCTGCTGGAAATCCTGAACAATCCGGACAAGCTCATGGCGGTGATTCGTGGCGAGCTGGTGGAGCTCAAGGAGCAGTACGGCGATGATCGCCGCACCGAAATCGTTCATGACCATGCGAGCTTCAACCCCGAAGATCTGATCACGCCAGAAGACGTGGTGGTGACGCTATCGCACGCGGGCTATGTCAAGTGGCAGTCGCTGGACGCCTATGCCGCTCAAAGGCGAGGCGGAAAGGGAAAGTCTGCCACTTCCATGCGGGACGAAGATTTTGTCGATCGCCTTTTCGTCGCAAATACCCACGACACCATTCTCTGCTTCTCAAACCGGGGGAAGGTGTATTGGCTCAAGGTCTACGAGCTGCCCCACGCTAGCCGGCAGGCGCGAGGACGTCCCATCGTCAACTTGCTGCCGTTGAACGAGGGCGAGCGTATCAACGCCGTTTTATCGCTGCAAAGCTTCGCGCAGCCGGGTTTCGTAGTCATGGCGACGTCAAACGGCCTGGTCAAGAAGACGCCGCTCGGAGATTTCTCGCGTCCCCGCGCGTCTGGGATCATCGCCATCGAGCTGGTGGAGGGCGACCGACTCATCGGCGTCGCCATCACCGACGGAGAGCAGGAGATCATGCTCTCCAGCAGCGGCGGCAAAATGATTCGGTTCCGGGAGGCTGAGGTGCGCCCCATGGGTCGCAACGCCCGGGGCGTCATCGGCATGCGCATCGGCAAGCAGGAACGTATCATCTCGCTGATGATCGCCGACCAGGGACGCGTGCTCACGGCAACACGGAACGGCTACGGAAAGTGCACGCCTATCGACGATTACCGTCCCCAGGGCCGCGGCGGTCAGGGGCTGATCTCGATTCAGACCAGCGAGCGAAACGGCGAGGTGGTGGGCGCGCTGCTGGCGTCGGAGCAAGATGACGTTATGCTGATCACCGATGCTGGAAAGCTGGTGCGCACCCGGATTGAGGAGATCAGCGTCATGGGAAGGAACACGCAGGGAGTGCGGCTCATCAGCCTAAGCGAAGGCGAACGCCTGGTCGGTCTGGACAGGATTGTCGAGGAGACTTGACCAAGCTTTAATCTCCGAGCTTTTTTCGCGCCTGGCAGAGCGCACCACGGCATGGGTTGCCCGCGCCGTGGGTCGACGCCGCAAGTGCCGGGGGCTGCCGATGGCAGGGCGTGGACATCAGCTTGGCCCAGGGAACTCTATGAGCAGGGTATATAACTTCGGCGCCGGTCCGGCCGCTTTACCGCAAACGGTTATTGAACGCGCACGCGATGAGCTTCTTGAGTGGCGCGACGCGCGCATGTCGGTGATGGAGATGAGCCATCGCGGCGCGCATTTTGGCGAAATTGCAAAGGACGCCGAGAGCCGACTGCGGCGCCTGCTTTCCATTCCCGAATCCTACAAGGTGCTTTTCCTTCAGGGTGGAGCTCAGCTTCAATTTTCGGCCGTGCCGCTCAACTTGCTCCGGGGCAAGGATCGGGCGGACTACGTCGATACCGGACAGTGGTCCTCCAAGGCGATCGCGGAGGCCAGGCGTTACTGCGAGGTGAACGTTTGCGCCAGCGCTAAGGACGGCGGGTACTTTCGCATTCCCGCCGAATCGCTTTGGGAAAAGGACGCCAAAGCGGCATATTTGCACTACACGCCCAATGAGACCATTGGCGGGGTGGAGTTTCAGCACCTGCCGGACAGCGGCCCCGTGCCGCTGGTGGGCGATATGTCTTCCAATATTCTCTCGCGTCCGATTCCCGTGGATCGATTCGGGTTGATATACGCCGGGGCGCAGAAGAACATCGGCATCGCCGGCTTGACCGTTGTCATCGTGCGCGAAGATTTGATTGGCACGGCGAAAGAAACCACGCCCTCTATGCTGGACTACAAGGTGCAGGCGGACGCCGGCTCGATGGCGAATACCGCGCCCACCTTCGCCTGGTACATGGCCGGCCTGATATTCGAGTGGATCGACGCCCAGGGCGGGCTAGCAGGTATGGAAAAGCGCAATGGGGTCAAAGCGAAAACGCTTTACGACGCTATCGATGATTCCGACTTCTACAGCAATCCCGTCGACCCGACGTGCCGATCGCGTATGAACGTGCCCTTCACGCTTGCCTCACCCGAGCTTGATGGCGACTTTCTCAAACAGGCCCGCGCCGCCGGACTTGAAGGACTCAAAGGCCACCGCTCCGTCGGGGGAATGCGCGCCAGCATTTACAATGCAATGCCGCTGGAGGGCGTTAAGGCGCTGGTGGCATTCATGAAAGATTTCGAGGAGAGGCGGGGTTGAAATATTGGTATGTGGCATGTGGTATGTAGTATGTACGAACAAGGTACTCGAAAGGATTTCGGCGCAAATCGGTTGAATAACTATCGACGGTTGCTAATGTAGTGAATCGATGCAGCCAAGTTTTACCCTGCATACCACATACCACATAGTCAACGATTGGAGTGAAACTCGAGGCCGCAATCAGTCCAGGCGGCTCCATTACTCATGATGTTCAAAATCCTCACCCTCAATAACATTTCGCCGGCCGGTCTCGAGCGCTTTCCCGTGGAGCGCTACAAAGTCGATTCGGAGCTGAGTGATCCCGACGCGATTCTGCTTCGCTCCTTCAACATGCACGACTACCAGACCCCACCGTCTCTCAAGGCGGTCGCGCGGGCAGGCGCGGGAGTTAACAACATTCCGGTGGCGCGGCTGAGCGAGCGCGGCATTCCGGTGTTCAACACCCCCGGTGCCAACGCCAACGCGGTCAAGGAGCTGGTGCTGGCCGGCATGTTCCTTGGCGCGCGGAACATCTGTCAGGCGTGGCAATTTGTGGAATCGCTCGACGGTGGCGACGATTCGCTCGACCGACAGGTGGAGTCCGGCAAGCGAAATTTCGTCGGTTTCGAGCTCCCGGGGCGCACATTGGGGGTGATCGGGCTCGGTGCCATCGGTGTGCTGGTGGCAAACGCCGCCCTCAGGCTGGGAATGCGGGTGGTGGGTTACGACCCGGAGCTGACGGTGAGGCGTGCGTGGCAGCTCTCGTCCGAGGTCGTTCAGGCGCAGAACGTCAGAGATCTGCTCGCTCAGTCCGATTTCGTTACCGTCCACGTGCCGCTGTTCGAAAAGACAAAAGACCTGATCAATACCGATTCCATCAAGCACATGCGCCGGGAAGCGACGCTGCTTAATTTTTCGAGGCAGGGCATCGTCAGTGACGATGCGGTGGTCGGCGCGCTCAAGGCGGGCAAGCTCAACGCTTACGTTTGCGATTTTCCGACGACAAAGCTCAAGGGCCAGCCGAGAATCATCACCTTGCCGCACATCGGGGCCTCGACCCGGGAAGCGGAGAATAACTGCGCGGTTATGGCCAGCCGGCAGCTCAGAGATTTTCTCGAGGACGGCAACATCACCAACTCGGTGAATTTTCCCGAGGTGGTGATGCCACGGATCTCGGCGACCCGCGTGGGTCTGGTCAACGCCAACGTGCCCAACATGCTGGGGCAGATCTCCACCACGCTGGCGCGGGCCAACCTCAATATTCTGGACATGTTGAACAAGTCCAGGGGCGAGCTGGCCTATACCCTCACCGACGTCGAGGGTGTGGTTCCTGCCCGGGTGCTGGAAGAGCTGGCGGCTATCGACGGCGTCATGTCGGTTCGGGCGCTTTAGCAGCTTAGTCGGAGTTCCACCGGCGGGCGGCCCGTGCCATAGTTCCAACCGGGCAACTCAAACGCTTCCGGCGATGAACGACTCGGAAAATAAGCTCAAGGCGCTGCGCGAGGAGATCGACGGCGTCGACGACAAGCTGCTGGCGCTGATCAGCCGCAGGGCCGAGTTCGCGCAGCAGATCGCCGGGGTCAAAGACGGTGAGGGCGGCGACGTCTACCGTCCCGACCGCGAGGCCGAAGTCTTGCGCCGGCTCGCCTCGGTGAATCCGGGGCCACTTTCCAACGACCGCATCATCCGCTTGTTTCAGGAAGTCGTCTCCGCGTGCCGCGCCCTGGAGAAGCCCATGACCATCGGTTTTCTTGGTCCCGAGGGTACCTTCACCGAGGCCGCCACCTTCAAGCATTTTGGCCACGCAGTTTCCGTAAGCCCGCTGGAAAGCATTGACGCCGTGTTCCGCGAAGTTGAATCCGGGGTGGCTCAATTCGGGGTAGTGCCGGTGGAGAACTCCACCGAAGGCGTAGTGAACCACACCCTGGACATGTTCATCAGATCCAAGCTTTCCATCTGCGGCGAGGTGCAGCTGCGCATTCACCACTTTCTGATGGCCGCGCAAGAGGACAAGAGCAAGATCCGCAGAGTGTGCTCGCATCCGCAATCTTTGGCGCAATGCCGCAAGTGGCTGGATACCAACCTGGTCTCAGCTGAGCGCGAATCGGTCGGCAGCAACGCGGAGGCGGCGCGAATTGCGGCCAAGGATCCGGCCACGGCGGCAATCGCCGGGGAAGTGGCCGCGGACCTCTATGGCCTCAAGCTGCTGGCCCGCAACGTCGAAGATGAGCCTGACAACACCACCCGGTTTCTCGTCATCGGAAATCAGTCCGTGGACCGCACGGGTAACGACAAAACGTCGGTCATGTTCTCGGCGAAAAATCGCCCCGGCGCCCTGTTCGAGCTGCTGGAAGCATTCAAAAAGCGCAACGTAAACATGACGCGAATCGAATCGCGGCCGTCGAGAAGTGGGATCTGGGAGTACGTTTTCTTCATCGACGTCGAGGGACACGTGAGCGACGAAAATGTCAGCGCCGCTTTGGCGGACATCGATGCCCACGCTTCATTTTTCAAAGTCCTCGGCTCCTACCCACGATCGGCGACAGGATAGGCGCGTGGCCGTATGTGATTTCGTTGCTCTGGCCGCGAAGGGCGTGCGCGCGCTCTCGCCTTACAAGCCGGGGAAGCCGATGGAAGAACTCGAGCGCGAGCTGGGCTTGAGCGGCATAATCAAGTTGGCCTCCAACGAGAGCCCGGTCGGCCCCGGTCCGGCGGCGCTGGCCGCCGTGGCCGAGACCGCCAAAGGCATCGCCCGCTATCCGGACGGCAACGGCTTTGCGCTGAAACAGGCGCTGGCCGCGCACCACCAGGTGACTCTGGAATCGATTACCCTGGGGAACGGATCCAACGACGTGCTCGAGCTCATCGCCCGAGGCTTCGTGACTTCCGACAACGAGGTGGTGTTTTCACGCCACGCCTTCGCCGTCTATCCGCTGGTGACGCAGGCTGTGGGCGCAAGGGCCGAGGTTACCCCTGCGAAGAATTATGCTCACGATCTGGGCGCAATGGCGGCAGCGAGCACTGCGAAGACGCGCGTAGTTTTCATCGCCAACCCAAACAACCCCACCGGCACCTGGCTTTCGGCGGACGCCGTCGAGTCGTTTCTCGCAGCCGTTCCGGAGAAGGTGCTGGTCGTCGTCGACGAAGCCTACTTCGAGTACGTGGATGAGCCCGCGTATGAAAGCTTCATACCCCGAATCGAAAAACACCGGAATCTGATCGTCACCCGCACCTTTTCCAAGGCCTACGGTCTCGCGGGCTTGAGGGTGGGATACTCGGTGTCGGACCCGCAGGTTGCCGACGTGCTCAATCGGGTGCGTCAACCGTTTAACGTCAACGTCATGGCGTTGGCCGCGGCGGAAGCAGCGCTCGGTGATCGTGCACATCTGGACAAGAGCGTTGAAGTGAATCGAATCGGGATGAAAAAGCTGACCAAAGCTTTTGAGGAGATGGGGCTCGCTCAGATTCCTTCCGCCGGCAACTTTATTTCCGCACGCATGCCGAAGTCCGGTGCCGAGATCTTCCGCGGGCTGCTAAAGCAAGGCGTTATCATTCGTCCCATCGCGGAATACGAAATGCCGGATTTCATTCGGGTGACGGTAGGGCTCGAAGGCGAGAACGACCGCTTCATCGAAGCGTTGAAGAATGTGCTGGCTAACGCGTGATGCGTGAGGCGAACTTAATCGACGCCCGCTGTAAGAATGTCCTAGGGCGCGATCCCTTTGATCAGGCGCTGTGGAAAGTTTGCGCGCAAGCGCTCTCCTGCAAGAGTTGTCGGCGAGCTGGGCAAACTCTGTCAGGTTCGGTGTTTCAGCTTCGCAGCCAGATTCCCCATCTACCTTCTACCGTCTACGGTCCGCCAATGTGATCAATCGTCTCTGTATCATCGGCGTTGGGCTTATCGGGGGATCGCTTGCGCGGGATTTGAGGCGCGAGGGACTCGTCGGCGAGGTCGTGGGCGCAAGCCGTACGACTTCGAATCTTAAGCGCGCGCTGGAGCTTGGCGTCATCGATCGCTACGACACGAATATCGCCGCGGCGGTCAAGGAAGCGGACATGGTGGTGGTGGCGGTGCCGCTGGGGGCGATGACTGACATATTCCGTGCGCTTCGGGGCAAGCTCGATGACGGCGCCGTTGTGACCGATGTGGGCAGTGCTAAGGGTAGCGTGCTCGAGGCGGCGACTGACGCCTTCGGTGAGGTGCCGGGATTTCTGGTGCCGGCTCACCCCATCGCCGGCACCGAGCACAGCGGAGTTGACGCCTCCATGGAGGGCATGTTCAAAGACCGCATGGTCATCCTCACGCCCGCGCCCGAGACCCGGGCCGATGCGGCGCAGAAGGTGAAATCCATGTGGCAGGGTACGGGGGCGAAGATTATCGAGATGAGTGCTTCGCATCACGATGAAGTACTCGCGGCCACCTCGCATCTGCCGCATATGCTCGCCTACACCCTGGTTGACGTGCTCGGGCGGATGGAGGAGCGGGTGGAAATCTTTCGCTTCGCGGCGGGCGGATTCCGTGATTTCACCCGAATCGCCTCTAGCGATCCGCAAATGTGGCACGACATCTGTTTCGCCAACCGTGACGCGCTGGTGCACGCGCTGGAGCATTTTAGCGACGATCTCAACCAAGCCATTGACGCCATTCGCCGTGGCGACAGTGAGGCAATCAAGGCGTTGTTCACCCGGGCGAAGGCGTTGCGGGATGAATATACAAAGAATGGCTAGGGGGATAGCCGTATGTCGTATATCGAGTGTCAATTATCGGATATCGGGAGTTCAGTTCGCGTTACGCATCACGCATCGCGCATTACGCGTCACTAAGCCCCTATGTCCCCACGCACACCCGTAACGTTCAACGTCGCTCCCGGCGGCAGGCTTGAAGGGCGTATTCAGGTTCCCGGGGACAAGTCAATTTCCCACCGCTTCGTCATGCTATCGGCCATCGCCGACGGAGCGTCGTCGGCCAGCGGGTTTCTACAGGGGGAGGACACCGTTGCCACGGCTAACGCGTTTCGCGTCATGGGCGTTGAAGTTGAGGGGCCGGATAACGGACGCCTGCGGGTTGACGGCGTCGGCCTGCGGGGCCTCTCCGCGCCGGCCGCAGCATTGGACCTGGGTAACTCCGGCACTGCCATGCGACTGCTTGCCGGCATCCTCGCAGGGCAAGAGTTCGATTCCCGCTTGACCGGTGACGCTTCCCTGAGCCGACGACCCATGACCCGTGTCACCGAGCCGCTTCGGATGATGGGCGCGCGCATTGACACCGCCGTTGCGGGCACGCCGCCGGTGAAAATCCACGCCGCCGGCGGTCCGCTTCGCGCCATCGAATACACCCTTCCCGTGGCCAGCGCGCAGGTCAAATCCTGTCTGCTGCTCGCCGGGCTGTACGCTCACGGGCAGACCTGCGTCATCGAGCCCGTCGCGACGCGGGATCATACCGAGCGCATGCTGGCGGCTTTCGGCCACCGGGTCAGAATCTCTGGTCAACGGATTTGTATCGATGGCGGCGGGCGCTTGCGGGGTGTAAACATGGCAATACCCGGCGACATTTCTTCAGCGGCATTTTTCATGCTTGGTGCTTCCATTGCCAAGGGCAGCGACGTGCTGCTGGAGGGCGTCGGCGTCAATCCGACCCGTACCGGCGTCATCGAGATCCTTTCCCTCATGGGCGCCGATATCGAGCTTCAGAACCGGCGCGACGCGGGCGGCGAGCCGGTGGCTGACATTCGTGTTCGTTCGTCGCGGCTAAGAGGCATCGAGGTACCGGAATCTCTGGTGCCGCGCGCCATCGATGAGTTCCCGGTAGTGTTCGTGGCTGCCGCCTGCGCCGAGGGCGAAACTCGGGTCACCGGGGCTTCAGAGCTGAGGGTGAAAGAGAGTGATCGAATTGCCGCCACGGCCGCCGGCCTTAAGCTTCTTGGAATCGACGCCGAGCCGACCGGCGACGGGATGCGGATCAAGGGAGGACAGATGGGTGGCGGCCGCGTCGACAGCCAGGGCGATCACCGCATCGCCATGGCCTTCGCCATGGCTGCGCTTGCGGCTGGGGAATCCGTCGAAATCGAAGACTGCGCCAATGTGGACACCTCGTTTCCTGGATTCGCCGCATTGGCCGCCTCTACTGGATTGGAGATCAAAGCCGACGGAGCGCGCCTGTGATTGAAAGCTCCGATCCGCCGGTGGTCGCCATCGATGGACCCGGCGGATCCGGTAAGGGCAGCGTGAGCGGTCGACTCGCCAGGAAGCTCGGATTTCACCTCCTGGACAGCGGCGCCCTTTATCGCCTCACGGCCCTCGCGGCCCGCCAAGCCGGGGTGGATCTGGGCAACGTTGCCGCGGTCGCCGATCTGGCCGCTGGGCTCGACGCCCGCTTCGAGGCCGGAGCTGAAAATGAACCCGCCCGGGTGCTGCTCGCGGGCCGGGATGTGGACGACGCTGTGCGCAGCGAAAGCTGCGGAAACGACGCCTCCGTAGTCGCCGCGTACCCCGAGGTGCGCCGGGCGCTGATCGGCTGCCAGCGGGCATTTCGGCGTCCTCCGGGGCTGGTCGCGGACGGGCGCGACATGGGAACGCTCGTGTTTCCCGACGCCAGAGTGAAGATTTTTCTCACCGCAACTCCCGAGGAGCGCGCTCGGAGGCGCCATAAACAGTTGATAGCAAAGGGAATAAATGGTAACCTCGCCGCCCTTGTGCGGGAAATAGAAACGCGTGACGAGCGTGACCGGAATCGCGCCGTCGCTCCCCTCAAACCGGCTGACGACGCTGTCGTCGTCGACACAAGCGGGCACGATATCGATTCGGTGTTCAAACGCGTGGTGGATATCGTGACATCAAGTGGTCTATTAGATCCCCGTCGCTGAATTCGGCGCATCGAAGAGTCGGATAGTTACATCGCGGACGCGGCCCGAGCCCGGGGGACCGCAGTATGTCCGTTTTTTTAATCAACCTGGTGAGATAGGGCAGCCGTTGGCCTTCAATTTTATGGAAAGTTTTGCAGAACTGCTCGAGCAGAGTGAAGTAGAAAAGAAAATGAAACCCGGTGCCATCATTACTGGCACCGTGGTGGAAGTCGGTCCCGAATACGTCACCGTCAACGCCGGCCTTAAATCCGAGTCAAGCATCCCGCTAGAACAGTTCAGGGACGAAAGGGGCGCGGTTGAAGTCAACGTCGGCGATGAAGTGGAGGTTGCGCTCGATACCGTCGAAGACGGTTTCGGCGCCACCAAACTTTCCAGGGAGAAGGCCAAACGCGCCGTAGCCTGGAAGCGGCTCGAGGAAGCCTTCGAAGATTCCGAAACCATTACCGGAATCATCAACGGCAAAGTCAAAGGCGGATTTACTGTTGAGATCGCGGACATTCGTGCCTTCTTGCCAGGATCCCTGGTAGACGTCCGTCCCGTTCGCGACACCTCTTATCTCGAGGGCAAACCGCTCGAGTTCAAAGTCATCAAGCTCGATCGCCGACGGAATAACGTAGTCGTGTCCCGCCGCGCGGTGGTCGAAGAAGAGAGCTCGGCGGAGCGCGACGCTCTGCTCGAAAACCTTCAGGAAGGAGCGGTCGTCAAGGGCGTGGTCAAAAACCTCACCGACTACGGTGCCTTCGTCGACCTCGGCGGAATTGACGGACTGCTTCACATTACCGATATGGCGTGGAAGCGGGTCAAGCATCCGACTGAAGTAGTCAACGTCGGCGACGAAATCGAGGTCAAGGTGCTCAAGTTCGATCGCGAGCGCAACCGGGTTTCACTCGGACTCAAGCAGCTTGGCGCCGATCCCTGGGTCGACATCGCACGCCGCTATCCCGAGAGCACCCGGATTTTCGGTAAAGTCACCAACATTGCCGACTACGGCTGCTTCGTTGAGATCGAGGAGGGCGTGGAAGGTCTGGTGCACGTTTCCGAGATGGACTGGACCAACAAAAATATTCATCCCACTAAAGTCGTTCAGCTCGGCGACGAGATTGAGGTCATGGTTCTCGACATCGACGAGGAACGGCGCAGAATTTCGCTGGGCATCAAGCAGTGCTCGGCGAATCCGTGGGAAGAATTTGCCGCCGGTTTCAAGAAGGGCGACCACGTAACCGGCAAGATTAAATCGATCACTGATTTCGGTGTTTTCGTGGGGCTGGACGGTGGTATCGACGGATTGGTGCATCTGTCCGATCTTGCCTGGAACGATACTGGCGACGACGCAATTCGAAAGTTTAAGAAAGGCGAGGAGCTGGAAACGGTCGTTCTCTCCGTTGACGCGGAGCGGGAGAGAATTTCATTAGGCGTCAAGCAGCTCGACAAGGATCCCTTCTCAGCTTTCCTCGCCACTTACCCCAAAGGCAGTATCGTCGAAGGCGAAGTTGCCGAAGTGGATGCCAAAGGCGCGGTGGTTCAGCTTATGGATGGCGTGGAGGGAAATCTCCGCGCCTCGGAGCTCTCCAGGGACCGTGTAGAGGACGCACGCACCGTGCTCAAAGTGGGCGAGCGGATTGAAGCAAAGTTTATAGGCGTAGACAGGAAGAAGCGTACTATTTCGCTCTCTGTCAAGGCCAAAGAGAGCGATGAAGAGGCCGCTGCGGTTGAAGAGTACACGTCCGCTTCTGCGAGTGGGGGTACAAGCCTCGGAGACATCATCAAGGAACAGATGGACAGCCACGGCGAAGATGACAACAACAACTGACGGGAGTGTAGCTGCAGACTGGTAGGTGTCCTCGCGGGCGCATTGCCAGTTGACCGGGATCACCTGACCGCGTCCCGATTTGGGCCGCAGAGATCTCGCAGCGATCGCATTCTCGTTTGGCCGACCGGCAGGGGAGCGGGATAATGACCAAGTCGGAACTGATAGAACAAATTGCCCAGAAGCAGTCTCAGCTTGCGTACCGGGACGTTGAACTCGCGGTCAAGACGATACTCGAGCACATGGCTGAACGGCTGGCGAACGGTGAGCGCATCGAGATACGCGGCTTCGGCAGCTTCTCGCTGCACTTCCGTCCCGGGCGAGTGGGGCGCAATCCCAAGACGGGCGCGCCGGTGTCTCTGCCTGCCAAGTATGTGCCCCACTTCAAGCCGGGGAAGGAGCTGCGGGAGCGAGTCGATAATGCGGCCCGCAACGAGCGCGAAATTAAAAGGCCGGAGACAGTGGCAGCCGGCGGCGGAGAGGACTGAGCGGTTTCGACGCGCGGCCCCGGGCTTAGATTCGAACCTCGGGCGGCGGGTTGGTCGGCCCGGCGAAGCAATAGAGCGGCATGTTTCCGCAGGCGCGGGGCATGTCGTTTTTGTTTTGGCTCAAGGACGCGATGCGGAAACGGGCTTGGCTATGCTAATTTCAGCGTCCAGTCAGGCGGTCGCGGGCCGGCTGAGCAGAGATACTCGGGGATCCATACGTGAACGCGCTCAATTTCCTCTGGCTTTTGCTGCCGGTCGCGGCGGCATCGGGTTGGTATCTGGCGCGCCACGTCGGCGGGAGTAACGGCGTCAACAGGCCGTCGAACGGTCTGCGCTCGGACTATTTCAAGGGCATCAACTATCTCCTCAATGAGCAGCCGGACAAGGCCATCGAGGTCTTCATCAAAGTTCTCGAAGTGGACAGCGAGACGGTGGAGACTCATTTGGCCTTAGGTAACCTGTATCGACGCCGCGGAGAGGTGGATCGCGCGATCCGGATTCATCAAAACCTGATCGCCCGAGGTACCTTGAGCCCGGAGCAGCGCAACGAGGCCTTGCTGGAGCTGGGCCAGGACTACTTGAGTGCGGGACTGTTGGACCGGGCTGAAGATCTTTTTCAAGAGCTTTCGGAAACCGACGCATATCGGGTGCAGGCGCTACGCCAGCTCATCGACATCTACGAGCAGGAAAAGGATTGGGAAAAGGCTATTGTCTCCGCGCGCAGAATGGAGAAGCTGACCGGCAACCAGCTCGGAGGCGTGATCGCCCATTACCATTGCGAGCTGGCGGAGGAAGAACGGCAATCGGGGAACGCCCCCGGCGCGCTCAAGGCGGTACAAAAGGCGCTGGATTCACATCGGGGCTGCGTGCGCGCGAGCCTGCTGGAAGGCGACATCCTGTTTCAGAGTGAAGATTATGAGCGCGCCATTCGCGCCTACCAGCGGATCGAGGAACAGAATCCCGACTATTTGCCGGAGACTGTGGAACGTATCCACAAGTGTTACAGCTCCCTTGGCCGTTCCGGAGACGTGGACTCTTACCTTTACCGACTGATGGATAGGTACGGCTGGATCACCGCAACGCTGGCGCTGGCCGAGATTCGGCAGAAGGAGCAAGGTGTTCACTCCGCTATCGAGTTCATAGCCAGCCAGCTTACGCGGCGCGCCTCTGTGCGTGGTCTGGATCGACTACTGCAGCTCGAGCTGGAGGAGGCTGAGGAGGGATCGACCCAGCATCTGCGCATTTTGAAAGATCTGACCAGCGAGCTGCTCCAGGACCGGCCCGTTTACAAGTGCACGCATTGCGGTTTTCCCGCAAAGTCGCTCCACTGGCAGTGTCCGAGCTGCAAGCATTGGAATACGATCATGCCCATCAAAGGCGTGGAGGGGGAATGAGCCGGGGAGCGTGACGCGAGATGCGTGGCGCGAACGAAATCGAACCCTTCTGTAGAAGCGAGCTTGCTCGCGATCCCTTGGATCAGGCGGTTCAACTTACCTTGAATGTTCCGATCTCCACCCTGACTGAACTCCCCGTCACTCATGCCTCCTAATCCCAACCCCCGCATCATCGTCGCTCTGGACGTTTCAACCCAGGAAGATGCGCTGGCGCTAGTGTCACATTTGGATCCGAGGCTCTGCCGGGTCAAAGTTGGCCAGGAGCTGTTTACCCGTATCGGGCCTCGGGTGGTGGAGGCGCTGCAGAACCGGGGCTTCAGTATTTTCTTGGATCTCAAGTTTCATGACATTCCCAACACGGTCGCGGGTGCGTGCCGCGCCGCCGCCGCTCTCGAAGTCTGGATGGTCAATGTTCATGCGTCGGGCGGACGCAGAATGATGGAGGCGGCACGGGAAGCGGTGGAAGCATCAACCGCCCGGCCGTTGCTTACCGCAGTCACGGTCTTGACCAGCCTAGATGCAGAGGACCTGGCTGCAATCGGCCTTGGCGGTTCACCCGAGACCCATGTCATCAATCTGGCGCGGCTCGCCGAGCTGGCCGGTCTCGACGGCGTGATCTGCTCTCCCCAGGAGCTTGACGGCCTCAAAGGCAGGGTCTCGGACGATTTTCTTCGCGTGACCCCCGGGATCCGCAGCGCCGATTCAGCCAAGGTCGATCAGAAGCGGGTCATGTCCCCGCTTCAGGCGATCGGCCTTGGCGCCCACTATCTGGTCATCGGCAGACCGATTACCGCAGCGCCGGATCCGGCGGAGGCGTTGAATGCGATTGCCGCCGGGATCGAAGCGAAGGGGTCTTGAACAGTTCGTGGTTCTCGGTGTTTGCCGACGTACACGCGCGATGAAGTCGAATTCATTGAGGGTGCCTTCCGGCGGGGAGCTGCGCCCCTGGAACATGCGGCGGGAGTCTAGCACCCGTTTCATTTGTTAGCCCGAATGTTAGCCGGAACGTTAGCCCGAGCTAAATTTGGAAAATCGGAAAATGGGCTAGTTTTGTAAATATCGGATTACACGATATTTTTAGGCAATAAATTTGACCAAAACCTTCGAATTTCGCTGATAGTTGTAAAGCGACTTTCGCTCCACCGGAAGTTTTTCGATTGTGCCGTCCACGAAGCCACGTTCCTTGAACCAGTGCGAGGTTTGCGTCGTGAGCACAAATAGTTGCTTTGCGCCGACGCTGCGGGCCTCGTTCTCCACGGCGTTGAGCAACGCGTCGCCGCGGCCGCCGTTTCGATAGTCGTCGTGCACCGCAAGGCATGCCACCTCCATCAGATTGCCGTTGTTGAACGGGTAAGCGGCGGCGCAGGCGATGACAGCTCCGTCGCGCTCGACCACGTGAAAATGCCCGATCTCCATTTCCAGCTTCTCCCGCGACCGTCGCACCAGCACGCCTTCAGTCTCCAGTGGCTCGATCAGCTCGATAATGCCGCCGACGTCGTCCACATTTGCCCGGCGTATGGTGTCATAGGCATCGGCGTTCACCATGGTTCCAACCCCGTCGCGGGTGAACAACTCCAGCAATATCGCGCCGTCGATGTTCTGGTCCAGCAGGTGTACCCGGCTGACGCCGTTCCTGCAGGCGCGCACCGCGTGGGTGAGTTGGGCTAGTGCCGGATCGCCGGAAGGCTGGGATTTTCGAACCCGGGTCAGGGTTTCACTGGCCTCGGCGAGGCTGAGCTCTGAGGGCATCGGCTCGGAGTCACCCGCGAGCGCCGCGGCTTTTCCCAGAAACAGCAGCTTGGCGGCATGCAGATCGATGGCGACCGCCGTCGCGACTTCCTCGGCGAGAAGATTGAAAACTTCACCGGTGGGAGAACAGCCGAGCGGAGACAGCAACACCACCGCGCCGGATTCGAGATTGGATCGAATCGCATCGCCATCAATCCTGCGTACTTCGCCGGTGTAACCGAAGTCGACGCCGTCACGCACCCCCAGCGGACGGGAGGTGACGAAGTTGCCCGAGACGACCCGAATACGCGCGCCCGCCATGGGGGAGTTGGGCAGGCCCATGGAGAGTCGCGACTCGACTTCAAGCCGCACCACGCCCACCGCCTCCTTGGCCACCTCAAGGGTTTGGGCATCGGTCACCCGCATTCCGCCGGCGTAGGCGGGCGCGAGACCGGCGGCGGCGAGCCGCTGCTCGATCTGCGGCCTTGCGCCGTGAACGATCACCAGCCTCACGCCAAGGCTGTTGAGCAGCGCGACGTCGTGGATGACGCCGGCGAATTGCTCCGATCCAATGACCTCACCGTCGAGCTGGATGACGAAAACACGGTTCCGGTGGGCGTTGATATACGGCGCAGAATTGCGGAACCAGGAGACGTAGTCTTGTTCGGTGCTCATGGGAGCCGGGTCGCATGAAAAAAGGCGGCGAATTATATCAGGAAGGCCGCGGGTTGTTGACGCGGGCCTTGCGGCCCGCGGCGGAGTTCGTAGAGGGTGGACAGCAGATGGGAACGGGGATCTGCTGCCCTCTAATCACTACTCACAGGGGACTTGTCACGAGTCGCTTGTCGCGAATCGTCGATGTCCGAACGGCTTGATAAAGGGTTTGCGCCCGAGCCCGTCTTCTGCTCCAAGAGAAGGGGCGCTCGAACAGGGGGCTTCTGTTCACTTTCCGTCACTCGTTACAGATTTTCCGCGGCAGCCATATGCTCGTCCCGGGCGCGGCGCAACTCCTGATTTCTCATGACGATGCCGGCCGCGATTACACCAGTGGCGACGACTAGGACGATGATGGTGGCGAGCGCGTTGATCTCGGGGCTTACCCCCAGACGCACTTTGGAGAAAACCACCATAGGAAGCGTGCTCGACCCCGGGCCCGAGACGAAGCTGGCGATCACCAAGTCATCCAGCGACATGGTAAAAGACAGAAGCCAGCCTGAAATCAGCGCCGGAGCGATGATCGGCAGCGTAATCACGAAGAAAACCTTGGCCGGGGGGGCGCCGAGATCCAGTGCCGCCTCCTCGACTGACTCGTCGACGCTGGTGAGACGGGACTGCACGATCACGGCCACGTAAGCCATGGAGAAGGTGATGTGGGCGATGGTGATGGTGGTTACGCCACGTCCCTCGGGCCAACCTATGAGGTCCTGCATGGCGACAAAAAGCAGCAACAAAGACAGTCCGGTGATCACCTCGGGCATGACCAGAGGCGCCGTCACCATGCCGGTGAACAGCGTGCGGCCCCGGAAGCGGCCGAAGCGCGCCAGGGAAAACCCGGCCAGCGTACCCAGCGCCACGGCAAAGCAGGCGTTGACGAAAGCGATGCGAATGCTTATCCAGGCAGCCTCCAGGATCTGCTCATTGCGAATCAGCTCGCCATACCATTTGGTAGAGAAACCGGCCCACACGGTCACCAGCTTCGACTCGTTGAAGGAAAAGATAATCAGCGAAAGGATCGGCACATAGAGGAACGCAAATCCGAATACCACGCTGCTCAGCAGAAACATGGAGCGTCGCTGCGTCATCAGCTTGCTTCTTTCATCTGAGAGCGCTGGAAAAACATGATTGGAATCACCAGCAGAAGAAGGACGGCGATGGCGACGGCGGAGGCCACGGGCCAGTCTCGATTGGCGAAGAATTCGTCCCAAAGCACGCGGCCGATCATCAAAGTGTCGGGGCCGCCGAGCAGCGCCGGGATCACGAACTCACCCACCGCGGGAATGAACACCAGTAATGACCCTGCAATGATGCCCGGAATCGAGAGCGGCAAAGTGATGGTGAAAAATGCTTTCGTCGGCCGGCAGCCCAGATCGGCAGCGGCTTCCAGTAGCGTCATATCCATCCGCTCTAGGTTGGCGTAAAGCGGCAAGATCATGAACGGTAGATACGAGTAAACGATGCCAATGTACACTGCGAAATTGGTCTGCATCATGACGATAGGTTCGTCGATAATGCCGACGGAAAGAAGAATGTTATTGATCAGACCGTTGTTCTTGAGAATTCCTATCCAAGCGTAGACCCGAAGCAGGAACGAGGTCCAAAATGGAAGTATCACCAGCATCAGCATCACGTTTCGCGTCGCGGACGTCGCCCGGGCCATGCCGTAGGCCATGGGGTATCCGATCAGCAGGCAAAGTATCGTCGAGATCAGCGCCACCTTGGCGGAATTGAGGTAGGCCTTCCAATAGAGATCGTCCTCGATCAGGAAAAGGAAGTTCGCCACGTTCACCCTAACCGTCAAATACGTGTCTTCGGCCCATTCGATCAGCGCCGAGTAAGGCGGCATGGCGATAGCCGCCTCAGCGAGCGAAATCTTGAGCACGAAAATAAACGGAACAAGAAAGAACAACAGCAGCCAGAGGTAGGGCAGGGCGATGACGCCGGTGCGTCCCTGTATGCCCATTCGATGAGCAGCGATCCGAAACCAACGCATGGGGGGAAGTCCCCAAACAACGCGGCTCAGCGGCTCTGCGCCTTTGGTGATTCGCTCACCGAGCGGCAGATAGGCCTTGCGGCTCATCGCGTCAGAACCACGCCGCTCGAAGGCTGCCAAGTGGCGTAGACTCGCTCGTCCCAGGTGATCCGCTCGGCTGCGTCGCGTACAAGGTTCGGCATCGTTACCCGCATCTGTTTACCCGATTCGAGCTCGACGCGGTAAACGGAAAGATTTCCGAGGTAGGCGATTTCGTCTACCCTTCCCGTGGTGCAGTTTTCTTCGCCGTTCGGTTTCTCGCGGCTAAGCGAAATCTTCTCGGGACGCACCGCGACCCAGACCTTTGCGCCGGGCGTGGTGCTTAGGCCGTGGTCGATAAACAAGTTGCACCCGGCCTCGTCGGATGCGATGCGCACGTGGTCAGCCTCGTCCTCGATGATTCGGCCCTCGAACATATTTACCGAGCCGATGAAGTCGGCAACGAATCGTGAATCGGGATACTCGTATATTTCCGTCGGGGTTCCGACCTGTACGATTTCGCCTTTGTCCATGACGCCGATTCGCGTCGAGAGCGTCATCGCCTCTTCCTGGTCATGGGTGACGACGATGAAGGTGACGCCGGACCCTTCTTGAATGTTCACCAGCTCGAACTGGGTCTCCTCGCGGAGCTTCTTGTCCAGCGCCCCTAGCGGCTCGTCCAGCAGCAGAACTTTCGGTTGTTTGACCAGCGCCCTGGCCAGGGCTACGCGCTGCCGCTGTCCGCCGGAAAGCTGGTGCGGCCGTCGCTTGGCGAACGGTCCAAGCTGCACTAGATCCAGCATTTCCTTTACCCGCTTGTTGATTTCCGTCTTGGGCACGCGGTCTTGTTTCAGACCGAAGGCAATATTGCCTTCGACAGTCATATGCGGAAACAAGGCGTAGGACTGAAACATCATGTTGGCGGGCCGGTCGTAGGGTGGGATGCCGACCATGTCGACCCCGTCGATGAAAATGTTGCCGTTGGTGAGATTTTCGAATCCGGCCAGCATGCGAAGCAGCGTGCTCTTTCCGCAGCCGGAGCCGCCAAGAAGGCAGAACAGCTCGTTCTGGTAGATGTCGAGGGAGACGTTGTTGACGGCGACGAAGTCCCCGAACTTTTTGCTGACGTTCTGGATTCGGATGTAAGGCTTGGCGTCCGGGTCGTTCCACGGCTCAAGCGTTTGGACCCCGGATCTGGCTTCAGCCATTCGCGTGTCCACAAAAGAACCGCCGGTCGCGCCGGTTCATCGGCGCGGCCGGTTGCTTGTTGTCATTGGCGAATTCCCGCTTTCCGTAACGTCACTGGCCCGTCTTTACCCGCGTCCAGGCTCGCTGCAATGTGCGTGTGAACTTCGGGCTGTCGGCGAGATCCGGAAACAGTTTCGCCTTCACTGAGTCAGACGGATAGATGCCGGGGTCCGTTTTAACTTCATCGTCGACATGTGGCATGGAAGCGCTGTTGCCGTTGGCGTAGAAGACATAGTTTGAAATTGCCGCGGCAACTTGGGGCTCCATAATGTAGTCAATGAACAGGTGCGCATTTTTAGGATGAGGCGCATCTGCGGGAATGGCAAGATTGTCAAACCATATGACCGCACCTTCCTTGGGGATCGTGTACCCGATCTCTACGCCCTGTTCCGCTTCCGCAGCGCGGTCGCGGGCGATGAGCATATCTCCGCTCCAACCCATGGCGACACATATCTCGCCGTTCGCCAGATCGTTGATATTTTGCGACGAGTGGAAGTACTTGATGTGCGGTCGAACCTTCATCAGCTGCTCTTCGAACAGTTTGACGTCTTCCCTCGCCTCACTGTTTGGATCGCGGCCCAGATAGCCCATCAGGTTCGCAAATACTTCGGTCGGCGCATCGAGCATGGTCACACCGCACGCAGATAGCTTGGAAACTACTTTCGGATCGAACAGCATTGCCCAGCTATCTATGGGCGCGTTGGGCATGATCTCCTTGACCTTGTTGATGTTGTAGCCGATTCCGGTTGTGCCCCACATGTAAGGAACCGCGTGCTCGTTACCGGGATCGTGCGCAGCTACGCGCTGTAGAATCTCTTTGTCCAAATTGCCATAGTTCTTGAGCGTAGACTTGTCCAATTTCCGAAAAACGCCCGCCTGGATCTGGCGCTCCATGAATCCGGCTGATGGCACGACGATGTCATATCCGCTCGAGCCCGCGAGCAGCTTGGCTTCAAGCACCTCGTTGGAGTCGAAGACATCGTAGTTAACCTTGATGCCGGTGCGTTTTTCGAAGTTTGAAATCGTGTCCTCGGCAATGTAATCCGACCAGTTGTAGACATTGAGGACTTTCGCCTCCTGAGCGCTGCCTGCCACCGCGAACGCGACCAGGGCAATGCCCGAGAGCATGTTTCTTAGTGTTACTTTCATTTTCCTATCTCCTTTGGACTCAATCTGGGCCCGCGGCTGTCGCGGAGCCAGGGCTGCTCTAGTATCGCGTTTTTCCAACCGTCACGCGATGGGGCGAAACGTCAGCTGAGGCCGAAATCCCGCGCCGTCAGGTCCAGGCAGCGCCCGGCCTTTTCCATCAGCTCGTCGATTTCTGACTTTGTGATCACCAGCGGTGGGGACAGGATCATCGAGTCCAGCACTGCGCGCATCACCAGGCCGTTTTCGAAGCAGTAGTCGCGGCAGCGGCTGCCCAGATCGCCGTCATTCTCGAAGCCCCGGCGGCGTGATTTGTCGCCCATCAGCTCGATGCCGCCCAGAAGCCCAATGCCCCGGATCTCGTCCACCAGCGGGTGGTCGCCGATCTCTCGAAGCCGTTTTTGGAAGTAAGGGGCGGTTTCCTTTTTTACCCGATCTACGATGCCCTCGTCGCGGAGAACACGGATGTTCTCGGCCGCCACCGCCGCCGCCGCCGGGTGGCCCGAATAGGTAAAGCCGTGGAAAAATTCGCCCCCCTTGTCGATCAACACGTCGACCACGCGATCGCTGACCATGACTCCTCCGATGGGCAGATAGCCTGAAGACATTCCCTTGGCCATGGGCATGAGATCGGGCTCAAGCGCGTAGTAATCGCTGCCAAACCATTCACCGGTGCGGCCAAAGCCGCAAATGACCTCGTCGGCCACCAGCAGTATGTCGTACTGCTTGCAGATGCGGGAGATTTCCGGCCAATAGGTCTCGGGGGGAACGATGACGCCGCCCGCTCCTTGAATCGGCTCGCCGATGAAGGCCGCGACGTTGTCGGGACCGATCTGGTTGATCTTGTCTTCCAGCCACCCGGCCGCCTTGCGCCCGAACTCGTCCGGCGACAGACCGCCGCCCAGCATGTACCAGTAGGGCTGTTCGATGTGTTCGATACCGGGGATCGGAAGGCCGCCCTGGGCGTGCATCGGCGCCATGCCGCCGAGGCTGGCGCCCGCCATGGTGCTGCCGTGGTAGGCGTTTTTTCGGCTGATAATGGTGTGGCGCCAGGGCTTGCCCATGAGATCCCAGTAGCGGCGCACCATGCGCACCATGGTGTCGTTGGCCTCGGATCCGGAATTGGTGAAGAAGACGTGGTTCAGATGCTTCGGCGTCACCTCGGCAAGCAGAGCCGAAAGCTCCACCGCGGGCGGGTGGGTGGTCTGAAAGAAATTGTTATAGAAGGGAAGCTGTTCCAGCTGGCGGCAGCCGGCCTCGATGAGTTCTTTTCTTCCGTAGCCCAGGTTGACACACCAAAGCCCCGCCATGCCGTCCAGGATCTTGTTGCCCTCCGAATCCCACAGGTACACCCCGTCTGCCCGGGTGATGATGCGGCTTCCCTTTTTGGCTAAGGCTTTGTAATCGGTGAATGGATGCAGGTGGTGCGCCGTATCCAGGCGCTGCCATTCGGCAGTGGGGCGATTATGCGTTCTATCGGTCACGGGAACAGTTTTCCGAAAAGTCTGAAGGGCCAGCGGGACTATAGAACCGGTTGTTGGAAAAGTCGATTGTCCGGAAATCCATTCCAGACCGTCACTACTTTTCTCGCCCGGGAGCCGAAATCACTTACCGGATGACGGCAAACGAGTTCGGCTCTTTCGAAGCAATGATTCGTGCTTTTGAAGGACCGCGGTTTTGCGTTGTTACGCTCAAACGTTCAGCAGCAGGTGCTCCCGCTCCCAGGAAGTAATCACCCGAAGAAAGCTCAGGAACTCGGTTTCCTTGACCGCGGTGTAGGCGGTCACGAATCGCTTGCCGAGCACTTCGATCAGCGGCTCGCATTCGCGTAGGTTAGCCAGCGCCTCTTCCAGGCTTCGCGGCAGGTCGAAGGGAAGTTCGTACGCGCTGCCTTCAAGCGGTTTTGTTGGCTTTAGGTTGTTCATCATGCCCAGATAGCCGCAGGCGAGCGACGCGGCGATGGCGAGGTAAGGGTTCGAATCCGCGCCGGCAACCCGATTCTCCACCCGCGTATTCTCGGGTTCAGATACCGGCACCCGCAGCCCGGCGGTGCGATTGTCGTAGCCCCACTGAACGTTGATGGGCGCCGCCAAGAACTTGGTGATGCGGCGATAGGAATTGACGTTGGGTGCGAAGAAGGACATCGCCGCTGGAAGATAGGTCTGCAGTCCCGCAACGTGGGACAGAAAAAGCTCGGAAAGCTTACCGTTGCCGTTGGCGAAAACGTTCTTGCCGCTTGCCTTGTCGAGCACGCTTTGGTGGACGTGCATGGCGTTTCCGGGCTCCCTCGCCATGGGCTTGGCCATGAAGGTGGCATACATGCTGTGGCGCATCGCGACCTCGCGCACGGTGCGCTTGAACAAAAACGCCTGGTCGGCGAGTTCGAGGGCATCGCCGTGCTGGAGGTTGATTTCCATTTGCGCCGCCCCGGACTCATGGATCAGCGTATCGAGCTCGATCTTCTGGGCTTCACAAAACGCGTAAACGTCTTCGATCAGGGGCTCGAACTCGGCCAGCGCGTCGATGCTGTAGGACTGACGTCCGGCTTCTGCCCGACCCGATCGGCCAATGGGTGGCTCCAGCGGATAATCGGGATCGGTGTTGGGCTTGACCAGATTGAACTCGAGCTCCGGAGCAATCACCGGCACCCAGCCCTGATCGGCGTAAAGTTCGATCATACGCCTCAACACGTAACGCGGTGCCGTGTCCACCGGCTTGCCGTCAGCGTAATAGCAGTCGTGGATCACCTGTGCCGTGGGTTCCCGCGCCCAGGGCACACTGCGTATTGTGCTGGCGTCGCCTTTGAGCACCATGTCGATGTCGGCGGGATGCACGGCGCTTTGGTCGAGGGGAGAGTCGCCGGTGATGGTTTGCAGGATCAGCGCTTCGGGCAGGCGCATGCCTTCTTCCCGGCAGTACTTGTCCGCCGGCATGATCTTGCCGCGCGCCACACCGGCCATGTCCGGCATCAACGCTTCGACCTCGGAGATGTTTCGGTCTTTACACCACTGCGTGATCGAGGTCATGACTCGACGATCCTTTTGCGCGGCTACGGCAGGCATCGCCGAAGGCCTGGAACAGTTTTCTTGAGATTGGATTTTCCATCACCCGCCACTCCGGATGCCACTGTACGGCCAGCGCAAAAGCGGCGGCGTTTTCGACCCGATAGGCTTCGGCCAGGCCGTCGTCGGCCACTGCTTCGACGCTCAGGCCCTTGCCGAGTTGATCGATGCCCTGGGAATGCAGCGAGTTGACCTGAAGCTCGGATACGCCGGTCAGCTTCTCCAGCATGCCGCCCGGAGTGAGCGTAACCTTGTGCACCGCCTCGTACTGTTCTTCCAACGGCAGGGAGTTGTTCTCCCGGTGGTCGTCGTATCCCGGCACCTCCTGAACCTTCTGGTGCAGCGTGCCGCCGAAAGCGACGTTCATCTCCTGAAAACCACGGCAGATGGCAAGCACGGGGACCCCGCGCTCCACCGCGCGAGTAATCAACGGCAGCGTAGTCGCGTCCCGATGGGGATCGTGGAGAATGTCGGCAATATGCGGACCGCCATAGCGGCTCGGCTCCACGTTAGAGGGGCTGCCCGTCAACATCAGACCGTCCACGGACTCGAGCACGGTGTCGAAGTCGAGGCCGCCCCCGAGCGCGGGAATGAGCAGCGGCAAGCCGCCCGAGGCGACATTGATGGCGGTGACATATTTCTCGCCCACGGCGTGAAACGGGTGCGGGGGGATGAATTTTCGGCAGGCGGGAATACCGATGACGGGCCTACGCGGACTCATGCACGCATCTCATCTAAGGGCTGAAAACTGGCGTTCGAAAGACCGGGCCTGGGCGACCTCGAGGGGGCGGTGATGTGCGCGCTGTGCGCGGCGGGTGTCAAACGGTCCTCATTTATCCGCTAAAAACAAAAAGATAACGCGCCCGCCGGGTAATTTCCACCGGCGCCCCGGGGGCCGGGGCCTGGGCCTGGCGGACGTTCAGCCCGGCCTTTGCCGGGTGGATTGGTACTCTTCAGGATAGCAGTCCAGGCCGTCATCGATATCGACCCAATCGGCTTTATAAGAGACGTAAACGTGAGCCGACGGCGCCCGGTCGATGGGTCCGTCCACCAGGGCGCGAACGATATCGATCTGGCCGGGCCACCTGCTGGAGACGAAGAAAAGCTGGGTGCCGCAGGCGCTGCAGAATGCGCGTCGCCCATGCTCGGAAGAGTCCCGCCAGCGGATCTCGCTTTCCCCCTGGGTTATTCGGAGCTGATCTTTGCCCACCCCGAACCAGGTGACAAAGGGCGCGCCGTGGGACTTACGGCATAGCGTGCAGTGGCAGTGGAGGCACCAGCGGGATGGGGGCGACACTTCGAAGCGCACCGCGCCGCAAACACATTCTCCGCAAAAAGCTTCGCCGGCGTTCATACACGAATTCTCGCCATGACCGACGGCCGCTGGCAAGATCCTCGCGCGTGTTCGAAGGGGCGGTCGCGGTGCCCTGTACCGGTCTGGTTTTTTCCCAATCCAGCCTCTAAATTGCGGTTCTTGAGTCAACAATAGGTGACCCATCGCGGAGGCGAAAATGGCCGGCCCACTCAATCGTTTCAGCTCCAGAATTACCCAGCCCAAGTCCCAGGGCGCGTCCCAGGCGCAGCTCTTTGCCACCGGATTCACCGACGAGGACCTGAACAAAGCCCAGGTGGGCATCGCCAGCGTCTGGTACGAAGGCAACAACTGCAACATGCACCTGCTGGATCTCGCCGCCAAGGTCAAAGAGGGGGTCGAGGCGGCAGGCCTCAAGGGGATGCGCTTCAACACCATCGGCGTCTCCGACGGCATGTCCATGGGTACCGAGGGCATGAGCTTTTCGCTGCAGTCCCGCGATCTGATCGCCGACTCCATCGAGACCATCACCCGCGCCCAGTGGTACGACGCCAACATCTCCATACCCGGCTGCGACAAGAACATGCCCGGCTGCCTCATGGCCATGGGGCGCATCAACCGGCCGGCGCTGATGATTTACGGCGGCACCATCCGCCCGGGCAAATCCGACGGCGAGACCGTGGATATCGTTTCCGCTTTCCAGAGCTATGGCGAGTTCATTGCCGGCAAGATCGATGAGGCAAAGCGCAGCGACATCGTGCACCACGCCTGTCCGGGTCCCGGCGCCTGCGGCGGCATGTACACCGCCAACACCATGGCCTCGGCCATCGAGGCCATGGGCATGTCGCTGCCCTACAGCTCGTCGACGCCGGCGACGGATCCGAAAAAGCTGGAAGAGTGCGTCGCCGCCGGCAAAGCGATCCGCCACCTGATGGAGCAGGACATCAAGCCGCGCGACATCATGACCCGCGATGCCTTCGAGAACGCCATGGTCATCGTCATGGCGCTGGGCGGTTCCACCAACGCGGTGCTGCACCTCATTGCCATGGCGCGATCGGTAGACGTCGATCTCACCATCGACGACTTCCAGTCGGTCAGCGACCGGGTGCCCTTCATCGCCGACTTAAAACCCTCGGGAAAGTACGTGATGGAAGACGTGCATAACGTCGGCGGCGTGCCCGCGGTGATGAAGTATCTGCTGGAAAAAGATTTTCTCAAAGGCGA
>CAMYJH010000005.1:0-139112 GCA_947258715.1 uncultured Gammaproteobacteria bacterium
GCAGATGTCACCGTAGAGGCTACGGAGGCGGGTGGGCCCGACGATATTCCTCTGCAGAACGTCAGGGCACGCCTATACAAGCAGGAGCGTGCCGCCGAAACGGTGGAAATTGTCTATCTGCGCGTGATGCGCGGAAGAATGCTGCGTTTTCTCGCCGGCCAGCGCATAAGCCTGAAGCTGGCGCAGGTGGAGCCGACGGACATGTCTATTGCGAGCTGTCCTTGCGACGGCCGCAACCTGGAGCTTCATTTTGATCTGAGCAACAGAGGCGGATTGAACGCGCGGGCGCTGTCCGGGTTCACAAAATCCGATCGATTCGAGATTGAAGGGCCGCAAGGACGGCTTACCCTCGACGAAAGCTCCGGCCGGCCGCTGGTTTTTATCGCCTGCGACACCGACATCGCGCCTGCCAAGAGCATTATCGAGCACGCCGTCAACCTCGAACACCCGCAGCCCATCTATCTCCACTGGCACACGACCTGGCGCGACGGTCATTATCTGCACAACTACTTCCGCTCGTTGACCGACGCGCTGGACGAATTTCACTACCTTCCCATCCGCGGGCCCGTGAGCGCGGATACGCTGAGCGATCTGCCCGACCTCGCCACGGTCGATGTCTACCTCACCGGCGGTGAGGAATTTGTAGCTGCGGCGAAAGAGTTGCTCTTTGCGCGAGGGTTGTCCGAAGGACGCCTCTTCATCGACGCCCTCAATGCGCGTCTTTCTTCGGTACCGATAGCAGATTGAATACGCTGTTGCTGATTTTCTCCGCCACTTCCGGAGCGTCCAGGGCGACGATTTGATCGATTACCCAGCGGTTGGTTTGATCGTCTCCCAGTACGCCGAGCACTTTGCTCCCCAGATAACGCAGGGCGTCGAATCCAGGCTCGCCGTCTTTGAAAGTCAGCGTTGCGTAGTCGCTCAGCCGCTCGTTCAACAGCGCGACAAAGCTATCGCGATAGTTCCGCGGCCCGTCGAGGTCAGTCAGATTATCCTGTAAGTAATCGGCAAAGCGCTGTCCTAGTTCGTTGATGAAACCCTCGCGTTCATCGTCATCCAGAAAACTGTACGCAAGCCGGTCCGCCAGCTGGATCTCGAAGGCCACGAACTCACAGATGACACCGACGCGCTCGACGTCCGAGTCGTATCGGTAGCCTTCCCGATTGAGGTTCTGCGCCTTTTCCAGGGCCACCCGCCAGCCGATGAAAGCAAGCGCGCCGGCACTGTCCTGCAACGACTTCGGCGTCGGCCGGTTTCGCCGGGAGTGATGCCATTTGTCTTTGATTCGAATCGCCACGGGGGTGAGTGAATTGATTTGTGCTGACCGCAAGATTATAACGAAAGCCGGGAATTTTTAATCCAATAGCTTCCTCTCCTCGCTAAGGGAAAGAACAATAAGATCAACATAAGGTGCCAGTAAGAATGAAGTTAAGAGAAGCGAAACCTTCGAGCTTCATCTATGAGGCGGAAAACGCTCTTCCCGAAAGCCTTTGTAATGACATGGTGCGGCGATTCGAAGCGGCCGTCGAAGAGCAGTACGAAGGTTTCATCGGTCAGACGGTGAGCAAGGATCGTTCCGTCAAACGCTCCACCGATCTGGTCGTCAGCGGCAAGAAGCACTGGGAAGACATCGACAGAGAGCTATTCCAGTCCCTGGCCAGCGCGCTTAAGGTGCTACGGCAAAAGCACCCCTTTTTCGGCGGCGCGTTCAAGGACATGGGCTACGCAATCCAGCGCACGCTTCCCGGCGAGTTTTATCACTGGCACATCGACGGAGGCAGTCACTCGTTCAGTCACCGCCAGCTGGTGGCTATCTGGTATCTGAACGACGTTGAAGGGCCGGGCGGCGAGACCGAGTTTCGCTGCCAGGAAGTCACAATCCGGCCGCGCGCGGGCAAGCTGATTCTGTTTCCGCCTTTCTGGACCCACGAGCACCGCGGCGTGACACTGGAAAAAGGCGTCAAGTATCTGGCGACGACCTGGGTCGTATTCGCCTGACGCGGCTACTGAATGCGTTTGTAGGGGATGAATATCCCACAGCCGAGCTTTCCAGCCGGGCCGATGTTGTTTCGCATCAGAAACATCGCGCCGTCGGGATCGAGATTCGTCACCACCAAGCTTCGGGTGTGGATCACGGACTCAGGCGTGATGATCCGATGCGCGCGCCCACAGATCAGCGTTACGCCAGTCACGCCGTGCTTTCGCAGCGTTTGCGTGAGCCGCGGGACGAGACGCGATTCATGCTCGTTGCCCTCGCAAACCATATGTCTCGCCAGCAGCGTGCTGGCCGGGGCGAGTGGAACCACCTTTGCGGCGCCCGGCGTAAGTGGGTATCCGCTTATATCCATCTCGCGCCCCGACAGCGCCATGGCGTCCTCGGTCCGGCGCTTGGGGATCCGAAGCGTGAGCTTCGTGCGACGCGACAGGTGCAGCTCTTCGCCTGAGGATTCATCCGGCGGTATCCAGCCGCTGCCCGGCCCGGCCGTGTGCACCAGGTGAAGCCGCGCGGCGGTTTCGTCCGCGAACCACGGCAACGCCCTGCTGATTTCGCCAAAAAGCGCATACGCGTGATCGATGGGGAGTTGCCCGCCCGGCAGGCGGAAGGTGAGATCGACAATTTCTTCGTCTACTGCTTCATTCATCGGAGTCGTTGCGGGTCACACCTGTGAATGCCGCCTCCAGCACGTCTTCCCAGTTATCGGGTGTATCCAAGAAGGGTGGCTTGATGTCCATGTGCAAAAAGAGTTCTTGTGCCGCACGCTTGCGGACCGCGGCCACGAGCTGGGCAAAGCTTTCGATCTCGTGATTTTCGAGCAGAATCTCGCTGAGATAGCGCATTAGGCCGACGCTCTTGGCCGCGCGATCGGCCGCAGCGCTCTTGCCCGCGATATATTCCCAACGCGTTCGCTGCTACAGTTTTCCATCTTGCCGTGCGCTGGTGCCCGCGATGCGGTCCCGATAACGTGCCCGCCACAAGAGTCGCTGTCGATTAGCGTCAGCACCGTCGGTGAAAGCCTCGCGATTGTGCAGCACGTTGTTGCAGACGATACCTTCGCCGGCCTCGAGGCGCACGCGAAAGGCGAAAGAAACCGGCGCTGTCAGAAGCTGCTCGAGGAAAGCCACCGCGTCCCGGGTGATCGCATCGTCTTTCCACACGATGGAGCGCGTCCGCGCGGTGTATCGCATCTGCAGGTCGCCGCCGGCGGGGTCGAGTGAAAATACGGGTCCACTGACGGCCGGCCGGTATACACCAGGCTCGAGGGAATTTTCGGGAATCGTCATAACGTCTGGCTGCATCAACGCTTCGATATACGCCGGATTCGCGTCGCGCACCGCGATGTAAACCATCTCGGGATCCAAAAGCCAGTTGCCACCGCCTTTTGCAGCGGGGATCACGCAATGCATGACCACACCGCGCACGGCGTTGTCCGTGCTGTTGTAGTAACCGTCGGTATGCCACTTCATGGCCCGGTCGGTGTAAGGGATATACCTGGCGCGGCTGCTTTCCACTTCCCGGCGCAAGGTGACAATGCCCTCTTCGGGGGCCCACAGATGACGGTCGAAGTGGACCAGGCCCAGTCGCTTGCCGAAGGCGCGAAGGTCTTCCATGCTGGACGGGACCCCGGTATCCGTCTGGTAAAGGGCGAAATTGGTGCGCCGGCAGGCGCGGACGATCTGTTCTCGCTCGGAGGGATTCAAGCGGCGCAAAGAGGCGACTGAAACGCGCTGCTGCTCCAGGTTTCGGGGATAATGACGCAGTTTGTCCGCCCGCCAGCGGGCATAGACGGAACTATCGCCGAGTCCGAACGGGCCGGATTGCGGGGCGCATTCAATGCTTTGAGGCTGTGTCCGCGACACGGCTGGGCAACATCTCCGGGGAGGGCCAAGGAAGACTCAATTATTCTCAGATTAACAACACGTTACGAACGTTACCGATATATTCCTTTTGGCATATTCCGGCTCCGAGTCTGACACCTCCAAGGGACGATATCGAGGGCCGCGCGGGGTGATTAGAATGCGCCGATAACATGGTCGTTAGTGTGCCGGCGATATCCTGGTGAGAGCGGATAAGGCACTTGCCGGCGGATTCCCACTGCAAAGAGGGTCGAAATGAAAAAGCACCCCACTCCGATGCTTGACCAGCTGGAGCAAGGTCCGTGGCCGAGCTTCGTCTCTGGAATCAAGCGCCTACGCGACGAGCACAGAGACGAGCGCATCGCCGGGGTGGCGAATTCGCTTTTGGGGCAGCTCGAGCACTCCTACGAGACGCGCAAGGGCTACTGGAAGGGCGGGACAGTCAGCGTCTACGGCTACGGCGGTGGCATCATTCCACGCTTTTCCGAAGTCGGCGCCGAGTATCCAGAGTCGAAGGAATTCCACACCCTCCGGGTGCAGCCACCAGCGGGGAACTACTACACAACCGATGTCCTGCGTAATCTGGCCGAGAGCTGGGAGAAGTGGGGATCGGGACTCGTCACCTTTCACGGCCAGACCGGCAATATCATGTTCATCGGTGCCAGCAGCGAAAACACCCAGCACTTCTTTGACGAGATCAACGACTACGGGTTCGATCTGGGAGGTGCAGGCCCCTGCGTGCGCACGGCGCAATCCTGTGTCGGCGCCGCGCGCTGCGAGCAGTCCTGCGCCAACGAGCACAAGATTCACCGCAGGCTGGTCAACAACTTCACCGACGACGTTCACCGCCCGGCGCTGCCTTACAAGTTCAAGTTCAAGATCTCCGGCTGCCCCAACGACTGCATGAACTCCATCGAGCGCGCCGACTTCGCTGTCATCGGCACCTGGCGCGACGACATGAAGGTGGACCAGGATGAGGTGAAGGCCTACGTTGCGCGCAAGGGGCGCAAGTACGTCATCGACAACGTGGTCACGCGCTGCCCGACCAACGCCTTGTCGCTAAACGATGACGACACCCTGGCGGTAGACAATAAAAGCTGCGTGCGCTGCATGCATTGTCTGAATGTGATGCCGGCGTGTCTCTCCCCGGGCGACGACAAGGGCGTCAGCATCTTAATCGGGGGTAAACGCACACTCAAGATCGGCGACCTGTTCGGCACCGTGGTGGTGCCCTTCATGAAGCTAGAGACGGAAGAAGACTACGAGCGACTGGTCGAGATTGCCGAGGAGACTATCGACTTCTTCTCCGAGAACGCGTTAGAGCACGAGCGCGTCGGCGAAATGATCGAACGCATCGGACTGGTCAACTTCCTGGAGGGCATTGGCCTCGAGGTCGATCCCAACATGATTGCCCATCCGCGGGAGAGCTCCTACGTGCGTATGGACGGCTGGGACGAGGAAGTGGAGAAGTGGTTTGCGAGAAACGCCCGCAGCTCGGACGCCGCAGACTGAGCGTATGGATCAATACACCTTGAGCTGTGAGCCGGCCGCGGACCTTTTGCGGGCGGAGTCGTTTCCACGGGAGCAGGATTGAAGCATGGCAATTGAGCGTCGAATGCCCATTGAGAGCGGATGCCCGGACGGTTTCCAGTACATGCATCCGACGATGATGCGGAACTTCGGTCAGTGGAAATACCACACCCATCCGAAAGTCGGGGTTCTCTGCCACGTCGCCGAAAGCGGTGAAAAAATCTGGACGGTGCGCGCCGGAACCCAGCGCATCCTCGATGTCTTCACCCTTCGAAAGCTGTGTGATATCGGCGACAGATACGCCGACGGTCACGTCCGTTTTACCATCCGCAGCAATATCGAGTTCATGGTCGACGACGAGGCCAAGGTCGAACCTCTCATCGAGGCGCTGGAAAGCGAAGGCTTCGTCGTCGGCGGCACGCAGAACTCGGTGGCCTTCATCTCCCACACCCAGGGATGGCTCCACTGCGATATTCCCGGCACCGACGCGTCCGGCGTAGTCAAAGCGTTAATGGATGAACTCGTGGATGAATTCAAACGTGCCGAGATGCCGAATCGCGTGCACATCACGACGTCCTGCTGCCAGATCAACTGTGGAGGTCAAGGCGACATCGCGATCAATATTCAGCACACCAAGCCGCCAAAAATCAATCACAGCCTGGTGGCGAACGTCTGCGAGCGGCCAGCGGTGGTGGCACGCTGTCCGGTTGCGGCCATCCGTCCCGCTATGGTGAACGGCAAGCCGACCCTCGAAGTCGACGAGAAGAAGTGCATCTGCTGCGGAGCGTGCTATCCGCCGTGTCCGCCAATGCAGATTAACGACCCTGAACACTCGAAGCTCGCCATCTGGGTCGGCGGTAATCACTCTAACGCGCGCAGCAAGCCGTCGTTTCAAAAGCTGGTTGCGGCGGGTATACCCAACAATCCACCCCGCTGGCCGGAGGTCACGCGCATCGTGAAAAAGATTCTCGGCGCATACAAGGAAGATGCCAAGGACTGGGAGCGCGTCAACGACTGGATCGATCGTATCGGCTGGCCGCGATTCTTCGAGCTGACGGAATTGCCCTTCACCAAGTTTCACATCGATAACTGGCGCGGGTCACGAAAGAGCCTGAACGCCTCCAGCCATCTGCGGTTCTAGGCATGAAACTCTCCGTGGTACTCAATGAGGGGCCCTATCAGCACCAGGCCGCCGACACGGCTTACAATTTCACCCGCGCGGCACTTGCGAAGGGCCACGAGATCTTCCGCGTGTTCTTCTACCACGATGGTGTCAATAACGGCACCCGCCTTACGACGCCGCCTCAGGACGACCGCGACATCGTCAATCGCTGGAGCCAGCTCGCGGAAGAGCACGATCTCGATCTCGTGGTCTGTATCGCGGCCGCCCAGCGACGAGGAATCGTCGACGAGGATGAGCAGAAGCGCCACGGTAAGGACGCCAATAATATCGCCAAGGGTTTCCGCATTTCCGGTCTGGGACAACTCATCGAGGCCGGTATTCAGTCTGATCGCGTCGTGGTCTTCGGAGATTGAGCGAGGACGATGGAAGAGATCCCTGAGGAATACGAAGGTGGCATAGTCAAGAAGTTCATGTACGTGAACCGCCGCGCGCCCCATGGGACGATTTACGCCCAGGAGTCCCTGGAGGTGGTTTTGGTCGGGGCAGCGTTTGATCAGGAGGTGAGCATCGTTTTTATGGACGACGGCGTTTATCAAATCTTGAAGGATCAGGACACCAGCGCTATCGGCACCAAGAACTTCTCCAAGACATTTCGTGCTCTGGAAATGTACGACGTGGAGAAGCTTTACGTGGAAAGGGAATCCATGCAGGCGCGCGGTATTTCCGAGGACGATTTGAACGTACCGGTTGAAGTTATCACCTCCGAGGAGATAGGGCGCCTGATGGAACAGCACGACGTGATACTGAGTTTTTGAGATAGACTCATGAGCATTCTGCACACGGTTAATAAATCGCCCTTCGAGAAGAATTCTCTGGAGACGTGCTTGCGTATTGCGATGGAAGGCAGTTCCGTACTTTTCATCGAGGATGGCGTTTATGGGGCCGTTGACGGCACGTCATTGAACGGCAAGCTCAGTGACGCCGGCAACAGATTGAAATTCTATGCCCTCGGTCCTGATTTGAAGGCGCGGGGGTTGAGCGAGAACAGCGTTATGAATTGTGTCGAGGTCGTTGACTACGACGGCTTCGTCGATTTGGTGGTAAGGCACGACGCAACCTACGCGTGCCTTTAGCAGAGAAACTTCAGGAGCATGAAATGTCTATACAGATAAACGGGAAAGTCCTGGAAACCGATGAAGAAGGCTACATTCA
The DNA here is from genome assembly GCA_947258715.1 of uncultured Gammaproteobacteria bacterium. Taxonomy (GTDB): domain Bacteria; phylum Pseudomonadota; class Gammaproteobacteria; order HK1; family HK1; genus CAMYJH01. The sequence goes on from CAMYJH010000005.1 coordinate 7,721, forward strand.
AGCCCTCGACGAGTGGAGCCCTGAGGTAGCCGAGTACATGGCGAAGGAAGACGACTGCGACCTCACCGAGAACCATTGGGAGGTGATCAATTTCCTGCGCGATTACTACGACGAGTATCAGGTTGCACCGGCCGTGCGCGTGCTCACCAAGGCTATCGGCAAGAGGCTTGGCAAGGACAAGGGCAACAGCAAATATCTGTACCAGCTGTTTCCGTACGGTCCAGCAAAGCAGGCTTGCCGCTACGCGGGCTTACCGAAGCCGACCGGCTGCGTCTGATTCGTCAGACGAACACGGCCGGTCATGCGTGATTCTGGATGTCCGCGTTAACCGTCATCTATGCTCTATTGCTGTATGCGGCCACGTTCATCCTGATCGCCGGACTCGTCTACCGCATAAACCTTTACGCCCGCACGCCGGCTCCTCTGAAGATCCCCACCACCCCGGCGCCAACCAGCGTGCCGGGCGTGGTGCTGCGCATGCTTGGCGAGCTGGTTCTGTTCACGAGCCTCTTCAAGGGGAACAAGCCTACGTGGATCTTCGGTTGGCTGTTCCACTTCAGCCTCCTTCTCGTGCTTCTCGGTCACCTGCGATATTTCGTCGAACCCGTGTGGGCCTGGGTCGCCGTAGCGCAGCAGCTGGGCGTGTATGCGGGATCAGCGATGCTGTTGGGGCTTGCCGGTCTGTGGCTGCGTCGGATCGTGGTGGATCGGGTGCGTTATATCTCTGCGCCGTCCGATCATCTGATGCTGGCGCTTCTGGCATCTATTGCCGCCACCGGTGTGGTCATGCGCACCGCAAGCCCCACCGATATTGTTGCCGTCAAAGCCTTCGTTCTGGGGCTGCTGGTCTTCGACTGGCATCCGTTGCCGGGCGACGGATTTCTGGTCACGCACCTGCTTCTCGTCGCCGTGCTGATGATTGTCTTTCCCTTCAGCAAGCTGCTGCACGCGCCGGCGGTGTTCTTCAGTCCAACCCGCGTTCAGGTGGACGACCCGCGCGAGAAGCGCCATCTGGCGTCCTGGGCTGCGGATCTCGAATCGCCGAGGCGCTGACCCTGATGGCCGCGCCCGAGTTCCGAACACCCGAGCTCAAGCCCTACCCGGAGATACCCGTGGTGGTGGAAGGCACCATGGCCCACAGCCAGCCCTACGTGGCGCCCCCGGAGCACCAGCAGCCGCTGGGCTATCCCGGGGAGCTGGTCGAGGACTGGCAGCGGGTGGCGATCGATAAGATGGGCGAGCTGGTCGCAAAGTACCGCTCGCTGCAAGTGTTCCTGGACGCCTGCGTCAAATGCGGCGCATGCAGCGACAAGTGCCACTACTTTCTTGGCACCGGCGATCCCAAGAACATGCCGGTGGCTCGCCAGGACTTGTTTCGTAAAGTCTACCGCCGTTACTACACCCTGAGCGGCAAGTATCTCCCATGGCTCGTGGGCGCAGAGGATCTTACCAAGGAGGTTCTCGACGACTGGTACCGGTACTTCCATCAGTGCTCGGAATGCCGGCGCTGCTCGGTGTACTGCCCCTACGGCATCGATACCGCCGAAATCACCATGGCGGCCCGCGAGATCATGGCGAGCATTGGCCTCGGCCAAAAATACAGCAACGAAATCATCGCTAAGGTCTACAAACTCGGCAACAACCTGGGTCTGCCGCAACCGGCGCTCGCCGATACCCTGGAGGGTCTCGAGGAAGACGTGGAGGAGGAGACCGGAGTCCGAGTGCGCTATCCCCTGGACGAGGCAGGGGCCGAGGTGTTGCTGGTCACCCCCTCCGCGGACTTCTTTGCCGAACCTCAGGTGGACGGTCTCATCGGCTACGGCAAAGTTCTTCACCAGGCGGGCATCAGCTGGACGCTATCGAGCCACGCATCGGAGGCGGCCAACTTCGGACTTTTCGTTGGCAGCTACCAGAATATGCGCAAGGTGGCCCTGCGCATTCGCGAAGCCGCCCTCGAGCTGGGCGTCAAACGCATCGTCTTCGGCGAATGCGGTCACGCCTGGCGCGTCGCTTATAGTTTTCTCAATACCCTCGCCGGCCCATTCGATTTTCTGGATTCGCGTTATCCGGTACCGCAGCACATCGTCGAGGTGACCCACGACCTGGTCAAACGCGGCGCGCTCACTCTCGATTCCAGCGCCAACGACGAGCGCCGCGTCACCTTCCACGATTCCTGCAACATCGCCCGGGCCTCGCGCATGGGAAACATCCCCGGCGGACAGTTCGTCCTGCCTCGTGAAGTGCTCAGCGCAGTTTGCAACCACGTCTACGACATGCGCGCCGACACCATTGGCGAGGCGACCTACTGCTGTGGTGGCGGCGGAGGCCTGCTCACCGACGATTTGCTGGAGCTGCGGGTCAAGGGTGCGTTGCCGCGCATGCAGGCGCTCAAAGAGGTCGTCGATCGCCACGACGTTACCCACCTGGTCGCCATCTGCGCCATCTGCAAGAGCCAGTTCGCAAAGGTGTTGCCGTACTACGGCTTTGAGATGGATCAAATACTCAGCCTGCACCAGCTGGTCGGCGACGCCGTGGTGCTGGGCACCAAGCAATAAGACGCACCAAGCAATAAGACGAGGAGAACGCCGAGTGGCCAGCCCCTGGAGCAAAACCTACCGCGAAGCCAACCACACGCTGCGTAAGTTCCACGACGGTGACGACAAATGGACCAGCTTAGAAGAGATGATCTTCGACGCCGACCACACGCATCGTTGTCCCACCTACGTGCACCGAACGCCACCCTGCCAGGGCAGCTGTCCTGCTGGTGAGGACATCCGTGGCTGGCTGCAAATCGTGCGCGGTCTCGAGAAGCCGCCGCAGGGCCTCGATTGGCAGCAATACGCCTTCCAGCGGGTCACCCGCGCCAATCCCTTTCCCTCGCAGATGGGTCGCGTTTGTCCCGCGCCCTGTCAGGACGGATGCAACCGCAACGAGGTGGAGGATTACGTTGGCATCAACGCCGTCGAGCAGTACATCGGCGACTACGCGCAAGAGAAAGGTTTCGCCTTCGAGAAGCCTGAAATTGAAAGCGGCAAACGTGTCGCCATTGTCGGGGGCGGGCCGGCGGGCCTGAGCGCCGCCTATCAGCTTCGGCGCCTGGGGCACGCCTGCACCGTTTACGACGAGCACGAAGCGCTGGGCGGCATGCTCCGCTACGGTATCCCCGGCTACCGCACGCCCAGGTCGTTCCTCGATAACGAGATCCAGCGCATTCTCGACATGGGCAATGTGGAGACCAAGCTCGGCACCCGTGTCGGCCGCGACGTGAGCGTTGAAGAGCTGGAGCAAAGCCACGACGCCATCCTCTGGACTATCGGGTGCCAGAACGGCCGTCCGCTGCCGGTGCCCGGTAGCGATGCGCCCAACTGCGTCAGCGGGGTGCAGCTGCTGCGCGCGTTCAACGCCGGCCGCCTGCAGGTCACGGCGGAAAAAGTCGTCTGCGTCGGCGGCGGCGACACCTCCATCGACGTGGTCTCCGTCGCTCGGCGCCTGGGCAAGATTCAGCAGATTCATCCCCGGGAGCGTCCAGAGCAGGTGGTGCACGGCTTCGTTGCCCACGATGCGGCGCTGGCCGCGGTGCGCACCGGTGCCGAGGTCACGCTGACCTCCCTGTTCCCGAAAAAAAGCATGACCGCCGCCGAACAAGAGGTGGAGGATGCGCTCAGAGAAGGGGTCACTATTCGCGATGGCGTGATGCCGCTCGAGGTGCTGCTGGACGAAAACGGCCGTGCCCGCGGCCTCAAGCTCGCCGAGTGCGACCTGGTGGACGACGTTCCAATAGCAAGGAAGGGCACCGAGTTCGAGGTCGAGGCGGATCTCGTCGTCTCCGCCATCGGTCAGAGCGGCGATCTGACCGGGCTCGAATCCTTCGATAACGGAAAAGGTCTAATCGACGCCGACTCTCATTACCGCGTTCCCGACCGCGAGGGCCACTTCGTCGCCGGTGACATCATCCGCCCGCATCTGCTGGTGACCGCAATCGGCCACGCATCCATTGCCGCCGACTGCATCGATCGCTACTTAAGCGACAATGACCAGGCGCGCCGTCCCAAAGTCGACGTGCACCACTTCAGTCTGCTGCAGAAGCTGCGCGAAGTGAGCCTCGGTCCCGACGACTATGACTATAGTCAGGACCGCGGCACGGACTCGGCAAGCTTTGCCATCCACAACTTCGAGGACCGGTCCGGCCACGAGATCCTCGCCGCCGAGGACATGTTCCTCGCCCACTTCGCCGAGACGCCGCGCATCCAGCGCGGTGAGCGCGTGCCGGAGGGCGAGGAGGTGCTCGGGGACTTTCAGGAACGCATCGTGGGCTTAAGCGAAGAGCTGGCGATCAAAGAGGCCGAGCGCTGCATGAGCTGCGGCATGTGCATCGAATGCGACAACTGCGTGATCTATTGCCCGCAGGACGCGGTATTCCGGGTAAAGAAGGATCAACGCACCACCGGCCGTTACGTCGACACGGACTACGCACGCTGCATCGGCTGCCACATCTGTTCCGACGTCTGTCCCAGCGGCTATATCGATATGGGCATGGGTGAGTGACGCCCAGGCTGAATTTCCTCGGATTATTGCCGGCGCTGATCTTGCTCTGCGGGATCGCCGCTGCGGAGGAGGGAAGCGCGCTGCTTCCGCCGATACCACCTCCGGCCAAGGGCGATGAGTGCGTGGAGCCCACCGATGTCATGCGCCGCGATCACATGCGCTTTCTTCAGCATCAGCGGGACGACACGGTGCACGGAGGCATACGGGGGGCGAAGCACAGCCTTGTCGGCTGCATCGACTGCCATGCGCAGACCGACGCGCATGGTGTCGCCATCGCCGTCAACGCCAAGGGCCAGTTCTGCGAGAGCTGCCATAGCTTTGCCGGCGTGCGAATGGACTGCTTCGGATGTCACACAGCGGTTCCGGCGCCAGACCAGGCGGGCATGACATTACTGGAATGGACGACCTCGCCGGTGCTGGCCGTCACCAAACCGGCTTCCCCAAGGACTGATTGATGGCCGACGGCAGCAATGCTCTCGCCGACAAAAGCCGACGGCGCTTTCTCACCAGAACCGGCGCCGCTGTCGCGCTCGGCCTCGCCGCCGGCGTGCGTTTCATCGACTTCCCCAGCGCCCGTGCCGAGAGCGGTCCGGTCAGCAGCTCGCAGCGCTGGGGAATGCTCATCGACAGCAGTAAGTGTGCCTCGGACTGCAGCGCCTGCGTTCAGGCATGCAGCGACGAGCACGGTATCAGCGGGCACGGCCGGCCGCAGACCGACGCCCAGTGGATCCGCAAGGTGACGCTGCGCGATAAAGAGTCCGGGCGCGAGACCTCGCTGCCGCTGATGTGCCAGCACTGTGAGGATCCTCCGTGCGTGGACGTCTGCCCCACCGGCGCCTCCTTCCGCCGCGCCGATGGCGTGGTGCTGGTGGACAAGCACATTTGCATCGGCTGCCGCTACTGCATGCTCGCTTGTCCTTACAAGGCCCGCTCGTTCATTCACGAAGACCTCGCCGATCAGAAACCGTGGTCGCCCCGCGGCAAGGGTACCGTCGAGAGCTGCACCCTGTGCGTGCATCGCATCGACGAGGGAAAAGGTCGCATTCCGGCCTGCGCGGAGGCGTGCGAGCGCGAAGGCCATGGCGCGATCCAGTTCGGTGACTTGAACGATCCCGCCAGCAGCGTGGCGCAAGCTTTGGTGCAGCGGGAGAGTCAGGAACTGCGTGCCGATTTGAGACTCAACACCGGCGTCCGTTACCAGAACCTGTGAGCCGGATGCGGATGGCAACGGCGAGCAAAATCATGGGCAGCAGCGACTTCAGCGTGATCGAGGGAAGAAGCGCCGGCTTCTACGCGCTGGTGGCGGGTCTCGCCGCCGTCATTGCCGCAGGATTGTGGGCCACCCACGCCATGGAAACTGAAGGCCACCACGTGACGGGCATGACCAACCAGATTGTCTGGGGCATCCCCCACGTGTTCGCCATTTTTCTGATCGTCACCGCGTCCGGCGCCCTGAACGTCGCTTCGCTATCATCGGTCATGGGTCAGAAGATTTACGCGCCTTTCGCGCGGCTCTCGGCCCTGCTTGCCGTGGCGCTGCTGCTGGGCGGCCTGGCGGTCATCACCCTGGATCTGGGGCGCCCTGATCGTATCGTGGTCGCACTCACGCACTTCAACATGAAATCCGTGTTCGCCTGGAACGTTTTTCTCTACACCGGATTCCTTCTGCTTGCGGCGCTTTACCTCTGGACGCTCATGGAGCGGCGCATGAATCGAATCACCAAACCGGTCGCCACCGTTCTGCTCCTGTGGCGAATCGTGCTCACCACCGGCACCGGTCTCATCTTCGGCGTGCTGGTGGCCCGCGAAGCCTACGATGTCGCCATTATGGCGCCCATGTTCATCGCCATGTCTCTTTCATTCGGCACCGCTGCGTGCCTCCTGCTGCTGATGGCGGTAGGCGGCTGTACCGGTCGTTTTCTGGATGACGCCGTCGTGCACGGTTTGAAACGCATACTCGCGTGGTTCGTAACCCTCGTTCTCTATTTCGTTATGGTGTCTCACGGGGTCAAGCTGTACGCCGCCGGTTATCAGGGAGTCGAACGCTTTCTGTTGCTGGAAGGTGGCGTGATCACGAGCATGTTCTGGATGGGGCAGATTGTCGCCGGCTCGCTGGCGCCGCTGTGGCTCATGCTGTGGCCGCCGACGGCCACATCGCGGCCCTGGATCGCCGCCGCCGCCGCCCTCGTGCTGCTCGGCGGTCTGGCGCAGATCTACGTCATCGTCATTGGCGGACTGGCCTTCCCGCTGCAGATATTTCCCGGCAAGGAAGTTATCGAAAGCGGCTTCTTCGACGGTGTTGTCAGCCACTATCAGCCGAGTCTTCCCGAGCTGCTGCTGGGACTCGGCGGCGTTGCGATGGCGCTTTTGATCGTCGTGCTGGGCATGAAGGTGCTCGAGTTTGTGCCCGATTTCCGCAGCGGGAGCTGACGCAGGCCAATGGCTCATCTGTATATCTCCGCCGCGCACAAGTCTTGTGGAAAGACCGTGATTGCAACCGGACTCTGCGCTGCGCTGCGCGCGCGGGGAAATCGCGTCCAGCCGTTCAAGAAAGGCCCCGACTACATCGATTCCATGTGGCTCGGCCGGGCCGCCGGCCGCCCGTGCCGCAATCTAGACTTCTTCACCATGGCGCCATCGGAGATCGTGGCCGCGTGCAATCGCTACGGATCCGACACCGATGTCAGCATCATCGAGGGCACCAAGGGTCTGCACGACGGGGTCGCCGTGGATGGCAGCGACAGCAACGCGGCTCTGACCAAACTGCTCCAGTCACCGGTGGTTCTGGTTGTTGACGCCCGCGGGCTGACCCGCGGCGTCGCGCCGCTGGTGGACGCGCAGTCGCGCTTCGACAAAGATGTCCGCACCGCCGGTGTAATTCTCAATCGCGTCGGCGGTCCGCGGCACGAAAGTAAGCTCCGCGCCGCCATCGAGCGTTACACGGATATCCCGGTCCTGGGCGCGATCTGTGACAGCAAGGACCTGACCATTCCGGAAGGGCATCTGGGACTGCTGCCCGCCAACGATCATCCGCAGGCTGCCCGTATCGTCGAATCCCTTGCCCAGGCGGTGCGCGCCCAAGTGGACCTGGATCGGATGCTTCGCATTGCCGCTGAGGTGCGCTGGCCCGCGGCAAACGGTGAATTGAAAGCGACAGATTTTCCTGCCGGCCCAGTACGCATTGGCGTTGCCCGCGACGCCGCATTCGGATTTTATTATCCCGAGGATCTGGAAGGCCTGCAGGCGGCGGGCGCCGAGCTGCACTTTTTCGATACCTTGCGCGATGAGTTGCTCCCCGACGTTGACGCGGTGTTCATTGGGGGGGGCTTTCCGGAACGGCACATGGACGCTCTGGCCGCAAACGACAAGTTGCGGCGAGAGCTTAAAACTCGTATTCAAGCCGGCATGCCCGTATACGCAGAGTGCGGCGGCCTCATGTACCTGAGTCGATCACTGCAATGGAAAGGTAAGCGCACATCAATGGTGGGCGCGATCGAAGCAGATACGGTCATGCACGAAAAGCCCCGGGGCCGCGGGTACGTGAAGCTGCGGGAGACCGGCAAAAGTCCCTGGCCGCTGCTCGACCGTGGCAGTAACGAACGGATCCTCTACGCTCACGAGTTCCATTACTCGGATCTCGAGAACTGCGCACCGGAACTCGACTTTGCCTACGAGGTTGTCCGGGGCCACGGCGTCGACGGCAAGCACGACGGTATCGTCGTGCACAACGTCCTCGCCAGCTTCAGCCATCTGCGCGATGTCGCTGCCCATTCCTGGACCCGGCGCTTCGTTGCCTTTGTTCGCAGCAGCCGAAAGTCACAAGCGCCGATGTTGGGGGATCTTGCTCTCGAAGGGATGTCGACGCCCGCTATCTGATATCCTGTGTCAACAGGATCTGCAATGTTCAAGCTAACCAAAGCGGCAGCCAGCCAGGTTCGGCAATCGGCGCACAGGGGTGACGCCGAGGAGCTCGCGCTGCGTATTGCCGCCAGTCGCAAGCCCGATGGAGCGATCGAGTACCAGATGGGTTTCGACGAGGTCGGGGTGGAAGATGTGCTGCTCAACAGCCGAGGCGTGGACGTTGTCTTCGCCAACTCCCAGAAGGAGCTTCTCAACGGCGTGGTGCTCGACTACGTCGAAATTGAGCCCGGCGAGTTCCGGTTCATATTTCTGAACCCCAACGATCCGCACTACCGCCGCCCTGCCGAGGAATAACCATGGCGATAGAGCCTGAGGATGCCTCCATTGGTCCGCTCCGGTCGCTGCTAAAACGGCTCGTCGACCCCTCTGAGGACTGGGCGCAACGCAGCGAAGAGCTGAAGCCCAGCGCGCTGATGATTTATCTGGCGGTGTTGCTCGGGATCCTGGCCCTGGTGTCGGTCCTCAGTGCACGTATCGTCCAACACGGCGAAGATGGCGCTGCGCTTCTCGCTGCAATCTGGGCGGCGCTGGGCGTCGGCGCCGCCATTGTCTTGCTGCTCGCTTACCAGATCCGACGCCACTTCCTCGCTCCGCTTGCGCAGCTCTACAACTGGGCGCTCGGCATGTGCGACGGTGATCTGTCGTCGCGTATCTCACCCAAGCAGAAGGGACGCTTCGCGAAGCTCACTTTTCACATCAACCGGTTAAGCGAGGCCCTGGAGAAGCTGGCCAACGAGATGGATGACGTGGTGTGGCAGCAGACGAAGCGACTTCATCAGAGGAACAAATCGCTGGAGATCCTTTTTGAAGTGGCCTCGGCTATCAACGCCACCAGCGACCTGACCGAGCTGCTCGAGAAGTCTGCCGAAATTGTCATGCCCATCGTGAACAGCACCGGCTGTGTCGTGCGCTTGCTGCAGGAGAGCGGTGAGGTGTTCATCCTCGGCACCGGGAGCGCGAAGGAAGCGTCCGCGTCGGCTCCGGTAAATGATCCGGCCTTCAGGGAAATCGAGACCTTGCTCGACGGAGACTGCCGCGATCATCAGGTTGACATCCACGAGTGCAGTCGGGACGAGATCGAACTGGTCATTGTCACGGTGCCCTTGCACTACCAGGGGAAGAATCTCGGGCTCCTGAGCTTCTTTACCTCGGGCGCCGACGTGGCGAAAGACCAGGAAGTGCAGAAACTTCTGTCAAGCGTTGGAAAACAGCTGGGCATGGCGATTGCCAAAACCCGCCTCGACGAGGAGTCTCACAATCTGACGCTTATGCGGGAACGCACGTCGCTTGCCCACGAGCTGCACGACTCCCTGGCCCAAAGCCTCGCCGGCCTGCGCTTTCAGGTAAAGCTTCTTGCTGAGACTCTGGATAGCGAGGATGCGTTCCAGGGAAGGCGCGAGCTGAGGCGTGTCACAAACACTCTGGATGGACTGAATACCGAGCTGCGGGAACTGGTCGCGAACTTCCGCGCGCCCATGGATGAACGCGGACTGGTCGCGGCGTTAGAAGATCTTGTAAATCGATTCGGTCGATCGAGCGGCATCTCTACCCACCTCCACACCGAGTGCAGTCGACTCAAATTGCCCGCCGCCGCGGAGATGCAGGTGCTCGGGGTGGTGCGCGAAGCGCTCACCAACGCCCGAAAGCACAGCCACGCAAAAAACGTGCGTCTGCTGGTGCGCTGCGAGTCTGAGGGTCAGTACACGCTGCTGGTGGAAGACGACGGAATGGGAATGGAGTTGCCCCGCGACACGACGGGACACCCGGGCGAACAGGTTGGGCTCCTGATCATGCAAGAGCGCGCGACGCGACTGGGCGGCACGCTGCAGATAGAGAGCGAGCCGGGCGAGGGGACACGTATTGAGCTTAGATTCAGCGCCCTTCCAGAGGAGCACGGCACGGAGACGCGCGCCAGTGTCGGCTGAAGTCAACAGAGCGTCCGACGCGCAGCCTTTGTGCGTGTTGATCATCGACGATCACACCTTGTTTCGCAGCGGGCTCAAGGAACTCCTGGAACGGCGCGGCATCGAGGTGGTAGGAACTACCGGAGATGGCGAGGAAGGCTGTGTTCTGGCGCAAGAACTCGAACCCGACGTGATTCTTCTGGACGTGCGCATGCCGGGTATGGGCGGACTGACGGTGCTCGAACGGCTCACCGAAGCGGGAGTGAAAACGCCGGTGCTGATGCTCACCACCAGCACGGAAGACAAGGATCTCATCGCCTCGGTGCGCGGCGGGGCGAAGGGTTACCTTCTCAAAGACCTCGAGCCTGACGATTTGATCGGCTCTCTGAGAAAAGTTATGGCCGGAGAACGCGCCATCGCGCCGGAGATGGCGGGTGTGCTGGCACGGGTAGTGCACGGCGACGAGCCCGTTTCGGATTCCGACGACCGTTTCGCCGAGCTGACGCCCAGGGAAATGGAAATCCTGTGTCATCTCGCGCAGGGCGAGAGCAACAAGGAAATTGCGCGGGAGCTGGGGATCTCCAACGGAACGGTGAAACTTCACGTCCGCGCAATCCTGAGAAAGCTTCGGGTACGCTCAAGGGTCGAAGCAGCCGTGCTGGCGGTCGAGGAGGGCATCGGCACCAGAAAGCAGAACTAGTGTCCCGTCCCGCAAATAACTTAGGTATCTCGCCGGCTCCCGCGCCGTGTGGCGGCGTTGCGACTCGTCGCAATAGCTACGGCTATTCCTCCTCCCCTGATAGCTCGCCGAGATACGCAACATATTTACGGGACGGGACACTAGGGAAACTCTGAATAATTCCATCCATGGAATTTTCAGAGTCGGCAAGTGAAAATGCGGTTTCCACTTGCCTCACGAATTCAATGACTTACAGTCATTGGATTCGGCGGCGCATTCCTGCTTAGCTAAGGAAGGTCTGATAAATCAGACCTTTCCTAGACCGCTTGTGCAGGAGACACTTTTTTCTACAGCTTCTAAAAAATGGCCTACTACGTTTACAAAATTTTCGCACCTAAGCGTCTCGAGTATGTCGACGAGTTCGAAGCTTATCGGGACGCCAAGACCTTCACCCGCGGCATGCGCAAGCAGCTGGCAGCGGAAGACGAGTGTACGGTTCGAATGATATTCGCATCCAGCAAAGAGCAGGCCGAGCGTCTGCTGACGGAAATCCGGGAAGCGCGTCCCCTAGGGGAGGACGCTTGATTCAGGCGACAGCACTCAATTTCGAAAAACCTCCTTTCGGATCAGGGGTTTCCGGTACAAAGACGCAGTTGGGGTATCCACGGGAATACCACCTCGGGCCGCGCCTACTCGACGAAGAGCATGGTGCCGGATACCGCTTCGATTCCCGCCTCCGCGCACTTCTCGTCAATCTCCGGGGTCGCTCCGGCGACGGCGACGCCCCCGTAGAAGTAGCCGTTGAACTTGATCGGTACGCCGCCGACGATCAGGAGCATGCCGGGGGCGAACTTGAGGTCCGGCCGTGACGAGAGCTGGGCGGTCGACACCTGCGACGTTGCGGAGGTGAAGGCTTTTCGCTGACTGACCTTGGCCGTGTGCGGGCCCGAGAGCGGGTCGCGCAGGAACGCGGACAGATTGCCGTTCCGGTCAACGACTGAGGCCGAGACTTTATAGCCCCGTTCGACGCAGTCTTGGACTGCCGCGAGAACAATGTCATGCGCGACACGAGGCGACAGCACCCTCAGATCGACAACCGCTGGGTCTTCCGCCGCGATCAGGCCGATCGACGAAGCAGACAGTACTGCGAGCGCGAAGCCTCGGCATCTCATTCTCATCGGCCGCTTCTATCCCACTTCGGGTGCTGGAGCGTAAGCGTAAAGGAAAGATAATCGGCCTTTTCGCGTATTCGAGTGTCCATTACTTATTGCTGGTGTGCCGCCAGCGTCGGTCCGTTTAGATAGCTGTCCGCGGCGCGCAGGTACGGCACGTAGCGTTCCGTAAACTCCCAGTCCTTGCCGTCCCACAGTCTCTCTTCGAGAACTTCGTCCATGGCGGAGAAGTAGGTGATTATGGCGTCGATCAAATCCGCGTAATTGCCCTCGCCCTTGAGCCCTATCAGCGTTTGCGCCATCAGTCCGTTTACGTCCATGAGAAACTCGGCGTCGTCCGTATTTCCCAGCGACGGGTCGGCGAGCACGCCGATGCGCTGGTTGTAAAATTCACCGATGGTCTTGTCTGCGAGTCGACGGGCGAGATCGCGGTAGCGAGGTGTCTGCAGGCGCTTTGAGGCATTGAGAAACGTGTGCGCAACCAGCGCGTAGTCCTGAAGCGTGCCTCTTCCCGCCCATTTCTTGGTGTCAACAGCGTAGTAGCGATGAAGAGTGCCGTCCTCGATCAACTTGCGTTCAATGAAGTCGAGCGAACTCACGATCTGTGCCTTGAGGGCATCGTCTGAGCGGTAGTCCAGTACATCGAGAAGATAGCTCACCGTCAGCGCCAGCCGATCGATGAATACTCTATCGATAACGGTCGGCGTTTCCGCCTTCTTCCGATCTTGAGGTGACTTTATGGTGTAATAATGCTCGTCGGCCTGCTGGAAACTCAGGAACACGCCCAATTCCGGGTCGTAGAGCGTGGTTCGCAAATAACCAAGGGTCTTGTCGGCGGCTTCCAGCAGGGCCGGCGCCGGCGAGAGCTTATCCAGCCGGAAGAGGAGCAGCACCGTGCCCGCGTTGAGGTCGGCCATCTTCTCGTAGTGAGGGGTATTCCACCCCCTTGTCTCGGCGTAGCGAAAGAAGCCGCCTTCCACGGGGTCGTAAATCCGTTCGATGGCGCGCTTGAGCGTGCTGTGGACAGACTTAATGGCGGTCTGTCGAGTTTCACTTTCACCACCGCTCAGTAAATACAGAAAGGCCTTGGGGTAGACTGCTTTCTCGCCCTTGCCGAGCCCGTGTTCGGCAGGGTCGAAGTTTTCCAACAGACCGGCGCGAAAGCCGTTCGCCGCGTCCTTGAGGTCAGCCAGCGCCAGCTTTTCGGGTGGCTCGTAGTCGTATGTTTTCGCATCGCTGCCCTCGACCGAGAGCCCTTGCACCACATTCATCTTAATCCGTTTGATGACCGTCAGGAAATCGTCGGGATAAAGGGTACCGGCATAGCGAAACTGCGGGGTCGTATCGGGATTGAGAAACACCGTGTAGGGCAGGCCGGTGGCGCGATATTTCAAATAGGCTGCGCTGTGTATATCCGCATCGATGAAGATGCTTGAGTAGTAGGTGTTCAAATAATCTGCAACTTTTTCGTCTCTCAAAGTGAACTCCCCGAACTGGTGGCACCAGTAACACCATTCGGCGGAAAAAAGCAAAAAGTACGGTCTATTTTTGCTTCGGAGTTCCTCGATGATTCCTTCCCGGTACTCGGTGAACGCCACCTTCGATCCCTCGTGCTCCCAGGCTCGCGCGCTTATTGTTAGCGCCAGCAGGGCTACCAGCGCGACGAGCCTGCGGGTCAACGCAGCAAAGCTGGATCTATGGCTAAGGAGCATTGAGTAGATCGCGAATGCGCGCACGAAGATAGGTGGGTTCGGAGTTGTGCGGAATCGACTCCACAATCTGTCCCCGGGAATCGAGCAGCAGAATATCGGTTGAGTGCGAGATCGAATAGCCGATTGCGGATTCTGGCCTCATGGTCTTCGAAAACTTGATCCCATACTGATCCGTGACGGACTTGATGGTCTCTAACTCGTCTCTCAGCCCGATGATGTTGGGGTGGAAATAGCCGGTGTATTTCTGCAGCTTGTCGATCGTATCATGCTCCGGGTCGACGGTGATGAAAAGCGCACGCACTCGATCGAGCTCTTCCGCGTTCATGGCGGAAAAGCAGGTATGAATTCGCGCAAGGGAAATAGGACATACGTCCGGGCAAGCGGTATAGCCGAAGAAAATCAGCACCACCTTTCCCCTCAGGTCGCTGAGGGAGAGCGGTCCTTCCGGACCGGTCAGCGTGAAATCGCCGCCCCTGGCGTATGTCGCTATCGCCGCCCCAGGGACAGAGAATAGCGCGAGCATTCCCAGGGCCAGCAAATACCTAGTAAACGAGCTCTTCCAGAACATCGTTCATATTCTTTTCGAGATCGACGGCGATATCCATCACCCCCTGAGCGCCAAATAGCGCCGCAAAGCGCGTCGGGCGCAAGAATGATACCTGCGGCTTGCTCTGGTCGCGACCTTGATAAGCGATGAATCTTACCGGCATGAAGACGCCCGCCCGCATGTCCGACGAGATCATCTCCGCGCAGCTGTTGAGATTACAGAATTCGACAATCTTGTAATGCTTGAATTTCATCTTTGTGCTGAGACCACGTTCTTTCTGGTCGAGCACATTGTCGATGTGATTGATGCGTGTGATGCGGTAGTTCCGTAACTCAATCTCCGAGAGGAGGTCCTTCAGCAGATCGTCGAAATCCTCGACCGCAAACGATTTCGTGACGATATCACCGTCGATGTTCACAGTGTAATCGCTTCGGGCGTTCGAGCTGTCGCGGTAGCAGGCTTAGCCCTGCAATATTGCAACCCGCCGTCTAGTTGGTCGGTGGAGCAAGGGTCTTGATGTAGTTGACCAAATCCCAGCGCTGGTTCTCGGAGAGGATCACGCCCCATGGTGGCATGTCCGAACGCCCGTTGGTAATGAACCAGAACAGGTAGGGATCGGCGGATTTGTCGGCCTGGTACCAGCTCCAGAGCTGGCGCGGATCGGTCGAGAAGCCATGGGCCGACGGCCCGGCCCCGTTGCCGTTCATGCCGTGGCACTTGGAGCAGAACTTGACGTAGAGCTCCTGGCCACGAGTATGGGAGTCGGCGGATGCCGGGATCGGATTCGTTAATTGACCAATGTCCGGCGACTCGGCGGCGAAGACGCCGTCGGCCTTGGTCTCCTCCTCCAGCAGCGGCAGATGAATCTTCACCTGGCCCCTGTGAACCCTGAAGGACGTCCCCGAGGGGTCCTTGGTAGAGTCGATGACCTTTTCGATCTGATCCTTGGACACCGCGCCGGAATCGAATTCCACCTTTAGGATAGGCCAGCCGTTCTCTGTGCCGTAGAACTCGTATCCTAGAACCTTGACCGCGAGCTTCTCCTCGAGGGCCGCCGTGAGCGCCTTCGGGCTCGCCGGTGAGACCATACCCTCGATCTGAATCTCCTCCACGACCTTGGCTGCATAGGCGCCGGTTGCAGCCGCCAAACTGGCGACCAGGACCGCAACAATCGTTATCCTGTTCTTGCTCATTGCTCTGATGATTCCCGGACGAGTGCGGACACGGACGGACGCTATCCGCCCGCTCCCGAGCACCCTCTATGTTCTGAACTTGACGTCTTTGCTGGTTTCCCAGCGCTCGCCCTGATCGTCGATGAAGACGATCTTCACCGGTGCTTCCTTGACCGCCTTCAGCTTGAAGGTGAAAAGCGGATTATCTGCAATCGCCGAGGACGTCCTGAAGCGGCTCACGAGCTCGTCATCATAATAAACCAGCATGTTGCGGATGAACGTGCTCGGTATCGCACGATTGAACAGTTCTTCGTTCTCATCCACCATTCCAAGGCCCGTGAACGACGGATGGTCGAAGCGCACCTTGACCTTGAAGATCTCGTTTTGCTTGATGCGTCGCTTGAGCTTCATTCTTGGCGGTTTGATTTTCTCTGCCATGATCTTGCTCCGTTTATCAAATAAATGTGTATGAGTTGCCGAATGTCTTCATGAGCTTGGGTTGATCGGCATGATCCGGTCATCCAAGGTAGTCTTGATCGGAGAATGCTCGCGGATATAGTCGATCAGCTCCTCGACGAACACCCGGCCGGTGACTTTGACGTTGGTCGCGCCGAAAAGTGGGCTTTCCTGAAAGCGCGTATGGACTGAAGAGATTGAATAAATCTGATCGTCGGAAATGGGCTTGCCGTCGACGCTCAGCGACGCGATCCGCTGCCCGTTGGGCTTCGAAAGGTCGTAGACCAGCTTCATGCCGGAAAAACGGATCATGTCGCCGCCAACCCGGGCGTAGGCGTCGTTGTTGACGACTCCGTTGAGGATATTGCTCACCAGCCGCTTGACCGCTTTGCCAGGCATGGAATAGGTGATGATCTTTCCATCGGTCGGCACAAGGTTGTAGACGTCCTCTGCGGTGATTTTCCCAGGCATGAGCGTGGCGCCGTATCGCCACGCGGGAAAAAACGCGATTTCGGACCCGGTCATCTGCCGCAGCGCTTCTGTGAGGAGATTTCCCATGGGGCTTTGCCAGTAGGCGCGCCGGTAAATCATCACATCCGTATGGCCGACGACCTCGTAGAGCCGTTTCTCGTGCGGCCGGTATGCCTCGTCGATAAGCCTCTCGATCTCGGGATCCGGCTCGATTTCGGACTGGCGCACCTGCAACAGTTGGTAGTTGTAGCTGACCACCTTCTTGTTCTTCACCTTGACGTCCAGCTTGGTGACGAATTTTCCGAGCGCGCCGCCCTGGTACACGATCGTGTCGTTCCACACCACGGGGTCGTATATCTCGTCGTGGGTATGACCGCTCACCAGGACGTCGATGCCGTCGATGCGCTGGGCGAACTTCTGGTCGAGCCCGTAGCCGCCGTGCGAGACAAGCACGATGAGATCCGGATCATGCTCCTCGCGGATTTCATCAATCAGATCTCTTGCGGCTTCCTCTTTGATTCCGAACTTCCACCACTGCGCGGCCCCCGCCACGGAGGACGTCAGCGCTGTCCAGGGGTAGGTCAGGCCGATTACCGCGACCTTGACCTCACCTACCTGCTTGATGGCGTACTGCTTGAATACTGGCTCGTCCCATTCCTTGTCGGAAACGTTGTAGGCAACAACCGGGAACTCGGCCTGATCCACCAAATCCAGCAGGTGCTCTTTGGGATGCAGGAATTCCCAGTTTCCCGGAGCCATGACTTCGTAGCCGATGGCGTTCATGATCTTGACCATCGAGACGCCCTTGTCGAAGACCGAGATGCCGGCGCCATGCCAGGTATCGCCGGCGTCGACGACTAGGGATTCACCCGGTTTCTCTGCCTGAAGCCGCCGGATCATGGTGGCCACATGAGCCATGCCGCCGATCTTGCCCACGTACCGCGCCTTTTGCTCGTACGCCCCTTCTCTCGACTGCGTTCCCCAGGGCTTTACCTCGTCGAGGTAGCGGTAGTAGACGGGCCGCAGATAGCTGTGCAGATCGTTGGTGCCGATGATCCGTATCTCTTTCACCTCGCCGGAATCCTCGGCGGCGGAGACCGCGGGCCCCCAGATCGCTGAGACGAAAAGCAGCAGGGTGGCTACGAACCCCGTGTAACCCGATTCCGAGTCGCGAACACCCATTTTCGTGCCGCTAGCAGCCGCCCGCGGCGACCTTGGTTTCCCTGCTGGCTGCCCACTTACCGTGCTGGTTGCACTCGCAGACCACCCAGACCTTGGACTCGCCGCCGGCAAGCCGGATCTGTGTGCCCAGATACACCTCACCGTTTGCCGGGGTGAAGTAGAACTTACCCTTGATCACGACCGGATCGGTGAAGTTCATGATTTGGATGCTCTTGATGTAGTGGTCTGGTTCCATGGGATGGTCCACTTCCACCACGATGGGGGCCTGGCTGCCGTCTTCGACCACCGGCGGCAGGGTCACCTTGGGAACGTGCATCTTTTCCAGGTCGGTCAGGCTCTCAGGGTTGGCCGCAAGCTGAAAAGCAGATCCGTAGGCGACGTTCGGTATCACGGCGGTTGAGAACATGGGCACAGCAATGCCGCCCACGCTCGCGTAGCGTAGAAACCGACGTCTGGTGAGAAAACCGTCAATATTCATATTGTGTCCTCCAACACTTGGTGAGCAGCGTCCGCTCACTCCAAACCGGCAACGGTGTGCCCATCCCAGGGGACGGGCACACCGCCTGCCGATTCTATACCCGAGTACGCACTGGGGCTTGAAATTGCCCCACCCCGATCCGGATGGCTGATGGCGTCACTGGGCCGCGAGCTTGGCCCGCAGCGCCTGCGGAGTCGGCACCCAGCGAACGCCATTGTTCTGGATCCCCGCCTCGAGGTCGGTGGTGATCGTGTCCCACTCCATGGGATCCGCGGACGAGGTGTCCACCAGGGTCGCCACCGGCTCCTTCTTGGTCGAAACCACCGCGCGCGTGCCCTCGGGGTCGAAGGCGATGTTGTGCGGTCCGAGACCCGTAGTGATCTGTTTCATCGCCACGTCCTTCATGGTGTCGATGACGGTGATCTCGTCGGACTTGCCGGACTCGTTGGCGAACAAACCGTAGCGCGGGTTCGCCGGGTTCAAATACAAGCGGTTGGCGTCCTTACCCGTCGGAATGGTCTTGATGAGCTCGAGCTTCGCCATGTCGATCACGCCAACCTTTTCGGCTTTACGCAGACCCACGTAGCACTTCGAGCTGTCCGCAAGACAGGTGATGTTGCCGCCGCCGCCCGGAACCTCGATCTTTTTCACGATGTCCGCGGTCTTGGTATCGAAGAACCACACCGATTTGCTGTTCGACGACATGAAGTACTTGCCGTCCGGCGACATGGCGCCTGCGCGACCACCCTTAATCGGATACCATTTCAGTTCCTTCATGGTCTTGACGTCGACCACGGATACGCCCTTGGGTTCCTGCTGGCAGGTGGTGAACACCAATCGGTCATCGGGGCTGAACATGGCGTCACGGGCCCCCGGGCAGCTGATCTCAATCGTCTTGAGCGGGCGCCGGGTGGCGGTGCTGAGGAACGTCAGATAGCCGTGCTCCGTGTCCAGAATATTGCCGGTGACCGCCAGCGGCTGCGTGTAGGCAAAGCCAATGTGTAGCGGCGCGATGACCTTCTTGCCGTCCATGCTGACGTGGAACTTGTCGACCACTTCCTGGGTCGTCAGATCGATGGTCCACCAGATGTCCTTCTCATAGCGCTGAGACGACCAGGCATAGCGCAGACCCGGCAGGATCCAGATGTGGTGGTTGCCGGTCTCGCCCAGATCGATCTTCTTCACCGTTTCGGCCTTGTGGTAGTCCACCACCGATACCGTGGGGTCACCCTGGTTATCGATCAGGAAATTACCGTCCATCCCCTTGACCGCGTGCCAGTCCATGCGGATGGTGTTTTGGGGATCGAGAAATACCAGCTCCTGATACTCCTTCGTCGTCATCCCCTCCGTGGGCGCACCGAACTTCGTCCCCTTGTCGTGGGCAGAGCTAACGCCTGCCGCAAGAAAGGCCGCGGCGACCGCGGCCAGTATGCCTGTGAACCTCATTACCTATCCTCCTTAGTGATTTTCCCCCGCTTTGGCAACAGTTTTCCCTGTGCAGCGGTGGGACTGAACTGGAAGCGTCGCTCGGCGCATGGGCAGCGAATGTCCATGGTCAGACGATGACGAGCTTCCGTTTAACCTCGTTCCACGTGGCCAAAAAATACCATAAACACATGATTGCGATGACCAAGGTCAGCGCGGTCTTGAATCCGATCACGTCCGGTAGAAACACCGGCTCGCCGATTCGGTTGATTATACCGCTATCCACCATCCAGCCGCGGAACAGGGAGCCCGAGAGGGCAAAAGCGATGACCGCCACCCAGAGCTTCACATGGCCTTCGCCGGCGCGCCAAAGAGATCCGGTGGCGCAGCCCCCGCTCATGGACATGCCGAGTCCGAAAATGAAGCCGCCGAGCAGGCTTCCCATCCAGAAGGCCGACGACACCTGGGTTTCCCACTCGCGCAGGTCCGTCCACTTGAGAATCGTGAATCCGGTGGCGGCGATAATGATGGCGACGGCCACCGCTTTGGTGGCATCGCCGTTGCCGGTCATGAAGGGCTCGCGGAAGGCGCGCACGAAACAAAAGCGGGTACGCTGCATGAAAAGCCCGATCACCACCCCGAAGAGCAAAAAGCCGCCCCGCACCGGATAGTCATTGGCGTCGTAGACCAGGGCCAGCGCCAACCCCAGAATCAGGACCGCGAACCCCCACCAGGGCTGAAGTCGACCCCACTCGCTGGAGGACCTGCCCTTCGCTGGCGGCAATCGCTCGGCCCAGGCCGGCAGGCTGATGTAGCTGACCTCCCACACCAGCAGCTTAAGTCCCACCACGACCCCGGCCATGAGGCCCGCCATCATGACCAGCCCGGCCAGGGAGAGGGCGGCGGTGGCGCTGAAAAACCCGCCGATATTGCAGCCGAAGGCCAGCGCCGAGCCGACGCCCATGAAGCATCCGCCGACCAGCCCTTTGAACAGTTCCCAGGGCGGCGCCATTCTCAGCTTGAACTGCCGGGCCAGCAGGGCGGCGGCCAGCGCCCCTGCGATAATCCCGAAATTCAGTACCGAGGTGGAATAAAGCGAGGGCGTGATGATTTCCCGCTCGGCCAGCCCCAAGGAGTTGAAGAACCAGTCTCCCCAGTTGCGCACGCCGTCCGCCGCGCTCCAGGGCTTGTCGAAGGCAAACAGAAAAACATTGATAGCCCCGAACAGCACCCCGCCGATCCAAACCGGCCACTGCTGACCGAAGATCTTCGCGTAGCCGGCGGCGAGCGCCGCCCGAACGGTTTCCGGCTTCTGCTCAGCAGTTACCGGCGAGTCCACGGAGATGTGGCCTCCCGGAATCCGAGCAGCGAAGAGCAGTTGGCGAGGGTAATCTGGCGGGTGTTCAAACCACGGGTTGAGCCTGGGGCCGAAACGACCAGTTCAGCCTGCTTTTTCTGGCCCCTGGGCATAGCTCTATAGGCTATTCGTGGATTCGATATATGTTAACTACGTTAATCGGGAAGGACTGGAAAATTCCACTAATTCCAGGACGTTAGCGCCATCCCAAGCGGTACGAGGCGCTCGCCCCCAAGTCAGCCGATGATACCCGGCCCCTGCGGGTGGTCCATATCTCCGATGAAATATGCCGTTAAACGAGGTCCATCGGCCCCTGGAGCGGCGGTCGGGAGCAGAGCTGGATGTAACTGCGCGGGCGATGAAAAAGGGGCAAGTTTGCTCCAACGGTTCAGTCGGAGAGATTCACCCCTTTTGCATCAAAAAATAGTACTTGTCGCTCTCCTGACGAGATTCCAACAGCTTGTGGCCCGTCTGTCTGGCAAGAGCCGCCATGTCCGTAACCGAGCCGGGGTCGGTGGCAATAATCTGCAGCACTTCACCACTGGCCATCTTGTCTAGCGTCTTTTTCGCCCGCAGCACGGGCAACGGACAATTCAGCCCACAGGCGTCCAGCTGATGATGGAATTCGGCCATAATGTATTCCCTGATTCTATTGAGCGCGGGGTTCAAGCATTACCCCACGGGCGACCATATCTCCATATCTCTCTGGAGATAAGGCCCGAGGCACACTTTGTGATGAATTCCGGAAGTAATGCTTGCACTCCATTGCGGCGCCATCTCGGTCGAGTCCGTGAGTGAAAACTGTCCCTGACCATCAGCCGGATAACGACCCTCTCGTATAGCTATCGCCTCTAGGAAAATTCGTCGCCTATCAGCCAAAAAACGCGTTTAGTAGAAAGCTGATCTGAGTGACGATTCAGGTGCGAGGTCCGCGCCTCGACGGGTGAACTCGATTTTCCGGCGCGACTACCGGAGATCGCGCTGGTCTTTGTCCCGGCCAGCGAGTCTCCCGCCCAATTTACGCGCCGCTAACAAAAGCCTCAAAGTGGGGTCGGGGTGTAGCTGATGATGAAGCAAGAAGACCCAGCGGGGACTTCGATGTCCCTAACCACGCACCCGCACCAAACGCCTTTAAGGAACCACGCCAGCGCGCAGTCGCGAAAAAGTGCCGTGCACCGATACCGGTAAGCCAGAAACTAAGGACAGAATGATTCGAATTACGGCTTGTGGTCTGTCAGCGGCCGATCGCAACAAGGATTGCCAAACCGGTCTTATTGAATCGCTGATTCTTGAATTCCTTGAATTTCAGAAAAGCGCAGTGGCCTTTGCGCCAATGTGCGCCCGCTGGGCTGCTGCACGCTGCAGCCTGTTTGGTGCCCCATGATTGAGGACCTGTTTCCAGGCTTGGCACAAATCGAGGCTCCGCGACTCGCGATCATCGCCGTGCTCACCTTCGCAGGCTCGGTGGCCGCAGGCTTGAGCGGTATGGGTGGCGGAGTCCTCATCGCCATCGCCATCACCCCGGTGATTGGGGTCAAGGCATTGATACCCACCATCGCGGTGACGATGATGATCAATCACGTCGCCCGGGTGTGGGTTTTTCGCCACGACGTGCGGTGGCCGCCCGTAACCGCGGTGTTGATCACGGCGCTGCCTGCCACCATCGCAGGATCGATGGTCTACGTGAGTATGCCGCCGCGCGCGATTGCGATCGTGATGGGCGTATTCCTTATTCTGTTCGTGCCTTTACGTCGCCATCTCGCCCGCCGCGCCTGGCGAGTGGGACACGCGGGTCTGGCCGGAATTGGAAGCGTCTACGGATTTCTTTCCGGCACCACGCTGGGTGGCGGAATGCTGGTCATCCCGGCGCTGCTGGGCAATGGTTTGGTGGGAACGGTCCTCATCGGAACGGACGCCGTGATCGGGCTGACGATCCTGACCACCAAGGTTGCGGCATTCGGAACCATGGCGCTGTTGACGCCGCAGCTTGCCCTCATCGGCGTGCTGGTGGGCGTGGTTTCCGTGCCTGGCGTTTATCTGGCCCGCTGGATGCTTGACCACACCGCGGTGCATCTGCACACGATGTTCGTGGAAATACTGATTTTGGCTGGCGGGCTGTCGTTCCTCTGGCGCGGAATCGTCGATTGAGGCCGCGGAAAGTCTGTTCAGCGCGGCGTCAGGTCGAAATGCCCCTTGGGCGCAACTTCTGCAACGATTCCGCCGGGCGCCCGAAACTTGACCGGGACCACGCCGGGGTTGCTGATAATCTCGCAGCCGAGCGCCTTGATCTTTTTTAGCCATTCGTCGAGATCCTCCACCTCCATGCCGAAGTGGTGGATACAAGGTCCTTCCCCGGCGGCCTTGGCCTCCCTGGAGCTGGCGCCCTTGTCGTACTGGATCAGCGCGATGTCCAGATTGCCATCGGTGAGGTGGCGCGAGTAGTGGTCGCGGGTGTGTCCCTGGCGGACGTCGCTGAAGCCGAGCACGTTTTCGTAGAATTCCCCGGCCGCGTTCAGATCGTCCACCCGGATCGCAAGATGCGCAATTTTCATGCTTTCTGAGTCCCCTTCGGTCTCGAAGATAGAGCACGCAGTCTCCGTTCCGGCGCCCGCGTCGTCAATAGGACGGCCGCGCATCAGCAGGAGCCTTGTTCCATTGCCGTTGACACCGGGTCCGGCATTCTGTCTGATAGATGCTCTAGCGCTTGTCGATGGGTACCGCCCACGGGGCCGGTCTTCCACGGCTCGGCAACAACGACATCGCTGCCCCTGCCTCCCCGCGATTCTGCGTTAGCCAGCGGCATGGGACCTTGATGCGGTGACCTCCAACCGAACGGATTCAATCGGCATGCGCGCCCGCGCCGGGGGGCACACGGCACGGCGGGGCTGAAGTACGAAAACACATAGAACGAACCAGAGGAGACAGATGATGCAATCCCAACGAGTTATTCAATCCGCGATATGGCTGCTCGGCGCCGTCTTTGCGTTGATTGCCCTACCGGCCCAATCCCAAATGTCCTATCCGCACGAGAATGTGACGCTGGTGACTCATTCCAGCCCTGGTGGGGGCACCGACGTATATTTGCGCGAAATGGTCAAACACCTGGCACCGATTCTCGGCACCAACCTCGTGGTCGAGAACGTGCGCGGCGGCAGCGGAGCGAAAGCCATGGCCAAGCTGGCTAATTCGCCCGCCGACGGCTCGATCTTTTATGGCACCACGCCAACCTTTATCAACACCTCGCTTCTGAGCAAACCAAAGCATACCTACAAAGACCTGGAGGGCGTGGTCAACATCTTCCTCGATCCCCAGATCATGTACGTGCGCAACGACAGCAAGTATCAATCGCTGAGTCAGGTCGTCGAGGATGCGAAAGCCAACCCTGGAACGGTGAAGTTCGGTACCGGCTCACCGGGATCAGCCGAGCGCCAAATGATGGAAGAGGTGAAAAGCAAGACAGGCGTCGAAGCGATCATCGTCACTCACGACGGTGGCGGCGATCTTCTTATCAGTGTTCTCAACGGAACGGTGGACGTGGGCGTTGGCGAGACCCAGGAGCTGCTCGGCCAGCTGGAAGCCGGCAAGGTGCGCCTGATTGCGGTCGCCACCCGCGCACGCACCAGCCGGTTCCCCGATCTGCCCACGGCCCGTGAGCAAGGCGTCGACGTGGTGTTGGACAAGTTTCGCGGCATCGCGGCGCCCAAGGGACAGCCGGCAGAGGTGATCAAAGCTTGGGAAACTGCGATACCCCAGGTGTTGGAAGAGGCCGCCTTCAAGAAATGGTACCAGTCCGCGGGTCTGGTGCCGACGATCATGAAGCACGACGAGTACAACAAGTTCCTGATGGAATTTGCCGAGAATCAGAAGGCCTTTTTCACCAAGTACGGCATTACCAAGAAGTAGCGATCCCGCGCAAGTCAACATAGATCGCCCTATCGGGTACGGCCATGGGGAAGGACCTCGCCTCTGGCATCGCGATGCTCGTCATATCGGGCATCGTGTATTACGGGGCCACCGGAATCGGCACCAGCTTCATGGCCGATCCGGTCGGACCCGCCGGCCTGCCGAAACTGCTCGCCGTCGTGCTCGGCGTCCTTTCCCTGCTTCTCATCGCGCAAGCCTGTATCAAACTTTGGAGAACTCGGGACAAGGCAGCTTCGGAAACATTTGAGAAGCGATGGCGTCCCCACCTGCTCGCCATGGGCATGCTCGGCATTGGTGTTGGTTACGTCGTGATTGCCGAGATCGTGGGCTACATGGTGGGGATCGCGCTGGTGATACTTGCGACCAGCCTCTACCAGGGCGCGGCGCGAAGCTGGCGCGCGCCGGCTATCGCCTTAGGCGGCGCGTTCTCCTTCTGGCTGCTGTTTGTTGCTCTGCTCGATATCGGACAGCCGGAAGGTGTGTGGGAACGGCTGCTGGTTTCGCTGGGCGTGTGACGTCGTGCCGGGCGCGGCAAACAAAACAACCCAGGCGCCAGGTGTGTCGTCGCAGACGATGCTCGCCGGCAGGCACGGGTGGGTTGAGTGAGCGATCCGTTCTCTCTTGCCTGGAGCGTGCTGACCACGACTCCCGCGGCTTTTGCCGCCGTGGGTGGCGTTGCTTGGGGTATCCTGGGTGGCGCGCTGCCCGGGATCTCCCCTTCCATCACCATGGCGCTGCTGCTGCCGTTCACCTTCGCCATGGAGCCGGTGGTGGCGCTGGTGCTGCTGGTGTCCACCTACGTCGGCGCGGAGTACGGGGGATCGATTCCCGCGATTCTGATCCGCACCCCCGGCACCAACGCCGCCGCCGCCACCACCATCGACGGTTACGCCATGCATCAACAGGGCCGCGGGGGCGAGGCGCTCGGTATTTCCCTGGTCGCCGGCGTCATCGGCGGATTGTTTGGCATCATTCTACTGGTGATGCTTGCCGAACCGCTGTCGAACGTTGCGCTTCTTTTCACCCCGCCCGCTTACTTCGCCCTCGGCATCCTGGGCCTGAGCGTCATCGCCACCCTCACCGAAGGATCGACGCTCAAGGGCTTCATGGTCGCGATTATCGGCCTGCTGATTGCCACCGTGGGTAGCGATCCCCAAACCGGCGTCATGCGCTTCACCTTCGATCGACCGGAGCTCATGAACGGCATACCCCCTATCGTCGTCATGGTGGGCGTGTTCGCGGTCAGCGAGCTGTTGGTGCAGTCGGGTCTGCCGCCGTGGCAGCAGACCGACCGCGATACCCGGGTGAAGCTTCCGAGCCTGCGGCTCATGTGGCGCTGCCGCCGCGCGCTGGGAATCGGATCCGGAATCGGCGCCTTCGAGGGCGCGATGCCGGGGGCCGGAGGAACCATCGCCTCATTCATGTCCTACAACGAGGCCAAGCGATGGTCTAAGACACCGGAAGAATTCGGCCACGGATCGGCGGAGGGCATTGCGTCGCCGGAAGCGGCGAATAACACCGTCACCGCAACCACCCTGGTGCCCACATTCGTGTTCGGCATTCCAGGTTCCAACTCCGCCGCCATTCTGCTTGCCGGGCTGCTCATGCACGGCCTGCTTCCTGGGCCGCTTTTGTTCGAGAAATATCCCGATCTGGTGTACGGACTTTTCGGCGGGCTGTTCGTTGCCAACTTCGCCCAGCTGCCCATCGGAATTTTGATCATGACGCCGCTCATCTGGCTGGTGAACCGGCCGAAGCCCTATCTGCTGGCGTTCATCTACGCGCTCGTACTTTCCGGGGTGTATTCGGTGGACGGCAGCATTTTCCACGTCGCCCTGGCGCTGGGTTTCGGCGTCATCGGCTATCTTTTCAGGGCTCTGGGTTTTCCTTTCCTGCCGCTGGTTCTGGGCGTGATCCTCGGATACATGGTGGAGTCCAACTACCGCCGGGCGCTTCAAGTTTCCGGCGGCGACCACGGGATCTTCATCGACGATCCGGTTTCCGCCGGACTGCTGCTCACCGCCGTCTTGTTTGTCGCCATCTCCCTGTGGCGCAACTGGCTGCATTCCAGAAAGCAGTCTGAAGTTGAAGCGGAAGTGGGTGCGGGCTGAAGCGTCAACGTGAACAGCGAAGCCGGAGCAGTGGAGCGCATGCGGTCTTCGACGTTCGAAGCCTGAAGTTCCGGCACCTTCGTCGAGCGCGAACACGGCGGAGGTGGAGTTTTGTGAGGTCCCGTTCGATTTTCAACCGATGAAAACGCAATTAGAAATCGCTTTACCCGCAGCCGGCGAGGCCCTTGCAGAGCGTGTTTCCGTGTGGGCCGCGGGCGTGGAGCCCGCGTCGCTGCCGTCGGAAGTATCGCAGGTGGTCGAGCGCCAACTTTTGGACACGGTGGGCTTGTGCGTTGCGGCGAGGCGAAACGATTACGTCGAGGCGTTGCTCGAGACATTCGAGCCCAAAGGGAGCTGCACCGCCATCGGTCACCGACGGGCGGTGTCCTGCCTCGACGCGGCGCTGGTCAATGGCACCGCCGCCCACGGCGAAGATTACGACGACACCTTCGAGGGTACGCCGGTGCACACGGCCGCCGTGGTGGTGCCGGCGGTGCTCGCTGCCTGCGAGCGTTACCAGCGCGCCGGATCCGATCTGCTTCGCGGCGTTGCGGTCGGGGTAGAGTTCATGTGCCGGATGGCGCTGGTGGTACGGACCGGGGTCCATCGCGCCGGCTTTCACCCCACCGCGGTTATCGGCGCCTTGGGCGCGACCCTGGGCGTGGGCACGGCCCTGGGATTGCCCCCGCGGCATCTGGCCAGCGCGCTTGGCATCTCCGGGAGCATGGCTTCGGGGATCATCGAGTATCTGGCCGAAGGCACCTCCACCAAGCGGCTGCACGCCGGCTGGGCGGCGCAGTGCGGGATCCGCGCGGCGCTGATGGCGCGGGCCGGATTCTCCGGACCGCGCACCGTGCTCGAGGGCCAGCACGGTTTCGTGCATGCTTTTTGCCATCCCGACGTCGATCCGGAGTTTGGACACCTTACCCAGAGGCTCGGCAGCCGCTGGCTTGCGGAGGGCATCGCCTTCAAGCCTTATGCTTGCGGCACCATGGCGCAACCGTTCATCGACTGCGCGCTTGCGCTTCGCGCCTCGGGCGTGCCCGCGGATCGCATTCGCTCGATTAGCTGCAAGGTGGGGGAGGGCACGGTACACCGGCTTTGGGAGCCGCTGGCGGAAAAGCGCAGCCCGACCACCGCCTACTCGGCGAAATTCAGCGTGCCCTTTTGTATCGCCGTCGCTTTCGTCGACGGCGCTGCGGGATTGCGCCAGTTCACCGAGTCGCGGATCGCGGATCCGAGGGTGCTCGAAGTCGCCTCGCACATTAACTATGAGATCGATCCCGCCAACGAGTACCCCGCGAACTACACCGGTCACCTGCGGGTCGAGTTCGGCGACGGCAGCGTGCGTGAATTCAATCAGCCCCACCTTCGCGGCGGCCGGCGGGCGCCGCTTTCCGCGCAGGAGCTTGCGGCCAAGTACGAGGCCAATGCGCGCTTCGGCGGCTGGAGCAAGAATCGCCTGGAGAAAACCGCGGCGCTGTGCAAGGCTTTATTCGAATCCGATGACCTCACCGCTTTGCGCAGCCTTCGCGGCTGAAAATCGCGGCGGTGAAAGACCGGCCGCGGTTCAGGCGGTCAGCCAGAAGCGCAGTTCAGAAACGTTCGCAATCTTCTCCAGGCCCCACATGGCCGCGATCAGGTCATCGGTGCGCTCGCCGCCCAGAATGGGCGCCATCAGTTCCCGCGCTTTGTTTTCCACCTCTTCGCGGCTCATGGGGTTTTGCGGCGTGCCGCGGACCGCGGCGGTGGCGTGCTCGCGGGTCTTTCCGTCACCGGTCTTCAGGATCACAACGGGGTGCCGCCGCGGAAGATCCGGATCGGGGCGAAGCTCGATCCGCGCGCGCAGCGCCTGAATCGCCGGATCGTCGACACGCGACGAGTCGTGGGCGGAAGCGAAGCTGACCGTGCCGTCGACGATCATGAGCGCTGCCAGGTGCTGGACGTTGACATTCGACATACCCGAGCCGTCGACCACGTGGGACTCGCGATCCGACATCCGCACCACAACGGTGTCCACGTCCCGCGCGTTCAGGCCGGGCTCGACGACGAGCGCCTGCAGCGAGTCGAGCACCGCTTGCACCGGCGATCCCACCGACCATTTCTTGATATTGGTGTGCATGATCTCGTAACGCTCCCCGAGCGCTTCAACCAAGCGCTCGGGCTGGGGCTCCGGCGAGAAAGCGAGCAGGAAGTTGCGCGGGCCGGAAAGAACATCATCCACCCCGGTGAAACCGGCCTGCACCATGGTGGCGGCGGTGACGCCGTTGCGCCCGGCCATGCCGCCGAAATCGAAGGCTTTCTCGATGTGGTCCCGGTCACGCTGCCAGCAGTTGACGCCCGAGGCCTGCTGCGCCGTATAGGAGAGCAGCCAGCGGCACTGCTGCGCCGACAGCCCTGCCAGCGCGCCGGCAGCGGCGGCAGCGCCAAATGTGGGAGCAAAGGTGTGGGTGCTGTGCCCCGCCGCGTAGAGCTGATCGGTACCGAGGGCGTGACAAACGCGGGCGCCGATGTCGTAGCCGAGGGCTACTGCGCGCAGCAGGCTCTCTCCAGAGCTGCCTTCGCGTTCTCCCATCGCAAGCGCCGCGGGCACGACGCCACAGCCCAGATGGCTGCGCGAGGTGAGATGGGAGTCATCGGTCTCGTCGGCGTGGGCGAGCATGGCGTTGGCCATGGCTGCGTTGACCGCGGTAGTAAGCGTCGATGTGCCGCAAACCAGCGCCTCCTCCGTGCCGCCAAGCGAATCAAGGTAACGCAGCACAGGCCCCGCAGGGGGCAGTCGCGAGCCGGAGACCACCGCGGCCATCGTATCCAGAACGTGGTGCTTGGTCTTCTCGACCACTTCAGGCAGAAGCTTCCGTTTTGCTGCGCCGGAGATGTAGGCGGAGAGCGAAGCCATAATCGAATCTGATGCGCTCATTGATCACACCGCCATGTGGAAAGATGGAATCTATTCAATAAGGGAAATGGCGAAGTCATCAACCGGCGCTCCGGCTGCCCAAAACCGTATTTCATTGCGCGTTCCCGGCTCCGAGGGGGCGATCGCGGGGAAAGCGTTTGCGCCTTTTCATCTGCGTCTAACAGTCGATGCAAGGGGATTCAAAGGCTGGCCGATATTCGCTGCTTTACATGAATCGACATCTGTGTTTGAAATCGGCGATTATCAGGCGCGCAGGCGAACTCGCCGGGCCGGGCTTGGATGTCGAGGATTTTACCTGTATTTTCTGCCTCCTTGGGAAAGCCGATGCCGCAGGGCTTGCGCGAGAGTCAAAAACTTAATTTTGATCCGCGCAAGGCAAGACACATGTTCCGCAGCGGTGCTTCGATCCTGGAAAAGTCCGGTTCGAGTCCGGTCATAAATTGCCGCGGCGTGGGAGCGCCTGCTGTTCCTTCACCGCTTGAGATTCTCAGGTTTCTGGTGACCCGCGCCGGTCCCCTCGCATCGCTAGATCGTGAACCCCGTCAGGCCCGGGAGGGAGCAGCGGTAGCGGTTGATGCGGGTGCCGGGGTGTGGCTGGTGCGGGTCGCCGCCAGGTTCGCGCTCACCGCAGTGTGCGGTTCAACGATCAGCGCTGGCCGTTCAAGAAGTAGGTCGCCATCTCTCCTGCGCCCTTGATCGGCAGATTTCCCCGATACTCGAGCAGAAAGGCGTGCTGAAGCAACTCGTGGGCTGATTCAGAAACCTGTATTTTGCCGGGTAGGCTGTGGGACTCCATTCTGTTGGCGATATTCACCGCGTTGCCCCACACGTCATAAGTGAATCGTTTGCGTCCAATTACTCCGGCGACTATTGGCCCGGTATGTATACCGGTCCTGAATTCAAGCGGCTCCGGATAAAAATTATTCAAATCCGCCATGGTGTCCTGCATATCTAAGGCAAGCTTGGCAATCGCCTGAGCGTGATCCGGATTCGAACCCGGTAATCCGCCCACAACCAGGTAGGCGTCACCGATGGTCTTTATCTTTTCCAGACCATGTTTCTCTACCAGCGTATCGAATTGCAGGAATATCTCGTTCAGGCGGCGGACCACTTCAGCCGCGCTCAAGCGCGCGCTGAACTCGGTAAACCCAACGATGTCGCAGAAAAGCACTGTGACCTCGGCAACGTCGTCGGCGATTGTTTTTTCGCCGTTCTTGAGCCGCTCGACGATTGCGTTCGGAAGAATGTCGAGCAGCAGACGCTCGGAACGTTCACGTTCCATTCGAATCTGTTCCAGGTAGTGCCGCTCCCGGTCTCGAAGTCGCTTCTTTTCGAGAGAGGCCGCAAGTCGCGCGCGGAGCATGGCGGGATTAAACGATTTCGGCAGGTATTCATCGGCGCCCAGCTCGATGCACCGTACCATGCTGTCGACATCGTCGAGGGTGGAGATCATGATTACCGGAATTTGGCGTAGCCGCTTGTGTTTTTTCATCTCGACCAGAACCTGATAGCCATTGAGCTCCGGCATGAAGATGTCGAGTAGCACAATGTCGAAATAGTCGCTTCGAAGCATATGCAGCGCTTTGCGTCCGTTTTTCGCCACCTCTACCTCATGCCCCTCCTTACGCAGATGTCGACAGAGCAAGTCGCAGCTTTGTTCGTCGTCGTCTACGACCAGGACGCGAGCGGGGATCGCTTGCACCTCGGTGTTCGTTTCGAGGCTTTCAAGAGTGCGCAGGGCCTGGGTGACCAAGCGCAACTCAGGATGGATTATTTCAAGCGACTTTTCCTTATTCGCGTCGAAGTCGATCTCGCGCGTTAATCGGTTGACTACGCCGAGCATACTTTCGGTGAGCCAATATATTCGACGCAGATCACGTTCTACGCGCGTGTCGTGTCGGGCGGCGGCAAGCTCTAACAAGAACTCGACGTATCCGCGAATGATATTCACGGGCCCACGCAAGTCGTGGCGCAGCCTCGATAAGGTGTCAATATCGTGCGGGTCGGGAATATTCGATCTGGACGTCGGCCCGTGTTCGAGGAAATCATCGACGAGCTCGAGCAGGTTGTTGCTCGCCTGCAATATCTCGCCCAGGTCGTTGTTATAGACTTGCGAGCCTTCATCGCGAAGAACCCGCGCAAATCCGATAATATTGAGTACCGGACTGCGCAGCTCGTGCTGTATGGTCACGAGTAAAGCGCGACGCGAAAGCCTCAGGTTCTCAGTATGGTGGGATGTTGACACTAGGCGGATACCCCGGACAGGGTTTCTTTGATCAGATCGTTCAGGCGTGTAAACGAGAGCGATTTCGGCTGTACCGAATCGCAGCCGGCTTCGAGGCAGCGGCGAATATTCGACTCACCGTCGTAATTGGTGAAGGCGATGACCGGAATGTGCCTGGTGGCGTGGTGGGCGCGGATTTCCCGCGTCGCGGTCCAGCCGTCTTTAACCGGCAGCCCCATGTCCATGAGAATCAGGCTGGGCAGCTCCGAAATTGCCATATCGACGGCCTCGGCGCCATTGGTGGCGACGACGACCTCGAAACCCTCTCGCTCCAGACGCATGGCAAATAGTTTCCTCGTCGGAGCGGTATCATCGACAATGAGGATCTTGGCCATGGGCTTAGCCTAGGGTCGATCTTGAATCGCATTCCACCGGTGTTGGAGTTTCCTCCCGGGGGAAGCGGTTGAATGTTTGAAGAATTTTCATTCCAACAGGCACGCTAATTTTGTCCTGCCCGATCGATTAAGAATTCCGACGCGCTCGGCGGACCCAGATCCGCATCAATCTGCGATTTGTTCGCCTCCAGAATCTGGTCCTGATCCTGGACAAAATCGATCTTGGGTTTTGGATCCGGTGCTTCGGCCACACGTTGAGTGAAGTCATCGCCCACGATTCGCGGCGTAATCAGCACCACCGTTTCGGTGTTGACGCTGATCCGCTCCCTTCGCGAGAACAAAAGGCCAAGCCCCGGAATATCCCCGAGGACCGGAACGCCGTCCCGCGATTCGGTCAAGGTGCTACGAATGAGTCCGGCGATGAATATGGTATTTCCGTCCGGGACCAGCACGTGGGTGGTGACCTCGGTCGTGGTCTGCGAAGGGATGCCCAGAGAGACGGTTCCGGTGCTCACCTCCGGGTGGATCTCCAGCCTTATCCGGTCCTTGTCGTCCACCGCCGGCGTGACCCGGAGGATGACGCCGGACTCCAGGAACTCGATGCTTTCGGTGGTCACCTGATTGATGGTCGTTGTCAGCCGATATCCCTGTCGGTCGCCAACGATCACGCTCGCTTCCTGGTTCTCGATAGCCATCAGCCGTGGCGTCGACAGGGTTCGGACCCGTCCCCGGGTGCGCAGCGTATCCAGAAACACCTCGATGTCCGGGCGCAAAAGCTCAAAGAAGAATCCCGGTGATGTGTTCTCTGATCGAAGAAGAATCCCGGTGATGTGCTCACTGCTGTGTTCAGCGACAGGCCTTGGGTGCCGAAAGCGCCGGTACCTCCACCGGTGTTGAACAGTCTCGCCCAGTCGACGCCGAAGGTCTCGGAATCGTCGAGCGTGATTTCCAGGATCTGGGCCTCGATCAGAATCTGCCTCGGCCGGCGGTCGACCTCCTCCAGCAGCTTCGCGATGCGGGCGACGTACTGGGGCTCGTCGGCAACCAGTAGAAGCTGGCGGCCGGGCAGCGCCTTGATCTTGCCGCGCTCGGATAGATACTCCTGGAGAACGCCTGCGACCACGTCGACGGGCGAATACTGGATCTTGAAGCTGCGCAGCGTGATTGCAGGAAGACGTGTTTTGTCTTCACTGTCCGCCGGCGGCTTGCGAACGAAATAGACGCCGTCTACGACTTCGACCTCAAAGCCGCCCGCCGTCGCTATGGCTCTAATCGCTTGGTCTAAAGTCATGTCGAAGAGATTGATGGAGACCGTGCCGGTGACCTCCGAAGACAGCAGGATGTTGGTCCGCTCCTTTCGAGAAAGCAGGTTCATGACCTCGGTAATTTCCACATTGTCCACCGACAGCGAGATGCGGCCCGGGGTGCCTTCGCTGGGCGGTATATCGATCTCGCCGGTCACCGCCTGAGCGGAAATGCGCTCTACTACCCCAAAGCCGAGCAGTGCGCCGAGAAGCACACCCGCCAGCAAGCTCTGACACCGATGACTCCGGGTTAAGGTCACTTTGATTTCCTCAAGTCCTTGAGCTTGATCTTGAGCTCGATGATTTCATTCCCATTGCTGAATATCGCGGTGTCTGCTCGCACCGCCTCGAGACGATAGCCGTTTATTTCGTCTCCGATACGCAGCGTTCGTCCGTCCACGTTGACCAGGGACTCCGGGCCTGCGGCCAACGCGAACCGCAGATTGGAAGGCGGTGCCGTCGAGTGAACCACCGGTCCGGATGCATCGGTGGGCTCCGGCGCGCCGGGGCTCAGGGCGGGCCGGAGGAACGGATTGGTGCGCAACTTCGTTCCGGATTCTTCAGCCCAGCTCGAGACTGCAAGACTCAGAGTCACTAAAGCCAAAGCACCCATGCCGCCTCGCGCGCATGGATTGCAAGGTCTCGAAGCTTTCAAAACTTTCTTAACTCCCACTGCGATATACCGCCATGGTCATCTTCACCCCGAGCAGGGTGTTCTCGCTCTCGGGGTTCACCGGCGCCATCTGATACTGCTTGATCACCACGAAGCCGAGCTCTTTGCTGGCGTCGCGCAGCCAGTTGTAGAGATCGAAGTAGTCTCCGAGCAGCTGAATGTCGAACAGGATCTCCTGGAATTTCTCGATGGGCTCACCCTGACGGGGCTGCATGCCCAGGAACTCGACGCTATTTCGCCAGGAAATGCCCTGAAGCCTGCCGATGATGTATCCCTGCATTTCATTCGTCGGCAGGGCAGCCAGGTCGCCGTGCAGGCTTTGGCGCAGGGCGCGAACCTCGCTCCGCAGCGCGCCCAAGGTTTGCATCAGCTTGTTGTCGTTGGCTACGACGCTTTGCAGGCTGTCGCGGGATTCGACCGCTGCACGGTAGGCCTTGAACTGCGGCCACAGCAGGTAGCTGAACAGGGCCGCCGCAACCACCAGCGTGATCCCCCCCAGCAGGAGGTTCAGGTTGCGCAGGTCGAGCCTGTGAATGAAATCCACGCTCAGCCGCCTCCCGCCGCGCTGCGCACTACGATTCGCAAATCGAAATCGACGACGCTCGTGTTTTCATAGCTCCGGCGGGCCGTGTTGACTACGCGAACGTCCTGGATCTGAGGCTGATCGAAGAGTCTTTGAACGAAGGTGGACAGGGTGGAGTGATCCCTGGCCTGACCCTTGATGTCCATGTGGTTCTCGATCTGCCACGGCTCGGACGAAGAGGTCCCGCTGTTGGCGGGGATGACCACGAAATAGCCGCGATTGACTTCGCTGGCGTCGCCCTCTGTCACGAAGCCCGCGCGTCGAAAGGTCCAGGTGCTAAACCAGACGTCGCCGGCAGGAATTGCTTGGTCGATGGTGCTAAACATGTCCATGGCCTGTCCGCCGCTGCGCAGTCGGCCGAGCATGGTGAGCTGTCTTTGAAACTCGTCCGCGACCTTACGCAGTTGCGTTATCTGGTCACGCTGCCGGCTCGAGACCAGAGTTTTTAGCTGCAGCGCTTCGACCTCGTGTTCGATTTCCCAGGTGGTGTAGCGCAAAGCCGCGTGAGCGAGTCCCCCGACGAGCACTAGGGGAATGAGCACGGCGGCATAGCGCCTGATGATTCGGACTTTCGCCTGGTGAGTCCGATAGTCGTTCGGCACCAGGTCGATCTCGGCGGTCATGGCATGGTCATTCATTGGTGACAATTCCCCGCAGCGCGAGTCCCGTCGCGATCACCAGGTGGGATCCTCCGTTTCTGACTTGATCGTCGGGAGCGTCCGATCCCGGCTGGAAAATCTGCTCCGGACTGGGAAGCTTCTCCACCGGAATTTCGATCAAGCGGTGCAGCACGCGGTCCAATCCGCGCCAGTTTGCGAACCCGCCCATGAGGTACAAACGGTGCACCGGTTCGCCCCGGGTTTCGTAAGTCACATATCGGAGTGCGCGCTTGATTTCGTCGGCGAAGGCCAGCAGGCTGGGCTTCAAGACGTCGAGAATGACCTGCGAGGTCTCGAGGCCGGTGTTCGAAAGCTCCTCCAGTTTCGGGTCGAACTTGGCGTCGATACCGACCCGGTGAACTGCGACACACACCGCTTTCTCCGACATGTCCAGCTCGCTGCAGAGTCGCTGGATCAGATGTTTCTCGCCGAAAGCGAGCTGCTGGTCCAGCAGCAGCCTGCGGCCGGACAACATCGTCAGATAGCTTTGTTCGTGGCCGCAGTTGACGATGAGCACGTTTTCAGGCTCTCTCCTCATGCAAAGCGCGCCCACCAGTCGTTTGATCGCGGCGGGCCCGATTTCCAGTGCTTCCACCTCCACTCCACAGTGGCGCAAGAGCTCGAGTAAACGCACCACCTTTTCCCGCCGCGCCACCGCCACCACCGCAAGGCGCTGCTCGTCTTTGGGCTTCGACCGAACGGGCAGGTAGTCGATGACGTAATCTTCCAGCGCCCCCTCCAGGCGTGAGCGCATCACCTTCAGCACCGCGGCGCTGTCGTCGCGGGCGCTGCCGGTGTCGTAGGTGATCGACATGATCCTGGTATCGCTCGACGGCAGACAGGTGACGACGCGCTTGCCGCGAAAGGGACCGGAATTAAGGGCGCGCTTCAGCAGCGGCTTGAGCTTTCGCGGAGAGGACAGCAGCTCTTCCCGGGTCCCGGAATAGGGCAGGGAAGCCTGGGCGCGAAATCGCACCCCGCCTTCGGCGTCATGGTCCAGTTGCACCACGTTCAATCGCTCGCGGCCGACCTCCAGCCCGATGGGGCCGTGGGAAATGCCGGCGCTGACGCCGCGCAATCGGTCAATCATCGCGCGAAGCTGCATGCTCCCGGTCCTGCCCCCTCGAAGGTTTGAAAACGGTCAACAAAGCGTTTCCTCTGCCAGCCGCCCGGAGGGCCGGCAAATAGATCCATTGGTTTAGATTTGCCCCCTAAGTCACTCATTAAGCTTAGTCGCCGCGCCCTGCGAAGACTACGCGAACCGGGTCCGGGCACGGTCAATATTCACTCGTCTAATCAATAAGTTATGGTTTTCTACCCGGTCTGCGCCGATGCGCTTCCGGATCGAATTTGTGACCCCGGTCTCCCCGGGTCCCGTCTTTGGCGCGGGCCGTCGGTTGCCGCTTGGTCTGGCGCCGCATTCGTCGTCCTCTCATTCGGCCGTCCCCGCATCGATTGGCCTCGATGGCCTCGCGTCCTAGAACTCGATATGCAGCAGCGGCGCGCCCGCCGCATCACCGTCGAAGGACTCCGCGATTCGCGCCCCGGAGCCGCTGACAATGACCACCAGGGCGTTGCCGCTGGCCCAGCCGGGCCGGTCTACGATTTCCTGGATCAGAGTGGCGATGTCCGGCGTCTGCTGATTGGCGCCCTCCGCGCCCATGGAATTCCACGGGCCTGGGGACCAGCTCACCGAGGCCGTGGTCAAGGTGCGGGAGGAAATGTTTGAGCTGGTGGCGAGGAAGGTGGCCGCGTCGTCCACGTCCTCGCCGCGGAGAGTCAGGTTGATGCCTCCGGAGCCGGTCTCTGCGGTTTTGAACTGGATCCAGGCGTTGCCGATGGTGGCGCCGTTGGGTACGGCGACAGCGTCGAATCGCATCCCGACCATCTGCGTCACACCGGTATCTTCGACCAGGTCCAGGTCGGCGCTGGTGAGGTCCACGTTGTTGATGATCATCTGTTCTTCGGCGTCATCGCTGCTGCTCGCCACCCGTATATCGACCGAGCCGGAACCGCTGCCGTTCAGCGACGCGTAGCGTTTGTCGTTGCGATCAGCGACCACGTGATCGCAGCTGATGGGGTGAACGGCGGCCGCGGCGGGTATCCCCCAGCCGAACGGGGACAGGTCGTAGTTCTGAGTGACATTCAGGACCGTATCCATGACCAGCCCGGCCTTCAGGTTCTTGTCGACCACCAGAAACTTGTCCGTATCCCTGAGGTGGGCGATGCCTACGGGTCCGCTCAGAATGCTCGCGCTTGCGACCGTCAGCACCAGGTTCAAAGACTGGTCAATGATGTAGATCTCATCGCTGGTTTGGTCCGCGATGGCGAGATGGCCGTCGTAAGTGCCGCCGACGATGTAGCTGATGCCTGTGGCGTTGCTGAGGAAGGGCAGAATGTGGCTGCTATAGCTGGTGTTGGGCGGCAGGATTGTGGGGTCGGAAAAATAAAGCGTATCACCCGAGACAACGGCGAGCTGTCCCCCCTTGAGGCCGGCGAAAACGAAGGCGACGCCTTCCAGAGAGCTAAGCCCGGTGTCGAAGCCGTCGTCGAGAATGTTTCCCGCCATGTCCAGCAGCACCAGCCGGCCCGATGGCCCGACGGTGACCCATCCGCCGCCGGCCGGCGCGGGGGTGCCGTTTATCGTATGGCCCTCCGGAAAGTAGGTGATGCCTTGGTCGTAGTCATAGCTCTGCCCGGCGGTGGAAAACTCGCTCACCTTGGTGTCAGGTGAGAAGTCGGCGTCGCAGCTCGGCGGCGGCAGGCACACCCTGCCGCACTCGCAGGCGTAGGTGATGGTGAGCTTGGGGTGGAGCGTGGGATCCGCGTCCTCCTGGGACGCGAACTTGGCCTTTTCGAGGATGCCGTCGCCTTTCAGCAGCAGGCCGTGGTTCGGCTCCCCTGCGAGCCATCTTTCCACCAATGAACCCACCTCCCACGCAACCCAGGTCTTGGTGCCATCAATCGCGGTTACGGCAACGGGCTGCGCTTCGAAGTCGCCGCCCGCCGCGGTCCAGGGGTTGGTCCCGTCGTAGGTGGCCCAGGTCGCGCCGTCCGGGGTGCCGCCCCCGCTCTTCGTGCCCTCGACCCAGTCCCGAGTGACCCGGTGCGCGC
The DNA here is from genome assembly GCA_947258715.1 of uncultured Gammaproteobacteria bacterium. Taxonomy (GTDB): domain Bacteria; phylum Pseudomonadota; class Gammaproteobacteria; order HK1; family HK1; genus CAMYJH01. The sequence goes on from CAMYJH010000005.1 coordinate 46,649, forward strand.
TCGCGGTCCCCGCCACATCCAGGCTCAACATTCTGAGTTCCAGGCGCGCGGAAACGATCTTGGCTTGGGCAAGAATGACGGGAAGGTCGAACCTGAGAAGCACGTTCTGGGTCCAGCTTCCAGTGTGAACCTGCAGGAAGACGTTGCCGCCGTAGTTGCGCGGGTAGAAGTCGTCGATCAGGGTGTCCTGGCCGGGATCGGTGCCGAGTTGCAGGGCGGCCGACAGGGGCCTCTGATAAACGGGCGCGCTCAGCCGCGAGAGGCTGTGGGTGGCGCCGTCCGCCAGGGTGCCGATGGCCGTGACTCTCACCGGCGAGCCGCTGCCGGGGGTGAATGCGGCCTGATAGCTGTGGGGGCCGAGCGCAGTGGGCGGCAAGCCGTAACCGCTACAACTGCCGTCGTTGGCTTTCCACAGGGCGTGGCGCAGTCCCGCTTCCGCCACGTAGCGGGCGGCGTCCGCCTCAGCCGCGGTTTCGGCGGTACGGATATCGACGGCGCTCTCGCGGTTCATCAGGAACGCCACCGCCGCAACCACCGCGATCACCAGCACCACCGGCAGCAGCAGATAGCCCTGCGAGCGGCGCGCTGGTTGCCGATCGTGGCGTTGCATTTGCCGTCTGCCGATTTGGGCTGGTCTGCACATGGATGGGTCCGCGAAGGTCGCTTGTCCTAGAACTCGATATGCAGCAGAGGTGCACCGGCCGGGTCGCCGTCGAAAGACTCGGCAGTTCTGGTATTCGAGCCGCTGATGAAGACCACCAGGGCGTTGCCGGGGGTCCAGCCGGGGCGGTCGACGATTTCCTGGATGAGCGAGGCAATGTCCGGGGTCCGTTGTTCCGGTCCGGCCTCGCCGATGGTTGGCCAGTCGCCGGGCGACCAGGCCGCCGAGGCCGTGGTCAAGGTGCGGGACGAGATGTTGGCGGCGGCGGCGGCGAAGGCGGCGGCGTCGTCGGCGGCCTCGCCGTTAAGGGTCAGGTTTGAAGCTCCCATGTTGGTTGCGGCGGTTTGGAACTGGATCCAGGCGCCGGTGATTGGGGCGCCGTTGGGGACGTTGAGGTTGTCAAAGCGCAGGCCCACCATTTGGGTAACGCCCAGGTCTTCGACCAGCTGCAGGTCGTTGCCGACGAGGTCGACGTCGTTGGTAGTCATCAGCTCTTCGGCGTCGTCGCTGCTGCTGGCCACCCGCACGTCGATGGTTCCGCTGAGGGCGTTGAGGGACTTGTAGCGGTTGTTGGCGTGGTCGGCGAAGAGGTGATCACAGGAGGTGGGGTGCAGCGCCGCGGCACTCGCCTCTCCCCAGCCGTAGGGGATGAGGTCGTAGTTTTGGCTGACGGTGAGATCCGCATGGATGACGAATGCCCGGTTGAGGTTTTTGTCCACCAACAGGAACTTGTCGGTGTCCCTGAGGTGGGCGATGCCCTCGGGGGCGTCCAGGATCGCGGCCGTGTTCAGGGTGGTGACCAGGTTCAGCGACTGGTCGAAGATGTGGATGACGCCGCTGCCGGTGTCGGCGACGGCGAGGTGGCCGTCGTAAGTGCCGCCGTCGATGTGGGTGACGCCGCCGGCGGCGCTGACGAAGGGCAGCACGTGGGTGGTGTAGCTGGCGCTGGCGGGCGTCACGGTGGGGTCGGCGAAGTAGAGGGTGTTTCCCTTGACGATGGCGAGCTGCCCCGCCTTCAGTCCTGCAGAAACGAAGGCGACGCCTTGGAGGGAGTCGAGGCCGGTGTCGAAGCCGTCGTCGAGGATGTTGCCGTCGAGGTCCAGCAGCACCAGGCGTCCCGAGTTGCCGACGGTGATCCAGCCGCCGCCTGGGGGTGCCGGGGTGCCGTTGATGCTCTGGCCTTGGGGAAAGTAGGTGACGCCGCGGTTGTATCGGTAGCTTTGCCCGGCGGTGGAGAACTCGGCCACGCTGGCGTTGGGGGTGAAGTCCGCCTCGCAGCTCGGCGTCGGCGGCGTGCAGACCTGACCGCACTCGCAGGCATAGGCCACGGTGAGCTTGGGACGCAGCCCCGCATTGGTGCTGTCGCTGGTGGTGAAATCGGCGTGGTTCACCCCGCTACTGCCGAGCAGCATGATGCCGTTGTTGGTAGCCGGTTCATTGATCCAATCCTGGACCAAATCGGTGACGTCAAAGGTGGTTGCACCGGGCAAGGCAGCATCGATGGGACTACCGGCAATTTCCGGAATTTCGTAGTCGCCGCCGGGCGTGTCCCAGTTCAAGCCGTTTGCGTACTGGTTCCAGGTGGCCTCATCCTCGATCCACGGTTTCTGTGCGCGGTGCACGTAGATGGTGTGGGTGCCCCCGGAGCCGATGCCCTCCAGGTTCAGCTCGAGCTCGGCGGACTCCACAATCGCGGTTGTGTTGATGCTGCCTAGGTCAAAGCGAAGCAATCCTCGTTTGTTGTTGTTCGTCTTGTTACTGATGCGGATCTCGATGGCGGTCCCGAATGAGGTGTTGGGATTGCTGGCATAAAGGTACGTATCGGTGCCGGCCGCAGCGTCCGGCTGCAGGATAAATGTTGTAGGCGCCTCGCCGATTCGTATCCCGTCACGGCGGATGCTCCGCGAGGCACCGCTGGCTAGCGTGCCGGTGGAGGTGACACTGACCGGCGAACCGCTGTCCGGGGCGAACACGGCCTGATAGCCGTGGCCGCCGAAGGACGTGGCCGGAAGGCCGTAGCCGGAGCAGGCGCCGGCATCGGCTTTCCACAGCGCGTGGCGCAAGCCCGCCTCCGCCACGTAGCGGGCGGCGTCCGCCTCCGCCGCGGTTTCGGCGGTGCGGATGTCGACGGCGCTCTCGCGGTTCATCAGGAACGCCACCGCCGCAACCACCGCGATCACCAGCACCACCGGCAGCAGCAGATAGCCTTTAGAACCGCGCGCCGGTTTCAGTTGACGGCGGCTTCTCGAGGGCACTTTCTTGCGCCGCCGGTGGGGCGAGACCCGGTCACAATTTGTCACGGTTCCGCTCTCACCCGCACCCGGGTGTGTAGCTGGACCTTGGCGTGGTCGCCGGCGAGGCCGAGGGTGATGTCCACCAGGACCGCCCGTCCTGCACCCTGCGGTATGCGCTCGACGCGGAAGCTGGCGACGTTTTCGGCAATGACACGCTCGGTGAAGTCGTTGCCGTCGTTCGGATTCAGGTCGGGTAGCCGCTCCAGCAACACGGCGCCATTGAGGTAATAGACGGCGGCATCCAGCCAGTCCTCGTTAATGATTCCATCCTCGTCATCGTCCGGCGTTGATCCCTCATCGATCTGTCCGTCTTTGTCGTCGTCGATTCCAGCGATGCCGGGCTTGGCGTCACCACTCTGTTCCGCTGACCAGTCCTCGTCGATCGCGCCGTCCCCGTCATCATCAAGGCCGTTAATCGGGTCCTCGTTATAACCTCCCTGTTCATCGTCGTCGGTGAAAACTCCCCCTGGGGCCGGAGAGCCTTCGTCCACGCTGCCGTCCCCGTCATCATCAATGCCGACAATGCCGTGAGCGGAATCGTATGTCGCATCAGCGCTGGTATCCTCATCGATACGCTCCGGCTCGCCGGGATCGCGGGTCGCGTTCTGATTCAGATCGAGAAAATCCTTGTCGTTGTTGCCGTCGGCCCAGCCGTCGCCGTCCCGGTCCAGGGTCGGATCCAGGGTCATCGCCAGCACACCGGGGTCGCGGATTGATTCGCTCCATGCGGTCCCTGGATTTTCCGCCAGCGGCAGCAACAGAAGCCTGGTAGCGCTTACCGCCGTCGCCATGCGATCCAGGGCGAAGCGCGCCTGGCGGGTGAGATCGTTGCGCTCGCGAATGGCCGACTCGGCCTTAAGCGCCTGCTCCAGCACCCCGGCAAGGCCCACCAGGATCAGCGCCAGAATCCCCACCGTGACCAGCACCTCGGTGAGGGTGAATCCGGCGACGTTTTCTCTAGTGCCGGTCATCGGGCGGTCAGGGTCTCGAGCTCGCCGGCCCGCGCCTCATAGTCAACCCGCACCCACAGCAGGCCGGTTTCGGTGGCGGTGAAACCCGGAAGGTCGGCGTCGTAGCGGGAGAGATACACCAGGCGTCGACGCGGCGTGTCTGCCGCGTCCGAGTAGCTGCTGGGCGTTTTCTCGTCGCCCGCGGCCAGGGCGGCGGCGTCCAAAAGGGCGTAAGGCTCCGCCAGCACTTCCTCCATCTTGGCCCTGAGCTCGTAGTGGTCGACGGCCGCGGCCTCGTGGACGCCGGCGCCGAAGATTCCGCCCCGCAGCGCCTCCACCGCCGGCACCAGGCTTACGGCGATGAGGATGGTGGCGACCAGGACCTCGATGTAAGTCAGGCCGGATTGGGAGAAAGAGTGACCTCCGGGCGCGTGGACCGTCACCGCTTTGGCGCGACGCATCGGCTTGGCTCTCGAGGCTCCGCGACGCTGGCTAGCGGTTTCTTGACGGCGATTCTCACTGCCACGCCTCGCTGATCCTGGCGGTAGCGGCGGCAATGGATACGCGCCGGGTTCTGCTGCCGAAGCTGAGGTCGATGTACCGATCCGACAGCTCGGCGAGATTGGACGCGTCCAGCGGCGCTCCGCGCGTGTTGAAGCCGACGGCTTTGGCCGCGCCGGGCGGTCCGGCGGGAAGATCGGAGCTGGCCGTCACTCCCTCGGAGTAGCGCAGGGTGTGCAGGTCGAGGTCGTAAACGTCCTTGTCCACCGGGTGGTAGAGCGGCACTCCCAGGGTCGGGTTTGCCGGGTCGCTGACGTCCAGCTCGAAGGCCTGCAGCCTGGCGCTGCCGCTCAGCACCACCACGGTGGCGGCGCTGCTGCGCCGTGCCTCGTCGCGGGCAAAGCGCAAAACGCTGGCCGCCTCCGAGGCTGCCAGCTCGACCTTGCTCTTATCCGACTGGGTGAGCGTGGGAACGACCGCCGCGGCGCCAATGGCGAGAATCAGGACCACGCCCAGCAGCTCGGCCAGAGTGTGCCCGAGGCTGAGAGTGGTCCGCTTGCCGCGTATTGTCACCACCGCGCGACCGCCCGGACGTCGTGAAGCTTAGAGGTTGTTCGGCAGCAGCTGGCCGGTGACGTTGTCGAACACCCAGCCGGTGGTGCCGTCGGGAGCGGGATTCAGCACCCCGGCGGTGAGAACCTTCACCTTCGTCTGGTCGGCTACGGTGACGATCTTGGTGTTGGCCGGGATCTCCGGCACGTAGGGACCGAAGAGCGTGCCGTCGGTACCGGTGCAGGCTTTGCCGTCCTTGAAGGTGAATTCCGTAAGTGCGGAAACAAATGCCGCTTCCGTGTTCAACGCGCCGCCGGAGGCTACGCCTGCGGGACAGGTGGCGCCGGTGGAGGTGATGCCGCTCGGCCAGTGGCCGTGCTCCTGACGGTAGAATTCGATGCCTGAGCGCAGGTTCTGCAGATTCGTGTCCAGCACTGCGTCTTCGGCGTCGGTAGTGCTGGCGGCAAACTGCGGCACGACGATGGCGGCAAGAATGGCCAGAATGATGACTACGATGAGCAGCTCGACCAGGGTAAAGCCGTGCTGAAGGGTGGTTTTGCCAATTCTCATGAGGTCTTACTCCATATGCTTCTCTAGTACTTGGGCCGCAGGTCGGCTGACCCGCCGAGACGACCGCGTTGCGCCTATGCCGAAACCAGGGCGATGCAAAGTACCGCCGCCGCCAGCAGCAGCGCGCCGACTGCCCGCGGCTGTCGCCGAATCCACTGATCCCAGTAGATCGCGCGCCTGAGCACCGGCCGGTTCAGGAAGGCCTCGATCTCCCGCTCCCGCGGGAGCCCGGCGCGAAGGCTCAGCACGTGGTGCTCGCCCACCGGCCGGTTGAGGGCCCGCTCCACCCGATCGAGCATCTTCGGAAAGAGCACCATCAGCAGGCCGGAGACCAGCAGCGCGATGGCTAGGGTGAGGATCAGGTACTCGGTCATGGTCGTTTTCGCTCCGTCTATCGGCTATCGAGCCGGGCTGTCGATAGCGGCCCCGTGGCAGCCCATCGGATTCCGCTCAGATCGCCGAATCTTGCTAATAAATCAGTAAGTTCCACACTATTTGTCAGTCTAGATCGCAGCTTGTCGAATAGTCCGTTTATGACGGCGCCGGGACCGTGACCGCGGGCACAAAATTACAAAATTCCCTTTTGACCACGGCTTCCGGCAAGGCTCGATTGCCGTCACCGGGCCTTGATCCTCCGCGGGAGGCGCAGTCCGCGCGAACAGGGGCCCCTGGTCGAGAAATAACGGCCATTGGCGAAGAAACTTTAGTTCTTAAGGCTGGGAACGGGTGGGAAAGAGGGGGGCGCGTCGGGGGCTCAGCCGACCGCCCTGGAGAGCTTGAAAATGGGGAGGATGAGAGAGCTCACGATCAGTCCTACGACCACGCCCATCACCAGCAGCATGGCCGGCTCCGCCAGGCGCGCCAGCCGGCTGAGGTGGTTTTCCAGCTCCCGCTCGTAGTAATCGGCCAGGCGCTCCATCACCAGTCCCAGCTTCCCGGACTCATCGCCGGTGCTCACCATTTGTTTGACCAGAGGCGGAATGAACTCGGCTTGGTTGAATCCGCTGGAGAAGGTGGAGCCTTGCCGCACTTTCATTCGAACGCTGTCGAGAAAGCTGTCAAAGACGCGGTTGCCGACGACGGCGGTGGCCGCCTGAAGCGCATCGACGACGGTTACGCCGTTGTTCAAAGACAATCCCATCACGCGCATGAACCGCGTCAGGTAGAGCAGCAGAAAAATGGCGCGAACGCCTGGAAGGCTCAGCTTGAGGCGGTCCAAAACGGTGCCGCCCGAGTCGCTAAGCAGCCACTGTCTGAACGCGATCAATAAAGCCCCGGTGCCGCCCAGGCAGGCCCACCAGTAGTTCCTCAGCATGTCGCTCGTGGCCATCAAAGCGAGGGTGGTCCACGGCAGCTGGTCCTTGATCGCAATGAACAGGGCGGCGAACTTCGGGAACACGTAAACCAGGACGAAAATGATCACCGCGACGGAAAACACAATCAGGAAGGCGGGGTAAGAGAATGCCGAAACCAGCATGCTGCGCGTCTGCGCCTGCTTTTCTTCCAGTCGCAGAAGCTGTGCCAGGATCTCGTCTAAGAATCCCCCGCGCTCGCCCGCCGCCACCAGGTTGACGTAAACGTGAGAAAAAAACCGGGGATGTCGTGAAAGCGCTTCCGAAAACGATCGTCCCTCGGAGATGTCCACCAGCAACGCGTCGACGATGGCGTTGAGCGCGGGATTTTGAGCCTCGTTTTTGAGCGCCCGCAGCGACGCGTGCAGGTTGCTTCCCGTCTCCAGCAGAAGCGCCAGCTGTTCGGTAAAGAACATCCGGTCGCCTGAGCGCAAATTGGAACCCGGCCGCAGGAGGTTCTTGCGATCTCCAGAACGCACCGCTGGCAGGGAGGGAGATGCAGATGCAGATGCAGATGCCTTGAGGTCCAGTGCCATACTTTCCGACTCACACGTTGACGGCGCGCGTGACCTCCTCAATGGTCGTCCTGCCCTCGCGAACTGCCTCGAGCCCGGACTGCATCAGCGTGGTGACGCTGGAATCGAGCATGTATCTGCTGAGCTGATCCCGGCTCGGGTTGCTGATGATCACCTTCTGCAATTTCTCGTCGGTTTTGAGCACCTCGTGAATACTGAAGCGCCCGCGATAACCGGAATCGAAGCACTCGGGGCATCCGCGTCCCTTGGCAAGACGGATACGCTTCTTCGGCTCCCAGCCGCAGCTTCGGACCAGCTCCGGCGGGGCGATAAAGGTGGTCTTGCATTCCGGGCAAATGCCCCGCAGAAGTCTTTGCGCTATCACGCCGATCAGGGCCGACGACAGCAGGTAGGGCTCGACGCCCATGTCGATAAGGCGGGTGATGACGCCTATGCTGTCGTTGGTGTGCAGGGTCGAAAGCACCAGATGGCCGGTGAGCGACGCCTGCACCGCGACCTCCGCCGTTTGCCGATCGCGGATCTCCCCGACCATGACGATATCCGGATCCTGGCGCAGAACGTGGCGCAGCATGCGGTCGAAGCTGAGGCCGATATTGACCTTCACCTCGTTCTGGTTAATGACCTCCATCTGGTACTCGACTGGATCCTCGATGGTGACGATGTTCTTTTCCATGCTGTTGAGATAGCTGAGGGCGGCATACAAGGTCGTGGTCTTGCCGCTTCCCGTCGGTCCCGTGACCAGAATCAAACCATGGGTTCTCCCCAGCAGCTGCTTGAAATCCTCGAGATGCGCTTTTTCCATCCCCAGCTTTTCGACGTCCAGAATGGCGTGAGTCTTGTCCAGCACGCGCAGAACGACCTTTTCTCCGAACATACCCGGTAGGGAGCTGAAACGAAGGTCCACCGCCCGCCCGCCGGTACTGACCTGTATGCGGCCGTCCTGCGGAAGGCGTCTCTCACCGATGTCCAGATTGGCCATGACTTTGAGCCGCGAGACCACCGCGGCATGAAGCTCCATCCGCAGCGTCATGATTTCGTAGAGCACGCCGTCTATGCGAAACCTCACGCGCGACAGGTTGCGGAACGGCTCGATGTGAATATCGCTTGCGCCTTCCCGCACCGCCCGCTGGATGATTGCGTTGACGTGATTGATGACAGGGCTCCCTGCCGCCAGCTCGTCGATGGCCGAGTGGTCGTCGCTGACTCGGGTTTCGACCAGCTCCAGGTCGTCAGCGATTTCGCCGATCAGCTCCTGTTCGAGACCGTCTTCCGCGCTCGCCTGGCGCAGGGTCTGTTCGATGTCCTCGCGAGGCGCCAGCACGGGTCGCACCCTGCATTGCGCCTCTTCCTCCACCTCCGCAAAAGTGGGTGCGGACTGGGCGTCGGCGGTGGCGAGCAGGATTGTCCCGCGCACCTTGAACAGCGGCATTACCCGTAGCCGAAGGCAGGTGTTCATGGGCACCAGTCCGGCAACGTCCGGATCGTAGAGCCCCGATCTGAGACGCACGAACGGCACTGACAACAGCTCCCCGAGGGCAGCAAGAACGTCGCTCTGGGATGCTAGACGCCGGGAGACCAGCACGCTGCCGAGACGGCTGCCCGACTTGGACTGAAGCTTGAGCGCCTGATCCAGCTGTTTCTGGCTGATGACGCCTCGCCTGATGAGAATTTCCCCCAGCTTGCGTGGCGATTCGGAGTTGACGTCGATGGTCGGAGCCGGCGCCGGGTGGTCGCTATTGCTCTCCAGCAAGGACACGAAATGGAATACATTGGTGATACGGAAAACGTCCTTCAGCAGATCACTGGCATTGGCAATCTTGAGCCAGCCGCCGAATTTGAGCAGCCTGTCATGAAGGTCCAGGATCTGTTCCAGTGCGATGCTGTTGACGTGGGGCGTATTAATCAGATCCAGCACCAGCTGAAACTCGCGGCGCTGTACGCACTCTTCGGTCGCCTGGGCCAGATCTGCGAGGATTTCTTCCTCGTTCAACCCCCCGGCGGGCGCAAGATGGGTAACAAGCCCGGCGCGGGATTGCGCCACGCGGCTGACAGGCGACTGTGCAATTGCGCTCATGACAGCATCCTGGCGGAAGATGAGCCGGGAATCTGGCGCCTGCGCGACGCTGCCGCTCCCGGAGCGAGAACTGTTGCCGCGAGCTGGAGGCTCATTTGTCTTGGCTACCCTCTTGCGAAATGCGCAACCACTCCTCTATCTGCAGCGGTTTGCGTACGCGGTATCCCTGGATGAAATCAGCCCCCAAAGCTTTTAGCTTCTCTTTTACAGCCTCATCCTCGACCCATTCCGCGGTCACCCGTACTCCGAGCACGTGTCCCAGATGGATGATGCTGGAGACGACTGCCTCGGAGGTCTTGTCCTCGAGAACGTCGCGGACGAAAGAGCCGTCGACTTTGATATGGTCAATCTGCAGCGACTTGAGATAGCCGAATGAGCTCAAACCGGTGCCGAAATCATCCAGGGAGAATTGGCAGCCGATGGCGCGCAGTGAATCAATCAAACGTTGCGCGCGATCGATGTTGGTGACCGCCGCCGTCTCCGTAATCTCGAAACAGATGCTTTGCGGAGGGATGCCGTAGGTCTGAAGTTCATCCGTCACGAAACCCAGAAATCCATCGTCACTGAGGGTTTGACCCGAGAGATTGACCGCCCAGAGTTGGTTTCGGGTCTGGGTCTCTTTTTGCGCCTTGCTGAGAAAGCGGAGCAGATTTCTCAACACCCAGCGGTCGATCTCCGGCATCAGGTAGTATCGTTCCGCCGCCGGCATGAAATGGCCCGGTGTGCAAATGCCGCCGGATTCGTCCGGCAATCGTAGAAGTACTTCATTGAATTCAGCGCCGCAGTCGGCGCCATGGATGCCTTCGATCTTCTGGCAGTAGATCGCAAATTTATCTCTCGCCAGGGCGTCCTGAATCAAACTGACCCAGCGCATGTCTTCCCGTTTTTCGAGAAATAGAGGATCGCTCTCGTCGTAAACTGCCACCCGGTCAGTGCTGAAACTTCGCGCTACATCGCATGCGATCTCCGCCGCATAGAGTATGGTCGTTGCGCGTTGCGTTTGCCGGTCCATGGCAGCGACCCCGATGCTGGCTGTAACGTTGCGGCGTGACTCCCTCCAGCAAAAAGGCGTGGACGAAATCGCTTTAGTCAGCCGCCTTGCTGCACGCCGCCCTTCGTCCGATGAATATCCTGGAATCAGAATCGCGAAATGGTCGCCCCCAATCCGGGCGATGACGTTTCCATCTTTCTCGAACTGACTGCGCAACACGCCGGTGATGTAGCTCAATAAAGTATCGCCAGCCTCGTGCCCGAAGGCGTCGTTGACGATCTTCAGGTGGTCGATCTCCATTACCAGAAGACAGTACTGCGACCCGCGTGAGTGGGCGGCCGTCAACGACCTCTCCAGGGCACGCATAAATTCACTACGATTCATCAGACCGGTTAGCGGGTCGAAAGTCAGCTGCAGGACCTTTTCCGCTTTGGTGGCCAACACCTCGAGCAATCGGCGGTCGCCGGTGGTAAAGGCGGACTCGGTCCCGAGTCTGGTCACCGCGATGATGCCGTATGCCTTTCCAAGCTCATTGAGCACCGGACAGGCCATCAGTTTGCCCTCTAGGCTAGGCACAACCGCGGCGTGCAACGACTGCTTGTTGTCGTTTATCACCAGCTGACGACGGTTCGCGGTGACCCAGGGACAGACTTCCCGCTCGAGCATGTGCAGTAAACTGTTTACGTCGTGAGGAGACTTCGTGTCTGGAGTATGGAAAGTCACGATTTTTTGCTGCGGAAGAATTATCGCAGCAATACTTGATTCGAGATGTGGGCCGCAGCTGCGGACAAGATCGCTTAGATGCTGTTCGCATTCGCTTTGTTCTATCTCGCCTTCTTCGGCAGCCTTGTAAAGTAGGTTGAGTTCTTCGTATCGCAGAGCAAGTTCGGTGGCCATCGCGTCAAGTTCGCTGATTAGATCGCTCTCACGAGCCATATTTTCCGCAATCGCGCAGAGTACTTGCTCCAAATTTTTCCTATTGCGCGATAGGGATTTGGAATTTTGAGGAAGCAATAAACCGATCAACCCAACCAGATCTCCGGAGCCAGCACGAACAGGAACCGCGTGAACATGGTACGAGCCGTTACTCAGGTGGTTCACCTTTTCGCCGTTTTTCGGAGGCGGGTTGTTGAGCAGAGACTCCAACATCGACGCCGCCGAATCACGCGTTTCTTCCGGCAACTCATCGTTTGCCCACACGATACCGCTGGATTGGTTGTAAACGAGCATTCCGGCGGGTAAAGGCCGCAGAGACTCGAGCTGACGCCAGTAGTTCGAATAGCCGATCTTGGAGAGCGACCCGGAGGAAGAACTAGGCATCGTGATTCTTGCCCTCGAGGGCGGCAAAGTGCGCGTCGAGCATCGCTCGCAGTGTTCGCAGACTCAATGGCTTCTCGAGAAACTTTACTCCCGGAATTTCGCTCGACCAGGCTCGATGGCTTTCTTCCGGATGGGAGGTGACGACGATGATTAAGAAGTTCGGGTCAGGCGTTTCTTTTTCCAGAGATCTACACAGCTGTTCCCCGTTCATGCGCGGCATCTCGATGTCTGTGATGAGAACGTGTGGCGCTTTCTCGCGGATCTGCTCGAGCGCACGTTCCCCATTCGTCACCGCGCTCACGCTATAACCGGCTTTTTCCAGCCCCAGTTGGAGCACCCGGATCAGGTGGGGTTCATCATCGGCGATGAGTATGCGCTTCAACTTGACAGCCCCTGCAGTATTGCGCCGGATTTGTCCCCGAGAACGATAGTGAACTCCGTTCCCTCACCTGGAGTGCTGTCGACGAGAATACACCCCTGGTGCAGCGCAATGATTTGACGCGCCAGTGAGAGCCCGAGTCCATGGCCGGGTTTGGACCTCACCTCCTCGGCTTCCGAGCGATAGAATTTGTCGAAGATACGGGTCTGATCTTCGGGTGCGATTCCAACCCCCGTGTCTTTAACCCGTATGAATACTGAGTCATCTTTCAATTCGGCAGAAAGGACCACAGTTCCCTCTTTCTTGCTGTACTTGATCGCGTTGGTCAGCAGGTTATTAATGGCGACGCGAAAGAGATCCTTGTCCAGGGCCAGCGCAGGGAGCTCACGTTGCAGATTCAGCTGGAAATCGATACCGTTCTGCCGGTCGCTGCGGGACACGTTCTGCAGCGCATCTTGGAGCAGATCGCCTATCCGCACACGCTGCCTGTCGATCACCATGTTGCCCATTTCAATCTGGGTGATGCTCAGCAGGTTGCTGATGAGCCCAGATAATCTTTCGACTTCATCATGGATGACGTTGTAGGCCTCGACGCGGAAGCTTTCATCCTTGCCTTCCTCTTCCTGCAGCGCCTCTGAGTAAGTGCTGAGCACGCTCAAGGGGGTTTTCAGCTCATGGGCGATGTGGGCCACGAATTCGCCCTGGCTGCGCTTGACGGCGATCGAACCCGTTACATCGCGAAAGATTACGAGCGTTCCAAGTACGATGGCTTTATCCTTGGGAGAGAATAACGGGTAGGCGCTCACCTCAATCGACCGATCGGGCGCGGTCTCGGGGGTAAAATCCATCGTTGCCGAAACATAGCCCGGCGCGTTCGTGTCCCCGCAGCGAAGCAGAAACTCGGTGACTTTTGCTTCTTTGCACCACGTGGGTGGTCGTTGGTCTATCACCGCGTCCCGCGATAGGTCGAGAAGACTGAGCAGCTTGTCGCTGACAATGCTGGGAACGCCCGTTTCGTCGAGGACCAGAAACATGTCCGGATGCGCCTGCAGCACGGCCTCGACACGCGCCCGCTTGTAGCTGAGCATCTTCTGGGAAACTTCAGCTTTATCGTTTACCGTTTCGAGTTCGTTGATCCGGGCGTAGGCGCGCTCCATGAAAATATTGAAGCGCTGAATAAATTCTCCGAATTCACCCGCAGCCGTTAACTCCAGCCGCTTGAAACGGCCGTCCTCAATCTGATTCTGAAGCTCGATGCTGGCTTTCTTGAGCGGAGTGATCTCCCGTTTCAGGAGAAGATAGAAAAACGGAGTCAACAGAAAGACAGGAAAAGCAACGGAAGCAAGCAGCGGAACCTGCGCCAGCGGAATCATTCCGGAGGGCTGATAGTATCCAAGCCGGATGTGGCCGGCGAGCTTGCCTTTGGACCGCAACGGCGCATAGAACTCGATTACCGGTTTGCCGCTGCCCGGCAGCAGGGTTATCCGTTCAGCGGCGACATTTCCGGGCGTCACCGGCAAAGCCGCAGGAGGAATCACTATTCCGGGTGACGCCGCTGCCGACGCGGGACGTCCCGCCCTGTCGGTCACGGTGGCGTAGGCAAACTCATCGGTACGCTGACTTTGATACACGACCTGGATCGGCCCCATTCCGGTATTGGGAGACGTCAGCCGCTCGTAGGAAAGTCGAGACAGTACGCCCGCCAGGCTGAGCCCCTGGGACCGGATTTGAGCCTCGGTAAGATTTTGTTGATATCGGACCATCGTCCCGACTACGGCGACGATTGCCAGCAGTGAAGCCGCGATCAGGGCCAGACCCAGTCGTTGACTCGGCAGACTTCTGGCTTGTTTGGTGGTCGATACTGTCAATTTTCGCTCCGTCGCCAAGAATCTTCGCCAGTCGAATCGAGCGGGAATTCATGCACGGTTTTTGCCCCGATTCGAATATTCGGCGCTATTAAAATGAGTATAGATACTGCCTTCGGCGCGGGCAGGCTCCTCATCTGACCCGGCGCTGGCGGTCGAAGGGCCGATGCTGCTCCAGTGCCCCGAGTTGCGCGTTAACTCGGTGAGCCGCAGCGCAGAATCGGCCGCGTCATGAATGCGGTATCTGTCCACTATCATCACCCTCGATCAAAGTCGGGCCCTCCGGCGGAATGCGCCTGCAATGTTTGCCCTTTGATGCGGGTTGTTCTCTCTTCATCGAAAGCGGTGGTTACGCTTCCAGTGCCGCGAGGCGGTCGCCTTTACCAATTGCTGTCGAGCCTCGACACATGCGTTTTGCGGCTTTTGTGACTGCCGTCTCGATTTAAACCGACGCCCGGCCCGTCTCCGTCGCCAAGCAGCAAGCGGTTGAAGCCAGGTCTGCAGCTCGGGCTTTTGTGCGTGCACAACTATATATAGGCATAGGTGCGCGTATCGAGGCACGCTGACGGTGGCGAAGGCCATTACTACTGGTATAGTTCGGCGGCATCCGCCGGGACGCTGCTTCATGGTGGATATCGGCCGGGCGATGTATATCTGAACCGCCCCGATCGGCTCCGAAGTCCGCGTAGCAAGCGTTTACGGAATCGATTCGGTGTGGCCGTTCACCCGGCGCCGGCCGATTCCGTGCTGTTTGCCCTGCTGCCGTTCGAGCCGCGGTAATGGCTTGCGCGCCGGGGAGACGGTGATCGCGATGTCCCTTGGGGGGGAAGTCCCGAGGGAATAGGTTTGAATTTCAGCCGGAATCTGGCGTTGAAATATTCAGTTTTCAGTCTCGCGCGTAACGCCTTCAGTCACCACGAGAGGTGGCCGGAAGCCTGGCGCAGCCCTGATCCAAAAGCTGAGTACGACGTGATTATCGTGGGTGCCGGGGGGCACGGCCTGGCCACCGCCTACTACCTGGCCAAGGAGCATGGGATCAGCAACGTAGCGGTGGTGGAAAAGGGCTGGCTGGGTGGCGGTAACACCGGGCGCAACACCACCATCGTGCGCTCCAACTACCTGCTGGACGCCAACGCGCGATTCTACGAATTCTCGCTCAAGCTGTGGGAGGGTCTCTCCCGGGATCTCAATTTCAACCTCATGTTCAGTCAGCGTGGGGTGATAAATCTCGCCCATTCGGATCCCCAGCTGGACGCCTACGCGCGGCGTGGCAACGCCATGCGCTTGAACGGCATAGACGCTGAGTTGTTGTCGCGGGAGGAAATCCAGCGCCGGGTGCCGTTGCTGGATTGCTCTAGAAAAGCCCGTTTCCCCATAACCGGGGGCCTGCTGCAGCCCCGCGGCGGGGTCGCGCGTCACGACGCCGTTGCCTGGGGATTCGCCCGCGCCGCCGACGCAAGGGGAGTGGACATCATTCAAAACTGCGAGGTCACCGGCATTCACAAGCAGGGCAATCGCGTCACCGGGGTGGAAACCACCCGTGGCTACATCGGGGCAAGAAAGATCGGTCTCGCCGTTGCCGGCAACAGCAGCCGGCTTGCCGCCATGGCCGGCGTGACCCTGCCCATCGAATCCCACGTGCTCCAGGCCATGGTTACCGAGCCGTTGAAGCCCGTTCTACACACGGTGGTCACCTCGGGCGCCTCACATCTTTATATCAGCCAGACGGACAAGGGCGAGATCCTGATGGGCGGCGATCTGGACGGCTACAACTCCTACGCCCAGCGCGGCAACCTGCCGCTGATCGAACACGTGATCCAGGCTGCGGTGAGTCTGTTCCCGTTCTTGAGCCGCACCCGCCTGATGCGCACTTGGGGCGGGGTGATGGATATGACCATGGACGGCAGCCCGATAATCGGCAAGTTGCCGGTGGAGGGACTGTATATGAATGGCGGCTGGTGCTACGGCGGATTCAAGGCGACCCCGGGTTCGGGCTGGGTGTTCGCCTGGACCCTGGCTAAGGACCAGCCCCACGAGCTCAACGCGGCTTTCAATCTGGACCGTTTTCACAGTGGCTGGCTGCTGGACGAGAAGGGCGCGGGCGCCACGCCGGGAGCGCATTGAGGTGACGCGTAATGCGTGACGCGAGACGCGTGATGCGAGAAAGGAAAGGAAACTCATGAATTCCCTCGCGTCACGCATTACGCATCACGCGTCACCGATACGTTTGAATCGAACATCTGAACGCATGTCGCTCGATGCATTAGCAAAGCTCGCAACCCCATGCTCCTCATAGAATGTCCCTACTGCGGTGCCAGGGCACAAATCGAATTCACCTATGGCGGTGATGCGACGCTGTCCCGCCCCGGGGATCTCAGCGCGGTGGAGACAAAGGAGTGGCTGGACTTCGTTTATCTGCGTGAAAATCCGCGCGGACCCCACATTGAGTGGTGGCATCATTCTGCCGGCTGCCGCCGCTGGTTCAAGGTGCGCCGCGACACCCTGAGCCACGAGATCTCGGCGACCGGTACCCCGGACTCGAATCTGGGAAGCGGATCCGTATGAGCCGGCAACCGTATCGAATTACGGCTGGCGGGCTTGTGGATCGCGAGCGGCCTTTACGCTTCACCTTCGACGGTCGAAAGTTTACTGGGCTCGCGGGGGATACGCTGGCGTCAGCGCTGCTCGCAAATGGTGTCCGGCTCGTCGGCCGCAGCTTCAAGTACCACCGTCGCCGGGGCATCTTCAGTGACGGCGTCGAGGAGCCCAATGCTCTGGTGCGGCTGCGTCGGGGCGAACGCGCAGAGCCCAATCTCCGCGCCACTTCGGTGGAGCTGTTCGAGGGGCTGGAGGCCAGAAGCCAGAACCACTGGCCTTCCCTCGAATTCGACCTCGGCGCGATCAACAACCTGGCTTCGCGCTTCATGCCCACAGGCTTTTACTACAAGACTTTCACGTGGCCGGCCGGCGCCTGGATGTTTTACGAGCGCTTTATTCGTAAGACAACGGGACTGGGACGGGCGGCCGAGCATCATGACCCGGACCGCTACGAAAAGCGCTACGCCCACTGCGAGGTGCTGGTTGTCGGTGCCGGTCCGGCGGGACTCGCCGCCGCGCTGGCCGCGGTCCGCAGCGGAGCGCGGGTGATTCTGGTGGAATCGGACTTCCGTTTGGGCGGCAGCCTTCTGCGGGATCCGCGCCCCATCGACGACGAGTTCGCCCCCGAATGGGTGAGCGGCGTGGAGGCCGAGCTGAAGTCGGCGCCGAATACGCGCATCCTCAAGCGCGCTACTGCCTTCGGATACTACGACGCCAATCTGGTGGCGGTGGCCCAGCGGATCACGGACCACGAAGGGAAGTCGGAGAGATTTCTTTCGCGCCAGAGGATCTGGTGGGTGAGGGCGCGGCAAGTGGTGCTGGCGACTGGCGCCATCGAACGCCCGCTGGTATTTGCCGAGAATGATCTGCCCGGAGTGATGCTCGCCTCGGCGGTGCGCAGCTACGCGGTGCGGTACGGTGTGCGCTGCGGCAAGCGGGCGGTGGTTTTTGCCAACAACGACGATGCCTATGCCACCGTTGCCGCTGTCCTGGAGGCCGGCGGCAGCGTGGAGGCGGTGGTGGACCCGCGCGCCGGGGGTCCCGGCGATTCGGTGAGGCGGCAGATAAACGCGTTGGGCGTGCGTATGCTGGAAGGCTACGCGGTCGTCCGGGCGGAGGGTGGAGACTCGATCCGCAGCGCCACGGTGATGCGGTTTACCCGTGAAGGATCGATTCTCACGGGCGAACCCGAACGCATCGACTGCGATCTGCTATGCGTATCCGGGGGCTTTAACCCGACGGTGCACCTTTTCTCCCAATCCCAGGGCAAGCTCCGCTTCGACCAGGTCAGCGCGTGCTTCGTGCCCGACGTCTCCCGCCAGGCGGAACGATCCGCGGGCGCGGCGCGAGGATGCTTCGGGCTTCAGGAAGTGCTTTCCGACGGTGTCGAGGCGGGCCGTGCGGCGGCCGAGGACTGCGGCCTGACGCGGGCTCGATTTCGGGTCCCCGAAGGAACGGAAGAATTCACTCAGACCGCCGCGATGTTGCCGCTTTGGGCGGTACCGCTTCCACAGGGCCAGCGGGGTAAACGCTTCGTCGATCTGCAAAACGATGTCACCGCGGACGACATCGCGTTGGCGGTGCGGGAAGGTTACCGCTCGGTGGAGCACCTGAAACGCTACACCACGCTGGGAATGGGCACCGACCAGGGGCGCACCAGCAACGTAAACGGCTTGGCAATTCTGGCTTCAATCGTGGGCAGCGAAATTCCTGCTGTCGGCACCACGACCTTCCGTCCGCCGTTCACGCCGGTGACCCTGGGGGCGCTGGGCGGTCGAGAAGTGGGTCAGGAGTTTGCTCCGGTACGGCGTACTCCGATGCACGCCTGGCACGAGCGTGCGGGGGCCCGCTTCGTCACCGCCGGGCTCTGGCTCAGGCCGCAGTATTACGCCCACAGCGGCGAGTCGATGATGGACGCGGTATACCGCGAAGCCCGGGCCGTGCGCAGGGGTGTCGGCATCGTCGACGTCTCGACCTTGGGGAAAATCGAAATCCAGGGGCGCGATGCGGCAGAGTTTCTAGAGCGCGTTTACATCAACCGATGGAAAAACCTGAAGGTGGGCCGCTGCCGTTACGGCATCATGCTGCGGGAGGACGGTTTTATTTTGGACGACGGCACCACGACTCGGGTGGCCGAAAACACCTTTTACATGACCACCACCACGACCAACGCGGGGCCGGTCATGGCGCATCTCGAGTACTACGCGCAAACGATTTGGCCGCAGCTGCACGTCCATCTCACGTCGGTTTCCGATCAGTGGGCGGGCGCCGCCGTGGCGGGTCCGAAAAGTCGCGACCTGTTGGCGCTGGCGTGCGACGGCGCCGATTTGAGAAACGAATCGTTGCCTTTCATGGGCTATCTGGAAACCACGGTTGCGGACGCGCCGGTGCGCATTTTTCGCATGACTTTTTCCGGAGAGCTGGCTTACGAGGTGCACACGCCGTCGAACTTTGCTCTCCACGTGTGGAAACGACTGCTGGACGCAGGCAGAGAGTTTGAAGTGACGCCGTACGGCACCGAGGCGATGAGCATTCTGCGGATTGAAAAGGGGCACGTGGTGGCGGCCGAGCTGGACGGGCGCACCGTTCCGTCGGACTTCGGATTCGACGCCCTGCAGCGAAAGGAGGGCGACTTCATCGGTCGGCGCTCGCTGGAGCGTCCGGGGCTGAAGAAATCCGCGCGAAGGGGTTTCGTCGGTCTGGTATCCGAGGACGGTAGGCATATCCCCAGGGGTGCCCAGCTGGTGTGGAATCCCAACGCGGACAGACCTCTCCACACCCTCGGCCACGTGACCTCCACCTGCTATAGCCCGAATCTAGAAAAAGAAATCGCGCTGGCGTTGCTGGAGGACCCCGAGGGCCACGGCGATGAGCTGCTCTATGCTTCCTCCCCGCTCACCAACGAGCACGTGCCGGTAAAAGTGACCCACCCGGTGTTCATCGACCCGCAAGGCAAACTTCCTCGTGGCTGAAGCCGTCGAAAGTAACGCTTTAAGCGAACATCCCAAAAGCAGGCTGCGCACGGCGGGTACCGGCGGCCTGCCGGGGGCCGTGCTCGAGGAGCAAAGGCCGGCGGCCATGGCCCAGATCAACGGCGCGCCGCAGGATCCCCGGCTGCAAATGGCGCTCGGCTACCTGGCGCTGGAATCCACGCCCGAGCCCCTCCGCGCCTGCCCGGGTAAAGGCGGCACCCTGCTCTGGAACGGTCCCGGCCAGTGGCTGGCCGTATCCCCGTCAACACCCGACAGCGACTTTCTGATCGGTCTGCGTCGGGCGCTGGAACCCATCGGCGCGACCGTCACCGACCTCAGCCACGCCCGCACCGTGATTCGGCTCGCGGGCCCGAAGGCGAGAGAAGTGATGCTCAAAGGCTGCCCCCTGGATCTGGAACGTTTTCAGGTCAACGACTGCGCGTCAAGTCTTCTCGCTCACCTCAACGTTCATATCCACTGCCTCGGCGATCAAACCTTCGACCTTTACGTGTTCCGCAGCTTCGGCCTGGCGATGTGGGAGTGGCTGATCGACGCGGCCCTGGAATACGGCGTGGAAATGCGTCCCAGTGATTGACAATCTCCTGATAATTCAGCCGTATATCAAGAAATTCCACCAGATTAGGCTACTATCGTTAGTGAGCGCGCGGACAAGGTGAAGCGAGCGCGGCGCGCCGCATTAGAACGAAACTCTTGAATCGGCCGGGCGAGTAAGTTGACGAATCAAGTTCCAAGACGCGTTCTCGTCATCGAGGATGATCCCGACTATCGAAATCTGCTGCAGCGCTTTTTGAAAAAGGCGTTTCCGGACGCTGGCGTGCATCTGTACGAACCGGAAACCAAAGGCCGTCCGGACGCCGGCTTCGACTGGTCAAGATTCGACGTTCTGCTTCTTGACTATCGCCTGGGCGAGAACGAAAACGGGCTTGACTGGCTCAGAGAATTCAAGACAAAGGGCAACAAGTTTCCGGCCACGATTCTGCTCACCGCTGCCGGCAGCGAAGAGGTGGCGGTGGGCGCTCTGCGCTTTGGCGCCCACGACTATTTAAAGAAGCAGAATCTCAACGCCAAGCGGCTGGCGGAAAGCGTCGCTGACGCATTCAACGTCCGGGCGCAAGAAGAGAGTATCAGTCGTTCTCTTACCATCAACGCATCGAGGTTCAGTAAATCCTATTTCTACGGCCAGTTCGACCTTGCCTTAGAGGAATCGGAGAAAGGTGAAGATCGTGCGCTGATTCTGATTAAGGTAGACAGCCACGACTCGTTGCAGAAAACTCTCGGCGTCCTGGCGACCGACGAGCTTGCGCGTTTTCTTGCCAATGTCGGCACAGAGTTTTTCAAGGTCGGCAGATACTCTCCGCGGGCAACCCGATTCACCGATTCATCCATCGCCTTCCTGGTCGGCGGCTACGAAGGTAAAGCCAAGCTCGAAGGCCTGATCGCGAAGCTGACCGAACGCATCGATAAATCGCCTCCTCTGATTAAGAATTCGCCAGTTCCCATCACCGTCAGCATCGGCGTTGCGCTCATTCAGTCCAAAGAGCGCGGTGTACCCGGTTTGCTAGAGCAGGCAGAGAAGGCAGCGGTAGCAGCCGCGACCCAAGAGGGCAATTCCTACGTCATCGCAAGCGCCGCCGCCGCTAAAAAGACGAAACCCGTTGCGGTAGAGCGCGGCGACGTATTCGACGCCAAGTCGGCGATGCGGGAGAACAGGATTCAGGCCATGTTTTGTCCGATTACCGCGGTCTCGGGCGAGAGCGCTGTGCTCGGTTTTGAAGAATTCTTCGAGGTCAAGCCCCGTTTCATTGCTTTGAGCGGGGAAAGCGTTCTGGCCGAGCCGATTCTGACCGAGCTTGCCGACAGTACCCTGTCCCGGCTTGCCGACCGTTGGAAGATTCGGGAATGCGTGGGCCGGCTTCTGTCGGGGGACATTCCGGCCGACAAGCTCCCCGGTTTTTTCATCGGGCTAGACGAAACCTCGTACAATGACGTGAATCTTGCTCGGTGGATTGGCGAGCTGATCAGGTATTACGGTACTAAGAAGGCGTTCGGAGAGCTCGTACTTGCGGTGAAGCCGGATGTGCTGATGAGCAGTATCAAGCCGATAGTGGCGCTGATGCAGCACCTGAAATCGAAGCACGCATTCAGGTTTGCGCTGGATAGCGTGGAAGACCCTGCGCTGTGCAAAGTCTGTTTTTCTAGCTTCCCCTTCGACCTGGTGGCGTTGAGCCCTGAACTCGTTCAGAAGCTGATCAAGAGCGGACCCGAGATCGAAGAGCTTGGAAAGCTCGCCGCGGTCAAAGGAGACGCTTTGATGCTCGCGCGTGGCATCGAGGACGCTAACGGCCTGCACGCCGTTATCTCCGCGGGAATCGACCTGGTCCAGGGTGATTTCGTGGCGCCTGAGCAGGAAGAGATCGAAACTGTCTCAGGCATCGAGACTGTCCACCTCGGCGAGTAATGGCGGCGGCCGAGAGCCGAGTCGGTGGATCGCGCCGGGTCCCGTCGCCGGCGTCGACCGCAGAGCGTTTTCTTGCCCCTGTCGAGCCGGGGAACGACGCGCGCAGCAACATGCATATTCGAATCCGCTTGACCTGTGTTCACGAGTCTTTGAGCTATCATTAGGCAGGAATCGAAGGCGTCTCAACCGCTGGATTGAGCCCGGCAGGATTCATCCTCTTTAGTACTCTGTGCTTAACGAGATAAATTCCAATGAAGGTGCTGGTCATTGAGCCCGAGGCGGAGTTCCGTAAGAAAGTCATGGGCTTTCTTTCGCAGGCATTTCCGCATGCCGAAATCCATCCCTACGATCCGACGACTTCCGGTCGCCCGGATGCCGACTTCAGCTGGACCGGATTCGACGTCCTGATCCTCGACTATCACCTGGGGGGTGAAGAGAACGGTCTAGACTGGCTGCGTGCCTTCAAGCACGAAAGCAATCGTTTTCCGGCGACCGTTATGCTTACTTCTGCGGAGAATGAGGAAGTCGCGGTGAAGGCGTTGCGCCACGGGGCACATGACTTTCTCAGGAAGCGGGACTTGAGCCCGCACAAGCTTGCTGAAGCAATTGCCGACGCCCTCAACGTGCGTTACCGGGAATCGGGCGTGGAGACATCGCTCACACTCACCTCGGCGAGATTCAGCAAGTCGTTCTTCTACGGGCAGCTGGATCTGGCCTTCCAAGAAGCAGAAAAGAATGAGACCCGGGCGTTGATATTGATACGTCTGGATGGCTACGACGGATTGCGAAGGTCTCTGGGATTGCTGGTCCTGGAGGACATCACCCGGCACCTGGCCAATATCGGGTTAGAACTGTTTCGATTCGGTCGCTACCGACCGCGGGCCACCCGCTTCAGCGATGCGTCTATCGGAATCCTCATCGGAGGATACGAAAACGTTAAGTCGTTGCGTGCGGCCCTGGAAAAATTCTGCGAGCGTCTCAAGGCGTCGCCACCGGTGGTGGGCGAGAACGAAATTCCGGTCTCCGTCAGCGTGGGCGCAGTGGTAATTAATTCCCATTCGGTGGATGTATATGATCTGTTCGGACATGCTGAGACGGCAATAAACAAAGCTGCAGCTAAAGAAGGCAACGCCTTCGAGCTCGTGCACCCGGGCGTCGAAGTCGAAGCGGCGGACGTGGAGCAGCCACACGTCGGTGAATTCGACGTGCAGGGGGCGGTGGAAGAAAACCGCATTCAGGCGATGTTCGGCGCCATATCCGCGGTGTCGGACCGAAGCGTCGCAGTGAAGCTGAACGATTTTTTCGAGATCGACCCGCATTTTGTTTCTGCCACCGGAGAACTCGTTCCGGTCAAGAGCGTGTTCGATTCGAACTCCGACGAAATTCTGGCGAAAGCAATTGATCGCTGGAGCATACGCGAGGGTATCCGGCGCCTTTTTTCGGACAACAGATCGCCTAACCATTCGCCGGCCTTCTTGGTCGACATCAGCGAGGCTTCCACACGCGATGACGAGCTTCCAATATGGCTCGAAGAGCTGGTTGCCGAGCTCGGTAAAGAGATACGGCTTGGGGGGATATTACTGTGCATCTCTCCTCAGGTTTTGATGAGGAATACAAAGCAAGTGGTGCCGGTTTGCAGAGTTCTCAGCAACCGGCTTGGAGTCCGTTTCGCAATCAAGGACCTGGAAGACCCGGCAACGTGTAAGCTGTGCCTTGCCAAGATCAGATTTGATTTGATTGTGTTGTCCAATAATTGCACACGGTCGCTGATCGGAAAGGACAGAGCATCTATGGAAAGCCGCAGGCTGCTGGAGTTTGCTTTCAGAAAAAACCTGCTGACGATTGCGCGCGGCATCGGTGATGCGAACGCGCTGCACGGCGTGATCTCCGCGGGCGTCGATTTCGTCCACGGCGACTTTATTGCCCCCGAGCAGGAAGAAGTAGAGGCCGCCATCGGCATCGAAACGGTGTCGATAGACGATACCGCAGACTGGCGCCAGTAAAAGATACGCGTAATGCGTGACGCGTGACGCGAAGGCGGAAGAGGGTGGAGGTCGCGGGTAATCAGAACGATTACTTTGCCCATATTCCATCGACTTCCCGCCAGCTACGATCCTCCGGTATACGACATACCTGGAATCCCGCCGTTTTCCGGTTCCACCCCCCTATCAAACGCTGAGGGCCCCCCGAAACGGCCGCAGCGCCGCGTCACGCGGGACCCGTCGATTTTGCCTGAAGCCGGGCGCCCGCCTGCGTATAATTCTCCGCCTCGATTCGCCGCCGGCGCCACGCTGGCAGCATTAGCAGTTACGAGTCGCAAAGAAAGCCGAATTCAGATGAGCTACCAAGTCCTGGCGCGCAAATGGCGGCCGAGAAATTTTGCCCAGATGGTGGGGCAAGACCACGTGGTGCGGGCACTTAAGAACGCACTGGACGTCGACCGGATGCATCACGCGTTTCTCTTCACCGGTACCCGGGGAGTCGGCAAGACCACCGTGGCCCGCATTCTGGCAAAGTGTCTGAACTGCGAGAAGGGCGTGACGTCGACGCCATGCGGAAGCTGTTCCAGCTGTGCCGAGATCGACGAAGGCCGCTTCGTGGATCTGTTGGAAGTGGACGCCGCCTCGCGCTCCAAGGTGGACGAGACTCGGGAGCTGATGGATAACGTACAGTTTGCGCCGACCCGGGGCCGCTACAAGGTCTACCTCATTGACGAGGTGCACATGTTCTCGGACAAGAGCTTCAACGCGCTGCTCAAGACCCTCGAAGAGCCGCCACCCCACGTCAAGTTTCTGCTTGCGACCACGGACCCGCAAAAGCTGCCCATAACGGTGCTGTCGCGCTGCCTTCAGTTCAACCTAAAGCGCTTGCCGCCGGAGCAGATTTCAGGGCACCTCGAAACGATTCTTAAGCACGAAGGCGTTGAGACGGAGCAAGCGGGCGTTCGCCTCATCGCCGCGGCGGCGGATGGCAGCATGCGCGACGCTCTAAGCCTGCTGGACCAGGCCATTGCCTTCGGTGGCGGCAAGCTCACGGAGTCCGATGTTCGCGCCATGCTGGGGGCGTTCGACTCGGGGCAGGTTCAGAAGCTGCTGCAAGCGCTTGCCGAGGGCGACGCTAGGTCAGTGATGGCGGCCGTTGATGCGCTCGCCAGCGAGGTGACCGACTTTGCCGAAGCTTTAAGTGCGGTGCTTTCTTTGCTGCAGAAAATTGCGCTGGTGCAAGCGGTTCCCGATGCCATGGAAGGCCGGCCCGAGAATGAAGCGGTGAAAGGGCTGGCGGCTCGAATGCCGGCGGAAGACGTTCAGCTGTTTTACCAGATCGGATTGATCGGGCGGCGGGATCTGCCCCTGGCACCGGATCCGCGCGGCGGTTTCGAAATGGCGTTGCTGCGAATGCTGGCGTTTCAACCAGCAGCGGTCGGAGTCGGCGGAGCGGCGCCCGAATCGCCGCCGCAAAAACCGGGCCCGGAAGGCCGGGCCAGCGACAAACCGGTACCGCGGCGGGCGGCGACGATGAGAAGCAAGGCGGAAGGGACGCGGGACCCTGGGTCCATCTCCGCCGCCGAGTGGCCTGCGCTGGTGGAGGCGCTGAAGCTGACCGGGCTCGCGCGGGAGCTTGCCTCGAACTGCGCGCTTCGCTGCTCCACGGCGGAGCGGGTGTGCTTGGCGCTTGCTCCGGAACACGCGCAGCTGCTGAGGCCGGGGGTCCAGAACAAGCTGGAGTCGGCGCTGCATGCGGTCTTTCGAGGCAAGCCGGTGGTTATCGTGGAGGTCGATACTCCGAGTGCCGATACGCCCGCCGTCGCGCGCAAGCGCGCTGAGGAAAAGCGGCGCGCCAAGGCAGTGGAGGCGATTCAGGGCGACGCCTTTGTGCAGGATTTGTGTAACACCTTCGGTGCCAAGGTGGACCCCGAGTTGGTGCAGCCAATGCCTGGATCTAAAGGCGCCGATTCAAGAGACTGAGTCCAGCAAGGCGGAAAGAAGCGATTTATGACTGGGTTGTACTCAGCGCGACGGGGTACGATTTGAGTCAAATCTGGCGATAGCGGTGGCAATAAGAGAAGCCTACAGGAGTTGAATCTATGAAAGGCGGGTTGGGAAACCTGATGCGACAGGCTCAGGAGATGCAGGAGAACCTGAAGAAGGCGCAGGAAGAAATCGCCGGCATGGAAGTGACCGGAGAATCCGGCGGCGGTTTGGTCAAGGTGGTGATGACGGGCCGCCACGACGTCCGTCGGGTCAGCATCGATCCGTCGCTCATCGGCGATGACAGGGAAATGCTCGAAGACCTAGTGGCCGCGGCGGTGAACGACGCGGTGCAGAAGGTGGAGGCCGAGACCCGGGACAAGTTCGCCGGGTTCACCGCAGGAATGGGCTTGCCCCCGGGAATGAAGCTGCCGTTCTGAATTACGCTCCTAGCTGCCGCTGAAGCCTTCGGCGTAGCATTGCCGCGGAGAAAAATTTTGCCATGGCGGAAAGCCGTCTCAATTTTCAAGCCAGCCAGCAGATGAGCGACGAGCGGCTTGCCCAGCCCGCCCGCAGCAGCGTCATCGAGGAGCTGGTTCAAGCACTGCGCTGCCTGCCCGGCGTCGGCCCGAAGTCCGCCCAGCGCATGGCTTACCACTTGCTGCAGCGCGATCGGGAAGGCGGCAGTCGGCTTTCACTGGCCATTGGCGAAGCCGTCGCGCGGGTCGGAAACTGCCTACGTTGTCGTACTCTAACGGATGCCGAAGTCTGCGCCGTTTGTGCTGATGATTCCAGGGATCCGGCCACCCTTTGCATCGTCGAATCGCCTGCGGACATGATCGCGATCGACAAGGGTACCGGCTATCGAGGCCTGTTCTTCGTTCTCATGGGACATTTGTCGCCCCTGGACGGCATCGGCCCGGAGCAAATCGGGCTCGATATTCTGGAGCACCGGCTTGATCGGGGTGAGGTGCGTGAAGTGGTGCTGGCCACCAGCTCCACCGTGGAAGGACAGGCCACCGCCCACTACATCGGCGAATTGGTGCGCGCCAGGGAGCTCAAAGCAACGCGCCTGGCCTACGGAATCCCTCTCGGCGGGGAGCTGGAATTCATCGACAGCTCCACCCTGGCGCACGCTTTCCGTGGACGCACCGAGCTCGACTAACGGCGGTCGAGCGAACGTCCGGCCCTCAGCTCGCGGATCCGGCCACGGTGCCGCCGGGCTCTTGCACCATCGAGTGGCCCTTCGGAGCGGCAGCTCAGGGCTTGTGCGGGGGGCCTCCGCTGCACCGCGGACTTGGGACGCGCCGGGTGGCGGAATGGATATAGAGCGTACGACACCAGATTGAACCATCAGGCGCCGCCCCCGATCCACCGCGCCGCCAAGCAGCCAGGCGAGAGCGAGCCCAGTCTTTCTCTGCACCGCGAAGCCGCTGTTCAAGGGAGCAGGGCGTCAATCTTGGCAGCGCAAATAAAATCGTTTTCGGACAGCCCGCCGATGGCATGGGTGCTGTAACGGACTGCGCATCGGTTGTAGCCCACCTCGAGATCAGGGTGATGATCCTCCTGATGAGCGATCCAGGCCAGCGCGTTGACGAACTCAATGGTTCGGTGGAAGTTGGCGAATTTGAACTCGCGCTGAATCGATTTGCCGCCGGCCGAAAGCGTCCACGAGGGAAGCTGCCGGAGATAGTTCTGTGCATCGCTCTCGCTCATTGCAGACACTCCGCCCTCGCAAGGTTTGCAGTGTTTCGAGGTCAAATCGATCATGATTTCCGCTCCATTAGTTTTTCGCCGCTAAGTTTGCCTTTTTACCTTAAAGCGCTTCAATCCCTCCACGCGTGATCAGCTCGCAGCACGCACAGACATGGGCTATCCCGCGGGCCGTCTACACCGGGCGACTCTGCTAGACTTTTACATATCAGCCTTCTTCCTACTCGTAGCGAACAGCAGTTGATCGATTCTTGCGCCCAATGGCCATCGACAACAACAACCTGATCTGGATCGATCTCGAAATGACCGGACTGGATCCGGACCAGGACCGGATCATCGAAATCGCCACCATTGTTACCAACGCGTCTCTGGCGATAGTGGCCGAGGGCCCGGTAGTCGCCATCAGGCAGCCGGATTCGGTGCTCGAGGCCATGGACAGCTGGAACTGGGAAACCCACACCAACTCGGGGCTGATCGAGCGGGTGCGCGAGAGCGACTACGACGAGTCCGCCGCCTCGTCGGAGACGATTGCTTTTTTGAAACAACACGTTGAGCCGGGTAACTCACCCATGTGCGGTAACAGCGTTTGTCAGGACCGCCGTTTTCTTTACCGCTGGATGCCCGAGGTCGAGCGCTGCTTTCATTATCGCAACCTGGATGTGAGCAGCGTAAAAGAGCTGTGCAACCGATGGGCGCCGCAGATCGCGCAGGGGCTGAAGAAAAAAAGCACCCATCAGGCACTGCAGGACATTCGTGATTCCATCGACGAGCTGCGCTACTACCGCGAACACTTTTTCAAACTGAGCTCTTGAGACGAATCCAGAGTTTCGACGACATTATTGGAGCGCATGATGGCAAGGAGACGCCGTCGCCTTCGAAGCAGCTTTCGGGATTCGGACCACCGCCATGAGCAACACACGATTACCGGATCGGCTCTACCGCGCGGCATCGGTGCGCGAGCTCGACCGCATTGCGATAGAAGAGCTGGGGATACCCGGCGCTACGCTGATGGCTCGCGCCGGGGAGGCGGCTTTGGAGCTGCTGCTGCGCATCTGGCCGCGGGCAAAGGCCCTTGCGGTCGTGTGCGGCGCAGGCAATAACGCCGGCGACGGCTACGTGGTGGCGCGACTGGCCAAAGGGCAGGGCATGAATGTTCGGGTTGCGGATCTGGGCGACCCGACGCGCCTACGCGGCGACGCTCGAGGGGCCCGGCTTGCGCTGGAAGGCGCCGGGGTGCAGCCGGTGCCGTTTGCGCCCGCCGAGTTGGTTGGCGCCGAGGTCATTGTTGATGCCGTATTCGGCACCGGCCTCGACCGTACCGTGGAAGGTCGCTGGGCTTCGGCCATCGCCAGCATGAATGCCTCGTCGGTGCCGATTTTGGCGCTGGACATCCCCTCCGGGCTCAACGCGGACACCGGCCGGGTCATGGGTGAAGCGGTTCGCGCCACCGCCACGGTGACCTTCATCGGCTTGAAGCAGGGTCTGTTCACCGGCGACGGCCCGGATCGGTGCGGCCGGATCCATTTTCACGACCTGGCGGTTCCGGATTCGATCTACCAGCGACGTCCACCGGACGCGAGCCTGGACCGGCTGGAGAATTTCCACGCCGTGCTCGGAGTGCGGCCACGCGGTGCGCACAAGGGACGTTTTGGTCACGTGCTCGTCATCGGCGGAGACAGCGGTTATCTCGGCGCCGCGCGCCTTGCCGCAGAGGCAGCGCTTCGCAGCGGCGCGGGACTGGTCAGCGTTGCCTCCAGGGTCGCCCACGCCCACGTGATTAACGCCGGGCGTCCCGAAATCATGGGCCACGGCGTCGAGACGAAAGCAGAGCTTAATGCGCTCATCCGTCGCGCCGACGTGATCGCCTTGGGACCGGGACTCGGGCAATCGAGCTGGGCCAGGCGAATGCTGGAGTCGGCGCTGGGGGCCGAAAAGCCCCTTGTGGTGGATGCGGACGGGCTCAACCTGCTGGCCGAGAACAAAGACGCCAGGCTGACTTCGAGCAGCGTGATGACGCCGCATCCCGGGGAAGCCGGGCGGCTGCTGAATTCCAGCGCTGCCGCGGTGGAAGCGGATCGGTTCGCCGCGCTGTCCTCCCTGGTTGAACGCTATTTAGCCGTCTGCGTGCTCAAGGGCGCCGGCACTTTAACCGCGGTGCCGGACGGCGGGCTCTACGTCTGTGCGGATGGTAATCCCGGGATGGCCACTGGCGGTATGGGCGACGTGCTCACCGGCGTTGTTGCGGCCCTCATGGCCCAGGGCATGAGGGCGCAAACCGCTGCCCGTGCCGGCGTCTGCCTGCACGCCCGCGCCGGGGATCTGGCCGCCGGCCGGCTGGAGCGGGGCACGCTGGCGTCGGATCTAATGCCCCAGCTGCGTATTCTGGTAAATGAAATCTGAGCACCCGGCCACGCGTGCGGGCGCGCGGGTGGCTACGGCGCAGGGGATGGAAGACATCGGCGCCGCCCTGGGGGAGGCGCTGCTGGGAGCCGGTGACGACCGTTGCGCATTCGATCACCTTGGGAGGGCGGTCGTGATCTATCTCCAGGGTCCGCTCGGCGCCGGCAAGACCACGTTCGCTCGTGGCGTTTT
The DNA here is from genome assembly GCA_947258715.1 of uncultured Gammaproteobacteria bacterium. GTDB lineage: Bacteria > Pseudomonadota > Gammaproteobacteria > HK1 > HK1 > CAMYJH01. Next base: position 77,016 of record CAMYJH010000005.1, read on the forward strand.
GAGAGCCTTTGGCGTCGCCGGGGCGGTGAAGAGTCCCACCTATACCCTCGTAGAGCCGTACGCCACCGTTTACGGCCCAGTGGCCCACTTCGACTTCTACCGCCTTGTCAGCCTGGAGGAAGTGGAATTCCTGGGGCTGCGTGAGTACCTGGACCGGGGGGTATGCTTGTTCGAATGGCCGGAGCGGGCACTCGGCGCCTTGCCGCCGGCAGACGTCTGGGTAGAAATTGCGCTCTCAGGACCCGCCCGCGACCTGACCGCGACCGCTTGCACATCCCCGGGTACGGGGCTTCTAAAGCACCTCGTTTTACGTGAACTACTTCAAGAATCTGTCCCAAATACTTGAATTAACTCGCGGTATGGTTTAGATAGTTGCTGAAAAGCGGTTAGGCACTGAAGAAAAATGCGGGGATGGGGCGCGGCAATAACCCTGATGTGGGCCTCCACCTGCCTGGCCGGGCAGGTGCAGGTCGAGAACGTCCGAACCTGGCCGGCGCCCGATCACACCCGCGTGGTATTCGATATCGACCGGCCGGTCGACCATACCCTGTTCATGCTCAAGAACCCCGGGCGCGTGGTGCTGGATCTGCGTGCGGCCGATCTTGCTGCGAAGCTTCCCGAGCCCGAGACCAATGACCGGCTTCTGAAGCGCCTTCGCGCTGGGTCGCGCAAGGACGGCGTGCTGCGGGTGGTACTCGACCTGAAAGCCGACGTGCGGCCGAAAAGCTTCCAGCTCAAACCTAACTCTCAGTACGGTCATCGCCTGGTGATCGACCTTCAGGCCGCTGATGATCCGGCGCGCGCCGCAAGCTCTTCGCCCAGGAACAAAGCGCCCGCACGTATGCGCGATATCATCGTCGCCGTTGATCCCGGGCACGGGGGTGAAGACCCCGGTGCCATTGGCCGCAGGCGCACCAAAGAGAAAGATGTCGTGCTGGCGATCGCAAAGCGCCTCAAGGCCCGAGTCGACCGAGAACCGGGAATGCGCGCGGTGCTAACCCGGGATGGCGATTACTTCTTGGGTCTCCGGCGGCGGATGCAAATTGCCCGCCGTCACGGCGCCGATCTTTTCGTCTCAGTGCACGCCGACGCGTTCAGCGATCCGCGGGTGCACGGCAGCTCCGTGTACATACTCTCGCGCAACGGCGCCAGCAGTGAAGCCGCGCGGTGGCTGGCGGAGCAGGAGAACGCATCGGACTTGATAGGAGGTGTGTCGCTGGACGATAAGGACGAGCTGCTGGCTTCCGTTTTGCTCGATCTTTCTCAGACGGCAACTATCAGCGCCAGCACCGAAGTTGCGCGTAGCGTGTTGCAGCAGTTGCGATCGGTCGGTAAGACCCACAAGAAAAACGTCGAGCGGGCGGGTTTCATGGTGCTCAAGTCCCCGGATATTCCCTCGATTCTGGTGGAGGCAGACTTCATCTCTAATCCGCAGGTAGAGCGCCGGCTCAAGAGCTCCAGCCATCAGACCGCGCTCGCCGACGCCGTGGTTCGGGGAGTGCGCGAATACTTCAAGCGTAACGCGCCGCCCAATACGCTGTTCGCAACGCGCGAGCATGTCATCACCCGCGGCGACACGCTGTCCGCGATCGCCGTACGCTACGGCACCAGCGTTGCCGCGCTACGCAGCGCGAATAGGATCAACGGCTCCGATATTCGCGAAGGCGAAGTTCTGAGGATTCCGTATGCTTCTGGGAGCTGAACAGCAATGTAACGAGTGATTCGTGATTGGTGATTCTAAAGCTGTGAGTTGAGTCATCTTTCCACTATAGGAAATACGATATACGAACCTTCTTGCGCAAATCCCGGGCGGAAATTTCTCAGCCTTCCAGCGTCGATAGCGCCATCTGCGCCCCGTGGACGATGCGTTTGCGTCCGAAAAGAAGTTTCAATCGCGAACCGCCCACCTGACGCCATAACACCGCCGCGCGAATTCCGGCCAGAAGCAGAGCCCGGATGCGGTTGGCCACGTCCGCGTCCTTGAGCAACTCGGGCTCACCCTGGACCAAAATCCGGGGGCTTAAGCGGCTGATGGTCTCGCTGTAGGCGTGGGCCAGATTGGCGATCACGGCCGGATCTTCCACCTCATCCGGCTTGGCGATTCCCTTTGCCGCTTCAATCTCCGAGCGCAGATTTTCCACCATCCAGGGTAGAGCGGTGAGCTTGCGTTCAAGAAACATGAGGTTGGCAGCGTAAGCGGTCAGTTCCGGGTCCTGCCTGAGATCGCGCTCGCCGAGCTGATCGATCAGCGTATCGAGCCCGTGCTTCACGCCCGCAACGCCACCGTACACCGATTCCGCGGACTCGGCGTCGAAGCGGAACACGCTGCCGATGCTGGCACGAAAGGCTGAAAGATTACTGCATCCCTCTTGGGCCACCTGCTTGACCAGATTAACCGCCTGGTAGATGCCGGCAAGCGCGATGACGTCGTTATCCACGGCGCTGTTTGTTGCTGAAGTCATCTTGGTGTGATTGCCGCTTAACGGCTGGCGCCCATGCGCGGCTCAATGAGCGGGCACTTTGCTAATGGTCGCCCCGCCGAGACATTCCTCGCCATGGTAAAAGACGACCGACTGACCTGGCGTCACGGCCCATTGCGGTCGATCGAATCGGACCATCACGCGTCCCCGGGACACCGGCTCCACGCTGCAGGTCTGGTCCTCCTGCCGGTATCGGATTTTTGCCGTACAGCGAAGCGGCAGCGCCGGAGCGTGACCGGAGATCCAGTGCACCTCTTCTGCTTCGAGCTCTTCGGCGTAAAGCGCCGGATGTTCGCGTCCCTGGACCACAACCAGTGCGTTTCGCTCGCAGTCCTTCGCCGCAACGTACCATGCCCGTCCGTCGCCGTGACGGTGGCCTCCGATGCCGAGCCCCTGGCGCTGTCCGATGGTGTAGTACGTCAATCCGTCGTGGCTTCCGAGTTCGCGGCCCTCTACGCTAACGATGGGCCCGGGGTCGCGTGGTATGTAATGTTCCAGGAACGACTTGAACGGTCGCTCGCCGATAAAACAGATCCCGGTACTGTCTTTGCGCGCGTGATTATGAAGCTCGAAGCGCCGCGCGAGCTCGCGCACTTCACCTTTATCCATCGAGCCTACGGGAAACACCGCGCGCTTGAGCTGACCTTGGTTCAGCAGGCAGAGAAAATAACTTTGATCCTTCTTCCCGTCCCGCGCCTTCAGCAGCTGATAGCGTCCGTTGCGGTGCTCGATACGCGCATAGTGACCGGTGGCGATGACGTCGGCGCCCAAGTCCGTTGCAAAGTCCAGAAACGCTCGGAATTTGATTTCCCGGTTACAGAGGACGTCAGGATTCGGCGTTGCGCCGCGGCGATAAACTTCGACGAAGTGCGAAAAGACGTTGTCCCAGTACTCGGCTGAGAGGTTAACGGTCTTCAACTCCACCCCGAGGCGATCGCAGACGCGCCGCGCATCCTCGAGATCCTGAGCGGCCGCGCAGTACTCCCCGTTGTCGTCTTCTTCCCAGTTTTTCATGAACACGGCACGAACGGACAATCCCGCCTGCTTGAGCAACAGAAGGGACACGGCGGAATCCACGCCGCCAGAGACGCCGACAATGACGCTGGACGTTGCGCCGATCTTTCTCCACGCTACCGCCGATTGCGCGCGATTGTTGTTAGCCTGCTTTAACATACCTTTCGTTCCGGTTTGAAGCTCGACATTGCGTGCGCGGTGCAACGCAAATATGCCTTGGGACGGAACCACCTGGAAGGCGTAAACTCTTACTTCTATATGATAAAGATAAGCACTCGGGACAGCGACGTGACAGTGTGCTGCCGTCAGGCAGGGCCGGCCACACCGGGCTCTCGATGGCGCCATCGAACTGCTTCAATGCTGCACGCCAGCAAGAGGAAAACATGGACCTGACACAGATTATCGCGCTTACGATGGGCGTTGCCTGGGCCAGCGGGATCAATCTCTATGCCGCGGTGCTGATGCTCGGACTCATGGGCGCCACTGGGCACATCATCTTGCCTCCGGGCCTCGAACCACTCACCAATCCGATGGTTATTGGCGCCGCCGCGTTCATGTACTGCGTGGAATTTTTCGCCGACAAAGTGCCCGGTGTCGACAACAGCTGGGATGCGCTTCACTCCTTCGTGCGTATTCCCGCAGGCGCGGTGCTGGCCGCCGGGGCCGTTGGTCCCGTCAGCATTGAAGCTCAAATCGCCGCCGCCCTGGTTGGCGGCTCGCTTGCGGCGGCTACCCACGCCACGAAGGCGGGCGGTCGGCTGCTGATCAACACCTCTCCGGAGCCGGTGACCAACTGGACGGTGTCGGTCGCCGAAGATATCGCGGTAATTGCCGGCCTCTGGGCGGCGCTCAATTATCCCTGGGTTTTTCTCGGCCTGATGGCGCTGTTCATTTTGGTGATGATCTGGCTGTTGCCGAAAATCTGGCGCGGCGTGGTGGCTGTTTTCCGCACCCTGGGCCGGTGGTTCGGTATCGCCCCGAAATCGGCCGACGGGGCAGAGAGCGCGGTAACGGCGACGGCACCGGGGGCCGCGAAAGCGCTGCCCTCAGGACGCGAAGAAGCAGACAAAGAATAGCCCTTACTGGCGGCTGCCAAACACCTTTTTCAGCAGATCCGTTGACCGCGCTAGCGGATTTTCGCGAATGCGTTTTTCCTCTTCGGCGATGAGCAGGAACAGCCCGCCCAGGGCCCGCTCCGTGACGTAGCCGTCGATGTCGACGTTCTCGGCTCCGACCAGCTTGGCGGCGAAGCCCGCCTTGTCCATGAAGGTCTTGTAGCTCGACGTCACGCCCGTTCGAGAGGTGGCGTCGCTGACAATGGGTCGCATCCTTGTGGTCAGCCGTTCTTCGCCCACCCGACGGAAATACTGCGTGGCGGCATCATCCGGACCGTTCAGGATTTGCTTGGCGTCATCCACGGTCATCTGCCGTATGGCGTCCCCCAGTATGGCGCTCGCCTCTGGAACCGCCGCCTCCGCCGCCCGGTTCATGGTGAGGATGAATTCGTCCGCGTAGCGGTCCTGTTTCAAGGTGCGAAGGGCGGACTCGACACTTTCCAGTTCCGGGGGCATGGGGATGCGCACCCGGGCGTCGGAGAGAAAGCCGTCGGTCTGACCCAGTGCGCCCACCGCCCGCTGCGCGCCCTGATCCAGGGCTTCCTTCAGTCCAGCGACAATATCTTGATTGCTGAGCGCCGCAGGCCCGGATTCGGAACCGCCGCCGACGAAGGATTCGAGCAGATTTTTCCAGTCTGCGTGGGCATTGGTCGCCAAAGCGAGGCAGACCGCAAGCGCGAAGCCGCGGAAATATTGCTCAGAAATCATCTTCAGTGTTCCTCTAATTGGGGCGGGGCGCTCGGGGGCTATTGCGGAACCGGCGCCCGTCGGCCCCGGTGGCACTAGACACGGAGTCTACCGTCTCCCAGGGCAAAGATCTCATTACGGAAAATTCCTTTTCCGCCTGCACCCGCGTTCCCAGCGACTAAAATCTTAAGGTCAATTGATCGCGCCGACGGTGTCCGGGGTCAGGCTCCTCTCGCCGTTCCGGGGCGTCAATCCGGCCTCCACCGTCACGGATATGGGAACTATCGCCGGTAAGACTAAGAATGACCGATAAGTCACCATCGATAAAAGACGCTCGGCTGCTCATCGTCGATGATGACGAGGACATGCGGAATCTGCTGGTGAAATGGTTCGAAGCCGAGGGCGCCTCTCCCACCACCGCCCGGGACGGCCGCCAGGCACTGGAGCGCCTAGACCAGGAGCGTCCCGATCTGGTGATCACCGACCTGGTCATGAACGGCATGGACGGGCTCAAGCTTCTGAGCGAAATTCACCGCCGGGATCCCATCATGCCGGTGATCATGGTGAGCGGGCAGGCGGGCGTTGCGGACGCCATGAAAGCGGCGCATCTCGGCGTCTCTGCGTTTCTTACCAAACCACTGGAACGAAGCGAGCTGCTCGACGCTCTGAAAGAGGCGCTCGATAACTCCGGGGTTCGGCGTGCCACCCAAAGCGACGGCTTTGCGAGCAAAATCGTTTATCAAAGCAAATTGATGGCGGATCTGCTTGATCGCGCCAGGCTGGTTTCCTCGGTGGACAGCACCGTACTCATCTCCGGCAACACCGGCACCGGAAAGGAGTTGCTTGCCAGGGCTATTCACGAAGGCAGCCGGCGCCGTGACGAAGACTTCGTCAGCGTAAACTGCAGCGCAATCCCCGAACAGCTGCTGGAGTCGGAGCTGTTCGGTCACGAGAAGGGTTCTTTCAGCGGCGCCGCTAACCGTCATGACGGCCTCTTTCGCGCCGCCGGCGGCGGCACCATGTTTCTGGACGAGATAGGCGACATGCCGCTCGCCCTTCAATCCAAGCTGCTGCGTGTACTGCAGGATTTCGAAGTGCGTCCGGTCGGCTCCACAAAGAGCTTTCCCGTGGATGTCCGTGTGGTATCGGCCACCCATCGCGATCTGGCACGGGCGGTCGAGGACGGCGAGTTCAGGGAGGACCTGTACTACCGTCTTAGCGTGGTGCCGTTGCACATGCCGGCCCTCGACGAGCGACGGGAAGACATCAATCCAATTGCAGACCATCTGCTCAGCTCGCTTTGTAAGAGACTCAAGCTCAGTCAGAGAATGCTCGCGCCGGAGGCGAAGAAATTACTCATGTCTGCCCCATGGCCGGGGAACGTGCGCCAGCTGGGTAACGTCGTTGAGCAGTGCGCCGTGCTTTCCAGCGGCGAGATCATCACCGCCGAAATGGTCAAGACGGCGCTCAGTCAGCGACCCGGTGAAATCATGCCCTTAGACGATGCGAAGAAGAACTTCGAGCGTGAGTATTTAATCAGCGTTTTGCGGATAACCGGGGGCCAGGTATCGAATGCCGCCCGCCTTGCGGGGCGCAACCGCACCGACTTCTACAAGCTGCTCACCAAGCACGAGCTCGATGCGGCGGGGTTTCGCGGTAGTCAATAAAAGGATGGTTCGGAGCTCCCACCGCTCGGCCGAGCTTCACCTAAACTGAAAGCATGAATTCGAATCGGGGGGGATTGGCTCGTGGCCTAATCAATCTTGTGCCGCGTTTCGGGGTATTGACCCTGGTCTTCGGGGTCGCCCTCGGTCTGTCGCTGCTGGTTGAGCGCACCTCGTTGTTCTTTCACCTCGACCGTTGGATCAACGACGCGGTTCACGCTGCCACGGCGCCGGAGTCCCGATTCGACGACATGCTGATTGTCGACGTCAATGAAACAGCCATGTCGTCTTTGGAGCCCAGGCTGGGGCCCTGGCCCTACAACCGCGACGTCTTTGCTCTGGTGGTTGAGCATTTGAACTCGCTCGGCGCCAGGAGCGTGGTCATCGACATGGTTTTATCCGATCGGCGTAAAGGCGACGACGCCCTTTCTGCAGTCCTTGCCGAGAGCGGGAACGTTTGGCTGGCGGCCCAGGGACAGGCCTTCGAGCCGCCGCAGGATCCGTCCTATAAGCAACAGCTTGAAGCGCTGGCCTGGAAGCCAGGGGAGCTTCCACGGTCAAGGGCGTGGCGTCGATTCCGACTACCCCACGCCGGCCTCACGGGCCTCAGTAAGGTGCCGGCAGGTGTCGGCGTGGTCAGCGTTCCGCCCGACGACGACGGGATGTTGAGACGCCTACCGCTGATGCACGAATCTGGCGGTAATTATCTTCCCGCGCTGCACTTGGCGGCGCTGTTTTCTCCCCTAACGCAGCCCAATTTCCGAGTCAGCGGCGACTCGGTTCAAATTGGGGATCGCAAGTGGCCCGTCGACGCTGACGGCAACGCGCTGCTGAGGGTGCCCGGCAGCCTGGATGGCTTCGCGGCCATTTCCTTCGACCGCGTCGTGAATTCGGCGATCGGCGAAGGTGGGCCCGGGCTTGAGAAAAGCCTGGTCGAGGGGCGCACGATCATCATCGGAAGTACCACCGCCTCTTTCGGTGACTACGCCCGGGTGCCGATCCACGGGCGGATGGCGGGTCTTGATATCCTTGCCCTGTCAGTTGCGAACCTGGCGCATGATCTCGTGCTGACGCCACGTTCGAATACGATCAAGGTGCTGCTATGCATCCTTTCCGCGCTGCTCCCGTTGCTGATTGCGAGCCGGCGGGGCATGCCCGAGTGGATGGTTCTGGTGGTGTACGGACTCGGCCTTTCCTCGGTGATAATCGTAAATCTGCTGCTCGTTTCCCAATACGCGATCGAAAGCACGTTGCTTTTCCCGGTTTTACTAAGCGCGTTCACGCTGCTTGGACAGCTGACGGCACGGGTTAAGACCATGCACGATGAGCGGCAGCGCTTCTACCTGGAAAAGCTGGCGGCGGATGAAGCCAGCGAGCTCAAAAGCCAGTTTCTTTCGCACATGACCCACGAGCTGAGAACGCCGCTGACGGCGATCATGGGATATAACCGTCTGCTCGCAGAGAACGGCATCAGCGATGAGGAACGCAACACTCAAGTCAATATTATCGACAAGAACTGCCAGCATCTGTTGTCGCTCATCAATAACCTCCTCGATCAGGCCAAGCTCGAGGCAGGTCAGATGGCGCTCGATGTCGGCAGCGTTTCCATAGAGGAAATGATTGGAAACGTTGTCGATACGCTTCACCCAATCGCCGACGGCAAGGGGCTGAGCGTAGATTATCGAATCGCAAACAACGTTCCGTCCGGCGTGCGGGTGGACGAGCTCAAGGTGCGGCAAATCCTCGTGAACCTCGGCGGCAATGCCATCAAGTTCACGCAAAAAGGCGGGGTTGTTCTCGAAGTAGACTGGAGGGACGGGAATTTAGAGGTCCGGGTCGTCGATACCGGCCCGGGGATGACGCGCCAGGTTTTGGAGCGGATTTTCTCCGCCTTCCAGCAGGCCGATGAGACCGTTGCGCGCACCCACGGTGGTACCGGGCTCGGACTTACCATCAGCCGTAACCTGGCAAGGCTCATGGGTGGCGACATCGGCGTGCTGTCCGAGGTCGGCAAGGGATCTACTTTTACCTTGAGGATCCCTGCAGAAGGATTCGAGTATCCATCCCGCATCAGAGCGCGAACGATTAATGCGGAAGAGTCCACGACAAATGTGGAGGGAACGGTTCTGGTGGCGGACGACACGCCCGATCTTCGCCAGCTGTTGTCGCTCTACCTGCGCAAATTGGGTCTGGACGTGCTGCTCGCTGAAAACGGAAAGGAAGCGGTAGAGGTCGCCATTTCAAAGCAACCTGATCTCGTGTTCATGGACATGCAGATGCCGGTGATGGACGGCATCGAGGCAGTCAGGGCGCTTCGTCAGCAGGAATACACCGGCACCGTGCTGGCGCTCACGGCCCAGTCCGAGCGGCATCGCATCGAAGCAATGCTCGATGCTGGATGTGACGGCTACGTCGAGAAGCCGGTGCGCAAGGAGCGGCTGGAAGCCATCGTCAAGGGCCGCCTGGCCGGCACGGTAAGCGAGGCTGAGTCCAGTCTCAGCCGGCTGAGGCGCGGATAGGCGTGAGAGCTAATGCGTATATCGGAGTACGGTGAATACTAGAGGGTAGTTGGTAGAGGGTAGATGGTAGAAAGGGGCGGAACTCCGATCCGCCATTGTTCCTGTCTACCAACTACCAACTACTGTCTACGAAATGCCAAGCAGGGTGTATCGATGACGTCAGAAAAGATAACGGTAAAGGTCGATAAAGATCTCGAAGATCTGATACCTGGATTCATGCAGCGTCGACGCGCGGACGTGGAATCTCTCAAGGCTTCGCTTTCTGCCGGAGAGCTAGACAAAATCCGCATCACAGGGCACAGCATGAAGGGAACCGGTGGCGGGTATGGTTTCGACGATCTAACGCAAATCGGAGCCGAGCTGGAAAAGGCGGCGGTGTCGGGGAACGCTGAAGAGATTTCTGCACTGGTCCAGCGCCTGGATCAGTATCTGAATAACGTGGTAATCGAGTTCGAGTGATCCCAAGGCCTGTTTTTCGTTGCCTCTAGCCTTTTTCCTCGGACTTCGTTTCGACCTGTATCGATTCCACTTTAGGATCCGCCCAGGATCCGGTAATGGTGTATTGGGCGGAGAACGTTTTACCGAACAGCTCGCGCTTTAACGCCTTTTCCGCCAGCCACAGGGGCGCTAGCGGAAGACTGGACGTCAGTTTCGGCGTTACGGTCATGATTTGATCATAATCTTTGGCAACGAGTCCTGTACGTCCCGCGATCTCCACCCGGGCAGTGTTGGTTTCCATGGTCAGGTTGTTGGTATAGGCCTCGCCGTTTTCCAGGCTGAAGCTACCCTCAATCAGGTCGTAGCTCACCCCCTGTTCGAATAAATCGCTGAAATCCATAATCAGGCGCTGCGGGAGCGTGGTAACGGAAAGCAGGCCGAATATGCGTTGAGTCAAGCCGCGCTTCACACCGAGCAACCTGCCCTCAGTGGAGCGGAAATGCAGCGCTCCGTTGAGCTTGCTCAAATCGAACGCCATCGGCGAATCTTGCCACTTAGCATTGAGAAAGACATCGGTCGCGCCGCCGCTGATGTTGGACCCCTCGAATCCCATGGCTTCAAGAAATCCGCCGAGTTGTTGACTGTGGACGCTAACTGAAAATTCGGAACGGTGTGTTCCATCCCGTTGGTGCCAATATCCGTTGGCTCGCGCTTCGAACTGGGACGAGGCTACAGACATATCGCCAAAATTCAGACCCGCCGAGGTCGGTGTCGCGGAAAGTTTAACCGCACCGACGTTGCGGCCGTTAAAAGTAACGCGGTCGCTGACTAAGCGTATTGCCGGAACATCCTGCGGATCGGCGGTGCGGGTGCCTTTTTCTCCTGGCGCCGAGCGATAATCGATCTGGTCAAAGGTGGCGAGTAGTCTGCTCTCGGCGGCGGCTTCAAGCAGGCGCACGCTGCCTTTCAAGCCAGGGCCGTCAAAGCGGGTGGTCCAAGACCCGTCTTCATGTCGCCTCGCCCGGATTCGCACCTGGTCGAAGCTGGAGCCGAGCATCAGCAGCCGGCCGACATCGATGGCAACCTGACTCAGGCGGCTCTGCGGCGGGGGGTCCACGCCTTCAGGCGCAAACGCAGTTTTCCACGCCTGCACCCACGCTCCGGCGGACAGCTCGGATAAGGCGCCGTGGACATAAACGCCTTCGCCGTCTGGAAGGCTGGCTTCTCCGTCGCCTAGGCGCACCGCGGCTCGGCGGACCCGTTGCATACCGTCTCGCGCCTCGAGTTCCACCGCCGCCCGAGTGTCATCCCCATAGGTCAGCCGGGCGTGCTTGCGCTTGCCTTCGCCTTCCTGCATCGAGATTTTGAGTCTGCGAGCGCTGGCCGCGTCTTTGCCCATGGGGTAGGGAAGGTCGACGGCAAGGCCCTCTAGGCTCGATTCCAGCCCCACGGCCAGCCGTCGTGCCCCGCCCGGGTCGGCCGCCGGGACATCGATGGTTGCAAACCATTCGGTTTCGCCGTGCAGGCGCCCGAGCCAGGGTGCGGGCCCGGCGAGCAGACCCCTGTTGCGAAGATGCCTTGCTATGAATCGTCTGTCTGCGCGTCCGGAAATTTGAACCTGGACGTCGTGCGGCGGCTTGGGCCGGGTGACCATGTCCAGCTTTACCGGCCGCCCTAGATAAACGGCGTCCACGGATTGTGCCCGCGCGCCCTGGCGACTGAAGTACAGCGTTCCGTGGGCGTCTTTGAGCCCGGATTTGAGGTTGGGAAAATCGACCCTGTTGCCTTGCATCGCCACTCGTCCGTCGACCCGGATACCGAGCTTGTTCAGTGGAAAGTCCACCTCCAGATTCAAATCAACCTTTCCTGCGGCGTCGATTTCGCGCAAACGCTCAGAGAAGCGCTTCTTGAGCGGGCTTTTTCTGAGAAACTCAAGCCCCTGAGCGGCAGTGCCCCGGGCGGATCCTCGAATCTGGACCACCGGTACGCCCTTTCCCATTTGATCTATGGTGACTGACCCTTTTTCGATGCTTGAGCCGAGTATTCGCCCGCTACGCAGCGTCGCGTCCAGTCGTCGGCCCTTGAAGCTGAGCTCGCCCGTTAGATCGTAGAGTCCGGGCCAGCCTCTGCCGTAGTCGAGCTTGCCGTCTTCGACAACCAATCGCGCTTCAATAATGCCGTCGTCGTTATCGAAGGGAAATTCGGCAACACGCCCATGCAGCAGCAGCTTGCCTTCGCTAAGGCGTCCGCCCCGGACGGCTCGGCGCAACCAGCGCGAGAGTTTCGGCTTCAAAATGCCCGCGGGAATGTACCTTCTCAGCTCGCCCGCGTCGTCGCTGCTCCAGCTGGCGACCAGGTTCAGCAGCGGCCCCGAAGTGTCGCCGTCGAGGTGGGCGAAGCCAGAAACGCGGGCGTCGATGCCCGTGGCGGCTACGCCGACGTCATAGACGTCGAGGCGAATCCCTCTTTGCTGTTGCCGCCAAGCCACGCGTCCGCCCTCCGTTTGAAGCAGGAACCGCCGTTCGAATACGCCGGACAGAGCCACATCCAAGGTGCCGGCGTCCATGCTGACAACGCCCGCGCTGCCATCGATTTCAATTTTCCCTGAGTAGCCCGAAAGCCCGGGGTACGCCGAGCCCACGAAGGCGGATAACTGGTCGAAGTCGGCTGTCAGTCTGAACGGCTCGGTGACGCCTTCGCCGAGTCCGATGGAAAAGTGAAGGTTGCTCAGATTCGCGCCGGGCCGATAGGTCTCCATAGCGGCGCTTGCGAACTCAATCGTCTTCAGCTTGGATTGCAGCAAGCTTGCCAAATCCGCGAGTCTGGCATGCTCGAATCGCCCCACCAGGCGCTGCGTTCCGTGTTCGGCGTCGACGATGTAGTCCAGGGCTCCCTTGCTGGTACGCCAGCGCCCCTCAGAGGTATGGATGTCGCGCAGCAACAGATCGGCGCTCCAGCCGTTTTCCCGCCGGCCGATCTGCACCTCGGCACTGCCGCCGTGCACCCGCAGCCCGCCGAGGGTGTCGCTCAGCATCAGCCCTTCCGCGCGAATCCTGGCCCGCGCTCCCTCCATGACCCCGTGCTTCCAGCGGCTCCAGACGCTGAGGTCGGATTTCCCACCGGAGACCCATTTGCCGGCGGAATCGAATACGGCTCCGAGCTCGGAGGCGCGAATGCCGTTGGCGCTGACCACCGTGCGCCCCGACCAGTCGGCAGTGCTCAGATCGCCGGATGCATCGAGGGCGAAGTGAATACGTTCCTGCGAGATTCCCGGGAGCCTGAAGGTGCCGCTCAAGCGGTGATTGTCCCCGCTGTTGGACAGCTCCACACGGGCGCTGGTGAGCAATATTGGCGCCTTGCCGTGACGCGCGTCTATCCAGCGCACGGTCGTGGCGTCGAATACGAGATTGCCTTCCTTCAACATCCAGCGGGCGAGGTCCCCCGGCATTTGTTTGGGTGCCGCTCCATCGGTCGGTCGCATGCCGGCGACGTGGATGCTGCCGTCCTGGAAGCGTTTCACCGTCAGGGAGGCGCCGACGATGGTCACCGCGTGGGCAAGCAGTTGGCGGGACCTCACCGACTCCACCGGATCGACGCTGATGCGCACCTTGTCGAAAATGATCGCGGGCTCAGCGCTTGCGCCGATGTCGTCGACCTGATGCAGCTGGAGACCGTGAACTTCCAGCTGCGGCGACCAGCCCCGCCAGTAGGCCCGCAGCGAATCGATTCTCACCGGGCGCTGAAGCAGCTCGCTCACCCACCGCTCGACTTCGGGGCGGTGGTCCTCTATCAAGGGAAATCCGAATCGCAACAGCCCCAGCAACAGGGCGATTACGATGAGTACGCCGGCGGCAAGGGGTTGGATCCAGGAAAACATGCGGCGCGCACGCGGGGCGGCGCGGCCGGCTAACTCAGACACAATTCCTGGCGCTGCGATCTTCGCCTCGCTGATGGATTCTTTTCTCTGCTCAGCAGGGGACATGGTGCGACATTCCTCTGCAGCCGCGTCCGCATGGGTCTCCGGCGCGGGGATCGATCAAGTGTCCTCTACATGAGCACAACGTCGTACTGCTCCCTGGAGTACATGGACTCGACCTGCAGCGTAATCGGTTTGCCGATGAACGCTTCGAGCTCGGCAAAGCTCGCGGATTCCTCGTCCACCAGCGTTTCGATCACCTCCGGGGAGGCGAGCACCAGCAACTTCTCGGTATCGAACAGACGCGCCTCACGCAGAATCTCGCGGAAAATCTCGTAGCAAACCGTGTCCGGAGTCTTTATCGTGCCGCGCCCGTCACAGGTGGGGCAGGGCTCGCAGAGAATATGTTCCAGGCTCTCGCGGGTTCGTTTACGCGTCATCTGCACCAAGCCCAGCGGGGAGACTCCGCTGATGTGGGTCTTGGTGTGGTCCCGGCCGAGGCTTTTTTCCAGCGCGCGCAGCACCTGCCGTTTGTGCTCGTCACTTCCCATGTCGATGAAATCGATGATGATGATACCGCCGAGGTTCCGCAGTCGAAGCTGCCTGGCGATGGCCTGGGACGCCTCTAGATTGGTCTTGAAGATGGTTTCTTCCAGATTTCGGCTGCCGACAAATGCGCCGGTGTTGACGTCGATGGTGGTCATCGCCTCGGTCTGGTCAATCACAAGGTGACCGCCGGACTTGAGCTGCACCTTACGCTGCAGGGCCTTTTGGACCTCGTCCTCTACTCCGTAGAGATCAAATAGTGGACGTTCGCCGATGTAATGTTCGATTCTGCCGGCAAGTTCCGGAACAAAGCGTTCCGTGAATTCGAGCACGCGCCGGACCGTGTCACGAGAGTCTATGCGGACACGCTCGATTTCGGTGCCCGAGAGCTCCCGCAGGGTGCGGATGACCAGGGGCAGGTCCTCATGAACGATGTCCGGTGCGTTGGCGATGCGGGCGCGCTCCTGAATGGATTGCCACAGCTTGCAGAGGAAATTCATATCGGCGAGCAGCATCTCCTCGGACACGGACTCCGCCGCGGTTCTTACGATGTAACCATCCTCGATCGCTTGCGCTGCTCCGTTGCCTCCATTGTTGCCCTTTCCGCTGCTCAGGTTGGCGCCGGTTCGCCGCCGCATCAGGTCCCGGACCAAAGCGCGCAATCGGTCGCGTTCCGATTCTTCCTCGATTCTCTGCGAAACGCCGATGGTGCCCGAGTTGGGCATATAGACGAGGTAGCACGACGGAATGGATACATAAGTGGTCAGCCGCGCGCCCTTGCTGCCGATGGGATCTTTGATCACCTGCACCAGAATATCCTGCTCCGGGCGCAGCAGCTCGGTGATGCTGTTTACGCTGCTTTGCTCAACGTCGACGGTGTCCCGGGTGGTGAGTTCGCCGTCGTGCAAGGTTGTTTCCGCCAGACTGGGTGGAACCGCCGGCTGGGCGTTATCGGTGGCGATGTCGGAAACATGCAGAAACGCCGCACGGTCGAGGCCGATGTCGACGAAGGCGGCCTGCATTCCGGGGAGCACCCGACAAACGCGGCCCTTATAGACATTTCCCACCAGTCCGCGCCGGTTGGCCCTCTCGATGAACAGCTCCTGCAGGATGCCGCTCTCGGTCAGGGCGACACGGGTCTCGCGCGGGGTGACATTGATCAGTAGCTCTGCGCTCATGGTGGGGACTCTGACGAGGAACTTGTTTTTACCGCGGGGTTATTCGGCGCTTATTGCCCAAATTCTAGATGATTTTATTAAATTAATGGTCTAAATACAGGAAAAATAACGATATATAACCTACTAGTTCACCTCAGCACTGAACCGTCCAGGAGCCAGTGTATGCGCAGCGGGTGAGCGCCCACAACGGCGGCAAGCAGCGGAAAATGGGCGACTCTCTCGCCCCAGCCGCCGCGCGCCCAGGGACCCCGGGGATTCGACCTCGGTGCGCAAGGCCAGTTCTTACCCCGGATCGAGTTTGTGCCGGCGGCTCGAATTTTTGCTTCAGGGTGTGCGGGCCTAATTGGAGTCGTTTATCCTAGGCGCGCCTTGGTCGTCCGAGCGGTCTTTTGAGGCGACAAACAAATAATGATGAAATCGAAGCAGGCGGGCCGTCCATCTCCCTAAGGTGTCTAATGCCGGCCGCCTTGATTTGGCTGCAGGACGCCGACGCCAACCAGTGATCAGAATGAATCCGCCCAAACGCGTTTACGGCACCCTCGCGGTTTTGTCAGTCCTCTGGCTGGCGCTCTCCGGCTATTTTCAGGCGCTACTGATCTCCTTCGGGATCCTGTCCTGTGTGCTCGTAACGTGGCTCGGGGCGCGCATGGATCGCACCGACGGTGAGCACCACGTCGGCCTGGTAAGACCGTTGGCCACTATCCGTTATCTCGGATGGCTGACGCTCGAGGTGATCAAATCCAATCTGGACGTGTCCCGACGCATCCTTTCGCCCCGCCTGCCCATCAGCCCGACGGTGGTATGGGTCCCCGCGTCTCAGAAGAGTGAGATCGGTCGCGTCATCTTTGCCAATTCCATCACTCTCACCCCTGGAACGGTATCCATCGATGTGCAGGCGGGTGAAATCGAGGTGCACGCGCTCAGCAAAGAGGGCGCGGATGCGCTGCTGGAAGGCGAGATGAATCGGCGCGTGCGGGCCATCGAATGGGAGGACTGATGTTTATCGTTGCCTCCATCGCGATCGTGGTCACCATGGTGCTGGTACTGGTAAGAGCCCTGCTGGGGCCTACGGTGTACGACCGGATTCTGGCGGCAAACAGCTTCGGCACGAAGACGGTGCTCATTATTGCCGTCTATGGTTTTCTCACCGGCAGGCCCGACTTCCTGGATATTGCGCTTGTTTATGCATTGATTAACTTCATCAGCGTGGTTGCCGTGCTCAAATTTTTTGAATACGGCGATCTGGGCGTATCGACGCGCAAGAAGACGAGGCAGTCGGAGCCGTGAGCGCAGTGTTCGATGTCCTTAGCTGGGTTCTCCTGCTGGCGGGATCATTTTTTGTGTTCACCGGCGCCGTCGGGCTGCTCAGACTGCCTGAATTTTTCACCCGCATTCACAGCGCTGGCGTTACTGACACCCTCGGCGCCGGGCTGATGCTGGCGGGAATGCTGCTTCAGGCCGGGTCATGGACCGTGGCGGCGAAACTGATCCTCATTTTTCTTTTCATGATGATCACCGGACCGACGTCAACCCACGCCCTGGCCAAGGCCGCGCTACACGGTAAGCTGACGCCGACTACAGCCGGTAAAGAAGGAGTGAAGTCATAGAAATCCTCATCAGTAACGCGCTTCTGTTGTTTATTGTCGCCGTCGCTCTGGCCGCCGCGAGGCTTCGGCACTTGTTCGCGGTGGTGATGCTGTTCGCCATTTTCAGTCTGTTATCCGCGGCGGTTTTCGTCACCCTGGATGCGGTCGACGTAGCTTTTACCGAAGCGGCGGTGGGTGCCGGGATTTCCACCATTCTGATGCTGGCGACGCTGGCCGTGACCCGAACCCGGGAGGAGCGGGCGCACCGGCTCAAGCCCTTGGCGTGGGTGGCGACGGTGTTTACCGGCGCGGTGCTCCTCTACGGCACCATGGATTATCCTCAGGTGGGCGACCCGACGGCGCCCGCCCACCAGCACGTCGCGCCCCGCTACATACAGCAGTCGGGTGAGGAAATCGGCATTCCCAACGTAGTGACGTCGGTGCTGGCGAGCTATCGGGGCTACGATACCCTGGGCGAGGTCACGGTCATCTTCACCGCGGGCATCGGCGTGTTGTGTCTTCTCGGCCCGGTGATCACGCTTTTCGGCAAGCGTGAGAAGGACTGATCGGAATGCAGCATCACGTCGTATTGCGCATCGTTTGCAAACTCCTCATTCCTCTCATCCTGCTGTTTGCTCTTTACGTGCAGTTTCATGGCGACTATGGACCCGGCGGCGGATTCCAGGCGGGAGTCATCTTCGGCGCCGGTTTCATTCTCTACGGGATCGTCTTTGGACTCCGTTCTGTTCAGACCGTCGCGCCTCCGCCTGTGGTGGTCATGGTTTCCTGCGCCGGCGTGCTGCTCTACGCGCTGGTGGGTGTTGCCGGGCCTATGATGGGCGGCAACTATCTTGACTACAGCGTGCTGTTGGACGACCCCGTTGCCGGGCAGCACTTGGGCATTATTCTCATCGAGCTGGGCGTCGGTTTGACCGTCGCCTCGACCATGACCGCGCTGTTCTACGCCTTTGCAGAACGGCGGTAATGGCATCCGCCGATAATCAAAACCGACTCGCAGCTGACATCATCAGGCTTTAGTTGAACATGGTCCATTTCAATTATTGGGTCGTCATTGTGCTCATTATGACCGGGCTCTACGTCGTCATGGCGCAAACCAACTTGGTCAAGAAGGTACTCGGCCTGAATATCTTTCAGGTCGCGGTATTCATTCTCTACATATCCGTGGGCAAGTTAGCCGGGGGCACGGCGCCTATTCTCGCCGCCGGATTTGATCGTTATGCCAACCCGTTGCCCCACGTTCTCATTCTCACCGCCATCGTCGTTGGCGTGGCAACGACGGCACTGGCTCTGGCGCTGGTGATTCGCATCGACAAAGCCTACGGCACCATCGACGAGATGGAGATCGAAGAGCTCGACAAGGAGCAAGAATGAGCGGTTCGGTCGCCGCGGATTTGCTGGCGCAGCTTGCCGCGATTCAGGTGATTCTGCCGCTTCTGGCGGCACCTGTGTGCGTGCTGACGGGGCGCGGCGGGCGCGCCTGGGCGGTGGCGCTGGTGGTCAGCTGGTGCGCTTTCCTTACCGCCTGGGGTCTGCTCTCCCAGGTGCTAGATCAGGGCGTGATCCGTTATGAGTTGGGCGGTTGGGCAGCACCCTGGGGTATCGAATACCGCATCGATGAGATTAATTCATTTGTGCTTTTGATCGTCTCCGGCGTGAGCTCGCTGGCGCTGATCTTTGCGCGCACCAGCGTGGCGCGGGAAGTGCCGGAAGAGAAACGCTCGTTGTTTTACTGCGCCTGGATGCTCTGCCTCACCGGTTTGCTGGGCATCACCATCACCGGCGACGCCTTCAACGTCTTCGTGTTCCTCGAAATTTCATCGCTCTCCACCTACGTGCTCGTGAGCCTCGGCAGTCATCGGCGGGCTCTGGTATCCGCCTTTAGGTATCTGGTCTTGGGTACCGTCGGCGCGACCTTCATTCTCATTGGCGTTGGCCTGCTTTACGCCATGACCGGCACGCTCAATATGGTGGATCTCGCCGAGCGGATTCCGCCGGTCTCGCAAACCCGCACCGTTTACGCTGCGTTCGCGTTTCTCGCTGTTGGCATTGGATTGAAGATGGCGCTGTTCCCGTTTCACGCTTGGCTTCCCGGTGCCTACGCGGAGGCGCCTTCGGCAGTGACCGCTTTTATTGCGGGAGCTTCGACCAAGGTGGCTGTGTACGTGCTGTTGCGGTTTTATTTCACAGTCTTCGGCGCCAGCTTTGCGTTCGGCGAGCTGCGATTCGAGCTGTTCCTGATGCCGCTGGCGCTCATCTGCATCCTGATCATGTCCCTGATCGCGGTCTATCAGAACGATATCAAGCGCACGCTGGCGTACTCCAGTCTTGCCCAAATCGGATACATGGTTCTCGGAATATCACTGGTTTCCGTCGCCGGTCTCACCGGAGGCATCGTTCATCTGTTCAACCACGCGCTGATGAAGTCCGCGCTGTTCATGTCCCTGGGCTGCGTTTTCTATCGTGTGGGATCCATATCGCTGGCGTCGCTGGAAGGACTAGGGCGGCGCATGCCGTGGACCTTGGGCGCTTTTGTCGTCGGCGCGCTGAGCCTGGTCGGCGTTCCCATGACCGTCGGTTTCGTCAGTAAGTGGTATCTCATTTTTGCCGCGATCGATCGCGGTTGGTGGCCGCTGGCGGTGTTCGTCGTGCTCACCTCGCTGATTGCGCTGGCTTACGTTTGGCGCGTCGTAGAGGTGGCGTATTTCCGCACCGCCCGGGAAGGGTCGGCGCAGGCGGAAGCGGTGGAGGCGCCTGTGTTAATGCTGGTTCCGCTGTGGATGTTGGTCGCCGCCAGTGTCTATTTCGGCCTCGACACCTCGCTTACCGTGGGCGTTGCCGAGCGGGCCGCGGAGACGCTGCTGGGGTCAGGACGTTGAGCACTGCGCCGGTAGTCGCATGGACCTTGCTGGTGCCGTTGCTCGGAGCGATAGGCATCGCGTTTTTTAACCAGCGCCCCAATCTGCGCGAAGCCGTGACACTCGGCGCCGCCGTGATCTTATTCCTGCTTGTGCTCAGTCTTTATCCCGAGGTCGCCGCAGGCAATCGCCCGGGCGTGGTGCTGTTCACGGTACTGCCCGGACTCGACCTGGCGCTTTCCATTGAGCCGCTCGGAATGTTGTTCGGCCTGGTGGCGAGCTTTCTCTGGATCGTCACCTCGGTCTATTCCATCGGCTACATGCGCGGCAACGAGGAATCGAACCAGACGCGGTTCTATGTCTGCTTTGCCGTTGCGCTCGCCAGCACCATGGGCGTTGCCTTCGCCGCCAACATGTTCACCATGTTCATCTTTTACGAGGTGCTGACGCTTTCCACCTATCCTCTAGTGACCCATTCCGGCACCGACGAAGCGCGCAGGGCGGGCAGGGTGTATCTCGGCGTTCTCCTGGGGACCTCGATTGGCCTGCAGCTTTTTGCCGTGATCTGGACCTGGTCACTCACCGGCACGCTGGATTTCACCGAAGGCGGCATTTTGCGCGATGCCGCCTCGCCGGCGCTCACCGGGGCGCTGTTCGCCATGTACGTTTTCGGTATCGGAAAAGCCGCGCTGATGCCGTTTCACCGCTGGCTGCCGGCGGCAATGGTAGCTCCGACACCGGTGAGCGCTTTGCTGCACGCGGTGGCGGTGGTCAAGGCCGGCGTATTCGCGATTCTCAAGGTCTCCGTCTATGTCTTCGGAATCGACTACTTGAGAGAGATCGGAGCGGGCACCTGGCTGGTATATGTCGCCGGAGCGACGGTCATCATCGCTTCCCTCGTGGCGTTGTCCAAGGACAACCTCAAGGCGCGGCTGGCGTATTCCACCGTCAGCCAGCTCTCCTATGTGGTCATCGCCGCCGCGGTGCTGGCGCCGCTGTCGGTCATGGGTGCTGCGATTCACATCGCCGCACATGCCTTCGGAAAGATCACGCTGTTTTTTGCCGCCGGCTCCATCTACACGGCTGCCCACAAAACCGAGGTGAGCCAGCTCAACGGCATCGGAAGGCGAATGCCATGGACCATGGCTGCTTTCGCCATTGGCAGCCTTTCCATGGTCGGACTGCCGCCGACGGCGGGCTTCGTGAGCAAGTGGTACATCCTGCTCGGGGCATTGGAAAGCGATCAGATGGCAGTGGTGGGCGTCATTTTCGCCAGTACCCTGCTCAACGCTGCGTACTTTTTGCCCATCGTTTACGCCGCTTTTTTTCGCCCGGCAGAAACCGAAGCCGGAAACGATGGGCATCATTCTCACGCTGAAGCGCCGTTTCCGGTGGTGGCGGCGCTCGTCGTTACAGCGCTTGGAACGGTGGCGCTCTTCTTGTTGCCGGATCTCTCCATTCCCCTTGCGCGACAGCTGGCGGAGACGGTTCCATGAACGATCATCGGCACTGGCTTTACCGTCCGGAAAACATACGTAGGCTGTGGCGATGGGGCTTTGGCATTCTCGCCGCCAGCGTGCTGGCGCAGCTTGTGTTCGAGGTGTACGGCCACTTCGGTTTCGACGACTGGTTCGGCTTCAACGCCGTCTACGGTTTCCTGACCTGCACGGCGATGGTGCTGTTCGCAAAGCTGCTCGGTGTCCTCGTCAAGCGCGACGACAGCTACTACCAGGACAACAGTGAAGAAAGCGGGGGTGGACCATGAGCGGGTTCGCCTTTCCGCCGGGCCTGATCTTGCTCTTTGGAGGCCTCGTTCTCCCGTTTTTCGATTCCAACGGGCGCCGGATTATCGTCCTCGGGCTGCCGCTGGTCACGCTGTGGGCGCTGTGGGGCGTGCCGGACGGCCCCTCGGTCACCGCGCGTCTGCTGGAGTACGAAATCGTGCTGGTGGAAGGCGACCGTCTGTCGCGTCTGTTCGGGACCATATTCACCCTGATGGCCGCGGCGGGCGGGCTCTTCGCCCTGAGCAGTGCCCGAACCGTCGAGCTCTGCGCTTCCATGGTCTACGCCGGCGCCTCCATTGGGGTGATATTTGCCGGTGATTTGATAACGCTGTTCGTGTTCTGGGAGTTGATGGCGGTCGGTTCGACGCTGGTGCTGTGGTCCGCGGGAACGGTCACGGCGTATCGCGCGAGCATGCGCTATCTTTCCATCCACCTGCTCGGGGGCGTAGTGCTGATGGCGGGTATCGCCGCGTGGGTCGCGGCGACGGGTGAGATACAGTTCGGGAGCATGACCGGCGCGCTTTCGGCCGGGGGCCTGAAAGCCGCCGGCGCCTGGCTGATCCTTGCCGGTTTTCTGCTCAACGCCGGCGCGCCGCCGCTTTCGGCGTGGCTGCCGGACGCTTATCCGGAGGCTTCACCCAGCGGCATGGTGACGCTGTCCGCTTTCACCACCAAAACCGCCGTCTACGTGCTCATCGTCGGTTTTGCGGGGACCGAGCTACTCATCTGGCTCGGTCTCTACATGGTGTTTTACGGCATCGTCTACGCGCTGCTGGAAAACGATATGCGACGCATACTCGCCTACAGCATCGTCAACCAGGTCGGCTTCATGGTGACCGGAATTGGAATCGGTACCGTAATGTCCCTCAATGGCTCCGCCGCGCACGCGTTTACCCACATCATCTATAAGGCGCTGCTTCTGATGTCGGCGGGTGCGGTGCTCCACATGACCGGGCGGCGCAAGTGTTCCGATCTCGGTGGATTGATTCAGACCATGCCGCTTACCGCCACCTGCGGCATCGTCGGCGCGCTGGCCATTTCCTCTTTCCCATTGACTTCCGGCTTCATCAGCAAGTCGATGATCTCTCAGGGAGCGTTAGATCAGCACCTGACCTTCGTCTGGTTCGCGCTCGCTGCGGCGTCCGCCGGCGTTTTTCTGCACGCAGGGATAAAGTTTCCGTGGTTCGTGTTTTTCCAGAAGGACTCGGGTCTTCGCCCGGCGGAGCCGCCGATGGGGATGCGCGTGGCCATGGTCATTTTTGCCGCGCTGTGCATCATTCTGGGCGTTGCTCCCGGTATGCTTTACCAAATACTGCCGGCGCCAGTGGACTACGTGCCCTACACCGGAGAGCACGTGGTGGCTCAGCTTCAGCTGCTGCTGTTCTCAGGGTTGGCGTTTTTCGCCCTGCTGCCGCTGATGAAGCGGACCCTCACAATCAGTCTCGACTGGGACTGGTGCTACCGGCGCTTAGGTCCCGTGCTCGCGAGGGCACTGGGAAGCTTCATCCTCTCGGCCGACCGGATTTTCCGTGACGCCTTTCTGAGTCTGCTGCGAAGGGGCCTCGAGGAGGTGAGGGCGTATTACGGGCCAGACAGCATCGCTGCTCAGACTTGGACTACCGCAGCCATGGTGTTGTGCGCCGTAATTGCCCTGGGGCTTTATCTGATCCTGCTTTATGCGTGAGGATAGCAGGCTCGCCCCTGGCACCCTCACTCAATAATTTCACAGCTCCTGATCGTGATGGCTGAAACCCGAGGCGTCAGATGTCGCCTGTTACAGTGTGGATGTAAACTGTAACAGGCAAGCTGGATCTGATGCCCCGTTCAAGGCGCCGTACTACGCTAGCAACGAGAGGTTTATTTGAGCGCGAGTAACAAAAATACTTCCGATATCTGCGCCGTCGTGCTCGCCGGGGGTTCGGGCACCCGATTGTGGCCGCTTTCACGGGGCGAGTTTCCAAAGCAGCTTTTAAAACTCTCAGGAGAGAATTCCCTGCTGCAGGACACCGTCCTGAGGCTCGATGGTTTGGGTGGCGCAAAGCGCTCTCCCTCGCTGCTGGTGGTGTGCCACGAGGAGCAGCGTTTTCTGATCCGCGACCAGCTTGAAGAAATCGACCGGGCGCCTGGACGCATCCTGCTCGAGCCCGAGAGCCGCAATACGGCGCCGGCGCTGTGCTCTGCTGCCCACATCCTGAAGCGCGATGGCGGCGACCCGATAATGATCGTGTTGCCGGCCGATCACGCGATTCTCGACGCCGAGGGTTTTCGTGCTGCGCTCGAGGCCGCGGTGGAGATCGCCAAAACGGGCTTCATTGTCACCTTGGGCGTCGTTCCCACCCGGCCGGATACCGGCTACGGCTACATTCGCCGCGATAGCAGCACCAACGTTCGAGTCGGGAAGTCCGCGCGAGGCCATCGCATTGCCGCCTTCGTGGAGAAGCCCAATCAGCAGGCGGCGGAGTCCTACCTGGCCTCGGGTCGGTACCTTTGGAACAGCGGCGTGTTCATTCTGCGCGCATCCTTGTGGCTTGAGGCCATCGACCGTTGCCGCCCGGAAATGCTGGACGCGTGCCGAGAGGCGGTAGAGAACGGGCGTGACGACGATCAGTTTTTCCGCCTCGGACGCGAGGCCTATGCCCGTTGTCCCGCCGACTCCATCGATTACGCGGTGATGGAGCGGTTGTCGCAGTCTTATCTGCGCCCCGCGGACGACGGCCGCGAGGGAGACCCTATTCCCGCCGCGGTGGTTCCACTAAGCGCCGGCTGGTCGGACATCGGCACCTGGTCTGCGCTATTGGAGCTGCGGCGCGAAGGTGACCACGGTAACTCGGCTCAGGGCGACGTGTTGGCGCTGGATACCGAAGGCAGTCTGCTGATTTCGAGCCATCGACTGGTGACGGCCTATGGTCTCAAAGACACCGTGGTGGTGGAGACGCCGGACGCGGTGCTGGTAATGGACAAGAGCCAGACTCAGGGCGTGCGCGCCATCGTCGACGAGCTGAACCGTCGGCAGCGTGATGAAACCCGCACCCATCGCCTGGTCCACCGGCCCTGGGGCAGCTTCGAATCGCTGCAAAGCGGCGAGGGGTTCCAGGTCAAGCGCCTTACGGTTAAACCCAGGGCGAAGCTGTCGCTGCAGCTTCACCACCGCCGTGCCGAGCACTGGGTGGTGGTCAAGGGGGTGGCAAAGGTGACCCGGGGCGAGGACGTGTTCGAGCTCAATCCCAACGAATCCACCTTCATTCCGGTGGCGACCAAGCACCGCCTGGAGAATCCCGGCAGATCGCTGTTGGAAGTCATCGAGGTGCAGGTCGGAGACTACCTGGGCGAAGACGATATCGAGCGCTTCGAGGACGACTACAAGCGCGTCGAACAACCGAATTAAAACCCGCCCCGCGCAGCGGGAAACGGTAACGGCGGGCGCGCCGCTATTCCGATCACAGTCCAAAGGGTGAGAATTGATAACGCCGCGGGCGATCTGTCATTATGACTCTCACCTCACTAGCTTTGGTTACGAACCCGTCTGACACTTTTGAGGACAGTTTTGGGTTGAGCAGCCCAGATGAATCGCGCGTCGGCGCTTGCGTGGATTACAAAAAAGCCTGCAAGTGGTTTGGCTTGTCGTCGATTCCACACTCACGGGACGAATCGGCGTGTGGCTGCCTGTGCAGCCGGTTGTCGTGATCAGAAACGGGGACCGCCCAGCCGTCTGCTTACGTTCGGCGCGCCTGTTGGCCCGGTAATCCAAGGAGCTGGTCGCCGAGGAGATGATTGAAACAGTGGTGGATGAGAGGGGCAGGATTTTCATCTCCACTGAGCTCGGCGGCGGCGACAGCATGACAGTGGAAACCCAAAGTATTACAGACAACGGGATTCGCAACTTGTTAAGGCACTTCGGTCTTTTCGACGGGCTGGTGGTGAAGCGGGAGAATTTCCGTATGCGGGCAACACGAGTGCTGCACACGCCGGGCTGCGACTGGTTCGTTTTCGCCGAGCTCTTTTAACGCCGTAAATTGTAAATAGAGGAATTGGCCCCATGGACAGACAAAGACTGGAAGAAGTCGATCGAAGGACCGTGTTTCACGCCTCGACCCATCTCAAAGATCACGCCAGCGGAGCCTCCTTCGCGCGCATCATCGACAGCGGTTCGGGCATTCGAGTCACCGATGCCAGCGGGAACGAGTTCATCGACGCCTTCGCGGGCCTCTACTGTGTCAACGTTGGCTATGGACGCCGGGAAATTACTCAGGCGATACAACGCCAGGCCGAGAAGCTTGCTTACTACCACACCTACGTGGGGCACTCCAACGAGGCCGTCATTCGTCTGTCTGAGAAGGTGATGGCTATGGCGCCGAAGGGCATGAGCAAAATCTACTACGGCATGTCCGGGTCCGACGCCAACGAGACCCAGATCAAGCTGGTGTGGTATTACAACAATATTCTTGGCCGGGAGAAGAAGAAAAAGATCATTTCCCGTCACCGCGGCTACCACGGCTCGGGGCTCATGACCGGCAGCCTCACCGGCCTTGAAGTGTTTCACAATGCCTTCGATCTGCCGCTGCCTCAGGTCCGCCACACCGTGGCGGCGCATCACTATCGCTACGCGGAGCCGGGGATGAGCGAAGAGGCGTTTTCCAGATTTTGCGCTGATGAGCTGGAGGCATTGATTGAGAAAGAGGGCGCCGATTCGGTCGCCGCGTTTATCGCCGAGCCGGTCATGGGTACCGGCGGCATCATCCCGCCGCCTAAAGGCTACTGGGAAGCGATTCAGGCGGTGCTGAAGCAGTACGACGTGCTGCTTATAGCCGACGAAGTGGTTACCGGATTTGGCCGAATCGGAACCTCCTTCGGCTGCGAGTTATACGCCATCAAACCCGATTTGATCACCGTGGCCAAAGGACTCACCAGCGGTTATCTGCCGCTGTCGGGCGTCATCGTCGGGGAAAAAATCTGGCGCGTGCTCGAGCAGGGCAGCGAAAAGCTCGGACCCATCGGTCACGGCTGGACCTATTCCGGACACGCTCTGTGTGCGGCCGCAGGGATCGCCAATTTGGAGATCATCGAGCGAGAGCGTCTGGTAGAGAACGCGCGCGACACCGGCGCTTATTTTCAGCAGGCGATGCACACCGCCTTCGACGCGCATCCGCTGGTGGGAGAAGTACGCGGCGTCGGCCTGCTGGCTGCGCTGGAGTTTGTCGCTGATAAGAAGTCGAGGCAGCGCTTCGAGCCTGCGGCCAAGGTGGGCATTCGCATCTCCCAGGCCTGCATCGACAGAGGACTCATTGCCCGTGCCATGCCCCACGGCGACATCCTCGGCTTCGCGCCGCCGCTGGTGATCAATCGGGAACAGGTGGACGAGGTGGTGGCGCGCACCCGGCGGGCGGTGGACTCGGTGGCGGAAACGCTGGAGCGGGACAAGGTCTGGCGCGCAGCCTGATTGTCGTCTAAAGGCTCATAGGCGCAATCATCTGCGCCATCAGCGGCAGCAACGTCGAAATAAGCGCCTTCTATCGGGTTGTTATCGTGAAGCTATAAGTGTTTCAAATTAACTCGAGCGTTCTATGCCGGTACTGATATTGACCGAAAGCGAATTGCGCCAATGCGTAGACAGTAATCGCGAAGCGCTCGCGGCGGTGGAAAATGCGTTCACCGCGCTTGCCCACGGAAAGGTGGAAATGCCGCCCATTATGCACCTGGAGGTGAGCGACCATAACGGCGACGTGGACATCAAGAGCGCTTACGTTCGGGGGCTGGAGCACTTCGCGGTAAAGCTCGGCTCGGGATTCTTCGATAACGTCAAACGCGGCCTTCCGAGCTCCAGTGCCATGATGGTGCTGTTGAGCGCCGAGACCGGCATTTGCACCGCGGTGCTGTTAGACAACGGCTACCTTACGGATCTGCGCACCGGGCTTGCCGGCGCGGTGGCTGCGAAGCACCTGGCGCCGGAGAGCGTTTCCACCGTGGGCGTGGTCGGGACCGGGGCTCAAGCGCGATATCAGGTCCGTAGCCTCAAACTGGTGCGCGAATTCGACCGACTGCTGGTTTTCGGGCGCAATCCCGGACGGCTTTCAGCTTATATTGAGGCGATGCGTAAGCATCTCGGTGTCGACACACAGCGTGCGCAGAGCATCCGCGAGCTGGTGACGGAAAGCGACCTGGTGGTCACGACCACGCCGTCTACACAGGCGCTGATTCGCGCCGCCTGGCTGCATCCCGGTTTGCACATTACCGCCATGGGTTCGGACCTCGGCGGCAAACAGGAGCTCGAACCGCAGGTGCTCGTGGGTGCGGATCTGCTGGTGTGCGACCGGCAGAGTCAATGCGCCACCATGGGCGAGCTGCAGCACGCCATCGCCGCCGGCCTCATCAGCAGGGAGGCGGGTGTTGTAGAGCTGGGATTGATCACCTCCGGACAGCATCCGGGCCGAAGCAGCGCGGATCAAATCACCGTGTGCGATTTAACCGGTACGGGGGTTCAGGATACAGCCATCGCGGTGCTGGCCTTTACGCGCGCGCAGGCCTTGGGCTTGGGGACGAAGATTGAGATTTGAGATGAGCCAGGTCGTGTCCGGCAATTAGATTGTAGGCGCGCGCTTGCGCGCGAACTTTCCACGGCGATGGTTATTCATTCTCTGAGAATCGGGGTTTTCCGAGCCGACCGATTTAAGGAATCGCGGCCAAGGCCGCTCCTACAGCGGGTTCCGTTCAGCATCACCTCAGGCGTCGCGCGTCGCCCGCCCGTCAGTGACTCGCGTCCGGCATCTCGCTCTTGCGCTTCTGCATGAAGGCAACCAGCGCTTCGTCCACGGCGGGATCCATGGGCGGCGCCTCGTACTGGCTGAGCATTTGTTTCCACAGCGCGTTGGCGCGCTGGGCCGCGTCTTTGCCGCCCTCGGACTCCCACTGCTCGAAGCTGTTATTGTCGGCGACGCTCGAACGGTAAAAAGCGGACTCGAAGTTCGCTTGGGTATGAGCGCAGCCGAGAAAGTGCTGCCCCGGGCCCACTTCCCGGATTGCGTCCAGAGCCTGCCCGTTATCGCTCATGTCGATGCCGTTCATGAACACTTCCATCATGCCGGCTTGGTCGGCGTCTATGATGAATTTCTCGTAGCCCATGGAGAGCCCGCCCTCGAGCCAGCCGGCGGTATGAAGCATGAAGTTGACGCCGGCGAGCATCGCGCTCTGAAGCGTGTTGGCGGATTCATATGCGGCTTGCGCATCGGCTATCTTTGAGGCACAAAGCGCGCCGCCACTGCGAAACGGCACGCCCAGGCGGCGGGCCAGGGCGGCGGCGGTATAGAGCACCAGCGCCGGCTCCGGCGTGCCGAATGTGGGCGCGCCGGACTGCATGGAGATGGAGCTGGCGAAGGTGCCGAAGATTACCGGCGCACCCGGTCGAACCAGCTGGGCGAAGGCCATACCGGTGAGCGCTTCGGCATAAAGCTGTGCCACGGTGCCCGCCACGGTCACCGGCGACATCGCCCCGGCGAGAATGAACGGAGAAATCACCGTCGCCTGGTTATTCGCCGCGTACACCTTCAGCGCACCCAGCATGGTGGAGTCCCAAACCATGGGTGAGTTGGCGTTGATCAGGCTGGTGATCACCGTATTCCGATCCACGAACTCCTCGCCGAAGACGATCTTGGCCATCTCGACGCTGTCCTGCGCACGTTCCGGCGCGGTGACGGAGCCCATGAAAGGCTTGTCGCTAAAGCGAATATGGTTATAAACCATGTCCAGGTGCCGCTTGTTCACTGGCAGGTCCACGGGCTCGCACAGGGTGCCGCCCGAATGGTGCAGCGACGACGACATATACGTGAGCTTGACGAAGTTGCGAAAGTCTTCGATGGTGGCGTAGCGGCGACCTTCGTCCAGATTGCGAATGAAGGGCGGTCCGTAGGCCGGCACCAGAACCGTGTACTTTCCGCCGATGCGCACGCTGCGCTCAGCGTTGCGGGCATGCTGCACGTATTCGGCCGGAGCGCTTTGCTTAATGATCGAGCGACACATTCCCCTGGGAAACCGCACCCGCTGTCCGTCAACCTCCGCGCCGGCCTCCTTCCACATGCGCAGCGCCTCTTCATCGTCACGAAATTCGATCCCGACCTCCTGCAGGATGGTGTCGGTGTTGTCCTCGATAATTTCGAGGCCTTCCTGGCTCAAGACGTCGTATACGGGTACCTTTCGGGTGATGTACGGTACGGCCCGGGCAGAGGTGGCCCGGGCACGCGCGGACCGGCGCGCATCACGGGCGCTTTCACGGCCTCGCCCGCGTGCTCTTCGCTCGCTCATTGCTGTTGCCTCCAGTCAGTCGGCATGAGAGTAAGGCATCAAAAGAGTATTCCGTGATGGAAGTCCGGGGTCTGCTCAGGCGGCGACTTCCGCGTGTGCGCATGCGTCATGGGCGATGACCCATTGCGCAAACTAGCGGTGACAAAAAGGAGGGTTGTTGATTTGACCCCGAAGTTAGACTTCCAAGCTTTGAATTCAAGCTCTAGCGAGGAGGCCGGAGAATGAAGAATTGAGCCCGGGCGGTGATCAACGACGGCGGAGCCGTGGGCGTTTCTCACAGGCGACAGAAGGTAGACAGGAGATATACCGGGATCCGCTGACACTTGTCGGGGAAGCAGCAACGGCAACGGCTGAACGGCCTGATCCGGGGATTCGTGAGCAAGCTCGCCCCTGCGGCGGATTTGGTTCAAAATTTCTTCACGCATCAGCTTAACCGCGCTTATGTCCAACCTACTGGGTCAGCTTCTGGAGCAGAAGCCTTTTCTTCTTGCCGATGGCGCCACGGGGACCAATCTCTTTGCCATGGGGCTGCCCACCGGAGCCGCGCCAGAGCTGTGGAACGTGGAAGCTCCCGAGAAGATAACCGAGCTGCACCAAAGCTTCATCGACGCCGGATCGGATCTGGTGCTCAGCAACAGCTTTGGCGGTAGTCGATGTCGCCTGGGGCTGCATGGTTCAGAAGACAGGGTCACTGAGCTCAACCGAATTGCGGCCGAGATCGCGCGGCGTACCGTCGATACCTGCGGGCGCACCGTCGTCGTCGCTGGCTCCATGGGTCCGACGGGGGAGCTCTTCTCCCCTCTCGGCCCCTTGACTCACGACGAAGGCGAAGAAATCTTCGCCGAGCAGGCGAAAGCGCTGGCCGAAGGCGGAGTGGACGTCCTCTGGATCGAGACCATGTCGTCGAAGGAGGAGCTGGAAGCCGCGCTAGCGGGAGGACGGGTTACCGGTCTACCGCTGGTGTGCACCCTGAGCTTCGACACGAACGGCAGAACCATGATGGGGCTTTCTCCCGCTGAGCTGGCAACAATGTGTCGGGAAGCCACCGAACCGCCGTTGGCTTTTGGGGCCAATTGCGGTGTCGGCGCGCCGGATCTTCTCGCCGGTCTGCTCAGCATCGATGACGACGCGCTCGCCGATGCGGTGGTGGTCGCGAAGGCTAACTGCGGTGTTCCGGTGTTCGAGGACGGTGAAATCTGTTACACGGGTACACCGCAGCTTATGGCGGATTACGCCCGGCTCGCTTTCGATGCCGGAGCGCGCATCATTGGCGGATGCTGCGGCACCACGCCGGCCCATATCCTTGCCATGCGAAAGGCACTGGACACCCACACTAGAGACGATCGGCCGACGCTGGAGCAGGTGGAATCTCGACTGGGAAAAATCTCCGACGGCGCCAAGGCGCTCAAGGTTCTGGACGCGCTTGCTTACGAAAAGCCAGCGCGCCGCGCGGGCAGAAGAAGGCGACGGCGCTGAGCACTCAGATTTCGCGCTTTAAATGTTGACTCATGACGCCGTGACGAATCATTGCGCCGCGGTCTATGATTGCGTCCATGGCCGCGGGCGATGCTAGTCTGAACAATAAAGATTCCCGCCTACGCGCGGGCGAACGAGACACCTTGCCGCCGGAGCTGTTCGAGCGTTCCAACGTCAAGGGACTCTCGCGCCTCGGAATTCATCTGGGCATGCTCACGTGCACGGGGCTCCTGCTTGCCGCAAGCCGCGGCACGGTCTGGTCGCTTGGCGCGATCATCCTCCATGGCGTGTTTTTAACCTTTCTGTTCTCCGCCCTGCATGAGAGCATCCATGCCACCGGATTCAAGAGCCGCTGGCTTAACGACGCTGTGGCTTTCGCGTTTGGTGTCGCGCTGCTGCTGCCGAGGGAATATTTCCGCGCCTTTCATCTTATGCATCACCGCTACACGCAGGATCCGGAACGCGATCCGGAGCTCAGCGTGAAGAAACCCGAAACCATCGGAGAGTACCTGCTTTACCTTTCCGCACTGCCGTACTGGCGCGAGCGTGTGACCACCCTGATTCGCCACGCGCGAGCTGATGTCACGGAGCGGTTCATCCCCGAAGGAAAGCGGCCAATGATCGTGAGGGAAGCGCGCTTACATCTGGCGCTGTACGCTATTGCGGCCGCAGTTTCCCTGGCGGCGCAAAGCAGCGTGTTGCTCATCTACTGGACCTTGCCGGTTGTTTTGGGCCAGCCGTTCCTGCGCGCTTTCCTGCTCGCGGAGCACACCGGTTGTCCGTACGTTCCGGAGATGATGGTGAACACCCGCACCACGGTGTCCAATCCCGTCGTGCGACTGCTCAGCTGGAACATGCCTTACCATGCCGAGCATCATGCCTGGGCGGCGGTGCCGTTTCATAATCTCCCGCATGCGCATCGTCAACTGGGGAATCGAATCACTCACCTTGCGCGTGGCTATGTCGGGTTCCACCGGTCGCTGTGGCGGGGATTGGAGAAATCCGTCTAGAGCCGGTCGCCTGGAACGGGTTATTTTTTTAAAGAATCTATCACCAATTGACATGCCCGCTCTCCGATACCACCCCGTCGTCCAAAGGCTCAAGATCCGGGCGACCAATTTTCTCGAATGGGTTGCACGCAAAGTCCAGGAATCCAAACCGTGGTTCCGGCGAATGATGTTTATACTCCGACCTTCGGAATTGCCTACGCTCGCGGTTGGCCCTGACGGACGTTATGTTCTCGAAGCCGAGTTCGCACGTGGAGGCACTGGAATCTTATACCGGGCCCGAGATGTGCGCCTCGACCGGGCCGTGGCCTTGAAGCAGCTGTTCGCGCATCGGAGGGGGGAAGCGGATACGCTTCTCCGTTTTCGTCAGCAAGCGCACGTGCTGGCCCGCCTTTCCCACCCGAACATCGTGCAGGTGTACGACTTCATCGAAGAAGCCGGGAATTTCTGGATCGCGATGGAACTGGTTGATGGGGAAAATTTAGAGCAGCGTCTGTCCAAAGGGGCGCTTTCAATCGAGGAGACGGTGCGACGTGGATTGGAGCTTGCCGACGCCCTCGGATACGCACACAAGACCGGCGTGATACACCGACACTTCACTCCGGGTAATGTGCTCGTGGACAGAAAGGATCGTTGCAAGATCATCGAATTTGGCATTGCTCAGCCGCTCGAGCCGGGGGTGGATTCACAAAGCGAAAAAATCCTTGGCTCGCCCGCCTTGATGAGTCCCGAGCAGGCGAATGGAGACGAGGTAGATGCGCGTACCGACGTTTATGCGCTGGGTGCGACTCTGTTCCTGATGAGCACTGGTACCATGCCGTTCAAGGGCGACGCCCGCTCGGTGCTGGCCCAGGTGCTTACGAAAGAGCCCCCGGCGCCGAGCCGCTTCAACCACGCCGTTCCGGAAGCGTTCGACACGCTCATTCTTCGGATGATGGCCAAACGTCCCACGGAACGCCCGTATTCCATGGCCGACGTGAAGATGGCACTGGCGGACATCATTCAACGACAGCGGCCCGCGGTCCATTCGCCGTCGTAACCTCGCCGCCAGGTCCATCCCCATGGATCGCAGCGGTACTCCTCCCGGCTCATGCGCCCGTACCACCAGCGGTGGACGAAGTTCGGACCGTAGCGCGCGCGGCATGTTGCAACTTTCCGGTTGTTCAAAGGAGGATTTCTCAGGTTACGGTCTTTGAAGAATGTCCAGTAGAGCAACGCGGCGTCGGGGCCGTCAGGATCGGAAAAGTTCGCCTCGGTCGGGCCGCCCGCCCAGGCGTGGCCCATTCCGGTGACCATCACTTCTCGCATGATCTCGTCACCGCGAGCATCGTGATAAACGCGGATCCGGAACGGTTTTCCATCGGCGATCTGGTCTTGCCGTGTGGAGTCGGCGATAGCGTCGATGGATTGGTTCGCACCGTCGCCGTCGTCTGCCATGTCGTTGAGCTGGGCGAATTGCCGAATCAGTAACGCCGCGTTCTCAGGCGCAACCACGTCGTCTTCGCTTCCCTGTATCACCATCAGCGGCATCACGCGGTGGGCCTGACCTTGAGCGTGGTAGGCAATCGTGGCGCGGGATTCAGGATCCAAGGCACCGCCGGACATGGCGCGCAGGGCGCACGGCCCGGTGCTCGCCGCGGCGTAGGGCATTCCCGAGTGCACCCCGATCGCGGCGAAGACTTCCGGGTAAAGCGCGCCGAGGATGGCGCTCATGGCGCCACCTGAAGACAAACCCGCAACGTAAACCCGCTGGCGGTCCACGCTGATAACTGAGCTCGCTTCAGACACCATGTTGACGATGACCTCGGGTTCACCGCCCTCTCGGATCTGATTCTCGGGCGCCCACCAGCGCCAGCAACCGTAAGGGTTTTTCACTGATGGTCCGGTTTCGGGATAGAGAACGACAAAGCCGTGGGTTCTTGCGAGGGCATCGAATCGGCTCAGCCGGACCATATCCTCGGCCGATTGCTGGCAGCCATGTAGCACCACCAACAGGGGTCTGGCGGAAACGGGTGGTTCTACCTCCGGGGCGAACAGGCGGTAGCGATAGCCGTTGACTTCGCCGCTTCGGATATCGGCTTGGGAAGGCGTTACGGTCAGCAGGCCTACGCTGAGCGCCGCGGTGCCGATGATTCTGAAGAAAAAAGGTTTGACCGAAGCGCAAATCAAAAGGGTATAGCCTTATCTCGAAACGCAAGCAGGCTGCCTCCAATGCATCTGCTTGCGCAAGCCAAATTCGACTTTAACCGGGCGTTACGCGATTCTGATCTCTTGTTGCGGATGAAAGCAATATGCGCGCGAGCTCCCGCGGCTCGGTCACCATCGCATCGTGTCCTGCTTCCATCTGAAGCAGACTCCAGTCTTTTTCTGACTGTACTCGAGCCCGGATTCTAGACAGTGTGGGCAGGGCCGGAGAGGTGCAGGCAATGAAGGTCCGCGGAAGAGTGGCAAGTCGGGTCGGGTCGAACGCGAGGGGATCTTGATAAACGGCGAAGGGCTGCGGGGTCATCCGGCGCGTCACCCATTCGTGGTCAGCGCCTTCAAGACCGAATACCTTTGCGTCCGGGGGCAGCATCACCCTGGTGTTGTTTCTGACAACTGCAGCCTGGACCCGTTCGGCGACGGTTTCCGGGGGCTGATGGCTGCTCCAGCTTTCGCCGGGGTGGGGGACGACGGCGTCCAGATAGATCAGTTGCCGCAGCGTCCGAGATCCTTGTAGCAGTAAGAGATCGGCGACACCGGTGATGACCATCCCCGCATAGCTGTGGCCAACAAGCACGACGTCATCAAGCTCCTCGAATTTGATCAGGTTCAGTACGTCGTCGAGGTGGGTTTTGAGTCGAATTTCGGGGCTCAGCAGGTGTGCACGTTCCGCAACGCCGGTGAGCGTGACGGCGTGAACGTCGTGGCCCGCGGAGCGAAGCAGGGGCAGCACCCTTGCCCAGCACCAGGCGCCGTGCCAGGCGCCATGTACCAGTACGAATTGCGGCATGGCGGATGATTCTTGAGGCTTTGACCGTAACGATATCCGCCTCGAACCGGCCTTAAACCAGCTCCAGATCGACGTTGCCCAGGTCGCCAAAGTCGGCTCGGATCTTGTCCCCCATCTGCGCCATGTAGACATCGGTGCAGGTGCCGGTGGTAACGAAGTCCCCGGCCTCGAGCGATCGACCCCAAGCAGGCAGCTCATTGGCCAACCAGGCCAGGGCGTTCAACGGGTTCCCAAGCACATTTGCGCCGCTCCCCGTCAGCGCGACACGGCCGTTAACGATGAGCCCGACGGGATGCTCGGCAAAACTCACATGCTGCCACTTTTTCGCTGCAGAACCCGGGATCCACGCCTGGTGAACCGCGTTGTCCGCAACCAGGACCGGCGCCTCGAATTTTCCCCAGTCGGAGAAACGGTGACCTACCAGCTCGATGGCGGGAATCACGCCAGAGATATAGTCAACGATCGTATCTGCGTCGTGAGGCGGGTCTGACGACGGCACATCGCTTGCGATTTCGAAAGCGAATTCGGGTTCGATGCCGAGAAGGCAGAATTCCTTTGCCTTGATCCTGGCAGGGCTCGAGCGGGTAAAACACGATGACAGTCGGCCAAATACGGGCGCTTCGGTGTTGAGCAGCCTCTGCGCCTGGGTGTTGGTGCAGGCTATTTTGTAGCCAATCCCCGATCCCCGGTAACGGGCTTCGAGCCGCTTTACGAGCTGATCCTGAATCTCGTACCCGACGGCGAGACTTTGGGGCCGCGACTCTGCCGGCAGCTCGTCAATCGTCGTCACCTTAAAACGAAGATCGTAGAGAATATCTGCGACCGTGTTTCTCTGCTCGACTGTCACCGCGACACCTTCGCCTTGCGTGCACGCGCCAATGATAGTTCAGGGTCTTGAGCGCAATATCCCGGGGCGACCGTGGTCACACCTTCTTGATGTAACCGATGATCGCAAGCAGGGCAATAGCGCCCAGAGTGGCCATAATCAGTGAACCGATCACGCCGTGAGCGGACAGCCCGAGGATACTGAACAAAAACCCGCCGAAAAAGGCGCCCACGATGCCGACGATGATGTTGCCGAAAATTCCAAATCCGCGGCCCTTCATGACGTTCCCCGCAATCCAGCCGGCGACCCCTCCAATGATCAGAAAGCCTATAAAGCTGGAAATTTGCATGTCACTCGTCCCCGTGGCTGTGTAGGTACCAAACCTCCGTGATGGATCGAAGGCGGTCGTGCTGAGTATAAATGATCAGCGTTTCGGAGCCCCTTCTAAGAGCCAAAAAAAGTTCGGAATCCGCGCCAATTTCCCAATCCAGCCGATTCCTCTGATCCCGATAGAATCCCATCACCGACTCCGATGACAGGGTGGTATCCACACGCCAGTAGCGGGTGCGGACGCTTTCCGCCTTCTCTGCAAACCGTCGGCGTTCCGCCTGGGTCTTGCCGGCACGACCCGATCCGGGAATCTTCTCCATCGCTCGCGCGATCGCCTGAATCTCTCCGGCAGTGGATACATACAGCACGCCCACCACCTCGGGGACGGGCTCGATCAGCGCCGCAAGCTCGTCGACGGCTCGAAACTCCCGCCATCCGAAGTACGCGGAGAAAAACGCAAGGAGGAAAAAAACGATGGCACCAGCCTGGGCGTAGTGCCGCAAAACTCGCGGAGGGCGCACGAAGCCGAGGTAAACATTGAGGGCGCACAATCCGGCGCATCCTGCGGAGAGAACCAAACCCGTCATAGGAACATACCCGGTGAGCGCTGCACGACTTTATGATTGCATGACGGCCTTGCTCGAAACGCGGCCGGCCGGTTGAATCAGTAAAGGTCCGCGCGCTTCTTCGGCTGAACCGCCGGGAAAACGCTTCAACCCAATGTGATGTCGGTAACGCAACGGGCAATGACCGCCGGTATCGCGAGGCAAGCGTGAATGGCGGCGGCAAGAAGGCTATATATTGCGAACTCCACCGCCCTCAGGGCCTCCGGGACGGGGCTTCGACGGGTTTCCAGGATGTGGCCGCAAATTTGGCCCGTGCTCGGCCAGCGGTCGCTATCGACCTGGGCGCGCCTAAATGCGGGATAGAGCGTAAAGCTTGGCCAGCTGCTCTTGAAGGTGCGCCACATCCGTGTAGGCTTCGGCGCCAGCCCTGTGGACAACGCAATCAGGTTCATGATTCCAAGCGTCGGCGATATGAAAGCAGAGCCCGCGCCCAGCTCCCAGGCGCTGATTTCGCCCTCTCCAATTCGCCCGACGCTGTAGCCTGTGACAATGTGGTGAATGTCGTGATATTCAAGAAAGCGGCGGCGGGTCTCAATATTCGGCAGCGGTACGAGTATATAGCCCGTGTATACCGGCACCGTGCGCGGGCGCGATTCCAGCGCGTCGCCGAAGCCGCATTTTTGGTAAAAGGCTTTCAACTCTTCCTCGATGGTCATCGGCTGCGGGTGTAGAATTGCAATTTCACTTCATATAAGCGTATTAGAGGATGTTGGGGAGTCAACTTCCTCCAGCAATGAGGCAGGTGACCCGGTTCAGGGACCTTATTTCAGCAGTCTCGTTCCGCGGTCACGCTAAATTGCAGATTGCGGCGCTCCCACTTTGGCTTCATCGGTCGAACACTCGGCCACGCAGGAGGTGTATCCATGCCCACATTCATTGCACTCACAAATTTCACCGAGCAAGGGATCAGACAGGTCAAAGATTCCCCGGCCCGTGCACACGCATTTACGGAGATGTCAAAAAAACTTGGTGTCACTGTCAAAGCCATTTACTGGACGCTAGGCGCCTATGACATGGTTGTCATCGCCGAAGGCACCGACGAGGCCGTGACGTCGGCGCTGCTTACCGTAGGCGCTGCCGGAAACGTGCGCACGCTGACTTTGCGCGCTTTCGACGAGGACGGCATGCGCAAGATCGTGGCAAACATGCCTTAAGGCGCAATATTCGGTAACCTGCAGCTGCGGACGGATTACTGCCCGCATCTTTGGCGCTGTGCTCGCGAAAGGGTCTTCACGCGCCTAGGGGTACGCCCTTGGTCCTTTTTTCGTGGCTCACCCATGCAGCTACGGAGTTCTCAGCGCACTCGCGTCACGCGTGCGTAATCAGACAGTGGCGTCCGGCTCGCTTTTCTCGGCACGGGCGTCCGCCGGTGCAACCACTAGTAGGACCCAGTGCTCTTCTCTCCGATGGCACATCTTCGGACCCAAAACCCGACCGCGATACGGCAATCCGTGCGCTCGAGATCGCTTCTTTATCAATTACTTAAGATCGGATGGCATTCGGTCGTCGGGTTGTGACCACGGCGTATGTCATCTGTAAGCGCGGGCGTTTTAGAGTGCCTCCCAAGCCTACTCGAGGGGCCCTGCGCAGGGTCGAGGAGCCCCAAGGCCCTGTTTGGAAATTCCGCACGGGAGAGCGTCCATGAACAGGTTCTCAGAAGACGTCGAGTTTTGGACCTTATTGTTCTGGTGCATGGTCCTGGTGGTCGTTTCGTTATAAGGAACGCGAGTGTTGAGTAGCCTGTTAGGCTTCATCTCGCGGCAGTTACCGCAACTGTGCCATTAGCGCTTCCGCCTGCAGGGTGCCGGCGACGGTCACCGGAACCCCAGCGGCTCTGAGTCCGCGAGCGGTCCAGGTATTGCAGGTATTCAATATGTGAAACCGCCCGCTAGCGGGATAAAAGCGGCTGAAGCTGTAAAGCCCTGGGCTGCTCGAAAGCGCGCTCTCACGATCGAAAGCATGGTCAAGATATGTCACGAGATTTTGAAATTGCTCCAAGGTCAACCGAAGCTCCACTATCTCGGCACTTGGAAAGACTTTCCGCGGGTGCGCAGTGAGGCCGGCCAGATGGAGCACCGCGGGTGTCGGGACAAAGAGTGCGGCTGCCACCACACCCAGCCCCTTCTCCCGGGCGGGAAAGTATTCGGCGTCGCCCCAACTGAACTCAAAGTATTCGGCCTCGGGAAAGTCGTCGATCTCGGGTATGGCGTCTCGGGGCAGGTCAGAACGTGCCATCGCGATGCTCGTATGCCAGCCGTTGCTGATGACGTAGATCACGTAAGCGGCTTCATCGGCAGCGCTATGCTCGGCCACCGTTTTCGCGGCCGCGGGGCGGGCGACATCGGGCGCCAGCGTAGTTTGGCAGCCCACGAGCAGCGCCAGCACGAGAGTCGCAACGATTATCCTGACGGCACGCATAGGCACGTCCGGGATGTGCAGTTTGGCCGAAGCAAATTCGCCTAAGTTGACAAAGCCGGAATTTATAACCTCAAGCGAAGCGGGAAGCTGCGGCTTTTGTCAACCAGGGGATCAGGAATCGATCTGTACCGACTCCACGCCAACGACGGCCTCGATCTTTTCTTGCTCCGGTGCGATGAAGTTTCCCTGAACGAAATCAACCCCTGCAGAAATGGCAAAGGTAAGCGCGGCGGCGTCTTCGATTCCGGAAACGACGGTCGACGCGGCGCGATTATTGGCTGAGCCAAGCATTTTCTCCCATGCTCCGGCGCCGGACTTATTCTCTTTCAGGCGCTTGAGCACCGCATAGTCGACAATGAGTAAACTGAAAGGAAACTGGCTGAAGCATATATTGCAGAACTCTGCATCCTCAATGCCGCTCAATCCGAATTGAAACCCGTGCTGCCTGTTCAGCTGGGCCATAAGCTCAAGCAGGGGCTTCAATTGATGCATGAATACGTCGCCACGTAGGCTGAGGCAAATCTCGCCGAAGCGATTCCTTTTACCGTGATGCTTGATGAGCTTGTCGACCCAAGTGGCCAGTTTGATGTCGGTACAGGACGCTTCGCTCAATTGGATGGAAAAGCCCGGAGTCTGCGCCGCGGGAAAATTCCCGCTCAGCAGACGGCTGATGCATTCTCGGATCTTCCAGCGATCGATGAGACGCGCCAGACTGTCGTCCTGTTTCCCTGTGATTACGGAGTCAGCTGTTATTTTCTCACCGTTGTGGGCGATAAAACGTGAGCTGATTTGAAACAACTCCGTGAAGGGGAGTTTCGAACTCCTTTCGGATACCCTCATCAGGGCCTGAAAAACGGCCTGGAGGCGATTCTCCCGGATCGCCTCATCGGCATCGAAAACTTGTGCCCGAACAGACGTCTCCGATACCTTTTCTTCCGGTGCATTGGCTACCTTCACCACGATGGAGTTGCCGTCGATAGCGGATGATTCCGCACTCGCGGCCTCGGCCTGCTGAAGCAAGCCCGCCACGCCCGGCGCGCGGGAATTGATGATGACGGCACTGATGCTCAAAGTAATGCGTACGGGTGTGCCGTCCACATCTGGCGGAGCATTCCTGAGACGGGCGCAGAGGCCTTTGAGGAGGCGCTCTAGGTCGTCTTTGGACCTATACTGCCCCGCCAATAAACCAATGGACGAGTCGGTGTATCGCGTTGCCCTCGGCCGATAACCATCGATCTGGAATACGTCGAGGCTCAGTTCTCCGAGATGGCGAGCGATGGCATCAGTGCCAATCACGCCGAAGGAGTCTCGCAAAGTGTCGAATCCGTCAATCGTGATCAAGATAACGGCCCGATTTTCACCCTTTTCCGCCTCTTCGAAGGCGAGGCTGAACTGGCCATAGAAGAAGGATTTGCTGAACCGCGACGCGTTGAGGGTCAGGGACTGGGTCGAGCTGGATTGCTTGGTGCGGACATTAAAAGCGTCGTCGATGCTCTCGGCGAGTCTCTCGGTGCTCAGGTTCTGTTTGCGCAGATAGTCGTGCGCGCCGTAACGAAGTGCCCGAACGGCGATATCCTCGTTTCCAGAGGCCGTGAGCAGAATGGTCGCTGGAAAACGGGTATGGTCGTGCTTGAACCTTTGAAGCCAGTCCAGACCGTTCTCTTCGGGGCCAAGACGATACTCCATGATGAGCACATCAAATTCCGACCAGTCGAATTCGGAGCCGGGCGCTCCCTTCGCCACAGGGTCATAGGTGGTAACTTCGGCATCTGGAAATGCCTTGCTCATGAAACCAATCAGGAACTCGCAGTAGTCGTCGCTGTTATCGACGACGAGCACCCGTTTAGGAGAATCGTGGGTCACTTCAAATTACCGTTTCAAAGCCGGAGTCTAGAGTTCACTTGTCCCATTTAGGCGCACAGTTCGCTTCCAGATCGTCAGCCCGGCCAGGAATATCGCGATCGGGCATAAACGGGGAAGCTAACCGACCAATGAAAAAATAATAGCATTTTGGCGCGGTAGTGGGCTTCAGCGGCCGCGCGGCGACGATACCGCTCCTCTTCAATTTAGTCGAAAAAACCGCTCGTTATTCAGTCAAGCGCCCACCGGAAATGGGGCTTGATGTCGAGGCTGAACCCGAGCGGGCTTAAAAGCCCGTGCAGGCGCTGAACTTCAACCGCAGAGACATCCGTCGCGATTGGGCCGCCCTGCCGCAGCAGGTCTCGCGCAGTCTGAGCGCGGATGCCCAGGGCCACTGCCAGAGAGGCTGAAACCCGAGGAGTTATTTCTTTCACGGGCCTTAAGCGCACCGAGTACGCCGTTTCGTCACTTATCAGCGCCTGCGGATCCGTCGTCACTGCTTCGAGGGCGCACTGCGTGCACTTTAGGACCAGACAGCCGCCCTCGGTTCGGGCCACCAAGGGCGAGCCGCACTGCGGGCATTTTTCGACTTGCATAGGGCCAGGTGTCGTCGGCCGAGGCCAAAAGTCCGATTTACAAAATGGCTGAAAGAAGCCCGAACAATAGCGCCTTCCCGCTTCAATCTATTTGCTGCAGGCCGTATCAGGCCGCCTTGGCGTTTCCAAAGCGGCCGCTGAGCAGCGTGCCGCCGCCCGGGGCGCGGGTTTCCAGGCCAAGTCGCTCGAGCATGAGATAGGTCGTACATACGGCCGCGGATACCGTGGGAAGGCCGATGACTCGTTCCAGCGGATCGATAGACGCAAGCGAGGGCATCTGCACGCAGGCCGAGGCGACCAACGCATCGGCGCCATTGACGTTCAGCCGGGTGCAGAGCTCGGCGGGCCGCATGGGGTCCTGCGCGGCTACGTCCAGGTTATCTGGGATTTCCAGGGAAATTACGTCCACGATCTCGAAACCTTCATTCTCGATATAGTCCGTAACCAGCTTGGTCAGAGGCTTCATGTACGGTGCCAGCACGCTGACCCGTTTGGCGCCGAGGACTTTCAAGCCCTCCACCAGCGCACCGGCGGAGCTCACCACGGGGCAGGCATGACCGTTGTCGTTGGCGACCTTCCCGAGGCGCCGCTCGGAGGCCCGGTGATAGCCAGGCCCCATGCTCATGATCGCCACCAGGCAGGCATAACCCATCACGTCCACGGCAGCGTCTGAGAGCTCGAGCGCACACCGATCCGACTCCGCGTCCATGGCTTCGAGCTCTTCCTTAGTGACTTTTCTCATCCGCATGCGCGCGGAGTGGCAGGTGAATCGCTCGGGCAAAACTTGTTCGCGGGCCCTGAGCAACGCCGGGATCTCAGTTTCCATGGTCACGTTAGAGCTCGGCACGATCTGACCGATTCGGTACTTCTGCTTGGCCATCATTCACTCCGAATTGCGCTTTCCGACAATTTTCATTTTAAATCCCAGCGGCCGGTCATGCGACCGCGTCAGGCGGCGCCCGCATCAATCGGACAGAGCCAGAGTTCAACCGGCGCACCGATGCGTGGCGATAATTTTTCATGCCTTCAGATCTTCTGGAGTGCAGCCATGGTCTGATAAACGACATGGGAATATCGAGAAAACAAATCCCGGCGGGGAGCAAGATAAAGAGATGGGGAATTAGCGTCGATAATGATTGCGGAGCAGTCCCTGGGCGCGAGTCCGCGCCAGGGAAGTGAATCAAGATAACGGCAATTGGAATGGCGATGGCGACGAAAGCAAGGAAGAGAAGCAACAGGGCGTCCTTAAGATTCGACGGAAACAATCGGACACGAATTACGCCAGGGCACATTAATACGTGGCGAGAAGCTAAGCGTCGTGTCTTATGACCGCTTAAACGACGGGCCGCGAGAGACAGCTCTAGCTCACGCCTGCTTCTGTTGTTGCCACTTGCCCGGCTGATCTTGAGCGCTGCGGAGTACCCGCGAAGTCTCATTGATCAGCGCGTTTTTCATTTTGCTTGGAGATCCTTCCAGTGAAGCAGTCTGCTGCATGAGCTCAACTGTGGATTTGGTCTGCTCGTCGGTGAAGTATGAGCGACTTCGGTCCAGAATCTTGTCCAACTGCGCGGTGATGTCACTCTCGTCCCGAAGAAGATAGGAGGCCTGGGCGAGGAGTGAAGACGCCTCATGGGCGGATACGTGAAATTCCCTTTCGAAGGTCTGAAGCAGAAACTTCTTCTCTTCGCGTGAGACTTCACCGTCGCATTTGGCGGTTGCAAGCAACAGCAAGGCGGCCACTTCCATCGGATTATCGAGAACGTGTAGCGGATTCGCGCCGTAGAACTTGGCGATCTGCCGCCTGCGCCACCAGACGAAAGGGTTCAAGGCATTGAGGTCAACGCCTGAACGCTGGAGACTGTTCAGTGCCCAGAAGAGACCCGCAATCGCCGTAATGAAACCGATGATGTAGT
Source organism: uncultured Gammaproteobacteria bacterium (assembly GCA_947258715.1). GTDB lineage: Bacteria > Pseudomonadota > Gammaproteobacteria > HK1 > HK1 > CAMYJH01. The sequence goes on from CAMYJH010000005.1 coordinate 121,155, forward strand.
GCATGCTAACCGTGCCTCGAATTCGTCGGATGAAAGCCCTCTTCCGAACCCGGCTCGCGGGTGGGCCGTCACGCCGCCATGGGCGAAACAGATCCCCTTGGCCGGCCGGACCCATGGCTTCCGTTCCGGCCCTCATCTGCACTTTATCGGCCGGGCGCCGAGTTTCCTTTAGCCGTGATGGGGTCAATAAACCTGATAAGAAACAAAGAGTTCAGAGCGTTTACTTAACTCCGGCAGCGCTGATTTGCGTCGCTGAGAAGGCGACGGCGGGTAAGCGCTTTGAGCAGGAAGGGAAGGGGACGGCGAGGCGGATTCGCCGCTTCTTGTTTCAGCCAACCGCGGCGCGCAGTAAGTTTTCGGGACCCTTAGAGCGACGAAGGCAAAATCTGCGAGACGAGAGAGGAAGCCAGAGAGGCTGGCCCGAGGCTGAGTTCAGCCTCGATTCGGGGCTCAAACCCGGTGTCTCGCTCTCTGACTCCTTCCCGGGGTTCAATCCAATATCTTCATGAGCTCGTAAGCGGCACCAGCTTGATCTCCACCCGCCGATTCATCGCCCGGCCCTCGCCCGTATCGTTGCTGGCAACGGGCTGCGTTTCGCCGAATCCAACCACCAGCAGCCGCTGTTCGATCACGCCCTTGCCAGTCAGATATTGGGAGACGGTGTTCGCACGGCGCTCGGACAGCGCCTGATTCATTTCCGCGCCGCCGACGCTGTCGGTATGGCCAGCCACGTCGACCAGTGTCTTTTCGTACTTATTCAGCACCAGGGAAACACTGTCGAGTACTTTGAAGAAACGTGCGTTCAGATCCGAGCTGCCGGAAGCAAAGGTGACGTTACTCGGCATGTTGAGAATGATGTCATTGCCGTTACGGGTAACACTGACTCCGGTGCCCTGGAGCTGCTGCCGTAGCTCGGCTTCCTGCTTGTCCATGTAGGCGCCCACAGCGCCGCCGGCAAGGGCGCCGACGCCCGCGCCGATCAGTGCACGTTTACGCCGCTCGTCCGAATCGTCGCCGCTGAAAAAACCAACCACCGCCCCTACGGCAGCACCGATTCCGGCACCTTTAGCGGTATTGCTGGTTTTCTGCTCCCCGGTGTAGGGGTCCGTGGTCTGGCAGCCAGCTGCCACGAGTACGCCGGCAAAAATGACGGACATCGTTCTGATCAAAACAGGTGAACCCATATCAAACTCTCCTAATCTCCGAAAAATGCAAAAAAACGGGCTTTAATAATCAATAAATCAAGGACTTAGGGCCCCGACACGAAATAGAATGTTTTAAGTTTAGGTCAAGGTCAGCAAAAAAGAAGTGGGTTCTTATTGAAAAAAGCCTGGCGTGGGCTGCGGGCCGGGGGACAGCGCGGCCTGGTCAGCGGCGCGCTCGAAACCGCGATACGGCGTCAAGGCGCCATGATCGGATGGCGTAAGTCGTCCAGGTCGCTTATCGCCTCTTCGAGACGCAATCCGGCCCCGAGCTCGCGACGACCCGAATCTTTCGGGAGTAGCGATTCCGGGTTGGGGAATTCCGTTGATTTGACGCAACGACAACAAGCGGATGTCGACCTCGAATTCAGGTCTCGGGGCGTTACTGCGTCCGTTCGTCACCATCATGGGTATGTCGTTGGCGGGGCGGATTCCCTAAGGGTGAGAATGTCGCCCAGAAAGTCGGTGGTTAGCCTGCGGCCTCGAGGATGACGCCGTTGATGTTCGCGAAGTTCGGTATGGCATTGCTGCCCACCGGCGGCAGCGGATGACCCATCGACTCCAAACCTAACTAAATTCAGCCGGTGGTCTGTCGATCCGTATCAGTCTCAGTGGTAACGTTAGGCGGCTCGTACCGGTCACTGCTGATCTGCCCCGCCAATTGAACGGGCGTTTTCATGATGACCTCGCGGTGTGGGAAAGGAATCTTGATCCCGTGACTCTTGAAGGAATCCCAGAGCGCCAGCAGCACTTTTCCTCGAATGTTGGTGATGCCGTTCTGGGGGTCGTTGATCCAGAAGCGCACCAGAAAGTCGAGGGACGAGTCCCCGAACCCCGTCATCCAGCAGACCGGGTCCTTGGTCTGAACCACTCGGTCTACGCTGTTCGCTGCTTCGACTGCGAGGGGTATCACTTGATGCGGATCGGAGTCATAGGAGACGCCGAACGGGACGTCCAGCCGCACCAGTTCATTGGAAAACGACCAGTTGATGACTTCCCGGGTGATGAAGTCCTCGTTCGGGATCAAATACTCCCGCCCGTCCCGGGTCACTACCGAAACGAAGCGCGCGCGCAGCTCTCGAATCCAGCCGAAGGTCTCGCCCAGGGAGATGGTGTCGCCGGGCTTTATGGAGCGGTCCAGCAGAATGATGATGCCGGAAATGAAATTCGAAACGACCTTCTGAAGACCGAAACCGATGCCCACGCCTACGGCGCCGGAGAAGATGGTGAACGCCGTCAGGTCGATGCCGAGCCCGGACATCGCAAACACCGCGGCAACGACGATTAAGCTGATTTTCAGCAGCTTGCCGAACAGTACGCGCAGGGACGGGGTCAGCTCCTTGGAGCGCTGAATTCGGTTCTCGAGGAAGTTCCCGGCGGAAACAGCCAGCCACAGCGTTACGCTCAAAAGCACCGCGGCTTTCAGAAGCAAAAGCGCCGAGATGCGCAGTTCGCCTACTGAAAACGCGATGCTTTCCAGGAACGCGGCGACGTCGTCGGTGATGTCGAGAATCGAGACCGCGACGTACGCCCACACGGCGATGCCCACCATCCTGCCGATGGCGCGGCTATGAATTATCCGTGACAGGATCGAAATCAATAACCACGCAAAGGCGAGCGATAGAACGACCGAGATGACATAGCTGTAGCTCGGCCAGATGAGGCTGCGCATCACCATAAGGGCGAGGAAGAGGAGGGTTACAAAAAGAACCAGCTGGATCTTGCGCAGCACCGGCGCGATCATGCGCAGCAGGGCGGGATTGCCTTTTATCGCGCGCACCCGCTGCTCAATCTTGGGTCCTATGCGAGAGGCGATAAGGCGCGCTGCGACGTACAGCGCCGCCATGATCAGAACCTGATATGCAAACCAGGGCTGGCCCAGGTATTCCACCAGCCATCGCCAGAGGTCGGTTGCGCCGGAGGTCAACGGAGACTGTTCTTCAGGCATCAGGCGCGAGGTCTTCCTGGTTGTGGCGAGAATACGGTGGCTGCGATTTCAGTTGTCCCCACAATTATATCTTTCCCATAACTACGAGCCAGTGGATAGGGGAACCCGGACCGTCTAACGTGTGATCCCGCAAATGGATTTGTTTCTATTTCAATCTCTATCTTTTTCACCCGGAGTCGAATTTTTTCTCGAAAAGACATTTCAACTCGCGTCTGCGGCGCGCTTCAGCCGCGAATGCTCAACGTAATGCATCACTATATCGGCAAACGTTTTTAGAGCGCCAAAAAACAGCAGACCAAGAGCAGACAAGATCTGCGTTACACCAAAGACGATCGTCAGGTGCATGGGGACGATTCGAATGTACGGGGTAAACATCAGGGTGCCGATATTCGGCGTTCCCTGGGCGTCAAGTTCCCGATTGTAGCGGTAGGAGTAATAGTGATTTATCGCAAATATGGCACTGCAGATGAGCAGTCCCATGTCGAGAACAGGCCCCTCTTTCACCTCCGCAATAACGAACACCAGATACCCTATGTGGAAAAATCCATAGTGAAGTGCGAAAAAGAACGCGGTGAATCTTTTGGTCGCCGCGGTCGGGTCGACCGCGCGATTATTGATTCGAAAGTTCTCGGTGGAAAATTTGTCCAGATTGAGGATACGAAAGAAATAGCTCACTCCTATGATGACGCTTTGCACCCAATACACCAGCATCAGATCGATGAGACGCCAGCCCGATAGAATGGCGACGGCAAGCGCGACGATGTTAGAGACGCCAAGCAGCCAGATGGAACCGTCCGCCTGGACCGGCGGCGCTTTGTCGCCAGCGTTTGGCCAAGTGAACGCTTTCTTGGCGCGTTTCAGGTAGGCCTGATATTTGTGATAGGCGATTCCGCAGGCCGGGCACTGCCAGGACGGGACCCGAGCCTCTGCCTCGCGCACGTGTCCGCATTTGGGGCAAGCCGTCAGTGCGCTCATAGACTCGATGTTTCCTCACTCCGAGGGTACAAAAAAGCCGGCGACGGAACCTCTAACGGCGGAATCACACTAGCTGTCTAGGCTGAGGACGAATTTTTCCGCGTTGATGGAGACGTCATCCTCCCCCACCTGATCGAACGGATTTTCTAGATGCTCCTGAATGTTATCCAGGCTTACCAGAATGACTGTGAACAGGATCGGCATGATGTAGCCGAGTCCGTAGGCGTAGTCCTGGGCAATGTGAACGAAGTAGGGCCCGTAAAGCGGCGGCAGCACGGTGATGAAGACGTCGCTAAAAGACCTCAGAGTCCGCGGCGTTCTGTACTGGTAGATATGCTTGATGCTCTCGAATGCAACTACCATTTTGCTCAGGTATTGATTGCAGCGGGAGACCTCGCCCGAGGCGAGTCCGAGGCCTCGAAGGTCGTGCTTGATAAATTCTGAAAGTTTCGAGAACTGGCTGTAGACCGCCTTCTCGTTTTCGGGCATTGCGTCGAGCTGCTGCGCAAACAGCGTCCGACAGGCCTTGAGCAAACCCCCCAGCAGAACCTTTGCCCTTTCGAGAGTCTCGGGGCTTGCGCCCTCCGGCCAGTCCCGAGCGGCGAAATAGATTGCTCTGCCGTGCGCCTTTATCGAGCCGTATTCGTCCAAGGCATTTTCGCGCCGCTTATAAGCCCCGCTGATGGAAAACACGATGGGGAAGACGACCGCCGTGGCGATGAGCGTAAGCGGAAAATCCGCGACCAGGCCGAAGGTCTGACAAAGGTAGGTGGAGGCGATCGCTAGCAGAGCGATGACCAGGGTTTTGAGATTCAGGATCAGAAAAATGCTGCGAAGTCTATTATGCATGAGACCGCTATGATTTCATTCCGAGAGTCGACTTTTGGAATGAGTATAGGCGGAAATTCGCTGTTTACCGGCAGTTCTCGGGGATGTATGGGACGAGTCGCAAGCTTTGTTCACGCCGCGGGTGAAGGCGGCGGCGACTCCGCTATCATCGCTACTGAGTCGACATCGGTTTGGGTATTTCGCCGTTTTCTTCAGCTGCGAAGGGAAGACGCGAAAGGAGGTGAGAACAAGGCTTAGATGAATCTGCGCGAATCTTTCTTGCTTGCGTTAAGAAGAGCTTCCTGGCCGGCGATCACCAACCGCAAATAACCCATCACGTCACACGAGATTGCGCTCGATGTCGATGTCCCAGTAGCGGGAATAACTCAGTTCTTCATTCTCGTAGGCATCCAGCTCGGCTGAGAGTCTGAAATGAGACGGATTACAGGAGAGCGCAGTGTGAGTGATCGTTTCGACGTCCCATTCTCCGCGCCGGATACCCCGCCGCCACAGGGTCTCGCCCCGAACGGAGGAAAAGTCGTCCCCCTGATAGCTGTACCACTCCTCGGCCTTGTTTCGCAGCGTGAGGTCGACATCTTCCAGCTGGAAGTAACCGTCGTCGTCGATAACCTCTAGCGTCGACCGGTCTTCCGCCAAATCGCGGATCACGCGCCAGTTGTGATGGGTCTCGCTCAGCGCCTTGCGCGCGCCGTTGGCTGCGCCTTCCGGCTCCGCGAAGGCAACGCTTTCCTCCCGCGGTGGTCGCCGCGGGAGAATGAGCTCGCTTGCACCCGCAATGATCGTCAGACGCACTGGCTCTGGCGGGGGCCAGGCGATGGGAAAATACGAGGTAGAAATAGAGATACGCAGGCGGTGGCCCTGAGGGAATGATTGCGCGATGTCGTTGAGCTGCACCCGCACGCGATAACGTTTCCCCGGCTCGAGCGGTATGGGATTAGCGTGACCGTCTCGGTGGGTGAGATTCAGCACGCCGTAGGTGACGCGGGTGGCCTTGTCATCGGGTTGAACGTCGGACAGGCGTACGGCAATCATCGCCACCGGCCGGTCGGCGGCGACGGTGAGCGCCGCGACGGGCGCGCCCAGGATCTCCAGCGGCGCCTCGAGCGGATCGCTGGTAAAGGTCAGCGCGCCGCCGTCCTCCTCCCGCTGATCATGAGGCAGATCCGGTGTCGCGCTGTAGGAGCACCACTTGCCTGCAAAGAGTCCGACGCTCAGCGGTGACCGAACCGTGAGCGGTACTTCTGCGACCGGCGTCTCAGTCGACGTCAGCCGATAGGGCGCAAACCGGTAACGCTGCGCGCTGATTTCGCTGGATGGCCAGGTTGCCTCGCTCACCCAGCGACCGTAGCGCTGGTGATAAAAGGTGGTCGGCGGCATGCTTTCCATCATCCACGCGCGCAGCATGGGCTCTTGCATGATCCCGGTCTCGATGCCTTTCAGCCACTTGTCCCACCAGCGAAGACACTCCTGCAGAAACCCGATAGCCGGCCCCGGAACGCCGCTATGGGGATATTTGTGGCTCCAGGGGCCGATCAGCCCCAGGCGAGGAGCGGAGAGGTTCGCCAATAATCGAAGCACGGCGTTCGAGTAACCGTCCGCCCAGCCGCTCACCGTCATGACCGGTATCTGCACGGCGGCAAAGTTCTCGCAGATCGAGCCGTGGCGCCAATAGTCGTCTCTGTGCTGGTGCTCGAGCCAAATCTGCAGCCACAGTCCGCTGCCTTCCAGGCGTTGCTGCCACAGCTTGCGCCATTGATCTCCCACGATCGCCGGGTCGGGGGGAAGCGAATTGAAGGCGAACATGGTCGATGCCCAGGAGAGGTTGTCGCCGAGCAGGCAGCCGCCCATGTAGTGAACGTCGTCCGCATAACGGTCATCTGTGGAGCAGACGGTGACGACGGCGCGAAGCGCCGGCGGCTGCATGGCCGCGATCTGAAGGCCGTTGAATCCGCCCCAGGAGATACCCATCATGCCGACAGACCCCGAGCACCAGGGCTGACTCGCAATCCAGCGGATAACGGCCACGCCGTCTTCCAGCTCTTGCTGTAGATATTCGTCGCCGAGCACGCCTTCCGAGTCCCCACTGCCCCGAATGTCCACGCGCACGCAAGCATAGCCGTGTGCGGCAAAGTAGCGATGGTGGATCTCGTCGCGCAGACGGGTGCCGTCGCGTTTTCGGTAGGGGATGTACTCGAGGATCCCGGGAACCGGATGATCTCCGGCGTCCTCGGGCAGCCAGATCCGCGCCGCCAGTCGGGTTCCGTCCGGCATGCCAATCCAGGTGTGTTCGATCTCACGGATCTTGCGGGGAAGCTGCGAAACAACCTTCACGGCACGCTCCGGTAGCTGCTACTCACTAAGGGCGGTTACCGCTCAATGCACCGGATCGAAGCGCAGGTGCATCGCCTCCTGGCACTCGCGGTATTTCTGCAGCAGCTTTCTCTGAGAATTCGCGCCCAGAAATATGACGGCAACCTCGAAGCTGTAGCTGTCCTGATCCAGCAGCTGCGAAAGCCGCATGCCTTCGCGAACATGCAGCTGTACTTCCGCGCCGTCGATGCGCTGGCATATGTCGTCGAGCTCGTCGGGCGTCGGCACTCGGGTCACCACCGCGTTCTGGTAGACGCGCCACATGAACTTTCCCGCATAGCAGTATTTGCCTTCCCGGTAGGGAAAGTCCGGGCGGCGTCCAAGCGCAACGTCGACCATGACCTGATGATGGTAAGCGCCGTCCACATGTTTGAACAGCGGGCAATGCGACTTGGAGATTCGGGTGTTGACCTCCAGCAGCCAGATCCGGTCCGTGGCGGCATCCCAGTAGTACTCGATGTTGAAAGGCGAGTTGTCATAGCCGATGTGGCTCATGAGCTGGCGGGTGATACTGATCATCCGATCGAGAACTCGCGCGGGAAGTCGGGAAGGGTACTGATAGCGGGCGAAGGACGATCGGTGCTTACCCTCGCGGATGGAATCGATTGCACCGTAAACCTGCACCTCGCCTTCGTGGACGTATCCTTCCAGCGTACACTGTCTGCCGCGGGAAATGCTTGCTTCTGCGATGCAGTGATTTCCCTCCACTGCGGCGACCTCGGGCGGCAGATCGGCAAACTGCAGCAGGTAATTGAATGGATTGCCGAAGCGAAAGATCCGCCGCCGAATCTCCTGGATGGCATGGGCAAGCTCGTCGCCGTTTCGAACCTTGAAAGCGAGATGGGAGGATGCGGCCTTCACGGGCTTTATCCAGAACGGGAAGTCGAGCGGAATTTTCGCGCTGCGGATGGTCACAAAAGGGTCCACGGCGCAAAACGGAGGAACGTAATTGGGCACCACTCGCTGCTGCTCGAGGCGACTCCAATACTTGTGTTCGCACTTGAGCGTGGCCTCGAAGCTGGCCGAGGGCAGCGCGTAAGGGCGGCGCAGCAGCGGCAGCATTGTGCATACGGGAAAGTCCCAGTAGCCGACAATGGCGTCGATTCGTCCGGGAAATTCCCCCAGGCGCCGGGTTCCTTCCTGGAGCAACATCCTCACCGGAAACTCACCTTTCGCTTTGACTTCCTGGTGCTTGAAAAGCTCATGGAAGCGGTAATGCCCGCTGGGTTTCAGGGTCTCGAGCTGGCGTCGATTGAAGTCGTCCAAGCCAAAGACGAAGACGTGCTTTATCGTGGTGTCGTCCGGCACCCTGAGGTGCTCGAGGTCATCGATCTCATGGGGGTTGTCGGCGGCGAGCGGGTCTCGCGTCTCGTGAGGGTGCTTTGCATACGGACTGAACGATAGAGAGTTGGCGACGCGGGAGCCGATGCGGGGCGCGCTCCTGAGAGCATCGCGCGGAGGCGCTTCGCGAGCCCCATACAAGCCGGCTTCGGGAATGGATTTCGGAGGCAGTGCCGGGAACCGGCGCGTGTCTGGGAGCACGACTGTACCCCTCGGAGTGTGCTCGATCTGAGGCGTTCGCCTTTTCTTTACCTGAGCGAGCGCGCTGGCGACGCGGGTATTTGGCATTTGCGTTTGAACAAACCACGGGCTCAATGGGCTCCCTTAGCAGCATGCAGTAGCTGCCACGGAGCATGCTGATCGCGATCAAAATCAGGCCCTGTTGATTCAAAAATCAACAAGAATACGAGTTCTAGGCCAAATCAATGAGGTCGAGCCGGATGGATCGCTCAAGGTAGGGGGAGAAAAAGGGTGCGCTTATTTTCGATACCCGAAGCTACAATATGCGCTTTGTTGTCGGTCGATTCCGAGCGCGTGGGACGGGTATAGGAAGTAGGTGTACTGTCCCCGCATATCCGTATCTCCAGGATTTTTCCGCGTGTGTGATGGACACTTGAAGGGGGGGCGCACGAAGCGCCACCCCCTTCCATAATTAGCAACGGAAAGTCGACGGTTTCCCTATTTATTGCCGCTTGTACCAGCTCCGTACTCCTTGAACACGTACAGCCCGCCGTTACGGTCGGAACCGTAGATCCATGGCGAATTCGGCTCTTTGTACACACCCCAGAAGTCATGAGGATTACCGCCGTTCGAGTCCAAGAAATCCTGTGTGTTGTCGAAGAAGCGCGCAGTTTCCACAGGATTGTACGGATCGCTGATGTCGACGATCAGCATTCCGTCCGAGTACCAGGAGATGTAGGCCTTCACCTTATCGCCCGTGGTCTCGACAATCACATTGTGGCTCGAATAGGTGCCGGCTGGATCGCAGCTCGGGTCGATCGGGTTGGCGCTGCATACCGTATTGAAGGTAGTTGCCAGCACCGGATTCGCCGGATCGGAGTAGTCCCAGATGCGGAAACCGCTCCAGCCGTTGGGCACCGTCGCCGCGGAGACCGACTCGCCAGCGGCGCCTAACACGAGACTCGCCGCGTCTGGAACGCCTGCGATCAGTAGGCCCGTTGAGTGACCCACGAAGACGCCGGGGATATCGCGCGTGGTGCCGCCCATGGTTACCAGGGCATCACCGCGTGCCGCATCGTTGAAAACCACCATGCCGCTGTAGCCGGCATTGATGGCGCTGGTCGCCTTCTCGTCGAAGCGGCAGGCGCCGCGCTGGATCAGAGCGATGCCGGTGCCGGTCGGTACCGTGTCACCGGGGCAGGCCAGCCCGATATAGGTCGTCGGTCCGCTCATCTGTTGGCCCGGCAGCGTGGAGATTGGGGTTGTGAAGGAGCCTTCAGCTGAGGGATAAGTTCCCGCGTTCGGTCCGGTATCGATAGTGAACACAGATTCGAAGGGCGCAAAGTCTTCCTCTCCTTCGATGACGATCGTGCCGTCCTCAGAGGGCCATACCGCGTGGCTGTTGACCTCGCCATCCTCGCTGGTTGGGTCGATGGCCACTGAGACCAACGAAGGATTGGTCGGGTCGCTGATGTCCAGCAGTACGAGGCCCGCGTCCCAGTTCGCCAGATAGGCGTGGCTTCCGTCTCCGCTGATGGTGACATCATGGAGGAAGCGATTCTGCGAGGCGCCAAAGCCGTCGTTTAAGTAATCCTGGGCGCTAAGGATGAGACCAAGGTCTGTAGTGCTTTGGAAGTCAATACCCGGAAAGGCGAGCTCCTCCGCACCCCAAAAGCCTACGAGTGTGGGGTTCGTCGGATCTGTGATGTCGAAGATTTGAAAGTTGCCCAGCAGTGATTCCACTGTAACCGCGACGTAATCGTGACCAGCCTCGGTGAACAGGAACAGATTGTGGACACCAAAGTCCGTGAAGCCAAAGTTATCGCGGATGAATATGTTGATATCGTCGGTCTGCACATGAGCAAGAAACACAGGGTTCCTGGGGTCGTCGACGTTATAGATCTCGAATCCACCAGGTCCACCAGCACAGGCTTCGTTGGAATGGACAAGGATGTCGCCCGAATTCATCGATGCTACACGAACGTCATTGGCGCGGCTGCCAGCGGGCGACGGAATGATATCCACAAAGCTCACGTTGTTGGGATTATGCACATCCCAGACCCAGATTCCGGCCTCAGGATCACCGCCGCAAGGGCTGTTGAAGGTGCCGGTGTAGGCATAACCGTTGTGCGCCCACACGTCGGTGGTCGCATTGGCCACGAGACGTTCACCCCGGCCCGCGGTCGCCAGGTTCTTGATCACCTTAGCGGATGGCCCGCTACTTACGATGTCGGCCGTTGCCGAGTCGTGTGCAATCAGGGCCGCATCCGGATCGCGCTGCGGGCGTTGCAGCAGCGGTTGGTCCTGTCCGCCGATGTCTAACGTCGGATGGTCGTCCGCTGCGACAAGCGTCGCACCGACTATGAATAGGGCCGCAAAAGCGCCCGAGCCGCACACTGCAAGCCCCTTGATCAGTCTTTTTGAAAGCATTGTTGCTCTCCCTTGATTAAATGGGTCGAACTTTTTCATACAACGAAAACGCAGCCAGACCACACTGCGCGGCCGCGGCGCGTTTCTTCCCTTTCATCTGAGAGTGTCCCAGCTGAACGTCTATTTGCTCTTTACGGTGTGCGATTTGTTCTTATTTACCGAGATTCGAGCAGACCAAAGAATACGTGGTCACGATTTTCGCGGCAATCTTTTGCCTGTATGCTTCGAAAAATTCGTTTAATGAACACATTTTTCTTCAGTGTCCACGGTAATTTAGAGCGTTCATTTAAATTGTTACTCAAAAATCGCCGGGCAAATATCAACTGATCTGATTAGTCTTCAACTAATAGCCGCAACGCCGCGAAATCCTGCAAGAAATCTGTGCAGGTAATTCCTCGCGAGATGGCCGCGACAGAATTTACAGAGCGAAGTAAAAAAAGCGAGGCGAAAAAATCGACCAATTTCAACGCCTTCGTCGCAATCATTTGATCATTCATCTCAATTGAAGCCTTTGGGTGTTTGAATACAAAGGAAAAATTTGAATCCCATCAGATAAATAAAAACGAGCGACGGGCAGTGCTCGATACCTGTAATTGGATCGATTAAGTCTCGATAGATTGAACTATCACAGCGATCCTTAGCGCGACGTGATTTGTGCATCCCGCTTCGCTGTTAGTCAAAGCCGATCGTCATGAGAATGCGGCCGATACAAGCCAGCATTTCTTAAAGGGCTGACTTTGAGGGCATTTAGAGGCGGGTTTCTGTAGGCGGTCCGGGCGGCAGGCCAAACCACTGAAGGAACAGCCAGATGATGCCGCGGGCATACAGCTTGAAAAGCTGCCAGGCGTTCATTCCCGACGTCGCACTGCGCCTTGTCGACACCCACTTATTCTTGCGCTTAGTGGGTATGCGGTCTTGTCCGGACAGGAGGCGTCGTCGATGGCGTGGGCGACGACTTTCTGTGCCCATGCCATTCGTCACGCCGCATGCCACAAGACCTCGGTGCCGTGCTTGCGCACCTTCTTGCCCAGGGCGGCGGTGTTGCCGCCGAGATAGGCGAAAAAGATCGCCTGCGGAAACCGGATCTCGTCGGCGAGTTTTTGCGCCATCTTCTCGCCGTTGCAAGACCAAGTGGTTTTGAACGAAAGCACAAAAACCGGGCTTTCAGGGACATGCTTAACCTGCTTTTTGGCGATCCAGGCGCGGCGTACTTTTGGAAACTTAAGCAGCTGCCGGCGAAGGAATATCATGGTCTCATCATCGAGCTCGGCTGGGGCCAAGCTATCCGACGCTTCGACAATTTCACGCTCCCGGCGGGCCTCGATCTCCTGATCGAGAAAGTGTTCGCCCTTGAGTCGCCAGCGCTCGGCCGATTCGGCATCCCCGATGCGCTGGTAAAAGGAAAACGCAAGATTGCACGCGGAAACTGCGTGCCATAGCGACTTCGTCGCTTCCGCAATATAGGGAATGCCGCTTTCATCTTCTCGGGAGAGAAGAATCCTTCCTATCGCGAAAGCTGCATCCGTATCGTTTCGAGTCTTCTCCCTGTACGCCTGGTAAGCAGGCAGCGGGTCTGCATCGCGGTCAAATTCCTCGATCAGCGCGGCGAGCTGCCAGAGCTCGTTGACGTCTAAAGTCTCCCGGTCCTTTTCTCTCAGCTCGGTAAGGCGCTCCCGCGCAGCGCGCACATATTCGAATCGTTCCCTCCACGCCTGCCGGTTGCGCTCGAGCCAGAAGTTGTCGAATTCCTGGAGCACGCGCGAATAGTTGTCACCCAGCCACTGCTTTGCCGCGCTATTTTCCACGGTTTGGATTTCGGCCGACTGGTGTCCAATGGCAGCCAGACGCTCCTTAAGTGCCGGGTGGGTGTCGGCGTGCCCGGTTTCCTCTTCAAGGGCGGATTGCAGCCGCGTATGCACCTCGTTGTGGTCGAACCTATGCTGGCGGCAGAAATCATGTAAATCGGAGTAGGGTCTGGAGGAAGGTGCCGGCTGGCGATCGGCGCTGGCAACCAGCTTCTGCCAGAAATGCTGGTCGATGAGTCCCGCGCGGATGTCAGAGTTCACCAGCGCGCTCGCGATTGCGCGGCTGGAAGTCAACTCGGCGGCAATGGCGTCAGCCTCGTACTCGTTGGCCCGGGCTAAGGCAAAGCTGTAGGCATTGAAGTAGGGCGCGTACCAGTCAAAGAACCTGCGCAGCAGCCCGGTGCCGAATCCCGTAGCCTGGTCGAAGGAATCCATGATTCGGTACCAGCTCATCCGTACCCGGTAGATCCATCCATTGAAGCGACTGTGGTTGCCCGAAAGGTGTCCCAGCTCGTGGCCGATAACCGCACGCGCCTCATCCAGCTTGAGCGAGATCAGCAGCGGTAATCCCAGGATCAAGATGTTCTTTTGCCAGCCCAGGACGCCCAACCGCGGAATCTGCGCGATACTGGCGTTGAACTCTTCGTTCAATAGAACAGCGTGGATTCTCGGCGTCGCAAGCCGCTTGCGATAATTGTCCAGGTCGCGAAAAAGCGCGGGCGCATCGGGACGCCCTATCTCGTAACCTTGTGGCGGTTCCATGCGCACCCAGAGCGACTTGATCATGACCCATGCGATCAAGGCCAGCACGACAAAGAGCTTTTTCTTGATCAGAATCAGAAGCACAACCGTACTGGTCAGAGCCGCCCAAACGGATCCTGCTATGAGTGCAATTAAAAGAGACAGGATCCCGAATATCACCGCGTAACCCAGGATGGCGAGAAAGGCGAGACGGATGCGATACGCGCGCGGGCGGGATTCCAGCAGCTGCTCGGCCTCCATAACGAGATTTTCGAAACGTTCCCGGTCGAGGGTCGTTCTTGCCTTCTTATGCGCTTGGTTTCCGGAGGCCATGTTTCGAACTGCTGTTTTCGCTTCTAAGCAATGCCTGTCCCGATTGAACACAACCGGAGTCAACTGGATGAGTATAGGATTAATTTCGAGACGCAAAATGACCTACCCTTAGAGTCACTTAGCGCGTGTTTCTCGAATCAGAGAAAGGAATTGGGCAGGATAAAAAAGGCCAGGCTAACGGGTCGGACTGGTCTTATGCCGGTTTGGTGGACACAACAAAAGGGATTGCTCAGACAGGGGAGGGTGTTTGACGCTTCGACGACCGTAGCGACGATTTTTCAAGGCATTGAAGCTGGAAGCGGTTCGCCTGGCGGAGAGATCCGACCAGTCATTTACCCAGATCGCGCGTGAGCTCGGTATGCGCCTCGACCAGACTGACAATCCGCGCCAAGGATTTGAACGGAAGTAAGGCGATGCCTTTCCGGGCAAAGGCCGTCAGGCGGGTCACTCGGTGGAAGTCACCGGGCTAAAGAAAATGGATCTTCGAGTCCGTGCCAACTAGCTCGGCCAGTCACGCGCGGATCTCCGTCATCGCCAGAATCGACTAACTGGCACGGTACATTGGTGACGAACCCGACTCGCCTCGCCAATGACGTCCGTTGCAAACCCGGGACGGACCTTACATCTTTGTTACTTCATTCTTCAGATAAATGCCGCTCAAATCCGTTTCTTCAGCCGCACCACCAGCTCCGGTCCTTGCACGGTGACGTCATGATCGAGACGCGCCTGATCGAATCCGGGCGAATTGATGTGCACCGTGTGCTGGCCCGGTCCCAACTGATTTACCCTGAAATGGCCTTGCGCGTCGGCGACCGTTTGGCGACTGGACCAGCTGCGCACGCCGTTGTCCTGGTGAGTCCAGCTCACTGTGATTCTGGCCATAGGTATCGGCTGCCCTGTGCTGTCTTCGACCCAACCGTTGATATCGTGCGTGCCCCAGTCCAACACCAGCGGAAGCTGCCTTTCTTCACCGGCTGGCAAGTCAATTCCGTTGATGTTGAGCGAAGGCGAGGAGAAGGTCCGTAGATTAAGTACACCTGCCGGGACATCGTTAACGACAAAGTAGCCTTGATCATCCCCGGTGACGCGTAACCACTGGTTGGTTGCCGTCTCGCTGCGGAGCTGCAGGCTGAAACGTGGAATGGGATTGCCGTCGATATCCACCATATGCCCTGCCAACCGCCCCACGCTCAGTTCTTCGAGCACGAGGTCCAAGCGCAAGCCCTCAGCCGTGATCGGCAGATTTCGCTCCTCGTAGTCGTGATACGCACCGCTCGGGCGGATCGACAGCCGGTAGTCCTGCGCGGCCTCAACATCCCGTATCGAAAACTTGCCCGTTTGGTCCGTGGCAGCATGATAACGGTGCCTGAGCCGCGGTGAGTAGAGCTGCACGACCTCGCCCGTCAGCGGCAAGCCCGCGCTGTTCCTTACACTGCCCTCAACCACACCGGTCGTTCCCACCGCCTCCAGGGAGGCGTCGACCCAGATTGTGTCCTGTCCGATCCAGTCGGTTTCCAGTACGCGCACAAATTTCTCGCGGTAACCCGCCTGCCGGAATCGGACCGAATAACTGCCTCGCGTCGCCGCGAGTGCTAGGTGAAACTGATACTGGCCTCTCTCGTCGGTAATGACACTGCGGGCCAACGGGAGGATTGGCGTCACCTGCACCCCCGCAAGGCGGACTCCGTCCGTACTCGCCACAACGCCTTGAATCCGCAACTCTTGCTCCGTCGCCAATACGAGGTCGGCAGAACTCAACCCGGCGCGAACCGTTATTTGGCCCGGCGCGTAATAACCCGTGGTCATGCTGCGGATTCTGTACTCGCCATCGGCGAGGTTCCCGAACGTATAGAGACCGTGAAAGTCGGTCAGCGTGAACTGCTCGTGTGAGCCGAGCGAAATCGCTGCCTCCTCGAAGTCGTCAAACAGACGCACCGGTGTCAACGTGAGCTCGATGCCCGGGATTGGCTCGCCCATGTCGTCCAGCACGCGCCCGGAGATCGCGAGCCGTGGGCTCTGCTGGTTGTTGGGTTGGTCGTCCGCCGCGGTCGGCGGCTTGTCTTGCAGGTTCTCCGGATTCACCCGGCGCGGGCTCGAGGAGGAAGGCTTTGAAATTACATCAGCCGCCCCGGAGGATCCTGTCGGTTGCGTGGTGTTGGTTGCGGATCTCGGGGCGAACACTGCGCGTTCTGCGTTCGAGGAAGGGTCGGTTGCCGTAGACGCAACCGCTGCTGTGGTGTCCGGCGCTGTGGGTTGCTTGGCGCGAGCCTTCCCCGTTGAGTCAGTCGCGGAGACTTCCTCCTGATTCAGTGTCCCGATGATCGGGAGCCTGCTGCCTGAAAAACCGATGCCCCATAAGACCAGAAGGACGCCAGCACAGATGCCAAGCACACCGAGCAGTGAGAAATTGGCGGAGCCCTCCGATTTTCGATAACGATCAAGGCCCCAACCAGGGGGTTTGCGATTTCCTGAATTCCGTATCAATGAAACGGCCATATCCGAGCCAGCGGGCAAGCGAACCTGTTAGCTCCCCGGAGTAAGAAAGGGGAGGGATCACTCCCTCCCCCACCTGATTACAGTTTACCAAGTCTAGCGGCCTGTGACACGACCACCTTTCGCGGCACTACTGCACCCTGGTCACGGCCGTTGGCTCTAGTCGTCTTCCTCGTCGTCTTCCTCGTCGTCTTCCTCGTCGTCTTCCTCGTCGTCTTCCTCGCACTCGACGTGGGTCGCCGCAGTGAGCGTGTCGTTCGATGGATCGCGGTTCTCAGCGGCGCTGATCTTAGCCATCCAAGCGATCCTGTAGGTGCCCGCTTCCTCGCACCGGATCTTCACGTCGAACTCGTACTCCGTCTCCTCACGGGGCTCGACCCTGTCCGTTATGGACATGGGCCGGATGTCCACGGTCACTCCTGGATCCGGCGCGGCCATGAGGGTCACCGTTGCGTTCTGCGGTTTGGTATCGCCGCCCGCCTCCACCTCGACCTCCATTGACTTCACTCGGCCGACCTCGACCTCGACTTCTTCCCGCACGTCGAGCTCCTTCAGAAAGACGTCGGCGCCCTCCGGCGCATCCGCCCGGATCGTCGCCGTCGTCGTCGCCGTGTCGCTCAACGCGGGCAGGGGCGTACCGTCATCGGTCACCGTCAGCTCGACGGTGAAGGTGCCCGCCGCCGCATAGGTGTGGCTCGGCGTCGCTCCCGTGCCCGTGTTGCCGTCACCAAAATCCCACGCGTAGGTGACGATGTTGCCGTCGACATCCGAGGAGCCCAAACCGTTGAAGCTCACCGGCACACCCGCCGCACCCGTGTACGGGCCGTTCGGATCCGACACCGGCGCATCGTTCACGGCATTGACCGTGATCGTCACCGTGGCGATGTTGGAGTTGTCCGCCCCGTCATTGGCATGGTAGGTGAACGTGTCGCTGCCGTTGAAGTTCAGGTTCGGCATGTAAGTGAACGAGCCGTCCCCGTTCAGCGCCAGCGTGCCGTTGGACGTCGTGGTGTCCAGCACCGCCGTCAGCGGATTCGGACCGCTGTCCGGATCGCTGTCGTTGCCGAGCACCCCAGGCGCCGCCACGTTCAACATCACGTCCTCGTCGGTGGTGTAGGCGTCATCCACCGCCACCGGCGGCACGTTCACCAGCGCCCCAACCGTCACCGTCACCGTCGCCACGTTGGACGGGTCCGCCCCGTCGGTCGCGGTATAGGTAAACGTATCGGTCCCGGAGAAGCCGGCGTTCGGCGTGTAGGTGACATCGAGGCCGTTGTTGTTGACCACGCTG
>CAMYJH010000005.1:139170-190258 GCA_947258715.1 uncultured Gammaproteobacteria bacterium
ACCGCCAACGGACCCGGGAAGTTGTCCGGATCGTTGTCGTTGGCCAGCACGTCGATGGTCACCGCCGTCTCAAACGGAGTGCTCGCGGTGTCATCGACCACCACCGGCGGGATGTTGGGGGGTGCGCCCACCATTACCGTCACCGTCGCCGGGCTGGAGGTATCCAACCCGTCGCTCGCGACATAGGTAAACGTATCGGTCCCGGAGAAGCCGGCGTCCGGCGTGTAGGTGACATCGAGGCCGTTGTTGACCACGCTGCCGTTGGTCCCCTGCGTCACCGAGTCCACCGTGAGCGGGCCCGGGAAGTTGTCCGGATCGTTGTCGTTGGCCAGCACGTCGATGGTCACCGCCGTCTCAAAAGGAGTGCTCGCGGTGTCATCGACCGCCGTCGGCGGCACGTTCACCACGCAGTCCGGATCCGCCGGTTCGCGCAGCGCGTCGCCGTCGTTGTCGAGGCCGACATTGCCGTAGTTGCCGGTGATCGACAGATCGCCGCCATCCTCGTTACAGGGATCGATGCCCAGGAGTAGGAACGTCGCCGATGGCACATGTTCACCCACCGGCGTCGTATCCGCCGTGTGGCAGCCCGCGCAGATTGTGATGCCGGCCGACGCGTGGTGCGCCCGCAGCCCATCGCTGCGACCGGGGCCCCCCCACGTGCCGATGCCCGTACCATCATTGGGGGTAACATCCTCGTCACGGCCGTGACAGCTGGAGCAGGTGATGCCGCCGTCCTGGGCGTCCAGGTAAGTCGGCGTACGGGGTTGCCCGTTACCGGTGTGACAGTCCGCACAGCCGAGGCCGTAGGCGTTGACGTGCCCGTTCATCAGCTCGTTACCCCAGGCCGCGGGATCGTCTGCGGTGTTGGAGACGTACCCGCCCTCGCGGAAGCCGCCGTGACACTGGGCGCAGTTGCCGCTGTCCGGGTTGGTCCCGTCGGCACCATCCCAACACAGCGTCGGGTCGTTACCGGTTCCGTCGCAGGAATAGGTGGGATACGCGGACGCGGTCGGCGCCCACAGAGCCGCGAGCAGCACGATGCTACAGCTTGCGCCCCAGATTTTGATGGCAGCTTTCATCGGATTCTCCCTAAAGGCTTTGAGAATTCTTGTTCGCATTCCGCCGCACGCGAAGCGAGTTGGCGCAAACCAAACATATTTGGAGCGGCTTGTGCAATGATCCAGATCAATTGCGCAGATAATACCCCGACTGGGCGAAATAGTTAAGAATAAAGAGCCGCTCGAGTCATCTCTTCCCTGACGAAGCTGGGTCACGTTAGCATCGAGAGAACGATCGAGATATGGCAAAAAACGCCAAAATTGGCGAAAAAAAATCCAGACTTGATCGAGGTCAAATAACGGGCCAGGGCGACACCAGATCTGATTCACGAGTTGTTCCGATGCAGGCCGTCTTCGGCTTCTGCCGGCCATTGGCAATGCCGCTGTATCCGGTCAGAAGATGTGAGACCAAATTGATGTAAATATTGAAAGAGACTTGTGTGACTCTAATAACGGCAACGGGCGTTTGAAATGAGCAATAATGGTCTGGGGAAGTTAATCATAGCGATGCAGCGTGAAACCCGGCGCAAGGATGCAGCCGAAGAGAAAATCCATGTCGCACTGGAAGGTCTTCGAGGATAAGACAGCGTCGCTGAGGCATGTCGCCGCCGAGGCCGAACCGGAACGTGTATAACTGTCGGAGCAAGGGTTCCTGTTAGCAGGAAAGCAACGCCTATCCGGTATTACCAAACGTGAAGTAACCCCGGATTAAGGCCGGTGATTTCACCAAGGAGAACTAATAGCTCGAGCGGGTGTCACCTGATATGGCGCCTGAGAGTGATATAATTATGAATATGACGGCCCCATCCCTTTTGACGACAGACAAAGCGGCTATTACGGTCCTTCCCCCGCCTGTTCTTCCATAGCCTTCGCGCCAAGGCGATCCTCGGCGTCGTATTACCGCTCGCCGTCATTCTGACAACCTTATTTGCGATAGAGCATAGACGCCAAATTGCGGCGCACTTGCAGCACCTTTCGATACTGGCTTCGCATTCCACCAGTTTGGTCATGCACCGATTCCGTCGCGAGATGCTGGAGGGTGATCTCGCCAGAATCCAGGAATCGCTGGACACAATTGCAGAAAGTGACAGCTTCCGGATCGTCTACTTCCTGGACTCGTCGGGACGAGTCGTCTATGCGCCCCAGACCAGGAACCGCCCGACGCAAATGGACAATACCCAATCTGGTTGCCAGCCCTGCCATCGCCTCCCGGCGAAGGACAGGCCACAAAGTGTCGTGGTTACAGCTGAGGACGGCGAGCGCGTGTTTCGAACGATGCTGCCGATTGAGAACAGCCCGGCATGCGCGCGGTGTCACGATCCAAACCAGAAGTTGCTCGGAGGGTTGCTCACCGACATCTCCATGGCACCGTTGGAAGCAGCTGTGACCAACAATATGCGCACCAATATCTTATGGTCTGTTGGTATGGTCGTGATCACGGTGATAATTGTTACTTTTGGCATGAATAAATTGGTCATCCGCCGCCTTGAGGGTGCAGTTAAAACCCTACACCGGTTTGCAGAGGGCGATCGCGAGGTACGGCTGCAACTCCAGGGGTCGGACGAGATCGCGACGTTGGGCGCGGCCTTCAACGACATGGCGCAGAGTGTCGAATCCCAGGATGAAGCCAATCGTGTGCTTTCCGAAGATTTGCGGCGGCAGTCGACGCGGCGGCGCGAACTGATCAAGAAGATAATTGGGGCTCAGGAAGAAGAACGCAAAACGGTCGCGCGCGACCTCCACGACGGACTCGGTCAACGCCTGGCGAGCATTGCGCTTGGGCTGAACACTTTTGAAAGCCTGCCGAGCCGTAAATCCGAGGAGGCGAAGTCTCGAATCCGCACGGTACGCAGTCAAATCAATGATATGAATGACCAGATACACGACCTGATTGCGGACCTTCGCCCGTCGGATTTGGATCACCTTGGCCTGGAAGCAGCGTTGCGTATTTTTGGGGCACCCATGCTGAAGGAAGCGGGCGTAAAATTGGACATCGTGAGTCAAGTTGAATGTCGCTTACCAGCGGAGATTGAAACCACTGTCTTCCGAACGTTTCAGGAATCATTAACCAATATCGTGCGGCATGCACAGGCAAAACACGCGACAATACACTTGGCGGTGAAGGACGGCATGTTTGAGGGAGAAGTCAGCGACGACGGCCAAGGATTCGAGATCGAGCAGGTCTATGCGGTGAGTTCTCGCGACAAGGGATACGGATTGCTCGGTATGGATGAGCGGGTCGCTTTGTGCGGCGGCGAGCTGAAGATATTTTCCAAGCCTGGAACCGGGACCCGGGTTCAGGTTCGTATACCCATTTCGGATGTAGTTCATGACTGAAAAGATTCGCGTGCTCATCGCCGACGACCACGCCATGTTCCGCGAAGGCTTACAATTACTGTTGAAGGCTGTGCCTGATATCGAAGTGGTCGGCGATGTCTCAGACGGCAAAGAAATTATTGCTGCGGCCGAGGCGCTGAAACCACACGTGGTTTTGATGGACATTAATATGCCCGGAATGAATGGACTGAAAGCGACAGAGTTGCTAAAAAACCGGTTTCCCGACATGCACGTGTTGGCGCTAACCATGCACCGCTCGGAAGAGTACTTCATCGAGATGCTCAAGCTAGGAGCCTCCGGCTATGTGCTCAAGGCATCGGGTACGGAACAACTCGTCGAGGCGATACGCGAGGCGGCCCAAGGCGAGATCTTCCTGCACCCGGACATGGCCAGCGAGGTACTGCGAGACTTTGCAAAGCGTTTGCGGTCTGAAGACAAGGCGGGCCGTATGGTGCCGACGCATCGTGAGAAACAGATCTTGCGCCTTCTGGCGGAAGGGTACAGCAATAAAGAGATAGCCCGCCGTCTACACCTAAGTTCCAGCACCATACATAGCCATCGCGCGAATCTGATGAAAAAGTTGAATATCAGCACCCAGCACGGACTAATAAGATACGCCCGTCGGTACCGCCTATTGGATCAAATCTAAGGAACTTTTGATTAATTGAGTGGTTCGGCCGGCACATGGATGTGCCGAGCTCTGATAATTCAGGGATGGATAAATCAGAGCGCTTCGTTAAGAAAGGGTGCCATGCTCTGGCGGGAGCCTTCGAACCGCTGATTAAGGGTCCGAGTCAATCAGCAAACGTCAACGCTGTCCACGAACCTGAGGTAAGTTCAGATCCCATGAAAGCAATTGTATTACTCAATCACGATCCGACCGCGCCGTTTTTGGGGTCAGCTCAGCATCCGGAGATGCACTTGCCGTCGCTGTTGAACTCCATGGTGCGCCCGCTCAGCGGCAGATGAACCGGAACGTTGGTCGCTTTCATGAAGGTGTCCGTCTTGGTGCCGGCGATGACTTTGCCGTTCCGCGTCGCCGCCTCGTTGGCGTGCGAGGCGATAACCGCGGCGGGCCTTACCAGCTCGTTGATGACGAACGCCGCTTCCGTCGGCCCGGTGGTAAAGATATCGCCGATGTTCATGACCACGAGCTTCGCTTGGTAGTGCTGCCGCACCACGGAGTCCTGCTCTGCGGTGATGCCTGTATCGCCCGAGAGATAGACCACCAGTCCGTTCGTAAAGGTCAGCACGTAGCCGGTGGGTGGGCCGGCATAGGCCGTGAGACCCGCCGACTTGAGCATCTCGCCCAACTCGCCCTCGATGAAGGCTCCGCTGACACCGTTCGAATGAACTGCAGGTACGGTGGTAATGGACACGCCGCCGACTGTACGCGAGGCACCGAAGCGCACCAGCTGTGACGCCTTTGGGTTGCCGCCCAGAGCCTTTAGCTTGCTGGAAAAGAATCGCGGCATCTCGCTGCCGGTAATGATTTTCGCCTTTTTGGCGAGAACGATATTCACGGCGTTGGTGTTCGGTGCGGCAACTACCGACACATCCGGCTTTCCGCACTCACCCCTGTTGACCTGCGGGATATGACGATCACCCACATGGTCGCCGTGCATGTGGCTGACCAGCACCACGTCGATTTTGCCGAGGCGTCGGTCGCTCGAGCCAGCCACCGTGCGGCCCGGATCGTAGAGAATCCGGGTGCCGTCCGGATCCTTGAGTATCATTGCCCGATCAAAGCGGCACAACTCGCCGTCGTGGCTCCCCAGTGGAATGATTTTGACGTTTTCCGCCGCGACCGACTGTGCCGCCGCGACGGCGATCGCGGCAACGAAAGCTGCAATACTCAAGCGGCTCATTTTCATCGGATGCCTCCTGATTTCATTAGGGTAACAATATGATTATACGCCCCTCGCTCTCGACGGGCGGATCAATTTTGCCCCATTCACGGTCCCGGGAGTAGACGGGACAGAGTGTCGAGAACGGATTGGAATTAATTGTTTTGCCTGTCCTCAAGGGCGCGAGCGAGCACGGGGGAGCACCTCCGGATTGACGACGTTGCTTGGATTTCCGTCGGCGTAGGCGACGATCTGGTCGAAAACATCGGAGAACTGTATTTCGTATTCGTCCCGGGTCACATAGCCGATGTGCGGCGTGCACACGACGTTGTCCAGGTTTAGCAGCGGATTGGCGGTGTCGAGAAGCGGCTCTTCTTCGTACACGTCCACCGCCGCCATTCCGGGGCGTCCCGCTCGCAACGCATTCACCAGCGCCCCCGCTTCAATCAGCGGTGCCCGACTGGTATTGACCAGCAGCGCGGTCGGCTTCATGCGGGCCAGGTCTTTCGCAGTGACGATGCCGCGCGTGGCCTCCACCAGGCGCATGTGCAAAGTGATGACGTCACACCGTTCAAAAAAAGCTGCCTTGCTCGCTGCGGCCGCGTAGCCATCGGCACTCGCTTTTTTTAAAGACTCTTCCCGCGCCCACACCAGCACGTTCATGTCGAACGTGTTGCCGTATTCGGCAATAACGCGACTGATCCTGCCGTAGCCGTAAATACCCAACGTTTTGCCGCGCAGGCTTTGACCCACGCCGATCTGCCATCTGCCCGCTTTCAGCGCCGCCATCTGCTGCGGGATCTGGCGCATTGCCGCGATAATCAGTCCCCATGTGAGCTCAGCGGTGGAAACGGATGGCGTCCCCATGTGCAGGTCCGAAGAAACAATCACTCCCAGCCGGGTGCAGGCGTCGACGTCAATGTGGGGATACACACTGCGCTGACTGATCAGTCGGAGATTCGGAAGCTGCTCCAGCAGCGGGGCGTGGATCTTGGTGCGCTCGCGAATCAAGACCAGCACCTCGGTATCCCGCAGACGATTGACCAGCGCGTTCGTGTCCTGAACATGATCGCTCCAGATAGTGACCTGGTGACCGTCCAGCTTGCGAAAGCAATCAAGGGTCCGCAGCGTGTCGTGGTAGTCATCCAGTATGGAGATTTTCATCGCGCGAGCCTTTCTTGAATCCTCAATCGACTGTGACAGGCATGAGCAGATCGACGCCCCGCCAGCAGGCAGGCTGCACATGCAAGGCGATCCTCAAAACGAATGTCGGAGCCCCTCGGGATGCCGAACGGCAGAGAATACCGCGGGCGCGGCAATCTTCCGAGGCCACCGATCGGACCAGCCCCGGTTTCTTTGGATTCCTCAGAAATAATGCGAGCTTGTTCTTAAGGTGTAAGCAGCAAGCCCCTCACGCCCCAGGTCCAGCCGACCACCCGCTGGCGGAACACCACTTCGTTACGGCCGGGGAGCTGGCTCGCAGCCGGGATCGGGAACACGTCACCCGCATTCAGATTGTTGTTCGGTCCCACCCTCAGGTAGCCGATGGTGACCCCGTTGAGCTCCACCGATACCTCGTCGGCGAAGTCGATGTCGTAGCCCGTGACGTGCAGCGAGACATCGCTGCCGGTGTTTTGCCAAATCACCACCAACGTGGTCTGGTTCGCGTTGGAGCCGTAGTTGTGACCGTAGGCGCCGGGGTCGGTGATGCCCAACGTCAGCTCCACCTCGACGGTGCCGCTCAGTCCAACGACCCGCAAGGTCAAATCCTCGGTTGCGGAAACGCCGCGGCTGTCGGTGACTTCGACGGTGAAGGGATAGACACCCTGCGCCGTAGGCGTACCGGAGAACAGGCCGTCGCCGGAAAGACCCATACCCGGCGGAAGCGTCCCGGAAATCAGAGCCCAGGCGTAGGGTCCTACCCCGCCGCTGGCGTCGAGCTGCACCGAATATGGATCGTCGACTGTCGCGTCGGCGAGCGGCGGCGAGGTAATCAACGGCTGATCGTCGAGCCTCAAGCCGGTCACGCCCCAGGTCCAGCCGAACACTCTTTGACGGAACACCACTTCGTTGCGGCCGGGGAGCTGGGTCGCGGCATTGATGAGGAAGACGTCACCGGAGTTGAGGCCGTTGTCCGGACCCACGCTCAGGTAGCCGATGAGCGTTCCGTTGAGCTCCACCGCGACTTCGTCCGGCCAGTCGATGTCGTAACCGGTGACCTGCAGCGTGACGTCGCTGCCGGTGTCTTGCCAGCTCACCATCAGCATCGTGTCGTGGTCGCTGGAGCCGTAGTTGTAACCGTAGGCGCCCGGATCGGTGACACCCGGGGTCAGCGTCACCTCTATAGTGCCGGTTGGGCCAACCACCCGCATGGTGATCGCGGCAGAATCCTTAAGGCCCTGACTGTCTGTGACTTCGACAGTGAAGGTGAATGCGCCTTGCGCACTCGCTGTGCCGGACAGCAGACCGTCCACGGAAAGTGTCAGTCCAGGCGGCAGTACGCCGGGGGGCACCGACCAGGTATAAGGTCCAATTCCACCACTCGCCTGGAGTTGCTCACTTACGCTAGCGCCCTCGAGCACATCGGGTAGCGACGAGGTCGAAATTGTGACCGGGGTTGTCGAAGCGCTGATCAGAAGTCCGGTCACGCCCCACGTCCAACCGGACACGCTCTGGCGGAAAACCACTTCGTTCCGGCCGGGAAGCTGATTCGCGGCCGCAATCTGGAACACGTCGCTGGCGTTGAGACCATTGTTCGGCCCGGGGCTCAGGTAGCCGATCGGCGCGCCGTTGAGCTCTACCGAAATCTCGTCGTTCCAGTCGATGTCATAGCCGATGACGTGCAGGGCGACGTCACCGCCGGTGCCCTGCCACGTCGCCACCAGCGTCAGCGGATGCTCGTTGGAGCCGTAGTTGTAGCCGTACGCACCGTTATCGGTGACGCCGGGTGTGAGCTGCACCTCGATCTCGCCGCTCAAGCCGACTACCCGCAGCGCGAAAAGCTGCGAATCAGTCGTACCCTGAGCGTCAGTGACTTCGACGGTGAAGCTGAAATCACCCTGCTCGCTGGTGGTACCGGAAAGAATGCCGCTGTTAGAAAGTGTCAATCCGGAAGGCAGCGTCCCCCCCGACAACGACCAGGTGTACGATCCGGTGCCGCCGATCGCGTTGAGCTGTTCGGAGTAGGACACGCCGTCAGTCGCATCGGGCAGCGTGGTGGTGGTCACCTGTAGCGGCAGCGACTGCGCTTCCAAGCGCAATCCGGTCACGCCCCAGGTCCAGCCGGAGACCCGCTGACGGAACACCACCTCGTTGCGTCCCTGAAGCTGGCTCGACGCGGCAATAGGGAACGCATCCCCAGCGTTTAATCCATTGTTAGGCCCCGCGGTCAAGTAACCAATCAAGGAACCGTTGAGCTCTAAAGAGATCTCGTCATTCCAGTCAATGTCGTAGCCGGTCACGTTGAGTACGACGTCGTCGCCGGTGTACTGCCAGGTCACCACCAGGGAATCTTGATGTTCGTTCGAGCCGTAGTTATAACCGTAGGCGCCTGTATCTGTGGTCCCCGGTGTCAGCTGAATCTCGATTTCGCCGCTCAAGCCCACGACTCGCATGGTCACCTGGG
This sequence comes from uncultured Gammaproteobacteria bacterium, assembly GCA_947258715.1. Lineage (GTDB taxonomy): Bacteria > Pseudomonadota > Gammaproteobacteria > HK1 > HK1 > CAMYJH01. The sequence goes on from CAMYJH010000005.1 coordinate 148,038, forward strand.
CGGATCCGGTGGCGCCGCGGCTGTCGCTCACATCGACGGTAGAAGTGTGCTGACCCTGGTCAGACGTCGTACCTGAAATCGTGCCGTTCGTCGCCAAGCTCAGGTTGGCCGGCAACGCGCCTGCGCTCAGCGACCAGTTATAGGGTCCAACGCCGTCGGCCTGGAGCTGCGCCGAGTAGGGCGTTCCGGCAGTTGCGTCGGCCAGCGTTGTCGGTGAGACGTTAAGCGGAACGAGTTGTTCTTCTAGCCGCAGCCCGGTGACGCCCCAGGTCCAGCCGGCGACGCGCTGGCGGAAAATCACCTCGTTGCGACCCGCGAGCTGGCTCGAAGCCGCAATGTTGAACACGTCGCCAGAATTAAGTCCGTTGTCCGGCCCGGGGCTCAGGTAGCCGATGGGTGCACCGTTGAGCTCAACCGACACTTCGTCGTTCCAGTCGATGTCGTAGCCGGTGACGTAAAGCGCCACGTCGTTGCCCGTGCTCTGCCAAACCGCCACCAGGGTCAACGCGTTTGCGTTCGATCCGTAATTGTTGCCGTAGGCGCCGGGATCAGTAACGCCAGGCGTGAGCTGCACTTCAATCTCGCCGCTCAGGCCCACCACGCGCAGCGACAGATCAGCCGAAGCGCCCATGTTCTGGCCGTCCGTGGCCTGGACGCTGAAGTTGTAAGCGCCCTGGCTCGTCGGAGTACCAGAAATCAGCCCACTGGCGGACAGACTCAAGCCCGGCGGCAGCGCGCCCGCCGACAACGTCCAGACGTACGGTCCGACCCCGCCGCTTGCCTGCAGCTGTTCACTGACTGCGACGCCCGCGGTCACATCGGTGAGTGACGTGGTCGAAATAGTCACCCGCGTGAGCTCGGTGCTGACGAGAATTCCGGTGGCGCCCCATTTAAAGCCGACGGTCTTCTGCAACAGACGCAGACGATTCGTACCGTCGATCAGATTCGCCTGGGGCAAGGCGATGCTGTCGCCGGCGTTGAGCGCTTCATTCGGACCCGCAGTGAGATAGCCGACGAGCGATCCGTTGAGGTGCACCGAGATCTCGTCGCCGGCATCGATGTCGAATCCCGTGAGATGCAGCGCCAAAGGCTGAATGGCGCTGTTGAATGTCAGATCGAGACCCAGGGTGTGCTGGTCGCTGCCGTACTGGTGGCCGTATGCATTGTTGTCGGTCGTTCCCAACGATAGCCCGACTTCGGGACCGAAGACCGGTACGGTGACCGTTGCAGAAGCGGCCTCTCCAGCTGAGTCGACGACGCGGGCCACAAACTGGAACCGGCCTTCATCTCCCGGCGTTCCGCTCAGGCTGCCGGTACCGTCGAGACTGACGCCCGGCGGTGGCGCGCCGCTGCTGACACTCCATTGATACGGGGGCGATCCGCCGCTTGCGCTCAAGCTGCTGCTGTACGGCTGACCCATGCGCCCCTCGGGAAGCGAGCTCGACTCGACCACCAGGGGCGGCGGGGTCATGGTAATGCTGAAGCTCCTTTCGTGGCGCGCACTGGCCGAATCCTCCACCCGAACGGTTACCGGCTGGCTGACGGCGACGGTGGGAAGGCCCGAAATGTGGCCGCTGGCCGGATCGAGCGTCAGTCCCTGAGGCAAGCTGCCGGCGACCACGGACCAGTTGTAGGGGGACGTCCCTCCGCTGGCCGCGAGCGTGTGACTGTAGGGCGTGTCTACATTGCCCTGGGGCAAGCGGGCGGTGGTGATGCCGAGGTCGCTCTGCACCAGTCGAAGGACCAGCCCGGCGTTGGTATCCAGCAGGTAAATGTTTCCGGCTTCGTCGCGGCCGAAGCTTTCCAGAAGCAGCGTGGAGCTCAGCATGACGCGCTCGCTCCAGCCGCCACTGCCATCGCTGCGCAAGGCAAACACATCGCCGCTGCAGCGATCGCCGTAGAGGTAGGTTCCGATGAGATCGGGCACCTGCACGCCTCGGTAGACTTCGCCGCCGGTGATGGCGCAGCCCGCGCCGTGATCGTAGCCGGTGACCGGTAAGGTCAGTCCGTTGCTGTTACAGCTCGGTGCGCCAAAGCAGTCGAAGCCCTGCATCACGTCCCAACCGTAGTCCTCGCCACCGCCCGTGGGCGCCTGGACGTTGACCTCTTCGAAGGCGTCTTCGCCCCTGTCGGTAACGAAGAGCTCGCCCGTCGCCGAGTCGAAGGCGATACGGAAAGGATCGCGCAGGCCCAAGGCCCATATCTCCTCCCGCGCGCCGGTGACACCGACGAAGGGATTGTCCGGCGGCACGGCGTAGCCCCCCGGTCCGCTCACGTCGATTCGCAATACCTTTCCGCCAAGCACACCGAGATCGCCAGCGGTGGCTTCGGGTGCACCGTCGAGCGCCCCGTCACCGGTCGCGAGGTAAAGGTAGCCGTCCAGCCCGAATGTTAGATGACCCCCCGCATGTCCCCCCGCCGGCAGCGAGACCGACAGCAGTACAGTGCCCGTGCCCGGGTCCACCTGGTTGGGGTTGCCGGCAACGGCATAGCGCTCGAGAATCAGGTTGCCGGCGGCGTCGAGGTAGGATACGTATACGCGCCCGTTAGCCGCGTGGGCCGGATCGAAGGCCAAACTCAACAGGCGGCCCGAGCCGCCTATGCTCGGAGATAGATCGAGAAACGGCGTCGCCAATAGGGTTACGCCGTCGTGAATCAGCACCTCGCCGCCTTCGAGCGCCACGAACAGGCGGCCACTGGCGTTGTCGGCGTGGGTGATCCAGACCGGGCGGTTAAGGCCTGACAGGAAAGGGTCGAGTCCGAGCACGATGTCGTCGAGGCTTCCGTTGGTAAGCAGCTGAAGCGCCGCGTCCACCTGTACGCGCGGCGTAACGTCCCCATTGCGCCAGTCGGTGACCGGAATGCCGGTGGCTGTCACTGCGGAAAGAATCTCGCCGGCGGTGGCCTTCGGTGTGGATGAGCGCAACACGCTCACGGCGCCGGCAACGTGGGGCGCAGCCATTGAGGTGCCACTTTTGATGTCGTAGCTGCCCGGCACCGGCGCCACCACGCCGGACCCGGGGGCGAGTGAATCGAGAAAGGTCGCGCCGTTGGAAAAGTCCGCCACTACATCACCCGAATCCACGGCACCGACGCTGAAGGCGCTCGAGAGACAGGCGGGTGCGGCGATGGCGTTGGTCTCGTACTCGTTGCCTGAAGCCACCACCACCGGGATGTCCGCGGCCACCAGATTATCGATGGCGGCCTTCAAGGCGGGGAATGCCGCGTCGCAGGCGGCGGCGCTTGTGTAGGCCTGTCCCCCTAGGCTCATGTTGACGGCGCCAAAGTCGATGCTGGCGCGAATTTGGTAAACCCTTTCCAGGGCGCGGATCACATCCGAGGTAAAGGCCGAGAGGCAGGGCGGAAAAAAGCCGCAGTCGATAAGGCCGTCGAGCCGGGAGAACACCTGTACCGCCATGATCTGCGAGCCCGGCGCGACGCCGGCGTAAAAAGGATCGTCACCGGCCGAGATTCCGGCGACGTGGGTGCCGTGGTCGCAGCCGAGAAGGCCATTGCAGGGTTTGGCGGCGCCCGGGCCGATCTGACTGTCGTCACCACTGGGGTTGGTGCCCGCGGGACAAAGCGTGGTGGACTGGTCCACCGAGCTGGTCGTCGAGTAACAGGCCTCGGAAACAATTCGACCCCGAAAGGCGGGGTGGGTCGCGTCGACGCCGGTGTCGATCACCGCCACCACCTGACCTACCCCGGTGTGCCCGGCCGCCCAGGCGAGATCGGCTCCGATTTGGGGCACGCTGACGTCGAGTAGCGGTTGCATCAGCGCATCCTCGTGGATTCTCACGACCTCGGGCGCCCGGGCAATCTGGTTTAGCGCGGCGGCGGGTGCGCTCACTGCGAGATAGGGGATCTCGGCAAAGCGCACCGCGGAAGAGATGCGGTTCAGGCCAGGTCGGGCGAGGAGACGATCCTGAAGATCACGGACCTCGGCACGTCGGCGCGAACGTGACTGTGCGTTACGCGCCTTGCGTCCGGTGAGCCGGGCAAAAGGCTTGTCTGCGGCATCGAGTTCGAGAATAAGTCTGACCCGGCCGCGCTGGTTAAGGCGTTGGGAAAGTTTTGAGAAGCTAGAGGCGTCGATCTTGCCGAGCGCGAAGGCCGTCTGCAGGCCGTTGCCGGGCCCCGGAGAACCGCCCGGGCCCTGGGCCGCGGTTGGCGCCATCCACGCGCCAAGCGCAGTCAGCAGTACCGCGGCCGCCGCCATTCGACGGGACGGAGAGAACAACAAAGTCGTGGCGCGCGCTGCGCACTCTTGTGATGCACTCACGGGACTCCTCCGGTACGACGGCCCCAATCGCGTACGTTACCGCAGTTCCGCCGGGTGCTGGCCAGGAACCAGTCGGCAGAATGGGGTTTTGGTATCAGTTTTGCGGGGTTCGAGCGGCGACTTAGGGCCAGAGCGAGTCCTCGTCCTGGGGTGTAACAGTCCCGCTCCCCCAGAACGCCGCTTAGACGTTCAGGATTCGAACACGCTTGCGCGCGCAATCGGGCAGGATCGGTCGCTTTCATTTTTGTCTCGCAATGGCGTCGCTATTGCGATTTGAGTTCGGCGCGTCCCGCCAGGGGAGTGGAGGCCCCCATTCGTGGTGGGACACGCTGCCGCCCGTTGACGCTCACACCTTAATAAAAACAGAGTCCATAGACAAATTCAGCCAATAGACAGTCTTGTCCTGCGCCAAGGATCAGCGGACTTTTGAAACACCGCAAACGCGGACCGCGGCCGCGGTGATGAATCTCGATTTGCCCTTGCTCGTTGGGCTAACTTTAATTTCCAGGTGAAGCTCTAGTGCCCCGGCTGTTTTGAATCACGCGTTGACCGAACTCAAACTGCAAGCATGGGAAGACGCAACAAGAAAAGATCATTGAAGCGGCGCATCGCGGGTGTCCTCGTCTGGTGTTTGCTGATTGTGATTTCGGTGCCCGTTGGACTGGCTGTCGCCTACCGCTATGTTCCGCCGCCGCTCACGCCGTTGATGGTAATAAGGCTGTTCCAAGGAGAAGGCATCAACAAGGACTGGGTGCCGCTCAACAGCATGTCCCCCCACGTCACCAGATCGGTCATGGCGCTGGAAGACACGGCCTTTTGCGGTCACTCGGGTTTTGACTGGGGTGAAGTCGCCAGCGCCGTGGAGGATCGTCTCAAGGGCGAGCCTCTCCGGGGTGCGAGCACGATTTCCATGCAGACCGCCAAGAATCTGTTCCTTTGGCCGGATCGCCACGTCACGCGTAAGGTTCTGGAGGCACCCCTGACCGTGCTCATCGAGACGCTCTGGGACAAGCGGCGGATCCTGGAGGTGTATCTGAACGTTATTGAATGGGGGCCGGGGATTTACGGCGTCGAAGCGGCATCGCAGACCTATTTCGGCAAGTCCGCCTCGCGTCTCGGCCGGCGCGAGGCGGCGCTGCTTGCGGCCGTGCTGCCGAACCCGAGGCGCTGGTCAGCGGCGCGGCCGACGGACTATATCGAGAAACGGGCACGCACTGCGCTGACGCGGTTCCACATCATCGACGTGGGCTGCATCCGATACCGTGAACGATGATTCGACTCCCGACCCGGAAGCCGTTGACCTCTGAGTTTAGATGAAGACAGTCAACAGCTTGGAGCAAGGATGCGGCAAGGCCGTCTGGCCGGTATGAACGGAGAGTGCGCGATTAGACCGGACCAATGCAGGCGTACTTCGTCGCCGAAGCGTGAACTCGCCCCCGGCTGGTTTGCTACCCAGATTCACTGATACACCGATACACCAACACTCCATGCGGGTTCACGTCCGGCGTGCCCCCGAGACAGATCTGACCGCTCCCATCCAGCGCCAGTCGCTCGCGTTTCAGCGTAATTCTTTTGCTGCCGTCCTGAATCACCAATGTTCCGTTTATGCTGACGTCGGTGATGAAACACCGTCCGCCGCGAAAATTCATCTCGGCGTGCATGCGTGAAGTGAGGTCCGACGGCACCACAACGTCGTTGCTCTTGATGCGGCCCAGCTTGAGAGAACGATTTTCGCCGTTCACTTCGAATTCCCGATCCTTGTAGGACAAGACGAGGCGCGAATAGCCCGGCTTTTGAATCGGGGGTTTGAAGTGCGCCTCCTGGGTAATGCTCATGTCGTCGTAGATGAGCTCGAAGACGTCAACGGTCCCCCCGTACCCAGTCAAATAAATCTGGTCGAAGTGTCTAGCGCCGATCCGGAGAGCCTTAGGCACGGCGTCAAGAGTCGCCTGGGAGGTCAATACCTGGTCCGGCTTGGCTCTCTGGGTAATTTCCTGAGCGATGACCGCGGCTTCTCCCTGAATCGCGCCCTCGCTTTCGAAAGTTGCTCCGAAATGAAGGCCGACCTTTATTCGCAGCGGTCCGGTTGAAAATCGCCCCTCTTCTCCGGCCTGTTGAATCGTAATCTGCATGTCGGTGCCCGCCACCATTGCCTTACCAGGGTCGTGGAAGATGCACTGAATCTCGTCCCCGATGAACTTGACCACGCGTCCACCACAGTACTCGACGACCTCAGCCAGCAGGTTGAGGCAGGTGGTGATGGCCTCCTGGGCGACGGCATCGCCGAATTTCTCGTAAAGGCGCGTGCTGCCGGAAATGTCGGCATACAGCACCGCGACCGGCGTCGACGACGTGGGGCGCGTCTGGACATTCGTGGTGCTCATGGTAACTAGCATAGCCGCTTCCCGGCCGAGTTGGCGTGCCGGTCGGAGCGGGAGACGGGCCTGATTTCCTCGGAGTATTTCCGCTGCGCGGCCCATAGGCGGATGCCGGGGTTGAATCAGCCCGCTGCCTCCCCCTCGCTCCAATCTCGAACCCGTCCGTCGGGCTAACGAGGGCCAGCTTCAAAGCGGCCGCCGGTGGCTCAGGGCCTAGACTGAGAATCGAACCAAGATCTGCTCCCTTTCCTCGGCCTAGAAGCGGTCGCGGTCCAGCCATAGCTCGAGGGCTCGCTCCAGGACTTAGCTCGAATCCATTATGTGGAAAGAAATTTCCCTAACCTGGAACGTCGGCGTAGACGCCAAATGCAATGCTTGCGTTGTCTTGAGCAAAGAAAGGCGGGGCGACGCGCGAAATGCGAGAGTAGGCTTTTTAAGCCAGATCCCCGAATCCAGGTTCAGTCAAAGGAAACGCAAAGCCCAACTGGTGAAGCGCAGGACCGCTTCGGCACCGCGAAAGGCTAAATCCAGTTAGAACACTTCATCGGAGAACTTCCCAATGAGAAAAGCATCAACGCGCGCAAAAAACTGAGAATTAAAACGGACTCGATTATCGGCTGTGATTCAAAAATATCCCAAGGTTCTGGGCAGCGTCACCGCTGCAGGTTGCCTTGGGTAATGAATCGAAATTTCAGTCTGCTCGGACGTGAGGCGGGAAAGAAACAGAGAGTGCTTCGACTATGCGTCGGCCCACATTCGTAGCAGGTTGGAATATATCTTGAAGGCAAGGTCGGTATTTTCATCGTTTGGATTGGATGCGTTAAGCGAGTTTTTCAACACGTCCAAATCGGCAAGCAGTTCGCGTCGCATAGGATCCCTGACGTGGCTCTGTACCCACGTGACTGCGGCGAGACGCTCACCGGATGTTACTGGGTTGACTCGATGAAGTGTCGATGCGGGATAGACAACGCCATCCCCCCGGGGAAGCTTGACTGCAATATGACCCATGGAAGTTCCGACCATAAGCTCTCCGCCTTCATAAGATTCCTGTTCGCTTAAGAACACGGTTACAGCGAGGTCGGTGCGGGCACGGGGTGCGTTGCCCATTAATGCGTCGTCAACGTGCGCGCCGTAGGACATTCCAGGCTTGTAACGACTTATGAGTGGGGGTCGTATCGTTCGCGGAATCGCGACGCGTTGAAACAATGCGTTGCGCTTCAAGCCGTTTCGGACGAGTTTGTTGATCTCTTTCTTCGCGGGATCAGCCGTCTTGAGCTGGAGGTTTTCCTTGACCCGTTTCGCACGGAATCCCGCCGTGGCTCGCCCATCCTCGAATTCCGCTTCCTGCAAACACTCATCTATACGCTCCAGCTCTGATGAGTTGAGGATTTCCGATATGCAAGTCAGCATGGCGTCACTTCGCCGCGACGGGTTTCCATCGACCATCCGAATCGCGGCACGCCGTGTCCGTATAGCGTTCCGTTCGATTATCGATCGTAATTGTCTCCTCATATACGCGGCAGTAAAAGCCGGACTTCGACTTGAAAGTGCTGAGCGGGGTCACGGTACCCGAGTGACCGCTGGCCGCATTTTTCCACGATGAACGCATCCCGCTGAAGGTGTTCTCGAGCGCGATTTGAACGCTCTGATTAGCGCTCCTTACGTCTTCGAGTGTCATTCTCGTGTATAGCGGTGCCGGGTCTGCATTCCGTATTTGGCCAACGGTAGTGCAGCCAAGCGGCGCCAAAAGGCCCGACAATAAACTCACTCTGGCGATAAGCCGCAAGCCTTGATCTCCTTGCGTATTTTTCGTTCACAAAAAAAGATTGAAGCGCCGAGCGGCGCTTCGACCCCAGTATTAGATAGAGAAAAAGTCCTTTATCAGTTACCCCATCCCTTCGATATAGCGTCCGCCTCCTCGTCCGCCGATAACGACGGGCCGTCCGGTGATACGTCCCCGCCAAAACCCGAAGGTCTCGACGATGAACTGGAAGATCCGCCGCTCATTCCGCGGCCGCGACCACGCCCACGACCGCGCCCCCGACCGCGCTCACCGCCTTCCTCGGCCTCTCCGGCCTCTCCGGCTTCGCCTTCGCCTTCGCCGCCTTCGCCTTCGCCGCCTTCGCCGCCTTCGCCTTCGCCGCCTTCGCCTTCGCCGCCTTCGCCTTCGCCGCCTTCGCCGCCTTCGCCCGCCGCCTTCGCCACCGCCCTTATTGTGGACGAGATAGTCGTCGGCGAAGTAGGTGTTGTTACCGTTCAAAATGAGATTAAAGAGAGGGGTCTCTGCGGGCGCTTCGACGCTCTCGATAGTCTGCAGCAGGACGGACTCGAGCTGCGGCTCGAGATCCACGGCGAGCGCGAGGTTACCGCCTCCGTGCAGCTGGGTCCGGCTTCGCCGCGACCAGACCTGCACACTGTCGCCAACTCCCAGCGGAGCGACCTCGAGCAGCGGATTTTCCTCGGCCGTCATCGACGGATTGATAGACTTCCATTCTCCGTCAGCGGTAAAAAATGGGTGCTCGGCGGTGACAAAGGGTTCGGTCCCGTTAAACCCGTAGAGGCGTCGGCTGCCGAGGCGTCTGCGTTCAATGCCGAGTACAACGTTCACTTCGCCATTTGCCCCCAGCACGCGGTCACCGACTTGGACGCGCTCGATAGGAATTAAACTCCCATCTTCCATCCGAACCAGGGTGCCGGCGACGAAACAGGAGCTATCGGCGTAGGCGTGATTCAGCGTGAGGCCCGAGTCTGAGAGGTCAATAACCACGGGAGCCGTGCTGAGGATAACCGCCAGCGCACTCGATGAAGCCACCATTACGGAGCTTTTTACGAATCTCTTTCTCTTTCCCGGCATTGGGTCGTCTCCTGCGATATATAGGCTGCTCGCCTGCGCCAAATTGGCCGTCGCTTAGTCAGTACAACAGCCGAACGCGGCTAACCTTCCCTCGGATCGGAAAAAGCCGGGGGTTCGACACGGAGGATTCCCTAGGGAATAAAAACTCCGTGTCAACTGTTATATGTTGTAGCAGGTGTACAGCTCTTCGCTACGGGCATGAGGAGACGGGTCCCATTGAGATGATTTCGACCAAAGTCGAAACATGGAACGGCGACTTGCGGTCAGCGTTGGTGGCCCTGGGCCCGCGTTTGCGCCGATTCGCTTATGGACTGACGGGTTCTACCGAGGAAGCTGACGATTTGGTGCAAAGCGCCTACGAGCGTGCGCTTACCCGTTCGGAGCAATGGCAGGCCGGGACGCGACTGGATAGCTGGATGTACCGCATTGTACAGACGATATGGCTAAACCGGATCGATTCTCAAAAGTCGCGCAGTCGGCACCTTTCAATGATATCTGAGACCATGGAGCCCGCTTACGATGGCGGTGCTCAGATTGAATCGCGGCTCGCTTTGGAACGCATTCGCGAGTTTGTCTGGCAAATGCCCGAGGAGCAACGCGTGGTTCTATTGCTGGTCGCAGTGGAAGGACTTTCTTACAAGGAAGCGTCCGATATTGTTGGCGTGCCGATCGGAACGATCACGAGTCGTCTGGGACGTGCACGCATCGCGATTCGCGACTTTATGACCGACTCAAGCGAAGCGGAGATGGAACCATAAGGTGTCAAGCAGATGATCAAAGCAATCGAAGACAGCACGTTGATGGCGTACCTGGACGGTGAGCTTGATGAAGTCGCCGCCAGCGAGATAGAAGCGCTTTTGGCAAGCGACCCGGAGCTGAAGTCGAAAGTTCAAGACTTTCGTCAGTGCGACGCTCTGGTCCGAGCTGCTTTTGGCCAGGATATTTCTGGGGCAGGCCGATCGACGCCGATAATGCTAAATGCACAAGGTAAACGCGAAACAAGAACTCTGAAGCAGTGGGCGCCTTTGCCGATTGCTCTGGCTGCGTCGCTGGCAGTCCTGCTCATTGGCGGTATGACCGGGCTTACAATGCTGGATTCACTGGTTAAACGGGAATTTGAGCGTCAGGCGCTTATCAAAGAGAAGGATAACCAGGCGATAGCCGAGGCCCGTACCAGCGCGCTTGAAGGGAAGATCAGCGGCACGGAAGTCAGCTGGACGAATCCCGACAGCGGCAACTTCGGCACCATGATTCCGGTTAAAACCTGGCGAACCAAGACCGGTCAATACTGCCGGGAGTTCGAGGAGTCGATAACTATTGACGGTGCAATCAATGTCGAGCGCGGCGTGGCTTGCCGAACGGAGGATGGGAAATGGAAAGTTCGACTGCGATATTTTCCTGAATGAATGTAGTTGATATCGCGACCGGCAGAATTTTCGGAAGCTTTGATTGAGTTGAGCGATTTAGAACAAAGAGGGATCGGCGGCGACTTCTCCGACTTTCGGTTAATGGCTGAGCCGAGACCGCTTTCTTTCTGAATCCACGCCGGTCAGATCTGAAAGTCAATGGTTTTGCTCGTTATCGTTTTCGTTTCGAATTCTCAATGACTTAGCGCTCCCGCCTTCTTCCTCGCCGGCTCCTTGGCCTAATCCGATCCAAGGTCCCCAGCTGAGCGGAGGAGCAGGCCTGGTCCCCAGTCACTGCCTGGGCTTGAGTGGCGAAGCTTCTTCAACCATGCCACCCGTATAAATCCCGCCCCGATGGGCCTCGAGGCCCGGTCTATACTCACAAGCAAAGAACCCGATTGTTCATCCGGTCCTCTGAGGTCTACGTGACTGAGAGCAAGGCAAGCGACGCCGGGTAGAGTAAGAGGCGTCTGGAGGTAAGCCATGGGTATTGAAATTGATACCGAGCTCGGCAGCTTTGCCCGCAAGAACCATCTGCACGGGCTCACTGCGCCATCCCTTAAAGCCATTTTCGAGGGACACAGCGGTTACTCCGTCGATAAGGCCAAGCGATTTCTGCGCTTCCAGAAGCGCATCGATGAGAAGTTGCTTAAACACCGCATTATCACCGGCAACCGGTACACGGCCTGGTTTCAACGAGGTCAGCAGGGTAGGGAACAGATCCGGGCATTCATCGTTCAGTTTTCCGTGTTCTCCAACCAGTTCCTGGTGGCCCAGCTGCAGAAAATGATCAACGCGGATAGCCTCGAAGGCATGCGAGCCTCGAAGGAGATTCTGGCCAACGAGATCGGAGTGGTGTTCAAGTCGGGGCGTAAGCAGGGCGGTTCCGCGGCGGACCCGGACAAGGAAGGAGATCCGGAGCTGGTGTCCACCGAGGGCACGGTGGACGGAGGGATATTCCTTTTTCGCGCCGCACACTTCGAGTGGCTGATGCGTATTGCTGCAAAGGTGGGCTTGAGGTTCGAGGACGTCGGCCGGCGAACGCACGGCTCGAAGGCAACCCTGTTCTTCTGCGACGAGCTGATTCGCCTTTACGGCAGCGACGACTACATGGTCTCCCAGGCCGCTAGCTACGCGGTGGAGAACTGGGCCGCCGCCGGATTCTGGGACCAGCTGATCGACGGATTCACCACGTATAACCGGCGCACCGGCGCCAAGCTGCCGCTGGCTTTCTTCACCTGGCATTCAAAGCTCGAAGGCCAGCATGCCCAGCACACTCAGGAAGAGCTGGAAGAGCTTTACTTCAGCCGAGACATGGACGAGGACACGTTCATCGCCAACGGCAACGCCATGCTGGACGGCGTCGCGGCGTTTTGGGACGGCCTCGAAGAGCAGCGCACGCGGCTTGCCGCGGCGTGAGATCCATTCACCCCGATTAATAGCGAGCGAGCGCGTGGTTTAACGCGCCGCTCGTACTCTATTTTCCAAACAGGAAATAGGTCCGCGGCCGAAAAAATTCGGCCGCGGCCTCTTTTCTCCTCAGTCCTAGATGCGTTTGCCGTTTTAGCTTGGCAGTAGCCGGCACTTATCTGTTTTTTCTCCGCTTCTTACTTCAATGGATGGCGGGTCGAGTGCAAAATCCTTCTACCGGGAGGCTCTCATCCAGCGCATGCTGGCAGCTGACCGTCCTAAAGGCGACGCGCTGCAATCTTCTTGCGACCCCCTGATCGATTTCCAGATCCATGGCCACCTGATCGTTCGGCCCCAGCATCATGGGATCGACGCCGGTGATCTCTGCAAACAGCACCAGCGCGCTCAGGTAGGCGCCATGCTTGCTCGTGTGATAGCCCATGGGCACCGTGCAGCAGGCGAGCGCAGGATCCTCGTCCCAGAGACTCACCTGGTGATCTGTGCCCTCGCTATCGACAAAAGGGTTACGCCTGGCGATGCCTTCCTGAATCGCTCGCATCCAGGCATCGCCGGCTGGCGCCACGCCCGTGATACCCGGAAGAGCCGCCGCCTCAAAGTACGCATCGTGCAGGTCTTTCGTCATCAATTCGAGCGAGCCGCCGTCGGTCTCCAAATACGGGGCCCACCGTTCAGGATCAGGTGTCCCGATCTCCGTTTGGTATGCGACCGTGCTGCTGCCGAAGATCGGCTTGTCGGGGTTGTCACTGGTATAAACGTAGGAGGCCAGTGCGTGGGTCTGATACAGAAAGATCTCCGCATCGGGGTTCACAGCCGGAAGATCGTCCGGACCGGAATCAGGGTAATCCGCGCCCTCATGAATATACCGTTCCAGGTTTTCCACGCTCCTGACGAAGTTACTGGTTGTGGAGGTGCTCCCGCGCGTCCGATTGCCCAGTTCGTTGACCGGCGGCAGCGGCTTGAAGCTCTGCTCCTGAAGCACAATCGTGTCCGGCGGCGAGCCATCCTGGAACGCATTGGCAATCTTCGTGAGATAGTTGTTCGGAGCAACGTTCCTGCATTGACGCCCCACACTGGAGCTGCGGCTGAACCGGCAGAAGCTCTGCAAAGTGGCTGCACCTTGCGACAGGATCGCAACTTCGTAGTCGAGCCCAACCTGATCCGTGAACTTCTTGAACAGGCCCGGGATCCCGCCGTAAGGCCCGTATCTCAGCATCGTCGGATAGAAGTTCGGGTCAAACACGGGCGTCTGCGTTGGATCGGCCAGCACGGGCGATTGCGGCAGCGGCAACGAGGGAACGGGAATCGGGTTCGGTTTCTGCTCCGTTCTGCTCAAACCGGCCCATTGTCCGAGTGGTCCACTACTAGGGGCGGCGCCTGGGTAGCAGTCGGAGCCGTAGTCGGTCGGGAACGGATAAAGGAATATCCTCTCCACCGGACAATTCACGTCATAGACGTTTTCCGCGTTGTACAGACGCACTTCGTCGAAACGGCCGTGGGTGAAGCTGTTGCCGATGAAGAGAATCTTGATCGGCTCGCTTGCACTGGCGACCTGCGCGCTGAACGCCATCACGATGAGCAACAGCGCCATCAGTAAAGGACTGAGCAGGCCAACGAAGGTTCGCGGCCGAGCATTGCTATAGCAGAAGCTGGCGATTCGCCGCGGAGATCTGCTCGGTTCGCTTGAAATATTAGTGACGCTGGTATTCATCTGGCTCCTTTCCAAGCTATCTGTCTTAACGCTTCAACCGCCGGACGTGGAGTTCCGTCACGAAATGGCGGCTTTCGCAGCGTGCATGCCGGATCCCATCGACCGACGGCCGAATCTAGTGTTTACTAATTCAGATTACAAATTTGCGCATTGGGGTCAGAGAGGGACTTGCTGGCTCAGCATGCAAAACCCTTTTCTGCTCCGGTTTTTCAGCGGCGAAATGGATCTAGCGCTTGAACTGGGTCCAGCCTGGAATCAATCTCCGCAGAGCTGGAGTGACGAGATCGGAGTAAACATTTTTCGCGGCCATGGGCAGATGTTGTCTTTACGTCCCCGCTTTTCTATTTAGGGAAGGTCTGATTTATCAGACCTTCCTTAGCTAAGCAGGGATGCACCGCCGAATCCGATGACTGTAAGTCATTGGATTCGTGAGGCAAGTGGAAACCGCCATTGGATTCGTGAGGCAAGTGGAAACCGCGTTTTCACGTGCCGACTCTGAAAATTCCAGGGATGGAATTATTCAGAGTTTCCTTAGAAAGGCCCGGCTTCTCTGATTTCGGCGCTCGTTCCTGGAAAGGGGCGTTATCACCGGCCGGCCGTAGTCCAAGGCCCCCCGGCGACCGGCCACTCCATCCTCTGATACGATACGCAAGCCCGAGAAGGGATGCCCTAACTACGAGACGAGGAGACAAGAATGAGCATAAGGTCCGATTACGTTTTCGAGCGCAGCTACCGCGGAAAGGTCAAGGCGGTGGTCCTGGACTGGAGCGGCACCACGGCGGACGCTTACGTCATTGCGCCGGCGGTGGTTTTTGTCGAAGTGTTCGAAAAACACGGTGTCGAGATCTCAATGGCCGAGGCGCGCGGTCCCATGGGCCTGCGCAAGGATCTGCACATCAAGGCCCTGACCGAGGTGCCCCAGATCCGCGAGCGCTGGAAGAGCGTGCACGGGAAGTACCCGGGCCAGGAAGAAGTGGACGCTATGTTCGCCGATTTCGTGCCCATGCAGCTGGCTTGCCTGCGCAACTACACGAACCTTCTGCCGGGCGTGGCCGAGACGACGCAGAAGCTGCAGAAGGATTACGGCATCAAGATCGGCAGCAGCACGGGTTTCGTGCGTAGCATGGTGGACATCCTGGAGGAGGACGCCAAGAAGCAGGGCTACGTCCCGGACGCATCGGTCGCCGGCGACGAGGTCATCAACGGAGCGCGCCCGAAGCCGTTTATGGTCTACCGCAATTTAGACCTCCTTGACGCGCATCCGATCCAGTCGGTGGTCAAGGTGGACGACACGGTTTCCGGCGTCGGCGAGGCGCTGGAGGCCGGCTGCTGGGGAGTAGGCATCGCGCGCTACAGCAACTACATGAACATCGACACCCTCGAGCAGGCCGAGAGCCTTGCAGAGGAAGAGATCCAGCGTCGCCTGGCCCACACGCGCGAGATCCTGCGCAAGACCGGCGCACACTACGTCATCGACGAGTTCCCGCAGTTGCTCGAGGTAATCGGCGACGTCAACCAGCGCCTCGCGCGCGGCGAGAAACCCTAGTCAGCCCCCAAATCCATGGGCCGGCCGGCACGGGCGCCGTGCCGGCGAAGCGCTGCCGAGGGCTCAAAGCCATGGGTTGCTTGTGCGACAAGGACGCTTTCCCAGATCGCCGTCCCTGTAAGTTCAAATCGCTGACGAATGCAGGCACCTGGAAGGGGATGAGTGCGGCGCTTCGACAGCCCCAACGAGGTCCGGCTCTGAGCGTGTCGAATTCAATAAAATCTATTTTTTCAAGCAGTTAAGCGCTCAAATCTTTCTTCTTTAGAGGGTTCCCTTGGTCCGGTCCGTTGCCGGGGCGCGATCTCTTGGGGCCGAAGCTGCCGGTTTCAAAGCGAGATCCGAGGACTCCAAAACCTGACGACAGCCGCTCTCCAAGTTGCGGGCAGTCCGCGTTCACAGAGCGTACTCCCACTCCTTTTTTCTCGGAAAGGGGATCTTTTCCTTCCTATACTCCTTTAACAGGCCGGCGTCCGCGTAGCGACTGGCCTCGCCTAGATTGGTTACGGGAATGAATATGTACTGATAGCGGAGGGTGCAGGTATGGCTTACGCGTTTCCCCGAATATCGCCGACAGACCAGGAGACTTCGTGTCCGGACGGTGATAATAGCTCGGCAGAGGGCGCACGCAACGCAGAGCCCGTGTCGCGGAAGCGCGCAACGCCCTTCCCGGAGGAACGAGATCCTCATCGATACCTGCTGCTGTTACGTTTCGCGCTCCTTAATCTGGTGGCCTTCGGACTGCTCGGCGCGGCTTACGCTCAAGGGTTGGTCCACCAGGTGATCACCGCCGATCGCACTCATTTGGCGGTAGTGATCTTTTTCGTCTTCCTCGCGGGGCTCGCCATCTGCGCATGGAAGGTATGGCAGACGAGCCGCGAGCTCAACGACGTCCGCAGCTTCGATCCGGACGCTCCATCCGAAGCTGTGCGTTATGTCACTCCGCTGCTTGCCCGGGACGCGGAAAGTCGGGCAAATCTTACTGGTGCGCTGCGAATGAAGCTTTCACACCGGATCTCCGTTGTCCGCAACATCGCCAACAGTCTCGTGCTGCTCGGTCTCATCGGTACCGTGCTCGGTTTCATTATTGCGCTTTCCGGCGTCGATCCCGAAAACGCATCCGAGGTGAGTTCGATCGCTCCCATGGTTTCCACCCTGATCGACGGTATGTCTACGGCGCTGTACACGACCTTGGTGGGTGCCGTGCTCAACGTATGGCTGATGGCTAACCACCAGCTGCTGGCAGGTGGCACGGTAAAGTTGATTTCGGGTCTGGTGGTGCTGGCGGAGACCCATGCGCGAAATTGATCTCTTTGACGAGGAAAGCGGCGCCACAGTTTTCCGCGACGTCATCATGCTGGCGCTGGCGGGGTTCATCACCGTTGTTATCTTGCTCTTGCCGCACGTCAATCCCCCCGGCACCGCGGAAGATTCGGACCAGAGCCCGGGCAACATAATCGTCGAGGTTCGCTGGCCCGACGAGGTGGACGCGGACGTGGATCTCTGGGTGGAGGCGCCCGGGGACAGGCCGGTGGGCTACTCCAACAAGGGTGGTGCCGTTTTCAACCTGCTGCGCGATGACCTTGGGCACGTCACGGATCTCACGGGACTCAACTACGAGTTTGCCTACAGTCGCGGCGTGCCGTCTGGGGCTTACACCATAAACGTGCATCTCTACCGAAACCGGGCGGCCGTCTACCCCGTTCCGGTGACCATAGCGGTGAGCGTGAAGCAATCGGTACAGGCGTCGGCCAAGCCGATCCTGTCTACCAACGTGATCCTTGGCAGAGAAGGTGAAGAAATCACCGCCGTGCGCTTCAGGCTGGACGAAGACGGGCGCCTGGTGTCCGGCAGCGTTCACGACTTGCCCCGTGCGTTGCGTAGCGGGCAGGTATCATGAGTCATATTCTTTATCCATTTGCCGCAGCGGCTGTCATGGTAGCCGCTCTGGCGGCCATTTCCATTTGGTCAAACCACCGCCTTTTGCTCAAGTTCAGCGCCATTCTGATCGTGGCCTTGATCCTGCCGGCTGCCTATTTGACCATCCTTGATCTCCTGAGCCGGCCGAAACCCGTGTCATTGGAATGGAGCGCTCGCGATCTGAGTGAAGCCACCGTCATTGGCGCGCATTTCAAGGAGGGCGACCGGATTTTTCTCTGGCTGCGCGTCGAGGGCGTGGACGAGCCGCGCTATTACGCGCTGCCGTGGGATGAGCAGGTCGCCAAACAGCTTTACGGTGCTCAGCAGGAGGCTGACGCCGAGGGCACGGAAGTGCGCATGAACCGTCCCTTTGCGCATAGAGACATGGAAGCGGAGATGATGTTTTACGCCTTACCACAGCCGGCCGCGCCGCCAAAGCAGGGCCCGCCCAACAATCCCTACTACTACCGGTCCGAACTGAGGAGCGAAGACCGGGGCGTTTGACCGGCTCCCGGATCCGCCATCTACGGCAGCCGGTCGCTATCGTGGGTCGTGCAGCCGCTCGGCGCCTTCGTTTTTCGTTATCGGCGATTCAGGCCGCGTCAGCCGTCCTCGACTGAACTCGGTCCTGCTCAAACATTTCTTCCAGCTCTCTGGCAGCCTCTTTGGCGAGATAGATCATGCGCTCCTGATCCGAGTGTGAGGCATGGGCGATCTTCAGGCGCTCGATATCATGCCGCTTGAAGGTCTCCACCAGGCGGTTGGCCTGAGCGTGGGGCAAACCCAGGCCCTCGAGCACGAGTCGCGCCAGCTCCAGGCTCGATTCAAAAGTCTCGCGTCGAAAGATGCTGACACCCAGATCCATGAGCAAATAAGCGTGGCGGCGATTCCGAGCCCGGGCGTAAATCCTGAGGTGCGGGAAGTGGTTCTTGACGATCTGCACCGTTCGTAAAGAGGCCTCAACTTCGTCTAACGCCACAACGATAACCGATGCCCCTCCGGCGCCCGCCGCATCCAGCAGATCGAGACGGGAAGCATCGCCGTAGTAAATCTTGTTGCCGAACTTTCGAACAAAATCAACGTGCTCCGGACTCGCGTCCAGCGCAGTGAATCCGATCCGCTTGGCCTGCAGAATACGGCCAATGATCTGGCCGACCCGGCCGAAGCCCGCGATGATGACTTTGTGCCCCTCCTGAATCGGTGCCTCGACTGTATCTACCGATACACGTTTCCGGCGGCGCTGGACGATGATTTCGGCCAGGGCAAACAAGGGGGGCGTAAAGGCCATGGAAAGCGTCACCACGACGATGAGCAAAGCCGCCGTCTGCGTGCCGAGGGCGCCCGCCCCGGTGGCGACACCGAAGATTACGAACGCAAATTCGCCGCCCTGGGCGATTACGGCGCCAAGCTTGAGCGACGCGTCGAGACCCTTCGAGGTAAAAAGACCGAGAAGCGCGATCAAAACGAATTTTCCAAGCAGGAGGGCCAGCGCAAGCCCGACGGCCAGACCGGGGTGCTTGAGTATCAGACCGAGGTCGAGGGACATGCCCACTGCGATAAAGAACAGTCCGAGCAGTAGCGCCTTGAAAGGCTCGATATCGGCCTCGAGGGCGTGTCTATACTCGGAATCTGCAAGCAGAACCCCGGCCAGAAAAGCGCCCAGCGCCATGGATAGTCCGGCGGACTCGAGCAGGAGTCCGGTGCCGATGACCAGCAGCAGCGCCGCGGCGGTGAAGACTTCTCGGATCCCCGTTGAGGCGATGAATTTGAATACACGCCCGACCAGGAAGTGCCCTGCCACCACCACCGCGATGACGACGCCCAAGGCACTCGCGATCCCGAGCCAAAGACTGCCGCTTTCGGTCGTGGTCATAGACGGGCTCAAAAGCGGGACGATGGCCAGCACCGGCACCACGACGAGATCCTGAAACAACAAGATAGAAAAGGCCGAGCGCCCGTGCCGCGTGGTCAGCTGACTCTTCTCCGCCAGAACCTGGAGGGCGAAAGCGGTGGACGAGAGGGACAGCCCAAGTCCGATGATGATGGCGGCAGGCCACTGAAGTCCTGTTGCGTGGGCGATGAGCGAGATGACGAGCGCGGTGACCCCGACCTGAACGGCGCCCAAGCCGAAGACCGATTTGCGCAGCACCCACAATCGCCTCGGCTGCAGCTCGAGACCGATAATGAACAGCAGCAGCACCACCCCGATCTCGGCAAAGTGGAGGATGCTCTCAACATCCCCCACCAGACCCAGCGCCCAGGGGCCAATGGCGATACCAGCGGCGACGTAACCCAGCACGGCGCCGAGGCCTACGCGTTTGAACAGCGGAACAGCGCACACGGCCGCCGCGAGAAAGATGGACGTTTGGACCAACATGGACATAGAGACACGCTCAGATCTGAACCGCAAAAAGAATTTTCAGGGAACAGTTTACTCAGATATCAACCGCCGGGCTCGAGGTACAGTAAGGAGGTGGAAAAATCAGGAACGCGTCCTTGCAACGCGCGCCGTTTCTTAAAACCCGATCGGACCGAACCGGATCCGTGGTTTATCTCGAGCATTGGACAGGGCAAGAAATGCTGTAGAAGTCTCGGAATAACGATCTGTATATCAATAATTTGGGGGGACTATGGCGGGAAGGGGTAAGGATCACTGCACAGGTTTTGTATGCGCGAGAAAGTGCGCCGGGGCGCGAATCTCCTCGTCGGATGCTCCGCGCATGATGTTGTTCATGGCCGTGTCGGGCCTGAGCGCCTTGCCGTCGCGGTAAGCCCTGAGCGTCGCCGCCAGATAGTCTTCGCGTTGCCCGGCGAGGCGCGGGATCTGGGCCCGGCCTGACAGCCGCCGCATTGTCCGGCCGCCGCGAGCGCGACAAAACGGTTGAAATCAAACAAATGACAATGCCGGTGAGAGTCGGATTTTTTCAGGCTGCCCCCGTAGATAGAAGTTTCCATGCGATTTTTGGCGCGGCTTTTGTCCTGCCTTGCCGCTGCCACACCGGATCGTACAAAATTCGGTTCCAAAGGTTGGCTTCTACTTAAAGCTATAAGTACTGAGGGAGGAGACAATGAAATCACGCCACATCTACATAGTAGCCCTAGCCCTGCTTTGTTCCGGCACGATCGCCACCGTCGAAGCGAAAGGCAAAAATACCTTTGACACTCTGGTTGAGATTCAGCAGGGGCTTACACAAGGCCACGTCGTGGAAGATTTCAACACGGTGGTTTGGAAGGGCTTGCCCTATGCGCAGCCACCGGTTGGGGACCTGCGCTGGAAAGCGCCACGGGATCCCGAGCCGTGGGAAGGCGTCCGGGACGCGAGCAACTATGGCAACAGATGCTTGCAACGTAGTTCGGACAGCAGCGAGGATTGTTTGTACCTGAACGTCTGGCGGCCCAACACCAAACAGAAGAACCTCCCTGTATTCGTCTACATTCACGGCGGCAGTAACACGGGAGGGTCCGGAGAAGGCTCCTGGTATACAGTTGCCCGCCATTACAACGCAGTGGTGGTGACGCTCAACTACCGACTGGGACCAATGGGCTGGTTTCTTCATCCGGCGTTGTTGCGGGGAGATCCCAAGGACGATTCTGGGAATTTCGGCACGCTGGACCAAATCAAGGCGCTGGAATGGGTGCAGAAGAACATCAAGCACTTCGGCGGCAACAAGAAGAACGTCACGCTAGCCGGTGCCTCCGCCGGGGCCCAAAACGTTTCTTACCTGATGCACGCACACCTTGCCAAGGACTTGTTTCACAAAGCGCTTCTCGAGAGCAACTTTCCGGGCATCCGCCCGGTAAGCGCAGCGATCAAGTCATCCAAGCAAGTTCTGTATAACCTTCTGGTCGCGGATGGAACTGCGCCAAGCGCAGCAGATGCGAAGCTTCATGTCGAAAGCATGACCGACCAGGAGATTCGCGACTATTTCTATGGGAAGACGGCCAGGGAAATAAGGAGCGTATACTCCAACGCCTATTGGGGCGGGATTAACTGGGGGGACTTTTTCCGGGACGACATCGTTGCCGGGTCGGATTTTATTCCGCCGCCACTTGTGCAGGCGTCAGAGAACAGGCCAGAGTTCGTCTACGTTATCGGCGATGGCTACGTCCTTCCAGACGATATCGATTTCGCCGATTTCTCCGAGGGCCGCGTCTATCCCAGGCCCATGATCGTCGGAGTTACTAAAAACGAGAACAATTTCTGGAACGCATGGTGGCCGTTCAATTACCAGCAGGGAAAATCGCTGGATGACTTGGTCGCGGAGGCCGTGGACGGGACCAACCCGGCTTATGGATACCTCCAAGGCTTCTTTGACGCCTATGGAGAGGGGAATGCCGATACCTTCAAGGAGAACTACAAATTCGGAACCGAGCTCATCGATGAGGTGGACACTTACCTTGGGTCTCATTTGTCGGCAAGAAACATGGCCGCGGTCGAAACGAAACCTGAGGTCGACATTTATGTCTATCGATTTGACTGGGGATCGGATCCGGATAAGACCTATGCGATCCCTTTCGAAGACGCCTGGGTTTTCTACCAGGGCGCGATTCATGTCGCCGAATCGGACTTCTTTTATCAGAGGTTCTTCGGCTTGGCGGACGGCGGCACAGTCGAAGGCAAGTACCAGTATACGGAGGCGAATCTAGAGGGCAGGCAGGCGCTTTCGCTTGCAATGAAATCCTATTTGTACGAATTCATTCATGATGAAGAGGGTGAAATAAAGAAGAGAAAAGACCAGCCCGTGCAATGGAAGCCCTGGACTAAGAAGAAGGAACGGTTCATCGTGTTCGACGCGGACTATGCTTCGGTCGATATTTTCATGAACGATTCCGGCATCGCCCGCACGCCCGAAGAGTTGTATCAAGCGCACCTCGATCACCCCAACGAAGGCGTTCGAGATTTCATCGAGTACTACATCATGTGGTCATGGCACTGGAACTGGTATCCGAACAGAAGTGTCGACGACCCCTTCGACACCTCTCCGGGGCCAAACCCCTTGTTCGATCCTTCAGACCCCTGAGTAGACCCGTTGGGAATTCTCCGAGTGCGGGCGCAGATTGCGCCCGCACTCCAGGTTTCAAACTACGAAGGCGCCGGAGATAGGAGGGCCGCGGTGGGGACGCCGATGCCCTCCCGGTACATGCGTGCCAGATTGAACTGCCCGCCGGCGAATCCCTGCTCGGCTGAAAGACGCGTCCACTGCGCCGCATTCTCGTCGTCTCGAGGGACGCCTTCACCTTGGATGTATTTGTTCCTGAGTACGAACTGGGCACTCGCCATGCCCTGTTCCGCCGCGCGGCGATACCACTTCACCGCCTCTTCATTGTTCTCGGAGATCCCTTCCCCGAAACCGTACATGGTCCCGGCGGCGAATTGTGCTTTGACGTGACCTTGCTCCGCTGCGCGTTGATACCACGCCAGAGCTTCTGCGTAATCCCGCTCGACGCCCACACCCTGGTGGTACATGGCGTCCACGATGCCCTGGTAAACGGCGTCCCCCTCATTCGCCAGCGGTAAGAACTCCTTAAAGGCCGTCTCGTGGTCGCCGCGGTCGAATGCATCCAACCCGGACTGAGCGTCGGCGAGCACCGTCGCCGGCCACAGCCATGCCAATAGCAGAATCCAGTTGAGCGGTTTCACCGTTCAGCCTCTCACGCTCGGTTACCTGAAGCTGCGGTCTCGAAGATAAACAACAAGGTTTACTGAGTTAACGTCGCGCGGGCGAGAAAGTGCGCCAGGGCGCGAATCTCCTCGTCGGATGCTCCGCGCATGATGTTGTTCATGGTCGTGTCGGGCCTGAGCGCCTTGCCGTCGCGGTAAGCCCTGAGCGTCGCCGCCAGATAGTCTTCGCGTTGCCCGGCGAGGCGCGGGATCTGGGCCCGGCCGCCGCGAGCGCGCGGCCGCGTGTAAAAAGACCCGGGTCCGCGGGGCCATGGTTGGCGCGCGGTCGCAAGGCCGAAAAATGCTTGGCGATTGCGATTATCGTTGCGTCGTCGAAGCCGCGGACCCAAGGACGTATTAACTCGGAGCGGCGCACGCCCTCGCGGATCAGGATAAGCTGATCGATGAGGAACATCTCCGGCTGCCCGGCGAGGGAGGGCATTCCCTCCCTGGTCGAGTTGCCGTCAGCGCCGTGACACGAGGCGCAGACCGTTATCTTCTGTTCGAGCGTGGCCTGATCATCGAGCGCCTGGGCAGCATTCGCTGCGCAGGCGCCCGCGATCACGACCAGGCCGAAGGTATATCGCTTGGCGGCGGTCCTACCCCTCATAAGTGATGCGATAGATGGCGCCATTGTGATCGTCAGAGACCAGCAGCGCGCCGTCGGCACATTATCGAGTTGCGGAATCAATTAGCATCCGTTTCCAAAGCTGTGGAAACGAGTTTTCGCCTTTATGGGCGATTTTTCCGATGCTCAATACGGTGATCAAAGTTTAATACTGAAGTGGCTCAAAATTTCAACCATAAACCAATAACACGCGACGGTAACCGCTATCGAAATACCCATGCTGGCGTAGAAATTTACTCCTTGCTTTAACAATATCGGCAGCGACACAAACAAAGCCAGCGACGGCAAGACGAGCCAGAAAACGCTGGTGGCCAAAGCACTTATCTTGGAAACATCTTTGGTGTCTATATAAAGCCAAATCATCGCCAATACCGAAACCAGAGGTATCGAAGCCAGCAGGGCGCCGACAAAGGAGCTGCGTTTTGCAATCTCCGATATCAGCACGATCAAAATCGTGGTCACTGCAAGTTTAACCAGGTAATAACTCAAAAATAGAATCCTCTTGTTTGCTACGAAAGAGTACTCGGGGCGTCGATGCCCGATCCTGACGTCACGCTAAAAAAACTTCGTCCAAGCTCGGCTACGCGCCGCCTCACTGATAAGTTCGCCCATTATGCTTAATCCATCCGGATATATGACGGCCGGCCGGGTCACGATGCGTCCAGTGGACTACGCCTCCCCGCGGGTTCCATTCGTATTCCCCATTAAACTCGATTCGATCTCCTTTCGCGAGAAGTTCAATTCGGTCAGCCAGGTCAATGTTGTGAGCGATCAGTACCGTCTGCCCTGACTCCAGTTCAATAATGAATCGCTGATGTCTACTGCCGTCATTGTCGTCAGGGAGAATCGTTTTGACCCGGCCGCTACCCTGTACCTGAAGATTGCTGCGCCGTTCGGCGAACGCGCTGGACAGAATCTCATCGCTACGGTATGCGGTGTCGGCACTCCCCGTACCTCGAGTGACAACCAGGCCGCTTTCCGTAATGCCGAAGTATGTAGCGGCCAGAATAGTTACAACCAGAATCAGCTTTTTCATTCAGATGAAACTAGAACCTATCTTAAGATTAGCGAGCGCAGGCGAGACAAGGCAAAAACAGGCGAAAAAGCGGAGTTTAAACGCAAGTAAATGAGCATTTTGAGCCTGTTTTTAACGCCGTATCGGTCAATCGATCGGAGAAGAATTGACAGAGTTCGTCATCCGGAATCTGCTCATCCGCGAACTTGAATGTTCCATCTTGGCAAAGCTCTTCGGCGGCTCGGCGAATCAGTCCGAATGTGGCCCGGGTCAGCGAGCCGCCAATGCTGATTCGCTTCACGCCGAGGTCCTCTAGCTGACGTACGCTAAGGGAACTCCCGACCAACCCCATGACCACATTCAGCGGCCCCTCGATCTCTTTGACCAGTGCCGCGATCGTATCGGGGTCCTTGACTCCGGGAACAAAGAGGCAATCGGCGCCGGCGTCTCGGTAGAGGTTCGCCCGGATCACAGATTCTTCGAACGGCTTCTCATGTCCGACGAGATAGCACTCTGCTCTTGCGGTCAGCGTGAACGGAAATCCAAGGACGTCAGCCGATGCTCTGGCCGCTTTAATCCGCTCCACGGAGTGCTCACGTTCATAAAGGCCCGTTCCGTAGCTTGTTGAAAAGTCCTCGATGCTCGCGCCCACTACGCCGGCTGAGGCGAAGCGGCGAATGCTCTCGGCCACTTCCTCGGGTTCGTGACCGTATCCGTTCTCCGCATCCGCGCTCACGGGCACGGCGACAGCGCGCACAATTCGACGCGTCTCTTCAAGCGCTAAATCCCTGGTGAGGATCCCTTCGTAGTCGGGCAATCCGAGGCAGAATGCGATGCCCGCGCTTGTAGTACCGATTGCGGGGAAACCCGCCGCCTCGAGCATGCAGGCACTGCCCGCATTCCACGCATTCGGCATTACGAAGATGCCGTCAGCCCGATGCAGTTCTAGAAAAGCGCGGCCCTTTTGGGCCTGCTCGTTGCCCACATGATTTCTCCGAAGAAAGAGAAGGGAGGGGTTCGGCGGACAGTTTACTTAATTTCCACTTGACGCGGAAAACACGGTCAAAAGCAAATCAGCTCCGAGGTACCCGAATATCTCGGCTATGACCCCCTGTTCGGCTCAATACGGCAAAAGCACAAACCGCACACTTCCGAACAGCCTTGTCTCTCCTTCGATCGAACCTTCCTCGAGCAATATGGCGAGCTCGGGGAACAGCGCTTCGTCCATGTTGGGGTCTCCCAAAAAGTAAATGCGGGTCACCAGCGGCTGGTGATCGGGATGGGTTACGACGAAGTGAATGTGGCGAGCGCGGTAACCCAGATGGTGACCGGGCAACACGGTGCGGATGGCGAAACTCCCGTTCGCCTGGGTGCGTATCGCAGCCCGAAGAGGCGGGTAGTTCCCGTCGGCGTCCGTATGCCAGAACTCCACCAGCGCGCCGACAAGCGGCTTACCGCTGCTGGCGAAAACCAAACCATCGAGGTGCAGAGGTCTTCCCGGATCCCCCGGCTGCCACAGGCTGTGCACCTCCGGCGCGCCTGGCTCGTACCAGGGGCCGGTGTGGGTCTGTAGTGTCGGCTCGAGGCCCTGATCGGCACCGCTCGCACCGACGGAAAGGCATCCCAGTACCAAGGCGCAGGACGGAAAGGCAACGGCAGGAAAAGTCTTCACGACAGCCGGTTTAATCCTTCTCGAGCACCCGCCTCGCTACCCGGCCGATGCGGGAAAGGTTTTGCCGAAACTACTTTAACCTCAAACCCCGGACCGGCAACAGAGCCAACCCCTTTGCGTGGTCGCGAAGCGAGTTTGGGCCGGTTTTAAGAGGCTAGGACGCCTTTGGGGAGAAAGGGGGAGCGTAAACGGGTCCGGGACCGTTATATTTCGACCGACCCTCAGGCTTCCGCCTCCTGGACTTCTTCGCTCGCAGCCGACTTTTTCCGCTGTCGGAAGATGGCGTTGCCTTGGCTTTGTTAAAGCGTTCTTCCGCGATTTTGTCAGCAACGACGTTGCTGGGGCGACCCGTGGCATCGGAGCGCGCAAAGATCTCGACCAGTGTGTCATCGATGCGTTCGATGTGCCGCAGCATCTTGTCGCGGTTGTAGCCTCCGGGCTGGCGCTCGTACGCAACGTCGATGAGCCCGCCGGCATTAATGACGTAATCCGGCGCGTACAGAATGTTGCGGCGCATGAGCTCCGCGCCGTGCCGATCTTCGGCGAGCTGGTTATTGGCGCACCCTGCGATCACCACCGCTCTCAAACGAGATATAGAGTCGTCATCGATAACGGCTCCTAAGGCGCAGGGCGCGAATACATCTACGTCCTGATCGTAAATGTGCTCCGGCGGCACGACTGTGGCCTTGAGTTCGGCCCCGGCGCGTCGCGCCTGATCATCGTAGATATCGGACACCCACAGCCTGGCGCCGGCCTCATGCAGCTGTTTGGCCAGCAGGTAGCCCACATGGCCGACGCCCTGCAGCGCCACCTTGAGACCGTCCAGCTCGCTGCGGCCGAGACGGTGTTTTACCGCCGCGCGCAGACCGATAAACACGCCGTAGGCCGTCGCCGGCGAAGGATCGCCGCTTCGGGTGCCGCCTTTAGCCGTGATTTTGTCGGCAATCCCCGCCACGTGGCTGGTCACCTCGCTGATGACTTTCATGTCCTCGACCGAGGTGCCTGCATCCTCAGCGATGATGTAACGGCCCCCGAGGGTGTCCACGTAGCGCCCGAGAGCGCGCAACAGGGCCTCGTTCTTGTCCTTTCTCGGGTCGCCAATAACCACACACTTGCCACCGCCCAGATCCAGGTGCGCCATCGCCGATTTGTAAGTCATCCCTTTCGAAAGCCGCAGCACGTCGTGCAGAGCTTCTTCTTCCGATGCATAGTTCCACACTCGGCACCCGCCCAAAGCGGGCCCTCGATTGGTGTTGTGAACGGCGATAATGGCCTTAAGGCCCGATGAAGGGTCGTGACAGAAGACCACCTGTTCGTGATCGTCAAAAGCGGGCGCTGTAAATACGCGCATAATTGACTGCCTCGCGTCGTTAGGCTTCGGACCGTCGATTTTCGCGCCGGCCGACGCGTTGGAGATCAATAGAATTAAGGCAGAATTTTGATAGAAATCAAGCCCACGTTCTCTTGATAACAGTTCCTTGGACAGTCTTTGTATTTTATCGTTCGGTCTAAAAAACCCTTTGATGTCGAGGCCGCTTTTCTGTTGAATGTCTCCACTTGAACTTTTTATCAGAACCAAAATCTGGGGTCGTGACCGATGTCCAAAGCAGATCTTGAAAGCGCTGATCTTTCGCTTGCGTTCGGCGAACGGAAAACGTTATCGAGACGATTTCTAATTGGTGGCGGCGT
Source organism: uncultured Gammaproteobacteria bacterium (assembly GCA_947258715.1). Lineage (GTDB taxonomy): Bacteria > Pseudomonadota > Gammaproteobacteria > HK1 > HK1 > CAMYJH01. The sequence continues at coordinate 176,226 of CAMYJH010000005.1, forward strand.
AACGATCTTATATCCAATTTTCCGGCTTAGAGACGCGTTTGCGCAGGGGAATTCGCCCCATCTGACTGGAAACGATCTGGCCAAGAAATGGATGGCGCATGCAGAGGCGATGAAACGGATTGCGGTGGACGCCGGCGATCAGCCCTATGGTGCAGTTATCGTAAAAGGCGGAAGAATTGTCGGCGAAGGCCCAAGCCGGGTCGTCACCAATCATGATGCGACCGCGCACGCCGAGATGGAGGCGATACGAGACGCATCGAGGCGCCTTGGAACAGGGAATCTTTCCGGCTGCGTCCTGTATGGAACCTCCAGGCCATGCCGCATGTGCGAGACGGCGGCGTATTGGGCGAACGTTTCCCGGTTTGTTTATGGTTCGGGAATCGTGGACGGTGGCGCGCCCGGCTACTCGTCATGCTGACCCGGTTCTAGTATTCATCCCGGTCGTGCAGTCCATGGCGCAGTTGTTACATCTTCAAGCCGCTGGCCCATTTGCGAGCAGGCGGCGCGTAGGATTCGAAGGCGCTGAGAATATGTGAAGGATCGTCGGAGAAAACAAGTATTTGGGCGTATTCGACTTTCAGAAAGCCCTCATTGGTCATCTTTTCAATCATCGCCCTGAGAGGATCGAAATAGCCGTTGACGTTTAATAAGCCGCAGGGCTTTTGGTGCACCCCGAGCTGCGCCCAGGTCCACTGCTCGAAAGCTTCTTCCAGCGTTCCCGCACCGCCGGGCAACGAGATAAAGCCATCGGCACGCCTCGCCATTTCCGCTTTGCGCTCGTGCATCGATTCCACGACTATCAGCGTGGTCAATCCGTTATGGGCGACTTCGCGATCCGCCAGTGCGCGTGGAATCACTCCCGTGACCCGGCCGCCTTCGGAAAGCGCGGCGTCGGCGACGACACCCATCAAACCCACATGGCCGCCACCGTACACGAGTTCGATCCCGCTTCTCGCCAGAAGCTTGCCGGTGGCCTCCGCTGCCTGCCTGTAGGCTTCGTCTTTACCGAAACTCGATCCGCAGAAAATGCAAATCCTCATGCTGATGACCTATTGGATTTATGCTTTGGAGATGAAAAGCGTTTTGAATGTCTACGTCAATTTCTTCAGGTATCGACCGATACCATAGAGAATCAGTGAAAGGACGAATGCGTACGGTAAAGCCCCCATTACATGACCAACTCCGAATATCCGGGAGGATATCAGGGAAAAATCGTTCCGTGTCGCGTAATATTTGCTCTCCTTCGTGTAGTCATCTCCGATATGAGACACGGTAATTCTCTGCTTGCCCGGGCTCAATGTTTTTGCTTCGAAGTGAACGTAGGTAAACTCATCGATTTCTATACGTCCTTCGGTTTCGGGAAGCAGAAATGAATAAGGGTAAATAGTTTTGCTGGATTCGATCTCGGCCTGTGAAAGAAAAGTTTCGCGCTGTTTCAACTCCGACTCGATTCGTTCCACCGCTTCCCGAGAGCTCAGATACTCCAGGTCTCCATCATCCGTGGTCACGATCGCCTGGATATATCGGGTCGGGTCTTTTTCCGCCTGCCAGTACGATAGACCCTCGCCAATAAACCAGGTGCCGGTCGTGCAGCTGGCGAGAAAGAACAGCGGCGAAGCCATGAAGATGGCCGCGATCCGAATGAGTCGAGGTGACATGTTTTGCGGTGGGGTAAATCATTTCTCAGAGATTACTCAAAACATAGCAGATCGATCGTCAAGCCGAGGGGGGCGCAGGATCTGCCCGAGCCGGCTCAGCACTCCATTGCATTACACTCGAAAAAATCTCGCAGGGCCGCATAAATTTCTTACGGCGCCTCCTCGGCGAGGTAATGCCCACAATCCGGTGCTCTGCCGTGAACGTCGTCGGCCCAGTCGTGCCAGATGGCAAGCACGTCATACCATTTGTCCGGCTCAGCACGTTTTCCCCACAAGGCGAGCACCGGGCACAGGATGCGACGCCTGGCCCGGTCGTGGCCGGCAACGAAAATCTCTTCGAATCCACGCCTCCGCATCACTTCCAAATGGTCGCGGGCCGTGGCGCGCTTCGGGTACGGCGCGTGGTCCGTCATCGTGAACGGCTTGCTGCTATCCCCATAGCCGCGAAGATCGGTGGCAATCACGGTGACGTCTTTCGCCAGACGAGGCGCGATCTTGTGCCACATGACGTGGGTCTGAGGATGACCGTGAAGCAGAAGCAGAGGAGGGCCGCTTCCCCCGTAACGCGGATGACCGCTTAGCCTGTGTCTATAAACGAGGGCTCAAACTCTTCAACCATTTGCCCGCGAACCTTGTTAAAAAGACGGTGACACAAACAAAGAAATTGGAGCCAAACTCAACGCTGGCATACAAAAGCTTCGAGCTCTCCCGATGCCCTCCTTTGGAATATGTTAAACGGCAGTCTAAACCCAAGCGGATTGGCTGTCTCCGAAATTCTCCGAAGGTTTGAGGCGGTCTCGGCTCGATGATAATCTCGACCTTGCAAGCACCTTGCAAACATCGAAGGCAACCATGATCCGTGCCGCGTTACTTCTCGCCGTTGCCGGCTTCGTGTTGACCATATTATTGGTCACGCTGTGGCCGGCTCGTTCGGAAGTCGATGAGGAGTTTGCGCTTCCTTTCTCGGCCAGCGGCGCGCTCGACGGCCTGAGCTTTAAGGGAATGTTCGGGCCACCAGACGGGTCGTCCGATCGAGCCGATGTGCTGCACTTTCGTGACGGTCATTTCTGGTCGAAGAACTGCGTGCCGTGCGGCTTCTCGCCCGGGCGGTACAAATCCTGGCCGACGGACGACGGCGTCGGCTTCGAAGGGATTCTGAAGAGTCCTGACCGGGGACGATTCCACTACAGTGGCGTGGTACGAGACGGCCGTGTTTTTGCGCGGCTGAAGTGGCGCAAGGAGCGCTGGTACTGGACCATCGACAAGGACTTCCGATTCGAGGGCGTGCGCGCCGAGCGCTCGGCGTCAGTCTCTGCGAAGAGCATGACGCTCGTCGCGCTCGCCGCCGATCCTGAGCCCTACGAATGCCGGCTCTGAGGCGCCGGCGCCGACTGCTGTTTCTCGCCCTGTATGCGGCACTGATTGTCGGCGGGATCCTGTTTGGGCGATGGCTGATGGACCTGGTCGCGTTCGAACTTCGCCCCAGCAACGAGCCGCAGGTGCACGCGCTGCTGATGGCAGCGACCGCCGCTTACATAGTGGCCTCCGCGATCCCGTTCGTTCCCGGGGCGGAAATTGGATTGGCCCTGATGCTGGTGCTGGGGCCGACGACCGTGGTGCTGGTGTATCTGAGCATGGTGTTGGCTCTGACCCTGGCCTATCTCGTCGGCCGGCTGGTGCCGCATCGCGTGATTGCGGCAACTTTTCATTTTTTCAGACTCGAACGTGCGCGCAAGCTGGTGCTGGAGTGCGCGCCCCTCGACACGCCGGCACGGCTTGCGCTGATGACCGAGCGCGCGCCACGCCGAATCGTTCCTTTTCTGCTGCGCCATCGCTATTTCACCCTGGCGCTTGCGTTCAACCTGCCGGGCAACACCCTCATCGGGGGTGGCGGCGGTATCGCGCTGGCCGCTGGGATGAGCGGCATCTATTCCTTCGGCGCTTTTCTCACCATCGTGATGCTGGCGGTTGCGCCGGTTCCATTGCTGCTGGGGCTCACCGGTCTTCGACTGTAAACGCCGGTCAGCGGTCCCCGCTGTGCGTCCTGGACCTCGAGCCTCCTGTGTCAATTCGTTACACGCGCATAAAAGACGCGTTACCTATCGCTACTGCACTGCAACAATTTAGCTCCGGAACTCGTGCGTCAGAGAGGATTACATCGCGCCAGGGTCAATCCGCCGTTGGTTTGATCTTCCCCGGAAAACATTAATTAGTTGCGTAAAAACAACTCGTTGCAGGAGGATCCCCGATGCTCCCTAGGCTGATTTTGGTAACGGGATCGTCGAAGGCTTACGGCAACAGAGTTTCTGGCACGGGCATTGCCTTCAGCTAAGCCGACGCCTGACGACGTTCACGATCGAACCAGGCGCTTGATTTGAATTCGGGTCCAGACGGATTGCTGGGCCCGCCATTTGGACACCTTTTAACCAGGAGTTTGATAGATGTCGAACAAAGCTGAGACCAAAAACGCACCCAAAAACAGAAGCTGGATTTTTCTCGTCGCCGGCCTCGTCGTACTCGTAACGATTGGCATACTGACAAGCTAACTCTAGCAACGAATTCTTGCCGAGCGCCCGCGCGGGGTTCATATGCCCCGTCGCGGGTTTTTTTTTGGCTATTAAAGGCCCAACAGAAAGCAGAAAAAAGGGTCGTAGTGCACTTACGCCACCTATTGCGTCGCTTGGAGGAATGGGCGTCCGCATCATACGCAATGGTTTCGAATCGGTGCGTAAATTGACCGGGATCAAGATGGTTCGCGGCGCCTGGATGCAAGGTCTGAATGTCAGTGCTTTAAAGCAGGGCCGCGTCTGCGAAGCCTTTATGCGTTCGGAGGGCACAGTGGATGGGACACACCCGGCGCACATTTCTGCAAAACCTTGCTCTCAGCGGCCTGTTGACGACGTTAGGGTTATGGCACTCTCCGGCAGCCCGCGCAGCCGCCTACGAAGCCACCGTCGCCGCGCTTCGCCAGGGCGTGCGAGGCGAGCACAAGGCCTACACCCGTTACCGTGTATTCGGTGCGGACGCCGGAAGCGAGGGTTATCACGGCATCGCCTACCTCTTCGGCGCGGTTGCCCTTTCTGAGCTTATTCACGCCCAGAACTACAATCGGGTGCTGGCGACCCTGGGTCAAGAGCTCGAGCAACCCCCCGAGGTGATGCCCGTGGTGGGTACCACCAAGGAGAATCTCATTTCCGCCATGGAGGCGGAAATCGCCACCATCGATAAAGTGTACCCCGCGATCCTGGCCGGGGTTGAGAAGGACGAACTTGCCAGCGCGGTGCGGAACGTCCAGTACTCGTGGGCTTCCCACGTTCAGCATCGGGATGCCCTGGATAAAATCAGACGCTACTCCCCCACCTACTTCGAGACCGTCGCGCGTCGAATCGACGAGAGGTCCGAACGCTACTACGTGTGCCAGATCTGCGGCTCAGTGCAGTCAAAGATACCCGAGGACCGCTGCTCCATATGTCTGCGGGCCCCCATCAACTTTGCCTACGTCGAACCGAAGATGCTCGCGGCTACAAGCTGATAGCAGCATTCGGAAGAGGAGGCTACGGCCTCTTCCCCCTTGGTCTATTTCGAGGGCAGCACGAACTCGAAACCCGCAACCCAACCTCTTCCCCTTTCGCGCTCGATTTCCTCCAGCACCATGGCGAGATCCTCGATGCCGTGATCCATTGCGGGGTCGTTCTTGAAAAACAGCCGCGTGATCAACTGCCGATGGTCGGGGTGGGTGATGATGAAATGGATGTGCCTGGGAAGGCCGCCGGCGTAGCCGGGCAATACCGTTACGAGATTGAAGCTTCCGCGCTGGTCCGAAGTCAGATCGGCACGCCAGCGGTCCGGCTCATGGTCGCCGTTTTGGTTGGCATGAACGATCCGGATCCGGGCTCCAGCCACCGGTTTGCTGCAAGTATCCAGTACCCGGGCCCGCAGATACAACGGCTCGCCGTCATCGCCTTCTCGCCACAGTCTCGTGTCGGAGACACCGGCCGAAAAGTCGTGGGGCCCGGGACTCATCTCCTGCGTGGGCTCCCGTTCGTCGCACGCTTGAGATGCGGGCAGGAAACCGAGGAGGAGGGCGGCGAACAAAGTCATCGCCGAAATTCGACCTGGAGTCGTCATGGCTTACCGGGCGCGTGATGTTGCTCTGCGCCCGAGCATAGCAATAAAGTCACCAAGGGTCAGATCGCTTGAAATCATCACCGTGGTTTATCAAATGACCTCACCCTTTGGACCACAGCTTTCGTTGTGAGTCCATTTCTGATTGAGTTAGGCTTGACTTTCACGCTAAAACGCACGGCCAGGGATCGGATCGCTCCAACATGAAATGGACTTCCAAATTCGAAGAGCTCGCGGCGCTTCCCGCCGACGAACGCGCCTTCCTCGAGTCCCATGCCGGCGTAGTCGAGCTCGGCCCGGGCAGCCGGGTGTTCGCGCCGGGTAAAAAGCCCGGGGCCTTTTTGCTGGTGCTCGACGGAACGGTGAGGGTTCAGCAAGTCAGCGCGAGCGGACGCGAGATCATTCTCTATCGGGTCTCCGCCGGCGAGAGCTGTATCATGACGACGGCGTGTTTGCTCTCGAACGAGGAATACCTTGCGGAGGGCGTGACGGAGACGCCGGTCACCGCGATCGCGCTGTCGAAGGTGGACTTCGACACGCTTATTGCACGCTCGCCCGCTTTTCGCCAGTTCGTATTTCACAAGTACGCTTCGCGCATGACGCGGCTGATGGAGCTCGTCGAAGACGTCGCCTTTCAGCGCATCGACAAACGTCTTGCGCGCAAGCTCCTCGAGCTGTCGCGGCATGGTAATAAGCTGGAGATTACGCACCAGGCGCTGGCGGTGGAGTTGGGCACCGCGCGCGAGGTCATCAGCCGGCACATCAAAGAATTCGCTGCCCGGGGCCTAATCGGCACCGGCCGCGGTCTTATCGAAATCACCGACCGCGAGGCACTGGTCGATCTCACCAAGCACGCCTGAGCGGCCGATGCCCGTTTCAGGGTGCCAAAATCGCCGAAGCTGCGCCGCTCTCGGCGCCAGCACACACCCTTTTCGTTCACCGCTGTAGCGGCCAGTGTTGCCCACCCGCCAAAGGGGATTGGAGAGACGGGGCGGCCGAAAACGGGTCGCGCGGCTTGTCACGCAGGCCAGGAGCGCCACGCGGACATAGGTGACAAAGTCACCGACTCTCAGGGTCGTAGACCTTAAGGTTGAACCGTAGCGTCACGCCGTGACGCGCAACAAACACGGAGATCACGACCATGCAAATGAATGTCGGCAGCATTGACCGCGTCGCCCGCGTAATAGTTGGGCTGATTCTACTCGCGATTGTTTTCGTAGGACCGAAGACGCTTTGGGGCTTGCTCGGGCTCATTCCGCTCGTCACCGCGCTGATCGGTTTCTGCCCCGCCTATGGCCTCCTCGGGATTTGCAGCACCCGCTCCAATTCCGGTGGCCAGTCGACGCGGACCGCGTAACGGCTGTCGCCGACTGCGCTGCGATTCGGATATTCAAGAAAACCGGGTCAGAGGCCTATCAACCTGGCCAATGCTAAGGAAATTAGTATCTGACTCTGAGGGATCCCCACGAAAGTTGATCGAAAATCAATAAGTTAAGCAAACACCCAAATTTGTAGCGGCTGTAACTATGGCCGCTGCAGCACAACGTGGGGATACGTCAGTATCTGACTCGCTTTTTCCGACGGAGAAAATACGGCGGCCCTGGTGACTGACTCAGCGTGGCAGCGTGAGCACCACCTCGAGTCCGCCGCTCGAATGGTTGCGAAGGACGATATCGCCGCCATGGGCGCGGGCGATATCGCGAGCAATGCTGAGGCCCAGGCCGACGCCTCCGGTCTCCCGGCTGCGCGACGGCTCCAGGCGAACGAAGGGCTCGAACACCTGCTCCAGCTGCTGCTCGGGAATGCCGGGACCTTCGTCGGCTACGATAATCTGCAGGTACTCGGCGCTGTCGTTCACCTTCACCGACGCGCGCTTGCCGTACTTCACGGCGTTGTCTATGAGATTGCGCAGGCAGCGCTGCAGCGCAAGTGGTCGTCCGGAAAAAGGGGAGTCGGCGCTGCCATGGACCACTACTTCCTGGCCCATCTCGTCGGCGTCGGCCTGCAGGCTCTCGATGAGCGCATTCACGTCAATGGGTTGCGCCGTTTCGCGCGTGTCGGCGTCGCGCAAGAAATCCAGCGTTGCCCGGGCCATGGATTCCATCTCGTCCAGATCATTGACGAACTTCGCTTTCATCTCCGGGTTATCGAGCAATTCGGCGCGCAGCCGCAAGCGCGTTATCGGCGTCTTCAAATCATGCGAGACCGCGGCCAGCATCTGCGCGCGATCACGCAAAAATTGCGCCAACCGCGCCTGCATCGTATTGAAGGCCTGCGCCGCACGGCGCACCTCCAGCGGCCCCAGTTCCTCGAGCGGCGGGCGCTGGATGTCGCGCCCAAGCTCGTCGGCGGCGCGCCCCAGCTTGACCAGTGGTCGCGTCACCCAGCGCACGGCAATTAGCGACAGTGCGATAACCGAGACGAGTAACACGGCCAAGGTGAGCAACAACTTTACTGGCCACGTGAATGCCTCTTGCGGCAGCCCGTGGGCAATGCTGACCCATTGGCCGTCGTGCAACTGCGCCCGGACCAGGAACGAGGCATCAGCAAAGGGCGGACCACCCATGAAGCGCATATGTTGGCGCGCCATGTGACCCATGTGGCGTGGCCGCGGGCCGCGCAAGTCTGCCGGCAGAGCCTTGGCGGCGATCACCGCGATCTGGACTTCGCGTTCCTCACCGAGCGCGCCGCGCAGCACCGTCCGCAAGCGGGTGGCCGCCATGTTTTCCCCGTCCACTGCTGGCTCGCGCCCGGGTCCCGGCGCAAAGGCAACCCGAAGCCCGGCGGTGTTGATTGCCGGCAGGACCAGACGACGCTGTTCTGCGCTCAGCTCATCGAGGACGTTGACGATGCCGACGATACGCTGCACCGCGTAGTGTCCGGTGGTTTCGTAGAGCGCAGTCGCGCGGTCGCGAAGCAGAATCGCTGCACCGACAAGCTGCGCAACCAGCAGCCCGCCAAGCAGGATCAACACCAGCCGTCCGAACAAAGTCGCGGGCAACAGCCTGTTCATTTCTGTAGCTCCACGGCGGCAGCGAGCAGATAGCCTTCGCTGCGCACGGTCTTTATCAAAACGGGCTCGCGTCCAGCGTCGCCCAGGCGCCGCCGCAGTCGCCCGACCTGGACGTCAATGCTTCGGTCAAACGAAGTCGCTTCGCGCCCGCTGGTCAGGTCGAGCAGCTGGTCGCGGCTCAATACCCGATTCGGATGCTCGAGGAATACGCGCAGAAGGCGGTACTCGCCGCTGCTGAGCGGTACCACGACGCCCTCTGGCGAGGTCAGCTGACGGGTGGCGAGATCGAGGTTCCAGCCGGCAAAGCGCATGCTTCTGGCGTCGCTGGATGTCGAATCCTCCGGCAGCGACTGCGCCCGGCGCAGCACCGCCTTGATACGCGCCAGCAGCTCGCGCGGGCTGAATGGTTTAGGCACATAGTCATCTGCTCCCATCTCGAGGCCGACAATGCGGTCTGTCTCCTCGCCGCGCGCGGTGAGCATGATGACCGGAAGGTTGGAGCGGGCGCGCAGATCGCGGCAAAGTACCAGCCCATCCTCTCCGGGAAGCATCAGGTCGAGTATCACGAGGTCGAACCGACCCCGTTGCAGCGCCGAGCGCATGCCGCGGCCGTCCGCCACCGCCTCCGCGCGCATGCCGTTACGCTCGAGATAGTCGCGCAGGAGGCCGCGGATCTCCGCATCATCGTCGACTATGAGGATGTTTTCGGGCCGGCTCATGGTTCCTTAATTTATACGCTAGTCGATCTCGGCGCGCGGGAGAAAAATAACGAAATGTAACCGCGGCGCCGCTTGACGCAAAGCGTTACAAAAAAGCCCCTTCGCTGACACACGCCGGTTACGCGGGGGTGTTTTCATAACACTCGCAGAACATACCCAGACCTAGAAAGGAGACAAACATGACGACCCTGTCGAAAATCGTTATTAGCGTGGCGGCCGCTGTCGGCATCGCGCTCGCCGCGGTGGCTTATGCCCACGGTCCGGGCCCGGGTTACGGGCGAGGCATGGGCATTATGGGACAAAACGGCCCTGGACCCGGCGCCGGCATGCAGGGCATGCACGGATACGGACCCGGTGTCGGCATGCAGGGCATGCACGGACACGGGCCCGGCGCCGGCATGCAGGGCATGCACGGACACGGGGCCGGCGCCGGCATGCAGGGCATGCACGGACACGGACACGGACCCGGCGCCGGCACGCAGGGCATGTCCCGGGGCGCAGGCGCGGGACCGTGCACGGGCCCGGACAAAATGGGCGCGCGGCTCGATGCCATCGAGAGCGAGCTGAACCTTACGGCGGAACAGTCTCAGGCGTGGGAAGCGTTCGAGAACGTCGTTCGCACGCAAATGCAAACCATGTCTGCAGCACATCCGCACTGGTCACAGGACGAAAACGAGCACATCGCGTTCATGGAGCAGCGCCTGGAAGGCATGAAGGCGGTGCAGAAGGCGAAGACCGAACTGTATGACGTCCTGACACCCGAGCAGAAGGCAATGGCCGACCGCTACGGGATCCGCGGCCCGCGCGGGTGATCGCCGCTATTGCGAGGGAAAGGCGGGTGCGCTACCCGCCTTTCGTTTTTTCTGCGTGCCCATTTGATAGATTCAAAGTCAAACTAATTCACCGCGTATCACTAGAAGTATCAACTCCGCTCCTTGCCGTAATCGTAAAGCATCAGATCCAAAGCACCAGATCGAACGTCGCAGTATGCGGGTTAAGGAAGGTCTGATTTATCAGACCTTCCGCTAGGCGCAGGGATGCGCCGCCGAATCCGATGGCTGTAAGTCATTGGATTCGTGAGGCAAGTGGAAACCGCGAGTGGAAACCGCGTTTTCACTTGCCGACTCTGAAAATTCCAAGGATGGAATTATTCAGAGTTTCCTTAATTACAATGACGTCGATTCTGTCTACGTCGCGTGGCGGCATGAGTTACGAAATGCTACTTTCCTGAAGCGGCCGAAAAGCCGGGGAGCGGTAAGCATAGAGAGGAGTCAGTGTTGCCACGTTTGTACGTATTAAAGAAATATCGACTCCGATCCCAATTTTTTTCCAAAAACGCGTTTGCGGCCGAGCGCACAACGTAAGCTCGTCCAGACCTTGCGAGAAGTTCATATTTCGCAGACGCTAACGAGTGCACTTAAGCAGGCACAAATGGACCCTGCAGCCCTTTAAGTGAATCAGAATTGAGACGGCTTCCTTTTAGGGTTATTCCAAGCGATTCGAGTTTTTTTCCGCCGTTTTCCGCAGCAATCGAAGACGTCGTACCCCCCATGCGCGCTCGATGGCGAAAGCGATAACCACGGCACCCGGAATTACGAACATCAGCCCGACCACACCCACCACCCAGGCGCGGATGATCAGTCGGCCAAAGGTGTCGCTGCTAAACGCCTGGCCAAGAAGCAGGGCGCCGACAAGAACGAGCGCCACACCAGCGGTCCCCAGCGCGGCTGGCCGGATCTCGGAGTACCGCGAGGAATTGTCGTATCCAGCCATGCTGCCGTTTTTGGGTCGGGGTATCGTGAGTCAATCATTCCACTCCAGGACCGATCCACGAAACTACCGAGCCGGTTGACGAGAGGTGAACTCCGGCACCGATTACCAGCTTCTCGTAGCGGCCGATACGGCAGCCGTTACAGGTCACAAGTCGTAGTGACCGAGGTTCCAGAACTCGCCAGTCATCAATTGACGGCCGTCGATTAGGTGCTTGACCAGGCTTTCCAGCGAATGAAACCAGACGAGTTCCTTGATTTCATGCGGCGTGATGCGGCATTGCTTGGCCAGTTCCATCTGTTCATCCTGGGCCCGGTCAACGTCGTCTTCCGCGCGAATGTGGAAGGGGTCGACGGCCGCTTTCAGCTTGGTATCGTAGTAGCGCTGCAGGTCCTCCCCGCGGATGCCGGCGATCATCATCTCGAACTCGGGCCAGGGCTCCATGGCGTAGAACTGCAGCAGTTCAATGAAGTCGGCGACCGCCCGTGTTGGGGCGTCAAACAGCGCCTGGCGCTGTGCCTGCAGCTTCACGATATGACCTTGGTAGGCAGCGGTGTCTCCCGGGTCTTTCTCATGCTCCCTCATGTCGTGGTGTAGCTGCTCCGAGAGCGTAATCAGCAAGCTCAGAAAATGTTTTATCTGCTTGCGATCTTCGTTGTCGAAACGGCTCAGCTGCTCAGGAGGGATGTGGCGCGCGCGCCGCTTCGCGCGCTCCTTCTCTTCTTCGCTGACGACGATTTCGCCTTCGATCGGTACGAGTGAAAGTTCCATCGGGGCGCCTCCACGGTCTGCTGTGGTGCCGGACGGCGCCGCCTATTTAATGGCCCATCACGCCGTCGCCGATTTTACATCCACGGCACGCGCGCTACGGCTTACCGGTGAGCTTCCCGGCCGCTTGCCCGCGATTGCCGTCTATCTATTTCATTAAGTATAGGCATCCCGACCCGTGGGTTTAGCGTTCCGCCGACCGATCCAAGGAATTAAGAGAGTAAATTAAAGATTACGACCCCTTTTCTCTGTTCGAGTTTTCCTCCTCCATTTGGGTGCTTTCTTCCTCTGCGACCTGCAGGAATGGCGGCAACTTCAGAATAATCCAAAGAAATGCGACCGCGCCGAGATACGAAAGCGCAACCCAGACGTAAGGAAATCGGAGCTGACCGATCGTATCTGTCGCCTCGCGCACTTTCTGCGGGACCATGTACGGAAGCAAATTCGTCCATGTAAGCTCGATTGCAGCGTGCCAGACGGTGACAGCAATGAATACAGCCGTGGCTATGCCCAACAAATAGGGAAACAATCTAGTAAATCCTTTTGAGTGTTTGAATGCGAGGACCGTCAGTCCCGATATGCAGGCCATCAGCAATCCGAATAGAAACGTTTGCATGGTTTCTGCCCTCGGGAGACCTCCTTTGCGGCGGCGCGAATTTCCGAACTAAAGACTTGCCGACTCAGGATGCGATAGCCGGTCGAGCGTGACTCGGCCGAGAGACGACTATGCGGTCGGGGAAGGCAGGGTGGGACGATGGTCGGCGACGCTGCGCCGGTGACCGGCTGATTCTGGCAACCCCGCTATCATAGGTAATCCCCTTAGACCGGTAGCTTTGCGCCCCCACCTTTCAGTAGGTTTGCCCATTACGATGCTCCTGCTGAGCATCCTCCACATTATTAAGACGAGTTCAGGGGTTGAATGGTTCCCCCGACGCGACGACGATCTGGCGGAACGCGCGGTCGGAATAATCAGTATTTTCTTATTATAGACGGGGGTGCACTGGCCCGGTTTTGCCGCCCGGCTTTCTTTGCCGATATCAAATCGTCAACCCGGGACCGATCCCCCTACTACGATTCAGGACTTCGTTTAAGAACAAGGGGACGTGGAAAAAGTAACGCACTTCTATTCGAGGCTGTCATGGGCCATAAATAGATGCGCGTCCTTTTTCCTAAGAGGGCGTATACCGCTTATTCTGAAAATCTCAGAACCTACAGATAAATAAGTTCGGACCACAGATAGGCACGTTCTGCCCCAACAACCAGATCTGCCTCGGCGTCCCGCCGCGTGTGTAGTCCCGGCAGTGAATTTTCGTCCCAAAGTCTCTTCATTCGCCGGATCTCATCGGCTATACGATCCAGCTTCTTGCGTCTGACGTGACCTTTAATGACCTTCATCTCCCGGCGACGTGATCCAGACAACGCCGTTCCCCGGTTGTAGACCAGGGACAGAAGCATCGCTTGGGCGTCGGCCGGCAGTCGCTGCACACCCGGGTAGATACGGCGGGTATCCTTTGCAAATTGCGGCAGACTGGATTCATAGAAAACCCGCCGGGCGCTTTCAAAGGGGATAAAAACACTTCGCAGCCGCCTCAATGTTCGCTTGGCGTTTTCGCCCCTGAGCCCAGCAACCCCGGCAAGTCGTTCGACATGGCTGTCCGGGATATGTCCTCTCCAGTCCCGCTCGATCCGCGATGCCCTGTGGTAACCCAGATCGTAGCCGATGCCAATGGTTACGCCGCTTTCTCCTCCGGGCCAGATTGGTTTCTTTAGATGCCGGTAATAATATTGCGGAGAAGAGATTTCAAATTTGACCAACTGTTCCAAGCCACGACGCGAGGCAATCAGACTGAAACCCGGATGAGCACGGTCGTCTTGCCGTTCGGCGACAACACGTTCGATCGCCGTAAGAGTGGCCGGGCCTAGGATACCGTCATCATCGACGTCCAGCGCCCGCTGAATCGCCATCAGTCGTTCTTTCAC
>CAMYJH010000005.1:190266-195287 GCA_947258715.1 uncultured Gammaproteobacteria bacterium
GACTCTGATGCTTGATTGGATGACTAGAACCTATCTCAAAATGCTGCGCTTGCCGATACGGCGTTAAAAACAGGCTCAAAATGCTCATTTACTGGCGTGTAAACTCCGCTTTTTCGCGTGTTCTTGCCTTGTCTCGCCTGCGCTCGCTAATCTTGAGATAGGTTCTAGTGAGTAGTCCGGCCTGACCGGCAAAGATCAGTCCAGCGTCTGGGAGAGAATGTAGTCCAAGAAACAAGGAGCTGGACATGCCGAGAAGGGGATTTGCCCCGGAGCAGATTGTCGCGCAGCTTGGGCAGATCGAAGTGCTGGCCGATCAGGACACCGACCGGGAATCAAGCGGTATGAAGCTCCCGCTGTCAGTTACGGATTCGGGGGCTTTTCTTTCCAGCGTAAAGCAGCCGCTGATGAAATCGAGCGCATTCTGGATCGACTCATCGGCGACTAAAGGCGTCAGGAATTAATAATCGTCCGGTAAGAGAAGGGAAAATAGAAAAGGGACGCACTTATATTCGAGGCCGCCATAGACGATTAATAAGTACTTCCCTCTTTTCCTTATTTTCTTATTTACTACATGCCGGACAAGGCATCGTCGAAAGTGGGTGCTGAAATTATGAGCAAATACGTGGATGAACTTGTTGCCTCCGCCACGCCCCGGCTTTCGTCGTCCGGATCATAGACAACGAAGTATCCGTATTCCGGTTGCTTGTGGGTCCGCAAAACTACCCACATGAGCCTTGAAGAAGTCTCAGCATCGTGTGCATCCAAGAAGGAATGTACGTTTTCCAGAGTGATTCCAAGATAATTGTCGAATGATCCGAATGACTTCAGCTGCCGGGCAACGAGTTCATTCATGAAAAGGGGTCAGTGCCCTTAAGCCCGATCTAAACGGCTGTGCCTGGTAAATTCGGACTTAATTGAAGGGCACTGACCCCTTTTCCGCAACCCTCGAGGAGGGTGACCGCGTGTTTCCGAGCTCACGCGAACGGCGCTCGCATATCCGGGAAAGGGCGCTTATCTTTTTTTTTGGTAGTAGAAGGCAGGAGGAAAAGCAATGCGTAAAAAGGCATTTAAAAACACTAGGATAACGCTCGTTGTCGTGACCATGGCCGGCGCTCTGGCGGCTGTGGCAGCCGTATTAGGTCCGCTGGTGCAAGTCTCCCGAGTCAGCCCGTTTGGAGCGCTAGCAAATTGCGGCAATTTCCCCGGCATATTTAACGGAACCAATTTCTTGGACAGCGAAGTGGAACCCTGGGCGGTCGTGAATCCTAATGACCCGGACAACATCGTCGCGTTCTGGCAGCAGGATCGCTGGTCAGACGGTGGTTCTAGGGGCAACGTGGCCGGCGTGAGTGTCGACGGCGGATCCACGTGGCAGATCGTGCCGGTACCCGGGCTTACCGACTGCACCGGTGGGCCATGGGAGCGGGCGTCGGACCCCTGGCTCTCCTTCGGACCCGATGGCACCCTCCATCAAATGAGCCTGGTGTTCCAAACCGATCCACCACCGGGCAGCGAGCGCGGCTTTGGCCCGAACGGCATGGCCGTTAGCAAGTCCACCGATGGCGGCCTGACCTGGAGTGCTCCGATTCTCATCGCCGAAGACGACAACCCGCGATTCCTGAATGACAAGAACTCCCTGACTGCGGACCCGACAGATCCTAACTATGTCTATGCTGTGTGGGATCGGTTGGACGTATCTCCAGGGGGCATCAAGATCAACGCTCGCGGACGTGGCGGACTCGGCAGTTTCAAGGGTCCAGCCTTGATTGCTCGATCCACCGACGGCGGTGACACCTGGGAGCCGGCGCGAACGCTTTACAATCCCGGTGGCCTCAATCAGACCATCGGCAACCAAATTGTGGTCTTGCCTGACGGCACGGTGATCGACTTTTTCAACGAAATTTTGAACTTTCGCAACGACGACGGCGGTAGCCAGTTCGATTTCAACCTCTCCTTCAAATACTCCGAAAACAAAGGCGAGAGATGGCTGCCCCATGGCCGGCCGATCCGCACCAACAAAATCCAGTCGCTCGGTGTGGTCACCCCGGATGAGCTGGTGCCTGTGCGTGACGCCTCCATTCTCTTTGACGTCGCGGTTGATCGCGTCAACGGCAATCTCTATACCGTCTGGCAGGACGCCCGCTTCGGCGGTGTCGACGAAATCGCCTTCTCCATGTCTTCGGACGGTGGCGCTACCTGGTCGGCGCCCATCAAGGTCAACCAGACCCCGTCAAATGCCAATCCCCTCAGGGAGCAGGCGTTTATCCCCTCGGTGGAGGTTGCCAATGGCGTTGTGGGCGTCACCTACTACGATTTTCGCAACGACGACGGCGTGGGCGAGCTGGCGGATCATTGGTTCGTTTCCTGTGCCGGAAGCTGCTCTGATCCCGTCAGTTGGCAGCCTGCGAACGAAGACCGCCTGACCGACGCCTCGTTCGACATCTTGCAGGCGCCCTTTGCCAACGGTCTCTTCCTGGGCGACTACGTGGGTTTGGCCTCGGACGGGGTTGACTTCTTGGCTTTCTTCCAGCAGTCGTTCGCGACTGACCCGGCGAATGGCTTCTTCCGGCGAGTTACGCCGTAGGACTTAGACGTCTATAGCGATACTTACAATGAAAGGGTGGAGCTAATTGCTCCACCCTTTTCGAGTGATAGGGGACGCCGATCTGAAAAGGGGCAGTTTTCTTTATTTTTTTAACATGGTTTTCAAAGATCTGACTCCTTGATTGCTTGAAGAGATCTGACCCTTGATCGCTGCCCCGGCTCGATTTCCCGGTTGCAAATCGGGTGCGCTTCAGATTACGCGCCAGCGCCGTATGCGTGGCGTTTCTTGAGTTCGCTGAGCGCACCTAACTCGTCCAGCAAATATACATTGGCCGAAATTGCCTTTTGTTAAGGGGACGCACTTATTTTAATGGCTACGGGGGCGATAAATAGGTACGTCCCCTTTTCTCATCCTGAACCGGCCGCGCAGATTTCACATCTGGCTATCTGACAAAATTCTTTCCGTCCAGAATCAGACCAATTTGATCCAGATCAATAGTGCAAAAAACGAACACTGATACAAGCTCAAAAAGATAATAATTTAATAGGGATGAAAACATGTTCAAGCGTTCCACACATTCGATCGTAGTAACGGTGCTGGCGCTTCTCATAATGGGAGCACCAGCACCCGGCTTGGCTGTACCTCCTACTAAAGCCGATTGTACAGGCCCTGGATTTGATGATGTTTTTGACCGATTGGCGTGCAGACAATCGGCTATTGCTGACCAGATGACCTACACGACAGACGAAGTTTTCAAGGAGGGAACAAAGCTAAATCAATCGCTAAGCCCAACTCACATCAAACAGATAAAAAACGCGAAAGAAAAGGCAATGCGGGCCAAGAGAAAGAACAATAAGGAGTTCTTCAAACGACAAGCGAAGGCAGAGGCGCGTGGCAACAAGCAGGCTGGCCATCTCGTGCCTTTCGACGATCTCATTGACGACGCAAATGCGGACGGTATCTGCGACTACGAGCAAGAAGGGGTGGGGTTGGGTACAAACGCACAATGCGCCGCGATCGAATTAGACTCGAGTGGCCAGCTTCAAGTCTGTAATCCCAAAAAGAAGAACAAGGGCAAGGGCAAGGGAAACAATCCGAAATTTGCAGGGCTTGAATGTGACCGTTCCACTGACCTTGAAGAGGCAGCAAACACAGAAGAAGCAGAGGACATGAAGGAGGCTGCAGAGCAACTCGAGGCTACTTACGACGTGGCGGAGGACAATCTAATCGAGATGAATGAGCATCTCGACATCGTCAACGAGGCTGCTCCTGGGCCAGTGTTCGCTGTGGCAAGCGGCTGCGTCATTCCTAGCCCAACCCCCGGTCTTAATGAAGCGGCTGAGGGTTTACGATACCTTAAAGCCAGCACTTTTGGGGCAGCACGGGTCATCGTCGACCTTACGGGTCAAACTGCCTTTGGTTTTAACGCCCGATCGGCTGGTGTTGTTGCTGATGGTATCGCTGCACTGGCAGACATCGCTTTCATAGCTGTCGACTTTCGCCGACAGGAGGATAGCCGAGCATTGCAAAACGCGATCATGGATTGTGTCGTCGAATCGGCCAATCAGATAGCTGCGTTACGAGCCGACGTTGCGGCCCTGAAAGCACTGATGCAAAAAGAGCACAGCGACATTATGGCCAACGACGACAAGAACACAGCCAAGATTATTCAGAAAACAGTCAGGATTATTAGGCTGCTGAACACGCCACAAGGCCGGCGAGAGCAGTTCCCGGTTAAGTAGAGATCCGAACCCTTGGGGGCGGACAAGGGTTCGACACTCCCAATCAGAATGTAGGTCTCTGGGCCAAAGTCGCGACCGGCGATAACGTTCGGGTATGCCGCGTTCCTGACCTAAACCCGAAATCAGGGAAGGGCAAGTCCTGGCCGATAATTGCCGATCAGAAAGCCCGTATCAGTGAGATTCCTTTACCTTGAGAACGCCAGCTCTTTGCCCGATCTCGGATCTTCAGCCGGATCTGAATACCACTGAAGCAAAGTCCCTGACACTCTGAGAGACTGCCCTGACCACAGGGGAGGGCGCGATGCAGAGAGTTCGATATGCGTCCACGATGGGGACGCATTTATCTTAATGGCTACTAAGAAAAGAGTCATGGCCCTTAAACCAAGTCTAAGAATACAAGGCGATCTGATATAGATTGAGTTTGAGGGTTCCGATCTTTATTCGGGCGTCTGTTCAAGCGCCGCCGCGCGCAATCGCTGCGGGCCTCGCGCCGTCCGTCTCAGCGTTAAGCAGCGTTAAGGGGACGCACTTATTTTAGTGGCTAGGGGGGTCATAAATAAGTGCGTCCCCTTTTCCCCCCTACAACGCGAGGCAATCAGACTGAAACCCGGATGAGCACGGTCGTCTTGCCGTTTGGCGACAACACGTTCGATCGCCGTAAGAGTGGCCGGGCCTAGGATACCGTCATCATCGACGTCCAGCGCCCGCTGAATCGCCATCAGTCGTTCTTTCAC
>CAMYJH010000005.1:195404-243072 GCA_947258715.1 uncultured Gammaproteobacteria bacterium
GACTCTGATGCTTGATTGGATGACTAGAACCTATCTCAAAATGCTGCGCTTGCCGATACGGCGTTAAAAACAGGCTCAAAATGCTCATTTACTGGCGTGAGAGGTTTAAGGGCTATGGCCCCTTTTCCCGCTCTTCCCGGACAAGTTCAAGTTCCTCGGCCCAGAAATCACTGAGCCATTGGATTGTGCCGTCCGAAGCACAACGTTCTACGACATACTTGTTCGGTAAACCGTTTGCGGTTAGTACCTCCACAAGAGTACCAGTCTCGCCGACGCACGGTGCACGGACATTCAATCGCCAGGAGTCATAGTCTTCGGCCGGCTGAGTGAGCTGCCGTATGCGCACAATCGCGTAAGGCTTGAGTTCCTTTTCCATAGGCCTAACGCGAAGGCGATCAGCGGCGCCGCGAAGCGGCGCCCATCAGATGAATTGCGTTCTTAGGCGATCTCACCAGAACTTCCACCACGGTTTCCTCTCTTCGGCCAAGGACTCCTCCTGCCAACCACCATCCTCCGACCGCGTCCATCGCTTTTCGACGCCTTCCAGGCGGATCTCAGTGCCCGGCGCATGATCCAGAAACTCAACCAACTCGGGCGCGAACCAGAACGCCTCGTCACGTTCTTCGAAGTGGACGTTGATCGCGTAGTCATTGGACGGTGACCCGATCACTTGGACGCCGGTGACAGAGGGGGTGGTCTCGCCATAGACTTGGCCCTCAAGCCCGGCCACGCCGGCCACCTCCGTTTCCTTCGTCGCCCGAATGCGGACGTTGTCGCCAAATGAGATGCTCAACTGTTCGCCTAACCGTTGAGGTAAGTTGCGCATGAAGCGTGGCGTGAAAGGAGTGACGCAGGATGCGTCAACTTGACCGATTCGTTAGACGATTTCAACATTGAGCTAGGGAACGATTGATAAACGCACACTACATTTTTCATCTTCAGCCTCAACAACCTTTTTTAAGCAGTCCTCTAGCTCCTCTAGTAACTCTTCGCTTCTCTCGATATTTGATTCGCCACTCTTGATTTTAATAATGAGTGCTTCCAGAGTCGGCAAAATTTCCGATGGTTTCGAATAATTGGGTTCTGTATCTGGACCATTAAACTCTTCTTTAAGGATGGAATAATCAAAAAACTCAGGAAGACTCTTTACTCCGAGTTCTTTTGATAGCCGTTTTAATGACTTCTCTTCTCGTAGGATCAGGGAATGATCCCGGTCATCTTCTTCCTGACCTTCCCTTAATACCCAAATAGTATCAGTCACTTCCTTTCTCCTTTTCGCCTAACTTAGATTAGGCGGCGGTCACAGCGCACCGATCGTCCTCAGGTCTGCCTCCAGTTCCGGGCTGTTGGGCGGGTATCCCCAGTACCAGAAACACTCTGGAGGGTAGGAACCATGAATACAACATTTGGTCGGCCGCAAGATCTCTCGCAAACGAGAATCTGCTAGCTCGACGCGCTGCCACAGTTCTCGGGCGCCGGGCTCGCTACGCTCGTCTTCAAGTCGCTGTCGGCAGGATATGTCGTTTGCGTACTCATAAATAGACATGTCGTACCCATCGGTTAGCGACGAAACAAGCCCCTCGTAAGCGATCACAAAACGCTCGTGCTTCGAGACTTCTCGGCGAATGAAATCGCTCATCGCAGGTATGGTCTACCGTTTTGGTAAGCGGCCGGCCGCTTGCGGACGGTCCGCTCCGCCTGCAGTTAGACGATCAAATCGAAGTGCCAACATCGTGCTATATCCCGCGGCCACATCGCGGGCAGTTTGACCTTTGACATCTTGCATAGTCGCATCCGCACCGAGAGATAGCAGCGCGCGTGTGGTTGGGAAATCGACTTTATCTGAACCATCGCCTGACTGGACCACCGAATCTATGTCAATGTCCACGGCCAAATGCAACGGCGTCCAGCCCTGGTGATCTTTTGCATTTAGATCAGCGCCTGAGTTTACAAGAGCCTGAATCAACCCAATGTTTTGGTGCTCTGTAGCGACATGGAGAAGTGTCCAACCTGACTTTGGATCACCCGCGTTCAAGTCGCCGCCCGATGCCACGAACTCCTGGAGCTCCGCGGTGCCGCTGGTCTCATTAATTTGTTTCCACAACTCGTCGAATGTCATTGGCGTCGAACTTCTCAAGTTAGGCGTGCGGTGCACAATTCACCCAGCACTAGCCCGTCTTGTTTCGCAGACCGGCAACTGAAGCCACAAGTAACGCAACTGAAAGAATGATCCCAACTGTAACTGCTGGAAACACGAGGCTTGCCGTCTCTGAAAAATACTTGTGAGGACCAAAGGTTATGAAGTTGAGTACGACAATCACGATTGCAACCATGAACCCTATTCGGTGTCCCCACCAACAATAAATAGCACCCACCGCAGAGAGGGCAATATTCGCACCGATAAATGGACCTGCGCCACCCAGAGGCCCAAGAACGGCGGGCGGATGAGGCTCAACGCCGGCCAAAAGCGAAGCCAGCATGACCAGATTAAGGAGGATTAGCCCAATCAGGCAGGCAACTGTCGTTTGAACGAACCACGGCCGCGTGTCCATCGCGCACCTCTTCTATCTGCACGCCCAAGTAGTATTAGGACGCCTAAAAGACGGATTGCAATCCGTCGTTCCGGCGCCGTTGCCTAAAATGTGCTCTCGGTATCAATAACATAGTAGAAGTTAGTCCGACTTCGGGACGATTGCTGTTGCGACTTTAAAGAAGGATGAATCTCATGGAGGCGAATTGTGACGCGGCGCTAGTAAAAGGCGCCATAGACGAATTACCTGGAATTACGGCGACGCGCTTATTTTAATGGCTACGGGGGCCATAAATAAGTGCGTCCCCTTTCCCTCCGCTTTTCCTCCGTCCCCTTTTCCAGTGCCATTTCCGATTCCTGACCCGATTTTCCCCATTAAATATTGAAGCCTTGGGCCCTTTTTTGACGCCGCATGCCGGGAATCTGACGCGGCCGGGCGCAGGGTGAGTTTATTGGGAAATGCGGTCGGGACGCTGTGTATCGGGCGTCCTCTAAGTAATTGGGCCCCAGGCCTTTCCCGATTTTCGGGCGAAACCCAAGACTCGACGCCGACTCGGCGTCAACGCCATTGTTCGGAGCCGGTGCGAGGCCGATGGCGCTTAACGTCGCGTGAAACCGACCGTCCATCGGGGAAATCGCTAGAATATGACGGGACCAGCGGATAGAATCGACCGGCACCGTTGGGAAGAATAACTATTTGACCAGTCAAGCATTGAATCGGTAAGGAGGAGGAAAATGATTAGAACTACAAGAACAATTGGGACTGCAGTTGTCGCTGCGGCGATGTTCGCTGCCTTCAGCTTCACCAACGCGTCTGCTCAAGACGTCGGCAGCTCGCCGGTGCTGAAGCGTATCCAGGAACGTGGACAAGTCAATATGGGGCATCGAGAGGCGTCGGTTCCGTTCTCATATATGAATGAGGAAGGGAAACCTCAGGGCTACTCCGTCGACATCTGCCATCGAATCATCGACGAAGTGAAAAAGGTCGTCGGTAATCCCGACCTGAAGATCAACTATGTCCCGGTGACGTCGCAGACGCGAATTGCGCTGATGGCCAATGGCACCATCGATCTCGAATGCGGATCGACAACGAATAACCTGACGCGTCAGAAGCAGGTCGATTATCTGCCGGTGACCTTTATCACCGGCACCAAGCTTGCGTCAAAAAAGGGATCCGGTATCACCGAGATCGAAGATCTTGAGGGCAAAACCGTTGCATTATCTCTCGGCACGACCAACGAAAAGGCCGTCAAGCGAGTCGCCGAGTCGAAGGGCATCAATCTCAAGACCATCATGGTGAAGGATCATCCGCAAGCTTGGCTGGCAGTGGAGTCTGGTCGGGCCGATGCGTATGCGAGTGACCACGTGCTGCTGTACGGCCTGATCTCGAAATCCAAGAATCCGGGGCAGTATCAGGTCACCGGACGCTTTTTGAGCTACGACCCCTACGGCATCATGGTTCCGCGAAACGACTCGACCTACCGTCGACTCGGCACCATCGTCCTTGCCGACATGATGAGGGCCGGCGAGCTGGAGGCGCTCTACAACAAGTGGTTCAACCCCGGACCGACGAACATCCAGATGCCCATGAGCGATACGCTCAAGACGGCATTTGAGGTCCAGGCGCTACCTCACTGACGGATCCTTGAAACTCAGCAGCGGGCCGAGGTTAACACCTCGGCCCGTTACTGCCTGTCGCACTTGAAGCCCGTTGTGAGGCCCCGGTGAACTACAACTGGAACTGGGGGGTCCTGTTAGAGGAGCCCTACTTCGGCTGGATCATCTCCGGCTTCGGCTGGACAATCGCCGTTTCCATCGCCGCGTGGGTCATCGCATTCAGTCTCGGATCGGTGGTCGGCATCATGCGGACCACCAGCATCAAAAGCCTCCGCGCCATCGGCACCTGCTACGTGGAGCTTTTTCGTAACATCCCGCTGCTGGTGCAGATGTTTCTATGGTACTTCGTTTTTCCGGAGCTGCTGCCGCAAGACGCCGGCATGTGGGTCAAGCGCGAGCTCCCTTTGCCCGAATACTCGACCGCTGTCGTGTGTCTTGGGTTGTATACGGCGTCCCGGGTCGGCGAGCAGGTCAGGGCGGGCATCGAATCTATCGGCAGCGGGCAGCGCAGCGCGGCGCTCGCAATGGGGCTCACCGAGCCCCAGGTTTATCGCTACGTGCTGTTGCCGGTGGGCTACCGAATCATCATCCCGCCGCTGACCAGCGAATTCCTGACCATTTTCAAAAACTCGTCCCTGGCGCTCACCATCGGCGTCTTGGAGCTCACGGCGCAAACGCGCCAGATCGAGGAGTACACCTTCCAGGGCTTCGAGGCCTTTACCACCGCGACAGTGCTCTATATCTGCGTCACCTTTTGCGTAATGGGCATCATGCGGGTTACCGAATCGAAGGTCACCATTCCCGGCATGATTTCACTGGGAGCGAAGTAAGTGTTCGCTGAATTCGACTGGAAAGTCGTCATCGACAGCCTGCCGCATCTGTGGCGGGGGATGCAGATCACTTTGATGCTGACGGTCCTGGCGATTCTCGGCGGCATCGTCATCGGCACCGTGCTCGCGCTTTTGCGGCTGTCCCGGTTCACGCCTCTGTCCTTCGCTGCCGGCAGCTACGTCAACTTTTTCCGCTCGATGCCGCTCATTCTGGTGATATTCTGGTTTTACTTCCTGGTGCCGATCATCGTCGGCCGTCCCGTGGGCGGCTTCTATTCCGTGCTGATCGCGTTTGTGCTGTTCGAAGCGGCCTATTACTGTGAGATCATCCGCGCCGGCATCCAAAGCGTGCGACAGGGCCAGGTGTACGCGGGCCAGGCCCTCGGGCTGACCTACCGCCAGAACATGCGATACGTGGTCCTGCCGCAGGCGTTCCGCAACATGGTGCCAATCCTTCTGACGCAGGCGATCATCCTGTTCCAGGATACCTCGCTCGTATACGTCGTCGGGGTAAAGGACTTCCTCGTCAGCGCCGATCTGGTCGCCAATCGTGAGAACCGCCTTATCGAGATGTTTACCGTGGTCGCCAGCGTGTATTTCGTCCTCTGCCTGGCGGGCTCGATGTTCGTCAAGAAACTACAAAGGAAGTACGCGCTGTGATTGAGCTAAAACGGGTCAGCAAGTGGTATGACGAATTCCAGGTGCTTGACGACTGTTCGACGCAGGTATCCAAAGGGGAGGTGGTGGTCGTCTGCGGACCCTCCGGATCCGGCAAGTCTACGCTGATCAAGTGCGTCAACGGCCTGGAGCCGTTTCAGAAAGGCGTCATCACCGTCAACGGCACGTCGGTGGGCGACAAGTCGACCAATCTGCCAAAGCTTAGGTCCCACATCGGGATGGTGTTCCAGAACTTCGAGCTCTTTCCGCACATCACGGTCATCGACAACATCAAGCTCGCGCAGCTAAAGGTCCTGGGCCGAGAAGAAGACGAGGCTACGGAGAAGGCCCGGTCTCTTCTCCAGCGTGTTGACCTTTCCGATCAGGCAGACAAGTTTCCGGCGCAGCTCTCGGGCGGGCAGCAGCAGCGGGTCGCTATTGCCCGGGCGCTGGCGATGGACCCCATTGCGATGTTGTTTGACGAGCCGACCTCCGCTCTCGATCCGGAAATGATCAACGAGGTGCTGGATGTCATGGTTGAGCTTGCGAAAGAAGGCATGACCATGATGGTGGTCACCCACGAGATGGGCTTCGCCCGAAAGGTGGCGCACCGCGTGATCTTCATGGACGAAGGCAGGATCGAGGAGGACTGCACCAAGGATGAGTTCTTCAACGAGCGCCGCGGAGAGCGGGCGCAGACGTTTCTATCCAAGATACTCCATCACTGAGCGTAAAGCAGCGATAACAAGCAACGGCCGTGACGTATCGGCCGAGGGTCTCTTATCAGCACTCGCCTACCCGATCCGATTCGGGTTTCCTGATAGTCAATTAGTCAACTGCGGGGCCGGCCCAGGTGGGACCGGCCCCGGCAGCTCTCTACTACATCCTGGTGAGGTCACTCTGCGGAGAGACGTGTCACCTTGATTTCGGCGACAGGATTTCTCCAATCGTGCATCGACGGAACCAGATCGCCGGTCCCGTGAATGCCGGCGTGGATGTGGACGTAACCTTCGGCGCCTTGCGTCACGCGGACTTCCGCATTGCCGCAGGGCGGGCCGGGGATGTCACTGCAATTCTCGGTGTTTGCCTCGCTTCCGGCGTCATATGCTGGTGAGCGGTATGTGCGCGTTCCGTGAGCTGGAGCGCGCGCGCCGCGCACGGCGAAAAACGCATCGTTGGTGGTTACGAGCATGCCCGCCATGCTGAGATGGCGATAACGTCCCATGATATCCACGATGACTGACGCAGACTCGCCCGGCATGATGGGCCCGGCCGCGCCGAACAGCGTCTGGATATCCAGAACATCGGGATCGTTAGAAAGAGAGGAAATCAAGGGATCGAGAATTGCGTCTTCGGCCACGGCGGCCAGCTCGGCGCTCGCCG
This sequence comes from uncultured Gammaproteobacteria bacterium, assembly GCA_947258715.1. GTDB lineage: Bacteria > Pseudomonadota > Gammaproteobacteria > HK1 > HK1 > CAMYJH01. Next base: position 202,422 of record CAMYJH010000005.1, read on the forward strand.
GAGCTCCTAACTGAAAGAGCGGTTCAAATCTCGCCCTATGACTGGCAACGACCACCGGCGAGATGATCTGGCCCCGGGTAACATTGGTTACGGTCACTTGCACCCGGTAACCCTCATCGGCCAGCGCTGTGCCGGATTCCAGTAATACCGTGGAACCGAACAAGGCGAAACTGAGAATTGAAAGTACTGCAGCTCTTGGCATGGAAAGAATCTCCCTGAAGTGTGATTGAAGGAAGGGAGAATCTACTGCCGCCAGATCATGCTCCGCTCAAGAAACGATCACGATTTCGTCACGCTCGAGAAAATTCAAGGAATTCGAGTAGATAGATTTGTCGGACAGGATTTATGCGGCCGCCATTCGGATCGATAGGGTCAGACTCGATCGATTTTTTCTCTGCAGATCACGGTCTCTTTATGACGAACCAACCGAGTCCGACCTCGTTGATCTGCTTAAACCCGGTCTAATAGGATGTGCCTCGTGAATTTAGACTCAGTTTAAGGGCGCCGACCCCTGACGTCGATCGGCCTTGCTCAAGGCTCCCTCCACGATATGGAGCAACGCGTCGTTCCCAGGGTCACCGGACAAAGCGGCCCTGCTCAGCCAGATATAGGCCTTCAGCGGCTGGCGGGGCACGGCCGGGTTGTCCCAGTACATTCGGCCCAGCGGGCCGTAGACGTCAACGTGTCCGAGCTCGGCGGCGCGTAGAAACCAGCTCACGGCCTCGTTCTGATCTGGGCGTTCCCCGCGACCATCCCGGAGCATCTCGGCCAGATGGTGCTGAGCGTGTACATTCCCCTGCGCGGCGGCGCGGCGGTACCAGTACCGCGCCTGTCCCGGATTCGGGCTGATTCCGGAGCCAGTGTCCAACATGAGCGCAAGCGTGTACTGCGCCTCGGCATCCCCGAGCTGCGCGGCCCGCCGATACCAGCCCGCCGCTTTTCGGGGGCTTGCTGTAACCCCGCGACCCGAACGGTACTGATGTCCCAGCGCGGTCATTTCCGCGACGCCGAGAGACTCATCGAGCATGGTCGCGGCGGACCCGGGCGGATCGCCAAGTTCCAATCGCGCAGTGGCCGCGGACTTGCCGTCCCCGGGCCAGCCGCAAGCTGACGCTGCGCTGGGCAACATGATCGTCCACCAGAGAAGGATTGTGTAGCGGGTTGGACCAAGTCTCCTCGTTAAGGTATCGGAATCAAATTTGCTCACTGATAACCTTCGACTCCTGCACGCTGTTGTCGTCGACGTCGATGAGCGATCGGCAGACTTCACCGAAATCCGGCCGAAAGCGGTTACATAATTTGGGGGAAAGTATACTTGATTACGCAGTGACCTAGGCCGTACCGGGGAAAAGAGCGTGAAATTAGATAGGCATGCTGTCCCCGGAATTACCGTGGAACTCTTCGTTGCTCCTGAAACCACGCGCCTGAAAAGTCAAATAGTGAACTCCGAAACCGCCTCTACGTTTTTTGTTTAGTCCAGAACTCTTCCGTCGTGCGAGAGCCCGGCTTTCGCCCAGGCGGCGACAAGGTCTGGATCGTCATCGCTACGCTTGTGCGGAAGATTTTCGTCGATCTTGTACCAGGGCAGCTGACTCTCCACGCAAATATGTTCACTCGGTGCCACGTCTTCCGGCTGATCGAGACAACCCACCGCCAAACTAACGTCGTCCGGACGCTCGAGTGAACGCCAAATCAGACGAGAACCGCAATGTGGGCAGAAGCCTCTCTGTGCAAAAGGTGAGGACTGGAAGTATTTTGGCTCTTCTTTCGTAAACCGTAGTGTTCCCGCTTTAACAGGAACGGCCACCTCCGCTGGCACGCCCGAGGACTTTTGGCACATCCGGCAATGACAGTAGTTGGCGTTTTCAAGATACACCTCGGCCTCATAACGTATCAGCCCGCATAGGCAACCACCACGCACCGGACCGGCATCGCTCATAATAACTACTCCTCATACGCGCGACCAATTTTGAATTTTGAGGGCAGTATACTTAATTACCCGTCGACCGAAGGCGTGACGCGGAAAAGGACCTGAAGCAAAATAGGTATGCTGTCCCCAGAATTAGAGGTGTCCCCAGAATTGAAGCCCGATCGAAGTGGGCAGCAAGGAAATCTAGACTGGGTTGAAGGGCTACGACCCCGTTTCCCAAGGGCTACGACCCCTTTTCCCCTTTGTCTTTGACCCGCATTACTGTAAAACCAATGAATGCTCGATTACGGGGAAAGGGCGGCTATATCTTCTATACTCACCAAAGTGGTTAGCCTCACTTTAACGGCAAGAGCACTCAGCGCCCGTTTGTTGGCCACTGACCGTGCGTCGCGGGCCAGGTTACGCTCGCGGGCGCCAATCACTGGCGGCTCACTGGCCCGCCAGCCGTCGCCCACCTGGCTTTGAGTTCCCGTGGTCTCATCAAGTGCTATACCGGCCCGCTGCGCGCGAGGGCGCGAGTGTCGGTCCAGGCGCGTCGAGCTCAGCGCCGCCCATCCCGCCGCTGCCGCGACACGCCAGCATGGGAGCTGGCACCGTACGTTGCCAAAGCCGTCACCGAGCCGAGGGAACGCCGTCGAGGCGTTGATCAAGATCAAGGCCAGGCTCGTTTTCGGTTGCGCAGTGCACGGCCAGCCGTTTCAATAACTCTCAAGCCCGGCATGTGGGTGGTCCGCTACATGAACGAGTGGTATGTGATAGGCATTCGGCACATCTGAGCATGCTCCGAGCCAAGAAAGAGCTTCTCTTCCGCCTCGAGGCGCGGGTTTTGTGCGTGTTCGTCGTGGCTGCGCTGATGAGCGCGCCCATCGGTCGCGTTGCCCACGCCAGGGTTACCGCTCTCGTTCCCGCGCAGGGGGTGGCCGACGGCTCCGCGCACGAGACTGGCTCCTGTGGGAGCCCCGGCGGCTGCAAGATTGTCTGCCGGGGCGGCGACAGCAAGCTGCTTGGTCCGTGGAGCACCTCGCCGCGATCTCCTGAGCTGTTCAAGTTTCATGCCCTTCTCCCGTGTATGCCCAGGGAGAGGGTTCAATCCCTGGCGGTCGACGCGACTTGTTCGCTGATGAACGCGTCGCGGAACCAGGCTGCGTATCTCTTCACTTGCCGCCTCCGGCTCTGAGTTGCCGCCGCTTCGCTAGCGAGAACGGCGGCCCCCAAGCACTCGAAAGCTGCGTCCGTCCGCCGCCCTGGCGGTTGCGTAAGGATGCGCCGCTCCTCGCCGGCATCACAAGATCGAGCCCGCGCCCGAACGAAGCCAAACATTATGGTGCTCTGCGGGCCGCTGATTACAGAGGCGGCATCCAGTGCTGGACAGCCGCGAAGAACACGGAGTTAACGACTATGAAGCGCAGACAATTTATCGTTTTGACGGGCAGCACGTTTGTTCTCGCCGCGTGCGGACAAGCTGCACAGGCAAAGGCGACCCTGGAGGTCTACAAGCAGTCGAGTTGCGGCTGTTGCAAGGTCTGGGCGGAGTACATGGAGGACCATGGGTACATCGTGAACGTCCACAACGTCACCGACGTTGCACCCATGAAGCGGGAGTATGGCGTGCCGAAGTCGTTGGAGAGTTGCCACACGACTCGCGTCGGCGGCTACACGGTGGAAGGGCACGTCCCCGCCGAAGTCGTGGACAGGCTACTGGCGGAGCAACCGTCGATCGCCGGCATCGCGCTGCCACAAATGCCGGCCGGTTCGCCGGGAATGCCGGGAAAGAAGCGCGGGAAGTGGACAGTGTACGAGATCAAGAACGGCCGGCGCAGGGTCTACACGAGAATCTGACATCAAGGGTTTGTCATCCACCCGTCATCACCGCCAGCATCGCCGTTCGGCGCGGTGGCCGTCCAGCGAACTGGTGCCGGACGGATGCCCGGCTGGTCCCGCAGTGGGCTCGGCATCAGGTATTCGCTAAGCATAGTGAGGGCTGCGGCAGAAACGGACAAGGGATCTATGCACGGTCGTTCACGAGATTGACAGCGCCTCGCTTGTGCTTTGAATGCACAGCTGATTTCTCTCCCGGAGAGCTACCGCAAGCATTTCACTGGCTACCGTTCGGACGATTGACTATGAACAGCATTCTCTTTGCAGCGCTACTGATGCTCCTCGGAACGCGATCAGCCTTGGCGCACTGCCCCCTTTGCACGCTCGGTGCAGGCGGCGCGGCGGCGCTGGCGGCCTACCTCGGTATCGGTGCCGCCCCCGTCGGAGTCTTCGTCGGTGCATTCGCGCTGGCCATCGGCCTTTGGACTGCGAAGCTCATCAGGAAAAGGCTGGTCCGCGGCCAGGACAACATCCTCGGCGCCGCATCCTTCGCCTCCGTCGTGTTGCCCGTGAGTCCTCTCATGGGACAGTACTCGCCGCTCTACGTACCCTGGATGGGTGATTACGGCAGAACTTTCCTGATCGACAATTTCCTGGTTGGCGCCGTGGTGGGTGCCGCCGTTCTCTACGCGGCGCCTTTTCTGAGCAAGTGGCTGGGTCGGATCAGGGGAAACAAGATGTTCCCGTTCCAGGGCATGATCATCACTCTGGTCACGCTGCTCCTGGCATCGGCAACGCTCGAGCTGTCGCTGTGACAGTGGCGCTGGTCGTGGCCGCGATCGTGGCGGCATTCGTGATCCTCTTGCCCCTGAAGCAGGTGAGCGGATACCGGTTCTGCGTTCTGTGCGTGAGCATCAGCGGAGTGTGGCTCGCCTTGCTCGCCCTTCACTGGCTAGAGATATTCGACAACCCGGTTCTGCTCGCGCTTCTCATGGGGCAGACCGTGGTGGGTCTTAATTATCTGGTCGAACGCCGAATCAGCGAAGATTTGCTCATCTTCCGGCTTCCTTTCGTGTTAACGCTGACGGTGCTGTTCTACTTCGCGATCACGCTCGATCCGACGGTAGCGACCGCGGGACTGGCCGTCGCCGCGACGTGGATTGCCACATTAGTCTTATACGCAAGACGAAACGCGGGCAAGCTAAGGGGAATTGCCAGACAGATCATCGAATGCTGCAAGGACTGGTGAAGGCCGTCTTTCATCTCAGCCTTCGTGCTACTCAGGGATTCCTCGAGTCGGTGGTGAGGCCGATGGGTGTGGAGCTCCCGGTCCCGGACGACACGACGCTGAGCCGGCGCTGGGCTGGGCTCGACGTCGTAGAAAAAGCGAGGAAAAAGGGACAGGAAAAAGAAGGGGAGGGAAAAAGGGGACGCATTTATTTTGTGAGAAGATAGGTAATGGGATGGTCCCCTTTTTCGCTGGAGAACCAGTTCGGGTTCGGGTACGTCATTCGGGTGCGTGGGAATCACTACATCACGGATACCAAGAGCGAGAGGCGCAAGGCGAAGGCCTGGGTCGGAGCTGGTGGGCGAGCGAAGACGCTGCGCGATGCGCGTGTGATAGACCGCAATGAGTATCGTGTCGCGAAGATTGTGTGTCTAAAAGCCAAGGGGATGAAAGAGCCTTGGTGCCTGGTTGCGAGTGACCCCCAGACAAAAGCGCCGAGCTCCAAGTGGCGCGGAGATAGCCAAAGGTCCGCGGGGTGCCCTCCAACAGGGCCTCAAGGGCCTTAAGCAGGGCTTCATTGACCGGGTACGCCGACCGGCCCCCGGACCCGGGACGCAGCTTTTCCAGACCGCCGGACTCAAACCACGATACCCAGCGGTACACCGACGAACGCGCCGCCGCCAGCGAATCGGCCACCGCCGTCACCCGCTGTCCCTGCATCAGCCACGATATCGCCAAGGCACGGCGCATCAGCCCTCGGTCCTTGCTTCGTTGTGCCACTGTTCTCAATCGCCACTGCTGCGTCCAAGTGCCCCGTATTACAATCGACATGCTCGGGCCTCCTCTGTGTCTTTCAGTAAGTCGGAGTGGTTACCTCTTACCGATCGACGCAGAGCGCCCGAGTTCCTTACCGATCTGCGGTTCGGAACACCTATTTGGTTCACTCTGACGCGGATTTCCGCGCCCTTTCTCTCCGCAGGCGCGTGCAGTAATTTAGCATCCCGGTCGAGTCGGCAACACCAGACGAGGAGTCCCCATGCAGGCCATTGAAAGGGTGGAAGTCTATGTTCTCAAAGCTCCCAAAGAAGAACGTCCGCACTGGGTAAGTCATTTTATCGTGCCCAGCGCCAATGAGCTTCTGATAAAGCTGACGACCAAAGACGGGGTTCAAGGCTTCGGCCTGGCAACCAGCTACACCGACACTGCGCCTCTGGTCGATGCAATCAAAGGCGGAGTCGTCGAACAGATCATCGGTATGAATGCGCTGGCACCCGAGCGGATATACCAGAATCTGTTCGCTTTCACCGCGTCTCGTCTGGCCAGCGAGCGGGGGTGGGGGAGAGAGTCGCTGGTGCGAATCTCCGCCGCCGTCGATCTGGCCTGCTGGGATATTGTGGGCAAAGTGGCCGGCCTGCCTCTTTACCAGATTTTCGGCGGCTATCGTGACGTGGTGCCCTGCTACGTGACCTGTGCCTACTATCGAGAAGGAAAGGATCTCGTCGAGCTAAAGGACGAGGTTCAAATGCTCGTCGATCAGGGTCACCGGGGATTCAAGGCAAAGGTGGGCGGACTGACCCTGGGCGAAGACATCGAGCGCATGGAGCTGGTGCGCGAGATCATCGGAGCGGATCGGGATCTGATGGTGGACGTGAACAGAGCCTGGACGCTGAGCACCGCTATCGAAGGCGCCCGCCTGCTGGAACCGCTAAATCCGGTCTGGCTGGAAGAGCCGGTCCGCTGGATGGACGACCGCAGAGAGCTGAAGATCCTCTCTCAAAAGACGGCCATCCCCTTGTCGGGCGGTGAAAGTGAGCTCACCAGCTATGGTTGCCGGGCGCTGCTGGAGGAACAGGCGATTCAGATCCTGCAGTTCGACTGCACGATGTTCGGCGGCTTTACCGAAGGCAGGAAGCTAGCGGGCTTATGTGAGCTTAATCACGTCGACGTCGCGCCGCACCACGATTGCTTCATCCACGCCCAGCTGGTCGCAGCCTCGCCCGCGGGGCGAATCGTCGAATCCTTCACCGATCCGGAGAGAGATCCCCTGCAAGCGGAGCTGTTTGAAAACCCCCCACGAATTTCGGACGGATATTTGACACTGAATGCCGATCCCGGGCTGGGGCTGCGCCTGGCCGAGGACGCCATGCAAAAGTTCGGAACCCTTGTGTTCTCCTCGGCGTAAGTCTGTACGCTTTCTGCCTTTTCTTTCCGGACAGGTACAATCCGCGCAGATCAATAGAGTCTGAGGGCTTTCTAGATAACCCGGCCGCCAATGAAAATAGATGCGTCCCCTTTTCTTGATGCGTATCCGATGCTGCGCCGCAACGAGTCACTCGCCTTCATTAGGCGTATACTGGCTCGCGACCCGCCGGAAGAGCGCGGCTTATTTTCCCCAGCGGATTCCGATCAAAGTCCTTAAACCGCAGAACGGAATCGGACCGCTGTGATTCTTCGTTCTCGATAACAACCATACGTTCAATCCAACTCCCGCCTAACGGAGGAGATTATGAATCATTCTGAGTTAATTCGAATTGTCACTCTGCCGGCAGCGTTGGTGACACTGGCAATCGTTTCCCAGGTTGCCGAAGCAGAACAGCACGAATACGTACCCGAAGCGAAAGTAACGCCTCTGGTAGAAGAGAAACTGGAAGGCGTCCAGGATCGCGAAGTCGTCATCAAGCGATTTGAAATTGAGCCCGGATTCGTTGGCGGGAGGCATTCTCATACCGGCCCGGTCTATGTTTACGTCGCGAATGGCGAGCTGACGGTCGATGTTGACGGCGCAGGTCGGTCGGTAGTGAAGGCAGGCGAGATTTATAAGGAACCCATCGGGCGCGTCATGCAGGGGCGGAATCTGAGCACCACCAATTCGCTCACGCTCGTCGTGTTCCAGGTGGGCGAGCCCGGAAAGCCCATGATGATAAAGGCGAAGTAGAAAAAAGGCGTCAAAAAAGGGGTCGCAAAAAAGGCAATAAAAGTGGGTCGCAAAAAAAAGGTCGTAGTCGTTAAACTGAATCTAAATCGATTTGCCCTGAGATTTTAGACTGGAGTTAAGAGCTACGACCCCTTTTCCCCGCGACATTTCCCGCCCTCTAGTCCGTCGTGTTATCGAGAATGGGTTCTTCCTCGGTCACAAAGAACACTGTCTGCGTCATGTCGGCAAATCGGCTTTCGTCTGGTTGAACGCTCGTAAGATAATCGGGATCGCGGAAGAACGCATCTTTGTCTTGAACTGTGTCAAACCAAAGCTCAGCCGTGCCATCGTACGCCACTTCCCCTAGCTCGTATTCGTCAAGCATCGTGTGACATTGAACGTATTTCCTGACGTATTTCAATGTTGCAGGATTTTCTCTCACCAATTGCGCGTGATCGGTCCTCCAGTGTTTGTGGAACTCTTGGGCGCTCATCTCAGGGCGCTTTCTAACTGCGACAATCAGTTTGATCATGATTCCTAACCTTTTCTTTGTTTCGGCTGAACGCAATTCAGTTCGGGGGGCAGTATACTTAATTACGCAGTGACCTAGGCCTTATCGTGTTAAAGCCCTTTAAATTAAATAGGTATACTGTCCCCGGAACTAGCACGCCGGAGATCTCGGACGGGCGTTTGACGCTGATGCCGATCCCGGGCTGGGACTGCGCCTGTCCGAGGACGCCATGCGAAAGTTCGGAACCCTGATCTTCTCCTCGGCGTAAAAATGTTTAGGGGACAGCAGTGAGTCCGACCCCATTGATGCCATTGATGCCATTGATGCCATTGATGCCATTGATGCATTGATATTTGACATGTGGAAGCCGTCGAAGCCCGATTTAACGCAGCCTGCAATTTTTGACTATCGCGCATTGCGGCTGTTTATTGGTTTAATTGCGGTTGTACTTCCTATCGCACTGCCATTAGTGGCTGGCCACTGGTCGTTTGACAATTTCTTACCATCGATGAGTGACTACTACCACGACAACCCCAGGGACTTGTTCGTAGGGAGCTTGTCTGGCATTGCGATACTCCTCTTTGCTTACAATGGGAGAGCGAAAACTGATCTACAGTTAAGCAAGATCGCTGGCGTATTTGCATTAGGAGTGGCCTTTTTCCCGGTCGCGCCTGACTTGGCAACTCCTCATGAGCAAGCGCTTGGCGTGATTCACAACATCTGTGCCCTTGGCCTCTTTATCATATTGGCCCTGTTTTGCCTTTTTCTCTTCCCTAACGCGCCGCGTTTTATGACAAAAGAAGAACGAACTGCAAGAGAGCGTCGACGCGATGCAATCTACCGTGCTAGCGGGTACTCGATCTTAGCCTGCATCGCGTTGATCGGCATTTCGAGCCTTATGTCCGATGATTTTCGGCAACGTTTTAAGCCGGTGTTTTTCCTTGAATGGATCGCGCTCACGGCGTTCGGCATTTCTTGGTTCACTGCGGGCAAGTACTGGGCGCTGAAGTTTCTCGTGGACGAGAAAGAAGCGTATCGCTTTTTAAGAAAAAAGGACTAGGGGTTGTTGACGCGCTATGAAGGGATCAAACCCGAAACGTGGATGAGCCCCGGCGGGTTACGGGTTATATGAGACATTTCCGCTCTGAGCTCTTTTTACGGCAAAGTTCAGACTTGATTTAAGAGCTCTTAGCCCTTCTTTCGGATATCGGTGACCACGTGAGCGCCTCCTCGATGCGACTACTCGCCGCCAGCGGCATGCTCGGCTACGGCTTCGCCGAAGAAAGCTTCAGTCGCGCCGTTTCGATGGGCGTCGATCTCATCGGCTGCGACGCGGGCTCCATGGATCCGGGCCCCTACTTCCTCGGCGCGGGCGTGCCGTTCGTCTCCAGGCGTGCCTGCAAACGGGACCTTGCACTGATGCTGGAGGCGGGTGTGCGCACGGGTACGCCGGTGGTGCTGGGCTCGGCCGGCGGCGGCGGCGGAGAGCCTCACCTCGAGTGGACGCGATTGTTGATCGAGGAGATCGCCGCCGAACGGGGACTCAGCTTCCGGATGGCGCTGATACACGCGGAGCAGGACCCGGCGATGCTCGGTGACGCCCTCGATGCCGGGCGCATTCACGCCTTGGGTCCCATCGCCGAGCTGAAACATGACGCGCTCGCACAAGCCACCCGAATCGTCGCCATGATGGGTGTCGAGCCCCTGCAGGCCGCTTTTGAAGCGGGCGCTCAAGTGGTGGTGGCCGGGCGCTGCAGCGATGCGGCCATCTACGCCAGCCTGCCGCTCGCTCTCGGCCAAGACCCCGGGCTCGCGTGGCACCTGGGCAAGATCATCGAATGCGCAGGTCAGGTGATCGAGCCGCGCACGGGCCAGGACTGCGTCCTCGGTGAACTGGCGCGCGACCATTTCCTGGTGGAGCCGGCGCATCCGGAGAAGCGTTGTACGCGAATCCGTATTGCCGCCCACACCATGTACGAGAACCCGAGTCCCTACGAGCTCACCGAGCCGGGCGGGGTGCTCGACACGCGGGGATGTGGCTACGAGCAGGTCGACGCACGTACGGTTCGCGTGTCCGGCAGCCGCTTCCATCCGAGCGCCGGTTACACCGTCAAGCTGGAAGGCGTCACCGCGCTCGGTTTTCGTACGGTGTTCGTCGCCGGGGTGCGGGACCCCGGTTTGATCGCCGGTATCGAGGATTTCGTGACCGTGTGTCGCGGGCGCGTCGCCAACGAGGCGGCGAGCCTCGGCGTGGATCCGGACAGCTATACGCTTAACGTCAGGATCTATGGGCGGGACGCGGTCATGGGTGCGCGTGAACCGGTGCGAAATCCGAATCCCCACGAGATCGGTATCGTGGTGGACGTGATTGCGCCCGACGAGGACACCAGCCGGGCCATAATGGCCAAGGTTCGCTATGCATTGCTGCACACGGACTTTCGCGGGCGAAAGTGCATCTCCGGAAATCTCGCGATCCCCTTCTCGCCGTCCGACCTGCCGGCGGGTGAAGCATATCGCTTCAGCGTCTGGCACACCCTCGAGCTGGATGACCCGCTTGCACCGTTTCCGATGGAAATGATCGAGGTCGGCTCGCCGCGCCGAAGAACTTCGTGACCCGTCTCGCGGATCTCGCCACGGTGGTGCGTTCGAAGAACGCGGGTGCACTCAATTTCACCCTCGACATCATGTTTGCCGATGCCGCCACCTTCGAGCGCGTACGTGATGCCGGTGTGCTCGACGCAGCCCGCATCGCCGATCTTTACGGCGTCTCCCACAACGCGGTGGCGGTGATTCCCTACGACGCCGCCTGGGCGATCAAGATCACCATTCCCCGGCCGGTCCCCGCCGGCGACCCGTCGGACAGCGACGTGTACGGCGCGCAGCAGCACGCACCGCTGCTGGATCTGGAGATCCCCGAGTGAAAACCGGTACAGGAAATGAGGTCAGAGCCTGACCAATCCCCACGAACTTGGCTGGAAAGGTGAGGTTGTTCAAGGGGATAGGGATTAAGGGGGTGGACATACACTGGTGAGCTGTGATCTTTTAACGGTTACCACACTGTTAAAGGAGCGCACCGATGCATGCCACCCGACTTCTTCATAAGCAGATTGCGAAGGTTTGTCAAACGATACATTCGGTTCGGTTGCAGGCGTTGTTTGTTGGGGTTGAGACGGTTTGCGAGGGTGCGCCGCTGACGGTGACGGGTCTGGGGCGGTGGCTGCGGTGTAAGGCGAAGGTGAAACACGCGATTAAGCGCATGGACCGGCTACTGTCGAATGGTCACCTGCACGCGGAACGTTTTGAGGTCTATGTAGCGCAGGCGTTATTGCTGTTGTGCGGGAATACGCGCCCGGTAGTGTTGGTGGACTGGTCGGATTTGAGCTACGACCGGAAGTCTCAGTTGTTGCGAGCCTCGATAGCCGTCGGGGGCCGAGCGCTTACATTGTATGAGGAAGTGCATCCGCTGAGCCGTTTGGGGAGCCGTGCGGTACATCGGTCATTCGTCGAGCGTTTGGCGGCGTTGCTGCCGAGTGGATGTTGCCCCATCGTGGTGACAGATGCGGGGTTTACGGTGCCGTGGTTTCGTCTGGTTCTGGCCCGAGGTTGGGACTTTGTGGGTCGGGTGAAGAACCGCACGTATTTGCTTCAAGACGGCGACGGGTGGTGGTGGCGGGCTGAAGCGCTGCATACGGGCGCCGGGAAACGGCCCGAGTGTCTGGGACGCTATACCCTGGCGATGTCCAATCCGTTGCCGGTTTCCCTGTATCGACACGGTCAACCGCCCAAGGGGCGGGCGAAGCGCAATCTGGACGGTTCGAAGAGCCGTTCCAAGCACAGCTTGAAGAAGGCCAAGGGTCATCGGGAACCGTGGTTGGTTGCGACGTCGTTGCCGGCCGAGACGCGGCTTGCCCGGGTGGTGGTCAATCTGTTCGCCAAGCGGATGCAAATCGAGGAAGCGTTTCGGGACTTGAAAAGCAGGCGATTTGGCCTCGGATTCGAACACGGGCGCACCACCGACCCTGACCGCCTCGGGGTACTGACGCTGATTGCGACGTTGGCGACGTTTGCCCTGTGGCTTATCGGGCAGGCGACCAAGCGCGACGGCGTCCATCGCCACTACCAGGCAAACACGGTGCGTGATAGCGAGGTGCTCTCTAACATCTTTCTCGGGATACAAGTATTAAGGCGTCGTGACGACAGGCCGCCGGCTGGCGCCATTAAGCGCGCGCTCGATGACCTCCATCAGCGCGTGTATGCCGGTGCATCGACGTGAGATTCGTGGGGATCACTCAGGGTCAGAGCCGAAATAATTGGAGAGGGCGGAAACATTTCGGCTCTGTGGTGGTCCGGGTAGGGCGGTCAAAGGAAATAGGTATGCTGTCCCCGGAACTCCACGAACTTTGCGGACAAATCGGGGCCACTCGAATCTAATCTGGATAGCCGTTTGCACGGCCCTTGGGGTAGCGTTTCTCCCAGTTCTGTCCGTCGACGGGGATAATCTCCATGTTTTCAATTGTCGCGGGGTCGAGGCATCGGGCATTGACGTTATAGCCGTCAGGGTGCGAGCGCGGGACGTAGAAGGACTTGATGCCGCAGTGGGAGCAAAACAGGTGTTTAGCGACACCCGTGTTGAACGTGTAAGTGGTTAAGGCTGCTTCACCACACAGAAGCTTGAAACGTTCTTTCGGGACCAGCAGACCAAGGTAACCGGACTTGCTGCAAATGGAGCAATTGCATTGATGGACCTTGATCCTCGCGGGCGCGATGACCTCGTACTTGACCCGCCCACAATGACATCCGCCTCGGTGTGTGATCATTATGTTTCCCTGGTGCCTAACGCGCTAAAAGGCAGTAAAAGAGGCGGTAAAAAGGGTCGTAGCCCTTAAACTGAATCTAAATCAATATGCCCTGAGATTTTAGACTGGATTTAAGGGCTACGACCCCTTTCCCCCCTTTTCCCACGGAGGAGTTTAGACTGGGTGTAAGGGCTACGACCTCTTTCCGTTAAGGGATCCGATTCTTTTACCCTCGACCCTTTCTTCGCTTCTTTGCAGAAAACCAGGGATGTGGCCCGAACTGATCTCGGGGCACGGCCTCGCCCCGAGTCACGTACCATTCAAAGCCTCCCACAACCGAGGACAGGTATTTCTTGAGCATGGGACGAAGGCGCAACCAGTATGGCAGCCAGCGAATCGCGACAGGTAACCGTTGCAGAATATGCGGGTAGACCGCGATTCGGAGGGTGGATTCGTCTCGGGTGTTCGGCAGGATTCTCCATGAGACGAACGAGACCCTGCCGCCAGGCGTACCTATCTCAAGGTCATAGCCGACCCCGTCAATCCACCGACGGAACCGGCGCTCGAAGAGCAAGCCGCTAAGGTAATGAACCTCGTCTTGAGAGGTTTCACCAGGCCATGTGCCAACAGGATTCTTGGCACAGAACGGATGACACAGTTCGAGATTCCCAGGCAAGGAGATGGCCCCCCACAGCTTCTCTGCTGGTGCCGCGATTGACCGTGCGACGGCAACTGGCCACCTGAAGCCTGGCTTCGGGTCATCGATTTTCTGTAACGGACGTACCGACATGCGTCCCACCAACGTAGTGGGAAAGATGCGCCGCTTCATGGCGTCACCTTACCCCCAATTTTCAGGTTTATAGCAGTTTTTGCAACGCATGCGCGACCCCTTCCGGGGTGCAAAAGCCGACAGAGTCGATATTTTTTTAAGTGAAAAAAATGCGCATATTTTCGCGGCTGCCGTGGGCGCAAAATAAGTGCGTCCCCTTTTCCAATGCTTTTCCAATGGCCTTTCCACCACGGAACATGTTATTTATCCTGCTTACCGATTTACATTCGACCTGCGATGGAACAGCTTCCTGAAATCATCCTGATCGACGACGTCCTCCACACCCTCTACACGACGCCGCTGCTGCCGTGGCTTCGCGACCAGGACGCACCGCCCGTCTTCGACCAGCGGACACCGAGCTGCGAGCGCGGCTATATCGGCTCCTGGACAATCCGCGACGGCGTCCTATGGCTGACCGGTGTGTATGCCTGGCGAGACGGTGAGATGACCAGGTTGCCCGATCTGTTCGGCAGCAAGCGGGAGGTGGCGGCCGACTGGTTTACCGGCCCGTTGGTCGTCGAGCCCGCGGCTTCGGAGATACCCGGCGGTGCGCTACCCAAGCTGAAAACGCTGTTCGTCGAGGCGGGGTGCGTTATCGGGACGCAGGACGGCTTCCCCGACGCCGAGCACGATTAAACAAAGAGAAGCATTCCCCGGCTGAATCCACCGTCACAGGCGTACGTTTAGGCAACCGATTTCTCTGGGAATCGGACTCTCAATCCGGCAATCCCGCCTTGCGCAGGGTCCGCGAGATCACGGTTTCATAAGCGATGGCCGTAGTCCTGCTACCCAGCAAGGCCTCGGTGAGCGTTTCGGTCACGCCGCTCAGGTGAAAATAGGTAAACGGCAATTGGCCCCGGAGGAACTTGTACTCGGATTCCTGCGGCTGCTTCACTTTCAGTACCAGCCCGGCGTCCCGTGCCCCCGCGGCGGGACACAGCGTTGCCCCCGCTTCCGAATATTCTTCGTCAGAGAAGCCGGAGCCCATTCCAGCGTCGTGCTGAACGTAAGCGGCATGACCAGCATTCACGAGAATTTGGGCTCCGGCCGGTGTAAGAGCAACCCGGTATTCCTGATCCTTGATCTCTTTGGGTACGCCGATCTTAGTGCTCCTTTCTCGTCTCTAGGGATCTGCACGATGAGAACATCTCGCATAATCCCTCGTTTCTGGCAGCATTTGCCGCTGGCACGTCGGCGTATTTCTTGGATCTGGTTTTTACTTAATGACGAACGTCACTTTCAGATCGACCCTATAGCGGACGATGTTGCCGCCATCCACAATGACCTGTTGCTCCTTAACCCAAGCACCCTTGATGTTCTCCACGCTATCACTTGCGCGCTGAATTCCTTGTCGTATGGCATCCTCGAAGTTCTCAGACGATTCGGCACTGATTTCGATGATCTTTGCGACAGACATGAATCTCCCTCCTTTACGATGACCTCGAATTCCCTCGGCGGGCAATCTTGCTTGTCGTTGACGGAGCCGATTGCGGGCGAGTAAGCAGCAAGAACCTTAGCGTCTGCGGTTCTCGCCAAAAATGACCCAAATCAATAGGAACCGAGCAAGTGAAGGGGTCACGGACGCCCCCGAGCGGGTCGGCATGAGCACGGGCAAGGCACAGTCTTGGCCCTCGCGGATAGCCGAGAGCCGGACTTTCTCGCCGAGGGGGAAGAAGAACCCCCGACAGCCTGGCTGGAATTCGAGAACAAATGTAATGAAAATCAATAAGTTGTAGACTTCGTTCCAAGAAGAGTAGCCACTTCACCGATAACGGGCAAACTTCCGCGTTCTCGAGGTCGAAGCAGTCGAGACGATGCGGCATGTGCCGCTATGACATCCCCTCATCGAACGGTCAAAAAGAACGGTGGGCCGGGAGTTCCTTGATCATGTCCTGGTCCGGAACTCCATTGAGCTAAAGAGGAGCCTCGAAGCTTTACGCATGCATTAGAATGACAACCGAGTTCACGCCTCTTTGGACACACGCGCGCCCGCGGACTCAGCGAAGAATCCACCATGAAGCGAGCCACGCTAGCGTGCTTCAACGGGGAGCGGCACTGCCATGGCCTGGTTCAGCGCTCTCTGGCGGCACGACCAGGATTTGGCGACGCAAGAATCGAAGCAGGAATCGCGTGGTGTGACGTTTCCCGGGCAAAGTGAGTAGCGATCCCAATGCCCGGCTGGTTGATTCCGCCCGCGAAGAAGCCCGAGAAGAGCAAGGGCCAGTTCCAAGCGGAGAGAACCGCCAAGGTCCAGTGGCTCATCGAGCACGACCTTCTCGCGTCGGAACGCATCAAACGGGCCCTGCTGACGGTTCCAAGGGAGGATTTCATCCCGGATTGCTACCGGGACTACGCCTATGAGGAGGTGCCGTTGCCGCTGCCCGGTGTGGAGGCAACCGTGTCCTGCCCACACAGCTATCCTCTGTTCTATGAGCCTCTCGGACTCGATGCGGGCCACCAGTTTCTCGAGGTCGGTCTGGGTTCGGGTTACGGTGCTGCGGTCGCGCGCGAGGTCGTCGGTGACGACGGATTGGTGGTGAGCATCGAGATCGATCCCGAGACATTCGTGTTTGCAAAGAAGAATCTCCTGAAGGCGGGCTATCACGATGTCGTCCTTGTCCAGGGCGACGGCGGGCTCGGCTATCCGGATCTTGCGCCGTACGACAGAATCGTCGTCACGGCTGCCTGTGCAGAAATCCCGGTTCCCTTGATTGACCAGCTGAAGAGCAACGGCAGACTCATAGCGCCGGTATTCGAAGGGGAAAGCCAGGTGCTGGTGCTGCTCGAGAAAACGGACCAGGGGATTCGGCGGGAGGCCAAATGTGAAGTGCTCTATGTGCCACTGCGAGGCCGCTACGGCGCGTGATACGTGACGGATCTTCTCGTTTCGTACTCCTGGAATCGTTTCTCACATGCGCGGCGTGAGGCCCTGGCTATCCTGAAACGCTTTGGTGATCCACATCCGGAGATCGAGCGGACTTCTGTGATGGGCATCGCAATTGTCCGTACAACCATCGACGGTCGCGAGGTGATCCGCAGATGCAGGGAGTTCCACCAGGCCGAGGCTGCGTTTGAATTCGCAATCAAGTGGGTGCCTGTGGACTACTGGTGCGATACTAATCTGGATGCAATGAAGGAATGCATTGATGAGAGGGTCACGGGCCGGATCGGCAGAGATCAAACCTGGGGCATGAAGGTCGAGAAACGTCGCTGGAACAAATTCCACACGATAGAGATCATCGAATACCTTGCCAAAGACATCGACCGCAAGGTCGACCTCGGCAACCCGGATCTGCTCGTGAGGATCGATGTGCTCGGTGAGAAGACGGCAATTTCCGTGCTCGAGCCCAATGAAATTTTCTCGCTCGGGCTCCCATATCCGAGTTAAGGGCGATCCGATTGACGCGTCTCGCCAGTCTCACGGAACCGCCGGTAGTCCGTGAGAATCACCGCATGGTCGAACGCTAGCAGTCTGGGTAGTGTGTCGAGTGAAAAGAGGCCCAGATTCTTGGCGTCGTCGGCTGCGTACGGCTGACCACGAGATTCCGCCACATAGACGATGCTCACCGTGTGGCCGCGCGGATCGCGTCCAGGATCGGAATAGCAGCCGAGCAGGGCCCGCAAGGTGACATCGAGGCAAGTCTCCTCCTTGGCCTCTCGCGCTGCGGCCTGCTCCAGCCGTTCTCCGATATCGACGAACCCACCCGGCAAGGCCCAGCCCAACGGTGGATTGCGACGCTCAATGAGAACGATCGGACGGTCGGGGCGGTCGACCATCTCGATGACGACATCGACGGCCAGCAGAGGAGTTTGAGGACGACTCATGCGCTCGGCCAACTCACGGCCCCCCGCGCACGTCTGAAGCCGTGAGTGCACTTTTCTCATCCCCTCGACGTCCTGCGGCAGTTGCCTGCGCGTCTCTTGGCAAACGTCGCGATAGTCGGCAGACTGTGTGGACAAGTCGCACTTTACCGATCCCGCGACGGGATCTCATCAGCTCAGATGCCATGTCGCTAACAATTACGGAACTTTCAAAGGCACGCGACACGGTCGCGGATCTGCTCGACGAGCTAAGGCTCGACGCGTATCTCTTCGAAGTAGCGCCGAGGGACGACAAGTGGGACGTCAAAATCGAGTGCGCCATAGGACAAGGCTGGGAGACCATTACCCTGTCGGTTGGCAAGGAGATGCTGCTGGCCAGTTCAGAGGAGCCCAACGTTCGTCAGCAGCTTCTCGACGAATGGCAGGCGAGACTCGGCGGATGCAAGATTCACTCGTCATGATGCCACGCGACAGTTGACCCGCGGCCCCCCCTCGGGCGAACGGCTAGCGAGTCCAGCTCACTCGCAACATGGTATCTTCCTTGGCGTACTCGTAATCGAGCTCACCTTCGTATGCATCGTGGATCGCCTCTCCGGCACCCAGGGCGAGGTGTGCATCTGTAAAGGTGACGGAAAGACCGTCCTCGCTCTCCGTAATCGCCATCAGTCGCTTCAGGGGGTGCTCCGCCTTTTCCCGTGCCTCGAGGTTGCGGATCAGATTCATGATCTCGTCTCGATGCTCGGCAAGAAAATTCCCGCTCAGCTCGAGAAAGGCAGCCGGCACCTTGTCTTCGATCCGGCGGCAAGCAGGGCACGTGTCTTCATGTGCACCATACGGCCTGTCGGCCCATACCCATCGGCCGCGATGGATGACCGCGCCGCACTCTGGGCAAACCGTCGGTTCGGGAGATTTGCGTTTTGACATGTAGGGGTCGTGCACGAGCTCGCGAATTAAGCGTTGCCTGCGCCCCTGCCGGATGTAATCCACGGGTTTTTTGGGTCCTGTCATCAGCCAGTCTCACGTGTCACTTGTTCAAATTGTCAAGAGAGGGGTATCTGCATCTCTCGCCCAGAACTTGCGCCTAGCGAAAGGGACCCCTCCAGAAACTGTATTGTGCGCTGCCAAATCGCCATCCATTTTGACCTAAATCAGTGGGAGTCCGTCCGCCGGCCGGCAGTCGTCTGCGAACGTCATGCGCAGTCCTCGCAGCAAATCCTCGCGGCCCCGACGGGCATCGCTTCGCTGCAGTGCAAAGCGATCAGCTCGCTTCCCTGGTTTGTTCTTGATACCTCCAGGATCTGCGGTCACCTTGCACACAACGTGGCCGACTCCTCCAGCGACGTAGTTCTGCCAGTGCACGGCTCTCGGATTCGACAGGTCGTCGCGCCCGCCGGCCGTGATGTAATCGATCTCCCAGCCGAGTTCCGACTCTCGATGCGCGTGGTGAAAACGTTTGATCCAAGCACCACATTCGTCTTTGCGCCACATCCTGGGGTCGGCTCGCGCGTCGACCCCCGCCTTTTTTCCTAGACCATCTGGACCATTTTCTCGTTAAACGTCACTGTTGAGTCCTCTCTCTCGAACATGGCCAGCCGAGTATCTTTAGACGCGATCGCGAATTCGTAACGCCCGTTTGGCTCAAAGAGCCACACCTGCCGCGCCCGAGATATTCACATCCACGGCGGCGTCAGTCAGGGAGCTTGATGCGGCCCCTGAGTCGAAGCAATCCCGCCTCGATGCGCGCGAAGGTAATGGTCTTGCGCTTGTACTCTTCGAGCCGTATTCCCAGCGCATCGGCCACTTCGCGCACCAGCGCCGAGGGCTCGGGGTCGGCTTTCGACCAGTATGGCCGCAGCTCCCTCAAGAATATATTCGCCGTTACCGGGCCGACACCGTAAAAAGCGAGCAGCCGTGCTTCCAGGTCGGCACTATCGCGGGCGCTCGCATGAAGTCGGGTGAGGCTGCCCTGGTAGCGCTCGATGAGCATTTCACAGTCTCTGATCACCTGGGTGGATTTGCGCCCATCATAGCGGACATAGCCACCTTCCCTCATCACCGGATACACGAGGAAATCCCAACCGGCCCTCAGAATTTTGCGCGGCGAGAGGAGATGGTGGCGCGCGAAAGCATGATAGGTCCGGGCAGCGATGGTCGCCGAGATCCGCCCACCGAACAGAAGACTGGCAAGGAACCATTTGAAGAGCTCGCCGTCGGTGCGCCGGCGCAGCACGATACCGAGCTCTTCGGAATAGAGGGGGCTTCGTTTCAGCGCATTGACCGAGATCTGGACGCAGCGATTCTCGGTCGCCGCGCGAACTCGCGCTGGTTTCGGCGAAGACTCGGCACTTGCCATTGTCCCTGTCCCTGACTTCCGGCGAGGGGCGAGGTGAAAGTCCCACTCCGACCTTGCTTTTTAAACGCAAGACTACAGAGCGTGCATGACGCAGGTCATGGGAAACCCGAATCGGCGGTCGTTGCTCGAAAGGAGTCTCTCGCTACCGTCGTGGCCGTCCCTCGCGACCGATCTGACCAACGCCGAGCCGGTGCTCGAGTAGGAATTCGACCAAGCGGTGTCGTGGCAGGGCTCGCCACTCAGCTCGCGCGACCGGGGGCACTGACGCGACGATATCGTCTTTTCGCCGCCCAAGGGGGGCGGATTGCGCTCTGCCGCGCCGGATAAACGCCGCGAGCCGTCCGAAATTCGCTGGTGTCCCAGCACCGCCAGCCGCCAGGTCATCGCGGGGGCCGTTGGCGTTCCTATCCGTAGGCGCGCGGACGTGATCCGTATCAATGCATTGCGCACCCTTGGCCATAGGATGTTGCTTGTATGACGAGTGTTTCACGGCGGGCGTTCACGACGGCGATCCTGGCGATGTTGATGCGTGGGACGCTCGCGGAGCGGAATCGATTCGAGGTAAGAGTAGCCGGCATGAACAGAATCGAGTTACCCGCACCATTGCTGAAAGGCGGTGCGCCCCTGAGCGAGGCCATTAACGCGCGGCGCTCAGTGCGGAAATTTCGCGTTGCCCCGCTTCCTCTCGAGGACGTCTCGCAGTTGCTCTGGGCTGCGCAGGGCGTTACCTCGAGAGAGGGATTTCGCGCGCCGCCCTCTGCCGGTGCACTCTATCCGCTTGAGGTGTGTCTCGCAGTCGGTACGGTAGATGGACTCTTAGAAGGCATCTACCGTTATGAACCGGCATCGCATCGGCTGGTCGCCCGCGTGAGCGGTGACAAGCGAAGCGAATTAGCGGCCGCTGCCTTTGATCAACATTGGGTCGCCGACAGTGCCCTGATATTGGTCATCTCGGCCGTGTACGAGCGCACGACGTCGAAGTACGGGCGTCGCGGCATCCGCTACGCGCACATGGAAGCTGGACACGCCGCGCAGAATGTTCTGCTGTCGGCCACGGCCCAGGGGATCGGTGCCACGCCGGTGGGAGCCTTCGACGACGCGGCCGTGGCTCAGATTGCGGAGTTCCCAGGTGAGGGGCATCCCCTATACCTGGTTGCCTTGGGTCGGCATTGAGGATAGGACTACGGGGCAGCTTCAGGATGCCGGGCGGGTCTGTGCGGGCGCGTTCATCAGGCCTTCCCGAAGGAATAGCCGTCCCCAAGCCGATAAATCGGCTGCGGTCCGGAAATTACGAGCACTAGCTGTCTCACTATTCGCAGCATCGGGATGCTTCCATTTCAAACCCAGGAATTTCAATACGCCATCCAGGAACAGAAATCGACTAAGGGAAACTCTGAATAACTCCATCCGTGGAATTTTCAGAGTCGGCAAGTGAAAACGCGGTTTCCACTTGCCTCACGAATCCAATGACTTACAGTCATCGGATTCGGCGGCGCATCCCTGCTTAGCGGCCGGCGCCAAGAAAGGAAAAAAGGGCCGGGGCCGGAATGTTTTCGCTATGAGTTAAAGCAGACGATATTGCGACTCGAGAACCGGCTCTAAGCTTGCGTCATCGCCGTCAGGCGTGAGTACGGTCTTAGAGTTGACTATTCGACTATTCGTGTAAAAAAGCAGACCAGAGTCGTAATCACGAAGTTTTCGGTCTGATCTCTTTCTAAACTGTGGGACTGCTGGTTCCTCTCACCTCAGCGTTCGATGATCGGGCAAGCTTGCAACACTTTCATTCGGCGCTGGCCCAATGAGGGCATATTCTACAATCGGTAGTGTCCGTTCAATGTATTCGTAGATCTGGTCGCTCCCGGAGGTCCAGCGCTTTAGTACGACCCTGATTGGTCTTCCATTTCTTCGTGCGTCTGCAAGGCGGTCACGTAAATTCGCCAGCCCGTCGACAGTGTGGCTGTCAACACTGACGAGCATGTTCCACTTCTTGAGACCGAGGCTTTGTGCGAGTGAACCTGGTGCCACGCTGTGCACCATGAGGGGCTGGTTTAGATTGAGTTCTTCCTCATCCCGGAAACCCGTTGGCGCGAACAGCACTCCTGAGATATAGAGCCCCCGGCGACCCAACACGCGATCGACCGGCTCCAACTTGCCGCTCAGCGTGAGTCTCTTCCCTCCGCGTATCACCTTCAGCGCAACTTGACTCAGGCGTCCGCGCAGCGCGTGCACGAGCTGCCCTTCATTCTGTATCTCACCCGGCACGCCGACGACTCCGATAATCCGATCGCCTCCCTGTATGGCAATCGCTTCGGGGCGGAGATAGGTATTGCCGACAATGAGCTCGCCGCGATCATCAAGGTCTTTAGTGAAAATGGTCGAAAGCTTTGGAGGAGAGGGATCTTCGCCCGCTCGTAAAAGCTCGAGAGCACGGCAGGCGTATTTCATGGGGGTCGCAAAGTTCGTGTTTTGATCGTCCTCGTCGTTGTACTTGGACGTGTTGATTCCCACCACCTTACCGCTTTCGAGACTGATCAACGGCCCACCCGAGTTGCCGCTGTTAATCGGCGCATCGGTTTGCAGCAGCTCACCGCCCATCTGTGCCGTGGAGCCCGAGATGATCCCGCGGGTGCCGGTGTAGGTCAGGCCCCAAGGGTGGCCAAATGCTCCGACGGGATGTCCTATGGGCGGGAACTCGCCGCAGTCCAGCTTCGCCTCATTGAGGCCATGCCGCTGCGATTTATCGAGCTGCAAAACGGCAAGATCTAGATAGGGATCGACGTAGACCTTGCTCGCCGGCTTGTGGCCCCCGCCCCGGAAGCTGATCCTGACCTGTGAGGGAGAGCGAGCCGAGATATGGGCGTTGGTCATCACCCAGCCGCGCTCCGCATCGACCACGAAGCCGGCACCGAACCACGAACCCCTTTTGTCCTCCGCGAAGGGCATCTTCACGACAGTGCGGATGTGCACCGTATAACCGGGGGCTTGCTCGTAGACGTCCTCACCGATGGCCGCATATGCGCGGGAAGCAACAATCAGAAAAAATGCGACAAAAATACGGGCCATATAGCGCTTCTCCTACAAGACAACGTATCCGGGGCTACCCAAGAAATATAGCTGCAGAAAAAGGCGCCGGGGTGAGCTAGTCCGATTTTGGTGGACACCTAGAAAGGGGACAATAGCCCCGTTGGAGGTGTCCGATGAAACGACAACCGCCAATGAAAGCCATTTGGTCCACATTTGGGCCACTGGAAGGAGGGCCACAGCATGGCCACAATCGTCCGGCGCCCGAGTGCCGATGATGGGGCTGCCTACCGAGCTCGTACACGAATCCGCGGCCAACCCCGGACGGCAACATTTACCCGCAAGACCGATGCACGGGACCAGGCGCGTGATGTCGAATCCGCGCTCAAGCGCGGTCGGTACGTTCCCGATTCGGACGCGTTACGGCGCACGGTCGGCGACCCGGTCGACTGGTAAATCGACGAGCTACCAAGCAAACCGAAGAATTGCGACGCGCGCAACGTCGCTCATCCATGGCACGTCTACGATCGCCACTTCATATAGAACATGAGACGATCCTTGAGGGGGTTCATGGGATATCCGGGCTAGGATGGTAAATCTACGCTGCAAGCGGCCTTGACCGGGGCCAGCGACGGAAAGCGTATATTTACGAAAACGCTTAATTTTCCCCGCCGGTGATGATATTCAGAATTTCCTCAGGATCGGATGTTTGAGGACTTGCATCGGTGGGAGGGCTGTTTTCTTCCTGTTGCAGGATTGACAGTATCTCCACCAGCTCGGCGCGGCCCGCCCGTTCCTCGTCTCTTTGAATATTGGCAGTGACCAGACTCATTCTTGCCACACCTTCCGGATGATTGGGATCGATTAGCAACAAATTCTCCAGATGCTGGCGTGCTTGCTCCCACAGTTCCTGTTTACCCGCGTTCACAGCGTCTTGCCACAGTTGCGTCTTTATAAAATCGATTCCCCGTTTTGCTTCGACATGATCGGGTTCCACACTCAGTACGTTGCGTAGTGCGTCATAGGCGTTGTCTCCAACCGGATCTACCAGACGACCCGCCTTTAGATTTTTTTCCGCCAGCTGGAGCCAATGGGTGATTTGCCGCTCTCTTTCGATTCGCTCTTCGATCGTTTGGAGATTGCTCCGAAACGCGACGTTTTCCGGATCGATATGCAGCAGATATCTGAGGTGAGATGAGGCGGCTTGCCACTGCTGTCTTTGCTGCGCGACAGTCGCTGAACGCATCAGGTTTGACTTGATGGTCTCCACAGCCTCCGTCGCTCGCGGGTTATCCGGGTCACGCTCAAGAACTTTCTGCAATAGCTCATAGACGTTTGCGTTGGGCGGCCCCACCGTCTGCCCCGACACTGCGTATTGCGTCGCTTTATCCAGCCAACCCTCGATTTCCCGTTGGGTCTGAATATGGTGTTCGATTTTCGCCAGCATGGTCAGCGCATTGCTGTTGTCGGGCTTGATGACAAGTACCTCGCGCAGGGTCGATGCGGCCGGTTCCCATTGTTCCGCCGACTGCTGCTCGGCAGCCCGGTCTAACAGACGCTTTATTATTGACTCAATCGCTGCCAGAGCGGGCGCGTGATCGGGCTCGCGGGAAAGCACCTTCTGTAGCGATTCATAGGCATTGGCGCCGGGCGGTTTAATCAACTGCCCACTACCAAGCAAACGGGCGGCATCACTCATCCACTGCTTGATATCCCGCGCCGTGCTAATCTGCCGCTGCGCCAGCTTCAGAGAAGCCAGCGCGGCCGGTTGATCCCCATCGATCTGCAGCAGCTGTCTTGATCTGGTTTGCACTTGTTCCCATTCCCGCTGCTCTGTCGCCTGCCGCATCGCTTGCAGCAACTGTGACTTGATGGTTTCGATAGCGGCCAAGGCCTCGCTGTTGTTGGCCTGGCGATCGAGCACCTGTTGTAATGTTTGGTACGCATTGGAATTTTCCGGTGCTACCAGCCGCCCGGCCTGAATATGCTCCCAAGCCTCTTTCAGCCACTTGCTAATTTGTTCCTCGTTCAGTAGTTGATTTTCGATCTGCTCTACTTCGGAAAGTGCCGCAGCATGGTCCGGTTGTAGAGAGAGCAGAGTGCGTAAGCTTGCTTTCGCACTCTCGAATTGACGTTGCCGTTTTGCCTCGCGTGCTGACCGCAATAAAGTCGCTTTGATAGAATTGATACCCGCCAAGGCGCTAGGATTGTGCGGCTCGTATTGCAGAACCTGTTCAAAAGTCTCATAGGCGTTGAGTCGTGGCGGCATGGTCAGCTGCCCCGCATCTACATATTCCTGCGCCTCCAATAGCAGATCCTGAATGCGTAGAAGTTGCTCTAAGGTGCTTTCGACTTCTTGTAGCTCGATCTTGGCTACCGTGTGATTCGGGTCCAGCTGCAGCAGACCCTGCAAATGGTTTTTCGCCTCATCCCACTGCTGGTTACGTTTTGCTTCCCGAGCTTCCTCTAACAGTTGCTTTTCTATCCTGGTTACTGCGTCTAGAGCTTCGGGATTCTCTGGTTGGAGTTCGATTACTTGCGAAAGCAGGTCATAGGCATTTTCCTTTTCAGGTTTCACCAAGCGACCTGAAGCTATGTATGAACGTGCCAGGGCCATCAACTCGCCGACTCGCCGCTGCGTATACTCTGCCTGGCCTAACAGATCCAGCTTACTGCGCACTCTCTCACCGGCCAGGTCTAAACTCGATAAACGTTCCAGATGAACGCGGGCCTGCACGTAGTCCTGCTCGGACATCGCCCGATCGGCCAATTCGAGCTCCAGATCCGTCAGCTGCGATAATAGTTCAATGGCCTGAACGTGCTCCGGTTCTTCGGCCAGTACTTTCTGCAATAACTCATATGCGTTGGAGCCCGGCGGATCCAGTAAGTTTCCAGACCGCAGATGTTGTTCGGCCTGGCTCAGCCATTGGAGTATCTGTTGTCGTGATTGAATCCGTGTCTGCACCGTGCTCAGCATCGTCTGCGCCGCAGGGGAATCCGGTTGGATGGTTAGAAGCGTATTCAAATGAGTATCGGCGAGATCCCACTGCGCCGCCGCCATGGCCTGCTCGGCCCGGTCGAGCAGGGTGCGTTTTATGGTCTCGATTGCCGAAAGCGCCTGTTCGTTGTCCGGTTGTGCCTCGAGCACGCGGTTTAAAAATTCATAGGCGTTGTCACCTTCCGGTTGCGTCAGTTGCCCGTTGTCGAGATATCGTTCGGCCTCAACCAGCCATTTTTGGATATTGTTTTCCTTTTTCTCCTCGGCTTCGAGTTCCTCTAGTAGGGAGATTGCGACGGCGTGTTGGGGCTCGATCGTTAGCAGCTTATTCAACTGCGTGATGGCGATGTCACGCTGATCGTTCTCTGTCGCGACGTTGGCGCTGTCCAGCAACTTTGTTTTGATATTTTCGAGAGCCTCCAAAGCAACGGAGTTGAGAGGCTCCCGAGCGAGCACTACTCTCAGGGTCTCAACCGCGTTGTCGCCCTCCGGCGCCACGAGTTTTCCTGTTTCTATTTGTGTTGCCGCCTGAGCCAGATCTTTTCTCGTTTGTTCTTCCTGCGCAGCTTTGGCGCGCAGTGTTTCTATGCGGGAAAGGGCGACGGTATGATTTGGGTCAACGGTGAGAAGATCCTGGAGGTGCTCGATGGCGGTCTGCAATTGGTTCTGTCCCGTCGCTCGATCGGACGCATCCAACAGTCTCACTTTTATAGTATTGAGAGCCGAGGACGCGGCGCTATGTTGAGGCTGCAGCTCCAGTATTCTGCGTACAATCTCATAGGCATTTCCGCCCTCCGGTTGCACCAGCCGCCCGGCGACAATCAATCGCTCCGCCTCTTCCAGCCACTGCCTAATCTGCTCCCGTTCTTGGGCTGCGGATTCAAGCGCCGTCAATCTGTCCCGGGCAAGCTCGTGCTCGGGTCTAATAGACAACAGGCTGCGCAGATGAGCGCTTGCCTGGTCCCAGCGCTGATCTTCTTCGGCTTCGGTGGCCATCGCCAGCAATCGTGTGCCGATGGATTCTATACGCCGCAAAGCCTGGGGGTGATCGGGGCGATAAGCGAGGATCTTTTGCAGGCTGTCGTATGCGTTACCATCGGCAGGTTCGATCAGTCGCCCTTGCGCCAGGTACTGCTCCGCTTGGCTCAGCCACTGTTGAATCTGCGCATCGGCTGAGCGCTGATCGGGGACGTCCGCGGCCTCGCCCGTGACTGACGGCGAAGACGATTGCAGATCACCTACGTTCGATTCGGCAACAAAACCGGGCACCCTGGACCGGCCCGCGGGGGCGTTTTCATTCGTTGGCGATACCGGCGCCGGTTCGATGGCCAGTTCCTTTCCGGGTTCGGCCTCGGGACTGACGGCGGGAGGCACGGGAATCAGCTCGGGGAACATATAAAACACAGCGAGCACGGCCAGGAACAGCACCGACAGCAGCAGCGCCACCCGCCGCAGGGGTTGGGGTTTGTCCGGTGTCGATGTTACACGGGCGGATGGTCCGCTTGTTTCCTCCAACTCCTGCGGTATGGGCCACACGGGTGGAAGTTCGTCGCTCGCGGTCGTGATTGAAGATTCAGGATCGGCCACCGTGAGATCGTCGATATTTTCCTCTTGTGATACCGGCCACTCGTTCTCCGGCGGGCGCGGCATTGATTCGCTGGGGTCATGAGCGGGCTCGTTGGCGATCTCGGGTTCGGCCGCGATAGCCGCCAGTTCCTGCAGCATCTCGCTAGCGTCCGGTTGGGCGATGCGCTGACGGTCGTGTGCGAGTGTTACGGCGCTATGTTGTTTTTGCAGATTCGGTGGCTCTGGTTTGGTGTCGTCCGTCGGTTGTTCGTAATCCGCGGTCGCGGCGCTTGCCGCATCTTCAGTGGAGGAACCAAGGATGTTGCCAAAATAAGCACTTTTTTCCCGATCCTTGATCGCTTCACCGATGAGTACCGCGTCCACCACTTTTTGCTGGCTGGCATACGCGTACAGCAAGGCGATGTCGCACACGATGTTGATTAGACGGGGAACACCTCTGCTGTATCTATATACCAACTCATAGGTCTCGGAAAGAAATATCTGCGGGTCCCCCCCGACGATTTCTAGACGGTGTTTTATGTAATCTGCAGTTTCAGCGAGTCCCAAGGGGTCGATGTGATAGTCCACTGCAATTCGCTGGGCGAACTGATATAGATTCGGTCGTCTAAGTCTTTCGCGCAACTCCGGTTGACCAACCAGAACAAGCTGCAGAACCTGATCCTTGTCGACGTTGATATTGGACAACATACGCAGCTCTTCCAGCGTATCGTCATCCATATTTTGCGCTTCATCGACGATCAACATGGTGCGTCTGTTATTCGCGTATTCGCTGATAAAGAATTGCACCAGTGATTTATACCGGCGGACTTTGGACTTCAGTTTATAATCGAGGTCGAACGCCAGCAGCACCCACTGCAACAGGTCACCGAAGGAACTGTGGGTATAATTGAGCAAGCCGATGGTGATGTCGTCTTCCGATTCCCCGATGATCTTTTGCACAAGCGTGGTCTTGCCGCAGCCAATACCGCCAGTAATGACGGTGATCAGGGCCTGGCTCTGGAGGGCATACCGCAACTGCGTCAGCGCCAGATCATGCTTCTCGGAAAGGAAAAAGAAGCTCGCATCAGGCACTAGCGAAAATGGTTTTTCGCGGAACCCAAAAAACGATTCGTACATCTGCACTACTTGTCTAGGCTCTAAATGGCCTGAATCGGAGAATCGGCTCGACCTCGAGCGGGAGCAGCAGCCCGAAGTGCTCAAACCGGGCAAGAACGTTAAACGCTACGTGTTCGGTGCGACAATCCGGTCGAGCGACTTTGGAAGCAGCTCCATGACAACATCACCCGCAATCACCGTCATGGCGCTATCGACTCACTCATCGCCGATGTACGGTGATTTCTACAACAGGCACAGCCGTTTGCAGAAACACAGGTCTCGACTCGGCCTGCCTCAACCTGAAAACATCTCACCTCGAGTGGAGGCTATTTAGTCCTGCTAAACCGCCTCCCCGTCCTTTATTCGCAAGTGCCGGTGCGAACACACTTTTCGAGCTCTTTGATCAAAAAGTCATCTGGATCGGACCTCTTGGGTTTCGATCTCACTACTTCCACTCTCGAGCATGTATCCGCCTTCCATAAGCCAACATCCTGCTCGAGGTCAACTTCGTTCCATTTAGGGTGTCCGTTGTCTCTCAATAAGGAAAGGTTCGAGCGTATGGCCGCTCCGAGAACCCCCAGCTCTCGGCAACGCCGTTCATAGTATGGGGTTAGTTTGCGAGAGAAATCGAAACTTACGAGGACTGCTTTGACGGCGATGGTGGCGACTTCCTGCTCGATCCACCCGTAGTCTTGTGGCGTCAAATTTGCCGGCAGATATTCCTTCATCATCTTTGGGTCATCCAACGGCACAAAGTGTACATTTTTCACCAGGTCGCCATACTTTGGGCTATTTCCTAATTGTTCGATATTGCTGAACAGCTTTACCGGCTTGCCGGCAACATAAATCATTGCGTCGGCCTTGCCCGTAAGCACGGCGGTGACCCCCTCTGGCGGGCTTAAGTTCATCCGCTCCGCGGGTTCCACATCCATCATATGCAGCAGGTTGGTGGTGGTTAGCCAGTTACCACTGCCCTTGGTGCCGACAACTACCCGCTTTCCCGCCAATTCGTCGAAGGTTTGAATATTCTTATGCGCGTATAGATGAACTTCTTCGTTATAGAACGGGAATACCAGCCGCAACAGGCTCGCCACCCGGCGCATACGCGCGTCCTGGGAACGGGTTAGAAAACCCAATACATCGGATTGCACGATACCGACCGCGGCGTTTTCTTTGCTTATCAATCGGCGGATGTTAGCCAGTGATCCCTCTGACTCTTTGACCAACAGGCTGAGGCCGTATTGCTTTGTTAACGCGGCCATATCCTGGCCGAACTTAATATATGTGCCGGCTTCCGATCCGGTGACAATTCCGAGTTTATCCGGATTGTCCACTACGGCGGGAGCCGTGGACCAACAAAAAGTGCCTAGAAGAAAGAGAATGGATTTGAGTGAAGTATGCATGATGCCCCCGCAATTTCTCTTCAATTGATCCAACAAGGGGACGAATTTAATTAGTATCGTAAATTCCTTCCTTTCTACGCAATGTTCCATCACAACTACGCGAAAGGCAAGCGGTTTGAGTATCGGAAGGATAACCGCCCTTTCTCGCTTAATCGAGCATTTGTCGCCGCGGTTCGGAGCGGTTCGGACGCATGAATCCAGAAGCGTTTGCGTTGCTCGGAAGCTCGGAAGGGGAATTTCCTTGCAATGATTCGGGGCAGGTCGGAAATAGGCGCCGAGGAAGGTGTTTTCGTGGGTGAAAAATAGGCGCCGAGGAAGGTGTTTTCGTGGGTGAAAACGGGTCCGGCGCAGATGGGCACGAGAGGGTCCGTGCCCATGCCGCCGCCAGGGCATGGCATCCGTGCTCAAGCTAAGGGAGACGCCGTAAGCCTCAATCCTTTAAACCCGGCCGATCCTCTTGGGGTGGCGCTCGGGCGAGCGGCCCTTACGTCAGCGGCTGTTGCCTGGCACGTTGATCCAAATGGTCGAGGATCTGTTTGATGACCGCCAGGTCTTCGATACTGGCAATGATTTTATCCCTCCCCCCACGGCGCCGGCAGATCTCGATGTCGACCCTGAATACGCGCTTCAGACGCTGGACCCATGTCATGGCGGCACGGCGCTTCGATGCTGTCTCGAGGGTGCCCCCATGGCAGTGCTTGGCGTTACAGCCTGGGGTCATCTGGGAGCGCAGACTGCTGTTGGGCGCGAATACCTCGTGGAAACGCGTGAGGTTCACCCGCGGTTTCGGAACGAGCGCCGCCAGGCGCGCAATGAAATCCAGCGGGGTAATACACCATACGAGGCTCTAAGACAGAAGCGACGATAGTGAACGACGTCCGACTTGATTCGAAATATCACGGGCGGCTAGAAGAAGTTTAAGCCCGCATGTCTCGGATTCGTGTGTTAATTCCCACATCCAACGCCGGTAGCAAATTTCAAACTACTAGGGAGTCTGCGGAGTAGCGGAAGCGAAGATCAGTTGCGAAGCTACGTTCACTCATTCTCAGGTCAGTTCTAAATCCTAGGTCATGTCTTATTGGAGACAGTCATGAAGTACATCCGAATTTCTCTAACCATTGCAGCGCTGACTCTTCTCGTGCCGGTCACGGCATTGTCCCAAGCATAGTTGAGATCTGATGTCGGGACGTCCACTGGATACGCGACGAAGGCGCAAGTGCTGGGCGAGTTTGTGGTCATTCCCAACACAACTCGATCGGACACCATAACGCTGCAGTACGTGCCAAACCCGGGAGATATTCTAGTTCCACCAATCGATGGCGACGTAGCGATGCGTGCCAAGCGCACTTGCGATAAAGGATCGTCAATCACGTGGTGGGAAAACGTAACTACCTGTCGCACATGTCAAAACTGGATGAAAGTTCGCCATTGCACGGACCCATCCAAGCCAAGCACGTGCAGCGACGTTTGGATTCCCGATGGTCCGGCGGAAACCGAATGCGGGACGGCTCCCTCCTGGATGGTGGAAAAGTAAACGGTGGGGCGTTCCAGGGCAGACAGGGATGTCTGGCCCGGAACATGTCCATGACTATTGATTATAGAAGATTGAGAACATTTCCTTAAATAGTTCTTGTTGAGGTGGTGCAGCGCCGCGATCATTGTGCTGGTGGAGGAGGCGCCCCACGACCCCTTTTCCCGAACCATCTTATTCCTCGTCCAGCAAGCTCCTGAACACCTCAACAAACCTGAGAAGATCTGCTTCTTCAATCACCAGTGGCGGATCGATCCGGAACATTCCTCCCCTGTTGCAGACGATATAGCCTTTTTCCAACAGCTGGTCGTAAATCCTGTCACCAACCGTCTTTTCGGCGAACTCAACCGCTAACATCAGGCCACGGCCACGCACTTCTGTGATGCATTTACTGTTGGCGAGTGTTTGCAGTTCTTTGAGGAATTTTCCACCCAAAATCGCTGCTCTGGATACCAGATCCTCGTCTATCAGGACCTCAATGACCTCATGGGCAACGGCCGCCCCCAGCGGGTCATTTTGGTGTGATTGCACGTAAATGAAGATATCGTCCTTTAGCTCGCCGATTGTTTTCCGATTTATGGCCAGCCCACTGACCGGGTAACCATTCCCAAGGCCTTTCCCGATAGCCACAAGATCGGGCTCGATCTGATAATGGTTGAAACCAAACCACTCGCCGGTTCGTCCCATGCCCGTGGTCACATCGTTGACAACAATCTTGCCACCTTGGGCCCGGATGATTTCAACAATGTTTCTTATCAGCGAGGCCGGTGGAAACCGCACAAAACCGGACGCGCTGCCCGGTTCGAACACAAACTCTGAAACACTATCAGGAATGTCTTTCAGCTTCGGGCATTGGCTTTTGCAATCTTCCCCGTTTGGGCAAACTGCGCATTCGCGCCAATCAAACAGGTGCCAGCCGTTCTCCCGGTGAATAACCGAACTGTAGGATCCGAGATAGGCATCGTGCAGGCACATGGTTACCGGCTTTTTCGTTATGTGTTTGCAAATTTGCCGGGCAAGTTCGATGGCCTCGCTGCCCGAACACAAAAACACGCATTGGCCACCATCAAGACCGGTAATCTCAAGCACGGATTTCGCTGCGTCTTCGACAATGTTATTCGAGAAACAAAAACCGGCATGGGCGATCGAGCTGGCCTGCCGCATGATGGCGGTGTTCACCCTAGCGTTCTTGTGACCCAAAGGGGTGCACCAAACGCCGGATTCCAGATCGAGATAGCGGTTTCCCCTGTCATCGAACAGATAGGCACCAGCGCTATCGACGATGTTGGGAAGCTTCAGCTCGTGGCCTGTGCAATTGAGTACATTGCTCATAGGGACGTCCTTCACTTGCACGCGAGTCAGTAGAAGAAAAGCCTAGTGTGAGGTGTACAGAAAGGATAACCGCCCTTTTCCGCGTACGCGAGCACTCGTCGATGCGGTTCAAACCCATGCAGCCGACACCGTTCGCGGTCCTTGATGTTATTCGGGGGGCAGTCGACTTAATTAACGAGGGTAAGAGGCGGGGCGGTAGGGGGAAATAGGTATACTGTCCGGAATTCCGTCGATGACAATAGCGCGCGGATAAATTGAATCTTTTATCCTTCAATCTCATGAAAAAACGGGCCGGATTCTTTGATCGAATCAATAAATCCGGCACCGTTCATCCAACTCATTTTTCTCAATAGGTCGTCAGCGTGAACTCTACGGGCGACGAGCGTGAGACCATATCATAGACGCGCGAGTACATTGCCAGTTCGGTGAGCTCCTCGGCGCTCGCCTCGCTTCTGACGCGCATTTGGACCGTAATTTTGTTTGGGGCTTTGCACACGTTGTCGGAGAAAACAGGCTCAGAGAAGTTTTTTTAAACTTAATATTCATTTAAATTGGTCTCTGAACCGGGTTTCCTCCTGACGTCCGCTTGTCGACTATGTGAAGCGCTTCACGTTAATGGGGCGGGGCTTCGACAAAGATTATAGTTTAGCGAACGCGACTTTATGCCTCGGATGAATACGACACTCGTAATGAATGCAAAAGGCGGCGTCGGCAAGACCACCATCGCGACGAACCTCGCCAGCTATTTCGCCGTCAACGGTGTGCCGACGGCCATGATGGACTACGACCCCCAGGGCTCGAGCCTGCGCTGGCTCGAGCAGCGCGCGCCCGAGGCACCGCATATCCACGGTGCCGACGCCGCGCCGCGAAATGGCGGCGGCCTCAAGAGCCTCGGCCGATTCGTTCCGCACGAGACGCGACAGCTCGTCCTCGACGCGCCAGCAGGACCCTCGCGTCTGCTCATGCAGGAGCTGCTTGTTCGCGCGAACGCCATCCTGATTCCCGTCGCGCCATCGAAGATCGATATCCGCGCGACGGCTAACTTCATCAAAGAGCTCCTGCTCGTCGGCGGCGTCCGGCACCGCAACATACGCGCTGCGGTGGTCGCGAACCGGGCCCGCTCGTCGACTGCCGTCTACGAGCCGCTCGAGCGCTTCGTGCGCTCGCTGCGCTTGACCTTCCTGACGCACCTGCTCGACTCCGAGGTCTACGTCGAATCGGGCGACACCGGCTACGGTATTTTCGAGATTGACGCGGAGCGCACGGCCGAGCAGCGGCGGGAGTTCATGCCGATCCTCGAGTGGCTGGACCAGGACGCGCCGGCGCGGGTGGAAAGTCCGGCCAACGTCATCCAGCTCGTCCATCCCCGCGCCTCGTAAAGACAACCGCCGCCGCCTTCCCGACGAGCGACCGCCCACCGGTTTGCGCACGACGTACCGGTTATTCTGCACGTCGTGCGCGATCCGGTTGATGAGTGCGCGATGAGGCGATAAAGGGCGGTTATCCTTCCTTGTATGCTCAGTGGCGCCCGACATCGAGAAGATGGAGGGTGCCGGGGTGGGAGGGACTTATGCTTCCTTCGTCGTTATCCCGGGGACACCTTACTTAATTAAGGAGCGCGTAAGGGGCGGGGGCGGTCGAGGAAAATAGGATACTGTCCCCGGATTTCTTATACTGTCCCCGGATTTCTATGCCACCGCACGGGCATTGGCGCGCGGGCAACAACGTGGATGCACCAGGAATGGCCGACCAGCAACAGCGCAAGATCTACGTGGACGAAGGTGAGGATTTCTCCAAACGCCAATCCTACGGCAAGCGTGTCGTCACTCCGGTGCGCTTCTCCACCGACGCCCGGGACGTGGCCTGGGTGAAGGAGAACGTGCCCTGCCAGACGGCTTGCCCGGCCGGCACCAACATCCCTGCCTACATCCGCATGATCGTCGAGGAGCGCTACGGTCGCTCCTACGAGATCAACCGGATCGCCAACGTGCTCCCGGGGGTGCTCGGACGGGTCTGCAGCCGACCCTGCGAGCCCGCCTGCCGGCATGGATGGCCGGGCAACGGCGAGCCGGTGAACATCTGCCATCTCAAGCGCGCGGCGGCGGATCTCAAGACCTCGGGACATCGCATCACTGAGGACCTGTACACGCCGTCGGGCAAGCGCGTAGCTATTGTCGGCGGCGGTCCCGCGGGCCTCGCGGCGGCCCACGATCTCTCGATACTCGGGCACGCCGTGACTATCTACGAGCGCGAGCAGCGCCCGGGTGGAATGCTCTACTACGGCATCCCGGAGTTTCGCCTGCCGCGCCACGTGCTCGACGTGGAAGTGCACAACACCACCCGTCTCGGCGTTTCCGTGCAAACCGGCATCGCGGTTGGCAACGGCGAGGGCGAGACGCGCCTGTCGGAGCTGCGGGATCAATTCGATGCGGTGCTGCTTGCCGCAGGCTGCATGCGCTCCTCACCGGTGCCACTTCGCGAACAGGCAGATCAGGGGGATCTGGTGCGGGCGCTGGACGGGGCCGAGTACGGGCTCGACTTTCTGATGGAGCTGCACCGCGGCGTCGAGAAGACCGTGGGCGAGCGGGTGGCGGTGATCGGCGCCGGCTTCACGGCGCTCGACTGCGCCCGGGTTGCGCGGCGCCTGGGTGCGAAGGAAGTCACCATCCACATCCGCACCACAGAGAAGTACATCCCGGTGCCGGAAGAGGAGATCCGCGAGGCCAAGCGGGAAGGCATCGATATCCGCGGCCTGCGCTCACCGGTGGCGTTGATTGCCGGCGAGAAGGGTCGAATCGAGGGTGTTCGCTTTGCTCAGAACCGACTCGGCGGCTGGCGCGAGGGCGGACGGCGCAAGGCCATCCCCATCGAGGGCTCCGAGTTTCTCGAGCCCTGCGATACGGTGCTGGTCGCCATCGGACAACAGAGCGTGCTCGACTACCTGGACCTGACGCTGGAGCAGGATCGCTGGGGCAACGTACGCATCGGCGAGGACGGCATGACGTCTTGCGAGGGCGTGTTCGCCGCCGGCGACCACGTGCACGGGGCATCCACGGTGGTCGAGGCAGTGGGCCACGGACGCGAGATCGCGCTCAAGCTCGATACCTGGCTCATGGGCCGGGCGCGGCGCCGCGAGGTGGTAAAAGTGGAACCGGTGGCGGAACCGCTGCGCGAGCGCAGCGACGATTTCATTCCGCGCCAACCGATTCCCACCGAGGCGCTGTCACGTCGCTTCGAGGGCTTCGACATCGAGGTCGAGACGGGTATGGACAAGGACCTCGCCCGCGAGGAGGCCAAACGTTGCTACCTCTGCTATCTCAAGTACGAGATCGACGTTGACAACTGCATCTTCTGTCGCGCGTGCATCGACGTGGCGCCGCGTGACTGCATCAAGCTCATCGAAGGCGTGCAAATCCGCAACGACGGAAGCTACGGCCAACTCGACGAGACTCGCGAATGGGACAAGGTGGGTGCCATCTGGATCGACAACGATCAGTGCATCCGTTGCGGCGCCTGCTACAAGGTCTGCCCCACGCACTGTATCTCGATCAGCAAGCACGAGCTCTTCATGCAGGACTGCTGACTCATGGGGAACGTCTCGCACTATGTGATCATCGGTAACGGCATGGCGGGCAACGCCGCCGCCGCGGAGCTCCGCGAACGCGACCCTGAGAGCCGGGTCACCATCGTCTCGGCCGGCGCGCTGCTGTTCTACAACCGCTACGATCTCACCGCCGTGTTCCAGGGTTGCGAGAGCTGGGTCGATCTGCTGGTGCATCCACCGGAGTACTACGAGGAGCAGCGCATCACCTTGCGGCGCAAGAGCCTGGTGAACGACGTGGACTCGAAGCGACAGGTGGTGCGTTTGGCCCACCGCGAGGTGGTCCACTACGACGCGCTGCTGGTCGCGACCGGCGGCGAGGCGTTTCTGCCGGAGAAGCTCAAGGATGCGCGCCACCTGATGCACTACTTCAACAGCTTCCGTGCGGCCTGCGATACCCGCGCGGCGCTGCCCGAGGGAGGCCACGCCATCATTCTCGGCGGCGACGTGCTCGGCCTGGATCTGGCCCGCAACCTGGTGAAGTGCGCTGCAGAAGATGGGCATCGAGATCTTCGCCGGCGGGGACGTGGACGCCATCGAGAAGGGCGCGTCGGGGCTGCCGGCGCGGCGCATCGTCTTCAGCGACGGGCAGGAGCTTCGCGGCGACGTGGTCATGCCCTTCTACGGCCTCGCCCCGAACGTGGATTTCATGAGCGGGTCCGGGGTGGACATGGAGCGCGGGATCTTGGTGGACGGCCGTTTGAAATCCTCCATCGACGGCATCTGGGCCGCCGGTGACGTCTGCCAGATATGGTCGTCGGCGCTCAATGGCTACCGCTTCTATTACGGCTATCGCAACGTGCGCCGCATGGGGGAGATCGCCGCCCGAAACATGACCGGCGAGACCGTCGACTTCGAGGAGCAGGGTGACGAGAGCCTGCAGATCGACGATGACGGTCTGCTCCACTCGCCTCTGTGGGAGCACGACTAACGCCACTTTTTTACGGGACGAAACACCAGTGCCAGTTAAGCAAACCGACTTTCAAATCGCCGTCTGCGGCTCGGCGGGCGACGGCACCATCGCCACCGGCGATATTCTCAAGCAGGCGATGGCCGACGCGGGATACCGCGTGATCGCCTTCAACACCTACCCGGCGGAGATCCGCGGCTTCGGCAAATGCATCGCGCGCACCCGCATCACGTCGGAGCAGGTGTACTCGATGAAGCCCCGCTCCGACGTGCTGGTGTCGCTGAACGACGAGCACGCGATCCCGCACGCGGGCGAGGTGCGCGACTACGGCGCGGTGATTTACGAATCCGCCCCCATCACCTGGCTGGAAGAGGGCCAGCACATCTCCGGTCACCTGCGTCCCGGCCAGATCCCCTACGGGTTGCCGTTTCGCGAGTTGTGCGAGCGCGCCACCAGCTCCAACCGATCCCGCAACATGGTGGCGCTGGGCTTCGTGGTCGGGCTCTACGGCATGCCCCGGGAGGCCTTCCACGCGGCCATCGCGGCAAAGTTCCAGACCAAGGCGCGGGAGGTGACCGAGAGCAGCATCGCGGCGTTCGAAGCCGGCGCCGATGCCGCCGCCGAGACCCAGCGCTTCGATCTGCTGAGCCTGGGTCCGCCGCCTCCGCGCGCGGCCGGTAACGTGGAGATCTTGAGCGGCAATGCCGCCATCACCAAGGGCTGCCTGGACGCCGGCCTGGACGTGTTCTTCGGCTACCCGATCACTCCGGCGACCACCATCATGGAGCGGCTCGCGCGCGAGCTGCCCCGCCGGGGTAAGCGCATGCTCCAGACCGAGGACGAGATCGCGGCCGTCTCCGCGGTCATGGGCAGCGGCTACGCCGGTGCGCGGGCGGCCACCGCCACCTCGGGGCCGGGGCTCGCCCTCATGGCCGAGATGCTGGGGCTCGGGGTCATGGCCGAAGTGCCGTCGGTAGTGTTCGTGTCCCAGCGCGGCGGACCGAGCACCGGCATGCCCACCAGCACCGAGCAGTCGGACCTCAACATGGCGGTGTTCGGCGGCGCCGGGGACGCTCAGCGTATCGTGCTCGCGCCCACCAACGTGGAGGGCTGCTGGCGCTGCGCGGGCAAGGCCTTCGAGATGGCCGAGCGCTACCAGACTCCGGTGATCGTGCTGCTGGATCTGTATCTCTCGAACCGCTTCGAGTCCGTGACCTTTGATCCGGAGGAGACATTCGAGCTGGAAGATTCCCGGGGCAAGCACCGCCGCCGGGCCGACGAGCCCTACCAGCGTTTCGAGCTCACCGATAGCCATGTCAGCCCGCGCGCAATCCCCGGCGAGGCCGACGGCATCCACACCGCCACCGGCCTCGAGCACGACGAGTTCGGGCATCCGAGCTACGAGCCCGGCGTGCACACGCGCATGAGCGAGAAGCGACACGCCAAGCTCGCCGCTGCCCTCGAGCATCCGCGGATCACCATCTGCAAGCGCTTCGGTGACGAGGGGCCGGTGGAGGTGGGCATACTCGCCTGGGGCTCTACATTTGGTGAGGCGCTGGAGGCCATGATGCTGGCGCGCAAGGAGGGGATCCGTTGCGCCGCCATGAAAGTGGTGATGTTGTCACCGTTGCCGGTGAATCGAATCCGGGCCTTCATGGACGACTGCACTCACGTGCTGGTGCCGGAGCTCAACTACCAGAGCCAGTTCGCCAGTCTCGTATCGGGCGCCCTGGAGCGGCCGGTCCATCGTCTCAACCGGGTGACCGGCAAGCCCATGGAAGTCTCCGAGATCCTGGACTCGGTGCGGGCGCTGGCCGGCAAAGACCGGCGCACCGCTGCATGAGGAGATCCGCCGTGGAAGCAGAACTCAAAGAACCCGTCTACATCGAAGAGAAGCTCGCCGAGATGCGGGCCAGCGGGCGCCTCGCGTATCGCTCGGAGGTGCTGCCCACCTGGTGCCCGGGGTGTGGATATTTCAGTATCGCCGAGGGACTCACCAGCGCGCTCACGGCGCTGCGCATCCCCAACAAGGATGCGGTGGTGGTCTCCGGCATCGGCTGCGCGTCGCGCTTTCCGTTCTTCATGAACGCCTACGGGTTTCACACCCTTCACGGCCGCGCGCTTCCGGCGGCGACCGGTATCAAGGTTGCCAACGACGCCCTCACGGTGATCGTGGTCGGGGGCGACGGCGACGGCTTCGCCATCGGCGGCGGGCACATTCCCCACGCCGCCCGGCGCAACGTGGACATCACCTACCTGCTGTTCGACAACGGCGTCTACGGTCTCACCAAGGGTCAAACCTCGCCCACCTCGGTGCTCGGCTTCACCACGTCAACGTCACCGTTCGAGAACCACGATCAGCCGCTCAACCCGTTAATGATGCTGCTGTCCTACGGCGCCTCCTGGGTCGGGCAAGCCTACGCCGGCCGGCCGCACCATCTCGCGGACATGATAAAGGCGGCGATTGCTCACCGCGGCTTCTCCTATCTGCACGTCCTTTCGCCCTGCGTAACCTTCGACAAGACCGAGCTCACCTACAAGAACATGGACGTGCGGGTCCGCGATCTGCCCGAGGAACACGACCCCACCAGCCGGATGGAAGCGATGCGCCTCGCGGCCAAGACTGGCCGCCCGGCGCTCGGTTTGTACTTCAAGGAAGAACGCCCGACCCTGTGCGACGAGATGGACGACATTGTCGCCCGCGCCACCGCCAGCTAATCCCTTACTGCAGAGCAGCGCGTGCTGGTCCGCGCATCCAGCGAAAAATTCAAGAGATCAGATTTCGACGGTCCGGTTTTGAAGGACACCTGGAAGGGGGACGTGGACTGTCCCCCTGACTCGGATGTTTCTGCTGATATTCGGCAGCTGACAGGTTTAAGGAAACTCTGAATAATTCCATCCCTGGAATTTTCAGAGTCGGCAAGTGAAAACGCGGTTTCCACTTGCCTCACGAATCCAATGACTTACAGTCA
>CAMYJH010000006.1 GCA_947258715.1 uncultured Gammaproteobacteria bacterium
CTGAATTACGCTGGCGTCAGCCGCCGGCCAGCGGCGCCGCCCAAGCCCATTGTCAAAGAGGAGGAAGACGTAGCGGCCTCAATCTTTCTGATATTTGGTGTCCCGGGCTTTGTCGGGCAGCTCGAACCTGTGCCAACGCTCCGGTACGTGTGGACCAATAGCCGTGTCCCTATCGAATCGGTGGCCAAGAATCCCAATGTCGACACAGTGTTTTTTCGAAATGGGTTTCGACCGCGCCTTTCCGCCGGGGACGCGCGCCGACGAGGTGATCGAAAAGCTCGACGCCGACTTCGCCGCGCGGGAAGCGGAGAGCAAAGGGGCGACGGAATGAACGCCCTGCTCATCGATTTCGGCAGCACCTACACCAAGCTGCGCGCGGTTGCGCTCAATCCGGTTCGCGTTCTGGCTTCCGGACAGGGACCCTCCACGGTGGCCAGCGATGTGACCGAGGGCATGAGCGCAGCGCTCGAAGAACTCAAATCCCATATGGGCGAACTGCCGGCGTTCGACCACCGGCTCGCCTGCAGCAGCGCCGCGGGCGGCCTGCGTATGATCACCGTCGGCCTGGTGCGCGAGCTCACCGCGGAAGCGGCGCGCCAGGCGGCGCTGGGGGCGGGCGCGCGGCTGGTAGGCGCGTTCGCCCAGCGGCTCACCGCCAAAGACGTCGCCGCAATCGAAAGTCTCGCTGCAGACATCGTGCTGCTGGTCGGCGGCACGGACGGCGGCAACAGCCAAGTCATCCTGCACAACGCCCGGACCCTCGCCGCCGCCCAGCTGAGCTGCCCGGTGATCGTCGCCGGCAATCGGGCCGCGGCCGACGTCGCCGCCGCGGCGCTGGCGGAGGGCGGCAAAACCGTCAGCGTGACCGAGAACGTGATGCCGGAATTCGGCCAGCTCAATATCGAGCCCGCCCGGGAGCTCATCCGCCAGATCTTTATTGAGCGAATTGTTCACGCCAAGGGCATCGACCGGGCGGCAGCGCAGTTCGACCGGGTGCTGATGCCTACGCCCGCCGCGGTGCTGGAGGCCGCGCGACTGCTGTCGCAGGGCGCCGGAAGCGAACCAGGTCTCGGCCCGCTGATGGTGGTGGACGTGGGCGGCGCCACCACCGACGTGCATTCTGTCGCCACCGGCGAGCCCAGAAAGGCCGGCGTGATTCAGCGCGGACTGCCGGAGCCCTACATGAAACGCACCGTGGAAGGCGATCTGGGCATGCGCTTGAACGCCCGGGGAATTCTGGCCGAGGCCGGGTCCAAGAATATCGCCGCCGTCGCGGGAGTTGAGGCAGAGCGTTTGGAGACCATGGTCGACTCCGTTTCCTCGGATGCGGACCATCTGCCAGAGGATGACGAAGAGCGGCGCCTGGATTTTGCGCTGGCTCATGCGGCGGTACGCATTGCGACGCGCCGCCACGCCGGTACCATCGACACGGTATACACGGTGAACGGACCGATCACGGTGCAGCGGGGCAAGGATCTGAGCAACCTGGGCGTCGTCATCGGTACCGGCGGCGTGCTGGCCCACGGCGACGCGTCGGCAGCCATTCTGCGCGCGGCGCTGGCGCAGAAAAACGACCCGTTGTCATTGAGGCCGGAGCATCCGCGAATGCTGCTGGACACGGACTATCTGCTCTTCGCGGTGGGCCTGCTGGGGTCGGTGGCGCCGGAAGCAGCGGTGCGACTGGGCAAGGGGCACTTTGAGCGCGCGGATACGGAGCGGGGACATGGGCGCAACACCGTCGCCGGCAGATAAGCGCTGGAATTTTTCCGCAGCACAGATCCCCGGGGATCTGTTTGCCGAACTGCGTGCGGAGAATCTTTCCCGCTGGCCCACCGGCGCCCAAGTGGACCTGGACGAGGCCGCCGCCTATCACCGCGCCCTGCCGAAACACAAGCGGCTGGGCGTGGTGATGCGCCAGGCCGCGGCGGAGCACCGCTGCTTGACCCAGCCCCGCGGCGGCTTCGGCACCCTGGAGCTGCAGCGCCGGCTGATGGAGATCCTGGATCGTGACGGCATGGCCGACATCGTTCCCACCACCACCGACAGCTATACCCGCAACGAGCAGTGGCAGAACGCGCAAAAGGGCATCGATGAATCGGTCCGCGCGGGACGATCGATGCTGAACGGCTACCCGATGGTGAATTACGGCGTCGAGGTCACGCGTACCCTAATCGATGCGATCGACAAGCCCGCCATCGTGCTCTCCGGTACCGCCATGCCTAGGCTCACATCCGAAATCGGATACGCCGCCGGCTACTCGGGTTATCTCGGCTCGGGCGTCGCCTATACGACGTCGTACACCAAAGACATCACGCTGGAACAAGGGATTCGCAACTATCAGTATCTGGATCGTCTGGCCACCCTTTACCAGTCACGAGGCGTCGAGCTCCACCGGCGCCAGCCGGGGTTTCTCACCGGCACCAACATTCCGCCCTCCATCGCCATAATGACGGGCATTGTGGATGCCCTGCTCGCCGCCGCCCAGGGGGTGCGACATTACGGACTCGAGCTCGGCCAAACCCTTCACCTGATCCAGGACGCCGCCGCCATTCGCGCCTGCGGGTCCCTCTGCCAGGAGTACCTCCAACGCCTCGGCTACGAGGACGTGTTCACGCCCGTCACCTCTCTTCACTGGATGGGTGCGTGGCCCCAGGACGAAGCCCAGGCGGCGGCGCTGGTGGCCTACGGCGGTACCCTGGCGGCCATCGGCGGCGCGGTCAGCGTGACCACCAAAAGCACCCACGAAGCCTTCGGCATTCCCACGCCTGAGGCAAACGCCGAGGGACTGCGCATGACCCGGATGGCGGTTTACCTTGCGCGTCACATACGCGTCGACAAGATGCCCGAGTTCAAGCGGGAAA
The DNA here is from genome assembly GCA_947258715.1 of uncultured Gammaproteobacteria bacterium. Taxonomy (GTDB): domain Bacteria; phylum Pseudomonadota; class Gammaproteobacteria; order HK1; family HK1; genus CAMYJH01. Next base: position 2,862 of record CAMYJH010000006.1, read on the forward strand.
AGGAGATGATCGAGCGTGAAGTCCGGCCGGTCATCGACAAGGTGCTGGAAATGGGCGACGGCGACGTCGCCATCGGAACGGTGCGCGCGTTCGAGGCCGGCATCATGGACATTCCCTGGTCACCCAACCGCCAGGTCAAAAGCCGGGTGCTGCCGGCCCGGGATGACGAGGGATACCTGCGCATACTGGACCCCGGTAATATGCCCATTCCGAAAGAGGTGCTGGACTTTCACCAGGAGCGCTTACGCAAGCGCGCCGAACACGAGCGGCGCGCCTATGACCACGATCTGGCGGTCACCAGCGTGTACGAAATTTCCGAGCCGCTGGACAAACTGGCGCCCTTCGGTTTCGGGGCGGGGTGAAAACTGGAATGCCGAATATCGAATATCGGGGTGAAACGTTATGACCTCACCCGCCAATAAACATGAAGGAGTCCGCTTGCGGGCGAACCGTGCAGTAGGGCGCAATAGCGAAGCGTATTGCGCCGTCAACCCCACGGGAATTGACAAGGTTCGCGCGCGAGCGCGCTCCTACAGCGGGCTTTGATTTAATTCCCTTTACGCATCACGCATCACGAGCCATGGCAGAACACACCCTCGCCCTCCCCTGCTCTGAAGCGGACATTCGCAAGCTGCGCGTCGGCGACCACGTCACCCTACAGAACACGCTTTTCGGTATTCGCGACGCGACCCAGATCCACATGTTCGACAAGGGGCGCAAGACCCGTTTCGACCTTAACGGTCACGCGGTCATCCACACGGCGCCCAACGTGAAGAAGGTTGAGAAATCGAAACAGTATCCTGCGGGCTACGCGCCAGTTTGCATCGGAACCACCACCAGCGCGCGGATGGAACGATTCACCCGGCCGCTGATGGAACAGCACGGCGTGCGCGTCATCATTGGCAAGGGCGGACTGATGGATGAGTCGCTCGAAGCGCTTCAGGAGCTGGGCGGCGTCTATCTGGCCATCATCGGCGGCACCGCGGCGCTGGAAACCACCTGGATCGACCGCATCGAGGACGTCGACCTGGACGATCTCAATCCCGAGAGCCTTTGGAAGTTCAGCATCAAGGATTTCGGTCCCCTGCTGGTAGCCATGGATGCCCATGGAGAAAGTCTCTACACCAGCGTCAGCGAGCGGGCGGCCTCACGCAGGGAAGCGGCACTGGCAAAGATGAAGGGTGATTCGTGATGCGAGCAGAACACCGGCGCAATACGCTCCGCTATTGCGCCCTACGGCGACTGTTGCGTCACCCATCACCCGTCATGCATCAACACGCGTAGGGTGCAATGAGCGAAGCGAATTGCACCAGATTTTCCGGCCGAGATTCGGCGCAATACGCTCCGCTATTGCGCCCTACGCGCTCTGGTGGCCATGGACGCCCACGGTGGAAGTCTGTACACCAGCGTCAGCGAACGCGCCGCGTCGCGCAGAGAAGCGACGCTTGCAAAGCTTAAAGGAAGCCTCTAGTCGCCCCTGTGCCTCAGCAGAGTAACAGCGCGCTGCCTTAGAAATTTCCGCCATATGGAACGATTGAAGACCGACATCCTCATCATCGGCAGTGGTGGTGCGGGGTTATTTGCCGCGCTGCACGCGAGAAGCGCGGCACCGGACGCGGACATCACCATCGCGGTTAAAGGATTGCTGGGCAAATGCGGCTGTACCCGTATGGTCCAGGGCGGCTACAACGTGGCGCTGGCTGCGGAGGATTCCGTCGAGCGCCACTTCATGGACACCATCGAAGGAGGCAAATGGCTCAATCACCAGGAGCTCGCCTGGAAGCTGGTCACCGGAGCCCAGTCTTGCATTCGCGAGCTGGAAAACGAGATCGGCTGCTTCTTCGACCGCAACCCGGATGGAACCGTGCACCAGAAGGCATTTGCCGGACAGACCTTCGACCGCACCGTGCACAAGGGGGACCTCACCGGTATCGAAATCATCAATGGTGTGGTCGCGTGACATCAAGCGACTTGAGGACCACCGCGCAGTTTCGCTGATCAAAACACGAGAAGGTGACGCGCTTGCCGGCGTGCTCATGATCGACATGCGCAGCGGCGAGTTTCGCCTGGTCAATGCCAGGGCCGTGCTTCTGGCCACCGGCGGCGGCCCGACCATGTACAAGTTTCACACCCCTTCGGGGGACAAGAGCTGCGACGGAATGGCCATGGCGCTGCGCGCGGAATTACCGCTCAGAGACATTGAGATGGTGCAGTTCCATCCCACCGGTCTGCTGGCGGGACCCGACACCCGCATCACCGGCACGGTGCTGGAGGAGGGATTGCGCGGAGCGGGAGGTTATCTGCTCGACGGCGATCGGCAACGTTTCATGGCACGCTATGACCCCCGGGCCGAGCGTGCCACCCGGGACATCGTAAGCCGCGCCATGTTACGCGAAATCCAGTCCGGCAACGTCAGCCCGCTGGGCGGACTCTACCTGCAAATGAGCCATTTGGGCCCAGACAACGTTCGCGCCCAGTTCAAGGGAATGGTAGAGCGCTGCGCCGACTGCGGATTTGACCTCGCCGGCGGCCTTGTGGAGGTGGTGCCCACGGCTCATTACATGATGGGAGGGGTAGAGTTCGCGCCCGATACCACTACGGCGGTGCGCGGACTGTATGCGGCGGGGGAGGACACCGGCGGAGTGCATGGCGCCAATCGCCTCGGCGGCAATGGCGTGGCCAACTCCACGGTATTTGGCTGCATCGCCGGCGATGTGATCGGGTCGAATCTCAATACCGCGCGACCCCACCTGGACCCGGACGAAGACTCCATCTCGACGGCAGTGGCCGCGTGCCGGGCGCCCCTTTCGAAACCTGCAGGTGAAATCGGCGCGCTCAGGGAGCGTTTGTACGATCTCATGTGGAATGACGTCGGCATCATCCGCGACGCGCGTGGGCTTAAGCGGGCAGAACTTGCGCTCGAAGATCTCCATGCCGAGCTGCTCGACTGCGGCGTCGATGGAACCTCGCTTGCCTTCAACCTAAGCTGGCACGACTGGCTGAACATGGAGAGTCTGGTTTTGGTAAGTCGGGCCATCGCCTGCAGCGCTTTGGCGAGAAACAACTCACGCGGCGCGCACTATCGCGAGGACTTTGTCGACGCGGGGGAACTGGATGCCTCGAGTTACGTTCGTGTCACGCTCAGCGACGGCCGTCTCGAGAGCGAGGAAGTTCCCGTCGAGTTCACCAAGGTCCGCCCGGGAGAAACCCTGTTGGAGCGGACAAGTTAGTGGATGTAACCTGCGCAGGGTCATTGCATTGAATTTCATTTTCGACGCATCATTTCGCTCCCTTGCCGCCCGATAGGCGCGGCGGGAACCGGGAGGCGCAAGGATAGTGTTTTAGAACCTGGTGGGAAGATGGCCGATATCGTCATTTCAGAATTCATTAACGATACCGCGCTGGAATTGCTCTCCAGAGACTTCGACGTGGACTACGACCCCAACATGTTCCAACGTCCGAACGAGCTGGAGAACGCGGTTTCGGAATGTCGCGCGCTGATTGTCCGCAACAGAACGCTGGTGACAGAGTCACTATTAGACGCCGGCACGGGTCTGGAGGTTGTCGGCCGGCTCGGGGTCGGACTCGACAACATCGACATGCGCGCCTGTAAAACGCGGGGGATCCGAGTCTTTCCGGCAACCGGCGCCAACGTCAATTCGGTCGCGGAATACGTTGTCGCCGCTCTGCTCATCCTGTTTCGCGGCGTATATTCTGCCACGGCGGAGGTGCTCGCGGGCGAGTGGCCGCGAAACCGATACACGGGGTCCGAAGTCTGCGGCAAAACCTTGGGAATCGTTGGCTTTGGCGCCATTGGCCGGGCGGTCGCCTCACGCGCCCTCGCTTTGGGCATGCGGGTAATTGCTAACGATGCGTTCATCGACGCAAGTTCCGGATGCTGGGAGAAGCACGGCGTGGCGTCCGCCGATATGCACACGCTGCTATCAGAAAGCGATGCGGTTACGCTACACGTGCCTTTGAGCGAGCTGACGCGTCACCTGATCAATAAGGAAGCGATCGAAACTATGAAAAAAGGATCGGTGATCATTAACACTGCTCGCGGCGGAGTGATCCAGGAAAAGGCTTTGATCGAGGCGTTGCGCAACGGTCACCTAAGCGGCGCCGCACTGGACGTCTACGAGAATGAACCTTTACCCGCGGGCTCGCATTTCGAAGCAGGGCCAAGTCTTCTGCTCACCCCACACATCGCCGGTGTTACCGTGGAGTCCAACGAGCGCGTCGGTGCGATGGTCGCGGAGCGGGTTAGAAAAGCACTCGTAGACACGCATTGAAAGAACGGTTCACGATCGAGGATCTAAGCGAGCTCGCTCTGCGGGCGCTTCAAGCCTCCGACGTTTCGGAGGACAACGCACGGACTGTCGCCGAGGCGCTGGTGGCGGCGGAAGCCGACGGACTCGCGTCCCACGGAATTTCACGCATTCCCTTTTACGCCGAGCAGGCGAAGAGCGGTAAGGTGGACGGCCACGCGGTCCCATCGGTGGATCTGCCGGCAAAAGCCGCCGTGCTCGTTGATGCGCGCAACGGTTTTGCCTTTCCCGCCATGCGCGCGGGACTGGCCAAGGCGGTCGAGATTACACGCGAGGTCGGAGTCACCGCCACCGTGGTGAAGCACTCTCATCATGCCGGTGCCTTGAGTCATCCGGTGGAAGGCGCGGCTGAAGCCGGACTGGTCGCGCTCGCATTCAGCAACACTCCGTCGGGTATCGCCCCTTGGGGTGGATCTAAAGGGACTTTCGGAACCAACCCAATCGCCTTCGCCTGTCCGCGAAGGTCCTTGCCGCCGCTGGTGGTGGACTTGTCGTTGAGCAAGGTCGCGCGGGGGAAAATCATGCTGGCGAGCAAAGAGGGTAAGCCAGTGCCGAAAGGCTGGGCGTTGGATAAAGAGGGAAATCCGACCACGGATCCCAAAGCCGCCCTCGAAGGCACGATGCTGCCTATCGGCGATGCCAAGGGTGCTGCGCTGGCATTGATGGTGGAGATCCTCGCCGCCGGGCTGGCGCGGGCAAACTTTGCCTTTCAGGCGAGCTCCTTCTTCGATGCCGAGGGACCGCCGCCCGGTATCGGGCAGTCGTTTATACTCATCAATCCCTTCGTCTTCGCCGGCGAAGGATTCGCGGATCACGTGGAACTGCTGCTCACCGAGATTGTCTCCCAGGGTGGCGCCCGCCTCCCCGGAGCGCGAAGAATTGCTTTAAGGGAGCGAGCGCGAGACAGCGGCGTCGAGATTCCCGGCGACTTGGCAAGCGACCTCAGACGTCGCGCCGCTTCAGCCTGAGTTTCTAACCCAACAGCGGGAAACGCGCCCAGATGATTAATTCAAACAAGAGAACAGACGACAAACCGAATGCCGGTGGAAAAGTGGCTATGCCTGCCGTGCGGAAGTACTTGCTGCGCGTGTTCGTCTTACTCTTCGTTCTTATGCTAGGACCGATGCTTGTCGTGTCCTGCGGCAATATACGCTTGGGACAGGACTGGCGAACGGCGGATCGCTCCCCGACCGGCGTTGCGCCGCAGCCATCGCTTACACGGGAAGCTGTCATACAGGTGTACGCGGCACGAGCGTTCAACTGGCGCGGCATGTTTGCGGTGCACACCTGGATTGCGACTAAGCGGGAGAACGCGAATGGGTACACCGTGCATCAGGTCGTTGGCTGGCGCCAGTTCCGAGGACTTCCGGCATTGGTCTCCGCTCAGGATATCCCCGATCGATCCTGGTTCGGCAGCCAACCGGAGGTAATCGCGGATATCCGCGGAGAAACGGCGGAGGCGCTCATACCCCGGATTCAAGCGGCGGTGGCGTCGTATCCCTATTCCGAGCGCTACACCACCTGGCCCGGGCCCAACAGCAATACCTTCGTTGCCCACGTGGCACGGGAGGTGCCGGACTTAAGACTCGAGCTGCCGACTACCGCAATCGGTAAAGACTACTTGTCCAATGGCAGCTTGGCCGCGCGGGCGCCGAGCGGGACTGGATATCAGCTGTCGCTGTTCGGGCTGATGGGTATCACGGCGGCGGCTAGGGAGGGACTCGAGCTGAATCTGTTGGGGCTCGCCTTTGGCGTCGACCCGGAGGATCTCGCCATCAAGCTGCCCGGAGTCGGCAACGTGGGATTTCGCTGAGGTAGCTCCAAACGGTTCAGGGGCGGTTGGAAACGTTCCGCGAGGCCTTTCTCAGAGCATACTTATAATCCTGATCGGACGGCGCGCAGCCAGAGCGCCGCCGTGACGCCCCATACCGCGTTATAAAAGAGCACGAACACGGGCGTGAGCGCGCCGAGAGAGATACCGAGCCAACCTTTCCCCGCCATCTCCGGAAAAACGTAAAGTAAAAGAAAAAGCGACGGCGCCAGACTGAACACTAGCCCACGCACGATGGGACTGCCGCGGGGAATCTTCAGCAGGAACAAGAAACCCCAAAGTCCGCCCCAGACGATTCGAGGGTAGAGCCAGGCAGCGGAGAGATGCGGCGCAATGTCGACGCCTACCGCGCCGGTGACCTCGGCAAGGCCCACCAGCCAAACGACCACGCTGTTAGCCAGCGCGCCCACCGCTCCGGCGGCAAAAGCAATGCTCATGTTCTTGAGCGTCGTGCTCATGATGGATTTCCGCTCTGCACATCGGTGACGGTTGCGCTTGCCGCGTCACGGTCTTGCACCACCCGCACGGGAAACGGCTCAGTGACGCTTCCCGTGTAGAGAGTGCGGTGGGGAAATGGGATTTCGATGCCCGCATCGTCGAAGGCAAGCTTGATCTCTTCCTGGATGCTGTTTCTCACTTCGAGGAAGTTTTCCTGCGACGCCCACACCGAAAACTGGAAGTTGAGCGCCGAATCCCCGAAGCCAAGAAAAATAAACAGCGGTTTCGGCTCCTCGAGACACAGCGGGTTTCTATCCGCTACCCCCATCAGCACCTCTCGTGCTTTGGCGATGTCCCCCTTGTAAGCGATGCCCACCTGCACGTCATAACGGCGAATTGGAAATCTCGTCAACGTCGTGACCTCGCTCTTAATCACCGATTCGTTGGGAATACGAACGAACAGGTTGTCAAATGTTCGCAGCTTCACCGACAGCAGATCGATAGACATGACCTCGCCGGTGGTAGTTCCGATCCGGATAACGTCCCCTATGGCAAATGGCCGTTCGCTGAGTAAGAAAAGGCCGCTGATCAGGTTCGACGCCGAAGTCTGGGAGGCAAAGCCCAGCGCCACCGACAGCACGCCCGCGGCGCCGAGCAGCACGCCCAGGCTGAAGCCGAGCTCGTGCAGCGCAGATACGAGGAAAAGCGCCAGCACCAAATAGTAGGCCAGGCGCCGCGCCAGCATGGCACGGTGCGCGTCCAGATGCGCACCGGCCGTCTTGTGGGCAAGCGCCGCCGCTAGGCGGGCAAAGACAATGCCCAAGCCGATGAAAATTCCAGCGCGGAGTAAACTGATCAGCCGCTCAGGATTCAGCCAATCCGAAAATGGCGCGATCAATTCCTGCATGGCTACCCCCTGTTCGCTTTAACCAAAGAGCGAAGTCAGCGCACGTTTAATAACCTGCCCTTCTTGCTCTTTTCTCGGCGGCGCGATCAATTCTGCACCGGAGATTTGGGATGGCGCCTGCTGCTTGATGCGCAGAGCAACTAGCTGCGCATCGTCTTCGCAGCGCATCTTGACGTTTTGGGTCCACAAGTCCTGAGAGCCCGTCGAGTAGATCGTGAGGTACGGCACCGGCAGACTCAAACGCTCGAGCTTGAGCTCCGATCTAGACTCATTGATGATTTCCAGCGGCGTAATCACCCGGTAAGGCTGCACCGGGACATCCTCCAGCCTGAGACGACCGTGGGTTCGGCTGGCGTAGCAAAGCTCGCCCTCCCGGGTTGACGGACCGAACCAGGTATCAGACGGACGCGCCACCGGGACATCCGCGAGTTCCACGCCGGGGCCGACCGCCTCGATCCTCAGCCATGCGGGAGAACTCACGAAAAGCACGGTTTGTTCACCCGGAGGGACGTAAAGGGGAGACAGGGGGCGCGTGACAACCGGACGGTCCGCCAGCGCCGGGGTCAGACGGATAGCGCTGCCGGGATCGGCGAATACGAACCGGCCGCCTTCCGCCATTTCATCCACCGTACGATTCGTTTCCGGGGCGGCGGCTTCACCGTTCGAAGTCTCCTCATAGCCGATGCGCCATTCGCGCTGCTTTCGTTCGGCACCCAGCAGCAGCGGACCCAGCGTCCACCAGCGGTGCTCGTCCTCGGCGAGCTCGAACTCGCCCCACGATTTGCCTGTGCTGACCTCGCTCACCCAGAATGCCCCTAATTCAAAAAAAACTAGTGTATGGCCTGCAGACTACCGATTGCATCTAAAGAATTCATTTGAACGCGTGACTAAAATCCCGCACAAAAGCCTCGAAGCGGATCGGAGCGTTTCCGGTCAGCTGTTCTACGGTGTCGGTGACTTCTGCGGCTTCATCCGCAGCGCTCATTTCAAATAACTCGAGTATGACTTTTACCATCCATTCGCTCATGCCCTGAGAGGCCAACGCGTTTCGCGCTTCCTCAATCGGGATGTCCTTATAGGAGATTTCGCGGCCAAGCACGGCGCTCAGAGTCTTCGCAACATCATGGTTCGAGAGCGCCTCGGGTCCCGTGAGTTCATACGTTTTTCCGACATGACCGTCTTGTATCAGCGTGGCCACCGCGACATCGGCGATGTCCCGTGCGTCGATTATGCTTACCCGGCCCTGGCCCTGGGGAATGAAGAATGCGTTTTGACTGCGAATGCTCTCCCCCCAATAAGTTATGAAGTTCTGCATGAAGGCATTGGGCCTCAAAAATGTCCATTCGATCCCGCAGCCGCGAATGATGCGCTCCACTTCTCCGTGGACCTTTCCAAGAGTTGTCTTCGGTGGGTAATCGACACCCAGCGCAGAGAGGCGCACCAGGCGTTTCACCCCATGTGCCCGGGCCCGCTCCACCACGAGCGTCGCACGCTCTGCCATGGACTCATCAAGAGGGCAGATGTAAAAGACTTTCGCAACGTTCTCCAACGCCCGGTCCAGGTCCGCCGGATTACGCAAATCCATCGCCAAAGCCTCCACCTGATCCTCGGGTAATGACAGCATTCGTGGATTGCGCGCGCCTGCGCGAACTTGGACACCCCCGACGGCGAGGCGCGTGACGACTTCCCGGCCCACTGTTCCCGTGGCACCGGTAACAAGGATTCTCTCATTCATCTGAGTCTTTTTACCGCTCCGCCTCTGTTTGCCTCAAGGCCCTCGGTTATGATCGGATCCATAGCGCAATGTGCCTGCCCGTTCGACTGATCGCAAATGGGTTGCGAATCGGTGGCTCACGGATGGCATCCGCGATGCAATCGTTTCTGTTCAGGAGTCTAAAGATGTCCGAGCCCCCAGCCCCTAGAACCAAATCCGGTAGCAAGGCCAGAGACGGTCTTCGTTCCGAAGGAGAATCGAATCGCTCGGAGCTGCGGCGAATGTGGCAACAAGCGCATCTGAACGACGAAATCCTTGGCTTGCTCAGGGAAGACGAGAATTACTTTCTTCACCAGTCGCTTTCCAGCCCTTGTCTCGATGTCATTGCCAAATGCCGCGGCTCGTACTTAGAGAACCTGGAGGGCAAACGGATTCTCGATTTTCACGGCAACAGCGTGCATCAGGTGGGCTTCGGTCATCCCAAAGTGGTGGAGGCGGTGCGCCGGCAGATGCGGTCGCTGCCGTTTTGCCCTCGACGATACACCAATCAACCGGCGATCCAGCTGGCCAAGAAGCTGGCGGAGATATCCCCCGGAGACTTGAGCAAGGTCCTCTTTGCTCCCGGCGGCAGCGCCGCCATCGGTATAGCGCTGAAGCTGGCGCGCATGGCCAGCGGCCGTTTCAAGACAATTTCCATGTGGGACGCGTTCCACGGCGCTTCCCTGGATGCTATTTCCGTCGGCGGCGAAGCGCTTTTTCGCCGCGACATCGGGCCGCTGCTGCCGGGAAGCGAGCACGTGCCGCCGCCTGATCCGCGCAACTGCCCCTTTGAATGCGGCAGCGCCTGCAACCTCAAGTGCGCGGATTATCTTGAATACGTTCTCGAGAAGGAGGGAGACGTGGGCGCAGTAGTTGCAGAGACCGTGCGCAGCACGCCCTACATCCCGCCGAGAGATTACTGGATGCAGGTGCGCCGTGCCTGCGACCGTCACGGTGCGCTTCTCATTTTGGATGAAATACCAAATTGTCTGGGACGAACGGGAAAGATGTTTGCCTGCGAGCACTACGGTGTCGAACCCGACATGCTGGTGATCGGAAAGGGTTTGGGCGGCGGAATTTTTCCCATGGCGGCGCTCATGGCCCGCCGCGAACTGGACATCGCGCCGGATTTCGCCCTTGGCCACTACACCCACGAGAAAAACCCTGTGGGATGCGCTGCAGCGCTTGCCGCCATCGAGGTGGTGGAAACGGAGGGACTGGCGGAGCGAGCCGCGGAGCTCGGCGCCCACGCCCTGGAGCGGCTCTCCGATCTCGCCGCCCGGCACACGGTGATCGCCGACGTTCGCGGAATCGGTCTGCTCCTGGGCGTCGAGGTGGAGGCGCCGGGCGGCGACAGCGCGCTGCTGGCCGAGCGTATCCTCTATGCGGCGCTGGAACAGGGGCTGAGCTTCAAGATCAGCATGGGAACCATTCTCACCCTGACGCCGCCGCTCACGATTACAGCGGAGGAGCTGGACTCGGCCATCGATATTCTCGACGCCGCGATCACCGTCACCGCTTAGCCCGCAAGGTGTGTCGCCGAACCTTCGGGCGAGCTGCCCAACTGGGCGCGAAACCGCTCTTCAGATGGGTCCGTCCAGGGTGCTGGCAGTGGTTTTGTTGCCCTGCAACATCGAGTGGGTATAATCCGATACCCAGGCGGTGGAGCCCGCCCGGGTGCCCCCAAGAGTTGCCGCGTCAGCTGTGGACATTCCACCGCGCCGGTTTCAGACTGCGGACGACAACGGAAGCAAGAAAATCCGGGCATTACAAGGAGATTCAACCATGAGCGAAGTAGTCATTGCAGGTGCCGTGCGCACGCCCGTCGGAGCATTCAACGGCGGATTGAGTTCGGTATCCGCCGCGTATTTAGGCGAGGTTGCCATCCGCGAGGCCATGAGCCGCGCCAAGGTGGAAGCCAACGAAGTCACCGAGGTCATCCTCGGCCAAATTTTGAGCGCCGGCGCCGGACAGAACCCTGCGCGCCAGGCTGCCGTCAATGCCGGAATTCCGGTGGAGCGCACCGCTTACAACATCAACCAGCTGTGCGGCTCGGGCCTTCGTTCCGTCGCGCTTGGCTATCAGGCGATCAGGCTTGGGGACGCCGAAATTATCGTCGCCGGAGGCCAGGAGAACATGAGTCAGGCGCCCCACTGCGTGCATTTGAGGAACGGCACCAAGATGGGAGCCACCGAGCTCGTAGACACCATGTTGAGAGACGGTCTGTGGGACGCGTTCAACGGTTACCACATGGGTAACACCGCCGAGAACGTTGCCCAGAAGTGGCAGATTACACGTGAGCAGCAGGACGAGTTTGCCGCCGGCTCTCAGCAGAAAGCCGAAGCCGCCATGAAGGCGAACCGATTCCAAAAAGAGATGGTTCCGGTCACAATCAAGACTCGGAAAGGCGAAGTAGTGGTGGACAAGGACGAGCATCCCAAGCAGGGGGTAACCGCGGAAGGTCTGAGCGGGCTTCGCCCCGCCTTCCAGAAGGACGGTACCGTTACCCCGGGTAACGCCTCGGGCATTAACGACGGTGCTGCCGCCATCGTTTTGATGACTGCAGACAACGCCCAGAAACGGGGCGTTGAGCCTCTCGCTCGCATTGTCTCCTGGGCCACGGCCGGGGTGGATCCTTCAATCATGGGTTCCGGCCCCATTCCCGCGAGCCGCGCCGCGTTGGAGAAAGCAGGATGGAGTATCGACGACCTGGATCTTGTTGAGGCCAACGAAGCGTTCGCCGCTCAGGCCTGTGCCGTGAACAAAGATCTCGGCTGGGATACGGCGAAGGTCAACGTCAACGGCGGCGCCATCGCCCTGGGACATCCCATTGGCGCATCGGGAGCGCGCGTGCTCACCACGCTGCTGTATGAAATGCGTCGGCGGGACGTGAAGAAAGGCCTCGCTACGCTCTGCATCGGCGGCGGCATGGGCATCGCCATGTGCGTAGAGCGCGGCTGATTCCAGGCAAGATCGAATAGGTCATCGACCGATAGTTGAAACGTTTGCGGGTTCGGAATCCGCCGAACCCACGAGCGTTGACTAAACCGCAAATCGCACGAACGCGCCAAAGAAGCGCCCGTGCATCGCATAGCCTCTGAGAAAGGGGCAGTCGAAAGATAAAAAACGGAGGAGATGGAACCATGGGACGTGTAGCACTAGTAACAGGAGGCACCCGCGGCATCGGCCAAGCCGTGTCCGTGGCGCTGAAAGATGCCGGTTATAACGTAGTGGCGAGCTACGCCGGAAACGACGAAGCGGCCAACAAGTTCAAATCGGAGACCGGAATTCCCGTGTATAAATTCGACGTCGGCGAGTTTGATGCCTGCGTCAATGCCATCAGGATGATCGAGGGAGACGTCGGTCCGATAGAGGTTCTGGTCAACAACGCCGGCATTACGCGCGACCGGCCTCTGCATAAGATGGGCAAAGAAGAGTGGGACGCGGTCGTCAACACCAACCTCTCCGGCCTTTTCAATACCTGCCGCAACGTAATCGACGGAATGCGCGGTCGCGGCTTCGGGCGCATTATCAACATCAGCTCGATTAACGGCCAAAAAGGTCAGTTCGGCCAGACCAACTACTCTGCGTCCAAGGCGGGCGATCTCGGGTTTACCCGGGCACTCGCTCTGGAAACCGCATCCAAAGGCATCACCGTCAATGCCGTGGCACCCGGGTACATCGCGACCGAAATGGTGCGCGCGGTTCCGGAGAACGTGCTCAAAGAAAAAATCCTTCCTCTGATTCCCGTCGGGAGGCTGGGCGAGCCAGAAGAAATTGCGCGCTGCGTCGTTTTTCTGGCCTCCGACGAGGCCGGCTTCGTTACCGGCTCGACACTTTCGGCCAACGGCGGACAGTTGATGTCATAACGCAGGGCACGGCGGAGCGTGCGCTCTGGCCTCAGCTTCCTACCCAAGACGCATGACGGGCGCCGCATGGCGCCCGTCATGCGTTGGACGGTGAAGGTGTGTCCCAGGATCAAGACATGTCGACGCATTGTCTGATGCCGAGATTATGAACGTTGTGATCTGTGGCGCAGGTGTCGTCGGCGCAGCCATTGCCTACTTTCTCTCCCTTCGCGGTATCGGCGCCGTGGTCGTAGAGCGCCGCGAGGTGGCCTGCGCCGCTTCCGGAAAATCCGGCGGGTTCCTCGCATTGGATTGGTGCGACGGTACTCCGCTCGAGGCGCTCGCGCGGAAAAGTTTTGCACTTCATGCAGGTCTGGCGGAATCTCTCGAAACCGATTACGGCTACCGGCGCGTGGAGACATTTCAGCTTGCGGCGAGCCGGAAGGGTGACCTGAAACGCTACGGTCGTATGCAGTCACCGGACTGGCTGGACGGGAACTGCGCCATTTACTCCGCGCTGGGCAGTCAGGCCACCACGGCGCAGCTGCACCCGGAACGCTTCACCCGCGCGCTGCTGGACGCCGCCATTGCCAGGGGTGCAAAGCTCAGACGTGGCGAAATCACTGGAATTGAGCTCGGCTCGGGCGGGACCAAGGTCAGCAGCGTTCGAATCGGCGACGACCTGCTGCCCGCCGACGCCGCGGTCATTGCCATGGGCCCGTGGAGCGTCCTGGCGGCGGCTTGGCTGCCGATACCGCTGGTGGGAGGACTCAAGAGTCACAGCATCCTAATACGCACCGCGGCATCCATACCGGCGCAGGCGCTGTTCGTCGAATTTGTCTCCGAAACAGGCCATCCAACGGCGCCGGAAGTCGTGCCCCGGGCGGATGGGGAAGTCTATGTCTGCGGGATTTCCGATCAGCAGCCGCTACCCTTGGACCCATCGAAGGTGACGGTGCGCAAATCCGCCTGCAATGAGCTCCATGCCCTGGCCGGCGTGCTGTCGACGGTGCTGGGACAGGGCGACGTGGTGCGCCGGCAGGCCTGCTACCGGCCAATCTGCGCCGACGCTCTACCGATCATGGGCAAGGTGCCGGGCGTGAGCGGAGCCTATGTCGCCACCGGACACAACTGCTGGGGCATGCTCAACGCACCGGGTAGTGGCCTGGCCATGGCGGAGCTGATCACCGAGGGAAAAGCGAAGGTCGTGGACCTGAAACCTTTCGCTCCGGAACGTCTGCCAAGGGCGCGCTCTGGTGCAGCCTACATGCGGCATACTTCCCGTTAACCGGGAAACTGGAGAAACGGCGCTACGCTTCGACCGCTTTGGATGACTTAGACGCGGTCTTTTCTCGCTCACCGCTACGACGCAAGCCTTGTGTCAGATTTTTCAAATCTTCTTCGCTGAGAGTTTCCTTTTCCAGCAACGATTTTGCGCAACGTTCCAGCACCTCCCGATTTTCGTCCAGCATTCGGTAGGCGCGATCAAATACATCGGAAATGATTTTGCGCACCGCGTTGTCGATTTGGCGAGCCGTTTCTTCACTGTAATTGCGTTCGCGCGGGGCCATGCCTGGCGGTACATTGAGAAACCCCGGACTGCTTTCATCGTATGTTACGTAACCGAGCGCTTCGTCCATGCCGTAGCGGGCCACCATGTTGCGGGCAATATCCGTCGCCTTGCCCATGTCGTCAGCCGCACCTGTGGATAGGTGTCCGAACACGAGCTTTTCCGCCGCGCGGCCGCCAAGCAGTACCGCGATCTTGTTTTCCAGCTCTTCCCGGGTCATGAGGTAACGCTCTTCGGTAGGCCGCTGGATCGTGTATCCCAGCGATCCGATACCCCGGGGAATGATCGAGACCTTGTGCACCGTATCCGTTCCCGGCAGCAGCATACTCACCAGCGCGTGGCCCATCTCGTGGTAGGCGACGACCTCGCGTTCCTTGGGATTGAGCAGCCGGTTCTTTTTCTCCAGACCGGCGACGATGCGTTCGATGGCGCGGGTAAAATCATCCAGCGTTACCCGATCCGCCCGCCGCCGGGTCGCGAGCAGTGCCGCTTCGTTGACAAGATTAGCCAGATCCGCGCCGGTGAAACCCGTCGTCAGGGCGGCGACCTGCTCAGAGTCCACGTCGGTCGAAATCTGAACTTTTTTTAGATGAACTTCGAGTATTTGCTTCCTGCCGATTTTGTCCGGTCGATCCACCAGCACCTGACGGTCGAATCGGCCCGCCCGCAGTAGCGCCGGGTCCAAGATCTCTGGCCGGTTAGTCGCTGAAAGCAGTACCAGGCCGCTGGACGAATCGAATCCATCTAGCTCCACGAGCAGCTGTTGCAGCGTCTGCTCGCGCTCGTCGTGCCCGCCGATGCCCGTAATCGCGCTACGGGCCCTGCCAAGCGCGTCCAGCTCGTCGATAAAGATGATGGCCGGCGCCTCCTTCCTGCCCTGCTCGAATAGATCGCGAACCCGCGCCGCCCCAACGCCTACGAACATTTCGACGAACTCGGAACCGCTGATGGAGAAGAACGGCACGCCCGCCTCCCCAACCGCTGATGGAGAAGAACGGCACGCCCGCCTCCCCGGCGACAGCACGGGCAAGCAGCGTCTTGCCGGTGCCGGGAGGGCCAACCAAGAGAACGCCTTTGGGTATCCGCGCGCCCAGGCGACCGTACTGCCTGGGATCCTTGAGGAATTCGATGATTTCCTGAAGCTCTTCCTTGGCCTCGTCCACGCCGGCGACGTCATCGAAGGTCGTCTTGGTGTCTTTTTCTACGTAGATTTTGGCTTTGCTCTTGCCAATAGTCATCATTCCGCCGAAGCCTTGCTTCTCGGCGAGCTTGCGGAAAACGAACAACCAGAGGCCGAAAAAGAACACAACGGGAATGATCCAGGAGAGCAGATCCCTCAAGAAAGTGCGTTCTACCGCGCCGGAGAACTCGACCCCCGCCTTCTCGAGCCGCTCGGCTACGCCGGGCTCAACACGGGTGGTGATGAAGCGCGTCTGCCCCTCAGGCAAGGGGCTTTTGAAGGTTCCGCTGATGTGCTGGCTGCCGACAACGACCTTTTCTATCAGGCCCTGGTCGAGATACTGCTCGAATTTACTGTAGGGAATCGGCTCGACCTGGCGGCTCTCAACCCAGAGGTCCCGGACCAGCATAACCCCAATCATCGCAAGGATGAGGTACCAGACGTTAAACTGGGTCCTTTTCTCCATGAATTTCAGAGCCTCCTTGGGTTCTCCGGCGGGTCTACGGACGAACACATTGTCTCTTGAACATGATGCTCAGCCAACAGGTTTTCAAGACGAGCAGGGGCGCTGTCGGGCGCGCGAAAGTCGGCGGCGACGGCGCTTGAGAGAGGACATCGACGTGATTATGGAAAATCGCATCCTCAGCATCAAGGGCGAACGCGAGTTCGAGGACGACGTGAAAGAGAACGGTTTCCGGCGCGTAGAGCGAATGTACGGAACCTTCTATCGCCGCTTTTCGCTGCCGGACTACGCAACGGCGTAATGACGGTCACGGTCCCCAAGACCGAGGCCGTCAAACCTCGACGCGTCGAGGTCAAGGCCTAAGAAAAGACAAATCAGTACGCTTTCACTCGCCCAGGTAGGAACGAGAAAAGGGCCAATACGGCCCCTTTTTTCTTCGCGGGTCGAGCCTCAGGAGCGGAAGAGATACCAGAGCACGCTGATCACGACGCTCACGAGCAAACTAGTCGTAATCGGAATGTAGAGACGAAAGTTCTCGCGCTCGATGACGATATCCCCCGGCAGTCGGCCGAGCCCGATCTGAGACAGCCAGGGCCAGAGTAATCCCAGGACCATCAGGGTTACGCCAACCACGATCAGTATCCTGGTGATATTCATGCAGGCAAGGGGCACAGCGCGCCAGCGGCTGGCGTGAATGAATCCGCGATTACCGTCACCACGGCAGTGCCTCGCCGTTCTGGTGCCAGAAGGTGCCGGTCATTTTCAGGTCGAGCTCGTCAATGCGTGCAATCAGTCCGCGGGCGGCTTCCTCCGGCGGAATGCCCTGGCGACCGGTCATCTCCGTGGCGACCATGCCCGGGTGCAGCAATACCACGGCGATACCTTTTTCTTTCAGATCCCACGCCAGGCTTCGTCCGACCATGTTCACCGCCGCTTTGGACATTCGGTAGCCGTAGCGGCTGCCGGAAGTGTTGTCCTCGATCGATCCCATGCGGCTGGTGATGATTGCGACTTTGGATCCCTTTTTGAGATTGGGCAGCAGGGCCGCGGTGAGGCGCAGGGGTCCGATGGCGTTGACCTCGAACTGATTTCGAATCCGGTCCAGGTTGAGATCATCGAGCGTTTCACGGGTGAGAATTCCGGCGCAGTTGATGAGAACGTCGATTTTTCTGCCGTCGAGCGCCTCAGCGAGCCGCTTCACCGACCCGTCATCGGTTACATCGACCTTGTCGTGGATTTCGGCGCAGGTACTTTCTAGCGCCGTGGAGGAGGAGCGACAAGCAGCAATGACGCGGTCGCCGCGCGCGGAAAGCTGCCTGCACAACTCGAGACCGATGCCGCGGTTGCCGCCGGTGACGAGAAAAGTCGACATACGGTCCTCCAACTCCAGGATTTGTTGAAACTTACACCGCGAGTATTCGGATTAAAACCGTGGCCGTGACCACGAGTTGGCCTCGATGGTTCCCACCGCCTAAAATGCGGTCGCCCCGGCCGCTGCTTCTTAAGAGAACTGCAAAATGTCCGCCGCAGTTGAAACACTGATCGAGTCCCGCCCCAGGGATTTGGGCGGCTTTCAGGTGAGGCGGGTGCTGCCCGCCGGGCGGCAGCGGGAAATGGTGGGGCCTTTCATATTTTTCGACCAAATGGGTCCGGCCGAGTTTGCCGCCGGTCAAGGCATTGACGTGCGGCCGCATCCACACATCGGTCTTGCCACCGTGACCTACCTGTTCGAAGGCGAGATCGTGCACCGCGACAGCCTGGGTTTTATCCAGCCGATCAAACCCGGCGACGTCAACTGGATGACCGCGGGCAGAGGTATCGTGCATTCGGAGCGCACCGGCGATGAGGAGCGCGCAAGGCCATCGCGGCTATTCGGCATTCAGTCCTGGGTCGCGCTGCCGAAAAATGCCGAGGAAACCGATCCCGCATTTCACCACCACGCGAAAACCACACTACCGACGATTGAGCGCGACGGTGTCTGCATGCGTCTCATTGCCGGCGCCGCCTACGGAGAACGATCGCCGGTGGAGACCTTTTCCGACATCTTTTACCTCGACGCAAGCATGTCCGCGGGCGCCAGACTGACGCTGCCCTCTGAGTACGAAGAGCGGGCGATCTATCCGGTTGAGGGCAAGGTGACGTTGAACGGTGAACTGTTTTCACCCGGCCGCATGGCGGTAATCACTCCCGGGACTGAGGGGATAATCCAAGGCGCCGAAGACGCCCGGGTGATGCTTCTTGGCGGAGCGGCCATGGACGGCGAGCGCCACATCTGGTGGAACTTTGTCTCCAGCTCGAAGGACCGAATTGAACAGGCCAAAGCAGACTGGAGCCAGAATCGATTCGCCAAGGTGCCGGAAGAGACCGAGTTTATCCCGCTACCGTCTTGGTAGGCGCCGCCCGCTATGCGTCGGGCGACCGGGGCGAAAAAATAATCCTGTGCACCACCCCGCCTGCAATCATGGCGCCGACGAATAAGGCGACGTCGAGCCTGGCCGTGGCCAGCGCCGCGATCGCCGGCCCGGGACAAAATCCGGCTATCCCCCAGCCCAATCCGAACAGCGCGGCTCCCACCATAAGTCGAGGGTCCAGATCTTTTCGCGTAGGGAATTCGAAGCGTTCGGCGAACAGCGGCCGCGCACGTTTTTTCAGCAGCTGAAACCCGGGGATGGTGACTACCAGCGCCCCGCCCATCACCAGCAGCAGGGTCGGATCCCAGTCCCCCGCCAGGTTCAGAAAACCGATCACCTTGGCCGGATTGCTCATGCCCGAGATCACCAGCCCGAGCCCGAAAATAAGTCCGGCAACCAAAGCGGTGGTCAGCCTGGCCACGATCAAAGCAGCTGCCGGAGCACGAAGGTCGTTGCCATCGCGACACCGATGAAGATCAGCGTCGCCACAATGGAGCGTGCGGAGAGGCGGGCGATGCCGCACACGCCGTGACCGCTGGTGCAGCCGCCGCCGAGCCGGGTGCCGAAACCGACGAGAAAGCCCGCCGTAATCAATAACGGCCAAGAAACGTCGATATCCACCTCTAGAGGACCCGCCGTCAGCAGCTGATATATTCCGGCGCCGAGCACCAACCCGAGCAAAAACAAAAACCGCCACGCGTTGTCGCCAGGGACGCGGGCCAGCAGTCCGCCGGCGATACCGGAAATGCCGGCGATGCGCCCCGAGCCTGCCAGCAACAGGGTTGCCGCGAGCCCGATGAGAAGACCGCCAATTAGTCCCGTGACGGGAGTGAAGTTTTCCATCTCTAATTCACCAAAACCGACCCAAACCCAGTTACTTGATTCATATTTCTGATCTTAAGGTACGAACAGAAAAGTCACTACGACCTTAGGCACCGTTTGAAAATACAGACGTGGATAGAGGACTGGGTTAGTCGGCGACGGATCCAGACGGTTTCGTTGTCTGCTGGCCGCCGGCACGGTAAAGGATATAAGATTCCCGGATCGATTCCTCCTGAGTGCATTCCCACCCCTATTCGGTATCATGCACGCCCGCTTTAGGGCGAGGTTCCGACTGATGCGCCCAAGAACACTGATAGAGTGGGTTCATGATCGACAGCCGAAAAAAGGTCAGACAACAATCGGATCGAAAACCCGGCCACCTGGGGAACGTGCCTCAGCTGGGCTGGCGGGAATGGGCGGCGCTACCGGAGCTTGGCCTGAAAAGAATCAAATGCAAAGTGGATACCGGAGCTCGGAGCTCCGCGCTGCATGCGTTCTTCGTGGAAAGGTTTGAAGGCGGCGGCCGCGCGCGAGTTCGTTTCGGAATTCATCCGCGCCAGCGCAGATCGGATATCGAGCGCGTTTGCGAAGCGGACATACTCGACGAGCGCATGGTGACCGACTCGGGCGGCCATCAAGAAAAACGCCTGGTGATTCGCACGCCGGTCATCATCGGCGACCAGTGTTGGCCTATCGAACTCACCCTCACTGACCGAGACACGATGCGGTTTCGCATGCTGCTCGGGCGAACGGCCATCAATCAACGCTTCACCGTGGATCCGTCGGCTTCTTATCTGGCGGGTAAACCGGTACTCGAGGCTTTCGGAGAATCTGAATGAAGATTGCGATCCTTTCGCGAAACAAGAAACTTTATTCGACCCAGCGCCTGGTCGAGGCGGGAGAGGAGCACGGTCACGAAGTTCACGTATTCGATACGCTGAAGTGCTACATGGACATCGCTTCACACCGTCCCAGCATTCACTACAAGGGGGAGAAGCTCGGGGGATTCGAAGCGGTCATTCCGCGTATCGGCGCCTCCATTACCTTCTACGGTGCCGCGGTGCTCCGGCAGTTCGAGATGATGGGGGTTTATCCGCTGAACGAATCCGTGGGTATCACCCGTTCCCGGGACAAGCTTCGGAGCCTGCAAATCCTCGCCCGCGCCGGGGTGGGTCTTCCGCTCACCGGCTTTGCTCATTCAACCGACGATACCCAGGCGCTCATCAACGTGGTCAACGGCGCGCCGCTGGTAGTGAAACTGCTCCAGGGCACTCAGGGCAAGGGCGTGGTTCTGGCGGAAACATACCAGGCGGCCGAAAGCCTCATCGATGCTTTCCGGAACCTGGACGCAAACTTCCTGGTGCAGGAATTCATCAAGGAAGCCGGCGGCTCCGATATTCGCTGCTTCGTCATCGGCGATCGCGTCATCGCGGCCATGCTGCGTCAAGCGAAAGCAGGCGAGTTCCGCTCCAACCTCCATCGAGGCGGCACTGCATCCAGAATAAAGCTGACCCCTGAGGAACGCTCCACCGCCGTCCGGGCGGCGTCGAAAATGGGCCTCAACGTGGCAGGCGTGGATATTCTGCGCTCCAATCACGGCCCGGTTGTACTGGAGGTAAACTCCTCGCCCGGACTGGAAGGCATCGAGCACGCGACGGGCCTGAACGTGGCTGGAAAAATTTACGAATTCATCGAGAAGAACGCAAAACCCGGAAAGACGCGCACCCGGGGAACGGGATGAACGGCGAATTCATCCCCATCACCGTCAACGGCGAATTGATCAAAGCCGGTACCCGCTGCGTCGTCGATCTGAATCTGCCAGGGCTTTACACCCACACGCCGATTCCCATGCCCGTGCACGTGATCCACGGGCGAAAGGAAGGCCCCAGAGTCTTCGTCTCCGGAGCCATCCACGGCGACGAACTCAACGGCGTCGAGATCATTCGCAGACTGCTTAAACGGCCGAGTCTCAAGCGGCTGCGCGGAACGCTGTTCGCTATCCCCGTTGTCAACGTTTACGGGGTTATCCATCATTCGCGCTATCTTCCGGACGGTAGAGATTTAAACCGATCCTTTCCCGGTTCCGAACGCGGGTCGCTGGCCGCCCGTTTAGCTCACCAGTTCATGGGCGAGATCGTCTCCCAGTGCACCCACGGCATCGATCTGCACACCGGAGCGAACTACCGGTCGAACCTGCCGCAGATCCGGGCCAAGCTGGATGACAAGGAAACCGAGAACCTGGCCCGCGCC
Source organism: uncultured Gammaproteobacteria bacterium (assembly GCA_947258715.1). Classification (GTDB taxonomy): domain Bacteria; phylum Pseudomonadota; class Gammaproteobacteria; order HK1; family HK1; genus CAMYJH01. Next base: position 24,663 of record CAMYJH010000006.1, read on the forward strand.
TTCGGCGTGCCGGTGCTGCTCAACTCCGATCTTCGCGACGGCTCTCTCCGCGAGGCGGCGGCGGAATGCGGCGTACGGATGCTGGTTTACGAAGCCGGCGAGTCGCTGCGATTCGACGAGGTCTCCATCCGCGCCGGGGTCAACGGTATTTTGAACGTGCTGCGGGCGCTGGACATGGTGAGGGGACAGGTGAAGACAAAACGCAAAAAGACGGAACCTTTTATTGCCCGATCCAGCACCTGGGTGCGCGCGCCCCGAAGCGGCGTGCTCTGCTCGCGCGTCCGCCTCGGCACCCGAGTAAAAAAAAACGACCTCCTGGGCTTGGTCGCCGATCCCTTCAGCGACCAGGAAACCGAAGTCGTCGCCCATGCCGAGGGGCTCATCATTGGCCGTACCAACATCCCATTGGTAAACGAAGGCGAAGCGGTGTTTCACATCGCCCGATTCGAAAGCTCAAAGGAGGTCGCCTCCCAGGTGGAAGCCTTCCACGCGGGTTATCTCGAACCCCCCGAGGCCGCGCTGGAAGCAACCGTATCGCCAGACGAAAAAATCTAGGCCGGGATTCTTACGCCTCTAGGAGATTTTTGGCCGAGATTGCCAGCCGCTGCGGCAAACTCGATGCTCAAAGCGAATCGCCGAGCAGGCGGCGAGTTTTACTGACACATGCGCAAAGCCGAAGAAAAGAGCCCCTCAGTCGCGGCACACGCTCTTTAGCTTGCCACATCAAATCCAGCCCATTGTGATGTGGAACAGCTGCTCGTAATCTAGCTCACAACGGTGCGCCGGGAGCTCGACCCGGTTTGTAGCTTCGGCGCAGGCAACGAGGCCTCAAGGGAGTCTTAGTTATGGATGCACAGAATTTTGCTGCTCAGCTCTCTGATTCCATAGCTCGAGTGGGGTTAAAGGTCCTCGAGTACCTTCCGAATATTCTCGGAGCCCTGGCGCTGGTGCTCATCGGCTGGCTGGTAGCGCGACTGTTGCGCGCCGCCGTTTCCAGAATTGCCAAGGGGATACTGAGGACCGTGGGCCGACAGCGCGTCGGTAGCACCAAGGCCGTGGACGCGCATACCCAGCGGTCGCGAACCTGGCAGACGACGCCGGCCATTGTCGGTGGCGTCGTCTATTGGACCGTGCTGCTTTTCTTTTTGGCGGCGGCGATTGAAGCCCTCGGACTGCGCGCCGTATCCAACTTCGTCGGCTTGGTAACCGCGTACCTGCCCCGGGTGCTCGCGGGCGTACTGATCCTGCTCGTCGGCATTTGGGCCGGGGAGTTCCTGCGCCTTCTCATTGCGCGCGCAGCGGCCAGGGCAAAGCTCGCCTGGGGAGACCTGATGGCTCGCGTTGCCCAGGTGATGGTGATTCTGGTGATGGCCATCATCGCGGTTGACGAGCTCGGAATTGAAAGCACGATACTTACGGTGACCGTCGCGACCTTTTTCGCTGCCACCTTCGGCGCCGCCGCGGTAGCGTTCGGTCTCGGCGCACGTAGCTCCGTCGGCAATATTCTCGCCTCGCGCTACGTGCGCAGGGTCTACGAAGTCGGCGACGTCGTGCGAACCGGGGAATACGAAGGAAGGATCCTCGAGATCACCGACACCGCAGTCATGCTCGAGAGCGAACAGGGTCGGGTCATGGTGCCTGCGCAGCGCTTCAACGAAGAGTCCTCCCTTCTCCTCAAGCGCGGAGATCCAGCATGAGTGCAACGCCGTTGGTCTGTGACGCCTTCATGCGAAAACACCCGGTCGAAGCGGCACGGCTGCTGGAGAAATATTCTTCGCGCCAGTTGGCGGCGCTGTTCGAACAGACATCCAGTGAGTCCGTTGCGCCCACGCTCGAACACATGAGCCCGGACCTGGGCGCAGACTGCATCGCGGCCATGGAAACGAGATCCGCGGCGCGACTTTTTGCGCTGCTGCACACTGATTTCCAATTGGCCGTCATGCGGGTGTCCAAACCCGCCATCCGTGAAGCGTTGCTTGAAGCGCTGGATAACGAAATCTCTGAACCTCTAAAAGTCATGCTTCGCTATCCGGAGGGTACCGTGGGCGAGCTCATGGATGCGTTCGTGCTGACGGTGCCGGACGATATCACCATTCAGGAGGCCCTGAAGCGCGCGCGAGCGGTGCGGCTCGAATTGCCCTTTTACGTCTACGTGCTGGATCGAAAGCAAAGACTCGTCGGTGTCATCAGTCTCAAGAACCTGATCCGCGGAAAGCGTTCCGATCTCGTTTCTTCCCTGATGAATCGTGATGTGTTGGCGCTGAATCCTTTGGTCCCCAAAGCGGCGATGGTTAAGAGCCCCTACTGGCGCTCTTTTCATACCCTTCCGGTGACCGACGAAGACGGCGTGTTTCTCGGCGTGGTTCGTTACCAGACTATCTCTCGACTGAGGGAAGAGCTGGGGCAGGAAAGCGGAGATGAGCAGGTCATGGACACCGCCCTTGCCCTGGGCGAACTCTATTGGATGGGCCTTGCGGGCGTCATGGACGGGATCGCGGGACGCGCGAGGGACACGGACACGACAAGCGATAAGAATTCCAAGGAGCGACCCGCATGAGTATCGAGAACTCCGCGCTGGCCGAGGCCATCGCCGCCGCTTACATCGACCTGAATCCAGGAGAAGTCGCGCAAGCGCTGGAATCCGCGCCGGTTGATGAGGTAGCGCACTTCCTGAGCGTGCAGGAGCCGTCGCGAGCCGCCAGCGTGCTCGACCGGCTGGACGAAACACTGGCCGCAGAATGCGTGCGGCAATTGAGCGACGAATCGCTCAAGGACGTCTTGGCGGAGATCGATCCGGCCAAGGCGGCGCTGCTTTTGAGCCTTCTTGCGGAAGACGAACGTAACTCGCGGATGACTAAGCTTGAGAGCAGCCTTGCCGACGAGTTGCGCGAGCTGATGTCTTACCCCGAGAACAGCGCCGGCCATATGATGGAAACCCGGGTGGCAACGTTTCGCCCGGCGCTCACGGTAAAACAAACCCTGGAACGGCTGCGCAGCGCCGGCGAGCCTCCGCGTTTCAGTCTCCTGGTGGTGGACGAGGCGCGCAAGCTGCTGGGTCTGCTGACGCTCGCCGACATCGTCGTTGCCGAGCCGGGCATGCGTCTGGAGCAGCTGATCAAGGATCGACCGCCGGCCATTCACGCCCTGGCGCCACGCGATGATGTGGTCGCGGCGCTCACACAGGGCAAGCTGAGACTGTTGCCGGTGGTGGACGGTCAGGATCGCCTTATCGGCGTTATCCGACACGATGCGCTGGTAAAAGCCGTGCAGGAAGAGGCCGCTGGCGATCTCGCAGCGCTGTTCGGCGCCGGTAAGGAGGAACGTGCCCTGTCTAGCCCGATTGTGGCAGTTAAAAAACGGCTGCCGTGGCTCAATATCAATTTACTGACCGCCTTTCTAGCCGCCTCAGTTGTGGGTTTGTTCGAGAACACGATTGCTCAATTCACCGCGCTCGCCGTGCTGCTTCCGGTGGTGGCCGGACAGTCGGGCAACACCGGTGCCCAGGCTCTCGCGGTCACCATGCGTGGCCTGGCGCTTCGGGAAGTGCGCGTCCGCCACTGGCTACGGGTTGCGCTAAAGGAGGCCTTTGCCGGTGCACTCAACGGGATCGCCATCGCGCTGGTCACCGGCCTCGGAGTGCTGGTCTGGAGTCGGTCCTTTGGGCTGACCCTGGTGATCTTTCTCGCCATGATTCTTTCCATGGTCATCGCCGGCGTCGCCGGCGCCGCTATTCCCATGGTGCTCTCCGCGCTGCGCCAGGATCCCGCTCAGTCGGGATCGATTATCCTGACCACAGTTACCGACGTGATGGGGTTTTTCAGCTTTCTGGGCCTGGCGACAGTGATGTCGAGCATGCTTTGACAAAAGCGCGATAAAGACAGCACGACCGGCCTTATGGAGCGAAAGCCAGCACCAGGGGTGTCGGGCGCAATAGCGAAGCGTATTGCGCCGGAGTCGCTAGCCCAGCCCCATCAGCGCCCGCACACCGTAAGCCAGCGCCAGCACACAAACCACGCCACCGGCCCAAAGGCCGGCGAACCACAACAACCGCTTCGCTCCCGCACTGAGGTTCAATGGTATCCCTCGTCGCCGCGGACCTTGCCACGGAACACCCAATAGCCATAGGCGGTGTAGATGAGAATTAGCGGAATAAGAACGGCGGCGCCGACGAGCAGGAATTTGAGGCTTTTGGCCGGCGCGGCGGCTTCCACATAGCTGATGTCGGGCGGAACGATGTTTGGAAAGAGAGAGATGCCGAGCCCGGCGAAGGCCAGAATGAACAACACCAGTGCCAGCAAGAAGGGTTGAACCTCGTGCCTTTTGATGATGGCGCGAAACAGCAGTACCGCAATCACCGCCACCAGCAGCGGCACCGGAGCAAACCAGGCGATATTCGGCCAGGTAAACCACCGCCTGGCGATATCCTGGTTCAGGAACGGCGTCCACAAGCTGACGATGAGGATGGCCAACAGAATCCAGAAAGCCAGCGGCACCAGGAACTCGAAGCAGCGCGACTGAAGATCGCCCTCGGTCTTGATCACCAGCCAGGCCGCCCCGAGCAGGGCGTAGCCAACCAACACGGCGATTCCGCAAAAGACGCTGAAAGGCGTGAGCCAGTCAAACCAGCCGCCCGCGTACAGCCTGCCTTCAGTCTCGATGCCCTGAACGAACGCACCGAGCACAATGCCCTGGCAGAACGTCGCCAGTGCGGAGCCACCGTAAAATGCGCGGTCCCACCAGATTTTGTGATCCGGGTCCTTAAAACGGAACTCGAACGCGACGCCGCGAAACACGAGCGCAAGGAGCATGGCGATCAGCGGTGCATAGAGCGCCGTCAGAGCCACGGAATACGCCAGGGGAAAGACGGCGTACAGCCCACCGCCACCAAGAACCAGCCAGGTTTCGTTGCCGTCCCACACCGGCGCGATGGTGTTGGTCATGATGTCCCGCTTGCGCTCGTCCTTGATGAAGGGAAACAGAAGGCCGACACCAAGATCAAAGCCGTCCATCGCTACGTACATCAGCACCGCGAATCCGATGATCGCGTACCATACGAATGCCAGGTCGATTGTCACAGATCTGCCCGCCTTACCGTCAACGAATCCGGCACGGGTGGCAGGGGATGGCTGGCACGGTAGGGAATATCGGCTTCGATCTCCGGCTTACCGGCATCCGGCGGGTGACCCATGAGCCTAAGGATGTAAACAATGCCGATGGAGAACACGAGGAAGTAAACCACCACGAAGCTCAGCAGCGAACCCGCCACTGCCGGGGCGTCAATGGGCGAGCGACCCTCGGACAATCGCATCAGTCCATAGACGAGATAGGGCTGACGACCGACTTCGGTGGTCACCCAGCCGGCGATGACCGCAATGAATCCCGTAGGTCCCATGAGAACCGCGAGTCGCAGCAGCCAGGGCGTGGTGGTCAGCCGACCTCTCCAGCGAAGGTATAAACTCAGAAGGCCGGTCAGCGCCATGGCGAAGCCGACGCCCACCATGATGCGGAAGCTCCAGAAGACGATCGCCGACGGCGGGCGCTCGTCCTCGGGCCAGGACTTGAGCCCGCGGATTTCGCCGTTGACGTCATGGGTGAGGATCAAGCTGCCGAGCTTTGGAATCGCGATCTCGTATTTGGTTCGCTCCTCCTCCTGGTCCGGCATGCCGAAAAGAATCAGCGGCGCGCCGCGCTGTGTCTCCCAGTGGCCTTCCAGGGCCGCCACCTTCGCCGGCTGGTGTTCGAGCGTGTTCAGTCCGTGAAAATCACCGGCGAGGATTTGCACCGGCGCCACCAGCGTCGCCATCCACATGGCCATGGAAAACATCAGCGCTGCAGGCTGGTTGTTCCGATCGCGCAACAGGTGATAGGCGCCAACGGCACCGACGACGAAAGCGGTGGTGAGATAGGCGGCCAGCACCATGTGAACCAGCCTGTAGGGAAAGGACGGATTGAAAATAATCGCCCACCAGTCGGCCGGCACGAACTGCCCGCTCTCGATGGCGTAGCCTTGCGGCGTCTGCATCCAGCTGTTGGCCGACAGAATCCAGAAGGTTGAGATGAGGGTGCCGATGGCGACCAGGAGGGTGGCGAGGAAGTGAAGCTTCTTACCCACCCGATTCATGCCGAAGAGCATGACGCCGAGAAATCCGGCTTCAAGGAAGAAAGCGGTGAGCACCTCGTATCCAAGCAGCGGGCCCAGCACCGGCCCGGTCTTGTCGGAGAACGGGCCCCAGTTGGTGCCGAACTGATAGCTCATGACGATACCGGAGACCACGCCCATGCCGAAAGAGAGGGCAAAGATCTTCAGCCAGTAGCGAAAAGCCACCATGTAGACTTCGCGGCCGCGCAACAGCCACAGTCCTTCGAGCACGGCAAGATAACTTGCCAGCCCGATGGTCAAAGACGGAAAGATGATGTGGAACGCGACCGTGAATGCGAACTGAAAACGCGAGAGTACTTCAGCGTCCATGTTTCATTCCCGTTGCCACGCTCCTCACCAGGGATTGTGATCGGCCTTGCTTACAGATACAGGACTTGGCCGCGATGATTTGAAGCTTTCTGCTTTTCATTTCATCAGCTGACAGGACCGTTCGGAGTCACGAGCACCTTTCCGCCGCGGGCCTCGCGCGCCGCGTGCTCTAGCGCCGACTTGATGTCATCGATGCCGTAGACGGCGGCAATCTTGACTTGCAGCGCTTTGCTGGCAACGCGCGCGCCGAGTTCCGAGTATAACGCCGCCCGCTCGTCGTTAGACATGGTGCCCAAGTGTTTCACCAGCCAGAAGCCGGTCAGACTAATCTGCCGGAACACCACTTGGTGCGGATCGATGGCGCAGGGCTCGCCGCTCAAGAGACCGTAATTGACCACCACGCCGCCCTCGGCGAGACACTCCGCCAGGCGGCCGGTTGCGCTCCCGGCAACGGCGTCGATGCCGAGCGCAATGTCTGCATTCTGCGTCGCCTCGCGCACGCGCGCGGCGAGGTCCGGGCCATCTATCAGAACAACGTCCGCGCCCAGCGACTCGAGTGGCGCAATCAGCTCACTTCGGCGCACCACGTTGACGCTGCGTACACCGTCCGCATTCGCCAGGCTGATGAGATTGGTACCTACGCCCGAATTGGCTGCGTTCTGGATCAACCAGTCACCGGAACTAAGCTCGCGATAGCGCTTCAGCATGAGCAACGCCGTCGCCGGATTGATTTTCAACATCGCCAGCTGGAGCGGGTCGGCTTCGACGCCAATGGCAAGCACTTCAGCAGCCTTGACCCGCTTGCGCTGCATCCAATTCTCTCGTCCCATTAGCAATACTCGATCGCCGGGCTTTAGGTGGGTGACGTCTGCCCCCCTCTTCAACACCCGTCCGACCCCTTCGGAACCTGGAATCGCGGGCAGTTTCGGCCGGCTGGCATAGGTGCCGGCGATGGTAAGCAGATCTACCGGATTAATGGGAAACGCCTCCACCTCCACCAGCACTTCGTCCTCCGCCGGCGAGCCGGGATCGTCTACCTCCATTACGCCGGCCACCTCGTGGCCCCTGCCAAAAGCGTTGAACCGAATAATCTTCATGGCTTGCTGATAGTAACAGCCGACAGTCGACGTCTAATACGCGCCATCTCGGTGGAAGTAAAGCAACCCCTCGGTAGCAGCAGGCCTGACCGCGATTACTTGGATCAAGCGGCGCGGAACCCTACTAGCTTACTCACCGGTAATCTCACATTGGGACGGTCGAGGACGATTCTTTTCACGCTCACCGGTTAGCTAGCGTACTCGTATAAATGGCATACGATCTTCAACTTTTCCGCTTTCCTTTGTTCTTTTTTCTTTGCGTTGATCTCGTCTGGCGGACCTTCCTCCGCACTGCCCCCGTCATGTATACGCCCGCCCATAAGACAACCGGAGCCGCAGCGATATACGCCCAGGTGGGGACGCTGCCGGCGGACAGTTTTTCTTCAACAATTTCCCGGCCGACAAAGTTTATGTGGTGGAATCGCGTGGTCGTCTGGTCACCGCGCTTTGCCTGCATGCGTATGTCTGCCTGAGCGTTTCCCGCACGCACCTTAAGAGATCTCCCGATGTCGCTGTCGTGCAGGTGCAGCCGAACGCTGTAAAAACCCTTGCTGTCGCTGCTTCCGCTGCCGATGGTCTTGTCGTCCATCAGAATGGTCACGGGAACGCCAGAACGCGGATTCTTTTGCGCGTCCAGCACGTAACCTCGAATATCATAACGATGGTCGGCTTCATGCTCCGCCGAAACCGTGCTGGCGAACAGAGCCAGCAGCATGGCGACGATGGAAAGCTCGATCAGTTTGTGTTTTTGTTTCCAGTACTTTCTCAGCGGCATAACGAAGGCGTCCTCTGGCAGTTTTTACGATTTGGACATGTAAAAGATACGTCCCTGGCGGCGTGCCGATGTCCGGCACTGAGACAAGACAGACAGCACGTGCTTGAATTTTTTCTCATTTTCTAGGAGCAAACGCCGCATCCATGCGCAACGCAATTAACCTTTACGCGTACGCATCACCCCCAAGGCGGACCGCGAAAGCTAACTCAGAGCGCCTTGAAGATCACGAAAGCACCCAGCACCACGATAGCCAGACCCCAGTAGATGGCGCTGCTTCCAGCTGCCGTTTGCTCCCGATCGATGCAGCACTCCGCCGGATTGTCCGGGTTGTAATACACGGGTACGTTTACGCCCAGCTTATACCGGTCTTGCAGCTCTCTCGCCAGACGCCGGGAGCGAAATGTCATCCGCCCTCCCGGGCGGATGGTATCCCCGGTGTAGTCCAGCCCGTCGACCTGATACCGATATCGAATGCTGGCAAAGAAGTCCCCCAGATAGCTTCGACTCAACTGGAACGACAACACTTCCCCTGTGGTCTCAGGCCAGGTTTGCGTTTTTTTCAACGTTCTCGAGGCGCTGAGTTCGCCGAATACAACAATCAGCCCACCAGCCATGATCAATACGGCAACCAGAAAATTCATGCAATGAAGTTTAGGCTGCAACGAGCGCTGAGCGAACAGATAATACAGGACTTCGAGGGCGATACGTTGGGCTCCCGCCCCCGCCGGGACGCGCGGCGTACTGGCAACCTCGCGTCGGTTTACCCAACCCGGACCACCGGCGGGGCGTCGCCCATCTTATGCGCCCTTGACCGTGGACTTCTTAGGCGACTTCTTTGTGGTTGCCTTTTTTGCATGGGACGTTCTGCCTCCGGCTTTCTCTTCAGAAACTTTTTCTTCGTCCGGCTTCTCTCGCTGGGACGACCGATGCCCGGCAAAGGTATCGCCGATCAGTCTCCACGCTTCCTCGGCGCCTCGGGCAATCTCGTGCCAAACTTCCTCCGCCGCGTCCTCTATGCGTTCGATCTGCCCTTGGACCTCCTCGCGATGACGCCGCAGGCTCTGGATCTGCTCCTGCAGTCGAAGTCTGGCCCCGAATTCCGCCTTTTCGTAAGCATCCTCGAGCTTTTTTATGTCTGAATTCCACTCGTCGAGCCTCTTCTTGACCCGCTCGACGTATTCGTCTCGCTTGCTCATTTTCCACCCTCCTCAGTCGTTAAAACGGTCCGGTGAGCGGGAAGGCGCGTACGCCTGCGCTTTATCCGTTCAGCGCCTGATTATATTTCAACCGGGAGGGGCGGTTGAATGGGAGCTTTACTTGGAACGCACCAACCGCTCGGCCATGAGCTTGATCAGACGTATGGCGATCGCCGGGTGGGCCGCCAGCAGTCGCTCGAACTCCGCCGCATTAAACACGCAAGCCCAGACGGTTCCCACTGCCTGGACCGACGCTGCCCGCGGTGTACCGGTGAGGGTTGAGAGTTCGCCGATAAAAGTGCCTTCACGGTCGTCGAATTCGATCAATTTACCTCCGCGTTCAATGCGCACTTTACCCTGCAGTAGCAGAAACGCTTCGTAAGAGGCGTCGCCCTCGTGGCAGAGATACTCTCCGTCTTTGAAGCGGGCGAAGTGCCGAGTGAGGTCCGCCCGGTTGAGTAACGAGGCCCACAATGGATCCATCACCGAATCGATAATTGGCCGCACTTCCACGTCGTCGTGATCGTGCCGCTCCATTGCGGTCGGCTCCTCGACGACGACGAGGCCGGTTGCCTTTTTCAGCCGCTCGAGCACTTCGGCGGCACCGCCGGGCCGCTCGGCCGGGTCATCGCAGACGAGGCTCATGATCAGTTCGTCTAGCTCTTCGGAAACGCTAATACACTCGGTGGAGAGCGGCGGCAGAGAAGGCTCTTTGCCCTTGGCGTCCTTGATCAGCTTTTCCGGGTGCTTGGCCAGGTTGTACCCGGTCCGCAGCGCCCATGCGGTGGCGCCTACCGCCCAAAGGTCCGTACGCGTATCCATCTTGTCCAACTCCATGCGCCATTGCTCAGGCGCCTGGTAACCGCGCGATCCCGCGCCGACGGTTCGTGCTGGACCTTGACTCACCTGCACCGCTTGGGAAATGCCAAAATCAAGAAGATGATAACCGCCCCGGCCGTCGTTCATGATATTTGCCGGTTTGATATCCAGATGCAGGATCCCGGCGCGATGGGCCACCTTGAGCGCGCGAAGCAGATCCACCAGCAGTAGCCAAGTTTCTTCGTCGTCTAGGCTGAACTTCGATTTGAACGCGGCGGCAAGCGAGCCGTGGCGGTAAAGATCCATGACAAAGAACGAGAGCCGCTCGTTGACCGTCCAGTCATAGACCCTGGGAATGAACTCCGAACGCATGGACAACAGCGCCGAAAGCTCACGGCGTATAAAGCTCGTGGTGTCGAATTCAGCGATAGGGTTGAAGAACTTGATCGCAACGACCCGCGGTGGCACCTCGGGCGCATCGTCGTCCGGCTCGATACATTCCGCCACCCACACGCTGCCAAAGGCACCGTTGCCGACGCGCTTGTGAAGCCGGTAGCGATGCCGCCCGCGGATACGCTGGTTGGCCTCGAGCTTCGACAGCTCGGAAGCCCTCCGAGGCTTCTCCACCGGGATCGCGGCAAATAAGGTTTCTTCCGGAATCAATGAAGGAAATGTTTCCGTCAATCCTATGATTCAGTATTGGACCTGGGATCGAAACATTCAATGGACCTTTGCAGCGCAGTTTTCGCCGTTGAACCCGTCAATGTCCCGATCCGCCGGTCTTAGGAGGCGAATCATGGTTCTCCGCCCTAGCAGGGCGACGGCTTTTTCACGCTCTGAAGGCGATGTAAGATTGTGCTTGGGGCGTATGCCCACCCCCATTAACCCGTTTTCGAAGCATCAAGAGAACACTCGTCGAGGCGGCGCTTGCGGCTACCGGGTCGGCCTGCGGCGGCGACGATGCCGATGCTCGGCTGAATAAAATCGATCAGCTTTCCGCTAAAAAACACCCTCTGACAGCGAAGCAAGTGTCGCAAATCATCGATTCAGTCACTAATGGCGAAAGACTGCTCGCCGAGGGCAAGCGCGAAGAAGCGTCGACTCAGCTCAACGAGGCCATCGAAGTATTGGAAAAGGCCGCTGACGCGGACCGGTTCAACAAGAGCGAATAGCGGCGCCGCCTGACGCGTGCGTCCGAGAGCCGGACCGCCCCCGATCGGGCTTTTCCGCTCGTGGAGCGCTGCGCCTGTCGCGCCCCTTTCACCGCTGCGTTAATACGCTCAATTCGATCGACAAGGGACCCATCAAGGTAGAGGGCCAGGACGTGAACGATCCCAAGCTCGACAAACTCGAACTCAGAAAGAAACCGGCATGGTCTATCGGAAATACAACCTCTTCCGTCATAAGACTGCGGTCCAGAACCTGATGATGTCGCCCGTACACGTTTTGAAGCATGACAAAGCGGCAGTTGAAGAGCGTGAGTGAGTGCTGATCAAAAAGGTTCGCCTTCAGGGCAAGAAGAACAACTGTCCCGGCGAGCTTTCCGGAGGACAGCAGCAGCGCGTCGCTATCGCGAGATCGCTCGCCATGAGCCCCGACGTCATGTTCTTCGACGAAGTCACCGTGGCGCTGGATCCTGAAACGGTGAAGGAGGTTCTGGTCACAATCCGCGATCTGGCCGAAGACGGGATGACCTGCATGCTGGTGACCCACGAAATGGGCTTCGCCCGCGAACTCGCCAACCACATCTACTTCACCGACCGCGGCGTCATCGTCGCGCACGGTCCGCCCAAGACCTTCTTTTAGCAAGCCAAAGACCCACGCACGCGGGAGTTTTTGAGCTAAATCCCGTGACTCGCCGATCACCCCCTGCGGCAACTCTGCTGGACGCGGGCAGCCTCATCAACTATTAGAAATAGAAGGGTTTTTTGATCGATCACGGGGCCGCGCATGTTCCCGAGCGCAAGGCAGGGGCCGTATATCGCCCGTTTAGGGCGGTGGCGGCGTCCCACGTCCATTAAGCCCGGGCGATCGATTTCGAGCAGCTCATGAAACCGTCCAGGCGTTCCACCGACAGGCCGATCCACGTCCATTTTCAGGACGCCGCCGACCATCGGATGCTCAAGGGCAAGTTTCCACAGCGCCTGCGCTGCGGGTTTGCCGAGGACTGCGAGATGCGCCTCCCGGAGGGTGCAGGCCCCGATGTCCTGTTTGAGCTCAGCCGCGACGGGAGAACGCTTCGCTTTACCACCAAACTTCCGCCGGACGAACTCAACAATTTCGTCACCGTAGCCGTCGATGGAAAAACCCTCGAAGAGCCCGACCGGCATCTAAGGCCAGGCAGCCGGCTGGACGTGATCGACAAGTCCGGCCGCCGGCTTTACAGCCTGGTGGCCGACGTACTCACGCCCTGGTACGTACGGCGGCAGTTCCTCGCCGTAGCCATGTTGCTGCTGACGCTCATAGGTTCCGGATACGCCGGCTACGTTTACACCGTGCTGAAACACGCGCGGAAACAGCTGGTAAGCGCCGAACAGCGACTCGCTCAGGCTGAAGCAGACATGCAGCGCACCCGAAGCCGGGTCATGGACACGCTACGCCGTCTGGAGTCCACGGAGACTCAGCTTTCGGGCGCGATTGCCGAACTGCAACTGTTGCAGGAGGCGTCCAACCGGGACATCCGGGTGGAGTTCGACCGCAGATTGAACCAAATCAGCTCCCGCGCGCGTGAAAATCTCGCGCGGTTGAGCGAAGAAGATACAAGAGCGCGAGAAGAACTCGAGCGTGAGACCCAGCAGCGGATCGCCTCTCTGCGCCAAGATTTTTCCTCCAAGATGGTCGAAACCTACCAGAATTTCAAGAATTTAGAGGGACGCTTGTTTGAGTCCGTCAAGTCTCAGATCAAGTCACAGGAGCCCGAAGGAGAACTGTACAAACGTATTCTGCAAACTGCGAGCGAGTCCGTCGTTTTTATTCACACGCAGTACAAGGTCGAGATCACTCGGTCAAACGAGATATCCGAATACAACTCCTTTGGCACCGGGTTCGTGATCGCCGAGGATGGGCTCGGGCTTACGGCACAGCACGTATTGTTTCCATGGCGCTACGAACGCGAGTTCCTTATGCTCAAGGAACTCGGCCTGGTCAAATACGTACCCGACAGCGTCCGCTGGAGCGTCTGGAGAACAGGATCCACGGTGATGGACGAGAGCAAGGACGAAAAGGAGATCTCCTCGGAAACCGGATACCGCAGCGATCAGGATGAAAACGGCCTCCGGTTCCTGTACTCGCCCCAGATCAGTATATCCGAAGAGCTGGCATCGACACCCGCCGGCATGGTCATGGTGCCGGTGCCGGTGCCCGACGGCAGCGACGTCGCGGTGTTTCAGATCATGGACTTCGACACCAAATTCAAGCGACTGGAACTGACCAAGACCAAGACCGAGCCGCTGGACGACGTGCTTGCGGTGGGGTATCCATTTTCCCGCCTGCGCGAAGGCGTCGCCATACCACAGGCCGTTCGCGGATTCGTGCGCGTGGTTGGACCCGAAGTGATGGAGCTGGATACACCCCTGCACCCGGGCTTGAGCGGCGGACCTATCGTCAATCGCAAGGGGGATGTGGTGGGTATGGCCATGGCTGTTTTTCAGTCCGACGTCTACGGGCTTGCGGTGCACACCCGCGGGCTGGAAAAAGCGCTCAAGCAGGCGACGCTAAAAGTCCGGGAGGAAGAGCAAAGGCTGGCTGCCCTGGGCTGCGATCCCGGCAAGATAGACGGCTACATCGACCGCAAGGCTCAAGCCGCTTTCATCTGCGAACGGGAGAAAAAGCTCCCGAGCGCAAAAACACCGCCGAAAGCGCCGCCCCAGCCTGAGTCCGCATCATCGGAGAACACGCGCCCGCAAATGGCCCCGTCAGACCTGCCGCCGCCGGACCCGGGCACAACCGAAACGACGGCGACAAGGCTCCCCGCGGACAGAATCTGACTCCGCGCCGGCCTTAGGTCGGATACGCGCATCCTGGGATCCGCGAGCTTAATCCTTTCGCTTCAACAGCGAGTCCAGGCCTTCGAAGGGACTGTAGCTCATTGCCTGCGCTCGCCCGGAGTCATACGCTCTTACGCCCTCGTCGGGCGCCGACAGATGGTCGTGCTCCTGATCGTGACAGTAAAGGCACAAAAGCTCCCACTTGCTGCCGTCCGAGGGGTTGTTGCCGTGGTCGTGCTCTTTGTGGTGGACGGTGACCTCGCGCAGGTTGTCTCGAGTGGCTTCGCGCCCGCAACGTGCGCAGATCCAGGGGAAAAGCCTCAGCGCCTGCTCTCGAAAGCCGCGTACTCGGACCTCATGGTCCTGTCGCGCGGCTTTTACGGCACGCCCCAGCGGCCTCCGTGTCCATGGGCTTCTTGCGTGCCGCCATAAGCGTACTGCGCGGGCTAATCGCTTGTTAAAAGTATTCTAATTTAACCTTCACGGCTATTGATCCAGATCGTTTTCTTCTTTTTCTGCTGGGCGGATAATGCGACTAGATCCTAAATCCAGCCGCAGGCGCCTCCTGCGCCGGCGGCATGGCCCGGGAGGTCCCATGCCCATCAATACACTCACCCGTTTCCTAGATGACAACAAGGTGGAGTACGTTACCATTCGCCATTCACCTGCTTACACGGCACAGAAGATTGCCGCGGCGGCGCACATACCCGGCCGTGAGATGGCAAAGACCGTCATGGTCAACATCGATGGCAAGATGGCAATGGCGGTGCTTCGCGCCACTGACCAGGTGGATCTGGATCTTCTCCGCGGAGCGTCAAATGCCAAGTCCGTAACGCTCGCTACGGAAGACGACTTCAGAGACGCCTTCCAAGGCGTCGAACTTGGCGCCATGCCGCCCTTCGGAAACCTCTACGGCATGGAGGTGTTCGCCGACGAGGCGCTGACCAAAGATGCACAGATCGCCTTCAACGCAGGGTCGCACACCGAGCTGCTGCAGCTCGACTACGCCGATTTCGAGCGGCTTGCGAAGCCGAAGGTTGCGAACTTCTCTCGCTGAACGCACAGCTAGGGGCCGGCCCCCTAGCCCGCGTTAGGCACCAGCGCCCGAGGTGCGGAAGCGGAAGTTTGTAGCTGAAAGGCGCGATAGCGTGTCCGTGGGGACGTGGAACGCTTTTTTTTGGTCTCGCTTTGCCGCAGGTGCCGGCAAATCAACGTCCATAGCGGCGGGTTCGTGAATAGCGCGGACTAGCCGAATTGATGCCTGGAGTGTGACGGTACCAGTCGCTCTGGAAGATTTCGCCGGGGTCGTGGGGGCGCCTGAGTTACAAAAATCCAGCCATCCGGGGATAACAGATCTCCGTCTGCGTGGCGGATAGGAAGAATGACCGGCGTTGCGGGTGGATTGCTTTAAGCTATCACCGCTGGGGCGCGCCTTGCTCGTGGACACACTGGAAGACGTCAAACAAGACTATGGTCATGATTTCAGTGAGTCTCGGACACAAATTATTGGAAATAGTTATTCATGCGTTAGAAAGGTGGTTTATCGTCACAGCTAACGGTTCACAGCTCATTGGACCAACGGCGAGTCCACGACGTACTTAAAGAGCCAAAAGTGTTCCAGTTCCTGATATCGATGGCCGCTTCCCAGCCCCGAAGTGGCCTCGAGCAATTCTTTTTCCGTCGGGAAATTCTTCAACACGCGGTAGATTTCACCAGAGTCGGTAAGACGATCCTGGTAGGTGTTGCCACGCTCATCGCTGCACGACAACGGAATTCTTTCGCACTGGGCCAGTGAATTGTCCAGAAGTACGACGATCGCTCCTGGGTCGAGGCGACGTTGGAGCGAAATCAACCACTCGCGGCGCCGCTCGACGGGCACATGAGAAAACCAAAGCCCGGCGAATGCGCCGGTATAGGTCTGATCCAGCTCGTCAAGAGAATAGGCATCTACTAACCGGGTGCTCAGGGTGTCCGTCCCGCCACGCAATTTGATCTGAGCGAGTGCTTCGACGATAACGTCTGTGGCGAGGATTGAATTGGCCTTCCGACATATGAACTGGGTCCAATAGCCAGTTCCCGCGGCCACTTCAAGCACGTCGCGTCCAGCAAACTGATTCGCAACGTGGCGCTCGAGGTATAGAAGATTCTGTCGCCTTTCGGGATACCTATAGACGCGGTCGTAAACTGGGGCTCGTTCCCGGTAGTAACGCTTTATGACAGAGTCGGAACTAGCTGTGTCCACCTTCGGCGAGCCTCCAAAGATCACCTAATGCGTCAGTCCTTCAACATCGTGATCTGGTCTTGTTGGAGGAAGAGACTAACCTCGTCACCAATCGCAAAAACGGGCGCACCTCGCCGGTGCTGGTCGTCGACGAGCGCTGTATCTGCACCGACACTCACCCCATAACGGATGATGCTACCCAAGAATTCGGTGTGGGAGACGGTGCCGTCGATTCGCACCCGGTCGGAGGCAACGGGGGCATTCGCGGGCGCGATGGCGATGTTCTGCGGTCGGAACACCAGACTCCGTGGCCCGCGCTCCTCCGTGTCTAGGGGGATAGGCGCGCAATTGCTGGAGCCGAACTGCGCACCATTGTCGGTATCTTCCACGACCCCCGTGAGAACGTTGGCGGTGCCGAGAAAGGTTGCGACAAACAAATTGGCAGGATTGTCATAGAGTTCCATGGGTGTACCGACCTGTTGAATGATACCGTCGTTCAGCACCGCCATTCGGTCGGAGGTAGTATTGGCCTCTTCTTGATCGTGGGTCACGAAGATTGTGGTGAGCTGAAGCTTTTGCTGCAACTCACGTAGTTCCCGACGCATTTGAATGCGCAAGTTCGCATCTAGATTAGACAGTGGCTCGTCCAGCAGCAGCACACGCGGCTCGACAACGAGGGTTCTCGCCAATGCGATGCGCTGCTGCTGACCGCCGGAGAGCTGGGCCGGGCGGCGCTCAGCAAGATCGACCAGACCCACCATCTCCAGAGAAATATCGACGCGCCTGGCAATCTCCCGCTTAGGCAGCTTGCGCTCCTCGAGACCGAAGGCGACGTTTCGGCGCACCGTCATGTGTGGCCACAGTGCGTAGCTTTGAAAGACCATTCCCACGTTGCGCTTCCACGGCGGCAGGTGTGCCACTTCTTCACCGCCGATGAGGATGCGCCCGGTCGGCGTCGGTCCGAATCCGGCAATTGCCCGTAGCAGGGTCGACTTTCCGGAACCCGACGGGCCGAGAAAGGCAAAGAATTCGCCGGGCTCGATGGACAGATTGGCCCCCTTGAGTACGTGCGTATCACCAAAGGACACGTTCAAGTTCTCGATGTCCACCCCGGCCGCCGTCGTGTCTGTGCTCGTCATGCGAAAGCGCCTTCGGCGACGATGGCGGTGGACTCACGGGTCACCCGACCACGCTCAATAATACGGTGGGAGATGTAAGTGCCCAGACCTACGAACACGACGCCGATGACGCCAAGAGCGGCTCCGGGTCCGCGTCCGGCGGCCGATTGCATGAACTCGTATATGCCGTAGGCCAGGGGCGCGTCGGAATCCACGGCCACCAGCATGAGGGTGGCGGAAAGTTCCACCGAGGCGGTGGCGAAGCTGGTGACGAAGCCCGCGAGGATACCGCCGGACATCAGAGGCACGACAATGCGCCACACGGAGCGACCCTTAGTCGCCCCGAGGTTTTCCGCCGCTTCTTCCAGCGTAACACTCACCTGCTGCAAAGCGGCGACACAGGCCCGCAGTGCGTAGGGCAGCCGTCGTATGGTAAGCGCCACGACGATGATGACCCACCATGAAGCAAGCGGCTGGTCGACGATCGGTACATTGAAACCGTGATAGGTCCGCAAATATCCAATACCTATTACAACACCGGGAACGGCAAGCGCAGCCGTGGCGCCATAATCGAGCCATTTTCGGCCCGGCAGCCCCGTACGCCAGACGACGTAGGCGATGCCGGTTCCGATGATGACGTCGAACAGCGCCGCGAGGCCGGCGTACAGCAGCGTGTTCGTGATGTATCCCGAGGCTTCACTGAACACGGTGACGTAGTGACCGATGGTGTAGCCATCGGGCAACACGCTGAACGACCAGATGGTGCCAAAGGACAGAAGCAGAAGACCAAGATGAGGCGACAGCACCAGCAGCAGTATCAAGATAACGACGGCGTAGCATCCGTTCTTTTCCCAGTTGCGGAGGTCACGGCGCACAAGACCGCCGCCGCCCTTCTGCACGGTGGCATAGTCCTTGCCACGCAGCGCCAGCAGTGAGACCCACAGCGAAAGTAGCGAGAATGCGACCAAGATCACCGAGATCACGTAGCCCATGGGATCGGAAATACCGATGGAGGTGATGCGCAGGTATGCCTGCGGTGCCAGCATATTATTGATATTGAGCAGCAGCGGCGTACCGAGATCATCAAATACTTTTATGAATACGAGCGCCGCGCCGGCCACGTAACCCGGCATGGCAAGCGGAAACACGATGCGTCGGAAAAGCCGGGTACCGCTAGCGCCCAGATTTTGGGCCGATTCCTCCATGGCGCGGTCGATGTTATTGAGCGCCGCCGACAGGTTAATGAGGATAAACGGGAAGTAGTGGATGCTTTCGACAAAAATGACCCCGTTCAGACCCTCCATGAAAGGAATGGTGAAGCCGAACCATTCATCGAGGAGCAAATTCACCGAGCCGTTGGTGCCGAACAACAATGCCATTGCCACGGCACCAACGAACGGCGGCATGATCAGTGGGATAATTCCCAGCGTCTGGATCAACAGGGCGCCGCCAAAGTTGAAACGAGTCGTAAAGTAGGCCAGCGGTAATGCGAAGAACGAGGAGAGCACTACCGACATCGCGGCCACGTAGAAGGAATTGATGAACGACTCCTGGAACAACGAGGTCCTGAAGAAGTCGACGAAGTTGATCAGGGTCAGCGCGCCGGTATTGGGATCCTGGAAGGCCACAACAACGACCTGCACCATCGGTACCGCCAGGAAGAAGATCAGAAACAACGCAATCAATCCGCCTGCGACCGCGGGTCCCCGTTGTCCTGGTGTAAGTACAGACGCCATCATCCCCTCGCGGCGCGTCTCGAGCTGCAAGCAAGGGGCCCGGCCTGCATCGCAGCCGGGCCCACATTGAATTGCTAAGCCGTCAGAGTATGGACTTCGCTTGTTCCGCCAGCGATTTGGCCCTGGCGTAATTATCTTTCACCATGGTGTCCCACTCCTGCTCGATCTCCGCCTGGCGGCCTTCGACCTTTGTGGCTGCCTTCTTGCGCTTCTTCTTGAAGATCGCGTTGAACTCCTTCTTACTCGCAGTTGCCGCATCTACCGGAACCTGGTTGATCAGCGCTTTCGCCTGGGCGATTAGATCAGCTGCCTTGTCGTTGGGCTTGCCCGCCATGGCGGCCTCAGCGTCATGGATGGCCTTGGTGGCGTCACGCAGATCGTCGAGACGATATGTGATCATCACGTCGAACAAGGAGTTGACGACGTTGTAGCGCCCCTTGGAAAGGGCGAGATCAAACTTGACCGCCGATCCGATAGAGCTGTCCTTGAACGGATTTGGAAAGTCGGCGGGAGCCTTGGCGTAGGTCGCCGGGTTAACCGGCAGGCGGCGGATCTTCGGGTCCAGTAACAGTTCCTGGCCTTCCGGAGAGAGCAGAAATTCGATGAACGCGCCAGCCGCCTCGGGATTGGGCCCGTTCTTCACCAGCGCAATGTTGGCCGGAACGAGGGTCGTTACGGTGGGATAACGATATTCAACCGGGAATCCGGAAGCCTGCGAGGAAAGTCCGAAAAAGTCGATGACGATCCCGACTCCGAACTGACCACTATTAACGCCGTCAGGGACACCGAAGCTGCGTTCGGTCACGGTCTTGAAGTTTCCAGCGATGGCCTTCCATTCCGCCCAGCCTTTTTCCCAACCCTCGCCCTGCAGCAAGGTCTCGACCGTAAGGTGCGTGGTGCCCGAGCGCGAAGGCGCGCTCATGCCCACATGGCCGTGGTACACAGGATTTTTGAGGTCTGACCACTCGGCCGGCGCGGGCAGCTTTTTAGCTTTAAGGTACCGCGTATTCCACATAATACCGTAGCCCGAGGCCGCGAAGCCCTTGTAGTAGCCATCCGGATCGTTAATCGGAAAGGCGCCCACTTTTTCTGGAATGCCCTTGACCTTGACCTGGTACTTGATCAGAAGGTCATCGCCCTTTAGGACCTCGAAGGCATCTGGAGCCGAGGCCCAGAACATATCCGCGGTGTTGTTGCCCGCCGTTTCCTGGAGATACTTTATGCCGGCGGTGGTTTTCTTCTTGAGCATTTCGACTTTGACGTTCGGATACTTCTTCTCGAACGCGGCCTTGAAAGTGCCCGTTGTGTCTTTTGGATACGAGGTGACGATTGTGAGGGTTCCTTTCGCCGCCTGAGCCTGGAATGGCGCCAGTGCGAGACTCATGGCCACTAGCGTGGCGAAGAGAATATTCTTCATGATATTTCCTCCTAAGTTGACGGCCGGCGTCGTTCATTCGCCCCGGCAACGTCATGGCGGACTACTCTAGCCGACTTTAGCTCGCTTCGGCAAAAACTTGTGCCGGGAGCTTGAGTTGGATGGAGTAGGCTCTAAAATCAGCCGGATCGAGCCCGCCGCGCCTGCAAACGGATGTGCCGCGGATATCATGCGAAACTCTCCGACCGCACCCAGCGGATTCAATATCCGGTGCTTCCGATTCGGATCAACCACTTTGCGTGCTCCTATGCCTTGGGTGTGCCGGACAGGCGGCGCCCCCGTGGCCTCTCGCCAGAGGTCGGGGTTCGAGAAACGGTGGCGCGGGGACTTACTCTACTGATAGATAGTACTGAGTATCGAGCGACGCGTGGTCATTCTGGGTGTTCTACTCTCCCTGCTAGGTGCAGATCAAACTGACTGAGGTTCCTGTCATCACGATCGGTGCGTTGGTCGTCGTGTTATTCTCTTCTTCGATTAAAGTGGAAGCGGTGATTAGCAGCTTGAATCCACCGATGCCCTCTTGTTACACGCAGCAGAGCGTCGGGATGTTTCCAGATGAGGATCCAAACTCATCGCGCGTATTAGGCAAACGCCGAGTTTCAAAACGTCGGCACGGTTTTCGGTGACGACCCCAAGCAGGCAATCGCGCCGCGGAAAGATAACCGGCGTTGCCGGTTGGTTGCTGTTGACCGTTACTGCTGAGGCTCGGCTTTGGGGCTTCGATTTCGAGCGATCTTAAAGTGTAAAATGAATTTGGGCACGACGTGTGCCCCCGGGGAGCGCAACATGGACATCATGAAGCACCTCAATACAGACCATCACAACGTTGCCCGGATACTCAATATTCTCGAGAGCCAGCTAGACCGCCTGCACCAGATCAAGCCCGTGGATTTCGATTTAATGCGAGACGTCATGCGCTACATGACTCATTATCCTGATCGCGTGCATCACCCGCTCGAGGATCTTGTTATCCAAAAGCTGATTGAGCACGGTCCATCGGTTCAGAAGATAGGCGAAAACTTGACCCGCGAGCACTAGGATCTAGCTACAAAGAGCAACGCATTTCTGGACATGCTCATACAGGTTACCGACGGCGAGATGGTGCTCCGCGACGAGATCGAGGCCGCGGGCCGGAACTACACTGCATTTCTTCGCTCTCACATGGAGAAAGAAGATGAGCGATTGTTTCCGCTGGCGGAAAAAATCCTGACAAAAAAAGATTGGAATGAGATCGCCCAGGCAATGAAGCGCCGAGCCGACCCCGTATTCGGTGCGGTAGTGCAAAAGCAGTTCCGCAAGCTCTACGAATTCATCCAGGAGCAAACGGCCTGATACGTCGGCACTCAGCTCGTAGGGGAAAAATTGATCAGCCCCGTGCCAGGGACGAGCACACGGCCGATGGTTCTCCAGGACTCGTTTCCGGCTGAGGGTGCCAGTAGCCCACCTCCAGGTGCTCTATCTCGCCTAAGTAACAACCCTCCTCAACCAAGCGCAGCCCTATGATTTGATCCTGACCGGAGCGGGTGGGGTGCACCAGGGTCAACTTCAGCCGACGGGCCGATGCCGCCAGGGGATCGCGGGAGTCCAAGTCTGCGCGGACCTAGTGCGGCACGACGTCAAGCATGACCGCGGCTTCGCGTCGGAGCAGCGCCGCGGCGCGATCGCGCTCTAAGTCGCGGTTTGTCTGCGGTGGATATGAAGGATTATCGGCGTTACGGGCGGGGTGTCTTAGGCTTTCACCGCTGGGGCGCGGCTTTGGGGCTTGGGGGCTCGATTTCGAGTGGCTTGCCATGCCAAAGGTGGTGAGCTTCCCCCGCTGAGTGTCCAGCCCGACACCATCGTCCTAGCTAAAAAGCTCCCGGTAGTGGCGGTACCAGTCGCTTTGAAAGACTTCGTCGGGGTCGTAGCGGCGCTTGAGCTGCAAAAACTCAGCCATCTGCGGATAGCAGATTTCCACCTGTCTGCGCGAAGCCCAGCGGTGGTAGGTGAGAAAATAGCTGCCGTCTAATTCAATTACGTGGTCGATGATGCGCCGGAAATCTTCGGCGCCCTTTGAAATCCCCTGGGGGTTGTGGTCCACGTGAAGGTTCATTACCACGCAGACGTAGCCCCGCTCGGCCCAGGCGAGAAATGACTCCGAGTCTTGCTCTATCAGCCGGATGGTTCCATAGATCACCTGCACCTGGTGGCGGCGGAAGTCCGCCGCCAGCGCCGACATGAGCGCACCCAGTTTGGACCGGGGGACGTAAACCTCGGTGATCATTTCCGTTCCCGGAAAGACCGCACCCATCTGCTGATCCACCAGCTGGTGGTAATCGTCGATGTAGGTGCTGAGTTGATGTGTATCCGTCCAGTAGATCTGACCCGAAGTGCTGAGATAGTAGGACGAATACACGTCGAAAACGCGTGCCGGATCGTTGTGAGACAAAAGGTATAGCTTGCGCCAGTCGTCGGCGCTCAAAACTTTCTGCGACGGAGGCATCGGTACGGCATCGTCCACCGGGCGGTAACAGGAGAACACGCCTTTCCTGAGATAATCAGATGAACTCGGATCGATGGAAAACTGGCAGTCGCCATAGAGATAGCCGGCGAGGATCCTTTCCTCGAACTTTTGCATCAGCGCATCGATGTCCACCAGCTCGACCAGCCGCTGGAGCTTCCTCCGCGGCATCAGACGAAGCCGGATACTGGTGATGACGCCGAACAGGCCGTAACCACCGATGGCCAGGCGAAACAGCTCGGGATTTTCACTCCGGCTACAGACTTTAGTTTCACCGCTGGCGTCCACCAGAACGAACGACTCCACGTCACCGATGATGGGCTTGAGCTCGAGTCCCCTGCCGTGAATGTTGGCGCCCAGCGCTCCGCCCAGGCACAGTCGATCCGCGCCCGTTTGTTTCTGGATGATGCTCCACTGCCTCGCGTTCCCCTCCTGCATCTCTCCCAGGCGCGCGATGAGCTCCGGCCACTGGATCCCGGCCTCCACCTCGACCACGCCACGGTCCGGAGCCAGGTGCAGCACGCGGTTCATGCTCCGGGTGTCGATGTTGAGGGTGCCGGTGCCGAACTGCTGGCCCCCCATGGCATGTCGCCCGCCGGCGATGCTGACAGGGAGATTCTTCGCCCGGGCCCGCCGGATTGCAGATTGCACCGCGGCCACTGAGTCCACCGGCACGAGGTCGTGAACCACGGTCGGGTTGAGCCTGGAGTGCACGTCATTGACGACGGCGCGGGTGTTCATGGTTGCGCCGCCGGGCAGCGCGTAGGGCGCCAGCGCAAAGCCCACGCCTCCCTTCGCGATCAGGTTCAGCATGCTGCGTCGAGATATCATCTTTACGCTCCTTGACGAACGATGCCCCGGGCGCTCAAGAACAGCGCAAGCACCGCGACCGCCTGGATCAGGTGATAAAGCGCATTGTGATCGAAATAGACCGGGTGCAGCGCGATCCCGAGCTGCTGGACGCCGGCCGCCACCAGCATCAGCGACAACCCGATCAGTCCGTTCAGCAAATACGGTCTCCGCGTGCGGAGATAGCTGCCGGCGAAGGCAAACAACAGGAACAGCACCGCCGGCAGATAGTGGACGATGGCGACGGCGAAAGTATTGCGCACCAGCAGCACCACCAGACAGTAGCCGACGAACAGCGTGGTGCCTGCCCATCGAAAAAGGTGTCCCCTGCGAACGACGAGCTCGAACCGGCTTCCGATCATCCAGGCGGACAAAGCGACCACGCCGATTGCGATCAGGGTCGCGTTCCACGCCATCTGGTGGGCCCGGGTGGCCTCGTCGTAAAGAAAGCCGTGGACGGTGCCGCCGGCGACAGCGGCCACCGACAAGGCGGTAAAGAAGACCGTAAACCAGATTCGAGCGGGACCCGTGCTGTCACGCAGGCGGTAGACCAGCACGGCCAACAGCGCGCACTCGAGCGCCAGCGCGTAATCCGTCAGGGTCACGTCGGGCTCGGCAATGTTGATCAACGCCATGGCCGCACTCCAGCGGGCAAATTCTTGAGGCTGGATTTAAGGATAGGCGTAACAAAACGCGGCGAAAGTGACAATTCAATTTCAGCGGGCTTTCAGACGTTGCCGCGTTCTGTCCTGCCGGGATCCTGGTCTTCAAAGCCGAAGATGGCGGGCGTGCCTTCGGGAAAAGGTCAAACCTGACCCTTAAGTCCTAGAGGCGCAAAGGTGTAAGGGCGCAGGCTGAAAGCTTGATAACAAAGCTCGCCAGGGGCTGGCCTGACACCGTGACCCCGCTCAGGCGGTTGGCGTCGTTGTAGCTGAACCCGAGCTGCCCCTTGGTCACCGTGTTGCCCGCGGCGTCGTAGCCTAAGGTTTGCGCCTTGGCGCCGGCTATCGACAGCAGAGATGTAGGGCGCAATAGCGAAGCGTATTGCGCCGGATGTTCGTTCCCGCAATGCCGTCCTAACCGACCATCGCCGTCCCGTCACCGAATGCGCGTAGTTTGGAGGATGTGAAGCGAAGTCCGGACTCACCAACCATTCAACGTAGCAGCTATATCGGCACGCAAGAATTTCGATTTCGTCTAGAGCAAAGTAACGCCGAATACGAAAATATCCGGTGCAATTCGCTTTGCTCATTGCACCCTACGCGTGCCGGCCCCTTTTTTCGACCCCTTTTCTCCACCCATCTTCAATTGTTCTCCGCACTACACGGAATGATCCTGAGTGCCGCCGCGAGAACTATGAAGTAGACAAAAATCCCAAGTCCGATATCGATTATGAAGCCACAAATATTAGAAGTGCTGCACATCGCGCGCCCGAGAAATGGTCCAACTAGGGCCCATCCAACAAACACTATGAGAGTTAATAGCACTAAATTTGATTTCAAAAATTGTGAACAATTTGGGCATGTGAACCGCCTGCGTATGGCCCATATTGATATTCGGGATATGCAATTTGAACAATTCATTTTTGACATATTTCAGGCCAATCGTCGCAAACTTCAAAACACGCAGCGAAAGCAGTTGCTCTGCGAGCAGCAAACGCTGCTACGGCCGCACCAGCACCACCGCTTCTACCGGCGGCAGAGATGTAGGGCGCAATAGCGAAGCGTATTGCGCCGGATGTTCGTTCCCACAATGCCGTCCTCATCGACCATCGCCGCCCCGTCAACGAGTGCGCGTAGTTTAGAGGATGTGAAGCGAAATCCGGACTCACCAACCATTCGGCGTAGTAGCTATACCGACACGCAAGAATATCGATTTCCTCAAGAGCAAAGTAACGCCGAATACGAAAATATCCGGTGCAATTCACTTCGCTCATTGCACCCTACGCGTGCTGCATCAACTCGTCGATTTCAACCAGCTCGACCACCCGCTCGAGCTTTGTTCGCGGCACGAGGCGCAGCTTGATGCTCGTGATGACGCCGAACAGGCCGTAGCCGCCGATGGCCAGGCGAAAGAGCTCAGGATTTTCGCTCCGGCTGCAGACTCTGGCCTCGCCGTTGGCGTCCACCAGCTCGAAGGACTCCACGTCATCAATGATGGGTTTGAACGCGAGCCCGCGGCCGTGAATGTTGGCCCCCAGCGCGCCGCCCGAAAGTCACAGTTCGGTTGCAATAATCATTCAAATTGGCCATCGCCGACGTGCGGCGCCAGGACGCTGCGCCCTATGCGCCGGCTGCGACGGGTTCGCCAGTGGGTGACCGGGCCAAGTGCCAGAGCTCAAACATCCCCATCACGCCGAAGTAGAGAATGGCGCCGGCGATGGCCCGCTCCGGATGCTGCTCCCAGATCCCGCCGCCGCGGCCCGGATACACTTCCCGGAGCACCTCCGCCGTCACCCCGAACTCGGGAAAGGGCACGAAAACGGTAAGGAAAACGATGGGTATGTAGCTAGCGATGCCGGCGGCGGATCGCGCAATGAGCTGACGCTTGCCCTCCGCTGCCGCGACCATGAGGGTGACTAGCCGCCCGGCCATCAGAAAGCCGAAAATCTTGAGGATCTCCCAGCTTCCGGTCACCAGGCTGAAGGCGACGGCAAATATGGCGTAAAAACCGGCGAGCAACGCAAAGAAGCCGTAACGGCGCGTGGCGGTTTTCGCCTGGAAAGCGACCGTGCCCATGAACACGCCGGAGTGCAGCAGGATAAACTCGAGCGCCATCAGACCCACCGCCAGGGGCACCCACGCGCCGTCGTCCACCGACATGGGATCGATCCAGGCCCGCGTCAGCACCACCGCCAGGATGAAGTAAGGAATCGCCGAAGCGAGACAGCCGATAGCGTGGGTGAACCTGCTCAAGACAACTCCCCGAATTAGGCGGCCGGTGCGCGCCTTGCCGCGAAATAGGCGCGAGGGCGTGACTTTTGAAACAATCTAGACGCTATTCAGAGACTGTCCCGGCGCGTGCGGCCGGCGCAGCTTGGGATTAAATGCAGCCGGTTGTTCTTGCCGGACTTAAGCGGTCTGATCGTCTGTGCACATGGATTTCGCCAGCGCGCTAAAGTCCTCGACGATCAAGTCAGGGCTGTGGGGCGTCTTGCCGAATGGCCGGCGGCGGCGGTCGATGAATGCCGTGCGCATGCCCTGGGCCTTGGCGCCGATGCAGTCGAAGGCGTGGTTGGCGACAAACAGGATCGCCGACGGTTTCTCGTTCAGGATCTCGAAGGCCTTGGTGTAGGTGGCGAAGTGCGGTTTGAAGTAGCCGGCCTCCTCCACCGAGATCATGATATCGAACTCGAAGCCGATGTGGGGTCGAGCCGCATCCAGCATGTCACGGTCGCCGTTAGATAGAATTGCCAGGCGATAGCGCTGCTTCAGCAGGGCCAGCGCGTCGAGCACGTCGGGAAATGGATTCAGCCGTTCAATTTGTGAGACCAGCCAGCGCACCTCGTCGCTGGTGTAGTCGATACCCGCCCGGTCCATGACGAAGGCCACCGCGCGCTGGCCGATCTCCCGGTAGGGCGTGTGTCCGCGATCGCAGAGCGCATCGATCATAGAATTTTCGAAATGGGTGCGCCGCCACCAGGTGACGAAGCGGTGAGCGTCGCCGTCCCAGTTTTTCTTCTGCAGGTACGGCCGCGCGATCTCGGTCAGACCCGATTGCATGTCCACCACGGTGCCGTAGAGGTCGAACACCAGGGTGGTGATCTCCCGGCGCAGCGTCTTGGCATTGGATCGTGTCATTGACTCGTTAACCCGTTGCAAGCTTCGAAATTCATTTCGCATCGCACTCGGCAATGAGATCCCCGAGCCGCCCGAACTCCTCCGCGCGGGCGCTTCCCTTGCGCCAGGCGAGGCCGACATCCCGGTGGCTGCCGTCGGTGAGCGGATAGGTCTTGACCCGGGTGCTTCTCAGCATTGCCGATCCTTCCGCCATCCCCGGCAGGAAGGTCACGCCGAGATCCGCGTCCACCATCTCCACCAGGGTGAGCAGGCTGCTGGCGGCAAAGCGGCTGACGGTTTCCATGTTGCGCAGCCTGCAGGCGTCGATGGCGTGCTCGCGCAGGCAGTGCCCGTCTTCCAGCAGCAGCACGCTTTCGGCATTGAGACGGTTGAAGCGATAGTTTTTCGGATCGACCAGCTTCGTCCCCTGGCGGCAGGCGAGCAGAAACGGATCCTTGAACAGGCGTTTGATTTCCACCTTACGCAGCTCGTAGGGGAACGCAATCAGGATCAAGTCGAGATCCCCCGCTATCAGCTGCTCGTGCAGCGCTTCGGTGGTGTCCTCGCGCAGAAACAGCTTGAGCTTGGGAAAAGCCTTGCGCGCGGCGGGCAGAATCTTGGGCAGCAGGAACGGCGCGATGGTGGGGATCACCCCGAGCCGCAGGGGGCCGGCCAGCGGTTCCCGCTGGCTGCGGGCGACGTTGACCAGGTCTTCCATGTCGCGCAGGCAGAGCCGCGCCTGGGTGGCGACCTCCTGGCCGACGGCGGTGATGGTTACCTGGCGGTTGGTGCGGTCGACCAGCTGCACCTCGAGCTGGCTCTCCAGCTCCCGTATGGCGGAGCTGAAGGCCGATTGAGAGACGAAGCAGGCCTGGGCCGCCTGGCCGAAGTGCTGGTGCTCGGCCAGCGCCGCGAAGTAGCGTAACTGCTTGGTTGTCGGGAGGTTCATGGCGTCTCGGGGGGCCGGCGGGACCCGGGTTAATCATCTGAAATATCGCATATAATAACCGATATAAACTGTTTTATGGAAATACCCGTTGTCCGTATTATTGACGGCGTTTTCAGAGCACGCACAAGGATTCAAGCCATGAACGTCAATATCGGCATTTCGGAGGACAAGCGGGCGGCCATTTCGGACGGTCTGTCGAAGTTGCTCGCCGACAGCTACACGCTTTACCTCAAGACCCACAACTACCACTGGAACGTCACTGGGCCCCAGTTCAACACCCTGCACACGATGTTCGAGGATCAGTACACCGAGCTGGCCCAGGCGGTGGACGAGATAGCGGAACGTATTCGCGCGCTCGGCTTCCCGGCCCCGGGCTCGTACAAAGCCTTCTCCGAGCTTTCCTCCATTGAGGAGGAAACCGGGACGCCCGACGCGGACGACATGATCCGCGAGCTCGTGACAGGGCAGGAGACGGTGGTGCGCACCGCGCGCGAGATATTTCCCACCGTGGAAACGGCAAACGACGAGCCGACGGCGGATCTGCTGACCCAGCGCATGCAGGTGCATGAGAAAAACGCCTGGATGCTGCGCAGCATGCTGCCGAACTGAATTTCAGGCCAAGCAATCAGAGGCCGCGGGCGGGACCGCTGCGCGGCTCATTCAAGCACTTTCTAAACTCAGGAGTTGATGACATGTTGAAAAATCGTGAAGGGGAAAGAATTCCCAGCGCCCGCTTCCGGGTGCGGGAAAACCACGAGTGGCGCGACGTCGCCAGCGAGGACGTATTCAGCGGCAAGACCGTTGTAGTGTTTTCGCTGCCGGGCGCGTTCACGCCCACCTGCTCTTCGGCCCACGTGCCGCGTTACAATCAGCTCGCACCGGAGTTCAAGCGTCATGGCGTCGACGAGATCGTCTGCATTTCCGTCAACGACGCCTTCGTGATGAACGAGTGGCAACAGGCTCAGCGCGCTGACGCCATCCGGTTTCTCCCGGACGGCAACGGCGAGTTCACTCAGAAGATGGGCATGCTCGTGGACAAGGACGACCTCGGCTTCGGCAAGCGCTCCTGGCGCTATTCCATGCTGGTCAAGGACGGCGTGGTCAAGAAAATGTTCATCGAGCCGGAAGTGGCGGGCGATCCGTACGAGGTGTCCGACGCCGATACCATGCTCGAGCACATTTCGCCGCAGTCGCCCAAGCCCCATGACATCACCGTGTTCTCGCGCATGGGGTGCCCTCACTGTGGGCGGGCGAAGGCTCACCTGGTCGAGAGCGGGCTGAATTTTGAAGAGCTGGTGCTCAATCGCGACTACACCGACCGCACGCTGCGCGCGGTGTCGGGCGCGACTTCGACGCCACAGATCTTCGTCAACGGCCAGCACGTCGGCGGCGCCGATGCGCTGGAGGCGTGGCTCGAAGAGCGCGCCGCGGCGTAAGACCGTGCATCGGCGGCCCCGGCCTGTCAGCCGGGGTCGTCGCGTTTCTGGCGCTGAAAGAAACCCGCTGAATGCCGGTTTTTTATTCCACGCTCAGGCTGCGAACCGGCTGACCGCCTCTTCGTTCCAGGCAATGCCGTTCCCGGGCGCATCCAGCGGCGCGATGCATCCGTCCTCCACGGCCACGGGATGTCGCAGGATCGGATTCGCCCAGTCCACGTATTCGAGCCAGTGCCGGGTGGGCGTGACGGAGAGCAGGTGGGCGCTGATTTCCGGATACAGATGCGAAGAGATCGGCATGCCGATGGGCTCTGCCAACGCGGACGCGCGCATCCAGCCGCTCACGCCGCCGATTTTGATGGCGTCGGGCATGAAGTAGTCGCTGGCGCCGGTCTCCAGGGCCTTGGCCATGTCGTGGGTGCCCCAACAGTTCTCGCCGATCTGGATTGGTGTTCGTACCTTCACCCGGATCCGGGCGCAGCCGCCGTAGTCATCGAAGCGCACCGGTTCCTCCACCCAATGCAGATGCTCTTCATCCAGACGCGCAATCCGCTGCTGCGCCTCGGTCGTTGAAAGACACTGGTTGTAATCAGACATCAGCGCTATGTCGTCGCCGACGGCGGACCGCACCGTACGCACCACTTCCAGATCGGCGTCCGCGTTCGCGTAGCCGAGGCGCACCTTCAGCGCGCGAAATCCGTCTGCCAGCAACCGCTCCGCCTCCTCGCCTGCGGCTTTGGGACCGATGATCCCGAGTCCTTTGCTGTTGTACGCCTGGATGGGCTGCGGCTCACCGCCCAACAGGCGCGCAAGCGGCACGCCGGCGGCTTTGGACAGCGCATCCCAGGCCGCCATGTCGACACCGGCCGCTGCCATCGCCGTCAACCCCTGCAGACCAATCAGACGAAAGGCCTTTCCGAGCTGTTCCTCAATGGCGAGCGGCGCGACCCGCTTGCCTTGCAAAACTCGGCTCAGGTTCTCAATCAGCTCGACCATCGGTTCGAGCGCCACAGAGGTGTAACAGAAAACATATGCGCTTCCGCTGACGCCTTCCGTGGTCTGCAAATCGATCAGCGCCAGCGGCGCCGTGGAGACGGAGCCGCCACCGGTCACCAGCGGCAGGGACATGGGCACGTTGACGGCGCGCACGCGCAGAGCGTTAATTGTTAGCGCTTCAAACGCCATGGATCGGGGCCTTTTTTAAGATCTTCGAGTCATTTCTCGATTAGCGAACATAAACCTGCGTCAGCCAGATCCAGGACTGGTGCTGCTTTCGCTTGTGAAAACCCATGGCCTCGATCCATTGCTCGATGCTTTCGGGGTCGTGCACGTAGGACCGAAAGTCGCAGCCTACGAGCTTGAGGCAAATCGCCTCCGCGGAGGTCATTAAACGATTCAGCAGGTGCGCCCGCGGATAGGTGAGCGCGTAAACCTTC
Source organism: uncultured Gammaproteobacteria bacterium (assembly GCA_947258715.1). Taxonomy (GTDB): domain Bacteria; phylum Pseudomonadota; class Gammaproteobacteria; order HK1; family HK1; genus CAMYJH01. Next base: position 56,464 of record CAMYJH010000006.1, read on the forward strand.
CCGGTCTTCTCCAAGGAGCGAACGACGAGCGTCTTCGCGTCCGGATAGCAGCACACCACCTTGTCGAGGATAGTGACATCGGCGCTGGACAAATCCGCGGCCATGGCCACGAAATCCCCTAGAACGTAGTTGGTGCGATCGCTGAGAGATTGCTCTGCCGCCAGCGTCCGGGCTTCCGCGAGCATCTTCTCCGATAGATCGATGCCAGTCGCTTTGGACGCTCCGTGATTGAGAAGCGATTGATGCAGGAATCCGACGCCGCAACCGATATCCAGCAGCGAGACGCCTTCGATGCCTGCTTCTTTAATCGCGGACGCGAGCTGTTGTTGCACCTTGCCAAGGCCTTTCTTGCGGTAATGCCTGCCGGATCGGCGCGCAGACCAGGAGAAGAATCGCGCCGCCGCCCCGGTGGCTGGTTGACAACATTGCATAGGACGGATGAAAAACCGGGCAAATCAGGGACGTCAGTTAAACACAACTTACGACACAAGGTCAGACTTTGCGCCACAAGAGGGCACTGTGCCCCCGGCTGGTGCCGCCGTGGCCACGCTCGCAAGCGGTCTCGGAATTAACTCGTTAATTTGATTAACACGTCGACTTGGCATGAGGCATGCCTCCCCAAAGGTGAAAAAAATTCATTATTGAAGCGCCGCCGGCCGAGCGTAATATAGTGCTTGGCGAGCGAGCCTTTTCGGCGCGAGTGCTGGTTCTTTACTGTCACAAGCCGCGCTTAAGCTGGCACCCCAGCTCACTAGGTCTCGACCGGACCGGAGTCACTACGATGCAAACAGCCCATATCAGAATGGAAACGCCAGCGCCTGTCTCAAAACACAAAGCTCCGGAACTGGAGGTACTTTCGTGGGCAACGCGCGCCGACTTCGAGGCCGCCGTCGATATCGCCGCGCGCCGAACGGCGGCGGGCGTGCCGCACGCGTTGTTCGTCATTCATCTCGAACGTCTGCTGGACATCGCTTCCCGCTGTGGCCACAAGGCCGAGAAATCGTTGCTGGATCTCGTTGGTCTGACCCTCAACAACCTCGTCGGGCACCGTTACCCAGCCTGCCGGCTTAAACGGGATTACACTGCCGTGATCAAGGACGGTTGTCCGTCGTCAATGGCGCCGATGGCCGCGCGGCAGATCTGCGCCGCGCTGGAGGGCGGCACCTTCATCTGGCACGGGCGCCATTTCCGGATGGGCGCCAACGTGGGGATCACGACCTTGCATCCCACGCCAAGGGGACCCGGGGCGCTCATCGACCGCGCGCTGAGGGCCTGCGCCGCGGCCCAGGAGCTCGGTAACCGCAGCTACGTCATTCTCGAAGGCACGCCGGAAGAATCGCGCCGGCTGGCCCAGGATCGTGACTGGTACGAGCGTTTGAGCGAGACCCTCGGCTGAGGCCCCGGTTTTCCCGCGCGGGCGTCGAGATCGATTAGAGGCGGATTCCGGGCCCGGGTGGCCGCGCCGGGCTTGGGCGTCTAAGATGGGCGACGCCACCTTGAGGAGGCCGCCTTGATCTTCCGCTTTCTAAAGACCCTGACCGGCACAGACAGCTCCGGCGACTCCGGCTTCAAGGAGGCGGATGCGGTGGAGTACAAGGGTTTCCAGATCGCACCGGCGCCCATGAAGGACGCCAACGGCTGGCGCGTGGCAGCGGTGATTTACAAGGATATCGACGGCGAGCGCTGCACCCATCATCTGATTCGCGCTGATGTTTTCGCCGATCGTGATTTCGCCAGCGAGCTTTCAATCCGCAAGGCAAAGATGGTCATCGACGACCGGGGCGAAAAAATCCTGGAGAAACCGACCAAAGAACACTGACGGTGTTCCGCTCCTTCCCCCTGCTCTACGACTCGCGTTTCCTGCCGTCGGCCAAATACTTGCTTTGTTTTCCTATCCGCGGATTGGGTTGCCGCTCAGATCCTCGAGCTCTTCGTTTCGCCCTGGCGGGAAGCGATCGTGCCGGGGCCAGTCGTCTGAAACATGAAACCAACTTACGCGTTCCTGGCACCAAACGTGATCATTGTCCTCGCCCTCAAACATCAATCCGCCAGGATCGTCGAAGCTTCCCGCGGTGAGGCTTGTTTCGTGCACCCGGTGAAAACCGATGGTTCCGCCGCACTTCGAACAGAAGCTTCGTTCCACCTCCTTTGACGAGCGATAGCGGGCCGGCTCCGCAGCCGCCCAACGCACGCTTCCAGCGGGGAACCCCACATAAGTACCGACCAGTGCGCCAGTCTGCTTCCTGCAGATGCTGCAGTAGCAATGACTGATCCACATAGGGTCCGCTTCCACTTCGTAACGCACGCCGCCGCACAAGCATCCACCGGTCCAAGTCATAACTCAGCCCTCCCGAGTGATTGGAATAGAAGCGACGGTGACGGACGACCCTCTTACGTTACCGTCGTCTTGTCCCTTCGGCCCGTCGTTTAAACCATGGTCAGCACCTTCGCGCCGCGGATTTTGCCGCGCTTCAGTTCCAGCAGGGCGCGATTGGCTTCCTCCAGCGGGTAGATCTGCACCTCTGGCCTGATGGGGATCGCCGCCGCCAGAGGCAGAAACTCGGCGATATCCCGCTGGGTCACGTTCGCCACCGACTTGATCTCCCGCTCGAGCCAGAGGTGCCGGTGGTAGCTCAGGTTCTGCAGATAGTCCTTGTCCCGGTCTTCCTTACGTATGGCGTTAATGACCAGGCGTCCGCCGGGACGAAGATTCGCCAGCGCCTCCACGACGGGCTTCCACGCCGGCGTGGTATCGATAATGGCGTCCAGTTTTTTAGGCGCACAATCCGCCGTATCTCCGGCCCAAACGGCGCCGAGTTCCGAAGCGAAGGCGCGCGCGGCCCGGTCTCTTGCGAACACGTAAACCTCACTCCTTGGATAAAGGTGACGCGCCGTCTGCAGCACCAGGTGCGCGGAGCCACCGAATCCTGTGAGACCAAGACGCTGGCCGTCCTCGAGCTGGCACAGCCTGAGCGAGCGGTAACCGACGCCGCCGGCGCAAAGCAGGGGCGCCGCAGCCTCGTCGCAGAATATCTTCGGGATGGGATAGGCGTAGTCCTCTGGGACGGTCATGTATTCGGCGTAGCCGCCGTTCACGTCGCGGCCGGTAGCGCAAAACTTCGGGCTGATGTTTTCGTCCTTCTCGCCGCTGGAGTGGTGAATCCAGCCGACACCGACCCGGTCGTCCAGTTTGTGGCGCGTAACGTCCGCGCCCAGCGCGTCAACGCGGCCCACCACCTCGTGGCCTAGAACCACGGGTAGTTTCGGTGGCGCGGTTCGGCCTTCTATTTCGTCCAGTTCCGTGTGGCACACCCCGCAGGCAGCGACTCGGACGCGCACTTCACCGCGACCGGGCTCCGGTACAGGTAGATCGGCAAGCTCAAGCGGAGAATCGTCGTCGTCGAGAGAGACGATCTTATTTAGCAACATCGCTCGCATTCGCTTTTTGCTACACCTCGCGGGGGGATGTCGGGATCTTAGTCTCTGTACGCAGCAAAGGCCGCCGGGTTTTCTGCCTGCTGCGCGATCCTGCTGGCACTAATGATGAACGGCAGCGGGTAGACAATAGATAGCAGCCTGAGTCTGGCGATCGACGCCAGTATTCAACCGTCTCCGCTCGATGAAGCGGGAAAGCGATTTTATTCGCTTGGCTTCTCGCTGTCTGCCGCCCGTACCCGGTTCCGCCCGGCCCCCTTGGCCTCGTAAAGTGCCTTGTCGGCGCGCTCCAGCGTCCGTTCGATGCTTTCATCCTCGGCGATGAACTGCGCGACGCCAAAGCTGGCGGTCAGTCGGATCATGCCCTCAGCGGATTTGACCGCGGCCCCCGCCACCAAATGACGCAAACGGTGGCCCAGCGCTTCCGACTGCGAAAGCGTGGTCATGGGCAATAGCGCCGCGAACTCTTCGCCGCCGAATCGGGCGAAAATATCCGACCCCCGAACCGCGTTGTGACAAATTCTAGCTATCTCTACCAGCACCTCGTCCCCTTTGGCGTGGCCGTGCGTATCGTTGACCGCCTTGAAGTGGTCGAGGTCCATGACGACAACGCTCAACGGGTGCTTGTAGCGCAGGGACCAGGCCGTCTCCTTCTCCGCGATCTGCAAAAAATGTCTGCGGTTGGGAAGTCCGGTGAGAGGATCCGTGATTGCGAGCTTCTGCAGCTCTTCCTCCGCTTGCTTTCGCTCGGTGATGTCTTTGAATACGACAACCGAGCCGATGACCTCGTCGTCCTTGCGCACCGGCGTGCTGGTGTATTCGACCGGAAAGCTGCTTCCGTCCTTGCGCCACAGTACCTCGTCGGCCACCGCGCGAGTGTTACCGTCGGCGAAGGCCGCATACATCGGGCACTTCTCCCGCGGATAGTGAGTCCCGTCGGGATAGCTGTGGTGGATCAGATCGTGCATTTGCTTACCGATCAGCTCGTCTACCTCGTAGCCGAGCATCGCCGCCGCTGCCGGATTGACGAAAGTGCTTTTGCCTGCCTGGTCGAGTCCGTAGATGCCCTCGCCGGCGGATTCCAGGATCAGGCGGTTCTGTTCCTCGGCCGCACGTAATCTTTCCTGCGCCTGCTTGCGCTCGGTGATGTCGACAACGGTACGCTGGATGGCGGGTTTCCCTTCCCAGGAGACTACCCGCCCCCGATTCTCGAGCCAAATGCGGCTTCCGTCTTTCTTGACCCCCTCAAACTCATAAGCGGACACGTCTTCGCCACTCAGACGCGCACGGCTGAAACCCTTCATGCGCTCGTGCTCGTGAGGTGCTACGTGGGCATAGGCGGAGTCCTGTGCTAAAAGCTCGTCGGGAGAGTCGTAGCCAAAGAAATCGGCGTACGCCTGATTGGCGAACACCACCTTACCTTCGGCATGGATGAGAACACCCTGGATAGAACCCTCGACCAGGTCGCGGTATCGGCGCTCGCTCTCGCGCAGCGCTTTTTCAATCCCTTTACGATCCAGGGTATTCGGTTCTTCGTTAACGGCCATCGTGTCGAATTTCACAACCACGTTGACCGGCGCTTCTGCGTCTCAGCCGAGGGGCTCGAGATTTCGCTGTTCCGGCCAGATCCTGAGGCTGGTGCCTCAGGACCAAAGCACCAAAATAGCGCATTATCCGCCCAAAATACTCGCTTGTCAGTTGGAAACTCGTTCCCGGCGAACCCGACTCGCGAGCCGAATTTCTCCAGATTGATCAGCCGTCCGGAACGACGGTCAGTGACATGCGGCCGTCAGTAGTCACCGGCCCCAGATTGGACACGCTCCAGAAATCGGCGCACGCGACGAGCATTGGTGCCGACATCGCTGCGGCCTACCCGAGACACCGAGCGGACGTCGATACGGCTGCCGCCGGCCGCCGCTCGAATGCGCACCACCACATCATCTTTGAACCCGAACCAGAATGTCCGGTCGATGGCCTCGATGCGTCCCTCCGGGGGAACCGCGGCAACGATTTCCCAGCCGAGCTGCTCTGACGCCGCCAGCGCGCGGGCGAATGCTTCCGTGGGCTCCAGGGTGATAAATAAAGGGCCGATGTCGGGATAGGCTTGTCGTTGCTGTCGGGCAACAACATCCCCGCCGTAGGCGGCGGTGTTCGGGGCCCCGGCGCGAAGCGGCAGGATTGCCACCAATGGTGGGGGGTCATCAAGGTCGGTGGTGATGTCGTGAATCGCTGGAACGCTTCTCGCGCTGCGCAGATGACTGTAAGGCACCGCCGCAACGGCCAGGCCCAGGACGAGTCCCGCGAGGGACGGGAATAATCCGCTGTACGGTTTTTGGCGCAGGATCCACGCGGCGCAAATAATCGAGAGCGCGGCCGCGGAAATTCCGCCGTACGCCGACCAGCGCAAGAGCGAGAAAGCCGGGCGCAACGACCATAGGTCGAAACGAAAGCCAACCCCCGCGCCAACTGCGCCGGCCACGGCGAGTAACGCCAGCGCAAGCCCTAAAGCGGCAACACGTCGCACGGGCAACAGTATGCCAGCACCGGGAAGAAATAGGTCGGCGACAAGCGACAAGCACTTGCCGCCGACCACCTTTATCAGAGTCGGAAATTATCTGTGAAAGCAAACTCCGTCGACCACGGCGCGGTGGTCAGCTCTCGCTTGAGCTGGCGGCCGACGTCGACCTTGCCGTTCAGGTGATACTGCCACCACAGCTCGGTGACACGCTGGTAGCGGCCGAAATCGTAATTCTGAGGGTTGTCGAAATCGTCCGCCGGCGCCCAGGCGTCATCATTGTGAGTGCCGCCTTCGAGCACCGCCAGCAAGCCGCCCTGGTCGTTTTCCTGAATGGCTACCCACACCTTGATGAACGAAGAAACAGGCGTCGTGGTGTCATCGGTGCCGCCAATCAGCATCATCGGCCCGTCCTGGTTGCCGGGATCGACCCAACCCGGCCCATAAGGATTCATCGCCACCACCGCGCTGATGTCGAAACCATTGGGCTCCCCGTCGCCGGCTTTGATTACGGCGCCCCCGCCCTGGCTGTGCCCCGCGAGACCGATCCGCGTCGCATCCACAACGCCGAAGTATTCGCTTTCCGGGTCCACCGCCTGATGGGCGAGCCATTGAACGCACTGAAGCACATCGCTTTCCTGCACCGATCACTGGTTGGCGGCGATGACGATGTAAGGTCCGTCTAAAGACCATTCGATGAGACCAGGCTTGTAACCTAGCGTGGTGTCCTCGCCGATCACGTTTCCCTGATCCCAGCCGTTGGCCCAGGCAATAACCGGATAAAGCACGGCGTCCGGCCCGGATCGGCTCTTCCAGGGACGAATGACGGTGCAGTCCAATGCGTGATTGCCCTTCGAATGCCCGCTGACGTGGTGCTCGGAATACCTTGCTGGCGCGCCGCCCGCCTGCACTGCGGCCAGCATCAAGGTGGCAAAAAACGTAGATGCCGCTTTTGTTTTCATTCCAGTTCCTCCTTGTGCTCTTATTTGATCGTTAGCCTTTTAGGGAAATAAGTTCGCGAATGGAGAAAATCGGAGGCAGGTTCGATTTTTTCTAATAGGTCGCCACAGCGCCGCAGCTTCGCGGATCGGTCGCGCCTTCAATTACTCCAGACGGGTGCCACACCACGGCACCGGCGTGACCCATAACCTGGTCGAAGTCGCCTACCACGTTGATCTCGTGGCCCGCGGCGCGAAGCCTTTCGATTACGTCAGGCGAGAAGCGGTTCTCCAGCCTCAAATCGGTGCGCGCCTCGCCCCAGGTACGGCTCAACACCCAGCGCGGGGCCGTGACAGCGTCCTGCAGCCCGGCGCCGAACATGGCATAACGGCTGAGCACCGCGGACTGGGTCTGCGGCTGTCCCTCGCCGCCCATGGCGCCATATGCCATGACCCTCCCGTCCTTCAACAACGCCATCGCCGGATTGTTGGTGTGAAACGGCAAACGCCCCGGCCGCAGGTAGTTCTGCTCGTCTTCATTCAGCTTGAAGCTGCTGCCCCGGTTTTGGCACTGAATGCCCGTGTCGCGCAGCACCACGCCGCTGCCGAATTCCCAGTAGATGCTGTGGATGAAGCTCACCACCCGACCTTCGCGGTCTGCGGCCCCGAGCCACACCGTGTCGCCCGGAAGCGCGGAACTTCCCCAGGGCAGGGCGCTGCGGGGATCCACCTTGGCTGCAAGTACATCCAGAGATTCGTCAGACAAAAGCGCCCGTGGATCTTGCTCCATATATGCCGGATCGGTGCAGTGGGCGTTTCGAAGCAGGATGGCCTGCTTGGTGGCCTCGACCATGCCGTGCAGGTGCGCGAATCCTTCCGCCTGGTCGCAGTGGAGCCGATCAAAGATGCCCAGGATCATCAGCGAAGCCATGCCTTGCGACGGCGGCATGACGTTGTATACAGTGCCACGGCCGAGCTTTACCGCGAGAGGTTCGGTTTCCTGCGCCTGCTGGCGGGCGTAATCTTCAGCGCTCACGGGACTGCCCGCGCGTGCCAGATCTGCAGCGATGCGCCGCGCCAGTTCGCCGCGATAAAAATCATCCAGTCCCGCTTCCACCAGCCGCTTCAGCGTCGATGCCAAAGCTGGCTGCTTGAACAACGCGCCTGACCGTGGCGCCTGCCCATCCTCCAGGTAGGTCTCGGACCAGCCTGGAATGTTCTCAAGCTCATCGCGCTTGGCAATGGTGTTTTCGTACTGGCCGTCGGTAACGGGCACACCGGCTTCGGCATAATACGACGCGTCTTCCAGCAGCCGCGCGAGCGGCATTCTTCCGCCCCACTCGGTGCTCATCTCCAGGGCGATCTGCCAACCGCCGATGGTGCCCGCTACCGTGTTCGCAGCCAATGGACCGCGCACCGGAATCTCCGAATACCCCCGGCCGCGGTAAAATTTTTCGTCGACCATTGCACCCGCTGCACCGATAGCGCTGATGGCTCGCGGAGGCCGCCCGTCCGGCGTGCTGATGAGCCAGAAGCCATCGCCGCCAAGTCCGTTCATGTGCGGATACACCACCGAGATGGTCGCCGCTGCGGCGACCATGGCCTCGATGGCGTTGCCGCCCTCGCGCAGCACTTGCAGTCCCGACTCCGCGGCCAAGTGATGCGAGGAAGTGACAATGCCACGGGTGGCCCACAAGCTTTGCAACATGATTCAGTCCTCTCGGTCTTCCAGAGTGTAATCGCGGATCACGTTCGCCACGCGAATACGAAAGTCAGCAAATATATCGTCCTTACCGCGCCTTTGCGCCAGCTGGTGCTCGGCATGCTCGCGCCAGCGGATAAGGGCTTCCTCGTCGCGCCAGAATGAAAGCGACACGTACTTGCCCTCGTTGATGAGGCTTTTAAACCGCTCGACAGAAATGAATCCGTCGATCTTATCGAGCTCCGTGCGCAGTTTGGCAGCGAGATCGAAATAGTCCGGTTCCCTTCCTGCTTTCATCTCGACTTCGAAAATGACCGCAATCATTGCAGTAATCCACGCTGAAACGGGCTCAGCTCACATTCCCAAGGTTGGCATTAAGAAGTCCGGCTCACGCGACGGCGTGGTCTAGTTTCTCGCTGCCAGGTAACGATCGACCATTTCCGGCGCGCAGCCGAGATAGTTGGCCGGATCGGCGAGCTTTTCGATCTGTTTGCGCTTCATCACGCCCCCGATCTCAGAATGCGCGGCCAGCGCATCGACGAAGGGTGTGCCTTTTTCAAGCGAATCCCGACAGCATTCGTAAACCACGTCGTGAGCGTGGGTGCGGCCAAGATGCGGCGCGAGCCCCATCATCACCGCTTCGGCGACAATGAGGCCGCCGGTTAAGTTCAGGTTGCGGCGCATGGCGTCCTCGCGCACCTCCAGACCCCCAAGCATCTCGCAGGCGTGACGGAGCGCGCCGGCGGTTACCACGAACGCCTCCGGCAGGGCGTGCCATTCCACGTGCCACTGACCCGTGGCTCGCTCATGATCCTGCACCTGGGCGTCGAGCATGCTGCCGTGCAGCTCGCGCACGATTTTTGACGCCGCCAGCAGCATTTCCGAGGCAATGGGGTTGCGCTTCTGCGGCATGGTGGAACTCGCCCCGCGCCCCGGCACGAAAGGTTCGTAAACTTCGCCGATTTCCGACTGCATCATCAGCATGACGTCGTAACCTATCTTGCCCAGGGTTGCGGTGATCAGCGCCAGCAGCCCGCTGACCTCGCCGAAGTTGTCACGCGCCGTGTGCCAGGTGATATCCGGCAGCGCAAGTTCGAGCTCTTTTGCCAACGCCTCCTGAACCGGAAGCCCGTCTTTTCCCAGCGATGCGAGCGTACCCGCGGCGCCGCTGAACTCGCCCACCAGTACGCGCGGTGAAAGTTCATCCAATCGTCTAAGGTGACGATCCATAGACGACAGCCAGACAGCGCACTTGTAGCCAAAGGTAACCGGGAGCGCGTGCTGCAGGTGACTGCGCCCGGCCATGGGTGTTCGCTTGTGCTGTTGGGCCAGGGACGCGAGCGCCGAGCCAATGGCCTCCAGCTCTGCCTTGATCAGCGCCAGCGCGTCGCGGATCTGCAGCACATCCGCAGTATCCATGATGTCCTGGGTGGTTGCGCCCCAGTGGCAATACTGTCCAGCGTTGCCTTTGCACCATTCGGTGAGCTGCTCCACCAGTGGCAATATCGGATAGCCGACCACCTCGGTCCGCGCGCGCAGCCGTTCGAAGTCTACGTTGACCACGTCGCAGCGCGACTCGATCTCCTTCGACGCCTCCTCGGGAATGATTCCGAGCCGCGCCTGAACCCGGGCGAGCGCGCTTTCGACATCGAGGTAACGCTGTACCAACGTTTCATCCGAGAAAATCGCACGCATGGCCGGCGTGCCGAACATGTTCGAAAACAGCTTGGATTTGAGCACCAGTGAGGCCATGGTCCCCTCCAGGGTCTGAGAAAGGAAGCCGATTGATTTAAAAAGCCGGCGGCGGCGTGCCGCTAGCGGTTTGACTTATTAATTCATTACCGCATCAAGCAGCGATAACATACCTGAGAATACTGACCACCTGCTCAGGCGTTCTCGCCCAGGCCATGGCCGCCGCGTCCACCTCCTTTAGAGGATGCACGATGTTCTCTTCGTGAAGCGTAATGTACGGTTTTCCCATCGCAGCGCAGTAGCCTGCGTCGAAGGCTGCGTTCCACTGCCTGTACTTGTCGCCGAAGCGTATCACCGCCACGTCGCATCGCTGTATCAACGTTTTGGTGCGAATGCCGTTGACCTTGGAGGACTTGTGGTCGCGCCAGAAAGCGTCGCTTTCCCTACCCAGAACATCGCCGGCTGCGTCGCTGGCCTCGTGGTCGGTGACAGGCGAAGTGAACTGCACCGGAAGTTGCAGTTCTTCCAGGCCTTGAATGATCTGATGACGCCAGCGCGTGTGTATCTCTCCTGACAGGTAAACCATCCAGTTCATGAATAGCCTCTTTTGTGCGTGGAAATGTGTGACTGATTCTTAACAGACGCGCCGCCTAGAGGTGGCGCGAGTGGGCGCGAGTCGGGTCAACGCGTTGTCAAGTATTGGAGAACGACTTTGCCTTCGTCCGCGTCAGCTTGTCCCGCTAACTGTAGGTGCGGTTAAGGTAACCGAGACGCCTCGTGTCATAGATACGTTTTTTCTGTTCGGTAATTTGCGGTTCAACATTCAATCCGGTCCGGCGCCAATCGAGGGAGCCGGCCAATTGTTGAAATTTCTAAGCCTAGTTCATAGCCAGTCGGCGACGTCGTCGAACTATCCGCGCAAAGACTTCCTGGCGGATAGAAAAGCAAGAAAGCCGAAGATGCCGACAAACCCGATGAGCGCAAGCATCGCCCTGATTACCGGCTGGCTGTCTATTAGAGCCGCCGCAATCGAGGCGACAATACCCGCGGCTAAGGCGGCGAACCAGAAACGCGCGTTTCGACGGTCTCGCCTTTGAATCTCGGCATAAATCATCGCGTCAATTTCCTTTTGCATTTGCGGGTCGGGTGAAGACATTGGCCTCGATTCATCTGGCTCAAGGTGTTGAGATGCAGGTGCCATGCCTTAGACCAAGCGAAGCACCGCATCGGCGAATTCGCGCGGTGCTTCTTGGGGCGGGTTGTGGCCGATACCGTGCAGCACGATACTTTCGTAGGGGCCGGTGAAATACTTGGCGTGGTCCTCACAGCCTCCGATCGGCATAACGCCGTCCGCGTCGCCGTCGATGGCGACGGTCGGAACGCCGATCTTCGGTTTTGCCGCCAGGCGCTGCTCGGTTTCTTCCACCGCCGGATCGCCGGGCACCAGGCCGTAACGCACCCGGTAGGAATGCACAACGACGTCGACGAAGTCCGGATTATCGAACGATGCGGCGGTGCGCTTGTAGGTTTCCTCATCGAAATTCCAGTTGGGCGACCAAAGCCGCCAGAGCAGCTTACATAGCTCGTACCGGTTCAGTTCCAGACCCTTCCGCCCGCGCTCACCGTGGAAGTAATACTGATACCAGTGACGAAACTCGTTCTCCGGCCGTGACGGCCGCGACGACCCGGGAACGTCGTGGACGTTGTAGCCGTTAACGGTCACCAGGCCCCGGGCCCGCTCCGGCCAGAGCGCAGCGACAATGCATCCAGCGCGCCCGCCCCAGTCGTAGCCGGCCATCACGGCGTTCGGAGTTTCGAGCTCATCCATCAGCGCCAGCAGATCGTGGGCCAGCACCGCCTGCTGCCCCGAGCGTGGGGTCTGCGCCGAAAGAAACCGTGTGGGGCCGTACCCTCGAAGGTAAGGCGTGATAACCCTGCAGCCCGCCGATACCAGCAGGGGCGTGACCTCATCGTAGGCGTGAATATCGTACGGAAACCCGTGGAGGAGAAAAACGACCCGCTCGCTGGCTTCGCCGTCCTCTTCGTAGGCGACCTCCAGAACACCTGCATTGACACGCTTCACCAGGGTTTCACCGCAAACGTTTTCTGACGCATCGCGTGACTTTCAAGCTTGAATGTAAACGGGAATTTTTCACATTCTGGAATGCAGGAAGCTGCATTTTAACGTCTATAAGCGTTTGATTTATAAAGCAATTCGGAATTTGGGTCAGATTCGGCAAGGCGCAACCGAGCGCATTGGCCGACTACTATTAGTTAGGCTTCTGAATCATGACTGCATCGCGTGCCATTGTAAGAAAAAAGGTCCAGGAATACTGGCCGGACGATGTGGACGAGACGATGGCAATTCTGGACCGATTCGGTGATTCAGCGTCTGCCAATGTAGGCCGGGCCCGGGTTCAACTCGCGGTGCTGAAGCTGGCGAACGGTTCGTGTCGGGCGCCTCAAGACTATGTCGATTTGGCGATACAGGATTATCGGGACGTCCTCGCGTCGGCGGAGTATCCGCGGGAAATGAACGCCAGTCATCTTGCGAGAACCGATTTGTCGCCGCAGCAACAGAAACAACTGGAAACCATCCGCAAGCTGGACCGCCAGCAATATTTGACCTGGTTACAACAATCGCCGCAGTGAAGATACTCGCTTATCTCAGTCCGCTTCCTATTTTCCTGATGAGCCTGGACAATTATCTCGCGGAGGAGAAGTTTCGCGCCCCCTGGAGCGATATCCTGCTTTGGTCAGGGGTTCCCTTTGCGGCGCTTCTTTTAACCGTGCTCCTGACCTTGGTAAATCGTCGGAAAATTCGAGCGTCCGGATTCTTCTTTTTTATTCCAGCCATGGTTGTCTGGATCATTTCCTGCTTACTGGGGGCGTTTCCTCTGGCGGTCAGCTTCAATCCGGGATGGCTTCGCTAGGCGGCCAAGGTCCCCGCTTTTGGAAGCCGTACCTCCGTCCCCTGTCAGCCTGCTTTTGATTCCATGTTTCAGAAACACCTGTCAATAAGTAGGCTGAGTAGACGATTCGATATCAGTAACCGTTATGAAGCGATTTTGACCAAACTTCCGGCAAGGCCTGGACGCCATCGTCCAGATGACGCATCAGAATTACGCTGAGGACGCTTGCCGGTTATTCGACGCCGACGCGCCGCAGGCTACGACCGGCCTCGATTGGGATGACAACTCTGGATGGCCCTGGTTCACGATGACGTCATCGGCATTCTCGCTGTCGCGCTCAGTTTCAGTTTGGATTCTCAAGGCCGGTATACTTTCATCGACGAGCTATTCGTCGAAGAATATGCGTGCGGTCAAGGCCTGGGTCGCGAGGCGCTTGAAGCCGCCGAGGCCTATTACCGTTAACTCGGCGTAGAAGCACTTCATCTTCAGACCGGGCGTCACCGGGAGATCTAACAAGGGCTCTCCCCGGGACCGGTTTTGAAGGCCAGGTAGGCTATCTGATTACAACTTTACTCAGTCACTCGGTGAGCTGAGAAAGGATGAGGTAACAATGATCTCCGCGGCGGAAGCACTCCGACGGCTGCAGCAAGGCAACCGTCGCTTTGCGTTGGATATTGGGGGAGGCGGAAGAGAGTCAAACCACCAGCGCCGCGGCGAGCTGATAGCGGGCCAGGAGCCTATCGCCGTTATTCTCGGATGCTCCGACTCGCGCGTGCCGGCGGAGATCGTGTTCGATCAGGGTCTGGGCGACCTGTTCGTGATCCGCGTGGCCGGAAACGTGGCGGCACCTTCACAAATTGGCAGCGTCGAATTTGCCGCCGAACGCTTCGGCACACGCTTGGTCGTAGTCCTGGGTCACTCCCTGTGTGGGGCCGTTCTCGCTACGCTGGAAGAGCTCGAGCGCCCAACGGAAACCCGCTCGCCGTACCTCCACTCCATCGTCGACTTCATCCGCCCATCGGTTGAGAAGTTGCTCGAAACGGAACCCCATCAGAATCCAAACATGCTGTTGAAGCAGGCCATTCGCGCCAACATATGTGCTTCCGCAGATCATCTGCGGCACGGATCCAAAATTCTCGAGCAATTGATTCTGAACGACGGGCTCCTCATCGTCGGAGCCGAGTATTCGTTGGAAACAGGAGTCGTAGATTTTTTTGACGGATTGCCTCGGATCTGATTACAACGAGTAACCGCGACTGGGAGCGGCGCCGGCTCTCTGGGCAACACAAGGAGGCGGCCCGTTATTGCCCCGGGATCAGTCCCGTGCCGGCTGATCCAGAAGCCGCCGCGACTCGGTTAGCAAATCGTTCACGAACTCCGCAGTGGGTCGGCGGCGGACGAGGTCGACGCCCCCGCTTCACTGACCGCAGTCACCAGCTCCCGATCGGCAACCTCTGTCATGTTCGCTCGAATGATGGCATTCTCGATATCGGGAAGCTCGACGAGTCTCCCATCGGGTGAGATGCTGGATATCCGTTCTGGGTCTACGGTAACGCCCACCAGATTAATAGAAGGCCCGCGGATATTCCCAGTATAAACAGCCCCCACAAGGTGCCAACATTGGTTTCGTCTCCGAACTTGTCGGAAATCTTAAGCGCCCGAGCAAACAGGGCGACGCCCGATCCACTGCCCAATAGCAACAGGCCTGCGCCGACAACGAAAACGATAATTTCGAAAGTGGTCATGCAAAGTATCGAGGCTATTCGAAGTCTACTTCCCTCACCTGCTTCCTTACCCGGCATTCCTCTACGTACTTGCGCAACAGCTCTCTCATAGCTTCGCCGTCCTTAATCGCCTTTATGGTGACTACGGGGTGGGATCGATCCGAAGTCTTTAGCACCACATTGCCCAGAGAGAAGACTCTAAGATAGAACGGCTGCTGCAGCTTGTAGTCCCGAACCCGGTAGAGCTCCAAATCGTCGGTTTCCTTGTTCAGCACGCCGTAGCGAATACGCAGGCGCTCGTTGGTCAGCTCGTACTTGGTGTACTTCACCACCAGCCACTTCCACAAGATCACGAACAACGGAATGACGAGCCAGAAAAAAAGCCCGAGCAATATAAACGCCGGCAGGTTTACCACCTGCGACGGGTTACCGTTCCAGACTGAGCGTTCTTCATCCATGGAACAAGTTAACCGGAAATTTATCGGATAAAGGTAGGTTAGAAAAAGAAACGGGGCCAGAAACCTTTAACTGAGTTTAAAGGCCCTGACCCCTGTTATTAGCTTCAATCAACCTTGCGCTCAGTTCCTATCGTTGAGCGCCGCAAGCTCCTCGATCACACTTTCCAGCCCCTGGCGATCGAGCTTGCTGCGGAAGGTGCTGCGGTAGGTGGTCACCATGCTGACACCTTCGATAGTTACGTCGAAGACTTTCCAATCGCCAGTCTGATTATGCAGTCGGTAGGCCACGTCCGCAGGCTGATTGGTTCTAGGTCTTGGGATCTGCACGCGGACGACGGCCAGCCGGCCATCCTCGCTCACGCGCTCGGAGATGTAGTTGATCTGATCGCCGGCTTTGTATTCGGCAAGTGCATTTGCGTAGCTGCGAACCAGCATCTTGCGAAGCTCGTACAGGAATCGTTCACGCTGCTCGGGCGTCCCGCTTCGCCAGTGCTTGCCGAGCATATAGCGCCCTGTGGCATCCACGTCGATGTGGGGTGTGACGATCTCGTCAACCAGCCGCTGCGCGAGACCGGGATCCTGGAGAATGCCTTCACGGTTCTTTTCCACCGCCTGAAGGAACGCGCCGGTCGTCCGCTCGATAAGGTCTTTTGGCCCCACGCCTACAACCGCCTCCGCAGCCGCCATTCTTGCAACGAACAGCAACGCGCCCAGTCCGAGCCAAAGCCAGCGGTGTCGAATCATATCCATGCCCAGTTTTACCTCTCTCAAGGATTCGAAATCTCGGGACATCCCGACCGATTACCGGAGACGCTCGTCCCATGCCACATGGTGGACATCGACCGCAGCTCCAATTCGTTTAATTACTCAGGGCCTTTCCGTTCCTTCACTTCATTGCGCCGTCAGTATAGGCCGCGAATAACAGAGTACGAGGTTACATGGGAATGACACCTAAGAAAATGGGGATCATGCACGGATTTTCGGCATTCTCGGGCCGATAAATCCGCCTCTGAGAGCCGGTTCGGGCTCCTATCAGAGCGCTTCGAGACGCTTTTGCAGACGGGGCGACCAGTCTGTATCGGCTGTCGCCTCTAGCGCCCACTGAAGCACAGTCCGGTGCGACGGCTTGTCTACGCGTTGGAGGGTGAATTCTCGGCTCAGCAGGCCCGGCTTGTGCGCATAGCGATAAGCGCCCAGGAACGTGACCTCGCCGGGACCCACTTTCACCTCAATCCGATGTTCCCCCAGGCTGTAGGATGTCTGGCCGACGCCGAATCCGTAGATGAAATACTCGCCCGGCGGAACGTTGTCGAACACGATCAAACCATTGCTGAAGGTATGGGCGGGTACGTTGCCCTTCATCCACGGCGCCAGGACCCGCGATTCCTTGTTATACAGCGTGATATTCGGCACGCCCAGATTACCAGTGAAATAGCCGTAGACGAGACCAGATTGTTCGTCGCGGGCATCCCGTATCGGCGTCATCGGTCCCACGCAGGCCGTGAGGACCAGTGACAGCAGCGCGAATACAAACAGCTTTTTCATACTTCGTAACTCCGTCGTGATATCCAATGTTTGGGATAAGCCTCACCCCCGGCCCCCAGCCGTCCGCACCGCATTCGAAAGTATAGAAAAAACCAACGGGCACGCACTTCATTCAGAGTGGTTTTAGGATAATTAAGGACGGCTCGAATTTCCGGGGCTAGAAAGTGAGCCAGATTGAGGACTGTCTGCCTCATATTCATCGCCTGCCGACGAAGTGGCGCCAGGTTCTATAAAAGAGTCCCGGCCGCTGGGATTGCCGCGTCGAACTGAGCGCCGCAGCTGAAATGAGGCGATCCAGGCCCGCCACCCGATTCCACCGGCTGGGCTTGCAGACAATCCAGCCGAGCGCGCAAAGCTCTATAGATGATGCCTCATTCTAAAGAGGGGTACCGATAAGACGCCCATGGCCTTGAATATGATCTCGTCGGCAGATTTTCGGCTTCGGCTCCGAACCCAGTAATGCCAGTCGAGAATGATGGCGGAGTTACCGTACTTGCCCCAGCTGGGCAGTACCATCCACAAGCCCCTGGAAATGGATGCAAAATCCATTGTTAACCGGACTGCGATGTCCACCCAAACTCCGCTGTCCGCCTCGTCGACGCCATAACCGAAGGATCGCAGCACCGCCCAAGTTTTTCCGTCCACGAGCGGAGAAACGAACAACGCGTCAGTGAAGCGGCTCATTGCTTGCCGCGCTTGCTCCGGCGAATGAGAAGATTGTCAACGCGACCTGGTGACTACGATCGAATTGGGTCTTGGAAATATCTCGGCCCCGCGGGCTTCTTCTATTGCGGAAACTCAACCGATCGACTCCGGCGCCTCTGCCGCTCGGGCACTTCTATGCCGCTGATACCGGTACAAGCAAGGCCAGGATGCCAACCACAACGAAAAGCGTCGCAGCAAACCAGCGCATCAGCTGCATATTGACTCGCTGGGCTAGGGCTCCACCAATCCAGACAGCCGGAACATTCGCAATCATCATGCCCAGCGTCGTTCCTAGAACCACCGCGACGAGTGTTTCGTAGCGGGCCGCTAGCGCGACCGTAGCAAGCTGAGTCTTGTCGCCCATCTCCACCAGAAAGAAGGCAATGAGGGTCGTTAGGAACACACTGGTGCCTGGAAGGTCTCGGTCTTCATCCAGCTTATCCGGCTTGAGCGCCCACACGCCGAAAGCGAAGAACGATATTGCAACAGCCCATCTTAGCGCCTGGGAGGATACCAGGCTCGCGATCCATGTCCCCGCATAGCCGGCAACGAAATGATTCGCAAGGGTCGCAAAGAGAATGCCAAGAATGATCGAAGCCCTACGCTTGAATCTTGCCGCAAGTACAAATGACAGGAGTTGAGTCTTATCGCCCATTTCGGCCAGCGCGACAACCGACGTGGAGAGAAGTAAAGCTTCCAAGAGGCGGCACCGGCTTCAAAAGTTGTTCGATAGATATGCTTTGAATATTGGCATCAACATACTCCGCCTAACGAAAATTACTGACTTATCGGCTTGAACTGAGTAACTTCGGGCAAGAGGATGAATCGTTAGGCGAACCGTCTCTGTGTCAGAAACTTTGTTTAGACTGGATCCTTCGGTACCGTCGCCTGCATTGACGGCCGCTTGGAAAACTCTTTGTACCACTTAGCAAGTTTCGGCCGGCCTTCGCGCCAGTCGGCCACAGGCTTTCTGAAATCGAGATAGCCTAGCGCGCAGCCGATGACGATATGAGCGATGGATAGCCGCATGCCGTCGATTTCGGACACGGATTGCTCGAGCGTATCCAGCGATCGGTTTATGGCTTTTTTCTGCCGCTCGACCCAGTCCTTGGACTGCAGCTCTTTCGACCGTTTGCCTTCAAGCACCGTCATAACCGCGGCGTCGAGGATGGCATCGGCGAGCGCGTGCAGCTTGAGCACAGTCCAGCGAGAATCGCCGGCGGCGGGAAACAGCGTGTCGCCCTCGTGCTGTGCGTCGAGAAATTCACAGATCACCGCCGAGTCAAATAGGACGTCACCGCCGTCTGTCTTGAGCGCCGGCACCTTTCCGATGGGATTGTCTTTGGGCAGATCGGTTTCTGGATCCCAGGGGTTGGTGGGCACTTTTTCGATCTTGTCGTCGAGACCAGCCTCCATGGCGGTGACCATGACCTTGCGGACGTAGGGGGAAGTCGGCGAGTAGCGGAGCTGCATCTGCGGCGTCCTCCTTGTGCGTTGGTGCTTGTGCTCTAAACAGAGGCTGATTGTCCATCGTAACCCGCGCGGGCGCTCGATGCATTTGAGCCAAACGAGCCGGTTTAGCCCGCGTATTTTCATCTCGGGGGGACAGTCGTCAATACGGATGTGACTGATCAATCATCCGTTCTAGCGGTTTTTGATCGCACAAAAAAACAGGGGACCATCTCTGGTCCCCTGCACTTCGATTCCCTTCGAAGTAGCCGCAACGCTTCCTTACGTCACGGCTGTTCGGCTGTTCCTAGGACCAAGCTTTAAGCAGCAGCCTTCTTCGGCGCGCTCTTTGCAGCAGCCTTGGTCGTCTTGGTGGCAGTCTCGGTCTGCTTTTCAGCCTGCTTCTGGACCGCCTTCACGCCTTCCTCGAACCAGCTGGTGACTTCATCACGGGCCTGCGCCTGGATATCCATCGACTCCTGGGCCAGGGCCATCAGCTTCTCCCCGAGCTCTACATTGATTTCGGTGGCCAGCTTGATCAGCTCCTGCGGATCCTGGGTCTTCCCGACCAGGTCCAGATGCCGGGTGCCGGCATCCAGATAACTCTCCATGGCGGAAAGCTGCTGGCGGGCCAGCAAGCCCTGGGCGCGCACGGCGATGCGATTGAAGCGAAGCACAGACTCGACAGCCTGCTTGTTCACGTCGGATACGTTTTTGAGTACGTCGGTATAGGCCTGTTCCATGTTTGTAATCTCCTTTATGACTCTAAGTGATTGATTTGCAAATACACATTTGATTTGTGCAATGCACCAAATGCTGCAATGCACAATAGACCTTCCAGGAAGGGATGTCAAGAGGGGGGCGGAGCTTTTTTTACCCTCCGCCGGCCTCTGAGGACGAGGACGTTGCCCGCCAGAATGAGGACCGTCCCGGCCATGGCCGACGACGTCCAGCGGTAGTCCTCGAAAGCCGTGGATATGGCCAGTGCCACCAGGGGGAAAAGGACCGTGGCGTAGGCGGCCCGATCGGCGCCAATGCGCCCCAGCAGGGTGAGGTAGGCGCCAAAGGCCAGCACGGAACCAAACAGCGCCAGAAAAATCAGCGATGCGAGGTAAGGAAAGGAGGGATCAAAAGCAAATTCCAGCTGCCCCGCGGCGGCAGCGCCGGCTGCCACCAGCAGCGTGATCACGGCGCCATAGGCCATACCGAGCGCGTTGGTCTGCACCACCGGGAGCCTGCGCCGCTGGGTGTAGACCGAACCCATGTTGCCTAGGGACGCGAGATAGGTGGCAAAGATACAAAGCCCAATGGCAAAGAAAGTCTCGCGGGAGGCCTCGACGGCGGTCACTTCAGGCCAGAAGACGAGGGTCATTCCGCTCAACCCCAACCCCGCGCCTGCCAGCACCTCGCCGCTGACGCTAAAGCGGAACAACCACGCGCCGTTCAGCATATTCATGAGCACGATGGTGGAGAAGGTCAGCGCCAACAGCCCGGAGGTGAGGTGAGAGGCAGCGATGTAGAAGAGCACATAATTGAGCGAAAACAAAAACGCCCCTTGGGCGGCTATGCCTAAATGATCGCGTGGGTCAAAGCGCAGTGTCTTGCCTCGGGCGAGGCAGAATCCGATGAGCAGGGCGGCGGCGATGATGTAGCGGTAGGCGACCGAGAGGATGGGATGGACCATCCCGAGCTGGAAAGTTATGGCATACCAGGTGGAACCCCAGATGAGGACGGCGGCGGCGTAGAGTCCACCGTTGGAGGCGGCGGAGGGTTCGGAGGCGAAAGGCGGAGAACCGTTCGGCGGGCGCGGCGGGGCCAAGGCTCGCTCGAGCGGCGCTATTTCCGCCAGCGATCGGCGGCCTGGCGATCGCTCTCACGCGATTCAACCCAGCGCTCGCCTTTGCGGGTGATCTCTTTTTTCCAGAAGGGAGCGCGAGTCTTTAAGTAATCCATGATGAACTCGCAGGCTTCGAAGGCCGCGGCGCGGTGGCTACAGGCCACCACCACCAGCACGATGGGATCGGTGGGCTCGAGCTTACCCACCCGGTGTATAACGCGCACCTCGATCAGCTCCCAGCGCTCTTTGGCCTCGTCCACGATCTCGCCGATGGCCTTTTCGGTCATTCCGGGATAGTGCTCCAGCTTCATCTGCTTCACGTACTCGCCCTGGTTCAGGTCACGCATCAGACCGATGAAGCTCGCCACGGCGCCGATATTGGGATCTTGAGCACACAACGCTCGGATCACCTTGCCGGCCTCAAAGGGCGCTTTCTGGATCGTCACCGGCGGCACGGCAGCGGGAGGACTTCTCACGGACCTAACCATGGCTCGGTCTAGTAAAGCAGATCGAAAAACGGGTAATAGAGAATCGTATCACCGTGCGCCACCGTGTTGCCTTCCGGGATTTCCACCACGCCCTCGGCCCAGACTGTGGAAGTGAGCACGTCGGAGCCCTGCTTTGGGAAAATCTCGGCCTTGGGCAGATGGCCGTCTTGCCGGGCGATCCGCGCCCGTGCGAACTCCCGTCGCTTGCCGGGCTTTCGCCACTCGAAGGCGGCGCACACCGGGTAAGGTCTGGGCAGCACTTCGGACGCGCCCTGACGGGTTAACAGGAACGGACGCACGAACAGGCAGAAGGTCACCAGGGTAGAGACCGGGTTGCCCGGAAGGCCAAGGAAATCCGTATCGCCGATACGTCCATAGGCCAGCGGCTTGCCAGGCTTGACCGCCACCCGCCAAAGCTCGATCTGGCCGCTGGACTTCACGGCGTCGCGCATATGGTCCTCTTCGCCCACGGAGATGCCGCCGCTGGTGACGATGACATCGGCGCGACTGGCGGCTTCCCTGAGCGCCGTTGTGGTGGCGGCGAGGGTGTCCTCAACTACGCCCAGATCCAGAATCTTGCATCCGAGCGCCGTCAGCAGGCCCTGGAGAGTGTAGCGGTTGGAATTGTAAATCTTGCCCATGGGCAAAGGCTCGCCGGGTTTAACCAGCTCGTCACCGGTGGAAAAAATCGCCACCGCGAGCTTTCGATACACCGATAACCGGGACAGGCCGACGGAAGCGGCGAGTCCCATTTCCTGCGGGCGCATGCGCAGTCCTTTGGGCAGCACCTCGCGGCCGGCAACGATGTCGTTGCCCCGCGGGCGGATGTTGTCTCCACGCGGCACCGGACCGGGAACGAGGACGTGGTCGCCGTCGGCCCGACAGCGCTCCTGCATCACCACGGCGTCCGCACCCTCGGGAACGGGCGCGCCGGTGAAGATACGCGCGGCCTCGCCCGGGCCAATGGTTCCGCCGCTAACGCCAGCGGTGATTCGCTTAGTTACCCTCAGACGCGCTTCGCGGCTTTGCGTCATGTCAGCGCTTCTTACCGCGTAACCATCCATCGCGCTGTTGGCGTAACCAGGTACGTCGATGGCGGAGACATGGGCCTCAGCCAGTACCCGACCGAGCGCCGCGGAGATGTCGACGCTTTCTGTTCCGGTGACCACCCGAGCGCGATCCAAAATGAACGCCCGCGCCTGATCGACGCTGATCATGCCATCGGGGTAACAGAAGTCGGCGGGGACTCGAGCCAAGTTCATGTTGGTATCAGTCCATCGTTGTCGGGTTCTGGCGCGCCGAGCGCGGCCCACAAGAGTTTAGCGAAAGGTCGTGGATGATTCGCGAGCGGGCCCTACTCCTCATCGTGATGCGTTATGGGCAGGCATAGAGTTCTGATTGACTTGCTCTTGACTTGGTATCCCCACATCTTGAGTTACGCGTTGCCCCATCAATTGAATAATAACGCCCATTGTCTTTGCCGGCCGAATTAGACAAGACACTGGCACCCGGGGGCGATCCTACAGCGGACTTCACCCCGGTGCTTGTTAGCTATTACCTGCTACTTGTCGCGTATCAGGTGTCGGTCGTTACTTTTACTTCACTGGACTTCGCGCTGTCACGATTCTTCCCACCACATGACCCGCCTGCTGATCGCGCTTTCACTGCTTTTCAGGCTCATCGTCCTAGGCAATGTGCTGGGGCGCATTCGGATCCCTGGCCATCGCCTCTGGCCGCTGGCAGAAAAAGGGATCCATTATCTGTTTCTTCCCGCGCTGCTGCTGGTAAGCTCGCCACCGCCGAGGTTGAGATCGGCGATGCGATGCCGATTTTTTCGGTGCTGGTCGCCGCGACGCTCACAGTGGCGGTGGTCTCCCACCTGCTGCCCCCCTGTTCCATTGGGACGGATCTGATTTTGAATCGGTATTTCAGGGCGCGGTGCGGTCCAACACTTATCTCGGCATTTCCGCTGCCTTCGCTGCTTACGGTGACCTCGGGCTGCAGCTTGCGGCCATTGCTATCGCTGCGCTGATTCCATTGGGCAACGGGCTCAGTGTCATTGTCGTCGCCCGCGGCAGTCCCGCCCACGGCTCCAATTTAGGGCTAACCGCCGCCCTGATCAAAAACCCCATCGTTCTGGCCTGCGTGGCGGGTCTGATACTCAACGGGCTCAGTCTGAGCCTTCCCGCCTCGATTTTGACGAGCCTTGATACCCTGGGCAAAAATCGCCCTGCCCTTGGGACCGTTGGTGGTGGGTGCCGGACTTCGGATGCGCGCGGCTCTCCAGGCCAGAGCGCTGACCCTGGCGTCCAGGGCGCTCAAGCTGGGGGCCATGCCGACAGCTGCCTTCGCGTTCTACCTCGTCTCCGCAGTGATCGGCCCCCACGCGGTGGTGGCGGCGCTTTTCGCATCGCTACCGTCCAGCGGGATCGTCTTATGTGCTGGCGAGTCAGATGGGCGGGGACGCCACGCTCATGGCCAGCGTCCTCGTCGTCCAGACGTTGCTCTGCTTCCTGGTGCTGCCTCTGCTGCTGCTGTTAATGGTTTAATGTCGAAAACAGCGCTGGGCACCGTATGAAGTGGTAACTGTAAACGGTGCCCGGCAACGATCAGAAAATTGAAACAAAGTCCCTGACACTCTGCTTATGAAATACGAAGGTCAGATAGATTTCGCCCACGACGCGCCGCTGCGCGCCGGCGTTTTGATCACTAATCTCGGCACGCCGGACGCACCGGAAACCAAGGCCGTGAGACGTTATCTGGCCGAGTTTCTTTCCGATCCACGAGTGGTGGAGCGCCCGCGCTGGCTGTGGTTGCCGGTACTTTACGGTATTATCCTCAACCTTCGGCCGCGAAAATCCGCTGAAGCTTACGCCAAGATCTGGAGCGACGAGGGCTCGCCGCTATTGGCCATCTCGCGCCGGCTCACCAAAGCCGTCGCCGACGCTATCGAGCGGGAGCTCGGCACACCGATTCCGGTGGCGCTCGGAATGCGCTACGGCAATCCGTCCATCGAAAACGCGCTCAGTTACCTGCGGGACCGCGGCGCCAGCCGCATCGTGGCCCTGCCGCTCTACCCGCAGTACTCGGCAACCACCAGCGGCTCCACCTTCGATGCCATCGCCGGAGTCCTGCAGCGCTGGCGTTGGGTACCAGACCTTCGCTTCATTGCCCACTACCATGACGATGCCGGTTACATCGACGCGCTGGCTTCCAGCATTCGCGACTGGAGGGAGAAAAACGGTGCCGGGGAGAGATTGCTGCTTTCCTTTCACGGCATTCCACAGCGCTATTTTGACGCCGGCGATCCTTACCACTGCCATTGTCACAAGACGGCCCGGCTGCTCGCCAGCGCGCTCGATCTCGACAGCGAACGTATGGCGCTCAGCTTTCAGTCCCGCTTCGGCCCCGAAGCTTGGCTCAAGCCTTACACCGTCGAGACGCTGGACGCGTGGGCCAAGGCAGGTGTGCGCCGCGTGGACGTGGTCGCACCGGGCTTCGCCGCAGACTGCCTGGAAACCCTGGAAGAGATCGCGATTCAATATGGCGATCGCTTCCGCGAGCACGGCGGGGAACTTCGCTATATCCCCGCCCTCAACGACGCGGCGGTGCACGTTACGGCGCTGTGCAAACGGCTGATCCAGGAGGGTGGCGAATGGTGGCGGAGCGAAGACGACAGCGAAGACGAAAGGATGTCGCGTCTCGAACGCGCGCGGGCGCTGGGCGCGATTCGTTGATGCCCAGGGAGGTTTCGTGCAAAGGTTCCGGACAGACCCGCGCCGAATCCCCGCTGAATGAAAACGGACCGCCTTTCAGTCCGCCTGCTTTTCCTCGCGCCGTTAGTGGGAGCCGTGCTGACGGCAAATCATGAAGCGGGGGCGGCAGATGGGAAGGAGGCTTGGTCTCAGTGCGGTCCCGGCTGGGTGCTGCCCGAGCGCCCGGAAGTAGAACGCGACCCTGCCGATCCCGAATCCATCTTCGTCACCGCCGACAGCGCCGACATGGTAGACGGCGGCGTATCGGTACTCAGCGGCAACGTGATCATCGACCGCGGCGGGGAGCAGATCGGCGCCGACAAGGTCAGCTACGACGAGCCGGGACAAATCATCGATGCCGAGGGCAACGTCCGTTACTGGAACCAGGGCTTTCACGCCAGCGGCGACCGCGGCAGCATGTCACTGGAAAAAGACCAAAGCACTCTCGAAAACGCCAGCTTCATCGACCTACCCTCCCACGGCCGTGGCACGGCGGAACGAGTGGTGGTCACCGGAAAGGACCTGGTCAAAGCGCGCAAGGCAACCTACACCACCTGCAACCCGGGCAGCGCCGATTGGCTGCTGGCGGCGAGCCGCATCAAGCTCAACCGGACCACCGACGTCGGAACCGCCACCAACGTTTGGGTCAAGTTCAAAAAAATACCGGTTTTTTACAGCCCCTATCTCACCTTTCCGATCAGCGACAAGCGCAAGTCCGGTTTTCTGGTGCCGAGTTTTCGCGTTTCCGAATCCACCGGTGTAGAAGCCACGGTGCCCTACTACTTCAACATCGCGCCAAACTATGATGCGACCCTGGCACTGCGTCCTATGAGCGACCGCGGCGTCCAGTCTCAGGGCGAGTTTCGCTACCTCAAGAAATGGGGCCAGGGACTTTTAGGCATAGAGTATCTTCCCGATGACAGTAAGTTCGACGACGATCGCTCTGCTTTCCGATTTCATCACGCCGGGGAATTCCTGCCGAGATGGCGCGCCGACGCAAACTTCGACTGGGTCTCCGACGACGAGTACTTCGAGGATCTGGGCACCGATCTTGCCATCAGCAGCCAGAGCTTTCTTGAGCGCCACGCCGATCTCACCTATGGCGGCGATGCCTTCTGGGCGCGCGCTAGGGCGCAGGGCTACCAGACTATCGACGACACCGTAGCGCCTGACAGCCGGCCTTACGAGCGACTGCCGCAGCTCTATGCCGCCACTTCATTAAGGGAACGCAACCGGCAACTCAATCTAGCCGCCTTCGCCGAAGCGGTGTATTTCGAGCGAGACGCCAGCGTCACCGGCAGGCGCCTGGACCTGCGCCCTTCGCTTTCATATCCCTACCGCACTGCCGGCACCTTCCTGGTTCCAAGCGCCTCGCTTCGTTACACCTATTACAAACTCGACGGCGTCACTGCCGGAGCCGATGAAGAACCCGATCGCCTAATTCCGACTTTTTCCCTCGACAGCGGACTGTTGTTTGAACGCTCTCTCAATATCGGCGACGGATCGTTCATCCAAACCCTGGAGCCGCGGGCCTTTTACCTCTTTGTGCCCTTTGACCAGCAGGACGATTTGCCTGTGTTCGACACCGGCGAGTACACCTTCACCTTCGCGCAGCTGTTCCGCGAAGATCGTTTCTCCGGCGCCGATCGGGTGGGCGACGCCAATCAGCTGTCCCTGGCTCTAACCTCGCGACTGCTTTCCGCCAGCGGTGAAGAGATCGTCCGCGGCAGCATTGGACAGATCCGTTTCTTTCGTGACCGCAAGGTGACGCTGCCTGGCGAGCCGCGGGGGACGCAGGACGGCTCCGATCTGGCAGCGGAGGTGGCAGCCAACTTCGCCCGGCGCTGGCGCGTGCTCGGCGCCGTTCTGTGGAACCCCAGTGATGAGCAGACCAATCGCAGCACCGTGTCGCTGCGCTACCAGCCCGATGAGCGGCGGGTTATCAACCTCGAGTACCGCTTCATCCGCGATCTGCTCGAGCAGACGGATGTCTCCTTCGCCTGGCCGCTTGCCCAAAACTGGCGCGCGGTGGGGCGCTTCAACTACTCGCTGGAAGATAACACCACCGTGGGAACCTTGGCCGGCATCGAGTACGAGAGCTGCTGCTGGGGCCTTCGGCTGGTCGGCCGGCGCTACCTGACCAACAGCCAGGGCGAGCATTCCAACGCCATCTTTCTCCAGCTCGAACTCAAAGGACTGGCCGGGCTGGGCACCGCCTCCTCGGGGCTCCTGGAGCGGAGCATCCCTGGCTACCGCAACGAGTTCTGACGCCGACGGCTCCGTTGGAGGCGCTTCGGTTAAGATTAAAAAAGTGTCACCATGACCTTTTCCCGCATCCTGATAAGATTGCGGCGACCCAAGCGCAGGGCCGCGCTGGGAGAATATTCAGCCGCTTTGGTCTAAGACATGCGTTTTGCCTCGATCCTGATCGGCCGATTGAGCCCGCCCACGGCTCACGCTTTTTTCCTGCTCGCGACCTGTCTCGCTGCGGGTCCGCTGCCCGCCGCCGTCGCCCAGACCGCGCCGCCCATCATCGAGCTGGACCGCATCGTCGCCGTGGTTAACGACGACGTCATCGTGGAAAGCGAGCTCAAAGCCCGTGTGCGACTGGTCGAGGACCAGCTGCGTCAAAGCGGCACCGCGCCGCCGCCGAAAGACGTGCTAGGTAAGCAGGTACTGGAACGGCTCATTCTGGAACGGCTGCAAATCCAAATTGCGGAGCGAGCCGGCATGCGGGTCACGGAAGAAACCTTGAACACGGCCGTAGAGCAGGTGGCGAAACAAAATAATCTTAATGTGCCTCAATTCAAACAGATCCTCGAGCGGGACGGATTCGATTTCGCAAGGTTTCGCGAGGACATACGTAATGAGATTCTCATTTCGCGGCTGCAGCAGCGGCAGGTGCAGAATCGGATCGCGGTGACCGAGCGCGACATCGATAACTACATCGCCACGCTGGAGAAGCAGGGCACCGATGCCAGCGCCTATCGTCTCTCACACATTCTCGTCGCCGTCCCCGAAGCCGCTTCATCGGAGGCCATTGCCCAGGCGCGCCGCCAGGCGGAGCAGCTGGTCGACGAGCTTCGCAACGGGGCCGACTTTGCCAAGCTGGCGGTGGCAGAGAGCGATGGGCAACAAGCGCTTAAAGGTGGCGATCTCGGTTGGCGTAACGGCTCCGAGCTGCCCACTATCTTTGCCGACTTGGTGCCGAAAATGCGGAAAGGCGAGGTCAGTGACCCGATCAAGAGTTCCAGCGGATTTCACGTGATACAGATTGCTGATGTGCGCGGCGATGCCGGCCGCCACGTGATCGTCCAAACCCGTGCCCGGCACATTCTGGTGCGCCCCGACGAAGTGACCTCGGACTCGGAGGCGGAGAACCGTCTGCAGCAGTTGTATATGCGCGTCGAGAACGGCGACGACTTCGAAGAGCTGGCGCGGGCGCATTCCGATGACCGCGGTTCGGCGCTTCAAGGCGGCGATCTCGGTTGGGTCAATCCGGGCGATACCGTTCCCGACTTCGAACAGATGATGAACAAGGTCCCCGTCGGCGGCCTGAGCGAGCCTTTCAAGACCCGGTTCGGCTGGCACATCGTACAGGTGCTGGAGCGCCGCGAGTTCGACGACACGGAAAAGGTGAAGCGCGCCCGAGCCGCCGACCAACTCCGCCAGCGGAAAATGGATGAGGAGCTGCAGAACTGGCTCCGGCAGATCCGCGACGAGGCCTACGTAGAGCTTCGGCTGGATGAAAGCTGACCGCCCTTTGGCGGTGGCGATTTGTGCTCACGATCTTGCGGGCGAAGCGTGAGCGAGCCCATGCATCGCGCCCGCCGGCGCTTCGGACAGCATTTCCTACACCAAACTGCCGTCATCGATCGCATCGTGCGCGCGGTGGCGATTAAACCCGGCGACGCCGTGGTGGAGATCGGGCCGGGTCTGGGCGCGCTCACTGACGCCCTGCTCGAGACCGCTGGCAGCCTCGACGTGGTCGAGCTCGACCGCGACCTGGCGGCAAACCTTCAGGCACGCTTTGACCCAGTGACGGTACGCGTTCACCAGGCCGATGCGCTTAAGTTCGACTTCGAAGGTTTGCGCCGCGAGCGCGGCCGACTGAGGGTCGTGGGCAACCTGCCTTACAACATTTCCACCCCGATCTTGTTTCACCTGTTGGACGCCGGTTGCGCTATCCGAGACATGCATTTGATGCTTCAAAAGGAGGTGGTGGAGCGCATGGCCGCCTCGCCTGGCGGCCGGGACTACGGGCGGTTGAGCGTCATGGTCCAGTTCCGCTGCCAAGTGGAGGTGCTATTTTCCGTCGCGCCGGGTGCCTTCCGTCCACCGCCCAAGGTCCACTCGACGGTGGTGCGACTGGTCCCGTTGGATGCGCCAGTGGTCCCGGTTTCGGACGTCCGCGATCTGGAGCGGGTGGTTTCGCTGGCCTTCGGCATGCGCCGCAAGATCCTACGCAACTCGTTGAAGTCCGTCCTCAGCGCGGCGGAGATCGAGGCCGCCGGCGTGGACCCAGGTGCGCGTGCGGAAACACTGGGACTGGCCGCATTTGCGGCCTTGGCCAATCGCGTGAGTTAGCTGTCCGCCACGGGCTTGTGCACAAAATCTGTGGATAAGATTGTGGAAAAATTGGGGCCAAAGGCCTTTTCAGCGTGCCATGCAGCCTTGGGGTCCAAATCGGTCAAAAAATAGCCGGTAAGCGAAAGTTCCAATTAAAATCATTAGCTTATAGAAAATTTATAGTTTCACAGATTGTTCATCTTGGACCCAAGGTCCCGCCTGACAGAGCCGTCTGGCGCCATGTGTATAAACTCATCCTTCCTCTACTTAGGCGCGCGAATTGAGTCGGCTTTAAAGGAGTTCCGGCAGCCCGTTGAATTGTCCGGAATTTCCTTTCCTGATTAATTGCGTTCTAAAGCGATTCGCGAACGGCCTTGAGCACCGGCAGCGTCTCGGGGCGCGTTCCGCGCCAGATGAAAAACGACTCTGCAGCCTGCTCCACCAGCATGCCCAGTCCGTCCGCGGCCAAACGTGCGCCGGCGGATTGGCCCCAGCGAACGAATGCCGTCGCTGTCGCCGCGTACATCATGTCGTAGACGACCGCGTCCCTGGCCAGAGCCGACTCCGGCACCGGCGGAACTTCGCCGCTCAATTCCGCCGAAGTGGCGTTGATTACCAGATCGAAGGCGCTGCCTTCTAGGGCGTCGAAACCGGCGCTGCGTACCGTTCCCTGACCGCTGAAGGCGTGGCACAGCGACTCTGCTCGCGACACGGTGCGGTTGGCCACGACCAGCTCCGACGGTCCTTCGTCCAGCAGCGGTCCGAGTACGCCGCGCGCGGCTCCGCCAGCGCCTATGAGCAGCACCCGAAGTGAACGGATTTCGATCCCGAGGTTGGAAAC
Organism: uncultured Gammaproteobacteria bacterium; assembly: GCA_947258715.1. Lineage (GTDB taxonomy): Bacteria > Pseudomonadota > Gammaproteobacteria > HK1 > HK1 > CAMYJH01. The sequence continues at coordinate 87,029 of CAMYJH010000006.1, forward strand.
CAGATCCCGCACCAATCCGACTCCGTCGGTGTTGTCCCCGCGTACACGCTCGTCGTCGAAGCTCAAGGTATTGACCGCGCCGGCCCGCCGCGCCCGATCGGAAACCGTTTGCGACCTGACAAAGGCCTCCTGCTTGAACGGCAGGGTGACATTGAGTCCCCGCCCGCCGCCTGCGCGGAAGGCTTCCACCGCCGCGGCGAATCCACCCGGCTGCACGTGAATGGCTTCGTACACGAGATCCTGCGAAGTCTGGGCAGCGAACTTCGCGTGGATAAAGGGAGACTTACTATGGGCAACGGGATGGCCCACCACCCCGTAGCGGTCGGTCATGACTCGCTCGTCGCCTGTGCGCACCGGGACGAGATGGCGGCTAGTTCCCGCGGTGCATACTTTGGAGACCGCCCTTGAGCACGTAGCTTTCGAAGCCTTTCTCGCTCAGTAAATAGGCGGCAGCAGAACTTCTGCGTCCCGTTTCGCAATAGCAAATGTATGCCTTGCTCGGATCGAGGCTCGCGGATTTGAGGCGAAGCATGTACAGCGGCACATTCATGCTGCCTTTGATGCTGTTCGCCCGGTGCTCGCTGTCCATGCGCACGTCGAGCAGCACCGCGCCATTTCTGACCATCTCCTTCGCTTTGTCGACGTCCACGTCGTTCAGCATTGGCTCCTTGAGTAACCCCTCGAAGTCCTCTTTGGAAAGCTGCATCAGCAGTCCGTCGGTCTCGGCAACGACGGTGGCATTACGTTTTGTCTCTGTGAGCAAAGCCTCTTCTCCGAAGACGTCCCCGTCTTTGAGCTCGGCGAGGACGACGCTGGTGCCATTGGCGGACTCCCGAGCCACTTTGAACGCGCCGCGGCTGATGATGTAGTAGAAGTCCCCGGGATCGCCCTGATTTATGACGGTCTGACCCGCCTTTACAGGAAATTCTTTCAGCCGCATGAACATGGTCTGAATGTTCGCCGGCGGGATGCGTAGAAACGCTTTACTTTGCAGGATACGCGTCATCCAGTCGCCGCTGCCAGGAGAACTGTCTTGCTTATTGGGGGAGATGGCGCTCACCTCAATCCCGGAAAGCTGATCCCAGGTAAGAAGGACATCCAAAACATCGCTGTCGAAGCGGATGATGGTGGCACGGCTTTTCGCCTGCGCCGTGACCCGGCGCGGCTGTTGATTGGCGACGGGGTGTCTGGCTTCCTTGGTGCCGCCGGTTATGCTGCCCTGCTTTCCATTCTCACCCAAAAGATCAACCTTACCGGACAGTAGGTAGATGGTCTTGCGATCGCGGTCGCCTTTCTTGAACAGCAGCTTTCCTGGGGCGATATTCTCCATCACCGCCTTGTTGGCAAGCTCATGAAAATTTTCCGCGTTGAGCGAAGCCGGTGGTACCAGGGTCTTCAGCACCGACTTGTCAACAAGTTTGGAGCCTGCAGGCATTCTCCACCTTTACTGGATATTGTTTTGCGAATCCGCTACTTATATCGGATATTTTAAGCGGCGCCAGGTCTTATTTATAGCCCGTGAGTTGACCGTGATCACACTTCCCAATGTGTCTCCTGAACGGCCGGATACTTTGCGCAGGGCGGCTTGCCGCAGAAGGGCAGCAGGGCTAAGGTGCGGCGAAGCGCAAGCGCAAGAACTTATTTCACCATCATGACCACAAAACAGAGCCGCAGCCTCGATGACCTGGTGCGTCGCATCGCCGATTCGCTTCCGGAGGGCGTGGCGCAAATCAACAATGACGTACGCAGGAACCTCAAAGAGGTGATCTCCGCCTCGCTCTCACGCATGGACCTTGTCAGCCGCGAGGAATTTGAGGTGCAGTCGGCGGTGCTGGCCCGAACCCGGGAAAAGCTCGAGCGTCTGGAGGCTCAGGTGGCGGCGCTGGAAAAAGGCGGCGCGACGGGGCACGGAGGCGCTGACGGCTGACAGTCCACACATGCTATAGTGCGCTTGTTCAAAGGACCCGACGGCGAACTTTAAGGCGCAAGGATTGAGCTCAGTTCCCGTCCCGGCTCACTCGCACTCATGGAACGGAAGCCATGACCCTTGCAGTCGTCAACTCGCGCGCAAGCCTAGGCCTCGAGGCGCCACCGGTGGTGGTGGAAGTGCATATCACCGGCGGACTTCCAAAAACCTCCATCGTCGGGCTGCCGGAAACGGCGGTAAAGGAAAGCAGGGACCGGGTGCGCAGCGCGATAATTAATGCCTGCGTCAACTACCCGCACCGCCGCATCACCGTTAATCTCGCGCCAGCCGATCTGCCTAAGGAGGGGGGGCGCTTCGACCTCCCCATCGCCATCGGCATCCTCGCCGCTCTGGGCCGGATCCCGCTGCAGGATCTCAAGCGCTATGAATTCATCGGCGAGCTCGCCCTCACCGGTGAGCTGCGCCCGGTGAGAAGCGTTCTCACTACGGCGCTGATGGCGCGTGACTGCGGGCACCGCCTGGTACTCCCCGTAACGGATGCCGAAGAAGCTGCCCTGGCGCGCGGATCCAGCGTGCTCCCCGCCTCGAGTCTGCTGCAGGTGTGCGCCCATCTCAGCGGTGATTCGCCCATCACGCCGCGAGTAGCAAACAATCGTTTCACGCCGCCGCGGGAAGGATACGAAGGCATCGAGGACGTCAGAGGCCAGTACCGCGCCAAGCGCGCGCTGGAGATCGCCGCAGCGGGGGGACACAACCTGCTTTTCATCGGCCCCCCGGGCAGCGGCAAGACCATGCTGGCCACGCGTCTGCCCGGAGTGCTACCCGTCATGTCAGAGCCCGAGGCTCTGGAAACTGCCGCGGTCCAATCTGTCAGCACCCTGCCCTTCAGCTCAAAGCTCTGGGGGCGGCGGCCGTTTCGAGCGCCCCACCATACCGCTTCCGCGGTCGCGCTGGTGGGCGGCGGCGCCCGGCCGCGGCCGGGCGAGGCCTCACTTGCTCATAATGGCGTCTTGTTTCTGGACGAGCTGCCCGAATTCGACCGCCGGGTGCTGGAAGCGCTGCGCGAGCCCTTGGAGTCGGGGCGCATCAGCATCTCCCGAGCCGCGCGACAGGCCGAATATCCGGCCCGCTTTCAGCTCGTCGCCGCCATGAATCCGTGTCCCTGCGGCCATCTGGGAGACGCGACGCGAACCTGCCGCTGCACTTCGGAGCAGATCCATCGATATCGCGCGCGCATATCGGGACCACTGCTGGACCGCATCGACCTGCACGTGGAAGTGCCGCGGCCGAGGCAGCCCCTGAGGGAGGAGGCAGCGCCAGTAACCAGCGCCATCGTCGCGACGCGGGTTGAGGCGGCCCGGGCGAGGCAGCTTGAACGCAGCTCCGTTGCCAACGCGTGGCTTGCCCCCAAAGCCATCGATAAAATCTGCCGTCTCGGCCCCGCCGAGCGGGGCTTGCTGGACACCGCCATCCGACGCTTCGGCTTGTCGCAGCGCGCCCGGCACCGGGTGCTCAAGGTGGCGCGCACCATAGCCGATCTCTCCGCAGAGCCGGAAATCCGGTCCGCGCACTTGGGCGAGGCCATCGGTTTTCGTGTCCTCGATCGTCACCTCGGAGACTGCTGAGCAAAAAACGATCTTGCACCCAAGGCAATTTTCGGTATGAATGGTGCGCCATGAATGAAAATGACGAATACCGAATCGACGTAAGCGCCGAGACCCGATTCGTGCGCGACCAGTCCGCGCCTGAAGAAAACAGGTACGTATTTGCCTATACCATAACGATCACGAACATGGGTTCCGCCCCGGCCCAACTCAAAACGCGTCACTGGATCATCACCGACGCCCAGGGACAGGTACAGGAAGTACGCGGAGACGGGGTAGTGGGTGAGCAGCCGCGGCTCGAACCTGGCGAATCGTTTCGCTACACCAGTGCCGCGATGCTGGAAACTCCGGTCGGCACCATGCACGGAAGCTATCAGATGGTCGCCGATGACGGCACCAAGTTCGACGCACTCATTCAGCCATTCAGTCTTGCCATGCCAAATATGGTCCACTGATCCATTCTGGCTTAAGCATTTCGCTCACATGGCAACCTACGCAATCGGTGACGTGCAGGGCTGCTATGAAGAGCTTTGCGCCCTGCTCGATCTGATTCGCTTCGATCCCGCCGAGGACCGGCTCTGTTTCGCCGGCGATCTCGTCAACCGTGGTCCAAAATCGCTTGAGGTTCTGCGTCTGATAGAGGGACTTGGCGACCGAACCCTCAACGTGCTCGGCAACCACGACCTGCATTTGATCGCAGCGGCGGCGCACGTACGGGAGCGTAAGGACGACACCCTCGACGAAATACTGAATGCGGACGATAGGGAACAACTGCTTGCATGGCTGCGCCGCTGTCCCGTGATGTACCGCGAGCCCGATCTGGATTTCTACCTGGTGCACGCCGGGCTCCCGCCCCAGTGGAACTCGGACGACGCCATGCGTCTCGCTGGCGAGCTGGAAGACTGCCTGCGCGGGCCAAGGCTCGAAGATTATCTTGACGGCATGTATGGAAACCAGCCGGATCTTTGGCGCGATGCTTTGAAAGGTCAGGATCGCATGCGCTTTCTCACCAATGCCTTCACCCGAGTGCGCTTCTGCCGCCGCGACGGTTCCTTGGATCTAAAAGAAAAAGGTGTATCCAGCGAGAAACCGGGGGGGCTCTACCCCTGGTACGCCCACCCCGAGCGACGAAACCGCGGATCGCGGATTGTCTTCGGCCATTGGGCGACGCTGAAGATGAGCGAGAGGGAAGAAAAGGAGCACGGCGTCTACCACATTGACCAGGGCTGCGTGTGGGGCGGCGCCCTCACCGCGCTGCGTATGGACGACATGCGTCGCTTCAGCGTAGCGAGCCGGCAGCAAAAAAGTGCGTGATGCGTGATGCGTGATGCGTGATGCGTGATGCGTGATGCGTGATGCGTGATGCGTCAACGGCTTGTCAATACGCCGTGAGTCCTTTCGCGTTACGCATTACGCGTCACGCATCACCCTCTCCAGCGTCACGAAGCTGTAGCCGAAGGCGGCGTCAACGCCCGGTTCAATGTCCTCGCGCCCGGATTCTTCCCACTCCTTGCTGCCGATCTCGGGAAAGTACGCGTCGCCGTCGAAGCTTTCGTGGATCAGAGTGAGATGGATGCGGTCGGCGCGCGGCAGCGTCTGCTCATAGATGTCTGCACCGCCGATGATCATGATCTCGTCCTCGTTTGCCAAGGCGAGGGCCTCATCGATGCTGCCGGCTACGATCACGCCGTGGGGACTGAAATCCGTGCTGCGCGTGACGACGATGTTCTTCCGCCCGTCCAGCGGTCGGCCTATGGATTCATAGGTCTTACGCCCCATAACGATAGGGTGACCCATGGTAATGCGGCGAAAACGCTTGAGGTCCGACGGTAAGCGCCACGGCAGCGAATTCCTCCTTCCGATGACGCGGTTCCGCGCCATGGCGACGACCAGCGAAATGATCATTTCTCGGCGTAATGCGCGATGCGAACTTTATCAAAGCCCCGCTGTAGGAGCGGCCTTGGCCGCGATTCCTTAAATCAGGTCGTTCGGGTACGCGTAGCCGCCGTCACACCGCAATCGGCGCGGCGATGCGCGAGTGGTGCTGGTAACCCACCAGCTCGAAATCATCGTAGCTGAAATCGAAGATGGAACGGATTTTCGGGTTGAGGCGCATCTGCGGCGAAGTATAGGGCTTTCGCTCCAGTTGAGTCTCGACCTGCTCCAGGTGATTGAGGTACAGGTGCGCATCCCCGAAGGTGTGCACGAACTCGCCCGGTTCAAGACCCGTCACCTGCGCTACCATCAGGGTGAGCAGCGAGTAGGATGCGATGTTGAAGGGCACGCCGAGAAAAACATCGGCGCTACGCTGATACAGCTGGCAGTAGAGTCGCCCGCCGGCAACGTAGAACTGGAAGAAGGCGTGACACGGCGGCAGCGCCATCCGATCCAGATCCCCAACGTTCCAGGCGGAAACAATGTGCCGGCGAGAGCTCGGATCGTGCTTGATCTGTTCGATGACCTGGCTGATCTGATCGATGTGACGACCCTCGCGCGCGGGCCACGAGCGCCACTGGTAGCCGTATACCGGTCCCAGCTCGCCGTTCTCGTCCGCCCATTCGTCCCAGATGCGAACACCATGCTGCTTGAGGTAGGCGATGTTGGTTTCCCCTTTGAGGAACCAGAGCAGTTCATGAATGATGGATTTGAAGTGCAGCGACTTGGTGGTTACCGCCGGGAAGCCGGCGCTTAAGTCAAAGCGCATCTGATAACCAAAGATGCTGAGTGTACCTGTGCCTGTGCGATCATCCTTTCGCAAGCCGTGGTCGCGCACGTGCCGCATCAGATCTAGATACTGTTTCATCGCCTGCGCTTCTTTCGCGAACCTTTCCCTTTGCGTTTCCTGCCGATTTCCTTTGGCGGCACTACCGGCGACGCCGCCGGCGCTCGGCCGTACGCGTACCAGAGCATGAACGCACCCGCGAGGATCATGGGCAAGGACAACACCTGCCCCATGGTAACCCAGTCGAAGGCGAGATAGCCGTACTGGACGTCAGGAACCCGGACAAATTCGACCAAGAAACGGAACACCCCGTAAAGCATCAGGAATAGCGCCGACAGCGCCATCGTCGGGCGCGGCCTCCTGGAAAAGAGCCATAGCACGACGAACAGCACCACACCTTCCAGCAGAACCTCGTAGAGCTGCGACGGATGTCGCGGAACGCCGCCTGCACGGCTATCGGGGAACACCATACCCCAAGGGAGATCGGTTTCTTTGCCCCAAAGACGCCCGTTGATGAAGTTGCCAATGCGTCCAGCGCCGAGGCCGATAGGCACCAGCGGGGCTACGAAGTCGGCGACGTTGAAAAACCCGGTGTCGCGCCGTCGCGCGAAAAGCCACATCGCGAGGATGACGCCGATGAGACCGCCGTGGAAGGACATGCCGCCCTGCCAAACCTTGAACAAGGAGATAGGATCGGCGAGAAAACTGCCGAAGTCGTAAAACAGCACGTAGCCCAATCGCCCGCCCAGCAGCACGCCTAGGACGATGTAGAACACCAGGTCGTCCACCTGCTCCTGCCGCCACCCGCGCCACACCTCGCGTGCCCGGCGCCGGCCCAGCCACCAGCCGCCGCCGAAGCCGATCAGATACATGATTCCGTACCAATAAATGCTGATCGGCCCGATGCGAAACGCGACCGGATCAATTTGGGGATAGGGCAGCATTTATACGAGGCGCAAGGCGGCTACCGAAATCGGACTCATCGATGAAGTACCTATGTCGTTTATCGGAAAAAGCGTTCGCGTCACAAATCACCCATCCCGCATCACCCATCACAATCCATCCGCCACCCGCGCCACGGTGAACTTGAGGTAGTCGGTCTCATCCAGCGCCGGATGCACCGGATGGTCCGGCGCCTGGTGTCCGCGCTCGATAATCTGCACCCGCTTGTTCGCTCCGCGGGCGGCGGCGCGCAGCGCGCCGGTGAACTGTTGGCCGTCCACGTGCCACGAGCACGACGCCGTGAAAAGGATGCCGTCGTCTTCCAGTAGCTGCAGCGCCAGCCGATTGAGTCGGGCGTAGGCCTCCAGCGCGGCGCGCAGATCTTTCTTCCGCCGGGCGAAGGCCGGTGGATCCAGCACAATCAGGTCGTAGCGCTGCTTCTCCGAACGCAGCCGCCGTAGCGCATAGAAAGCGTCCGCCTGGTCCACGGTCATGCGGTCGCCGCAGCGATTGAGCGCGGCGTTGCGCAGCGCGAGGATGAGGGCCGCTTCCGAGCTGTCGATGCAGTGCACGCTGGCGGCACCCTCCACCGCCGCCTGGATGCCGAATCCCCCCGTATAGCTGAATGCATCCAGCACTCGTGCGCCTTTTACGTATCTCTTCAGCCGCGCCCGGTTTTCCCGCTGATCGTAGAACCAGCCGGTCTTCTGGCCGTTGACCGGGTCGATCTCGAACACGACGCCGTTCTCTTCGATGGTCACCCTGTCCGGCAGCTCCCCGATGACCGTTTCCACATACTCCTCTAGACCTTCCATGGCACGCGCAGGCACGTCGTTGCGCAGCACCATGGCCAGCGGGTGCAGGGCTTGCTCTAGAGCCGCCACAATGTCCACTCGCATTGATTCCATACCGGCGGTGTTGATCTGGGCCACCAACACCTCGCCGTGGCGGTCCACTACCAGTCCCGGTAAATCGTCGCTTTCGGCAAACACCATGCGGTAGTAGGGCACGTCGAACAGGCGCTCGCGCAATGCAAGCGCGCGTCGGATCCGCGCGCTGATCTGTTCTCGGGTGAGCGGCTGGTCAGGCTCGCGGTTGACAACCCGCGCGCTGATGAGGGTGCTGGGATTGACGTAGGCGGTTGCCAACGCGTTGCCGGCGTGGTCTCGTAGCGTCACCCAGTCGCCGGGCGCAAAATCGGTGAGCGGCGACTTTTCGACATCCACCTCGTTGCTGAACACCCACGGGTGACCACGCTTCACCCGCCGTTCCTCATTGGGCTTCAAGATCAGATCAGGCAGCTTCATCGATACGGTCCGCCCAGCGGAGCGCAGCGTGGCTGCGCGCGCCGCGCCCACGCGGCCAATTCGGCGCCGGCATCAGGCGCTTTGATATCATCACTCCAGTCATCAAACATCAGAGAAATTCATGCCCCCGGAAGAATCCAACGCTCTGGCAAAAGAAACCAGCCCCTATCTGCTTCAGCACGCCAATAACCCCGTTCGATGGTATCCGTGGTCGGAAACGGCCCTGAAAAAAGCTCGCGACGAGGACAAACCCATTCTTCTTTCCGTGGGTTATTCAGCATGTCATTGGTGCCACGTCATGGCCCACGAGTCCTTCGAGGACCCGGAGACGGCCGAGATCATGAACCAGCACTTCGTCAACATCAAAGTGGATCGCGAGGAGCGCCCGGATCTGGACAAAATTTACCAGACTGCGCACCAGCTTTTGACCCAACGTCCCGGCGGCTGGCCGCTGACCATGTTCCTCGCCCCTGACAACCATACCCCCTTCTTTGGCGGGACCTATTTCCCTAAAGACCGCCGATACGGCATGCGCTCGTTCAAGGAAATCCTCAAGTGGGTGGCTGAAGTCCACCGCGAGCGCAAGACCGACATCAGCAAACAAAACGTTTCCCTGCTCGAAGCAATGAGGAGCACCGAACCTGAACCCAGCGGCGCAGAAATTATCCGCCAGCCCTTGAACCAGGCTTTCAAATCGCTGAAAGCCGCCTACGACCCGCGCTTCGGCGGCTTCGGCGGCGCCCCCAAGTTTCCCCACCCTACCAACATCGAGCGGCTGCTGCGTCACTTCGCCGCCACTGTCTCCGCGGGTGAGGCCGAGACCGAGGCCGTTCAGATGGCCGCAAACTCGCTGATGATGATGGCCCACGGCGGCCTCTACGACCATCTCGGCGGCGGCTTCTGTCGCTACTCCGTGGACCAGTTCTGGATGATCCCTCATTTCGAGAAGATGCTCTACGACAACGGGCCGCTGCTGACGCTCTACTCGGAGGCCTGGCAGCTTTGCGGCGAGCCCTTTTTCGAACAGGTGGCGCGGGAAACCGCCGCCTGGGTGATACGGGAGATGCAGTCCCCCGAGGGCGGCTACTACTCCACCCTGGACGCCGATTCCGAGGGTGAGGAGGGCAAGTTCTACGTCTGGACCCCGGACGAGGTTAAGGCGCTGTTGGACGAAGACGAGCACAGGGCCTTCAGCGCCCGTTACGGTCTCGACGGCGAGCCCAACTTCGAAGGCAAAGCCTGGCACCTGCATACGTTCAAGGACTGGGCGCAGGTGGCGGAAGCAGCCGGAGTCGACGAGGCCCGCGCCCGGGAACTCGTGTCCAGCGCCAAGCCAAAGCTGTTTCAGGTGCGTTCGAAGCGCGTGTGGCCGGCACGTGACGAGAAAATCCTCACCTCATGGAACGGGCTGATGGTAAAGGGCATGGCGACGGCGGCGCGAGTCTTCGGCGACGACGCGTATCTGGATTCCGCCGAGCGCGCGCTCGAGTTCCTTCGCTCGAAGCTTTGGCGCGACGGGCGACTGTGGGTCAGCTACAAGGACGGCAGGGCCAAGTACGCGGCCTATCTGGACGATTACGCCTTCCTGCTGGATGCCCTTCTCTGCCTGCTCCAGTGCCGCTGGCGATCGCAGGACCTGTCGTTTGCGACCGAGCTTGCCGATCTCGTCCTGGCGCACTTCGAGGACAAAGCCGGGGGCGGCTTCTTTTTCACCGCCGACGATAGCGAGGCATTGTTTCACCGCACCAAGCCGATGAGCGACGACGCGCTCCCCGCGGGAAACGGCATCGCGGCGTATGCCCTGGGAAGGCTTGGGCACCTCCTGGGAGAGACGCGCTACCTGGACGCGGCGGCCAGCGCCATTCGCGCCGGCTGGCAAGGTCTCGAGCGCATGCCCCACGCCCACAACGCCCTGCTGCTGGCGGTAGAAGAGCACCTGGACCCGCCGCAGACGGTGGTGATTCGCGGCCAAGGGAAAACACTCGAACGCTGGCAGGCGCGCTGCCTCTCCGCGTACGCGCCGCGAAGATTCAGCGTCGCCATTCCGTCGAGCGAAAGGTCTCTGCCTGGCATGCTCAAACAACGCGCCGCCAGGGAAGACATCGTCGCCTACGCGTGCGAAGGCCACGTGTGCAAAGCGCCGGTGACGGAGTTCGAAGGATTGGAAGCGGCGCTGAAGCCGCTGGAGGCGCAGGTGAAGGTGGTGGCATCCTAAGCACGGATGCTTTCCCCTGACCGGCGGCTCGTGGACAGGCCGGAAGTCCGCGGCGCGCCTGTACGAAAACTCTCGCGTCAAAGGAAAATGCCTTCACTTGCGGTTAATGCTTCGGGGTTCTCCGTTCTTCGGTACATAGACATCGCCGCGACGGCACAAGACGACAGCAAGTCGGCGTCGTAACGTCGGAGCGACGGCTGCAAAATTACATTAAACGCACTTGAGCCGCTGCCCCCACTCTGTTGATAGCCGGGCCCATGTTCTCTTTCACCGCCCAAGCCGAACCGACTGTCGATGGCATTGAGACACCACTCGTAGCGGGCAGTCATGAACAGCGCAAAGAGAACGCTCGGTCAGGCTGTAGGTTTTCTTCACATACAAGGCGCGGTGCTTTTCAACAGTTGGTGTGACGCCGTTGCGCAGGGCTGACAGGCGGTAGCGAATGAGGTTGTCGGCGACCGGTGAGGAAACCGTCCGCAGCTGGAATCGTGGTGCTAAACGTAGTTTCTTCCCCTGCTGCAGCTGCCGTTCTTACTCTTCGCTCTTGCGGCACTAGATTCAATCGGGTGACGTAGACGGTGGCCTTAGTGCGGCCCTCAATCTATCGTCTTTTTTCAGCATTTATTGTTGTAGTCGGCCGACTTTTTAGCAAAGCATTTCCAGGAATCTCATTCCGCAGTAAGAGCGGCAAGCAGTCTGTACCCGCAACCAGACCCTGGATAATATGTCATCTGAGCCCGGTCCCCTGCGCCATGAGTTCCGAAAACAATAACGGATCACAAAAGCCCAACGGGGCGGACTCATCGAGTTAAGACATTTAGCCGTTTCCCGCAGGCATCCTCTTAGATCAGCCTAGCTGAACGAGGGAGATCTGGGTCACGACCGACGTTGCCGGGTGTATCGGCGCAAAGGCCGGAACGACAAAGCCACGCTTCAGCGGGGTGTCTTTCTTAGCTAGGAGTATCATGAGTAGAAACCCGAAGCCGCGTAAGCTAGCTACAGCTGTAGGCCAAGACATCACACGGATCGAGACGCTGTTGCGGGATATCATGAGCATGGTTCGCACCCAGGCTGCCGCTGATGAGCTTGAGCCTCGCGCGTTTCATCGTGTGTGTCGATTTCTGGCAAAAGGGGAGCGATCGCTGGAATCCTGTAGCGAGTATCTGAAGAAGCGCGAAAAAAGGATCGGGGACAAGAGCTCGGAGGGCGCGGAATGAGAGCAAGCCCTGACCGTCATTCCAACAATAACAAATAGAGTTCGCTTCGCTGGGATTCTAACTTGTTGTATGGAATTCAAACTGATACACCGTAAGTCGTATCCATGCGGCGATGGAACTCATGCTATTTGCTGCGGCGCAAGATCGAAAGTGTTTAACATTGCGATTTAAATTCACTAAACTTTGATCCAGTTCAAAGGGGGAGTCCGCTGGATTTAGATTTATGGCATTTTTGCAGGCCGCCGGTGAAGAACACACCGGATTTACCTGCGCCATGTTTACTTGGTTCACTTGCACGTTATTGATGATCATGGCGCAATACCTGATCTGAACTAAGTAAAAACAGAAGCAGCAATTTCATTAAGACCCCGGCCACGCGCCGGGGTTTTTTTAGCCCTGAGAGCACAAACACCGAGCCGTTGTGACCGTTCCCCTGAACTAAGTCCGGCAGATGTGGGAGACTGAACATCCCGTGACGGTCCCCCGATCTTCGGTCCAGTCAGCCTGCGAATTTCTGATCGTGTTGACGGTCCCGCCCGAATACACGCTTAGAGACGTAAGTTCGAATTCACCTCTCGCGTTAGGAGATCGACCTTCCGAACGATTCCTTGAATAGCTCTTCAAACTCGTCCCTCTCGAAGCTGTGGTTCTGGGTGCCGTGCTCGGCGATCTTCATCGCGCCCATGAGGGAGGCGATGCGGCCGGTGGTTTCCCAGTCCATATCGTTCATCAGGCCGTAGAGCAGCCCCGCGCGGTAGGCGTCGCCGCAGCCGGTGGGGTCGGCGAGCTTGGTCGGCTTCGCTGGCGGAATATCGATTCTTCCTTTCTTGGTATGGATCTCGGATCCGTCGGAGCCTTTGGTAATGATCAACGCCTCCACCCGGTCCTTGACTTCCTCCTTGCTGTAACCGGTGCGATCACAAATGAGCTCCCACTCGTAGTCGTTAACCGTGACCCAGGTGGCTTCTTCGATGAAATGCTTTAAGTCCTCGCCGTCGAACATGGGCAGTCCCTGGCCGGGATCGAAAATGAAAGGAATGTGCTTCTCGGGGAACTGCGCCGCGTGCCGGATCATACCCTCGCGCCCGTCCGGCGAGACGATGCCAATGTTGATGCCGTCGGCGTCGCTGACGTTATTCAGGTGAGCGTAGTTCATCGCCCCGGGATGGAAGGCGGTGATCTGATTATCGTCCAGATCCGTAGTGATGAAGGCCTGGGCGGTGAACTCGGTATTGACCTGGGTCACGAATTTGCGATTGATGCCGCGATCGTCCATCCATTTGGCATAAGGCTCGAAGTCTTTGCCTACGGTGGCCATGGGGTACGCTTCGGCCCCCAGGAGCGCCATGTTGTAGGCGATATTGCCGGCGCAGCCTCCGAACTCCTTGCGCATCTCCGGCACCAGGAAAGCCACGCTTAAGACGTGCACCTTGTCCGGAAGAATATGGTTCTTGAAGCGGTCGTTGAAGACCATGATGTTGTCATAGGCGACGGAGCCGCAGATCAGCGCGGACATGGCGTGATTCCTTTATTGTGACTGCAAGTTCTCAGCGGTCCCTGCGACTCGAAGTCGAGATCGTCTAACCGACTTTTTCATCCGGCAGCGCGGAACGCTTTTGCTGCTTCTTTCTTGCCGGGCGCCTACCCGTGTCCAGCATTCTTTTCAAAAATGCGCCGGTGTGGGATTTTCCGTTGGCGGCAATCGCCTCCGGCGTACCGGTGGCCACGACGCGCCCGCCGCCCCCTCCGCCTTCTGGGCCTAAGTCGATAATCCAGTCGGCGGTCTTGATCACGTCCAGGTTGTGCTCGATGACGACCACGCCGTTGCCGTGGTCGCGCAGCCGGTGCAGCACCCTGAGCAGCTGCTCGATGTCATGGAAGTGAAGCCCGGTGGTAGGCTCGTCGAGAATGTAGAGCGTCTTGCCGGTATCGCGCTTGGACAGCTCGCGCGCGAGCTTCACCCGCTGCGCCTCGCCGCCGGAGAGCGTGGTCGCGCGCTGGCCGAGCTTGATGTACGAAAGCCCCACATCCATCAGCGTCTGGAGCTTGCGCGCCACTGCCGGAACGGGATCGAAAAATCCGCGGGCGTCCTCCACCGTCATTTCCAGAACCTCGTGGATGTTCTTACCCTTGTAACGGATGTCCAGTGTCTCGCGGTTGTAGCGCTTGCCCTTGCAGACGTCGCAGGAGACGTAGATATCCGGGAGAAAATGCATCTCTACCTTGATCACGCCGTCGCCGCTGCAAGCCTCGCAGCGGCCGCCGCGGACGTTGAAGCTGAAGCGTCCCGGAGTGTAGCCGCGGGAGCGCGCTTCCTGGGTCGCCGCGAACAGCTCACGGATAGGCGTGAACAGCCCGGTGTAGGTGGCCGGGTTGGAACGCGGCGTGCGGCCGATGGGGCTCTGGTCGATGTCCACCACTTTGTCCAACAATTCCAGGTTTTCTACCGCTTTGTGCGGCGCCGCCTCCACGTTGGCGTCGTTTACCACCCGCGCAACGGCGCGATACAGCGTGTCGTTGATGAGCGTCGACTTGCCCGAGCCAGAAACCCCGGTAACGCAGGTCATGAGTCCCATCGGGATGTCAACGCTTATATTCTTCAGGTTATTTCCCGTAGCGCCCCGAATGGTGAGGAAGCGGTCTTCATCCACGGGGGTGCGCATTTGCGGAAGCTTGATCGCGCGCCGCCCGCTCAAGTACTGGCCGGTGAGCGATGAGGCATTGCCGGCGATGTCCGCGGGCAGACCTCTGGCCACCACGCGGCCACCGTGGATGCCCGCGCCCGGGCCCATGTCGAGCACGAAGTCGGCGGAATTGATCGCTTCCTCGTCGTGCTCCACCACGATGACGGTGTTGCCCAAATCGCGCAGCTGAATGAGGCTGTCGAGCAGCCTGCGGTTGTCGCGCTGGTGTAAGCCGATGGAGGGCTCATCAAGAATGTACATTACGCCCACCAGGCCGGCGCCGATCTGGCTGGCGAGACGAATGCGCTGCGCCTCGCCTCCGGAGAGCGTCTCCGCCGAGCGGTCCAGCGCCAGGTAGTCTAAGCCTACGTCCACGAGAAAGCGCAGTCGGTGGTTGATCTCCTTCAAGATTTTGGCGGCGATCTCTCCCCGGTAGCCGGACAGCTTGAGGCCGTCGAACAGCGCCCGCGCCTCCGACACCGGCAGCGCAGTGATTGAAGGCAGGTTGCGGTCTGCGACGTAAACGTTCCGCGCGTACTCGTTGAGCCGCGCCCCCCCGCAGCGTTCACACGGACGGGTGCCCATGAACTTGCTCAGCTCCTCGCGCACGATGTTGGATTCCGTTTCCCGGTAGCGCCGCTCCATATTGGGAATGACGCCCTCGAAGGGGTGGGTGCGTGCGCGCCGGCCGCGACGTCCGCCGCTGTAAGTGAAACGGATGGACTCATCGCCGCTGCCAAAGAGCAAGGTCTTTCTGATCCGCTCGGGCAGTTTCTTGAACTGCGTGTCCAGATCGAAGCCGTAGTGCTTCGACAGCGATTCAAGCAGCTGGTAGTAATAATGGTTGCGCCTGTCCCATCCTCGCACCGCGCCGCCGGGGAGACTCAGCTCCGGGTGCACCACCACGCGATTGGGATCGAAGAAGGATTTCACTCCGAGTCCGTCGCAGGCCTTGCACGCGCCGGCAGGGTTGTTGAAGGAAAAGAGTCTAGGCTCGAGCTCGGGCAGACTGTATCCGCATTTGGGACAGGCAAAACGCGCGGAGAATACAATCGGCTCGCGATCGGGCTCGTCCATCCGGGCCACGCGCACGCGGCCGTCCGTGAGCGATAAGGCCGTCTCGAAGGACTCCGCCAGGCGTAGCTTCAAGTCCTCGCGCACCTTGAAGCGATCCACCACCGCTTCGATGGTGTGCTTTTTGTATCGATCGAGTACCGGCACCTCCTCGATGGGCATCACCGTGCCGTTGACGCGCAATCGCACGTAGCCCTGCGCGCGCAAGCCGTCGACGATGTGGACGTGCTCGCCCTTGCGATCCTCGATTACCGGCGCCAGCAGCATCAGGCGTGTGTTCTCCGGGATCTCCATCACGTGATCGACCATCTGGCTGATGGTTTGGGCGCTCAATACGATGTCATGGTCCGGGCAGCGCGGCTCGCCTACCCGCGCAAACAACAGGCGCAGATAGTCATAGATCTCGGTGATGGTGCCGACGGTGGAACGCGGGTTGTGAGAAGTCGACTTCTGCTCAATGGATATGGCCGGCGACAATCCCTCGATGTAATCGACGTCGGGTTTCTCCATTATGGAGAGAAACTGGCGCGCGTAAGCGGAAAGCGATTCCACGTATCGGCGCTGTCCCTCGGCGTACATGGTGTCAAATGCCAGCGAGGATTTGCCCGAGCCGGAAAGCCCGGTAATGACAATTAGCTTATCCCGCGGCAGATCGACGTCGATGTTCTGCAGATTGTGGGTGCGGGCGCCGCGGATTCGAATTAGATCCATGAAGCTTGGGGGTTTCGATTAAAACAGGCTTGGACGTAGAAACGGCAAACTGTTTATATTACGCGCCTTCAGGACCATGAAGCAAAACTCCGAAACGCCTGCCTCAGATCCCCCCGCGCCCGCCGTGGGCGCGGAGAAGATGAGCCTGGATGAACGCCGCGCGGCCTTTTCCCTTGCCGGGATCTTCAGTCTGCGAATGCTCGGGCTGTTCATGATCCTGCCGGTGTTCAGCCTCCACGCGCACGAATATTTAGGTCACACGCCCCTGCTCACCGGGCTCGCCATCGGCATCTACGGCCTCACCCAGGCGATTTTCCAGATCCCCTTCGGAATGCTGTCCGACCGCATCGGACGAAAAAAGGTAATTGCCGCCGGCCTTATCGTGTTCGCCATCGGCAGCGTGGTGGCGGCTCTGGCTGACACCATTTGGGGCGTGATTGGCGGACGCGCCATGCAGGGGCTTGGCGCCATCGCCGCCGCAGTGCTGGCGCTGACCGCGGATCTCACCCGCGAGGAACAGCGCACCAAGGCCATGGCCATCATCGGTGTCAGCATCGGGCTCGCCTTCGCCGTAGCCATGGTGCTCGGACCCGCCATCACCGGCACCGCCATGGGGCTGCCGGGACTTTTCTGGCTCACCGCCGTGCTCACGCTGGGCGGCGTCGCGGTGCTGCTGTTTTATGTGCCGGATCCGGTCATCACCCGCTTCCACCGGGACACCGAGCCGGTTCCGGCGCAGTTCGTCCGAATACTCGGCAACCCGCAGCTGCTTCGTTTGGATATCGGCATCATGATCCTGCACATGATTATGACCGCCACCTTCGTCAGCTTGCCGCTGGTGCTCCGAGACCAGGCTGGAGTGGCGGCAAACAACCACTGGATGGTTTACCTGGTGGTGCTGTCATTGTCGGTGGTGCTGATGGCGCCTTTAGTCATGTTTGCCGACCGCAAGAATCGGCTTAAGCACGTGTTCGTCGGCGCGGTGGTGCTGCTTGTGGCGGCCGAGGCCGGGATGTTTCGTTATCAAAGCGGCGTGGTGGAAATCGTCCTACTCATGGTGCTCTACTTCACCGCCTTCAACGTTCTCGAGGCGAGCCTGCCGTCTCTGGTCTCACGCATCGCGCCCTCGGACATGAAGGGCACTGCGCTCGGCGCGTACTCGACGGCACAATATTTTGGCGCCTTCATCGGCGGCGCTTTGGGCGGATGGCTTCACGGTCGCTTCGACGCCAACGCGGCTTTCGGCTTCTGCGCATTGCTCGGTGTGGTCTGGTTTCTCATGGCCGCCGGGATGCGCAATCCGCCGCCGCTTTCCACCCATCTGCTCAAGCTCGGGCGCGTGACCGACGCGCAAGCCGAGGCGGCCGCCGCGAGCCTCAGAGCCGTTCGCGGCGTAGCCGAGGCGGTCGTGGTGGCGGAAGACGGGGTCGCCTATCTCAAGGTCGATCGGCGCATCCTCGATCGAGACGCCTTGCGTGCAATTTCCACGGCCAGCGCTTAAAGTACAACGCGTCCCCGACCCCACCTCGAGGGACGCGGCGCCGCACTCAATTAATTGATATAGCTAATCAATTTCCGGCGCATCCAACGAAATACCGAAAAAGACAGGAGGTCAACCATGGCACGTGGCATTAACAAAGCGATTCTCGTCGGTAACCTCGGCGCAGACCCCGAAACTCGGTACACCGCGGGCGGTGCTGCGGTAACGAACATCCGTCTCGCCACCACGGACAGCTGGCGCGACCGGGAATCTGGTGAGCAGCAGGAGCGGACCGAGTGGCACCGGGTGGTGTTTTTCGGTCGCCTGGCCGAGATTGCCGCTGAGTACCTGAGGAAAGGATCGCAATGCTACATTGAAGGACGTATTCAGACGCGCAAATGGCAGGGCCAGGATGGCCAGGACCGATGGACCACCGAGATCGTCGCCTCCGATATGCAGATGCTAGGTGGGCGTGGCGGCAACTATCCCGCCCCGTCCGGCGAGAGCGAAGGTGGCGGCCAAAAGCAAAAGTCCAAAGCCGCTGCGGCGCAACCCGCCGGCGACGACTTCGACGATGACATTCCGTTCTAAGGCATTCAGTCAATGCCAGTAAAAGGCGCCGGCGTTGATCGCCGGCGTCCTTTTAAGTTCTGATTTTCATCGCGGGTTTCTAAGCAAACCGTCGCGGCCCTGTTCCTTACAAGCAGCATCAGATTTTCGAATCGGCTTACCCGCGGTGACGGAACGGAAGGTATGATTTGGCCATGAGCGCCACGCTTTCCGAAACCAAAACAGAGAGCGCGAGCTTTAGCGTGACTCCGCTGGCGGCGGTAGCGGGTGCTGAAATTACGGGCATCGACGTATCCAAAGATCTTGCCGACGAACACTTCGCGGCGCTGAGAAATGCCTGGCTGGATCATAACGGCGTTTTGGCGATCCGCGACCAGACGCTGACTCCGGAACAGCTTCTCGCCTTCAGCCGCCGCTTCGGTCCGCTCTTTGGTGAGGCGGAGCAACTCCAGGACACGGTGAAAAAGTACCTGCTGCCGGGACACCCTGGGATCTATCGCGTCTCCAACAAGGTGCGAGACGGCAAACCCTTAGGGCGGGCGCGCGCCGGCACCTACTGGCACTCGGACGTATCCTTTCGCAAGCATCCGGCCATGGCGTCGATCCTGTACGCCATCGAGATCCCGCCGGTGGGCGGCGACACCCTTTTCGCCAGCATGACGGCGGCTTACGATTCGCTTTCCCCCGGGTTTAAGTGGAAGCTGCAAAACCTTCGAGCGGTGCACGATTTCGCTCTGGCCGCGGGAAGCAGCTATTCACCGGACGTCATCGAGCAAGGGGATTTCGACGGCCAGAACCGCTACCTGCACCCGGTAGTGATTACTCACCCGGAAACCGCCCGCAAGGCCCTTTTCGTCAATCCGGGATTCACCTCCCATGTGGAAGGTTTCAGCCAGGAAGAGAGCCGCGCTCTGCTCGGTTTCCTCTACCGCCACGCCACCCGGCCGGAATTCACCTACCGCCACCGATGGCGCCGGAACGACTTGTTGATTTGGGACAACCGCTGCCTGATGCACTACGCCATCGCCGACTACGAGGGCAAAGGCGAGCGCTACCTGCACCGGACCACAGTGATTGCGGAAACGCCCCGGGCCTGAAGGGCTGGGTGAGCGTTGGGCGGACCGTCGAGACTTTGGGGGCCTTACTGACCGGAACAACCGCCCAGATTTTTCTTTGAGGAATCGCGGCCAAGGCCGCTCCTACAGCGGGCTCCGACTGGCCGCGCGTCACGCATTACGCGTTACGCATCACGCGTTACGCATCACGCCAGAGGAAAAAAAACCCCGCTGGGAGCGGGGTTTAAAACCACCAAAGGAGGATATTGGAGGAGAAACATCACGTATGATGTTGCGTTGCAATATAGTAAAAATTGTGCGTTGCGTCAAGGTCCGTAAAAGATAGATTTACGATAGTTTTGTTCCTCATTCGGATTAGAAATACTAATCTGACTGGGCCACCTGGACAGCGCGCCATACCCTCTCCGGAGTGAGCGGCATGTCGATGTGGCGCACACCGAGCGGCGCCAAGGCGTTGACCACGGCATTGACCACCGCGGGCAGGGAGCCGCAGCAGCCCGCTTCGCCGGAGCCCTTGACCCCCAGCGGGTTGTGGGCCGTGGGTGCCCCTTGAAAAAACGCCACCTGGAACGAAGGCAGGTCGTCGGCCCGGGGCAGGGCGTAGTCCATGAACGAACCGGAGAGCAGCTGGCCTGAATCCGGGTCATAGATCACCTTTTCCATCAGCGCCTGGCCGATGCCCTGGGCAGTGCCGCCCATGACCTGACCCGCAGCGGTCAAAGGGTTGATGATGGTGCCGAAATCGTCCACCACCGTGTAGCGGGTGAGCGCGACCCGGCCAGTTTCCGCATCCACTTCGGCTTCAGCCACATGGCAGCCGTTGGGAAAAGTGATCCCTGCGCGGTCGAAGTCCAGCGCAGCGTCCAGGCCCGGCTCGATCCCTTGCGGCAGCTTCGCCGGATCGCGGGCTGCGTCCGCCAACTCCCACAGGCTCACGCCGCGGTCGGTGCCCACCACGGTGAAATTCCCTTGGCCGAACTCCAGGTCCGCCTCAGAAGCTTCCAGAATGTGGGCCGCCAGCAGCTTCGCTTTCTCCACCACGCGCTGGGTCACCCCATGGGTGGCGGAGCCGCCCATCTCCAGCACCCGGGATCCGCCGTGGCCGCCGCCGACGGGTGTGGCGTCGGTATCCGCCTGCACGTAGTCCACCTGATCGATGTCGATACCCAAGCCCGCGGCCACAATCTGTGGCAGCGTAGTCTCGTGCCCGGTGCCGGTGGACTGGCTGCCTACGGCAAGGGTCACGCGCCGGTCGGGGTGAAAGCGCAGCGAAGCGTGCTCCTTGGGCGGGCCACCGGAGCACTCCAGGTAGCAGCAAAGTCCCAGACCGAGTCTCGTACCGCGGGCCTTCGCCTGCTTCTCCCGGATTTCGAAGTTGTCCACATCGGCTATCTCCAAGGCCTGATTCAGCACGGTGTGAAAATCACCGCACTCGATCTCGGTACCTACGCCGGATTTGTAAGGCAGCTCCTCTTTGTTCAGCAGGTTGCGCCGGCGGATCTCGATCGGGTCCATGCCTAGCTCGGCCGCCGCCCGATCGATAATTCGCTCGATCTGGTAGCTGGCCTCCGGGCGCCCAGCGCCGCGGTAAGGATCCGTGGACGCGTTGTGGGTGAACACCGCCCGGGCGCTGAAATGAACCGCCGGAATGCGGTAAGCGCCGCCCTGGGTGCGGGCGGTGCCGCCGGTCTGGGTGAAAGGCCCGGTGGACAACAGGTACGGCCCGATCCCGCCGATGGAACGGGTTTTGAGCGCAAGAAAGTTGCCTTCAGCGTCCAAGGCCAAAGTGACATCGCTTTGCTGATCGCGGCCGTGGGAGTCTGAGAGAAAGCTTTCGCCGCGATCGTTGATCCACTTCACAGGTCTGCCCAAGCGCCGCGCGGCCCAGAGTACCAGCGCGTACTCGGGATAAAGGGAGTTCTTGGCGCCGAAACCGCCGCCCACGTCGTAGGCCACCGAGCGCAGATCATTAAGCTCAATGCCGAACACGTTCTCCGCCAGCTGCTTGCGGTTGGAATGAATGTTCTGGCTGGCACAGACGAGCGTCATGCGCTTGCCGTCGGGGTCACAGATTCCGATGGCGCCGCGGGTTTCGATGGGCGCCGCGGTGACGCGCTGGTTTTCAAGCGACAGTCGCACTACGTGAGCGGCACCGGAGATGGCTTCGTCCGCAGCGACTGCGTCGCCGGCCTCGAACTTCACGCATACGTTGCCGGGAATGTCGTCCCAGACTGCTGGCGCATCATCGGCGACGGCGGCCTTGGCGTCCATCAGCGCCGGCAGCGACTGGTATTCCACTTCCACCATTTCGGCGGCCTCGCGCGCAGCCTCGAAGCTTTCGGCCACCACCAACGCCACGCCGTCCCCCACGTAACGAACCCGCTCGCTGTTGAGCGCGGGGCGCTTCGGCACTGGCACCGGTGAGCCGTCGCTGTTCTTCGCCGGGGTGCGCGTGGGAATCGGGCCCAGGCCGTCTGCATCCCAATCCTTGCCCGTGAGCACGGCGATGACCCCAGGCACCTGCTCGGCTTCCCGGGTATCGACCTTGAGAATGCGCGCGTGGGCGTACGTGGACCGCACCACGCAGGCAAAGGCCTGGTTGTCGAAAGAGATGTCGTCTACATAACGACCTTGGCCGGTAAGAAAGCGCAGGTCTTCCTTTCGCCGGACGGGCTGTCCGATGCCGTAGTTTTCCATGGGATGGGAAACTGCTCCTTGAACCTAATGCAAGCTGACGAGACGCGCGGGTGCCGCCGACATCCGAGTCGATTCTAGCAGCAAGTCGTACTTCGACGATTTCTCAAGCTAAGAGCCGCTGGGCGTGCAGCTTGCGGTAATGCGGCTCGCAGGCTTCCACGATGGCTTCCAGCTCGGGTGAGAGACACGCGGGCTTAGGCTGGTAACGCTTGAAGCCGGTGGAGACGACGACCGAATCATACCAGTACTTCGCCCATACACCATCACTCTCCCGCCGTCCCGCTGGCCAAGAAAGCATTCGCGGCGTGAACTCCACGCCCACGCTGTCGCAAAGCGCTTCGAGCGTGCCTTCAGGATTCTGCAGCACGTCGCGGGCGTCTAGAACTACCGGCGCGCGCTTACTGCGGGCGCGAAGGTAGTCGAAGATTTCCGCCTGCTGAACGACCCCGACATCTTCGATCACCACCTTCTCCCGAGCGCGGGAATAAGAGGCCACGACCTCGGCGGGATCGCGGATCAGGAAACAGTTGATCAGCTTATCCAGCCAACCGCGGTCGACTTCATCGAGCAGGTGATGTGTCATGTGCTTTTGATAAAAGATGGGCCGGCCACCGGGAACCGGGCCGGTGATCCGGTCGACCACTTTACGCCAGTCGGTTTCACCGTCGGCAATGACCTCGTCCGCGCCCGGATGCTCGATAGCGGTCTTGTTCAGGTAATAGGCGTAAAGGGGTTCGTCCCACACGGCGGTGTCGCCGCGGTTTTCCCACGCCCGCATCATTGCGGTGGAGATGTTGCGCGGTCCCGACCACATACCGATGCGCATGGCCACGGTCACGCCCTACCGCACTCCGCTTCGATGCGCGCCCTATACAGGGCGCGTATTCGTTCCACTGTTTCGAAAGGCAGACCGCGCCCGATCTTTCGACCGTCGATTTCCACCACCGGCGTCACCCCGGCGAAGGTGCCGGTTACGAATGCTTCCTCGGCACCGTATACGTCGGTCAGGCTGAAATTTCGTTCATGAGTGGGAATCCCGTCTTGGCGACACAGCTCGAGGATCTTTCCGCGGGTGATTCCGCCTAAGCAGTAATCACCGCTGGAAGTCCACACCTCTCCGCGCCGGATGACAAAAAAATGGGTGGAGTTACAGGTGGCGACGAAGCCGTGGGGATCCAGCATCAATGCTTCGTCGGCGCCCGCCTTGGCAGCCTGGATGCAGGCGAGAATGCAGTTGAGCTTGGAGTGGCTGTTGATTTTGGGATCCAGCACATCCGGCGGACCGCGGCGCAGGTGCACGGTGAAGAGTCGAACGCCTGAGGACTGCGGCTCCGGTGCCGGCGACTTGTGCTCGGCGATGATCACCACCGTGGCAGGCCCCACCGTGACCCGCGGATCCTGATAGGGCGTGGCCTTGCGTCCGCGCGTCACCATCAGGCGCACGTGCACGCCGTCGCGCATTTTGTTGGCTTCGACGGTGCGATAGAGCGCCTGCTCCATCGCTTCACGGCTCATGCCGACATCGAGATCCAGGGCGCGCGCGCCTTCGAACAGGCGCGCCAGGTGCTCGTCTAAAAACGCGAAGCGCCCATTGTGTAACCGCAGACCTTCCCACACGCCATCGCCCAGGATGAAGCCGCTGTCGAACACGGACACCACGGCCTGGTCCCGCGGCAACAGCTCGCCGTTGACGTAAATCAGCACCGACGAGTTGCGCGGGTCGTCCTGATAGCTGTGAGTGCCGTTGCTCATGAGTGGTCAGCGCGGCGTTGGGGAAACGAATTGCCGCGGCCCGTCCTTCTTAATCATGCGCCCCCCCATCATCATGCGCCCCCCATCAAGCAAGCGCGACGCATCCGGCGCGGATTATCGGACTGAAGGATCGAAACCCTTGATCTCGGATTCTCTCGAAGCCTTTGGCGAAAACAAAAGAAGCAGTCCGAAGACCGCCAGCCCAATGAAAATGACCAGGGTCCAGCCGGGGATGCTCAACCCCAGAAAGGTCCACTGGACCTCGGCGCATTCTCCGGAGCCCTCGAAGACCAGCTTGAGGGCATCCATGAGAGGGAAGGTCTCTAACATGTACTCCAGACCAGGGCCGCAGGCCGGCACCTGGTCTGCGGGCAGGCTTTGCAGCCACACGTGGCGGGCCGCCACGCCGGCGCCGAGACCGGCAACAACCACGATCAGGCCGCCATATACGCGCCGACCGAGATCTCTGGGGTCGTGTATCGCCGCCATCAGCATGACGACACCGAGCGCGATGACGAATAACCGCTGGAAGATGCACAACGGACAGGGCTCGAGGCCCATTACGTGCTGAAAGTAGAGCGCGGTACCAATGAGCCCAAGGCAGAAGACCACCCCCGCGGCGAAAAACCACCGCTGATAGAGATTCAATGCTTGCATTCAGTTTGTCGTCTTTGTTCGGAAATTCGGCGGCACGAAGTACAAATGATCCTGAGCTTCCACCGCGAGGTGACAGCTGATGCAGTATTGTACTCGCTCGGAATCGATGCCATTGGTCTCGCCAAAGATAGTGCCGTCCGGCTGAATCAGGGAATACTTCCAGTCACCGGATACATAGCTGAATCCCTTGGGCATTTTCTCCATAAGGAACAGCGGGCCGAGCAGAATGCCGCCGGTTTCCGTCACCGAGAAGCTATCCTTGGCGATGACCGAGCCCACCGGCAGCCGCTTGCCGCTGCCGTAAGCGCGTGCGGTTTCGTTGGCGTAATTATTGATGAAGTGATTGCCGTGGGTGGCGGAAAGGTACGGCATGCTGTTGTAACGTTGCCATTCGGTGTAGGAGCCGGCGCTGGGATCTTGAGACCGTGCGTAGCCGACGGCCAGCGCTTTCAAAGCGATTTCGTAAATCTGCTGCGCCTCCCCGGGCGCGAGATCCGCGGGTTCGCGCAGCCGGAAATGCCGACGCGGCGCCCCCTGATCACCGCTGATCTCGCTCATCTCCACCTCACCGGACTGCTGCGCCAAAACTGCGCCAAAAGCAATGCCAGCGGTAACCGACGCGGACCCGATGAATATAAACACGCGAGAGATGAGGTTACTGAGCTGCATCTAGCGTTTTCCAAATGCTTTCTAACCGGTGTTTCCACAACCGCGGGCGACGGCGACGCTCGAAACCGACGATCCGACTGGGTGTCCCCTTTCGACGGTACACGAACGCGTGCATGCGGCTTGTTGGAGACCGCTCTTCGGTTCTGAACCACGAGAGCGAGCGTCACTGCCTTTTCAGACCGCAACGGGCATTAGAATGTTTCAACCCAGGGCCTCATCTCGAATTCCCAGGTCCACGCGCTGCGGTGCTGGCGGTGCGCGTGCAGATAGGTGCGGGCAATGGCATCCGGATCCAGATGCGCGTCTTCGCCTCCTCCCGGGTGTCTCGGACCGCGTATGCCGCCGTCGATGACGAAATGCGCGACATGGATATTGTTCGGCGCCAGCTCTCGCGCCATGCTCTGGGCCAGACCGCGCAGACCAAATTTGCCCATGGCGAACGTCGCTGACTGCGGATAACCCTTGATGCTGGCCGATGCGCCGGTGAAGAGGATGCTGCCGCTGCCACGCTCCAGCATCAGCCGGGCCGCCGCCTGGCCCACCAGGAAGCCACCGTAACAGGTGACTCGAATGGCCTTCTCCACTTCCTCCGGAAGCAGTTCAATCAGGGGCGCGTGCACACGGCGGCTCGGGTTATAGACCACCACATCGGGAACGCCCAGGTCTGCGACGACGCTGTCGAACAATACCTCCACCTGGCCCGGGTCGCCGGCGTCGCAGCGATAGCTGCGGGCGCCAATCTCCCCCGTCAGTGCTTTCAGCTTGTCGGTTTTTCGCGCCGCCAGCGCAACGCCCATGCCTTCGCTGGCGAACAGTCGCGCCAGGGAAGCGCTTAATCCTGCGCCCGCGCCAACGATAAGCGCCGTTTCTGAATCGGCCATAGCTCATTACCTCTCGTGCAAATGGGTTGTTTCAAACACGGGCGTCAATTACGGCGCCCCGGCATCGCGGCCACGCACGCGCTCGCGGTGAAGGATGTAAATTCCGCTGCCGATGATGATGGCTCCACCGAAGATCGTCCATACATCCGGCAGATCGCCGAAGATGAGGAAACCAAAGGTCGTGGACCAGACAATGCTGGAGTAGCCGAAGGGGGCGACCACGGCGGCAGGCGCCGCCTGAAAGGCCTTGATTACGCAGAAGTGTCCGAGTCCTCCGATAAGCCCCACCAGCGCCATTAATGCCCACCCCTCCGCATCCGGCCAGATCCATCCGAATGGTGCCGCAAAGGAGCTAAACAGCGCGCCCACAACAGCGGTGTAGGAAAGCGTAGTGAGCGGCGCGTCGGAGTAACTGAGCTGTCGCGTGGTGATCTGGTAAAGCGCGTAGCAGCCGGCGGCGGCAACGGCAAATATCGCCGCTGGCTGCACCATCGAGGTCCCGGGACGAATCACAATCAGAGTACCGACGAATCCGACGATGACACCGCTCCAGCGCCTTGCGCCCACATGCTCGCGCAGGATCAAAGCGGCAAGAACCGTCAGCACGATAGGGCCGATGAACATGATCACGCTGGCATCCACCAGCGCCATGAAACTCAGCGCGGTGAAAAAAAAGAACGTGGTGAGCAACAACAGAAGCGACCGCACGAGCTGCAGCCCGAGCCGGCGGGTGCGCAGAACCCAAGGCGTACTCGGGCCGAGCCAGGCGAACAGCAGCAGCATGTGAAACATGTAGCGCGCCCACACGACCTGGGTCACCGTGAAGCGCTCGGTCAGGTACTTTGCGACCGTGTCCATGCTGACGAAAAGAAACATGGTCAGCAGCATCCAGTAGATGCCGTGGCGATGATTCTCCCGGGCGTAGACGTCAGCGCCCGAAGCGCCCATACAACGCCCGCGGTTGGCCATAATGACTAGTGTCCCGTCCCGTAAATAGGTTGCGTATATCGGCGAGCTACCCGGGTCGTGTGGAAAGGCGCGGGGAGGAGGAATAGCCGTAGCTATTGTGACGAGTCGCAACGCCGCCACACGGCGCGGGAGCCGGCGAGATACCGAAGTTATTTGCGGGACGGGACACTAGAACCTACCTCAGAATTAGCGAGCTTGGATAAGACAAGGCAAAAACAGGCGAAAAAGCGCAGTTTACACCTGAGTCAATGAGCATTTTGAGCCTGTTTTAAACGCCGTTAGGCTAAGCACAGCAATTCTGAGATAGGTTCTAGAACAGGTGCTCGGCCACACCGATGTTGATACCGTCCCGAACGAAAGGGAATCGCGGCAGCCGGCATGCTAAGCGATGACGGGTGATAGCGCCATGGGTGCAGCTATCAACGACCTGGCAAGCCGCAGGTATACTTGTGGAAGCTGCGAGAGCGCATATTACGATTCGAGTTCATGACCGAGTTTTTAGGCGGCGTCGATGATCTGGCCGGACGTATTCCACACGGCAGCCGTATTGCCGTTCCCCCGGATTACTCCGGCTGCGCCATGGCGGCCGTGCGTGCCCTCATTCGACGCGGCGCGCGCGATTTGGGTCTGCTGGGCGTGCCTCAAGTCGGATTTCAGGGAGACATGCTCATCGGCGCAGGATGCGTTGCCGCTGTTGAAACGGCGGCGCTCACCCTCGGCGAATACGGTGCAGCGCCGCGCTTCACCGAGGCGATCAAGTCGGCGCAAATCCGGATGCGAGACTCCACATGTCCGGCGATCCACGCCGGGTTGCAGGCGGCCGAGAAGGGCGTTCCGTTCATGCCACTGAGAGGCATTCTCGGCAGCGACGTGCTCGCTCACCGCGACGACTGGAAAACCATTAACAACCCTTTCGGCGTTGACGACAGCCTGGTGGTGTTGCCCGCAATCCGTCCTGACGTATCGCTGTTTCACGCCGCCCTCGCAGATCGAGAGGGCAACGTATGGATCGGCGTGCGCCGCGAGCTCATGCTCATGGCGCACGCGTCACGACAGACGCTGGTCAGTGTTGAAGCAATCGGTGACCAGGATCTGCTTTCCGACGATCGTTATGCGTCGGGCACGATTCCATCTCTTTATGTCAGCGCCATCGCGCAAGCGCACCGCGGCGCGTGGCCGGTAGGGCTGAAGGAGCATTACGCTCCTGACGCGCAGCATTTGCGGCAGTACGTGCTGCTTGCGGCGACGGAAGACGGGTTTCGAAGATATTTGGATAAGTTCGTCTACGCTTCGGAAAGCAGCGTCGATGTATCGGCTTGAAGAACTGCTCATCGTGAGCATCGCCACGATGCTCGATGGGCTCAAGCACGTGGCGGTGGGGGCCTCTTCCCCAGTGCCGGGCGCCGCGGCGTTGCTGGCGCGGTCCCGATCTCAAGGCAGTCTGCGCGTGTCGCTGCTGGGCAGCCGCCGCCACAACGCATTCACGGACGGTGGCAAGGAACTTTTCGACTGCGCCGCGCAAGGTCGCATTGACGCGTTTTTTCTAGGCGGCGCACAGATTGACGGCGAAGCCAACATCAACCTCGTCGGCGTGGGCGACTATCCGAAGGCAAAGGCGCGATTTCCGGGCTCGTTTGGATCCAGCTATCTCTATTTTCTGGTGCCGCGGGTCATTCTCTTCAGCCTCGAACACTCGCCCCGGGTGATGGTTCCCAGGGTCGACTTCATCAGCGCGCCCGGTGCAAGCCCCGAAGGCGTCTACCGCCCGGGCGGCCCCTACGCGCTGGTGACCAACCGCTGCGTATTCGCTTTTCGTCGCAAGACGCGCCGATTCAGACTCTTGACCGCGCATCCCGGCGAAGATCTGGCTTCAATTCGAGACAACACCGGATTCGAATTTGACGCTCCGGAGCGGGTGCCGGAAACGCCCGCGCCGAGCGAAGCGGAACTGGCACTGCTCCGAGATCGGGTGGGACGAGAAATTGCCGAGGTCTACCCTGCGTTTGCAGGTCGCCTGTGGAACATCGAGCAAGGAAACGAAGCCGAAATTCCCGCCGGGTCGACGGAGGAATCCATCGCCGCCCGCTTTCATTGATTGAGGAATCAGTCCAATCGCCGGGTAGTGGCGAGACCGCAACGGCGGCATTCCACCTTCTCTATTTGGCTACCCACGCCAAAGCCAAACTTGACCTCCAGGATGCGGAAATCGTGGATCCCCAACAGACACAGCAAGCGGCCGAGTCGTCGCAGAAGATCGGGTACGCGCTGGCTCAAGTGTCTCGCCTCCCGGCGCCACCGCGCGTGGCGTCGCAGACACAGTATAGCGGCAATGGCATGGCGGGAATCGACAAGCGCGATTAGGTTGGCGCCGGCGGCGAAAAAAGATAACGTGCGCCCGCCGTTTCTCTCGCGATAAAGATCTACTTGACCCACAGCGAAGTCGTACCGCCGCCCCGACCACCGCCGTCGGGATTGGGCGAGCACATCGCCCGCACCCTTTCACTGGCGCTGCCGGTGATGTTCGCGCGGGTCGGTATTCTACTCCTGGTGGCCGTGGACACGGCCATGACCGGTCACTTCGGGACCATTGCCCTCGCCCATTACGGCCTGGCCATGGCGCCCCACGTATTCATGCTTCTTATCGGCATTGGCCTGCTGATGGGCACCGCGGTGCTCACTGCCCAGGCGGAAGGCGCTGGAGAAAGCCGAAACTCCGGGCGTATCTTGCGTGTGGCCGTGATACACGCCGCGGGATACGGCGCGGTACTGGCGGCGCTGTGTTACGCGGGCGAAGCGTTTCTGCGTTTGACCGGCCAAGATCCGGCGCTGGCTGAAGGCGCCGGCCGCGTGCTGGTGATTTTCGGCTGGGGTCTGCCCGGCATGTTTCTATACACCGCGACCGTCTTTTTTCTCGAAGGAATCGACCGCCCGGTGCCGGGAATGATTGTAATGATCGCCGCCAACTTAATTAATCTGTTCCTGAACTGGCTGATGATATTTGGCCACTGGGGTTTCTCAGCCGGCGGGGGAGAGGGCGCGGCGCTCGCCACCACCATCGTGCGCTGGTGCATGTTCTTTCTCGCAGGCGGTTATGTTCTCCTACGGGTTGACCACGTCCGTTACGGTCTGCGCGGCGCGATTCCTAATCTTCGCGCGCTTGCGAGACGTTTTCGCCGCATTGGCTACCCCCTAGGCATCGCTCACGGCCTGGAGACCAGCGCGTTCTCCACCATGACGCTCTTCGCCGGTCTACTCGGGGCAGT
Organism: uncultured Gammaproteobacteria bacterium; assembly: GCA_947258715.1. GTDB lineage: Bacteria > Pseudomonadota > Gammaproteobacteria > HK1 > HK1 > CAMYJH01. Next base: position 117,446 of record CAMYJH010000006.1, read on the forward strand.
TCATGTGGCCGGCTACATGATCGCCATGAATCTCATCTCGCTGGTGTTCATGTGCGCGCTGGGATTTGCCACCGCCGCCAGCGTGCGCGTGGGAAATGCGGTGGGCCGGGTAGACCCACAAGGCATTCGTCTCGCCGGCTGGGTATCTGTGGGGATTGCGTCAGCGTTTCTAATCGGCGTCGGGATATTTTTTTTTGCTGCCTCTGATTGGCTCACTGCCATCTATACCAATGAGGCGGCGGTGGCCGCAGTGGCGGCGCCCACCGTGCTGGTGGCGGCCTTTGCGCTGCTGCCGGACGGCGCGCAGGGGGTGCTCATGGGCGCGCTGCGCGGAGCGTCCGACGTTTGGCCGGCGACCTTCCTCTACTTGCTCTCGTTCTGGGGGGTAATGATTCCCACAGGCTATGTCCTCGGGGTGGTGGAGAAATATGGCGCGCCAGGACTAATGGCGGCGGTACTGGCCAGCACCCTTTGCGCCATGATTCTTCTCGGGATCCGTTTTCACCGTGTCACCCGGCGTGCGATTAAGCGCGCATAGCCACGTCGGTCTCAGTGCCTGCGGCAGTTCATCCGATCTGGACTCGAACCTCACCGGATGCGAATGAAGAAATTTATTCCCGACCGAGAAGCGCGTTCACCCGGTGCAGCCGCGGGCAGGGTATACCGAGGTCGTCCAGGCACGCGCAGGTGCTGGTGACGTAGTCGACGTTGGCGCCGCTCTGTCCGTGCGCCCGCTTCACCACCGCTACCGCTTCCTCGAGGCTAAGGTCTCCCGCGTACTGCTCATGCTGCTGGTCGGCAACGAAGGTGAGCGCAGAAACCCTGCACCCGTGATCCAAGCGGATGTCTTTTACCACCGGGAGATAAACCGCAGTGACCATCTCCCGCTTGTAGAGATAGGCAGCGGCCGCGTCACGGTGCTCGGTTTGCACCCGGTGGGCCACGCCCAGGCAGGAACCGCCGCTGGCCAGTCCCAGCACCAGCCCCGGCTCACGCTCGCTGCCGCGGTAGACCCAGGACCAGATGCACAGCCCGCGGTGGTAACCGTAAAGCCTGGCGATCCGCGTTTCCGCCGGAGGAAACCCGGGCTTCCACATAAGCGATCCGTAGCCAAACACCCACAGCGGATCGGGCAGCTCGAGTGTCACCTCGGGCCATGGGCGCTGCGGCGGCCAGACGCTGGGGTCTTCCCTTTCGCCGGTCTCATTCATCGACTTGCACGCCGCGTCCACGGTTGTAAATCCCAGGTCCCTGTGACACTTTCATTGCCTCGCATCTTAACAAAGGGGTGAGCTCCGCCGGCAGCGCCCGCGGGATCATGCGACTCGCGGGGCATGCCGAGAGACGGAGCGGCGCCCAACGGAAGGCGACATGTTGCTCCACCTTTGCACCTGGCAGGAGATCGAGCGCTATCTCGAACGCTCCAAAGGCGTCATTGTTCCCATCGGCTCCACCGAACAGCACGGCCCCAACGGCCTCATCGGCACCGACGCCATTTGCCCTGAGGTGATCGCTCGGGGAGTGGGCGAAAAAATCGATACGCTGGTGGCGCCCACGCTCAGCATCGGCATGGCCCAGCACCACCTGGGCTTTCCCGGATCGGTCAGCTTCAGGCCATCGACGCTGATCGCCGTTGTTCGGGATGTGGTGCAGTCACTTGCCCGACACGGTTTCGAGCACTGCTATTTTCTCAACGGACACGGCGGCAATATCGCCACCCTTTCCGCCGCCTTTTCAGAGGTCTACGCCGAGAACAGTTTTAGCGGCAGCAAAAACCGTTCGCGCATTCGCTGCAAGCTGAGCCAATGGTACATGGCGCCTGGAGTGAAAAGACTTTCGGCGGAGCTTTTCGGCAGCTCCGAAGGCAGTCACGCGACTCCCTCGGAAGTTTCGCTCACCTACTTCGCTTATCCCGACGCAGTGAAGTCAGTCACCATGTCGCCGAAGCTGGCACCCACCGGAGCGTTCTACGATGCCGACCACTACCGCAGCCGTTTTCCCGACGGCCGCATCGGTTCGGACCCTTCCCTGGCCAGCATCGACGCCGGCCGACAACTTTACGAAGCGGCGATCGAAGACGTGGCCCGGGATTACAAAGAATTCTTAAAAGTATCCTAAAGGCTGCCGTGAAGCGGTAAGCGGAGATTCGCAACGAGGCTCGATCATGACGGAAAAGCGCGAAAATCTTCTCAAGACGGTGCTTCATCAGTGGCACCTCAGCCACGATGCAAAGATGGTGCCCTTCGGCGGCTGGGACATGCCGGTGCAGTACGCGACGGGAATCATCAAGGAGCACCTGGCTACGCGGCGCAACGCCGGTCTGTTTGACGTCTGCCACATGGGTCGCTTCAGCATTCGAGGGAAGGGCGCGGAAGAATTTCTCAACTACGTGCTGAGTAACAACGTCTACGCGCTGGAGCCCGGGCACGCACACTACACCTTTATCGCCACCCCCACCGGCGGTGCGGTGGACGACGCTTATCTTTACAAGATCGACGAGGACGATTTTCTGCTGGTCGTGAACGCAGCCAACCGCGACAAGGACTGGCGATGGCTGGAACAGCACAACCATCGCCGAAATCTCGAGTTGACGAACATCAGCGAGCAGCTGTGCATGATTTCGCTGCAGGGGCCGAACGCGTCGTCGATACTTGAGAAGCTGGTGGACAAGTCCGCCCTGCCAGAGAACAAGCGTAATCAGCTCGGCACGGTGCGAATAGGCGGCAACGACGTGATCGTCGCGCGGACGGGCTACACCGGTGAATCGGTTTGTTTCGAGCTTTTCCCGCCGCGGGATTTCACTCAAGCCCTGTGGCAGAAACTCGTCGACCATGGCGCCCAGCCGGTAGGGCTGGGGGCGCGGGACTCGCTTCGTCTGGAAGCGGGTCTGCCGCTTTATGGTCACGAACTGGGCAAGGATCCGGAAGGCAACGAAATCCCAGTGTTTGCCAACCACCTGGCGCGTTTCGCCGTTTCGGCAAACGACAGCCACGACTTCATCGGTAAGGAAGCGTTGAAAAAACAGCGCGAGGAGTACACCCGGATCCGCCGCGGCGAGATCGAAACAGAGTTGGATAAGCGCCTGCTCAAGAGGCTGGTTCAGCCGCTGGCGGTGTTTAACGGTCGCAGGCCGTTACGCGCTGGCTATCGCGTCTATCGCGACGGCCAGCACGTTGGCTTCGTCACCTCCGGCACCAGCGTGCCCTATTCACGTTTTTACGAAAGCGCAATCACCGCGCTGCCCTCCGAAGAGCACGACATGCGCCCCATCGGTCTCGCCCTGTTGGACGCGGAGATCCGCTATCGCAGCGACCGACCGGTGACGCTGGAAATCGAGGACGACCGCGGCAAACGCTTCGGCGCGGAGCTGGTGGAGAAAAATGTCTGGCCGTCGGCGCCCTATGCGCGGGCCTATACCGGTTTCGAAACGCCGCGAACGACGCCCCGCGTCGAAGGCGAGGACCTGATGCAGTACGGCGCCCGCCTGATGAAGGACGCCGAGGCCAATACCCACTGGCGGCGTACCGAGTGCATCAATCTCATTCCCTCAGAGCAGACCGCCTCCGCCTTCGTCGACCGCCTCTGTGTCATGGACCCCGCGGGCCGTTATAACGAACATAAAGCGCTCAAAGCCCTCGGCCCAAACGCTCCCCACGTGCGTTACTACAAAGGGACGGGGTTCATCATGGAACGGGAAGAGGAGCTCAAAGCGGCGCTCGCAACCTTCTTCAACTGCAACCGCGTCGAGCCACGGATCATAAGCGGACAGATGGCCAACGACACCGTCTACGACGCGCTGAAGCAGTACCGTAACCGGCATCGAACCGTCGCGCACCGCAGCCCCATCTCGCGGGTGCTGGTGCACGACTTAAACAAGGGCGGTCACCTCAGTGCGCAGGTGATGGGCGCGCTCAAGAACTATGTCGACGTCGATCCTAAAACCATGCGCCCGGCGGTAGAACATTTTCCTTTTCAAAGGGAGAACCCGCACCGCATCGATGTCGAGGCTACCAAGGCACTCATCGCAAGAACGGATCCGGAGCTCATTATCTTCGGACGCAGCGTGATTATTCACACCGAGCCCGTGCGCGAGATCGCGGAGTTCGTTAATGAAGAATTCGGCAAGGACAACCCGAGGCGTCCGCTAATCATGTACGACGCTGCCCATGTGCTCGGCCTGCTGGGCAAACATTTCCAGGATCCATTCGCCGAAGGCGCCGATATCGTAACCGGCTCCACCCACAAGACCTTTTTCGGACCGCAGCGCGGCGTGGTGCTGGGCAACATCGAGCACGGCTCGCCATTCGAAGAGCTGTGGCGACATGTGGAGTCACGAGCTTTCCCGGGACACGTGAGCAACCATCACCTGGGCACGCTTCTTGGCCTGCTCGGAGCAACCTACGAAATGCTGCACTTCAAGGACGCGTATCAGGACCAGGTCATCCGCAACGCCCGTACATTCGCCCGGGCGCTTGCAGATTTGGGATTGAGTCTCGAAGGTGATCCGGCCAGCGACTTTACCCAGACCCACCAGGTGCTACTGCGCGGCGCCAGGGCCAAGGGCGAGTACCTGTCCGACCTGCTGGAAAAAAACAACATCATCACCAATCCCCAGGCCTATCACGACGACCCCGGCTTCGCCGCTGCCAGCGGTGTACGCATGGGCTCTCAGGAAATGACCCGTTTCGGCATGAAGGAGCAGGACTTCAAGGATCTGGCGGAGCTGATGGCGGAGATCATCGGCGAAGGACACGACCGTCCCGCCGGACACTGGGTTCCCGCGGTAGAGGCGTTCCGCGGCCGCTTCACCGAGATGGAGTATTGCTTCCTGGTGGGTGACTAATCGCTCCCGTAGATCGGCGGGACTGATTGCGTCACCGTTTACTGATTCAGGCGCGCGGACTCCAACCTCGGTCAGACGCGCCGACATCCGGCTCACATAGAGCATCTCCAGCAACAGAGCCGGGCGTGTCTCGACGCCCTGACGAGCGTTATGGATAGGCCCGAATTCGGGCCTTCTCGCCGTGCCGAACTAAAAGCATGTGTTGATTCTCGAATTCGTGACGAGGTCGTCAAAAAGCAACGCCAAGCTGCGCGATGTGGGGGGGAATCGGCTGCTAAAATTTAATTCGGCGAAAGCTTCAAAAGATCTCGGCGATCTTTTTGAAGACTTTCTTTCCATCATCGCCCGTCGATATCTCGGGCGCAGAATACAACTCGGAGCGTGCCCGTGTCAGGACATTACACCAGCACAAAAACACTCTGGTCCGAGACCCAGTTCGAGATTCTCTATCTTTCGCTGAAGAAAAACCGACCTGAAGAAGAGATCGCGCTCATCGTGCAGGATTTGAACCGACGGGGGCACAAACCGCATCGTTTAGTAGCAAAAGCAAGGAACGAGGTTGGCATGGCCGGCGCGGGACGGCTCGCGGCAATAATCAAACGCATCGGTAAGCGGGCCTGAGAAACGTTCTTCTTGCTAGGCTTCGGGAACCTGGCGTACCACCGTTTCTGACTCACTGAAGTCGTTGTGCGCGGCGATCGCCCCCGCCGTCTCTGGTTGACTCAAGTTCACCGCTTGTTGAGGCAAATTCGGCGGCACGAAGAGGAAGCCTCCCACCTCGTTGACGACTGATTTCTCGGAAGCCTCACCGGAGCGCGTCGCCACCTTTCCTTTGAGCACTTAGATCTCCGTCTCGCATTTAAGCTGGCGCTGCGCCCCCGGGGCGAGGTCACCACTTGTACTTGCAAATCCCCCGGCTGCCCGCGGTTTTGCAAGGAATCCCGGAAGGGGGAAATGAAGATTCCGCGAAAGCCGGCCGTTTGCGCCGGGTCGCACCGTCACCAACTCCTGGCCTGCGCTCAACTGCATTGTCGACTGCGATTCATTTAAGCTTCGACCCTCCAGGGACGCGCCTCATCCGGGTTAATATATCTGCACCGTTCCCGGGATGGAGCCGCTGGATCTAGAGCCTCGAGAGCAGGATCGAATGACTTTCTCACTCGCTGCAAAATGCGAACGCACCGGCGCGTTCGGCATCGCGGTGTCCTCGTCCAGCGTCTGCGTCACCAGCCGCTGTGCCTGGGTGCGCGCCGCGGCCGGTGTCGTCGCCAGCCAGAACATTACCGATCCCGCGCTCGGCGACTTGGGACTCGAGCTGCTCGGTCGGGGCTATGCAGCAGATCGGGTGCTGCGGATGCTGGTAGAGGCCGGCGCCTATCCCGAGCACCGTCAGATCACCCTCGTCGACGGCAGCGGCGAAACCGCGCACTACTCCGGAAGCAACACCCTCGGGCGGAATGCTGTGGCCCGCGGCAAGTTCTGTGTTGCGGCAGGCAATTTACTCAAACACGAACGAGTCCCGGCGGCTATGATCGCCGCTTTCGAAGCCAATACCGATGCCGAGCTCGCAGAACGGCTGCTGTTGGCCCTCGAGGCCGGGGAAAAATCCGGAGGCGAAGAAGGAGCGATTCGTTCCGCCGGACTCAAGGTGGTGGAGCAGCTCATCTGGCCGACGGTGGATTTGCGCGTGGACTGGCACCACAAACCTATACAAGAGCTGCGGCGGATTTGGTCGGTATTCGCCCCACAGAAGCAGGACTACATCACTCGTGCACTCGATCCCACCGCCGCGCCATCCTATGGAGTCCCCGGCGATCCGTGAACAAGTGGGTTACCACCGCTATTTGCTGGCCCGAGAGCCGTTATTGTGCAACAACCGGGAGCAATGTTGTTGAAAAGGCCTGAGGCGGTCATGGACCTGGAGTTTGTGCGCAGACAGTTTCCCGCCATGGGTTCGCTGGCGTTCTTCGAAAACGCCGGCGGGACGTTCGTGCCGCAGACCGTGATCGACAAAGTGAGCAGGTACATGATCGAAACCCAGGTGCAGCCCGGTGGAGACTTTGCGCCCTCGGTGCGGGCCGCCGAGCGCATCACGGAAAGCCATCGCCTCATGGCCGAGATGCTGAACGCCTCGCCGGAGGAGGTAATGGTCGGCATTTCCACCAGCATGAACGTTTATATTCTGGCCCAGGCCATTCGACACTGGTTCGCGCCCGGCGATGAAATCGTGGTGACCAACCTGGATCACGAGGCCAATAACGGCGCGTGGCGGAGACTCGAGGAGTTCCGCCTCGAGGTTCGTGAGTGGCGGGTCAATCCGGATACGGCGGATCTCGAACTCGACGACCTGGAAAAGCTGCTCACCGACCGCACTCGCCTGGTTTGCGTCAGTCAATGCTCGAACATCACCGGCAGCATTAACGACGTCGAGAAAATCGCGCGTCGCGTTCACGACGCCGGCGCGCTCATCTGCGTCGACGCCGTTGCTTACGCGGCTCACCGCCGGCTGGACGTCAAGGCGCTGGATGTCGACTTCTACCTCATCAGCCTTTACAAGCTGTACGGGCCTCACGTGAGCCTGCTTTATGGCAGGCGGGAATTGCTGCTTGAGGCGAAACGCCAGCACCATTATTTCATCGAAGATGATGATATTCCCCTCAAGCTCAATCCAGGCGGACCTAACCACGAATTCACGGCGTCGCTATCGGGGATCATTGATTACTTTAACGCCTTTCATCGCCATCACTTCCCCGGCAGTAATGCGTCGCTGCAAACACGGATGAGCGAATGTTTTGATCTGATCACGGTTCATGAACAACGTCTGGCGAAACCCTTTGTCGATTTTCTTGATTCAAAGCCGGAGGTTCGCATCCTCGGGCGTGCCACCGCGAACCACAAGCTGCGCGTTCCCACGTTTTCTTTTGTCGTAAACGGTCGCGACTCGAACGAGTTTCCCAAACACCTCGCGGAACACGGGGTGGGCATTCGCGCCGGGCACTTCTATGCCAAACGGCTCATCGACGCGCTGGGAGTGGATAAGAACAACGGCGTGGTTCGCGCGAGCATGGTGCACTACAACTCGCCCGATGAAGTGAAACGCCTGATCGAACATCTGGATGAGGTGATCTGAGAAGTGATGCGTGACGCGAAGAGAAACGGAGCCCGCTGTAGGAGCGGCCTTGGCCGCGATTCATTTAAGCAACTGTTAATTATCCCTTGACATAGAGTCCACGTGCTCTGAACCGCCTGATCTAAAAAATCGCGAGCAAGCGCGCTCCTACGACTCGAATCGCATTAGGCGGCGACATTGAAATGTCCTACCTCGACCGCATTCGCGAAGCCAATCGATACGACGCTTCCGACTATCGACCCTTCCGCGTCGCCAGCATTGACGTCGGTCACGTGCGCCACGGGTTCGCTGAATCGCTGCGGCGATGGCCGCAGGTCTTTGCCGTCAACGAAAGTTGTGTACGCTTGGCTCCCGCCCTCAACGCCAAGGACTCCGATCCGCGGAGTCGTAGCGTAGAGGTGAACGCGGTGCTGCGGCAGCTCCATGTCGGGGGAACCATCGAACACTGGTATGACGAACTCTTTCCCGTCAGTCAGCGTTGGGACGACCCCCCAATGTTGCTGATGGAGCGGGCCGCTCTCCCCTTTTTTGGCGTACCCGGTTACGGCGTGCATATGAATGGTTACGTGCGAGAAGGTGACCAGATCAAGCTGTGGGTCGCGCGACGGGCCCGAGACAAGCCGACTTTCCCCGGTAAGCTGGACCATCTGGTTGCGGGCGGCCAGCCCTACGGGATCTCGCTTGAGGACAATCTGATCAAGGAGTGTTTCGAGGAGGCGAGCATCCCGAGGTCCCGCGCCTCGCTGGCGCGTCCCGCTGGCCGCGTCCGCTATGCCGTCGACTTAGGCCTAGGGCTGCGACCCGACACAATCTTTGTTTTCGACCTCAAGCTTGCCCCCGATTTTCGTCCTGTCAACACCGACGGCGAGGTCGAGTCCTTTGATCTTTGGACGCTCGATGAAGTGAGCCGCCGCCTACGGGAAACAACTGACTTCAAGTTCAACTCTGCGCTGGTAATTATAGATTTCCTCGTCCGTATCGGATTCATTCCTAAAGATCACCCCGAATATGCCGAGATCGTGACCATGCTAGGCGTCACCGGACCCGGCGGTCTCGACAACGCCCATCGCTGACTTGGCGCGGTCGCGCCCCCTGTCGCCGCTTACCTGGTCAGGTGTTGCTCGCCTTTGACCCGCGTTGTGATCCGATGCACAGAACTAAAAGCTTTTTGATTCAATAATTTATCTCTTTCAACCTGTCGCGGTGCCCGCGCCAACGCAGCGGCTCGAGATAAGATGAACAATCATTCACGCCCGGCTTACCCAGTCGCTCCCGGAGGACGCTCCTCCGAGGCACGCTTCAGGCCTCCCGACCTTATTCGCCGCGTCCTGGTCCCGGTCCTGGCTTCTGTGGCGCTTTGCGCCGGCCTCCCCGCCCAGGCACTCAACATCGAAAGTGCCCACGCCGAGCACGCGTCCGGCCGCCTGGGTGCCGCATTCGAGCTTTACGAAGCGCTTGCCCTGGAGGGCAACATCGAAGCGATGAAGTATGCCGGGCGCATGCTCGAGCGCGGAGAGGGGGTGGCGCGGAATCCTCAGGATGCGTTCCTTTTCTATCGTGAGGCTGCGGAGCGCGGCGATGTCGAGGCGATGAATCTCATCGGCGAGCACTATGAGCAGGGACGCGGCGTGCAGCAGGACTATTTCAAGGCAGAGTCCTGGTATCGAAAGGCGGCGGCGAAATGGAGCCCAGAAGCCCGTTTCAACCTGGCGCGCATGTATTATCGCGGTAGCGGCGTTCCCCAGGACGTTGATCGTGCGGTAAAGGTGCTGCGGTCCCTGGCTGCCAGCGGTCACGAGGACGCCCGTACCCTGCTGGAAGAAATTTATAGGCAGGGCCAGCGAGGTGCTCCCGGCGGACCGAGCCTGAAGGCAATTCGAGATGCCGCAGAGGGTGGCGACCCTAACAGCCAAGTACAGCTTGCTTATCGCTACGAAAGCGGTACCGGCACTCGCGCCGACATGGCTACGGCGTTCCGCTGGTACATGCAGGCGGCCATACAGGGCCACCCGGGCGCCCAGGCCAAAATAGGCGACATGTCGCGCACCGGGCGCGGCGCTGAGCAGAGCGCGTCTGAAGCCGCTTTCTGGTACCGGCGCGCTGCGGAACAGGACAACCCGGTGGCGCTCAATAATCTGGCCTTCATGCTGTTAAAGGGCGAGGGGGTCGAAAAGGATCCGGAGCGGGCACTGTCACTGCTGAAGCGCGGCGCCGAGCTAGGCGATCCCAGCGCGCAGAGTAATCTCGGTCGCATGTATCTGGACGGCAAGGTGACGCCGGCGGATTACTCACTGGCGCTCAAATGGCTTCGCAGAGCAGCGATCAAATCCCACCCGGCGGCGGAAGCGTACATCGGTCACGCCTATCTGCATGGCCTCGGAGTGGAGAAGAATGCGTCCTTGGCCGCCATCTGGTATCGCAAGGCGGCGCGCCAGGGACACGCGCCGGCGCAAAGCGCGCTGGGGTTTCTTCACCAGCAGGGCGTCGGCGTGCCTCTCAGTCTGGACCTCGCCAGAGACTGGTACCTCAAAGCAGCCAGCCAGGGTGACGCCTACGGGCAACGCAACCTGGGTTACATGTATCGATACGGAGTCGGCGTTGAAAAGGATCTTCGTACCGCCCTGAGCTGGTATCTCACGGCGGCGAAAGGCGGCGACGAAGTCGCGGCCAGGGCCGTGTCGGATCTTTCGCCGCTCGTGAAAAAGGAGGCTGACGCGGCTGGAATGCAGGCCAACGCCTTGCCGAAGCGCGCAAAGAAGCCCTAACCCCCTCTTCTTCCGGCCCCAGCTCTGAAGCGGCGGTCCCGGCTCGTTCCGCACCGCGCTACAGTAGTTAAATTGAGTTCCGAGGCGGATGCCGCCACAATCGCGCGCATGGCGGTCTGTTTCCTGGTTCGCTTTGAGACGGTAGACGGCCGCTTTGCGCGCCCGTTCTCAACATGAGCTTTCAGCTCGATTCCGGCTCAATCCCCCTGCTGCTGATCCTGGCGGGTATCGTCGTCATCGTCGTGATCTGCCTGTGGCTGCGGCGCACCACGGCCGACGCCGCAGCAGATTTGATCCGCATCCAAACCAGGCTCGACGAACACGGAGCCGGGATGGAATCGCGAATCCGCGCCGTCGAAGAAAGCGTGCGCGGGCTGGAGAAATCTCTCGCCGAGAGTCACTTCAACGCACAGCAGGCGATACAGCGCAGCCTGTCCGAGCTACAGACGCGCTACTTGGAAGCCTCCAGCGAGCTGCGCACGACCCTGGTGGAGCGCTTCGAGGACCTGAAGAAGGACGTCGGCGCGCAGCTCGGCGACGGCCGGGTGCAGTCCAGCCGCTCCATGGGCGAGCTGCGGGAACAGATACAAACCGCATTTGGCCAGCACCGGACGCGCTTCGAACAGCGTCAGGCGGAAGCCATTAAGACGCTGCAGGACTCGCTTCAAAGCGGAATGCAAATCGTACAGCGTCAGGTCACCGAGGCGCTGTCGCGAAGCGCCGAGGAGGTCGGTAAGCGCATGGAAGGTCTTACTCAGACCACGGACAGGCGCCTCAAGGACATCAGTGGTGAGGTGGAGAAGCGGCTTTCCGAAGGCTTCGAGAAAACAACCGCCACCTTTGCCGACGTGCTAAAGCGCCTGGCGTTGATCGACGAGGCGCAGAAGAAAATCACCGAGCTGTCCACCAACGTGGTGAGCCTGCAAGAGGTGCTGGCGGACAAGCGCTCACGAGGCGCCTTTGGCGAGGTACAGCTCAACGCCCTGGTGCGAAACGTGCTCCCGCCGTCGAGTTTCGGTCTGCAGTACACCCTGTCCAACGGAAAGGTGGCCGACTGCGTTCTTTTCCTTCCCGATCCCACGGGCAGCGTAGCGATAGACTCCAAGTTTCCGTTAGAAAGCTATCAGCGGATGACCGACGTTTCGCTCAGCGAAACCGAACGCAAGAGCGCCGAAAGGCAGTTCAAACTCGACATTCGAAAACACATCCAGGACATCGCAGAGAAGTACATTATTCCTCCAGAGACTTCCGAAGGCGCGGTAATGTTCATTCCCGCAGAAGCGGTGTTCGCAGAAATCCAGGCGCACCACCCGGATCTGGTTCAGGAGGCACAGCAGAATCGGGTATGGATGGTTTCACCCACCACACTGATGGCGATCCTCAACACGGCACGCGCGGTGCTCAAGGACGAGGCGACCCGAAAGCAGGTACACATTATCCAGGAGCACCTCGGGGGACTGGCCAAAGACTTCGAGAGGTTTCAGAAGCGCATGGACAACCTGTCGCGCCATATCAAGCAGGCGAACAAGGACGTGGACGAGGTGCACACCTCGGCGCAGAAGATCAGCAGCCGCTTCGAAAAGATCGAAAGCGTAGAACTCGAGCACGAAGCCGCCCCGTCGTTGGAGCAGGACCGCGAGGCTGGCGGGTAACAGCGATCGCCTACTGAATGAGGATGAACACAGACCCGTTTCCGCGCTGAATGTTGAGCACGATGGCGCGTCCGCCGGAGCTCACCACCTCTCTCATTTCCTCGAGGTTCTTGACCCGGGTGCGATTTACGGCGACGACCACGTCCCCTGGGCGAATCCCATAGCGCCAGGCGATGCTGTTTCGCTCCACCTCAACCACCAGCACGCCTTCGATTTGACCCTTCAGCGGTGAGCCCTCCGGAATGTCGGACATCACCGCGCCGGCAAGACGGTCCGAGAGGTCCGCCGCGTTCATGCTGACCTCGCGGCGCTCGCCGATTTGCGTGCTCACGGCCAACGGTCGTCCGTTTCTGAGTACCCCGATATCCACCTTGTCGCCGACCCTCAGCAGACCCAACGAGTTGCGCAGATCCGCAGCGCTGTTAATCACCTTGCCATTCACCGAGGTGATGATGTCTCCGGCCTGTAGCCCGGCTTCCGCGGCTGACGAACCCGGGGAAACTTCCACCACCACCGCACCCTTCACCCCGCCAATACCGAAAGCCTCGGCCAGATCGGGCGTCAGATCTTGGGTCGCCACGCCCAGCAGCCCGCGCTTCACTTCGCCGTAAGACACCAGATGCGACATGACGTCGTGGGCCATATTCGACGGAATCGCGAATCCGATACCGACATTACCGCCGCCCGGAGCAATGATGGCGGTGTTGATTCCGACCAGTTCCCCGCGCAGGTTGACCAGCGCACCCCCCGAATTGCCGACGTTGATGGACGCATCCGTCTGAATAAAGTCCTCGTATCCCTCGATACCAAGACCGCTGCGCCCCAGAGCGCTGACGATTCCCGAGGTAACGGTTTGCCCCAGGCCGAACGGATTGCCGATGGCCACCACGAAGTCGCCCACCCGCAGCTTGTCGGAGTCCGCCAGCTCGACCGCAGTCAGGCCGTCCGCCTGAACCTTGATCACGGCAACATCCGTTGCCGGGTCGGTGCCGACCACCTTGGCATCTAGCCGGCGCCCGTCGCGCAGCGTGACCGTGATTTCTTCAGCATGTTCGACCACATGGTCGTTGGTAATGATGTAGCCGTTTTTCGCGTCAACGATTACGCCCGATCCGAGACTCTGCGTCCGGCGGGTCCGAGGCTGCGCCGGAAGATCGAAGAAGCGACGAAAGAATGGATCGCTGAGCAGCGGGTTTTCGCGAGCCAGCACCCTACCCTGGGTAGCGATGTTCACCACCGAAGGCGTCACCTTCTCCAGCATCGGAGCGAGGCTGGGAAGCTCCCGATCATCCACCACCTGGGGTAGAACCGCGCCGACACTGACGGCAAAGGGCAGCGCCAGCATCAGCAATGCAATCAGCGTGACGGCGCTAAACCTTGCAGGCTTTTTCTCGCAGTGCGTAGTTGATGCATCCATGGTCTCGCGCAACTCCAGTCGATTCCAATCCAAGACTCAAAAAACTGCTATCGGTGACCGCCTGGGCGGGATCCTGTCCCGCTTCACGAGCTCATATGTGTCAGCAGGCTGCGTCGACTGTTCCGGGCGCGGATCAAGGCTCGAGCCGTGACCTCGGATTGAACGCCAGCTCCTTCGCCATCTTTTCGTACAAAGACTTGGCCGCCGCCGTGTCGGCTTTGGGCGTTACGATCTGCAGATGTACGTAAAGATCGCCCTTTTCCTTTTGCCCCAGGCCTTTGCTCCGCAACCTCATCTTGCGCCCCGACTGCGACCCGGGCGGGATTTTGAGATCCAGCTTGCCGCCCACGGTAGGCACTTTGACCGTTGCCCCTAGAGCAGCCTCCCACGGCGTGATCGGAAGGTCCATGTGAATGTCTCTGCCGTCCACTCGGTAGACCGGGTGTGGCTGCAGCGAAACCTCGAGATACATGTCTCCAGCGTGGCCGCCGTTCATTCCCTGCCCGCCTTGCCCAGAGAGCCGGATCCGCTGCCCGGAGGTAACGCCGGCGGGGATTTTTACCTTCAGCTTGCGGCGACGCCCGCCGGACTGCTCGATTTCAAGACTCCGCTCGGTGCCTTGATAAGCGTCGTTCAGCGAAATGCTTACACGCACGTTCTCATCCCGTCCACGTCTTCCGGCCCGGGTGCGCGCGTGTCTGTGCCCAGAGAACGGGTCAAAGCCCTCAAAACCACGACGCCGTTGTCCGCGTCCGCCGCCAAATAGCTCCTCGAAAAAATCGCTGAAGTCGAAGCCGGCGGTGGAGAAGCCTGCTCCGAAGCCAGGGCCAGGCTCCCAGCCCGGCGGCGGCGTAAACTCCTCCCCAGCCCGCCAGTTCATGCCCAGATTGTCGTAGGCTGTGCGCTTTTTTTTGTCCTTCAGAACTTCGTACGCTTCGCCAATTTCCTTGAACCGCGCCTCGGCGTCGGGTTCGGTGCTCACGTCCGGGTGAAATCTCCTCGCCAGCTTTCGATAGGCGCGTTTGATCTCCTCGAGCTTGGCATCCCGATTTACACCCAGCGTCTGATAGTAGTCCTTGTACTTCATTTCTCGACGAAAAAGAAAAAGCGGGGCCGAAACCCCGCTTTTATTCTAGATCGCTCTCAGCCGACCTTGACATTTCGGGGCTGAATCCTTTCATCGCCCTCAGCCGACCTTAATCCTTCGGGGCTGGACCTTTTCCTGCTTCGGAATGGTCACCTCCAGGACTCCGTTCTTGTTCGACGCGGAGACCTTGTCGGCGTCGGCCGTGTCTGGCAGGGTGAAGCGGCGATAGAATGTGCCGTACACGCGCTCGACGCGCTTGTAGCCTTCGCGCTGCTCCTTGTCCTCCTGACGGCGGTCACCTTTGATGGTGAGCACGCCGTTTTCCAGGGTGATCTCGATGTCCTTGGATTCCACACCCGGAACGTCCGCACGCAGTACGTATCGGTCCTGCTCCTCCTTGATGTCGACGGCGGGGGCCCAGCGACTGGTCGCGGCGCTGGACTGGTCGCCGTTGGCGAGGCCGGTGTAATCCTCGTCGAACAAGCGGCTGACCTCGTCATGAAAACGGCGCAGCACGCCCAACGGCTCGTATCGAATCACGTTCATTTTAAATACCTCCGCAATGAATTGGGGCTATGAAGTTCTTCGATCGAGTACATGTGGGCGTCTAGGAGGTTTTCAAGGGCGTTGAAAACCCGCCTCCGCACCGGATGGCGGGGCATTGAAAAGGCGGCCGTCAGCCCTTATTTATAACTATTGCAAGCGAAGCCCTGAAGGCTTTCGATTTTGCGTTCGCCCCGGTCGAGGGCGAGCCACTATAATGAGTGCTGTCAATCCGAGCAGGGCTGATTCCCGAGATGAGCAAAAAAGCCGTTTACAGGATCGTTTTCCACAACCAGGGCAAGCTCTACGAACTCCACGCCCGTCATGTGAGCCACGGAGAGATTTACGGCTTTGTCGAGGTGGCGGACATCATTTTCGGCGAACGCACCGCCGTGGTCGTGGATCCTTCCGAGGAGCGTCTCAAATCTGAATTTGAAGGCGTAAAGCGCACCTTTGTGCCGATGCATGCGGTCATCCGCATCGATGAAGTAAACAAGGAAGGCGCCAACAAGATCGTGGCGGCCGGCGAAGGGACGAGTAACGTGACGCCGTTCCCCCTACCGATGTATACGCCCGGGGGCGACAACAAAGGTTCGAAGTAAACTCTGGGCGCGCAGTAGATTGCAGGCTTCGGCACGCGTCTCCTGCGCCAATCTGTCCGGCCACTATCGTGTTTAAACTGCGGGCACAGAAAGCGCATTCAATAATTTTTCTCGGTATCCCGCTTCCAGCTCAAACGCCCGTTCGCAACCGCGTCGGGCGGCGAGTCTGGTTCTGAGCAGCGCCAGGCGATTGAGGGCACGTCGCTGCTCCGGATCGCCGCCGGAATCGCGCACCACCGCCTCCAGATCCGAAATCTCCCGGCGCAGCCGCACCTCTTCCGGAATATAGCCGGCGTTTTTCAGCACCCGGAATGCAAGACGCATTTCCGGCGGCACCAGGCTGTCATCGTCGAGGTCGAGCGGCGCCCCGGCTCCCGGCAAACGCTCAAACTCACCTCGGGCAATGGCGTCGAGAATCCGCTGCTCGGCGATTTTTTCAAATTCGAACATCGTTCCCAGTCGCCATCTCAAACACGCTTCCAACGACAATAAGGCAGTTGCACCAAGGAAGAATTGTAATATCGCCGGTCCTTCGATACCTCTTTTCCTGCCCAGGGCGGCAGCTCGAAGGATTCGTCTTCGGAGGCAAGCTCTAGCTCCGCCACCACCAGGCCCGAGTTGTCACCCTCGAACACATCGACCTCCCAGCAGTGCCCGGCATGGTCAACTAAAAACCGCGTTTTTTCGATGATTGGGCGGACGCAAAGCTTATCCAGAATCTGTTCAGCATCGGAGACCGGTATCGGGTAGTCGAATTCGGCACGCGAGACGCCCACGGTGGCGCTTTTGAGATTGAGCCAGGCGCAATCACCGCTGACGCGCACCCGAACCGAGGCCTTCGCGCCTCCGAGGATGTAGCCCTGGCGTATGCGCGTGGGATCGCGGGCGAAAATACGCCAGCTTTCGTCTCGCAGCAGAAACTTTCGTTCTATCTCCGAGGCCACCTGGTTTCCTCTTACCGAATCAACGGCTTATGGTAGGAGCTGAGGGTTTGATTGTGTATCCTGTGTGCTCAGTTCTGTGGAGGCAACTTCGGAGAAGCCGGCTTGAAGATTCTGGTCACCGGCGGCGCCGGATTCATAGGCTCCGCCTTGATTCGATACCTGCTCGAGCGAACCGACCACGATGTGGTCAACGTGGACAAGCTGAGCTATTCGGGCAGCCGCGCCACGCTCTCGGCGATTAATAACAGCCCGCGGCACCTGTTCGAGCAGCAAGACATCTGTGACGGCGATGCCTTAGAGCGCATCTTTGCCTCCCAGCGCCCTGACGCGGTCATGCACCTGGCGGCCGAATCCCACGTCGACCGTTCCATCGACCGTCCCGCGGATTTCATTCAGTCCAACATCGTTGGTACCTACCAGCTTCTGGAGACGGCGCTTGCCTACTTTAGAGCGTCGGATGAAAAAGCCCGAAAGCGCTTCCGCTTCCACCATATATCCACCGATGAAGTCTACGGCGCACTGGCTCCAGAGGGCCCGGCTTTTACCGAAACCACCGCCTATGCGCCCAATTCGCCTTACGCCGCCAGCAAGGCGGCGTCGGATCATCTGGTGCATGCCTGGCATCGGACCTACGGACTGCCGGTCGTGCTTTCCAACTGCAGCAACAACTACGGGCCGTTTCAGTTTCCGGAGAAACTGATACCGCTATGCATTCTCAAAGCGATCCGGGGAGAGCCGATTCCGGTGTACGGCAGAGGCGAAAACGTTCGCGACTGGCTCTTCGTCGAGGACCACGCTGAGGCGCTCTATCGGGTACTCAGCGACGGACGCATCGGCGAGCGTTACAACGTCGGCGGCGACTGCGAGTTGAGCAACCTGGAGCTGGTCAAAAAACTGTGCGCGGTCCTCGACGAGCAGCGACCCGACGATCCCGTGGTGCCCCATTCGAAGCTCATCACCTACGTCACCGACCGACCGGGTCACGATTTCAGGTACGCAATCGATGCCGGCAAAATTCAAAATGAACTCGGCTGGCGCCCGACCACAGATTTCGAACCGGGGCTGCACAAGACCGTCAGCTGGTACCTGGACAATCTGGAGTGGTGCCGAACCGTGACCCAAGGGGAGTACGCGGGCGAGCGCCTGGGCCTGCGCGATTAGCCCGGACCTACGCTCCGGGTCGACCCGATTCCGTGCGCATGATTCTCAAGTACGCGCTTCTTGCAGCGGCCGTTTATGGAGGATTGTGCCTGGCCCTTGTTTTGTTCCAGAGCCGACTGGTATTTCTGCCATCCCGTACGCTTGCAGCCACCCCGGCAAGGATCGGCTTCGATTACGAAGAAGTCTGGCTGCAAGCGCCGGACGGCGCCCGCATCCACGGCTGGTTCGTACCCCACCCAGAGGCCCGCGGCAGCTTGCTCTTCCTTCACGGCAACGCCGGCAACATCGGCGATCGGCTGGAATCCATCGCAATCTTTCACCGCTTGGGGCTGAATACCCTGATCATCGATTACCACGGCTACGGCAAGAGCGAGGGCTCGCCCGGCGAAGCGGAGAGCTACGCTGACGCCGAGACAGCCTGGCGCTACCTGGTGGAAACGCGGCGGATACCGGCGGAGAAAATTGTCCTCTTCGGACGATCCTTGGGCGGCTGCGTGGCGGCATGGCTCGCGGCCCGCGTCGCTCCAGCCGGACTGATTCTCGAGTCCACTTTCACTTCGGTTCCCGACATGGCGGCGAAGATTTATCCTTTCTTCCCGGTGCGCCTACTGGCGCGGATCCGGCTCGACGCCAAGACCTCGCTGGCCAGCGTTCGCGCACCGGTGCTGGTGATTCACAGCCAAGATGACGAAATCGTTCCAGCGGCGCACGGTCGCGCTCTTTTCGACGCCGCGCCGGAGCCGAAGCAATTTCTAGAATTGCGTGGTGGACACAACGACGGCTTTCTTGTTTCGCGCGAGGTTTACCTTGCCGGTCTTTCCGGATTTATCCAGGGGATTTTCCCGGCCGCGCCGGCTGAAAATCAAAGCCGACGGGTCGGCGAGCGGCCGTCGGAGGTCTAAACTTTTACTCATGAACGCGTTTTATTTCTGCTATTTTCCCGCCTTGCTCCACCCTGGGTGGACCATGGCCTTCGACGCGCTCGCAGAGCGCGAGTTGGAGTCTTTGCTCGAGGACAAGGTCGATAAAAGCAAAGACCCCAACCCGCTGATCTGCGCCGCCTGCGGCGAACGCATTACGTCGATAAGGGAGCGGGTAGAGATGAACGGAACCCACTCGCACACATTTACCAATCCTCACGGGTTCACCTTCGACATCGGCTGCTTCCGCAGCGCGCCGGGATGCAAACCTTTGGGTGAGGCAACACAAGCCTGGACCTGGTTTCGCGGCTACGCCTGGCGCATGGCGGTGTGCGGCGGCTGCGGCGCGCACCTGGGCTGGGGCTACGAACCTGCCCCCGCGGATGCCGACGCGCGGGGATTTTTCGGCCTCATTCTCGACCGCCTCTCCCGCACAGCCTGAATCTCGGCGTAGCTCAAGCGTTGAGGCACTCCGCCAGTACCGACGCCACGGCGTTCGCGTCCAGCGGAAAGGCCCGGGCAAAGCCACCCACGAAGTGTCCCCGGGAAGGCGCCAGCAGAAACAACTCGAAATCCGAGAAGCCGAAGCGTTGCTCCGAATCGGGCAATCGGGCGATGTAGGCCGCCCGCGCCTTGGAGTAAGTCGGCGAGTCGAGATGCAATCGTTCTGCCTCTCCCAGAATACTGAATCGCGCCAGGGTTTGCGGATCGCCATCCCCCCGATCCGGTTCAGCGATGACCAGAGACGCCCGCGGGCGTTTGAGCAGGTTTCGCGTATGCTCGGCTAGGCGACTTAAGTGCAGCAGAAATCCGCGGGCGTCAGGCGCCAAGGTATAAGCCACGCTGGATGCGAGCGGCATTCCCTGGCTGTCGACGCTAGCCAGAGCCCCCCAGCGCTGAGCGCGCACCAGGGCCACCAGATCGCGACGGTTGTCTGCGTCCACTGACGGCGGCGCCCTGCGTTGCGGTCAAAAGAAGTACGCGCTTCGCGTCATTACCCTGGAGGCAAAGCGCATCGCGCGTTTTACCAGCGAAGGCAGCTCAACGGCACCCTGATCCTCGGCGCTGCTCGCGTGCGCTGCCTCGTCTTCCCGCATCTGTTCGAGCACGGCCCGACTACGGGCATCGTCCGCGGGCAGCCTGGAAAGTTGATTTTCCAGATGCGCCACCACCTGGTGCTCGGTTTCGGCGAGAAAGCCCAGGCTGATACGGTCGCCGGCAAGACCGGCAACGGCACCGAAAGTCAACGCGCCCGCGTACCAGAAGGGATCCAAAAAGCTGGTCCGGCCGCCCAGCTCGTCGAGACGCTGCCGGCACCAGCGCAGGTGGTCGTCCTCTTCCCGCGCTGCCTCATCCATGGCCCGGCGCAGCTCCGGATCGGTGGCGGTGAGGGCTTGGCCGTGATAAAGGGCCTGGGCGGCCACCTCGCCAGCGTGATTGACGCGCATCAGGGCGGCGGATGCGCGCCGATCTCTCGAGGTCATCGCCTCCGAGGTTTCCGTTTGCGCGGGACTCGGCCGGCCACTGCCGGTGCCGCGGCCCTGAAGACTGCGAACGGCGCGATCCAGATTGATTATCATCCGGTCCGCGCTGCTGTAGAGACGTGAGGACATGGACTGCATCCTGAAGACGACGAAGCGCTATTTTACCCTGGCCGGCAGCGGCTTGAAGCAAGGCCTGAAACGGCGAGGGAGGCCACCCGCCGCCCAAATGGCGCCCAGGTCTGAGAGGATAGCGCCGACGTGAGCGCACCGGTGGTCGTCAGCCGGGCCCTGACCAAAGTCTACGCCGGCGCCCCGGTGGTGGACCGCGTCGACGTCAATATTGACCGCGGCGAGTGCTGGGGGCTGCTGGGCCCCAACGGAGCCGGCAAAACCACCTTTCTGCGCATGTTAGTGGGCAGGACCCCACCGACATCGGGTGAAATTCGGGTGCTTGGATACCCCGTTCCGCAGCAGGCATCGGCCATGAGGGCCCGCATCGGCGTGGTGCCCCAGCTGGACAATCTCGATCCGGACTTCACCGTGAACGAGAACCTGCGCACCTATGCCGGCTACTTCGGCATCCATCACTCGAGGCTGCGGGCTCGCATCCGCGAGCTTCTGGAATTTGCGGCTTTGAGCCATAAGGCCGACGCCTATCTTTCCACGCTGTCGGGCGGAATGCTAAGGCGCCTGTCCCTGATTCGAGCGCTGGTGAATGCGCCGGAGCTGCTGGTCTTGGACGAGCCCACCACCGGGCTCGATCCCCAGGCGAGACAACTCATCTGGCAGCGCCTGAGAAGTCTCAGATCAGAAGGCATCACCCAGATACTGACCACTCACTACATGGAAGAGGCGGAGCGTCTTTGCGATCGAGTGACCATCATGGACCACGGCCGGCTACTCGAGTCCGGACACCCCCGGGCCCTGGTGAGCGAGCACATCGAGCCCCACGTGATCGAGGTCCACGGCGAAGGGCTTCAGCGCTGGCACAAGGAAACCGCGGCCCGCCTGGCGCCGCGCCACGAAACGGCGGGTGACGGCTTCCTTTACTATCTGAACGACGAGCGGCCACTACTGGAGGCGCTCTCGGGACAAGAGAGGCTTAGCTTCCTGCACCGTCCGGCCAACCTCGAAGACGTTTTTCTCAAGCTCACCGGGCGGGAGCTTCGCGATGGCTGAATCCACGACCACCCTGCGAAGGATTCCTCACCGCACGGCCCGCTGGCTGCCGGTGTGGCGGCGTAATCTTCGCGTCTGGAGCAAGCTTGCGCTGCCGTCGCTGATCGGAAACTTCGGTGAACCACTGCTTTATCTGCTTGCGCTGGGCTACGGTCTCGGCGCCCTGGTGGGGCGTATCGGGGACATGCCCTATATGTTTTTTCTCGCCTCGGGGATCTTTTGCTCCAGCGCCATGATGACCGCTTCCTTCGAAGCGACCTACTCGGCGTACAGTCGCATGGCGGTACAAAAGACCTGGGAGGCCATCGTCACCACGCCGCTGGACGTTTTCGACGTGGTTGTGGGAGAGGTGATGTGGGCCGCGACCAAGAGCCTGTTCAGCGCTAGCGCCATCTTGATCGTGGCCTGGGCGCTGGGCGCAGTCAGCGGTGGCTATGCCGTGCTCGCTGTCCCAGTGGCGCTGCTATCGGGATTCTGCTTTGCCTCCATGGCCATGGTGGTCACGGCCCTGGCCCGCTCCTACGATTTCTTCCTTTATTACACTACCCTCGGCGTGACCCCGATGCTGCTCATCTGCGGCGTTTTTTTCCCCATCGGTCAGATGCCGGCGGGCGTTCAGACCCTCGCTTGGGCGCTGCCGCTTACGCATTCGGTAGCGCTGGCGCGGCCGCTGATTACCGGCGCCGCCCCGGAAAACGCGCTCCTTCACCTGGCGGTTTTGGCACTTTTCGGTCTAGTGGCTCTGAGCGTGGCGGCGACGCTGTTGAAGCGGCGACTGGACGCCTGACGTGCGAAAGCCTTGCTGGAGCAACCCAAATTGACACTACCGCACCTCGCGGGTACGATTTCTGCCTTTTTTCAGGCCGTTATTACCCGGAGTCAGTGCAGCCTATGACCACCTTCAGCGCCAGAAAGGAGAGCGTAGAGCGCGCCTGGTACCTCGTCGATGCAACCGACAAGCCTCTGGGTAGACTTGCGAGTGAGATTGCCCGCCGCCTGCGCGGCAAGCACAAGCCGGAATTCACGCCTCACGTGGACACCGGCGACTACATAGTGGTAGTCAACGCGGCCAAAGTCGGGCTGACGGGGCAAAAGCGCACGCAAAAGGTCTATTACCGGCACAGCGGCTACCCTGGCGGTATTAAGGCCACGTCTTTTGAGCGCATGATCGCGGAACATCCTGAGCGGGTGATCGAGACCGCGGTCAAGGGCATGTTGCCCAAGGGTCCCTTGGGACGAGCGATGTTAAAAAAGCTTCGCGTCTATGGGGGTTCGGAGCACAACCACGCGTCGCAGCAGCCTAAATCGCTGTCCGTCTGACGGCCGTCCGACTCTTCAAAAAGGGTTTATCTTTTAAGGAATTGATTCAATACCGCAATGGCAAAAGACGTTAGCTACAGTACGGGACGACGCAAGACCTCGGCAGCGCGCGTTTATATTCGCCCGGGTTCCGGCAACATCGTGATCAATCGGCGCCCGCTGGACAGGTTTTTTGGCCGCGAAACCGCCCGAATGGTGGTGCGCCAGCCGCTGGAAAGGGTGGAGATGCTGGATAGGCTCGACGTGAACGTCACAGTTCACGGCGGCGGCAACAGCGGCCAGGCGGGCGCGATTCGCCACGGCATCACCCGAGCGCTGATTAAATATGACGAAAGCCTGCGCGCAACGTTGCGCAAGGCCGGATTCGTCACCCGCGACGCGCGCTCGGTGGAGCGCAAGAAAATCGGCCTGCATAAAGCACGAAAGCGGCCTCAGTACTCGAAACGCTGAGGCGGCGAGCCTCGGTTTTACTGGGGGATCGTCTAGCGGTAGGACTGCGGACTCTGACTCCGCCAGCCCAGGTTCGAATCCTGGTCCCCCAGCCAATTTCAGGCCCCCGTCGGGGGCCTTTCTGCCTATTCCGGCCCTCACACCCCCCGAATACAAGCATCGGACCCCGGAAACGCCCCCAGGAGGCACTCCGGCTGTCAACGCCGAATCTCACGTCTCGGGATTGCCGCCCTGGCGCCGCTGCCGACGGACGTAAGCGCTGAATCGGGGACCGTTCAGATTCCTGGCCTGGGGCCGATATCCGTTTTGGGGCACAGATTCGGTTTGAAGCGACGGCACCTGTTTTCATGTTTTTGTCTTTGCTGGCATTTCTTGCCTCAGCAGGCACCTCTTTGCCGCTAGCGATTTGAACCTCTCAACCCCAGCCCACTCAGGAAAACGGAGCGCGCGCGGCGACTATAATCTTTGCCTATGGATATCCCAGGCTTTCAGATAAAAAGAATCATTGGTCGCGGAGGGATGGCCACCGCTTACCTCGCGGTCCAAGAGTCCCTGGGCCGCGACGTCTGCCTCAAGACCATGCCTACCAGCAAGGGCGACAACACGTCCTTCCTCGAGCGATTCATGAACGAGGGACGCATTATCGCCGCGCTTCAGCATCCCCACATCATCACTATCCACGATATCGGCGCCACGGGGGATCTGGTCTGGATCTCCATGGAATACGTAAACGGCGGAGATCTGAAGAATCGCATCGAGTTGGGCATGAACCCGCTGGAAGCCCTCGAGCTGCTGGCGAAAATTGGCAGTGCGCTGGATTTCGCCCACAAGCGCGGAATCATTCACCGCGACGTGAAGCCCCAGAACATCCTTTTCCGGCGCGACGGCACGCCGCTGCTAAGCGATTTCGGAATCGCCAAAGAAGTACAAATCGATACCGAGCTGACCTCGACGGGGACTATTCTGGGCAGCCCATATTACATGAGCCCCGAGCAAGCCGAAGGCATGCAGGTGGACGGACGCACCGATATCTATAGCCTAGGCGTGCTGTTTTACGAAATGTTGACCAGCGAACGTCCCTATCCCGGCGATACGGCCATCAAGGTCATCATGCAGCACATACAGTCTCCGGTTCCGGAGCTTCCCGAAGACCTTCAGCAGTACCAGCCGCTGCTCAACAAAATAATGTGCAAGGAGCCGAACGAACGCATGCCGACGGCGGCTGCGCTGGTGGAAGAAGCGGAAGCGCTCCACCAAACCCTTCACCGGGAAATGTATCCGTCGGCGACCGCCGCAGCGGAAGCCAAGGCGATACAAAGCGAAAAGGATCGCTTGCAGGCAGAAAAGCGCAAATGGCGAATGACGATACTGGGCGCATGCTGCGTCGTACTGGTGATCGCCTTTGGAAGCCTGCAGGTGTACATCGAGTCATTAAAGCCCACCCACATCGTCAAGCAGCGAGCTTCGGAAACGGAAATCACTCAGCCACTCGACGTCCAGGCAAGCGTCAATTCGCAGTCAATCTCCGCCGGCGCCACTGGGACCACGCCTGGCTTGAGCAAGCAACAGGTGATCAAGGCGCTGACCTGGCTGGCGGTGAACAGCCTTCAGGAGAACCGACTCACTTATCCGCCCGCGGATAACGCCTATTATTATTTCAGCCGACTGCTGGCAATGGACCCCGAAAACGAGTCGGCCAAGGACGGTTTTTCCAACATTGCGGAGCGCTACACCGAGCTTGCAGAGCAGGAGTTTTCCAACCGTAACTTCGGCAAGGCCCAGGCGTATATCGCCCTCGGCCTACAGGTGAAGCCGGATCACACGTCGCTGCTCGATTTGCAGGCCATGATTCAGGATCGGGAGAAATCGGCGCTCGACAAGTTTTTCGAGTTCCTGAAAGGCACCGGCTAAAACAAGCAGGGCTTTCGCCACAAGTCGGAAGCGGGCCCCAATCCCGAGCCAAGAGATCAGCGATTTTTGCCGGAGCCGTTTTGCTGGTCCCAGGTGGAGATGAGCGCCTTGAGCTGTTCCACCACGCCACCGTCCAATTCCGCCGGCGACGACCCCGATAGCGCCGCCCGGGACTTCGTATCTTCGCTAGCGCTTGTCTCTTCCGAATCCGGCTGGGCGTTTAACTGAGCCGAAATCTGCCTCTCCGCCTCTTGCCTGCGCCGCGCCTCTCTCAGAGCGGCGCGCTCGAGCTTTTTTACTGCGTCCTGTTCACGCCGAAGATCCACCTCGAGGAAAGCGGCTTCGCGATAAGCCTTGCGCTGCTCCGGGGGCATCTTGATCGCGGTGTCATCGACTAAGCGCCCGTCTTCAAACACCAGCACCCGCGGTCCTCGCTCGCCGCCGCGATACCAGGAAGGGGGTTCGCCGGACAGGCGCACATTTCCGCTTTCGCCGTCCACCCACTGATACATGCGCGCGTGCGCGGAAGTAGCGAGCGCAAATATAGTGACGAGAAGTAACGAAAATAGTATTCGCATGGCGAGCGGCCCATCAATCAATGGTCTCTATAAGATATTAGTCCGTCTCCCGCCGGCGCGCAGGGCACTACACCGGGCGGACGGCGTTGGGTCCCGGGCATGAACAACAGCAGAAGATCGTCGAGGAACTCGATACCGAGCGTCGTCGGCCTGAGCATGCCGTTGCGGATTGCAACCAAATTCTTCGATTCAGCCTCGGCAAGAGCGTGGGAGATTTTTCCAAGCGGGAGCCCGCTGCGCTCAGAGAAAAGCGCGAGTTCGAAGCCGGCGACGAGTCGCAGCGCGTTGATCATGAATTCCAAAGGCAACATGTTTCGCGCCAAGACCTCGCGCCTGAGGTCGAAGCGGCGATCTCCCGCCGCCTCGAGATAGGCGCGCGGGTGCCGCAGTTTGAGGCTGCGCGATATTTCACCACGGCCAAAATCGGTCACCTTGCCATGGGCGCCGGCGCCTATACCCAGGTAGTCGCCGAAACGCCAGTAGTTGAGATTATGACGGCATTCGAATCCGGGTCGCGCGAACGCCGAGACCTCATAGCGGGCATAGCCGCGCGCCTCTAGAAGTTCGATGCCTTGCTGCGACATTCGCCATGCGGTCTCTTCGGCGGGAAGCTCCGGTGGCTGCCTGATGAATAAGGTATTGGGTTCCAAGGTAAGCTGATAGTAAGAGATGTGCGTGGGTTCTAACTCCAGCGCCGATTGCACATCCGATAGGGCCTTCGCTCTTGTTTGTCCGGGAAGCGCATACATCAGGTCCAAATTGAGACTGTCGAAATTTGCCTCCTTCGCCATTTCAGTCGCGGCACGCGCATCGCGACCGTCGTGTATGCGGCCGATGGCCGCAAGCAGTTCGTCGTCAAAACTCTGCACCCCGATGGAAAGCCGAGTGACACCGGCCTGACGAAAGCCGACGAAGCGGACCGCCTCGGCGGTACCCGGGTTGGCTTCGAGAGTAATTTCGCACCCGGGAGAAAGCTCTACCAAATCCCCGATTCCCTCAATCAGTCTCGCAACCGCGTCCGGCGAAAGCAGGCTCGGCGTACCGCCGCCGATAAACACGCTTTCCACAGATGGGGATTGCAACACCGCGCATTCTGTTTCCAGATCGGCAAGCAGCGCGTCGACATACGCTTTTTCAGGCAGCTCGGCCTTCAACGTGTGGGAGTTGAAATCACAGTAGGGGCACTTCTTCACGCACCACGGAACGTGAACGTAAAGGGAAAGGGGTATGGAATCTGAGAACTCAGGCATAGCGGCTTCTCAGCGCGCGTTTGAGCGCTCGAAGCGCCTTACCCCGATGGCTCAGCGCGTTCTTGCGCTCGGGGTCAAGTTCGGCCGCGGTCATTCCCTCGGAGGGCACAAAGAACAGCGGATCATATCCGAACCCACTGTCCCCCCTGGTTGTTTCCAGAATTCGTCCTTCCCATATTCCGCGACAGATCACCGGTGCACGATCCTCCGCGTTTTCCACGTAAACCATTACGCATACGAAGCGCGCCGTTCGGGCGCTCGCATCTACGCCGGCGAGATTAGTCAACAACTTGTCGATATTGTCTTCGTCGCCGGCATCCCCTCCGGCATAGCGCGCCGAGAGAACACCCGGGGCGCCGTCAAGCGCGTCGACTTCCAGCCCGGAGTCATCGGCGATGGCGGGGAGTCCGGTGCAGCGCGATGCGTTGCGGGCCTTGATCAGCGCGTTGGCTTCGAAGCTATTCCCCGATTCCTCGGCTTCGGCTACCCCGAGCGCCGACTGGGGCACCAGATCTGCGCCGAAATCCTCAAGCAGGGCGCAAAGCTCCCTCAGCTTTCCCGCATTGCCGCTGGCAACGACCACGCGTCGCGGACCGCTCATGGCGAAGCAAGCGTCCTCAGACGGAGCCGAGGGTTCTGCGCTGCGCATCGAGTAGCTGGCCGATACCCTTTTCCGCCAGCGCCAACATCGCGTCCAGCTCAGAGCGGCGAAAGGCGTGGCCCTCGGCGGTACCCTGAAGCTCAACGAAAGCGCCGCCTCCGGTCATCACTACGTTCATATCGGTCTCTGCTTCCGAATCTTCCGCGTAATCCAGATCAAGCACCGGCTGACCGCGATATATGCCCACCGAAACCGCTGCGACCTGGGCGCGGATCGGATCTCGTGTCGGCGGCTCACCGAAACGCTCGGGGTCACGCTCGATACAGTCCAGCGCGTCCACCAGCGCCACATAGCCCCCAGTGATGGCTGCCGTTCGGGTGCCTCCGTCGGCCTGAAGCACATCGCAGTCCACGGTCACCGTGCGCTCGCCCAGCGCACCCAGGTCCACTACCGCACGCAGCGAGCGCCCGATAAGACGCTGGATTTCGAGGGTTCGACCACCCTGACGCCCTCGAGCCGCCTCGCGTGACATGCGACTGCCGGTGGAGCGGGGCAGCATTCCGTATTCGGCGGTGACCCAACCCTGCGCCTTACCGCGCAAGAAAACCGGCACCTTGGTCTCCAAGCTGGCGGTGCAGAGCAACCGGGTCTCGCCGACCTCCACCAGCACAGAGCCCTCGGCGTGGCGAGAATAGCGCCGCGTGAGGCGAATCTGTCGAAGCTCGTCGGGGGCGCGGCCACTGGGTCGCATCGGGCTATCCTGGGTGCGAAAGCGTCGTATTATATCGTCGGGGATAGGCAGACTGCAGAAACGTGTCGCCCCCGGCATCGGCGCCGACGGCGTTTTCGAAGACTGACGCAGCGTATACCATTGCGCTTTTGCGCACGACGGTGGCGAACTATCCATGATCCGCAGCATGACGGCATTTGCCCGCGCCGAATCCGAGCAGCCCTGGGGTTCTGCCCAGCTCGAGCTCAGATCCGTTAACAACCGCTACCTGGACATTGCGCCGCGGCTGCCCGATGAGCTTCGCCCACTGGAATCCGTAGTCAGGGAACGCATCGGCGCAAAGCTCGGCCGCGGCAAAGTCGACTGCGTATTCAAGATCAGCTACGCCAGCGATCGCGATACGGCATTTACGCTAAACCTGACGATAGCGGAGCAGGTCGTGCGCGCGATCGAGCAGATACAACCTCTGCTGGAGAACGCTCACGCAGTCACCCCGATGGAGGTCTTGCGCTGGCCCGGCGTTATCCAGGCGAGCGTCCCCGATCTAAAAGCAATTCAAGCCACAGCCATTGAGCTGCTGGACGGCGCCCTAAGTGAACTGATTGCAATGCGCACCCGGGAGGGCGAGAAAATAACCGCCATGATCGTGCAGCGCTGTGACAATATCGAAAGCATCGTTTCCAGCCTGCGCGTCCGGGTACCGAAGATACTGGCTGAAATCCGTCGCAAGCTCGAGGCGCGACTGGAGGAGCTAAAGGCCCAGCCGGACCAGGAGCGGCTGGAACAGGAAATGCTCTACCTTGCGCAAAAGCTCGACATCACAGAGGAACTCGACAGGCTCGATGCCCACCTGAGTGAGGTACGCCAGGTGCTGGAAAGCGAGGAGCCGGTGGGTCGGCGGCTGGATTTTCTGATGCAAGAACTCAATCGTGAGGCAAACACCATCGGATCCAAATCGAGCGACGCGGAAACGACGCGATCGTCAGTGGACCTCAAAGTCTTTATTGAACAAATACGCGAACAGGTCCAGAACGTCGAGTGAATCGCCTGCGCCATCGCATCGCCTGCGTAAGGAAACGGATTCTTACAACCAGTCCATGAGCACGTCTTCGAATTCGGGCACCCTGTTCGTGGTCAGCGCGCCGTCCGGTGCGGGGAAAACGAGCCTGCTGCGCGCACTGCTGGACTCGGAGGACAACCTGGTATTGTCCGTTTCCCACACTACCCGACCACCCCGGCCCGGGGAGCGCGACGGCGTGGACTACCACTTTGTCGCAGCCGATGAATTCGAGTCCATGCTGGGCAGGGGCGAATTTCTCGAGCATGCCACCGTGTTCGGCAATCGATACGGAACCGGCCGGGCCCAGGTCAACGCTTCCCTTTCGCTTGGCGTCGACGTGATCTTGGAGATCGACTGGCAGGGTGCGCACCAGATCCGCCAGGCCATGCCTGAAAGCGTCCAGCTTTTCGTGCTACCGCCTTCCCGAGAGGTGCTGGGGCAGCGCCTACGCGACCGTGGAACCGACAGCGGCAAGGTGATCGAGGCCCGCTTGCGGGCGGCGGGCAGAGAAATCTCCCACTTCCGTGAATTCGATTATCTGCTGGTCAATGACGACTTTGACCGCGCCCTTGGTGGCATGCGCGCAGTGGTGCAGGCGGCGCGTCTGAGTCTTGCAAGGCAGCAGGTCCGCCACGCGGTCCTGATCCGAGATTTGCTAGCGGACAGCCAGCCGATTGAGTAGTATGGTTTGTTTATATTCAGGAAAAGCGCTCTGCGTGCTGCAGGGCTTCATTGATCATTTGCATAGGAGAGGCGAATGGCAAGAATTACCGTTGAAGACTGCGTTGAAAAGATTGGCAACCGCTTCGAGCTGGTGCTCGTAGCGACCAAGCGCGCGCGTCAAATCGCCCGCGGATCGACGCCGCTGGTTGAAGAAGAGAACGACAAGTCAACCGTACTCGCGCTGCGGGAGATCGCGGACGGCAAGGTCGATGCATCCATCATGGACCAGGAGCCGGAGCCGGTCGGCGAAGAGGAAGGAATATTGGAAATTGCGCAAGTCCTGCCCGAATCGGAGCCACCGAGGGAAGAGCCTCAGCCCTGATCAAGCCTTAGGGCCCGTCCCGGATAAACTCTGTGGCTCGCGCAATGCGGGAGACCGTCCGTGTTCCTGATAAGCGATCTCTGCGGATTGGCCGATAACTACCTCGAGCCGGATCAAGTCAGGGAAATTTACAGGGCCTACCAATTCGGCGCCGAAGCACACGAGGGGCAGCGTCGCGCTTCGGGCGAACCTTACATCCAGCATCCCATCCAGGTCGCCAAGATTCTGGCGGAAATGCGCCTGGACTATCAAAGTATCGTCGCCGCGATTCTTCACGACGTCATTGAGGACACCGACACTGCAAAGCCACAAATTGCGAAACAGTTTGGTAAGGAAGTGGCTGAACTCGTGGATGGTGTCAGCAAACTAACGCAGATTAGTTTCGAAAGCCGCGCTGAAGCGCAGGCCGAATATTTCAGGAAGATGCTGATGGCCATGGCGCGGGATATCCGGGTCATTCTGGTTAAGCTCGCCGATCGTTTGCACAACATGCGCACGCTGTCCGCGCTCCCGATGGACAAACGCCGGCGTATTGCTCGTGAAACCCTGGAAATCTATGCGCCCATCGCCCATCGTTTGGGGCTCAACAACATCCGACTCGAGCTTGAGGATCTGGGCTTCCGCACGCTGCATCCAATGCGCTACCGAATACTTTCTGCCGAGGTCAAGAAGGCGCGCGGTCACCGCAAACAGGTGGTTCGTAAAATCGAAACTTCGATGAAACGCCGCCTCAGGCAGGAAGAGTTGAACGCGCGGGTCGAAGGCCGTGAAAAGCATCTTTACAGCCTTTACAGAAAAATGCGCGGCAAGAGATTGTCTTTTGCCGAAGTGCACGACGTTTACGCGTTCCGAATAACTGTCGACACCGCTGACGCGTGCTACCGCGCGCTCGGGATCATGCACGGACTGTACAAGCCCGTTCCGGGAAAATTCAAGGACTATGTGGCGCTGCCTAAACCCAATGGCTACCAGTCTCTGCACACCGTATTGTTTGGGCCCTACGGCACACCCATGGAAGTACAGATCAGGACTGAAGACATGCATGCGGTGGCGGAAGCCGGCATCGCAGCCCACTGGCTGTACAAGAGCAGTGACTCAGCCACGAGCACGGCACAGAAGCGCGCCCGTCAGTGGCTAAAAGAGCTGCTTGAAATGCAAAAGCAGTCCGGGGATTCCATCGAGTTTCTGGAAAACGTCAAGGTCGATTTGTTTCCCAAGGAGGTTTACGTCTTCACGCCAGCGGGCGACATCATGGCGCTGCCCCGAGGCGCGACGCCCGTGGACCTCGCCTATGCCGTCCACACGGACGTGGGAAACACCTGCATCGCGGCAAAGACCGACGGGCGCTACACGCCGCTGTCGACTCCGCTGGTGACCGGACAAAACGTGGAAATTGTGACCGCGCCCTGGGGACGTCCCAGCGCCAACTGGCTCAACTTCGTTGTCACCGGAAAAGCGCGATCCAATATACGCAATTACCTCAAGCACCTGCGCACCGGTGAGGCCATCGAGTTGGGGCAAAGACTTCTCACCCAGGCGCTGGCGTCGGAATCGTTATCCATGGAAGAAGTGCCGGCGAAACGAATCGAGACCCTGCTCGACGAATACCATCTGCAAAGCATCGACGAGTTACTGGAAGAGATTGGTCTGGGTAAGCGCATTGCGCCGCTGGTTGCGCTGCGGCTGCTTCCTAATCGCGCCAGCGGGATCAAGGAGGTGGTTGGAAGAAACGACAAGCAACCTCTTTACATCAAGGGATCGGAGGGCATGGTCGTGAACTTCGGAAAATGCTGCCATCCGATCCCCGGAGACAATGTTATCGGATTCTTGAGCGCCGGCCGCGGCATCGTGATTCACACTTCTTCCTGCAGGAACCTGGTTGATTTTTCCGACAAACCGGAAAAGTGGGTGGACGTGGTTTGGCAACCGAATATCGAGGGGGAATTTCCGGTGGAAATTCGCGTCGTAGTCAAAGACCAAAAGGGCGTGCTGGCTACGGTTGCGGCGGCGATATCGGAGCTCGGCGCGAACATCGAAAACGTCGGTCTGGAAAATCGTGACGGCGCAAACTCCACCCTGACTTTCCTGCTTGCGGTCAGCGACCGGATTCACTTGGCGAAAATCATCCGCCGCGTGCGCGGCATTGCCCAGGTTTCAAAGATAGCTCGGGCGCACAGCTGAACGCCGCGCCTAATCTCCTGTCTCGAGGTTCAACCAGGAAACAAAGCATGACCAGAACCACCATCAACACATCCGACGCGCCCGGCGCCATCGGCACCTACTCTCAGGCGGTCAACATTAACGGCACCGTTTATCTTTCGGGGCAGATCCCTCTGCTGCCGGAGAGCATGACGCTGGTGGAAGACCCGGACGAGCAGATACATCAGGTGTTCAAGAACCTCGGCGCGGTGGCCCGGGCGGCCGGGGGGAATCTCAATGACGTGGTCAAGCTTACGATTTATCTCACCGATCTTTCGCTTTTTGCCCGGGTGAACGAGATCATGGCCGGGTACTTGGACGAGCCGTTTCCGGCCCGCGCTGCGGTGGGCGTAGCCGAACTGCCCAAAGGTGCCAAGATCGAGATCGAAGGGATCATGGTCCTCGCCTGACCAGGTGTTCTTGCCAGCCGAGGCCGCAAATCCGTGGGATTGAAGTCCCGTCGCACGCGCCAGCGCCTTGCTTGCTGATGCCCGAAGTATCTGATCACCGCAGTCCGGCGGCCACCCCCGCCGCCGGCAGCCGATTGAGCGAGATTCCGGTCACCGCCTTGCGTGGCGCAGGACCGCGGGTCGCCGCCCGGCTCGAGGCCATCGGCGTGCGCAGGGTTCAGGATCTTTTGTTCCACCTGCCGCTGCGGTATCAGGACCGAACCCAAAGTACCCCTATCGGCGCTCTGCGCCACGGCGACGAGGCCCTGGTCGACGGAGAAATCCAGCTCACCCAGCTGCGCTACGGCCGGCGGCGGTCGCTGGTCTGCATGATTTCGGACGGCACCGGTCGATTGCTGCTGCGCCTTTTTCATTTCTCCGAATCCCAGCGCCGCGCGCTCGAACGCGGCCGCCGGGTCATGTGCTACGGCGAAGCTCGCAGGGGACCGCAGGGCATGGAGATGGTGCACCCGGAGTATCGCCTTCTGGCCGAGGGCCAACCGATGCCGGTGGAAAGCCACCTGACGCCGGTTTATCCGACCACCGAGGGCCTGAGTCAGGGCACACTGCGAAAACTCCTGCCCCAGGCGCTCGAGCTGCTTTCCGCAGACGGCAACCTGGATGAACTGGTGCCAACGGAGATCCTCACCCGCCTCGCTTTTCCTCCGCTGCGCGAAGCGGTTCTTTATGCCCACCGACCGCCCCGTAGCGGCGACGAGACGGTCATCCTGCCGACCAGGAGGCGCCTCGCCTTCGAGGAGCTGCTGGCGCATAACCTGAGCCTCAGACAGCTGAGGCAAAAGCTCGACCAGAAGCTGGCCCCGACCCTGTCTCCGCCGGGCTTCTTGGTGAAGCACTTTCTCCACCGCCTGCCTTTCGAACTTACCGCAGCGCAGCGGCGTGTCGCCGACGAGATCCGCGCGGACCTGGAAAAACCGCACCCCATGCACCGTCTCGCCCAGGGCGACGTGGGCTCGGGCAAGACCGTGGTTGCGGCGCTGGCGGCGCTTCAGGCCATTGAGTCCGGTTTCCAGACGGCGCTGATGGCACCCACCGAGCTGCTGGCCGAACAGCACCTCAAAACGTTCAGCGCCTGGTTCGAGCCGCTGGGCGTATCTGTGGCCTGGCTGTCGGGGACACAGACCGGTGCCACACGCCGAAAGGTTTACGAAAGCGTCGCGCTGGGCGCTGCGCAAATGGCCATCGGGACCCATGCGCTGTTCCAGGAGCAAGTTGCATTCCACCACTTAGGGCTGGTCATCGTCGACGAACAGCACCGCTTCGGCGTCCACCAGCGGCTGATGCTCAGGGATAAGGGAGCGCGCGACGAAATCCGCGCCCATCAGCTCATCATGACCGCGACACCCATCCCTAGAACACTGGCCATGACTGCTTACGCCGACCTTGATACTTCAGTCATCGATTCACTGCCGCCGGGGCGCAAACCGGTGGATACAGCGGTGGTGCCTGAGATTCGGCGCAGCGAAGTGGTGGCCCGCGTGCTCGACGCCTGCTGCAAGGGGCAGCAGGCTTACTGGGTGTGCACGCTGATCGAAGATTCCGAAACGCTGCAGGCAAAAGCGGCCGCGGAAACAGAGCGAAGCTTGCGTGAGGCGCTACCGACTCTGCGCATCGCGCTGGTGCACGGACGCATGAAGCCCACGGAGAAAGAAGCGGTAATGGTGAAATTCAAACAGGGAAACATCGATCTGCTCGTCGCAACTACCGTGGTCGAGGTGGGCGTGGATGTGCCCAACGCATCACTGATGATCATCGAGAACGCCGAGCGATTAGGCCTTTCCCAGCTTCACCAGCTGCGTGGACGCGTTGGACGCGGAGGGCAGAGAAGCGCCTGCGTTATGCTTTACCGAACGCCGCTTTCCCCGGCCGCCCGTGAAAGACTCAACGTGCTGAGAGAAACCAACGACGGATTCAAGATTGCACAGCGTGACCTTGAGCTGCGCGGGCCAGGCGAGTTACTGGGAACGCGGCAAACCGGCATGCTTCAGTTCCGGGTCGCCGATCTCGCCCAGCATCAGGCATTATTGCCCGACGTGGTGCGCGCAGCGGGCGACATCTTGTCCCGCTATCCGGAACACATTGCCCCCATCGTCAAGCGCTGGCTAGGGGATCGGGTAAACTACGCCGATGCCTGACAGCGCGGCGCGTGGTGATGCCGGTGAGTAATAAGCGCAAGCGAGCGGGCACTGGGCCAGGCGTTTTTCGGCGCGTTCACCGCCTGCGGGATCAGCGACCACCGACAGCAATCCGCGCGTGGCTAGAAGATCCGGGCTCGGTGACGTCGCGTATTCGCGGCGCCTGCGGTGGAGAGTTCTCCCTGGCGCTGGTGGCACAGCACAGGGCGCGGCCGTTTCTCTCCGAAGCACGAGTGCTGCAGCTTCCCTCCAGGCGCTTCGCCCTGATCCGGCAGGTGCTGCTCGGCTGCGCCGATGTCCCCTGGATATTCGCCCGCAGCGTGATTCCGGTCTCGACACTGCGGGGTCGCAACCGCCTGGCGCATTTAGGCTCGAAACCCCTGGGCGAGGTTTTGTTCTCGTTCCCCGGGCTCGTTCGGCACCGCGTGCAGGTCGCTCCACTTTGCGCCGATGCATCGATGCGGCAGGCCCTTCGGGACGCCTTGGACGAGGATCCCGCCGGCGCCTGGTTGCGCCGGAGCGTGTTTCTTCTCAACAATGATCCATTGCTAATCAACGAAGTGTTCCTTTCCAACATTCCGCATGGATAAGGCCTACATCAAAGATCGCCTCTACCAGTACGGCCTGCTGATGCGGATGGACAAACCCATTGGCACGCTGCTGCTGTTATGGCCGACGCTGTGGGCACTCTGGATCGCGGGCGAGGGACATCCGGACGCGCGCATCGTCGTTATCTTCATACTCGGCGTGTTTTTGATGCGGTCCGCAGGCTGCGTAATCAACGATTTCGCCGACCGCGACATCGATCCGCACGTCAAGCGCACCATGAATCGCCCTTTGGCGGCAAAAAAAGTATCGGCGAAGGAAGCCCTGGCGCTGTTCGTCGTGCTCTGTCTGGCGGCCCTCGGACTTGTCCTGACGATGAATGAACTCACCGTATTGCTGGCGTTTCCCGGCGCCGTGCTCGCCGCCACCTATCCGTTTATGAAGCGATTGACCTATCTTCCGCAGGTCCATCTGGGCGTGGCCTTCGGTTGGGCCGTTCCCATGGCGTTTGCCGCTCAAACGGGCAGCGTGCCTGCTCTCGCCTGGCTGACCCTGGTGGCTGTGGTGCTTTGGGCGGTGGCCTACGACACCATGTATGCCATGGTGGACCGCGAGGACGACCTGTACGTGGGCGTTAAATCCACCGCGATTCTCCTCGGGGAGCTGGACCGGCCGATAGTCGCCGTGCTCCACGCCTCCGTGATACTGGTCCTCGGAATCGTCGGACAGCAAGCGGGAATGACACTTTGGTATTACGGTGGGCTCGGCGTTGCCGCACTGCTAGCGATCTACCAGCTTTTCTTGATTCGAAATCGCGAACCGGAACGCTGTTTTCGCGCCTTCCTCAACAACAACTGGGTCGGCGCCGCAATCTTCGCGGGTATCGTTGTCGACTACGTGATGCGCCAGTGACAGTAGGCGCAGTAGCGTATTAGGGGGATTTCTGCAGGCCGGTGAGTTTCGCCCTAGCGGAAAACGGCAGGCCGCGGAAATGCACATCCAGAAAGCGGGCTTCTTCCTCGAAGATTATGCGCCAGCGTCCATCGGACTCCTGCCGCCAGTATTGTCTCTTCTTGGTTTTGTCGTTGAAATTACTGCTGCGGTAATTCTGATCGAATGTGACCACCAGCAGGTTCTGCTCCCCCGGATAGGCAAACGCGCTCAGATTTGAGAAATCCACCTTGATATAAGACTTCGTGGCGTTAATGCGGCGCTTTTTTTGAAGCCAGGCGACCCGTCCCATACCGTCGCTGACAAATGATCTGGAGTAGTGTCTCGAATAGCGCTCGAAACTCAGGCTTTCCCAGTCCCTGCGCCAGGTTTCCAGAATCGCCCTGACCTCCTGTCGACGCGACTGAATCGCACCCGGCTGAACCCACCTCACCCCGTCGGTGATGATCACTGGAGTGTTGGTGTCCGGCACCATTACGAATAGGGATTCCAGGTCGTTATTGGCCACGGCGATACAGCCGTCGCTGGCCTGCGGCGCGCGGCTGTAGGTGTCCGTAGGAACACCGTGAATCCAGATCCCATAGCCCGTTCGACCAAGCCGCATATCCCATTCATTGGGATAATTGATCGGCAGCGCGCCTGATCCGTAAAAGTCGGGCAAACTAGCGGGAGAGATTCTTCCGGTGACGTAATACACCCCTACCGGGGTTCTTTGGTCACCCTCGCGCAGCTTGCGCGCGCCGTTTTTTCCACTGGACACATACTGGTCGGTGACTCGTGTCAGAGTACCGTCTTCGTTGGCGAACACGTAAAGTCGAGACGCCGGAACGTCCACTACGATGATGTACTTCTGGTCGCGAGCAAGCAGAACCAGATTTTCGGGGATCCGGTCGTCCGCCGGTGAGGATCGATGGTGCGCGAACCGCCGGCGCGCTTCGTCCTTGAGCGCCTCGAGTCGATCCGCGGCGGCCAAATCGAAGTTGCCGAATCTTCCCAGCGGCTGGATGCGTGCGCTCAACAAGTCCGCATAAACGAGCTGCGCGAGCTGGAAATCGGGTCGCCTGATGACCAGCTTTTCCAGCAGCGTTATCGCCTCTTCGAGCCTGTT
Source organism: uncultured Gammaproteobacteria bacterium (assembly GCA_947258715.1). Lineage (GTDB taxonomy): Bacteria > Pseudomonadota > Gammaproteobacteria > HK1 > HK1 > CAMYJH01. Next base: position 155,527 of record CAMYJH010000006.1, read on the forward strand.
CTGATCCAGCGCCTCGATGCCGGCGAGAAGAAGCGCCTCCTCCGGAATGCCAGAATCTAGTCCGCTGATGCCGTTTCGCTGCGGCTCGGACTCGGGCGCCGCCTGGGAAATGAGCGGCAAAAAAATGAGCCACACGGTCACGATTAGGGCGCGGGCCATGTCGTCGCTGTTCAGCTCAAATTTCCTCATGCGCTAAAGAATTGTTTCGAAGAATGTGACACTGCGGGTTTCGGTCGAACGCAGGCGTGACGCAATCGAATCAAATACAAGATTCACCTCCGTCCGCCTCCCCACGTTCCCGGCGAGAGGAAGAGCCGCCAAACCGCGCGTGTTCTACAGTTCGAAACCGCCAATCAGTTATCTGTACGCTCCGAGATTATCTTCCAGCCTTCCCCCTCCCTGACGAGGTCCAGCCGCTTGATGGTCTGATCTGCATAGTTGTCAGAACGATAAGACTGTTGAAATGTCACCGAAGCGCGATCGTCATCAGTCCGGCTCACCCTTGGCCGCGCAATTCTGAGCTCGATGAACTGCGGCGCTGAAATTCGTTTCCTTCGAAGTATAGTCCAACTCTCTCTGCTGCGGCCTTTGGCGGGCACGAACCTCTGCGAATAGTGACCCAGGTACGCGTCGACGTCTTGACTCGACCAGGCGTCGGCCCAGCTTCTTAGCGTCACAAGCACCTTATCCTCGATATCCTCTGACGGCATTTGAGCCGCCGTGGGCAGCGACGGCGCCGCAGCGATCGTTAGAGGCGGTGCCGGTGCCGTCATCGCAGCCGAGGCCGTGCGGGATCCGCCTTCTATGCCACCCAGCTCTTCCGCCAGCATGTGCTTGGCCCGCACGGACTGATTTTCGCCGTCGAAGGAGAGCGCTTTGGAATACGAAAGCGCGGCCATCTTACCGTACACGTCACCCAGATTTTCATGTGCCGTGGCGTAACTTGGGTGAATTCGAACCGCTTCGAGCAAATGGAACCGCGCCTTCTCCAAATCCCCCGCCGCAGCGTAGAGCACCGCGAGATTGTTGTGGGGCTCGGGCAGCTCTGGAAAATCCCTCACCAGGGCGGAAAAGGTGTCGATCGCCTCCTGGCTTCGACCGGCTTCCGCCAACGCGACGCCTTTTAGAAACCGCGCTGAGGAATCATTGGGTGAGGTCCGGAGGTGGCTGTCGAGTCGCCTGATGGCATCATCATGACGTCCCTGGCGCATCAGGGACCGGGCGTCTTCCAGTGTATCCGCGTGCGTCACCGCCACGAACGCAGTGCCGATAACGACCAACAGCAGGCCGGCTGGAATCTTGAACGCTTTCATTGCGCCATCCAAAAGGAAACCGTGCGAATTCTAGCCCAAACGAAGAGCGAACTCACAACCTGCGTCTTGAATGGTCGAGCAGTCGATACTTGCAAGTGACTTAGTAACAGCCGCTTAAAGGCGAGAAAGATCTTCGGTGAGCCGGGACAGAATCATCAGCACTGCCGCACCCATAGCTGAAGTGGCGCGTCCAACACTATCGTCGTCGATGTCCAGCTCCTGCTCGTAGGTGTCAAAGTGGAGCAGGTGACTGTCGCGCACGCGATAAAGTCCAAGTTCTAGCGACACCACAACCCTGGACGAGGTACCACGGATCTGCTCGAGCCGCCTGATCTTTCCGGTCAGCTGGTAATCGGCGGCCGCGCGGAATTCAGGGGTGACGACGGTGGCCGCAACCCGGGCCCGGCGCAGATATTCCACCGTCCTTTCCTGAACCATTCGCGTGGGCGACTCGCTCCAGAAATGGTAGTTGTATTGCCTGAGCACCAGCGGAGAGCTCGCCTCGATGTAGATCACGTGGCGTTCGCTCGCCAGACCGTCAGCGAGAAAACGAGGTACCACAATCGTGCCGTCGAGCATTGCACCCGCGGTTACCACGGACTCGGGATCCGACATTCGATAGTAACTGTCCTGAGGCACCACACCAGGCGCCGCGCAACCGGCCAACAGGACCAGCAAGGTAAAAACGATTCGGGAGCGCATTACTGCGTAATTCCCGTTCGCGTCGCGGCGTCGTCCCCAGCGCTAGCGCCTCTAAGCAACACCGAAGGGTCCTGTCTCAGGAGCCGGCTGAACTCGAACATGTTGCGGCTGGTTCCCTCGAGGTTGTAGTTCACCGCGTCAATGTTCTGCGCCACGGATCGCAGGATATAGCGAAGATCCGAGCTCGAATCTCTCAGATTAGGGCGATTCTCGTCCACGCTTGACGAAAGCGCTGCCAGCAGCCGGTCCAACTCGGCGCGGGTTGCGCCGAGATCCTGGCTCAAGGTGGCGATGTTCGTGGCCGCCAGTGAAAAATTGTCCAGGGCACGCTGCATTTTGCGCGCCGTTTGAGGCGTCAGAATGTTGCCCAAACTTTCATTTACATCGTCGCTCAGGCGGGCGACGTTTTCAGAAGCGCTGGAAATGTTCAGCAATGCGTCATCGACCTTCTGGGACGTCGTTGGGCCGAGCAACGCGTTGATCTGCTGTCTGGTGTCCTCTGTCAGTGACACCACATTTTCGGAGGCCGTCACCATGTTGTCCACGAAAGTACCGACTTTCTGCGCATTCTCTTCACCCAATAGCTTCCGAAACTGGGCACTCGTGTGCTTGAGTTCTTCGGATAGTTCGATGAACTTTGAAATCAGCTCCGGCGATCGGGTTGCCAGCTCGCGCGAGAGAAGGCTGAGATTGGTGATCATATCGCCGCCCCGCTCGTCGATCGCCGAGCCGAAGCTGGTCACGTAGGCCTGTAGGTCTTCGATCAGCGGCTTGATACTGTTTTCCGTGAGAAACTTGAGCGTATTCGCCGCATCCGTTACGGCCACGAACACATCCGACTGTTCCATACCCCGGAGATGGTCACCGGGCTTAAGCGTTTCTTTGCTCTTACCGCCGCGGATGTCGATAGCCACTGCGGCCAGCAACCCCGCCGCCCGGATCTGCGCCATGCTGTCCTTGGGCACCTGCCAGTTTTTGAATTCCTCGTTGATTTCGAGCTGTACACGAAAACTCACGATCCCATCTTCCACCACAGGGCTAATTTCCTCGACCTGACCCACGGGATAACCCATATAAAGAACCTGGCTGCCGAACTTGAGCCCGGTCGCGTCCCTATAGCTGGTGAAATACGTGTCCGTTGCACCCGTACGCCCGGTCAGTAGGGCAATGGCGATGATGAGCCCGGCGAGTATCGCGATCACGAAGCTGCCCACCACCAGATAGTTGATTTGATCGCTTTTCATGATTCCACCCGGCCAATAGCCGCGTTGGCCTCATTACTTCGATCACCTTGCCCGCGAAGGGGAAGGATTACCGGTCGTCCGGGCTGGTCCGGCGCACGGCTGGGTCGCAAACGGTGTATCCGAAACAACATTCCTCACGCTCCTGTGAGTCGCTTAAGGTACGCCTCAGGGTCCAGTTCCACCTCGTCAACCCGGCGGTTGAGAAGCTGCTGTACGCGCTCGTTCGAGCTGTTCCTGACTTCCTCCACGGTGCCGGTAACAAGCAGCTTGCCGCTGTCCAGAACCACCATGCGGTCCGCAATTTTGAACGCGCTCTCGAGCTGGTGGGTTACGATGACAACGGTCATGCCCAGCGCGTCGCGCAAGCGCAGAATGAGCTCATCAATGGCGGCAGCGACGATGGGATCGAGGCCCGACGATGGCTCATCACCGAAGAGCAGCTTCGGATCCATGACCACGGCGCGGGCCAGGGCGGCGCGCTTGAGCATTCCGCCGGACAACTCTGAAGGCATGAGATTCTCGAACCCTGCCATGCCGACTACTTCGAGCTTGAGCCTGGCCATGATTTCCATGGTCTTGAGATCGAGATCGGTGTGTTCCTTGAGCGGCAGAATAATGTTCTCGCCCACGGACATGGAGCTGAATAATGCTCCGCTTTGGAACGAGACCCCCATTTTCTTTCTCAACTCATATAGCTCTGACGGTCGAGATCTGACCACATCGCGACCGAGCACCCGAATCGAGCCCGAAGTCGGACGCTCCAGCGCGAGCATGTATCGAAGCAGGGTGCTTTTTCCGGATCCGCTGCCCCCCATGATGACGAACACCTCTCCTTCGTACACCTTTAGGCTTACGTCGTCGAGGATCTTCCGCGCGCCGTAGTGGGTGACCAGATGCTCCACCTCGACAAGCACCGAGCGATCAGAATTTACCGCCTCGACACCCATGTCACCGTGTCACCACGAACACGAACAACATATCGGTGATCACAATAGCTGCGATCGACTGCACCACGGAACGCGTCGTGACGCGACCAACGCCCTCTGCACCGCCGGTGACTCCGGCACCGTTCACCACCGCAACGAGGGTGATGAGGACTGCGAAGATCATGCTCTTGCCGAGGCCGTGGAGCAGATCGTTCACCGTCAACACTTCGATGACTCGATCCGAATAAGCGGGCAAGCTCATTCCCAAATCCAGCGAGACGTAAACGCCGGCGCCGAACAACGCCACCAGGTCGGACAAGAACGAAAGTGCGGGCAGCATCACCATCATTGCCACCAACGGCGGCACGACCAGGAAGCGAACTGGATTGATTCCCATTACGCGAAGCGCGTCGATCTCCTGGTTGATGCTCATAGTACCGAGCCGCGCTGCCAGCGCAGAGCCGGATCTTCCCGCAACCAGGATACCGGTGATCAGCGGCGAAAATTCGCGGGTCACGGACAACGCGATCCCGATAGTGACCCTGGATTCCGCACCAAATAAGCTGAGCGTATAAATGCCCTGTATCGCAAGCATTACCCCGATGGTCAGTGAAAGCACAGTGACGATGGGGATAGCCACTATGCCTATCTGCATCATCTCCTCGAAGATCATCGTCAGACGCACCGGCTGTCGGATGGATCTGCCGCGAAAGATCCAGAAGAAGCTCTCGGCGAAAAGGGCGGCGCCGTAACCGAACGCTGAAATGCTGTCTACGCAGGCGCGCCCGGTGCGCTCGACGGCGTCTAGTGCGCGGCGAGCCGCGCCGTTGAGGGCCTGCTGTCCTCCTTCAGCCGGCATTCCGAAGGCCGTCGGCCAGTGAGGAATGGATGATGAACACCTTGTCGAGCCGCGCCAACTCGAGCACGCGCATCGCTGACTGGCTTACCTGGGCCAGAGCGAAAGTCGTTTTGGTTTTGCGCGCAGACTGGTGCGCCTCCACAAGGCTGGCAACGCCCGAGCTGTCGATGTATGTAACCCGGGACATGTCCACCAGCACGGGTCGCTTCGCGCCTACACAATCCAGCAGCACATCTCTCACTCTTGGCGAGCTTTCGAGATCCACGTCGCCGGATAGTGCAACGACCGCGATGCCGTCCTGTTCTCTTACCTCACAGTTCACCATCGCCTGTTACTCGATTCGCTTTACCATCCACAGACGGTTGCCGGCACCGTCCGGCGGCGTGCGGAAGCGCGCATCGTCCATACACTCGGAGATGAAATGGATGCCGAGCCCCCCGGGCCTCAATTCTTCCAGCGACCTCGGCTTGACCTTCGAAACGTCGACGGGATCGGCAAAATCAATAATATTGAACGCGATTCGATCCCCCTCGCGGCGGATGTCAACGAGAATTTCCCCGTTCGGACGTCCGCCGTAGGCGTGGCGTATGACATTCTGGCAGGCCTCATCCACGGCAATGACGATATCGCGGACGCAGTTCTCACTGCAGCCGCACAGATCCGCGGCTTCTCCGACAACCGCGCGCACCAGTCGCAGCGCCTCGGGGCGGGAATCAATCCTGATCTGAACGATGCGCTTCCCGTCTAGCCTGGCGCGCCCACTCGACCCACGTTTGTCGGTTTGTTTCTTAGCTTCCGCCATACCGTCCGCGCACGCCGCTGAGCCTGGTGAGAGAAGCTGCCGCCGTGAAAGCCGCCCCGCGGTAGAACTCAATTGCCCGAAGCCGCAGGCGGACTACGCCGAGATTCAAATTCATGAAAGGCAATATGCCTCCTTTAACCGCGGCGGTAAACAAGGCCTGCGTCCGCGACGCTTCGCCCGCGACGAAAGCTCTTTCATCCCCGCTCTCCGGTCAGGATTTGCAGAGGAACAATTCAGATGACCAGGATCAGCATATCAACCGATGTCAACCTGCCCGCTGGTGCGGTACGGAAGCTGATCGGTGGATTCAGCACCGAGCCAGAACAGCAGTCGGCGCTATAGGAAAGCCCCATCGGGGTGGAGGGAGAAGGCTCACTTCGGCTCCGCCTCGCCGCGGAGGCGCTATCGTCGAAGGACTGGAACCAGCCGACGACGACGAACGGCTATACAGCGACGTTGTCGTCCACAGCCCAGTCCGGGTATCCGATTACAACGCGACGATCTGGCTATTCGGCTAAGGCGACGAAAAAGTGAGCGTAGCGGAATGGTGGAGCCTCGTTCACCCTTTGCTGCCTCGCGAAGCTAAGCGAGTGAAGTGATCCAAGGCATCTACGCCATCGGGTTCGGAAATCTGAAGAAGATATTTGCCGGCAGATGAAAGGCGATCACGATCAACCGATGATCCCGGCAGCAATGAAGGCGACAAGCACTAAGTAGACCCCACGCGGCAGCCACTCGGATACAAGGTCAAGACGGTCCTCGAAGCCTTTTCGAAGCGATACCGCGATCCGTTCGAGACCGTCTACGAGGCGACCGGCTTGCTCCGAGGTCGAGGCGATGGCGAACTCTTCCGCATCGAGAACGCCCGCGCTTCTCAAGGCGCTGCTCAAGCCCACTTGCTCGAGTCGGGGCAGCGCAGAAGCGTAGACGCTGCGGGCCGCTGGGTTGGTCAGAGCATCCAGCGCCGCCTCAAGCGCGTCCTTGACCGGCAGTCCAGCGTGCAGCAACAAACTCAGGCCCTCTACAAGCTGCAGCCGGGTCGCGTGGCCAAGGGCCGGGGCTAAAAAGGGCACCCGCAGTCCCAGACGGCCTGTGGCCGGGGACACGCCCTGCGCCGCGGTCCGGCGAACAAGTCGCGAGCCCAAGCCCGCCAGTACGACCAGCACGGTGACGGGACCGAAGGTGCGCCAGAGGAATTCCTCCGCCCCAATGCGTCCCGCCAGCAGGGACGGCAGCGGCAACAGAAACAAAGCCAGCACAAAAACGAACAGCGGCAGCATCATGCGGCTGCGCAGCTTGCCGAACACTCTCGCCCGGTGGTCGTAGGCAGCGGCGAGCAGAGCCGACGCCCGAGCCACGGTGCCGCTGCGCTCAGCCAGGCGCATCAGCCCGCGGTCCCACGCGGTGAAAAGCCCAGAGCGGCTTCCCGCCGCGGTCAGCGAGGCGCCGCCGGCAATGGAAGCGGACATTCCGCGGAAGCGATGGGCATGGCCGGAGCCCAGCAGATCGGTCATGGCGGCGACGGCGCGGTCCGGGGGCACCCCAGCATCCTCGAGTCTTGCCAGAGCGCGAAATAGGGTCGCGCGCTGAGCGCTGCTCAACAGCGCGGGCTTCAATGATGGAGGGGCCAAATCGTGCTCGCTACGGCCACCGTAATTAAACGGCAGCAGCGCGGACCTGGCGAAAATCCGGGTCCGGGGGGCAATGGAAGCGACGGGTTACTTGGAAGCGCTTTTGGGGTTGAAGCGATCGAGGGGGATCCACTCCCCTTCCTGCTCGTACTCGATGCCGCTGCACCCATTCTCGACTCCATAGTCGTCCAGCGGCTCCCGGCCCTCGAACTCACCGAGGATGTAGCCGGTGAACTGCGTCTCCCCGGCGTCGTTGAGCAGCCGAAAATGCTCACCGTGGATGATAATCATGTCGAATCGAGCCCGGTTCTCCGCCCCGCTGGGCCCGATTTTCCCCACCGCGTCGCTGCTGTCGCCAAGCACCGTATCGCGGGTAACAATCCAGGTGTATTTACTCATGGCCTATGTGTGAATGTCCCGATTCTGGCTTCAGCCCGTGGTTTACGTGGAGTTCGCGACGATCAGCACGCCGCTGTGCTGTGGTCAAAGCAGTTCGGCTCGACCGCTGGCAAATTCACGATCTTATTGTCTTCCCCGGTCCCGCGTTCGCCAAATATCAGGCCAGACCTGAGCCGCGAATGAGCGCAGCGTTCCAACAGCCAGCCGTTCCATCGGCTTGGGGATTGTTCTTCTTATTCCGCCGCGGTCGAAAATCAGCCGATTAACCTTATTACTAGTACCTCAGCCAAGCGCAAGGCGCAAGCGCAGATTTCACACTTTTGACCGCGCCTTTAATGCCGCCGGCGCGACTACTATCATTTTCTCCGTTACACCCTTCGTTCACGGGTCTAAATGCCGGGTCCCACACGTATACTAATTGTCGACGACGATCCACAAGTGGGTCGGCTGCTTTCCCGCTATCTCGAGCGCGAGGGATTCACCATCCAGGTCGCGCACAGCGCTAATCAAATGCGAGCCGCCCTGAAGGGCTTTCCCGCAGATCTGCTGATTCTCGACCTCGGTCTCCCCGGGGATGATGGGTTTACGCTGACCCGGGAGATCCGCCGCGATTCAAGCGTCGGAATCATTATCCTGACGGACAAGGACGAGCCGGTGGATCGCGTCGTCGGCCTGGAGCTGGGCGCCGACGACTACGTCACCAAGCCCTTTGATGAGCGAGAGCTGCTGGCGCGCATTCGCACCGTGCTCAGGAGAACCCAAAATCGGTCTCCGTGTAGGGTGGCGCAGCCCGGCTCGGAGCAGCCACCCGCGGTGCGATTTGCCGAATGGCGCCTGGACCTGGGCGCGCGTGAGCTAATATCCCAAAGCGGCGAAGCCGTGGAGCTCACCAGCATGGAATTCGAACTGCTGTCAGTTCTGATCAGCAATCCGAACCGCGTCATGTCACGGGATCAGCTTCTGGAGCGCTGCACAGGCAGAAGTTGGGATCCTTTTGACCGTGCCATCGACACGCTGATGGTCAAGCTGCGACGAAAACTCGAATCTGATCCCAAACACCCGCAGATCATTAAAACGGTGCGCGGCGCGGGCTATGTTTTCACTCCCACTGTGCAGCGTGCGTGAGTTCGCTCACCGGCCAATGATGCCTCGCGGCCAGGCGCCGCTTGAAGGGGTGAACCCGTTGCGAAAAATCATAAAGCGGATGGTGTTCGATGCGCTGGCGGAAACAAGAACGGATCTAGAGCCTGACGCCGCGGAGCGCGCCGAGACCCTGGCTTCCATGCGCGGACGCCGTATTGCCGGGAGACGTCAAGGTGAAACACCTGCGCGGACTTTTGCGCCCGCGCCCCACCGAGCCTGCGGGCATGAAGGCCTGCGCGAAACCGCACCGCGATTTCCCCGCGGCATCAGCCAAAAAGATACGGCGACCCCGATTGCGCCGTCGGTATTTGGTGCCGGCTGTCAGACTCGAACTGACGACCTGATGCTTACAAGGCAACTGCTCTACCAACTGAGCTAAGCCGGCAGCTGATTGGAGCACAATCAGCGCTTGGCGCCTGCGACGGCGTGAACGCTGTAGACAGTCCCCAGCATTTTAGGAGCCCGGGCCATCGCGGGCAATTTCACCCGAGACACAGTTGGCTTTGGAAAGCTCCACATCCGGAAATCGCGCGCCGAGGTCATTCGGAGTCAGACGTTCGCCCTGTTCGAACCTGACGTCGAACCACGACACCTTTTCGGTGCTGTACCTCGGCATGACCAACGGATCGTAGCCAAGTGCCTCCAGTTCCTGCAGGCGGCGTTCTAAAGACCTGCGTCGACTGAACACCCCCAGCGAAATCGAGTTAGCCATGTCGCCCTTGGTGACGGCGATGACGTCCTCGATGCCTTGCGCGCGCATGCGCTCCACCTCCCGGACCGCCTCCTCCTGGCTTGGGAGCGGCGGAAAATAGACCCAGTAGCGTTCCAGCTCGCGTCGTTCGTCCAGGCGCAGAACAGGGTCACCGCCCATGGCCACAAGCCAGTCGCGGATGGCCGCAATTTGCGTGTCTTCCTCGAGCGGACCGACGCTGTAGCAGTTCTGGACCGTTATGGCCGCAGTCGTAGGAGGCGGCAACTTGGACTCAGGCGGCGCCTCCACGGCATCGGGGGGAACAGGTTTCGACGCCGAAATTCGGGCTCGCAGCTTGTCGGCACTCGTTTCACTAATCAACAAAAGCCGGTTGACGTGATCGTAGGGTCTAACCGCCTGCTGCGGGGGCGGGGGCGCGTTGGACATCTGGTGATACTGGCGGGCGAAGAACGCCACGTTCGCAAGCAGCAAAAAATACACCATCCATTTCATTCGATAGCCCCACCAATAACCGCGAGCCCGTAAAGCACCAGGTGAGGCTCGGTCTTGAACTCGGTGGCCATAAGCGGTCGCAGCAGATCCGCAGCGCCGCCGGTCAGGATCCGCGCGCTGGCGCGCGGGAGAAACGCACCCAACTCCTGCGACAACCGATCTATCGCGGCGGCGGCCGCGTAAAGCGTACCGGCGGCCACGCCGTCGGCGGTGCTCTTTGCCAGCACCTCTCGGCTGCGGGAATGGTGCGCGGGTATCTGGTCCGTGTGCGTCGTCAGCGCCCGACGCATAAGCGTCACCCCGGGCACGATGACGCCGCCCAGATGTTCGCCTCCTTCGGATATCGCGTCCAGGGTGATGGCGGTACCGCAATCGACCACCACCGCGGCGCCGTCGTGCTTGTGCCGGCAGGCCACCAGCGCGGCCCATCGATCCGCGCCGAGCGTCTCCGGTCGCGCGTATGCGCAGCGTACTCCAAAGCCTTCCGCCGCAGCGCGAACGCGGACAGCCGCAATTCCCCAGCGCTCGCTCGCCCACCGCTCGAGAATTTTCCCGGTCGCCGAAGCCCCCACCGAGCAGTATGCGATGGCGGTGGGTTGATGCAGAAGCTTGAAGGCGGCGTCCAGCTCCGCCGGCAGGGTCTCGTCCTGGTAATCCGCCGCCCCCTGGCCGCTGAGCACCCCGGCCGTCACGCTGGCCCACTTGATACGGCTGTTGCCTATGTCCACCACCAGCATCACTCGGGGATCCGGAGGCTTATTTCACCACTGGTCACTTGGCTGATTCCCGCCTCGCTTTGCAACAACAGGGCACCGTGCTCGCCAACGCCCAGGGAGAGACCGCGCTTGATTCGGTTTGCTCCCTGGTGCAGCTCGACCTCGCGTCCGCGGGTGACATCGAAACGCCGGAACGATTGTTCAAACGGGGCAAATCCTGCCTCCTCGAATTGCGGCAGGGCCTTCATCAAGGCGTCGACAACCGTCGCGGCAATGCGGTTCCTTTGCGGCCTTCGGTCAAGCGCGGTGCGCAGGTCGGTCCACGGCTGATCGATACCCAGGTCGTTCAAGTCCTTCATATCGATATTGAGGCCGACACCCACGACTGCATCCCAGGGTCCGGATGCTTCACCGGCGAGCTCGATCAGCACCCCCCCGAGCTTGCGCCCGCCGTGGACCAGGTCGTTGGGCCACTTGATGCCTATTCCGGCTACGCCCGTGTCCTCGAGCGCGGCGGCAACGGCAACGCCCGCCACCAGACTCAGTGCCGGCAGGGCGTCGGCGCCCAGCTGGAAGCGCCACAGCAGCGACAGATAGAGGTTTCTCCCGAACGGCGAGATCCAGCTTCGCCCGCGGCGGCCGCGGCCTGCGGACTGGGACTCCGCCAGGCAGAGGTACGGGCCCTCGAGCCCGTCTGCGGCCCGCTGCATGAGATAGCGGTTGGTGCTGTCGATGCGATAAAAGATCTCAACCCCGCGCAGCTTCCTCGCCCGCGACCTTTCGACCCTGGCGAGGATCGCGTCGCGGTCCAACAGCTCCAGCGGCGCCGTCAGGCGATAGCCTTTTCCCTGCACCGCGTGGACTTCCAGCCCCATGGCCTCCAGCGCCCGGATCTGCTTCCACACTCCGCTGCGCCCGATTCCGATTGCCTCACCCAACGCCGCGCCCGAATGAAAGCGACCATCGGCAAGCAGGCGCAGCAGGGGATCGAGCTTGTGCATCGATCGAGTGTATCAAAAGCATCCCCGGCTCAAGGCGCGCGGCAGGCATCTTACTTCCGCAAAAGACCCTCATCCCTGGGTTGTCGTGATTCAAACCGAGTCAACGCACGGGCCACGATCAGGGTATAGATCAAATTCAATACGGCCACGGCGGCGAAAATTTGCGGGATCGACATCCCGACGCCGAGGGCGCCGAGCGTAAGGAGCGCGGACACCACCATGAACAAGGAGTTGATGATGTTGTTCGCCGCGATCACCCGGGAGCGTCTGGGAAGCGCGCTGTTGACCTGGACGTAGGTGTAGAGCGGTACGATGAAAACGCCGCCGGAAACAGCCAGACCGATGAAGCTCACGATAACGGCCTGGTTGCCGGGATGGGCCAGTACCTCTGTGATCCCTTGTAGCGCAGCGCCGGTTTCCTGCGGAGCACCGAGAAAGAACAACGGACCGAGGCCGAAAACGGTCATACCGATTGCGCCCGCTGAAACCAGGTGAAGATTGATTTTTTTTCCCGAAAGCCAGGCACATAGCAGTGCGCCCACGCCAATTCCGATGGTGAAACAGGTAAGCAGCATGATGATGACGTTCGGATCTCCGTTGAGCGTATCCCTGCCGTAGGCGGGCAAAAGCTGAATGAAGGTGGCGCCTAGAAACCAGAACCACGACACCCCGAGAACTGCTGCCAAGACCCCGGGCGTCTCCCGGGCGTAGGCCATACCGGTGAACATGGAGGACCAGGGACCCCGGTCGACGCGCAGCGCCGGCTCCGCCGCGCTGACCCGAGGAACACCCAGGCTTGCGAGCCAGCCGAGCAGCGCCAAGGCGATGACCGCGCCGCCCACGACCAACGGGCCGGACGCCGGTATGGCGGCGAGCTTTCCGCCCAAAATCATGCCGATGAGTATGGCCGCGAAGGTGGCCATCTGAATCAGACCGTTTCCGGCCACCAGCTCCGTGTCGTCAAGCAGCTGCGGAAGAATGCCGTACTTGATCGGGCCAAAGAAGGCCGATTGCGTTCCCATGAGAAATAACAGCGCAATCAGCATGTTCAAGCTGCCCAGGGCAAAGGCGATCGCGGCCATCAGCATGATGGCGATCTCGGCGAGCTTGACCGCCCGAATGAGCGCCGCTTTTTCCAGCTTGTCCGCAATCTGACCTGCCCAGGCGGAGAACAGCATGAAGGGAAGAATGAACACGCCCGCACTGAGCGTGACCAGCATCGCGCGTGCCGCCGCGTCCCGCGCCGCCTCGAAAGTGATGAAAATGATCAACGCGTTCTTGTACACGTTGTCGTTGAACGCCCCGAGAAACTGGGTCGTAAAAAGGGCTGAGAACCGCCGTGTCCGCAGCAAGCCGAGCTGGGTCACCATTTCTCCTGCGGCAAAACGAAGCGAGTAAGCGATTCCAGCGCTTGGTCTATGCTCGCCAGATGGCGCGGCGCCGACAGTCGGTGGTCACCGCCCTTGATCAGCGTCAGCTGCACATTGCGGGACTGGAGCGCCTTGCATAGCCTGACCGACGTATGCCACGGCACGTCCTGATCCTCGAGTCCGTGCAGCAGGCGCACTGGACACTCGAGCCCAATGCCTGAACGCAGCAGCAGATGACGGCGACCCTCTTCCAGAAAATGGCGGGTTATCACCTGAGGTTCGTCGCGGTAGTTCGAAGGAAGGTGCAGCAGCCCCATTTGTTCGAGCGATTTTAGCTGCTCTGGTTTTAGCGCTGGAAGGATCAGGTCTTCACTGAAATCCGGTGCCGAGGCGATACCCAGCAACGCGGCGACGCGATTTTTGAGCTCGAGTGCGACGATCAGCATGATCCAAGCCCCCATGCTGGAACCCACCAGAACCAGCGGGCCTGTGGAAACGTGTTCGATCAGGGCACGGGCGTCTTCGCTCCAAAGACCGATGCTGCCCTGGGTGAACGAGCCGCTGGATTCTCCATGTCCCTGGTAGTCGAAGCGTAGGAAAGCCCGGCCGCGGGATTTTGCTCGGGATTCGAGAAATTTCGCCTTGGTCCCGCTCATGTCGGACGCATAGCCGCCGAAGAATACCGCCGTCGGCGGTGCGCCCGGCGTGTAGGCGTAGGCAACCTGAGACCCGTCGTCGCGTGCGAATCGCGAGGTTGGCGTCAGCGAAAGTTCGGCAAGCCCGTCTACCCGTGGGTCGGTCAATGCATCACCGTCAACAGCTGATTACGCCGCGCCTTCGCCATTTGGACCGCCTGCTGCAAACAATGCGTCTAGCCGTCGTTCGTATTCATGATATCCGAGCACCTGATACAGCTCTTCCCGGGTCTGCATCAAGTCGACCACATCCTTCTGTGTTCCGCTGCGGCGAATGGTCCCGTAGATCCGCAACGCCGCCTTGCTCATGGCGCGAAACGCGGATACCGGATAGAGCACGAGTCGCACACCAGCCTTTCTCAGCTCGTCAACTGTGAATAGCGGAGTTCTTCCGAACTCGGTGATGTTGGCCAGTACCGGAACGCCGACGCCTGCGGTGAAGGCGCGGTAGTCGTCCAGGGAAGCGAGCGCTTCGGCGAATATCATGTCGGCGCCCGCCTCGACGTAATCCCAAGCGCGCCCGATAGCGGCCTCCACTCCCTCACTGGCGACAGCGTCGGTGCGCGCCATGATAACGAACTCGGGATCAATACGAGCGTCTACCGCAGCCTTGATCCGGTCTGACATTTCGGCCGCGGACACCAGCGCCTTGCCTGGCCGATGTCCGCAGCGCTTCGCCTGTACCTGATCTTCGATATGCATCCCGGCAGCACCAGAGGCGATCAGTTGCGCCACCGCTCGGCCCACCATGAAGGCCGGCCCGAATCCCGTATCCGCGTCTACCAGCAGCGGCAGCGGACAAGCGGCCGTAATCCTTCGTGCGTCCTCAACTACGTCGTTCAGGGTGGTCATTCCGAGATCAGGCAGACCGTAAGAGGCATTGGCCACTCCGGCTCCAGAAAGATAAACGGCGCGAAACCCGCTTTGTTCCGCGAGCAGCGCGGCGTAAGCGTTGATGGCGCCCACGACTTGAAGCGGTCGTTCTGTATCGACAGCAGCGCGAAATCGCTGCCCTGGAGACTGGTTTGGCACAGATTCGTTCATCGCTTATCCCGGACCTAAATCGAGATCAATCACATACAAGGCTTTACCCGCCACCCTAGGATCGGTAAATCTACGCACAAGTCGCAAGTTCTGCTGGCGACCTTCGCGTTTGTTGCGGGCGAAGAAATACGGTGCCGGATATGCGAGCATCGCGTTTGCGCGTCCGCGGGCCCCGGGCGGCGCATGCCGGCAAAGCAGCCCGGCGCCTGGAGTTTCAGGCTTAGGTCACACATATTTACTTAGACGAAGGACAGGAGCTGATGTCAAAAAGGAGCATACAGGATAAATCTCGCAAAAAGGGAAAGAAGAAAGGTCCCAGCATGGCGGAGCGTGCGGACAAGCACGTTCTGTATGAGAAGTCGGTGCAGTGCGTCGAAGCGGAAATAGATTTCGTCGACGAGACCTTTACTGACTTGAGACATCGTAAAGCGAAAGTTTTACGCGAAGATTTCTGCGGTACCGCAAACACCTCCTGCGAGTGGGTTAAGCGCCGACGCACCAACCACGCCATCGGTGTGGATCTGGACCCGGATGTCCTCGCCTGGGGGCGGGAGCACAATGTCTCTAAGCTTGGCAAAGCCGCCAGCCGGCTCACCTTAATCAACGACGATGTTCTCGAGGTGCAGAACGAACCTGTGGATGTGGTTCTGGCGATGAATTTCAGCTACTGGATTTTTAAACACCGCCCGTTGATGCGATTCTACTTTCGCCGGGTTCGAGATGCACTCGTCGACGATGGTATTCTCTTCCTCGACGCCTTCGGCGGCTCCGAGGCCTACATAGAAGTCGAAGAATCCACTAAGTACAACGGTTTCACCTACATCTGGGACCAGGCCGAGTTCAACCCGGTCAACGCCGAGACCCTTTGTCATATCCACTTCAAGTTTCCCGACGGCTCGCGAATGCGAAACGCTTTTTCCTACAGCTGGAGGCTATGGACGCTGCCTGAGCTGCGCGAGGTGCTGGAAGAAGCGGGCTTCACCCGATCCACTGTCTACTGGCAGGGAACCGACGAGGACGGCGAGGAAGACGGGGAGTTCGAGCCCACCGAAAGGGGCGAGGCGGATTTGGCATGGATTGCCTATATCGTGGCGGAAAAATAGTGCGCTCAATCGGCAGCGACTTCGCAGTTGGCGACGGAAGCGCCTCTTGTTATGTTAGCGCGCGGAAAAGGGTGGCCTTTCGGAGTCAACAAACGATCCCGGGGACTCTATATACTATTGATTTTTATAATAAAATCCGTTTTACCCATTGACTCAAAATAGCCGCGCGGTGCGCCAGCCGGGCGCCGGCCAGAGCTATTTCGCCGAAGCCCACCGGTGGCGCGGTTGCGGATAACCGGTAGAGGGTGAAAGCGGTGAAACGGAACCCTGAAGAAAAATCGCAGCTCCAGGTGCCGGGGCAAGGGAACTAAGGAGACAACCATGTCCGAATCAAAAGTCTATGACGTCAAACCCGAGTTCGCGAAGCGCGCTCACATCAACGAGAAGACTTACCAGGAGATGTATAAGCGCTCTGTGGATGATCCAGACGGATTCTGGAGCGAGAAAGCCGAGGAGTTCGTGAGCTGGAATAAAAAATGGGACAAGGTATCTTATTTCGACTATGAGAAGGCGGAAATCAAATGGTTCGAGGGCGCTAAGCTTAACGTCAGCTATAACTGCCTAGATCGTCATCTCGACACCCGGGGTGATCAGGTGGCCGTTATTTGGGAAGGCGACGATCCAAAAAACGACGAAAAGATCACCTACCGTCAGCTTCACCAGCAGGTTTGTAAGTTTGCCAACGTATTGAAGACGCGCGGGGTTGCGAAGGGCGATCGCGTCTCCATTTACATGCCCATGGTGCCCGAGGTCGTGGTCGCGATGCTCGCCTGCGCCCGCATTGGCGCGATCCACTCTGTGGTTTTCGGAGGCTTCTCGCCCACCTCTCTCAGGGACCGTATCCTCGATTCGGACTGCCGCGTCGTCATAACCGCCAACGAAGGCACCCGCGGCGGTCGTCCGGTACCACTGAAGGCGAACACGGATGAGGCGCTTCATTCCTGTCCCGACGTTCATACGGTCATCGTGGTGAAGCGCACCAGCGCCGACGTGCCAATGCATGACAAGCGCGACGTCTGGTATCACGAGCTGATGGAAGAGGCCTCCGCGGATTGTCCGCCCGAGGAAATGGACGCGGAAGATCCTCTATTCATTCTTTATACCTCCGGATCGACGGGTAAACCCAAGGGTGTACTGCACACTTCCGGCGGCTATTTGCTGTATGTCGCCATGACCCACAAGTACATCTTCGATTATCACGATGGCGAAATTTTCTGGTGCACCGCGGACGTCGGCTGGGTAACCGGCCACTCTTATATCGTTTACGGTCCGCTGGCTAACGGGGCCACTACGCTGGTGTTTGCCGGCGTTCCCAACTACCCGGACGCAAGCCGATTCTGGCAGGTTTGCGACAAGCACGGGGTCGAGATTTTCTACACCGCGCCAACGGCAATCCGCGCCCTCATGGGTCAGGGCAACGATCCGGTGAAGAAGACCAGCCGTAAGAGCATCAAGCTGCTGGGGACCGTCGGCGAGCCCATCAATCCGGAGGCCTGGGAGTGGTACTACCGTGTGGTGGGCGAGGAGCGCTGTCCCATCGTCGATACCTGGTGGCAGACCGAGACCGGGGGCATCCTGATTACGCCGCTTCCCGGCGCCACCAAACTCAAGCCTGGTTCCGCCACTCTTCCCTTCTTTGGCGTGGTGCCGGAAATCGTGGATGCAGAAGGCAAGGTTTTAGAGGGCGCCTGCGAGGGAAATCTCTGTATCAGCAAACCGTGGCCCGGCGCGATGCGCACGGTGTATGGCGACCACGAGCGTTTCAAGCAGACTTACTTCTCCACCTATAAGGGAAAATACTTCACTGGAGACGGCGCCCGCCGCGACGAGGATGGCTACTACTGGATTACCGGCCGCGTGGACGACGTGATCAACGTTTCCGGTCATCGCCTCGGGACAGCGGAGGTGGAAAGCGCGTTGGTGCTGCACGGCCAAGTCGCTGAAGCAGCTGTGGTCGGCTATCCCCATGACATCAAGGGTCAGGGCATCTACGCCTACGTCACCCTGATGGCGGGCGTCGATGGCAGCGAGGATCTGCGCAAGGAACTGATCAAGATGGTGCGCAAGGAAATCGGCCCGACGGCGTCTCCGGACGTTATCCAGTGGGCGCCAGGCCTGCCAAAAACACGCTCTGGAAAAATCATGCGCCGTATTCTGCGCAAGGTTGCCGCAAACGAGATTGACAATCTTGGAGATACGTCGACACTTGCCGACCCGTCAGTGGTCGACGACCTGATCGAGAATCGCGCTAACAAGTAGCTGCGTTAAGTTGCCGTTTTCGTAGTCTCGCGGCATAGGGATGTGCCGCAGGCGGCGCGCGTCGTCGTCGGTGATAGAATCACTGCTGCGCCAGTTCGCTCTGAGACCGGCGTTTCAATCACCCATGTCAATAAAACAGCCCCGCTCCAATCGGCACCTAGACGCCCAAGGCGCGCCGGACTCACGAAACCCGGCCGCTGCGGCGGCGCTCACGGACGCCGCGCGGGCCTGGACCGCGCTGGTGGACGGCTGGTGGCGGCAGCAGTCGGCGCGGCTGCCGCCGGAGCTGGAGCGCGCCATGAGCGCGACGCTGGATCAATCCAAAGCGCTGGTGGATATGGCATTTGCGCCAGCGGCCAGAACGGTTCCAGACTCCCCCCCAGGCGCCAATACGGCTCAGGCAACGACGCCCGAGGATCCGCCGCCCGCGGGCGACCCGGGCCTCTGGCGGCCTGTGATTGACGCTTGCCTCGCCTGTGAAGCCAGCCTGGTGGGAAATACCGGCGGCGGCGACTCTGCGCAGTCCGACGCGGCGCGCGAATATCGGCGCGCGGCAGGCGAATATCTGAACGAATTCGTGCAGATCAACAGCGAGGTGGCACTGCGGCTGGAAAGAAAACTCGCCGCCAGCCCGCCGACTGACTTCCGACGTCTGCACGGCCTGGTGGTGGAAGAGGCCGAAAGCGCCTACCTGGATCGGGTATCGACGGATAACTTTGCCACCCTCCAGGCGGCCTTCATCAACGCCATGTTCAGGCTGCGGCGGGAGATGGCCGAAGCCGGGACCGTGAGCAAAGCGTGAATCCGACGGCGGCGGCTCTGGATCAGGCGATGCGCGAGCTGTCGGCGCTGGGCGCCCGGCTGGAATCCGGATCCCGCGCGCTTCCCTCCCTGGGACCGGTGGAGGTGGGCACAACGCCGAAGTCTGTGGTAGCGCAGACGGAGCGGGCCACTCTTTACCGCTTTCAGCGCCAGTCCCCGGCGACCGTCGCTAGGCCGGTGCTCATTGTCTATGCCCTGGTCAACCGTCCCTATATGACCGATCTGGAACCCGAACGCTCCATGGTCCGGCGTCTGCTGGACGCCGGGCTGGACGTTTATCTGGTGGACTGGGGCTATCCGCAGGATGAGGATCGGCGTTTGTCCCTGAATGATTACATCAACCGTTACCTGGACGGTTTCGTAGATCAGATCCTCTCGGCGCACGGGATCAGTGGTCTCAACCTGCTCGGCATTTGTCAGGGGGGTACCTTTGGCGTTTGCTACGCCGCGCTTTGGTCCGAAAAGGTAAGCAATTTGATCGCCATGGTGACGCCGGTGGACTTTCATACCCCGGATAACCTGCTCGGCAAGTGGGTGCGGGACATCGACATCGACCTCATGGTCGATACCCTGGGCAACATCCCGGGGTCCCTCCTCAACTGGCTTTTCGCGTCGCTGAGGCCCACCCGTAACGGAGGCGGCAAAATGCTGGAATTGATTGACAGCATCGACAACCCGGGCCGGCTCAAGACTTTCCTGCGGATGGAGAAATGGATCCACGACAGCCCCGACCAGGCCGGCGAGGCGTTCAGGCAGTTCATTAGTGACTTCTTTCAGAAAAACAGCCTGGTAAAAGGGGACTTGAGCGTCGGCGGCAGACCGGTCCGGCTCAGTCGTATCACCATGCCGGTGCTCAACGTGTACGCAACGCTGGATCACATCGTGCCGCCGGCTGCATCGCGGGCACTGGAGGAACACATCGCCAGCGCCGATTACAGCGAACTCCAGTTCGAGGGCGGTCACATCGGCATCTACGTGAGCAGAAACGCCCAAACGGTCGTAGCTCCCCACATCGCGCAGTGGCTTGCAGCACGCCCGGGAAACTGACGCAACGGGGCGAAAGCCGGGGGCACGTTCCCAACTCGTGTCTCATTGGAAACCGGCGGGACGTGTTTCTATCCCGTATACTCTTGCGATCCATGCGCATCACCGTTAGCCCGATCGGACATGGGGCGGGGTGACAACGGTGGGGTAGAAATTCATCGACTCAAAAGGACTTCCACATGTCAGACGAACCGCTGATAGCAGTATTCGTGGACTACGAGAACCTGGCCCTAGGAGTGCGCGACACCAAATGGGGAGAGTTTCGCATCGAGCTCGTGCTCAAGCGGCTGCTCGAAAAAGGAAGAATCGTTTATAAGCGTGCATACTGCGACTGGGGACAGTATCGGAGTGCGGTGCGTGAATTTCATACCCACGGCATCGAGATGGTAGACATTCCAAGAGGAAAGGTTAGCGGCAAAAACAGCGCCGATATCCATATGGTCGTAGACGCTATGGATCTTTGCTATTCGAAGCAACACATTGATTATTTTGCCCTGCTTTCTGGAGACAGCGATTTTTCGCCGCTGGTGTCAAAACTCAAAGAAAACGAGAAACGAGTGGTGGGCTGCGGTGTCAAGAGCTCAACTTCGGATTTGCTCATATCGAATTGCGACGAGTTTATTTATTACGACGACCTGGTTCGCGATTCACAGCAGCCGCGCAAGAAGCGAAAAAAAGGGCCGAAGAAGGACGAGAAAGGTCAGGAAGCCATCGACAAGGTGCTCGAAATCGTTCGCTCACTAGAGCGTGATTACGACCCGCTCTGGGGGTCGCTGGTAAAGCAAACAATGCGCCGCGTCTACCCCGGGTTCAACGAAAACTATTTTGGCTATAGAAGTTTTTCAGATCTTTTGAATCACGTAGCCAAATTGGGACTAATTGAGCTTGAGCACGACGAGGAGCGTGGCAATTACAAGGTACGTCTCAAAGAGGACTGACGCTCAGCCATAGTCCACGAGGCTTAGCGGCAGTGCGCGGCGGCTCATTTCTCGGACGATTTACCGCCTGATGCGGCGGAAAGAGACTCCCAGAAAGCCTTCTGCATCGCCTCCAGAGTGCCGACGTTCGGCACAAGATAAGTCTGCATCAGCGTCACGGGATCGAAGCCCTCGTCACCCGCCCTGATTTTCTCCTGTATCCGCTGAATCATCTCTTCCTGCAGCGGAGCCACGTCCGGCAATCCGAAAAATCGACGCATCTCTTCCGGCGTAGCGTCCACACTTATCTTGATTTGCATACCAACCTCCTGGATTCGCGGTTAGCTATCTGTCTCTATTTAAACTAAGGAAGGTCTGATTTATCAGACCTTCCTTAGCTAAGCAGGGATGCGCCGCCGAATCCGATGACTGTAAGTCATTGGATTCGTGAGGCAAGTGGAAACATTGGATTCGTGAGGCAAGTGGAAACCGCGTTTTCACTTGCCGACTCTGAAAATTCCAGGGATGGAATTATTCAGAGTTTCCCTAAATTATTTAAGTCGTGGCACGCCCGGCGCCAGCGCGCCTCAGTTCAGCGCGACGGCGCAGCATCGATATTCGATCATTAGTCACTGGCCCAGCGCCACTTCTGCACCAGGGAACGGACATGCTGCTCGGCAGCACAAGTGGAAAAACGAAGGTCGTGCCCAGGATCTCGTCAACTACTGCCCCGCGCCCCGGGGTTAAACCTCAGTCCTTATCAGGTTCCTTGTCGGCTTCCCTTTCGGAGGCCTTGTCGCTTTCTCGGGATTTGGGAATGGCGGCGCGAAAGAAGCCTTCCTGAATGTCGCGCCACATGGACATGTTCTTCTCGGTGAGATTACGCACATAGCTCAACGGGTCGCCGACTATCATGTTCTGCATCTGGGTGCGCATGGCTTCCTGCTGCTCTACGAACATGCGGAAGCTCTTCTCGAAGTAATTGGTCATGGCGCCTTGAAGAGAATCGCCGTAGAAGCGGATCATCTGGGAAAGGATTTCTTGGCTGAAGATGGGTTCGCCGTCCTCCTCCTGCTCCATGATGATTTGAAGCAGGATGCTTCGCGTGAGATCCTGTTTGGTGCGCGCATCGATCACACAGAAATCCGCCTGCTCGAGCACCAGCTTGCGAACATCATCCAGGGTGATGTAACTGCTGATCTCCGTATCGTACAGGCGACGGTTCGGATACTTTTTGATAACGCGTTGTTTGCTCACTGAAGCTTCGCTATCACTTCGGGCAATAGAAAACAGCGTCCCGAATAATGATTCTAAATCAAATCGCCGATGCGCGATGTTGCAGTGAATCATACCCTGGCGGGGGCAAGGGGTCACCCTCGGAGAACAGGTCAGGGGGGTCGTCCTGCCGGAAATCCGGCCCCCGTCTAAGCTCGGACCACCGCCGCCGGCGCTGGTGAAAACCGGCATCCAGTCGGCAGCCAAACTGCCTTTTGCCTCACCCGGGCCAGCCGTAGATCCGCCTTGGAAGACGCCAAGGACGGGGCTTGCGCGGCGGCGGAGAACGGATTTGATCCGACTTCCCCCGATGCCACCATTCGCGGCGACGCCCAACCGCTTTGCCACCCCAGCTCCTGGTTAAGCGCTCACGGTCCGCCGGGCACTCCGGCCAAAGCACCCTTCGAGCAATCCCGGGGGTGAACGGGGCGGGAACTGCATCTCCAGCGTCTGCTGCGGTGAAATTGACGCCCCACCCGTGTCCCGTCGGATCAGCCAGGCGCAAACACGTTCCATCGATTTCCCGTCGCCCTTCGGATCGACGGCTACCATTCGTGGCTCCCCCCGACCCATGGCGAGACGCGCCTGTGGGTCTGGGTTTTGAATCGTGGCCGCCGCCAGGTCAAGGAATTTGCTCGTTTGCAAAAACGTCACCGCAGCGTGATCACGAACGGCGGCCTCAATGCCGACGAGCAAGTTCCCCAGCGGACGCGGAAGAGTGACGGACGCCACGGGACCGATACTTTTCACACCCCTTCAGTTGTGCGAGGTCGGATCGCGACCCGGGCCCGGCTCGATGCGCGTCTCGCTCCATCGCCGCGGAGAGTGTTTTGCTTGGCCCTGGGACGGATGCGACAGCAACGCCGATTGCAGGCGAGAGCTGCGCGCAAAGACATAAACTTGAGCGTATGGCTTCATCCGGGTTCGCAATTACACCTCGTAAACGCTGCCAAGCACGTTCCTGACGGTCGCCGGTACAATTTGCGGTGCCGGCGCTTTCGCCGCCCGTGCACGCCATCACCCGCATGCTGAAACCCGATAACGTGTCTTAGGCTAATAAGAGCGGAACGGCCGACGGAGGAAAACAAAGAGGCAGGCGAGCCAGAATCCAAAACACCGAAGCTGATGAGCTGGCCGGCCGCGCCCGCGTACAAGCCATTGCAAGCAGGAGATACCACGTGCCGAATCCCCGACCGCGGGGCGATATGACGCAACCGGCATTCGGTCGGCCAGGGAACCTTGCTGCCATAGGGTATCGTTACTGCCCTGGCTGAGCTGAAGCCTGACAGTTTGAAGCATCGATCCGATATCGCGCCAGGGGAAGGTTTTGCAGCTTGAGTGTGCTCGCGGCGGCCGTATCGACCGACAGAACTTTTCTCCGCTGACGTACTTGTGCCAAGCTCTACTAGGTATCACAGTAAAGTCAGAACCCTGTGCCGATCCGTGGTCTAAACTGATGCATACTTTCCAAGCGCGGCCAGCCCGGCCCCGCCAGAGCCACTCTATTTGAATCTTACCGTAGCCCATGTTCTGGACCCTCTGGATACTGTTCACCATCGCGGCGCTTACCGTCGTCGCCTATCAGCGCACTCCGCTTGGGTCGGTAACGCTTGTCTCGGCTCTGGCGCTGCTCCTGGCCACGCCCGAAATGTCTTTTGCCGCCGCGTTGGTCGTCTGGACGCTGTTCCTGGCGGTGGCCGTATTGCTGAATTTGCCCGATCTGCGGCGCAGATTCGTGACCCAGAGGGTGTTCGATTTCTTCCGCCGGATGCTGCCGCCCATGTCGTCTACCGAGCGGGAAGCTATCGAGGCCGGCACGGTGTGGTGGGACGGCGAGCTGTTCAGCGGCGCGCCGAAGTGGGAAAAGCTGCTCGCGGTCCCGGCGGAGGAATTGAGCGCTGAGGAGAGGGACTTTCTCGACGGCCCGGTGGAAGTGCTTTGCCGTATGGTCGATGACTGGGAGGTAACCCACAGGCTCAAGGATCTGCCGCCTGAAGTGTGGGATTTCATGAAGAAGAATCGCTTCTTCGGCATGGTGATTCCGAAACAGTACGGCGGACTTGGCTTCAGCGCACTCGGTCACTCAACCGTGGTGATGAAGATCGCGAGCCGGAGCGTCTCCGCTGCGGTGACGGTAATGGTTCCTAACTCCCTTGGGCCGGCGGAACTGTTGCTCCACTACGGGACCGAGGAGCAAAAAGACCACTACCTTCCGCGCCTAGCAAAAGGAGATGAGATCCCCTGTTTCGCCCTGACGGGTCCGGAAGCGGGCAGCGATGCAAGCGCGATGCAGGACATTGGTGTGGTCTGCCGTGGAGAGTTCGAGGGCAAAAAAGACGTCATGGGTATCAAGCTCAACTGGCGCAAGCGTTATATCACCCTGGGTCCGGTCGCGACGCTGCTTGGTCTTGCTTTCAAGCTGCACGATCCCGAGCGGCTGCTGAGCGAAAACGAGTCGCCCGGCATCACTCTGGCCCTGATCCCGACCAACATGCCGGGCGTCGAGATTGGTGATCGCCACTGGCCGATGAACCAGGCTTTCCATAACGGCCCCAATTCCGGCAAGGACGTATTCATCCCGGTGGAGTGGATAATCGGCGGACCCGACATGGCCGGAAGAGGATGGATGATGCTGATGGAGTCGCTGGCCGCAGGACGCTCCATTTCGCTTCCGGCACTGGGCACCGGCTGCGGCAAGCTCGCCGGACGCGTGACCGGCGCCTACGCAGCCATTCGCAAACAGTTCAATTCACCCGTGGGTCAGTTCGAAGGCGTTCAGGAAGCACTCGCCCGCATTGGTGGAAATACCTACCTGATGGACGCTGCGCGAACCCTGACGGCGGTTGCGGTGGACATCGGCGAACGGCCGTCGGTGGTCTCCGCCATCGTTAAATATCACCTTACGGAGCGAATGCGTCAGGTTATGAACGACGCCATGGACATCCACGGGGGCCGCGGCATCTGCATGGGACCGCGCAATTACCTCGCGCGCGGCTATCAAGGCGTGCCCATAGCGATCACCGTCGAAGGCGCCAACATTCTCACCCGCAGCCTGATCATCTTTGGCCAGGGGGCCATCCGCTGCCATCCCTACGTGCTCAAGGAAATGGAGGCGGCGCGGAACCCGGATGTGGAGGCGGGGCTTCATAAATTCGACCAGACACTTTTCTCGCACATCGGATTTTTTCTCAGTAATGCCGCAAGGGCATTTGTGCTCGGGCTCACCGGCGCGCGACTCGTTTCTTCCCCCCTTGGCGGGTCGGCGGGCTGGTACTTCCGCCAACTCACCCGCATGAGCGCGAGTTTGGCGCTGTCGTCCGACGTGGCCATGGCGCTGTTGGGCGCCCGGCTCAAGCGCAAGGAGCGCCTGTCGGCCCGGCTCGGCGATGTGCTCAGCCACCTCTATTTGGCTTCCGCGGCGCTGAAGCGTTTTCGCGACCAGGGTGAGCCCCACGCAGATCGGCCGCTGCTGCACTGGGCGTGCCGCGATGCGCTGTATCAGATGCAGACCGCATTCGACGAATTGTTTCGAAATCTTCCCGGGCGCTGGACTAGGACCTGTCTGCGACTGCTGGTGTTTCCACTCGGTATGCCATACGACGCTCCCAACGACGCCAACGATCGTCGCGTCGCGCGTCTGCTGTTGACACCCTCGGAGGCCCGGGACCGCTTGACGGAGGGCGTCTTCATCGGTGGGCCGGAGGACCCCGTGGGACGGGTCGAACACGCGCTCAAGAAGGCCACCGCCGCTGATGCCGCCACGCGCAAGCTCTACCGTGCGCTGCGCGCCGGCGAGATTAAAGCCGACGTCGCCGAAGCGCAGATCGAGGAAGCGCTCCAATCGGGCGTCATCAGCGAACACGAAGCCCATATGCTGCGGGACGCAGAGCGTGCACGCGATGAGGCCATTAAGGTCGACGAATTTTCGCCCCACGAGCTTGACGCAGCGGCGTTACGCGAACCCGAAAACCACCCCGAGGCGGCACCCGGACACTGACAGCCGATCGCCGGTGCGAACCCCCGACGCCGATAGCGGATCCGGTCGTGATTTGCCGGCGCCGGCGTAACTCGCGTGCATATGGGTCGGCTCCGCGTTGCCCGCTTTTGACCGCATGGCTGAACCGGGGTTCCGGCGTTGCGGATGGTTCGAAAACCTCGCTTTCACGGCGAGTTGGGCGCAGGCGACTTGCAACACCCGAAATCAGCCGGGCACCGCTGCCTGGCGCGGCCTAGACTATGTGAACAAGGTCACTCTCGATCGGATCGGTAGGGTGTACGCTTAAATATCGAAATTTGAGACCCGCGGGTCAATTTGCCACCGGAATCAACATGATCTTCAATCGCTCCGCGCCGGAACACGAGGGACTTACCCTCAAGCTTCGCGATCACCAATACACCTTTAACACACCTGCAGAGTTTGAGTTTGCACTTGCCGGCCGTACCTCTGTTCCGTCGGCGAAAATTACAGCGCTGGCGAACGTCGGCGACAAAGATCTTCTCAAGCAAGCGTCAGATATCAAAATGGCCGAGCAGCGCCTGGCGGACTCTCTTTCCAGCGTGCTCGAGGACAGCAGCAGGATTAACGATGTGCTGAAGGAGATTGACCTCACGCTAATCTCCAATGACAACGACTGGCGCACGATCATCTCCGTCCTCATGGCCGTCCCGGCCTCCTATGAGAGCTACAAGAAAATCGCGCTGGTAAAATATATGCAGTACCTCGTTTCCCGCCAGGAGATCGTGAGAGGCCTGCACCTGCACCGGCAGGTTTATAGGGATATGGAGGTTAAACACTTCGACGCTGAGGAGGATGAGGCAGGGCTCAAGGAAACAGCCATTCTCGAGCACTCGACCTTCAGAACCACTTCCAGCGAAAGAGCCGAGTACAAGCGCTTGCCCAAGGGTGAAACTGTGGAACTTTTACTCGGAGCCAAGGAAATCTTCACTTTTTTTGTTGCCCGTCACCAGTGCGCCATCGTGATGCGAGACCGTCCCTACTTCATCGATGCCGACGGCCGAGAAACCTCGCTGCGAAGCGGGAAGAACATTGTTGGACGAGATCTCGCTGCTGACATCATCATGGAGGCCAGGATGCGCGACATCTCGAGAAAGCACCTCGTGATCGAAAGTGAGGGAACGGATGTCGTGCGTCTAACGGACATTTCATCTCATGGGACCTGGGTGCACCCCCGGTACGTGGAAGGCGCCGGGATCTGATTCCCGTTCGTTCCGCCGTCTTCAGGAGCAGCATTCGAGCATGAATATTGGCGCGGGTCCGCGCCGCTCTGGTTAGTGGGCGGGGTGCGTGCAAGAATGCGCATCCATTGGCGGAAAATAAAACGATGAATTTCTACCTGGTGGGCGGCGCTATCCGTGACCGGCTGCTTGGAATCGAGGCGCACGAGCGGGACTGGGTAGTGGTCGGCGCCACTGCTGACGAACTCGTCTCACTCGGATTCAGGCGCCTGGATGCGGAATTTCCGGTGTTCGCCCATCCGCAAACTGGCGAGGAGTACGCGCTCGCAAGACGCGAGCGTAAGACCGGCCCGGGGCACAAGGGATTCGCGGTGGATTTCGGTCCCGATGTTACGCTCGAAGAGGATCTTCTTCGACGCGATCTTCGCCTGAACGCCATCGCCGAATCGGAGTCCGGCCAGCTGATCGATCCATATCTTGGTCGAGTCGATATCGAGTCACGCACCCTGCGTCACATCTCCCCTGCATTCGTAGAAGACCCTTTGCGTGTACTTCGGGTCGCAAGGTTCGCCGCCCGCTTTGACTCGCTCGGCTTTTCCATACATCCCTCCACCCAGGAACTCATGCGCAGCATGTCAAGGAAAGATGAAATGGGCGCACTCTCGCCGGCGCGCATTTGGGGTGAAACCGAAAAAGCGCTGGCCACCGATGACCCGGCACGCTATTTCGCGGAGCTAGCCCAGTGTGGTGCCCTCGAGTTTCTACTGCCGCAATCCTGTACAGCTTCAAGCGCCACGGATTCGGGCTGCGCGATTCGCGGAAGCGGTCTCGCCGTGCTCGAAGCAGCGGCCGTCCTCGATAGACGCACCGAGGTGCGTTTTGCGGCGCTCGGGGCGACGACTGATGCCGCAACCATCGACTGTATCTGCGGTGGGTATCCGGTTCCAAAGAAGCACGCGGATCTGGCGCGGACGGCTCTGAGGCTGCGCCTGGACCTTGCGTCCGAGACACCGGTCGGGGCAGAACGTCTGCTCAGGGCGCTGGAGGACGCGGACGCCTTCAGGCGCGCGGATCGCTTCGATGACGCCCTGCTTGTCTGCAGGGCGCTCGAATCTGCGGGGGCAGACGATTTGAGTGGCAAAATTGATGCACTAGTTCGGGCCTTCGCTGCGGCCCGGGCCGTAAGCGGAGCCGAGCTTTCTGGCGCAGGTCTGCGCGGGAAGGACCTCGCCAAGGAACTTGAACATCGGCGAATCGTCGCGATCGAAAAATCCCTGGTTAAATCCGGAAAAAGCAATAACTAGCTCATCGCTTTTTCCGATAGCTGCGAAGCTATGCGGCCGCTCGCACGCCCATTTTTACAGCAGATTCCGCCAACCGGGGTATCACCGTTCACCTATTGCTCATGAGCAATAAAAAAGCCCGCGCGCGGCGAATGCCGCGCGCGGGCTCAACGCTAAGTGGTTCAGGTCGTCTTGGTTACTTGATGACCTTGAACTCTACACGCCTATTGACGGCACGACCGGCTCTCGTCGCGTTGGAGACCAGCGGCTCAGTTTCGCCCCTGCCAACAACGCTCAGACGCGTGATACTGACGCCGTTATCGACCAGGTACTTACGGACACTCTCAGCACGACGCATCGACAGTCCCATGTTGTAGTCCTCGGGGCCGGTGCTGTCGGCATGACCTTCAATCCGCACTCGCACGCCTTCGTTGGCTTTGAGCGTGCCGACAACGCTTCCGAGCTTGCTCGTCTGGTCAGGGCGAATGTTGGACCTATCAAAGTCGAAGTTGATGTTGGTCACGATAGCTATCGTCTCGCCGGTTGGCGGACAGCCATCGGTGTCGACTCTGACCCCCTTCGGCGTGGCCGGACATTTATCCAGATAGTCCGCAACGCCGTCACCGTCAGAATCCACCGGACAACCTTCGGCGTCGACCTTCACCCCTGCGGGCGTGCCCGGGCATTTGTCCAGATAATCCGGGACACCGTCGGCGTCCGAATATTTGGGACATCCCGTCGCATCAACCATGCCAATGGCCTCCGCGGGGGTTCCTAAACACTGGTCAACGTCATCCGGCACACCGTCGCCATCGGCGTCGTCTACCGTCCCCGTGGTGGCCGCACAGCCGGCGAGAATCGCCGAAAAGACCGCGGCGCCAAGAAACCTCGTGTATCTCATTACTTTCTCCTGTTAGGGATGTCTGATCTATTTGGATCCCGCGGAAATCCGCGACTCTTTTATCCGATTTGGTTTTCCCCGTTTGGCTTGAAATCCGGCACCAGCGCAAGATGACGCTTAATCATTCCGAATAGCCTGGAAATCTCCCAAAAATTCAATCGACGCGGCCTGTCGTCCCCCGTCAGACCCCGTCGCTAAGCAAATATAGCCGGTTTCCTCGCGGGTAACCTGAATTTAGTTCACATTTTTCCTATCCGGGGCGATGGTACTGCGCCGACGGGCCCGTTTCAAATTCCGGTGCAAAGCCGAAAAGCCCGCAATGACGTCGCTTTTCGCGCCATCGCCCGGGAACGCGGCTCGATGCCCCCGGCCGACGGTCGGTTCCCACGACGCCGGCAGCGACCGGAGGTCGCACGCTCAAGATCGCGGTCCATGCCCTCTTCCCCGGTGCGCCCGTCGCATCCGTCTGTCTCCGAGGCGAGCCGAGCGTCGACCGGGTCTCAATCTCTGCTAAACGAGGGGCCGCGCCCCGGCAGGCTGGCGCTGAATCTGAACTGGCACCTGCTCCGCCGCCCGCGTCGGAGACGCTCGGATCGCCTTCATGGCAGTTCGCATTCGCCACTCCCCTCGGGCTAACCCGGATCCTCCTCACCATTTTCTCAGGGTCAGGTAAGAGCCGGTCGCGGGATGCAGATGATTGCGGAGGTTCCAGCCTGGCAATGGGTTAGAATTCATTAACCCATCGAAACTCAACCTGTTGACGACGCGACTCCTGGTGCCGAAGGAGAAAGAAAGACTACCGACGGAGTCATCCCGGGCGGACGTGGATTCGTTTCTCGCCAAGGTTGCTGCCGCACCCCCGCCGGCGAGAAAGAGCGGAAAACGCGGCCGCCTCCTGTTTGCCATGGATGCGACCGCGAGCCGGGAACCGACCTGGGACGCGGCCTCGCATATTCAGGGCCAGATGTTTGAAGAAACCGCTACCCTGGGCGGGCTCGACGTCAAGTTGGTCTATTACCGAGGGTTCAAGCAGTTTCACCAGACGCCTTGGGTCGGCAATGCAAAAGACTTGCTTTCAACCATGACCACTGTGACCTGTGCCGCTGGTATGACTCAAATCGAGCGGGTGCTCGAGCACGCAATCGCGGAGGCAAGCCGGGGAAGTGTCAACGCGCTGGTATTCGTCGGCGACTGCATGGAAGAGGATATCGACAGGCTTTGCGGTCGCGCGGGGGAGCTAGGGCTGCTGGGCGTGCCGGCGTTTATGTTTCAAGAAGGCAGGGACCTTGCCGCAGAGCGCGCCTTCAAGCAGGTTGCGCAGTTGACCCGTGGCGCATATTGCCACTTCGATGCGGCAAGCGCGCAGCACTTGCGGGAACTACTCGGTGCGGTCGCAGTTTTCGCAGCGGGCGGGCGTAAGGCCCTCGAGGATTTTGGAAAACGCCGCGGCGGTATCGCTCTTCAACTTACTCACCAGATCAGCAAGTCCCGGTAACATTGCAATCAATACTTCTTCTTGCGGTGCTCATCGCGGTGCTGGTTTTTTTCAGCTGGTACAAGCGAGCACCCAAGACACAACGTAAAAAAATAGCCAACCGAATACTGATCGTCGCGGGCATCGGGGTACTGCTGGTACTAATACTGACCGGTCGCCTGAACCCGCTGTTCGGGCTAGTCGCCGCTGCCGTTCCCCTTGTCCACCGAGCGATCGGTCTGTTGCAACTGGCTCAGGGGGTGAAGGGCGCATCCAATGCATTCAAAGCCTCGCGCGGACCCTCTCCCGGACAAACGTCGGAAGTAGAGACCCATTTCCTGCGCATGACGCTGAATCACGACAGCGGCGACATGGATGGCGAGGTGCTGGACGGACCGCAGCGGGGGAAGCGGCTATCCGAGCTGGCCCTTCCGGAACTGCTGCTCATGCTGCAAGAATACCGCCGCAATGACGCGCAGTCCGCCGCCGTTCTGGAGGCGTTCCTCGATAGGTATTTCGCCGACGAGTGGCGGGACAGCGAAGCCAAGGACGGGCAGGGTCGAGCGGCTCCCGAGGGCGATCGGAAAATGGGCGTGGACGAGGCACGGGAGATCCTGGGCGTTGGCATCGAAGCCACGCGCGAGCAAATCATCGAGGCGCATCGGCACCTGATGCAGAAGCTACATCCGGACCGCGGCGGGTCGACCTACCTGGCGGCAAAAATCAACGAGGCCAAACGGGTGCTGCTAAGCCTATAGCCCGAGTGTGTTCTCTCTCAACAGACGCTCCGAAGCGGAGGCTGCGGAATGGTCGGCGATGCTCTCTCCCCGGCAGCAGGCGGCAGATTCGGGATGAAAGTAAATCGCGCTCCAGCCCGTCTTGACCAGCGAGGCCCCCTTCCCCCTTGGCGAGTAACACCACGGAGGGTTTGAAGACAAGCGGCGCGCGGGTGAAATCGTGACCCGACTAGCGCTGGCGGCGTCCCTAGCGGGTCGCGAAGCGACGCGGAAGAGGGATAGACATGAAGCACAGACGAAGAGACGTGACCTCAAAGTGCCGTGATGATCTCTTAGTCAGGCGTGTAACCGAAGCCCTCGGGGTCGCTTTGCTTCGCGCAGCTAAACAGTTCCCGCGTCGGCGAGCGCGACGTTGACCCGGCGGTTGTGCTTTCCTTTCTTCTCTATCTTGGTCACCCGAACAGGCCCAATCTCGCCGGTGGAGGCTACGTGGGTGCCACCGCAGGGCTGCAGGTCTACTCCCTCGATTTCCAGCAGCCGCACCTCACCCTGGCCCATCGGTGGTTTCACCGACATGGTGCGCACCAGCTCCGGCTGGGCCTTAAGCTCAGCGTCGCTGATCCAGCGAGGCTTGACGGCGTGGTTCTCTTCCACCAGACAATTCAACGCCGCAGTGAGCTGCTCTTTGTCAAGGGTGCTCTCGGGCAGGTCGAAATCCAGCCTTCCGGTGCCTTCCCGCACCGAACCGCCGGTAACTCCCGCAGGAATTACAGAACACAACAGGTGCAGGAGCGTGTGAGTACGCATGAGCCGATAACGTCGCTCCCAGTCGATGACCGCGCGGACCTTGGTACCGACGAGGGTGGGCGGAACCGGTCCTTCCGTGACGTGTACGATTTCACCGTGCTCAACACCTTTTTTCGTATCCACAATGCGAACGGCTTCACTGCCGTCGAGGGGTTCGAGCACGCCGCGGTCACCCGGCTGACCACCGCCGGTGGGATAAAAAACCGTGCGGTCGAGACGCACGCCGGTGTCGTCTACGGCAACGACCTCCGCTTCGCATGATTTGGCATAAGCGTCTCGGCGAAACATTTCCTCGGTCATTGTCGGTACGCCTCAGGAGTTCGCTTTCCCGTCGCGTACTCGGCCGCCGTGATCAGCGTTTCTACCGGTACCGCGCCGGAAACCAAGTACTTTCCGATCAGAAAGCCCGGGACGCCCTGGATGCCGAGCATTGCAGCCCGCGTCTGCTGTTGTTCCAGTCGGCGCTCGTAGGCTTCGTCTGTGAGAGCGCGGTCGACCGCCTCTTCGGGCATCCCAACTTCTCGCGCAATCTCGCGCAAAACATTTTCATCGCCGATATTCTTCTGATCGACAAAATACGCGGTAAAAAGCCGCTTGTGGAGCCGCTCGAACATTGCCCCTTCCAGTTCCTTGGCCGCTTCCGCCATCAAAAGGGCGCGATGTGAGTTAGTGGTGAAGCTTCTCGGAGCGAGCTCCAGTCCATCGGCCGTCGCCATGGCCTCGAGATTGGCCATCATGCGCTGCCACTGTTGTGGAGGATAGCCAAGCTCGGAGACGGGTTTGCCTTCGGCCGGATTGTCCGGATGGATCTCGAAGAAGCTCCAATCGACGTCGAGTTCAAAATGCTGCTTCAGCTTCTCCAGTCGCGCGTCACCGACGTAGCAAAACGGACAGATATAATCTGAGAAAACTGTGACTTTTAGCGGCGCTTTGGTTTCCTCTTTCATATTTGTCTGGCCTTGGACGGGACGTCGACGATAATGAGCCGCAACGAACTTCGCGGTTCAAAAAAGTGAGCCTGGAAAAAAAACCCCCGCAGCGATCGTTGCAGGGGCATTTTTACACCGCTGGCGTGACGCCTTAACGGTTTCGCCGGCAGCTTACGCGTGCTCGCGGCGATACTGCTCGATCATTGCGGCCATTTTGTCTTTGGCCAGCAATTTCTCCTTTTTCATTGTTCCAAGGGTGATGTCGTCGATCGGCAAAACGCCGAGTTCAGCGTTACGTACTTTTTCTTTGAGGTCGTTGTGCTGCTTGAATAGTTGCTGAAATTGCGCGTTATCGTTAAGAAGTGAAGTCACAATATCCTGATCGTATTCGAACATCGATTGCCCACCCGATGTTGGTTGTGAAAACTAAGGTTCAGTGGTGGTCTACCCGGCTTCCCGGAGAGTCCGAACACCCTAACGGAAATGGTCTAATCGGACAACCGGGCCAGGACTCGAATATACGCTGAGAATACTACATAACCCTTTGTTTAGAATGAATTTGACTTCTTTCTATCTTCCCGGCCACAGGCCGTTCCAGTGGCCCGTCCGGCGATGGCAGAGGCCCGCCCCGGCGGGGTTGCGGCGGCGCGGGCGGAGACGGCGGCCCTTCAGCCCACCGAGTGGGCAGCAGTGAAAGCGCTGTGGCTAGAGAACGGCGTTCTGCGGCTCACCACTAGGGTGAGGCCTGAAGCGGAATCGGGTGAGGCGTTAATCAAGGTGATGAAGGCGGGCGTATGCGGCACCGACGCCGCGCTACTCGCCGGCATGTACGAATTTACCGGCATCCCGGGTCACGAGTTTGTCGGCCGAGTGGAGGCCGGGCCAGAAGCGTTGAAGGGTCAGCGGGTAGTGGGCGAAATCAACGTCGTCTGCGGAAAGTGCGAAATGTGTAAGTTGGGACGTAAGAAACATTGTTCCGATCGAACAGCACTCGGAATTCGCGGACGCAACGGCGCCTTCGCGCAGTTTCTCACCCTGCCACTGGAAAACCTTCACCGGGTACCGCCCGAGGTGAGCGACGACGCCGCGGTATTTACCGAACCCTTGGCGGCAGCGCTGGACGTGCTAGACCATATCGACCTCAGAACAACTGAACGCATATTGATCGTCGGAGACGGAAAGCTGGCGCAGCTCGTATGCCGCGTACTCGCCCTGGAAGGCGCCGAGGTGGACGTCATTGGGCGGCACCGGCGCAAGCTAGAGCGCCTGGAAGGAGTGGTTTCCCACGTTTTGGGAGCCAAAGCGGCGCCAGCTCGGCATTACGATGTCGCCGTCGACTGCAGCGGGAACTCAGCGGGAGTGTTGACGGCGCTGGATGCGCTTAGACCGCGTGGCACGCTGGTGATGAAAAGCACTTCTCCCGGATTGGCGACCATGGACATGGCCAGGCTCGTCGTCGATGAACTGCGGCTGGTGGGATCCCGCTGCGGTCCGTTTCCGCGCGCGCTCGAGCTTCTCGCGGCCGGCGGCGTGAACGCTGAATCGCTCATCGACGCTCGCTATGCGCTGGACCAAGGCGTGGAAGGATTGGAACGAAGTCGCCAAGCCGGCGTTCTCAAGGTCCTCCTGGATATCGGCGTCTGAGGACAAGGATTTCAGGCCGCTGCTGAAACCGAATGCGCCGCGATCAGCGGCGGCATTGGGCAGTCGAGCGCCTCCGCCACTGCCCGCAAAAGCTCGGCTTCCTCCAGCGTGATCTTGCCGTCATGGAGCACGCAGTCCTCGCAGGCTCTGATCAGAGGTCCTTTGAGCAACGGCGAGAGCCCCGACAGCTTCGCCAGCACCCCTTCCATGGATTCGAGCTTGCAGTAGGC